>NZ_JAACYI010000009.1 GCF_009996735.1 Cellulomonas sp. APG4 | reverse complement strand
GCGCCGCGACCGCCGCACCCGCGGCCCGCGCGGCCCGCCCGACGGCGTCCCTGCGGCCCCGGCCCGAGCCGCACCCCGTGCGCGCCGTCGTGATCGGCTCGTCGACCGGCGGGCCCGAGGCGCTGTCCCGCGTGCTCGCGGGCCTCACCGCCCCGCTGCCGGTCCCGGTGCTCGTCGTGCAGCACATGCCACCCGTCTTCACCCGTCAGCTCGCCGCGCGGCTCGACCGCGTGGGTCCCAGCACCGTGGTCGAGGCCGCGGGCGGCGAGCGGCTCGAGGCGGGCACGGTCTACATCGCCCCGGGCGACCTGCACCTCGAGGTGGGCGGCACCGACACGCTGCACACCCAGCTCACGCAGGCACCCCCGGTGAACTTCTGCCGCCCTTCGGTCGACGTCATGTTCCGCTCGGCCGTGCGCGCCTACGGCGGTGACCTGCTCGCCGTGATGCTCACCGGGATGGGGGCCGACGGGCGCTCCGCGTCGGCCGAGCTCGTCGAGAACGGCGGGACCCTGATCGCGCAGGACGAGGCGACGAGCGTCGTGTGGGGCATGCCGGGTGCGGTCGCGACCGCGGGCCTGGTGCACGCCCTGCTCCCGCTCGACGCGGTGGCCGAGGCCGTGCAGCGCACCGTGCAGGAGGCGCCCCGCGCCACCGCACGCCGACGTTCGTACGTGGGAGGAGGTGCGTCATGACGCTGCGCCCGGACACCTTCGCGTTCGTCGCCGACCTCGTGCGCCGTCGCAGCGCGATCCAGCTCGAGGTGGGCAAGGAGTACCTGGTCGAGAGCCGGCTCATGCCGCTCGCACGCGCCAAGGGGCAGGACGTCGACGCGTACGTCGCCGCGCTGCGCACCGCGGGCCCGGCCGCCCTCGAGGTGGTCGTCGAGGCGCTCACGACCAACGAGACGTCGTGGTTCCGCGACGTCCAGCCGTTCCACGCACTCGTCCAGCACGTGCTGCCCGAGGTGCTCGCCGGCCCCACGGGCGTCGTGACGCCGGGCCTGCCCCAGCGTGGGCTGCGCATCTGGTCCGCCGCGTGCTCGAGCGGCCAGGAGCCCTACTCGATCGCGATGTCGCTCGCCGACGCCGCGCCCCAGGCCGACCTGCGCATCGTCGCGACGGACCTGTCCAAGGCGATGGTCGACCGTGCCGCGTCGGGTCGTTACAGCCAGCTCGAGGTGAACCGCGGCCTGCCCGCACCCATGCTCGTCAAGTACTTCACGCGCTCGGGCGTCGACTGGGAGGTCTCGCCCGCGCTGCGCCAGAAGGTCACGTTCCAGCAGCACAACCTGCTCGACGCACCCCCCGCGGGCGGGCCGTTCGACGTGGTGTTCCTGCGCAACGTGCTCATCTACTTCGACCTCGCCACCAAGCGCGACGTGCTCCGTCGCGTGCAGCAGGTGCTGCGCCCCGGTGGCTTCCTCCTTCTCGGCGCCGCCGAGACGACCATCGGTGTCGACGACGACTGGCAGCGGGTCCCCGTGGGCCGCGGCAGCGTCTATCGACTTCCCCACCGGAGGGCAGCATGAGAGCGCTCGTGATCGACGACTCCCGGACGATGCGTCGCATCGTCGCGGGGCAGCTCAGCAACCTGGGCTTCGAGACGGTGGAGGCGGCCGACGGACGGGCCGCCCTCGACCTGCTCGAGGCCGGCACGGAGGTCGAGCTCGCGTGCATCGACTGGAACATGCCCGTGATGAACGGGCTCGAGTTCGTCGGCGCCGTGCGCGAGAACCCGGCCTGGCGCGACGTGACGCTCATGATGGTCACGACCGAGAGCGAGCAGGGGCAGATCGTCCGTGCGCTCGCGGCCGGCGCGCACGAGTACCTCATCAAGCCGTTCACGCCGGACGCGTTCCGGGAGAAGCTCCAGCTGCTCGGGCTGGTCGAGTACGAGGAGATCGCATGACCACGGACGTCACCGACGCGGGCGGCATGGGCCTGGACGTCGACGCGCTCGGCAACACCGACCCGATCCTGTCGATCGCCGAGGAGGTCTTCTCCGCGATGATCGACGGCGAGCCGGGCCTGCTCAACCCCTGGTACGGCGACCGCCCCGACCCCGTGGAGCCCATGCACGCATGGGTCGACGTGCACGAGGCCGGCTCGGGTCGCGTGCTCATCGAGGCCGAGCGGGGAACCGTCGTCGAGCTCACGCGGGCGCTGCTCGCGATGGGGCCCGACGAGGAGGTCACCGAGGCGGACATGGTCGACGGGCTCGGCGAGGTCGCGAACGTCGTCGGCGGCAACGTCAAGGCACTCGTGCCCGAGACCGGGGTGCTCACCCTCCCGCAGGTCTCGTCGGAGCGTCCGCCGACCCCCGCGGAGGACCTGCTGCACGAGCTCGCGCTCGACTGGCGCGGCCGGCTCGTCGTCCTGAGCCTGTGGCGGCTGCCGTGACCGGCCCGCGCCGCGCCGCTCCGCTCCACCCGCGCCGCCACGGCGCGTACCGCATCCACAGGTGGGACCCGACCGGTCTCCACGGAACGCACAGCACGAGGTGGTACTGATGAAGGTCCTGGTCGCCGACGACAGCCGCGTGATGCGGCAGATCGTGGTGCGCACGCTCCGCCAGGCGGGTTACGACTGGTGGGAGATCACGGAGGCGACGGACGGCGCCGAGGCGCTCGAGGTCGTCAACTCCGACCCGGAGCTCGCGCTCGTCCTGTCCGACTGGAACATGCCCAACATGACGGGCATCCAGCTGCTGCACGCGATGCGTCAGCAGGGCAGCGACCTGCCGTTCGGGTTCGTGACCTCGGAGGGATCGACGGAGATGCGCGAGCAGGCCGAGGCCGCGGGTGCGCTCTTCCTCATCGCCAAGCCGTTCTCGGCCGAGGTGTTCCGCGACACGATCGACCCGTTCCTCGCATGAACGCGCCCGCCCGCCCCACGCCCCTGCCCGCGCTCCTCGAGGTGCGCGAGCTGCTCGAGGGCCTGCTCGGCCGCGACGTCGACGGCACGCTCGGCGCGGCCCCGGTCAACCCGAACGAGCCGCCCGGTGCGATGACCGGCATCTACGTGGACGACCAGCTCAAGCTTCGCGCGCTCATCCTCGTCGACCTGCCGCTCGCGTGCTGGGTGGGTGCCGCGATCGCGCTCATCCCCGCACGCACGGCCGAGGGCTCGGTCGAGAACGGCTTCATCGCGCCCGACCTGATCGAGAACACCCACGAGGTGCTCAACGTCGCGGCGTCGCTGTTCAACGCCGACGGCGCCGCGCACCTGCGGCTCTACCAGAGCTTCGTGCCGCGCGAGACGATGCCGGCCGACGTGCAGAAGTGGGTGCTCGCCTACGTGCAGCGCCTCGACGTCACGCTGACCGTCGCCGGGTACGGCGAGGGTCGCATGTCCGTCCTCGTGATCTGAGCGCCCGGACACGCCCGTCCGAGCACGACGCCCCGACGCCCGCCCACCTTCCCGGTGCGGCGGGCGTCGTCGTTCGCGGGCGGGACGGTCAGCTCGTGGGGTGGTAGCCCCAGTGCCACGGCTCGCGCGGCGTGTCCTCGACGAAGCCGAAGCGCCCGCCGTTCTCGCGCATCCACGCCTGGGCCGTGGAGTCCAGCTTGAGGTCGAGGGCCATGCCCCAGCCGTGCATGCTCGTGCCGGGCGTCGCGGCGAGGCCGCCCTGGGAGTACAGGCCCTTGCGCCGTACGAGGTCCACCTGGGTCTCGTACGTGCGGTAGGAGTCGGTGATGCCGATGGTCACGCCGTCGCGCCTGGCGGCGGCGATCATCGCCTCGGCCGAGCGGGCCGCGGGGGCCCACAGCCGGTGGCCGGTGCCGTCGATGCCGCTGAGCGCCTCGCGCGGGACCTTGCCGTTGCCGTGGACGCGCAGCTCGTGCGGGACGCCCTTGGCGTCGACGAGCGCCTTGCCCGAGCCGACGGCGGCCGTGCCCGCGGCGCTGCGCTGGCTCGCGACGACGCCCTCGAGGACGCTGCTGAACGCCGCGCCGGAACCCGAGGCAGCGCGCAGCTCGGTGAGCCCAGACGTCGTCACCGTGGGGCTGAGCGTGGCGACCCGCGCCGGCTGCTGGGGGCTCAGGGCGGCGATGCGGCCCTGGATGTCCGCGATGCGGCCGGCGATGCTCGCGACGGCGTCCATGCGCACCTCTCGTTCGGGGCGCCCGGGAACCCGGGCTCGTCCTTGCCTATCGGCCGCCGCCGGCGCGAGATGAGGCCCGACGGCGTGCCGCGCGGGGCACAGGTGGATGTGATCGTTCACACCGCGACACGCACAGGAGCGGGTGAAGAGGATGGGCCGATCGGGTGGTTCCGTCCCGAAGCCTCCTGACGTGCGGCGACACGTCACCTACTGTGACGACGACAGCGAAACGGCAAACCCGTCGAGAGGCGGGGACGCAAAGCCACGGGACCTTCGGGTCAGCCGGGTTACCGAACGAAGGACGGCCCCCCATGGAGTACCAGCCTGCTCTCGCGCCCGCCGACGACGAGCGCTCGACCACGTCCGTCATCCCGCCGCAGGTCCTCGCCCGCTGGGCAGCCGTGGCCAGCGCCCGCGCCTACCTCGCGACGATCCCGCGTCAGGCGCGCGCCTGAGTCTCGCCGCCGTCGCGCCCGGCCCCGCGTGGGCGGCAGCGTCGCGACGTCACTGGTAGGTGACGAGCTCGGGCACCGGTGAGACCTGGTAGGTCTGCTCGGGCGTGAGCATCGGCGAGTCCTCGTCGAAGAAGTTCTTCCAGCCCCAGGCCACGGCGGGGGCACCCTGCCGCAGGGCGGTCCACGTCCCCGCCTTGGCGGGCTGCGAGCCCTGCCCGTCCACGTGGATCATCGGCGCGAGCTCGGCGTGCGAGGTGTCGAGCCGCTCGCGCTCGTCGATCATCCGCAGGCTGAACTGGTGCAGCACGAAGAGCTTCTGCGGCAGCGCGTTCTCACGCGTGAGGGTCGCGAGCCAGTCGGCCACCGCGTTGACCTCGTCGACGTGCACCGAGCCGATCTGCCGCAGGTGCACCTGATCGGGCTCGAGGCGCCACTCCGGGTCGAGCGCGAGCCCCACGTGCGGGTAGCGGAGCAGCTGCTCGTAGCGCTGGGCCTGCGTGAGGAAGTCGGTGCGGCCGGGCTGCAGGTCGAGCACCACGTAGATGCCGGCCTCCTGCGCGGCCTCGATCCAGGGCACGAACGTCGCCGGGTCGAGCTCGCGGCTGTAGTTGCCGTCGTCACCCGCCTCGGCGGAGGCGATCGTCACGATCATCTCGAAGGCCGGCACCACGGTGTCCTCGGTGAACGGACGGTAGGCACGCGCGAGCTTCTGGGCGCGCGCGACGCTCGCGGTGACGTCCTGCTCGCCGAGCACCCCGAGTGCGCCGCTGCCCGGGGTGCCGTACATCGCGACCATCCGCGTGCCGTGGAACAGCGTCTGGCCGCCGCCCGGCAGCTCGACGCCGGTGCGCGCCGTCGCGAGCTTCCAGGTGAGCTCGTCGGCCGGGCCGAACTCACCGCCCAGGGCCAGGACGACGTCGTCCGTGCCCGCGAGCGTCTGCACCACCACCGGGTCCACGCGTGGGTCGCCGCCCGGGACGCGGACCACGGTCGCCCCCACCGCCCGCGCGGTCGCCAGTGCGAGGAGGTCCTCGGCAGCGCCCGTCGTCAGCACGGTCGCGCCCGTCACCGCGTCGGCCTGCACCACGGCCGGCAGGTCGCCCGCGTCGTCGCTCGAGGTCGGGGAGGGTGAGTCGGTCGCGCCCGACCCGGTCCCGGCGGAGGTCGTCGCGCCCTCGTCCGGCGCGGCCGTGTCGTCGGGTGCGCCCGCGTCGGGAGCGTCGGTCCCGGAAGCGGGTGGAGTGCTCGACGCGGCGTCGAGCAGCAGCACGGGCGCGTCGCGATCCAGCGCGGTGACCGCGTCGACCTGGCCGCCCTCGGCGACGGGCACGGGCGCCGCCTCGATCCCGAGGGCCTGCGCGAGCTCGGCGGGGTCACCGGGCAGGGCGATCAGCTCGACGCCGGACCCGGCCTCCACCCCAGCCGCGTCCCCGCTGTCCAGGTCCGTCGTCGCTTCCCCGTCGCCTCCGTCCCCTGAGCTCCCGTCCGCTGTGTCCGTGTCTGCCGTTCCACCCTCATCGGCGTCGACCTCGGACGTCGGCCCGTCCCCGGTACCCGTCGTCGCGCCCGGGGCGTCGTCGGCCGCACCTGCGCCACCGGCCTGCGCGTCGTCGTCCTCCTCGTCCGGCTCGGCCGACGTCCCGGTGGTGAGCGCGACCTCCGTGCCCAGGCGGGCGAGCTCCTCGTCGAGCCCCGGTGCGTCGTCGGGCAGCAGCGGCACGCCCAGCGCGACCGCGGCCGAGGCCGCTCGCAGCCGCAGGTCCGGCTCGGGCGGGGCGAGCACCACGAGCGGCGCCGACGTGACGAACGCGGTGCTCGCCGCGAGCGCCCGCGCGGCCGCGTCGGCGCCGGCGACCACCGTGACGGGCGCCTCGGGCACGCGGAGCTCGGCTGTCAGGGGCGGCGGCGCCGACGGGCTCGGCGACGGATCGGTCCGCTCGCCGTCGGGCCCGATGACCGTGCAGGCCGCGAGCGAGAGCACCACGAGAGCCGTGCCGACCGTCCGCCTCATGCCCCTCCTCGTCCGACCGTGGCCCACCCACCGCCGGCAGCCCCACACAGTACGTGCGTTCCAGGTGCCTCCGCGCGTCCGGAGAGGCTGGCCGAAAAGGCTTGGCAGGCCGCCGCGGCGGACGTACGGTCCTGGGACACGGGAAAGGAGGTGGTCCACGAGATGAAGTCTCTTCGGACGCGTGAGGTGACTGTCCGCTAGTCGCCCGAGTACTCGGACGGAGTGCCTCCGGTCCCGGGCCGCTCAGCGGCAGCGAGACCCTGGCAGTCACCGCAGCCCGTGGGAGTCGTGGCTCGTCCACCGCGACGGCCGGTCATCGACCGGCAGCCCACGGGCTGTTCCATGCCCGGGATCGGGCCGCCCCACCGCCACCGCGCGCCTCCACCCACGGCACCTGCCCTCACCCACGGCGACCGCCCTCACCGACGGCACAATGGGTGGGTGACCTACCGCGTGATGACCGTCTGCACGGGCAACATCTGCCGCTCCCCGATGGCCGAGGTGGTGCTGCGCGACCGCTTCACGCGCGCCGGTCTCGACGGCGCCGTCCTCGTCGACTCGACGGGCATCAGCGGTGAGGAGCACGGCAACCCCATCGACCCCCGCGCGCAGCAGGTGCTGCGGTCACGTGGCTACGACGTCCCGGCTCACCGGGCGCGGCAGGTGAGCGCGGTGGACGTCGTCGAGCGTGACCTGGTCCTCGCGATGACCGCGACGCACGCGCACGCCCTGCGGCGCCTCGCCCGCGGCGACGACGCGATCACCCAGCGCATCCGCATGTTCCGAAGCTTCGACCCTGACGCCCCCGTCGAGGGCCCCGAGCACCTTCTCGACGTCGACGACCCCTGGTACGGCGACGACGCCGGATTCGAGGTCACCATTGCCGAGGTCGAGGCGGCGGCCGACGGGATCGTCGCCCACGTGCGCGAGGTCCTCGACCGGCGCTAGGTCCACCACGGCGGTCAGCGCGACCGCGGCCGCGCGCGCACGTGGGTGCGCTCGCCCTGCGGCCCGAAGAGCGCGAGCAGCTCGACGGGCTGGTCACCGTCGCAGCCCAGCCAGTGGGGCGTACGTGTGTCGAACTCCGCGGCCTCCGACGGGGCGAGCACGAGGTCGTGCCCACCGAGCAGCAGCCGGAGCCGGCCCGAGAGGACGTACACCCACTCGTAGCCCTCGTGCGTACGCAGCTCGGGAGTCACGGCGCTCGGCTCGGGCGCGATGATGATCTTGTACGCGCCAGGCGCCCCCGGCCGCGTCGTGAGCGGCAGGTAGACCCGGCCCTGGCGGTGCAGCGGGCTGGTGTGCACCCGCGGGTCGGGTGGCGCGGACGGCGCCACGAGCTCGTCGAGCGTGACGTCGTAGGCGCGGGCGAGCGGCAGCAGCAGCTCGAGCGTGGCGCGGCGTCCGCCCTGCTCGAGGCGCGACAGCGTGCTCACCGAGATCCCGGTGACGCGGCCGACCTCGGCGAGGGTCATCCCCTGCCGGGTCCGCAGCTCCCGCAGTCGAGGACCCACGCCGCGCAGGGCCTCCGCGGCGTCGACCCCGCCGGCGCGATCGGTCCCCGGGCTCCCGTTCTTTGCCACGGCAGCAACACTACTTGTCGGATCGTCGATGCAGGGCGGAGCCTCGTGGGTGTTCGGCGAGGGACGCCGTGGGGAGGGGATCGCGCATGGACCAGTACGACGTCGTCGTCATCGGAGGAGGCGCCGCGGGTCTGAGCGGCGCCCTCACGCTCGCGCGGGCGCGCAGGTCGGTGCTCGTCGTCGACGCGGGTGCGCCGCGCAATGCACCGGCGGCCCACGCGCACGGGTTGCTCGGCAGCGAGTCGCGCCCGCCGCGCGAGATCCTCGCGGCAGGTCGCACGGCCGCCGAGTCGTACGGCGCACACGTCGTCGAGGGCCGGGTGGCGCACGCCGCGGCCGTCGACGGCGTGTTCGAGCTCGCCTGGGTGCCGGTGCGCGAGCACGCGACGCCCGACGGTGGAGCGGCCACCGAGGTGCAGGGCGCGGACACGGCGACCCCGCACACGGTGCGCGCCCGGCGGCTGCTCGTCGCGACCGGGCTGCTCGACCACCTGCCCGACGTCGCCGGGCTGCGCCGGCACTGGGGCCGCGACGTGCTGCACTGCCCGTACTGCCACGGCTGGGAGGTGCGCGACCACCGGATCGGCGTGCTCGGCACGAGCGCCCAGAGCGTGCACCAGGCGCTGCTGTTCCGGCAGTGGAGCCCCCGGATCACCTTCCTCGAGCACGAGCTGGAGCTCACCGACGAGCAGCGCGAACGGCTCGTCGCGCGCGGGATCACTCTCGTGCCGGGACGTGTCGCCGAGGTGCTCGGGGACGACCGGTTGGGCGGCGTGCGGCTCGACAGCGCGCCCGGCGGGTGGTCCGACGTGCTCGAGCTCGACGCCCTGGTGGTCGCCTCGCGCCTCGAGGCACGGACGGGGGGCCTCGAGGAGCTGGGTCTCGAGACCGCGGAGGTCACGATGGGGGAGCAGGTGGTGGGCGTGCGGCTCGTGGCCGACGGAACGGGCCGCAGCAGCGTCCCGGGCGTGTGGGTCGCCGGCAACGCGACCGACGTGGGCGCGCAGGTCGTGCACTCCGCGGCCGCCGGCGTGTGGGCGGGTGCGCAGATCAACGCCGACCTCGTGGAGCACGAGACCCAGGCCGCCGTCGCCGCGCTTCGTGGTGGCCAGCCCTGAGGCGCGCGGCTGACCTGAGGCAGGGCTGGCCCTGAGGCGCGCGGCTGACCTGAGGCGCGGCTGGCCCTGAGGCGCGCGGCTGGCCTGAGGCGCGGCCCGCCCTGAGGCGTGCGCGGCCGGTCCTGTTGCGGACGGCCGGACCGGCGGCGGGCAGCCGGCAGCGTAGGGCGACGCGTTGCGGGCAGCGGGGACGCGGCGGGGCGAGAATGGCCGGGTGAAGATCGCCCGACGCGCTGAGGTGCCTCCGTTCGCGGTGATGCAGGTGCTCGCCGCGGCCAACCAGCGACGCGCGGCCGGCGCGTCGGTGCTGAGCCTGTGCGCCGGGCAGCCCGGGGCACCGGCTCCGGCCGCGGTGCGCGCTCGCGCGGCCGAGCTTCTGGCTCACGGCAGGGACCTCGGCTACACGGAGGCCGTCGGCACACCGGAGCTGCGACGGGCGATCGCCGAGCACTACGGGCGCTGGTACGGCACCGACGTCGATCCGGCGCGCGTGGTGGTGACCACCGGCTCGTCGGGCGCGTTCCTGCTGGCCTTCCTCGCGGCGTTCGAACCTGGGGACCGCGTGGCCCTCGCGCGTCCCGGCTACCCCGCGTACCGGAACATCCTGCGCGCACTGGGCGTCGAGGTGGTCGAGCTCGACTGCGGGCCCGAGTCCCGGTTTCAGCCCACCACGGCCCACCTGATGACGACGTACTACGAGGGCGGGCTCGACGGCCTGGTGCTCGCCTCGCCGGCGAACCCGACCGGGACCATGGTCGACGCCGCCGAGCTCGACTCCCTCGCACAGTGGTGCGCCGAGCACGACGTGCGGCTCGTGAGCGACGAGATCTACCACGGCATCACCTATGGGGACGGGCCGACGGCGCAGGCGAGCGCAGCCGGCTACGGCGAGCAGGGCGCGGTCGTCGTCTCGAGCTTCTCGAAGTACTGGGCGATGACGGGCTGGCGGCTCGGCTGGCTCGTGCTGCCGCCCGAGCTCGTGCCGCCGGTGGACGCGCTCGCGGGCAACCTCGCGCTGTGCCCGCCGACCCTCGCGCAGCACGCGGCGGTCGCGGCGTTCGAGCAGCGCTCGTACGACGAGTGCGAGGCGCACGTCGCCGGCTACGCCGCCGCGCGCGACCTCTTGCTGCGCAGGCTCCCCGAGCTCGGCTGGTCGGTCGCCCCGCCCGACGGCGCGTTCTACCTCTACGCGGACGTGGGCACGCACGACTCGGTCGCGTGGTGCGAGCGGCTTCTCGCAGACACCGGCGTCGCCCTGACCCCGGGCACCGACTTCGACGGCGTGGACGGTGGTCGCCACGTGCGGATCTCCTTCGCTGCGGACGTCTCCGAGGTGGACGAGGCCGTCGACCGCATCGCTGCCTGGCAGCGCGAGGCCTGACGCCGCGGAGCAACGCGCTCCCCGGCTCCGGGCGCGACGACGCGACCCCGCCAAGCCGAGCGCGACGATGCACCCCGCCAAGCCGAGCGCGACGATGCACCCCGCCAAGCCGAGCGCGACGACGCGACCCCGCCGAACCGAGCGCGACGACACGACCCCGCCGAACCGAGCGCGACGACGCCGAACCTGGCGATGGAGCGCGTTCAGCCGCTGAGCTGCGGCTCGAGTGCGCGGGTGGCGGACGGACGTCGACCGCCTGGTGGAGGGGCGGGGGGTGGCAGCCCGACCGCCGACATCGGTTGTGCCCGGACCGGCCGCTCCGCGGGCGCCGAGACTGGTCGCCCTCTTGGCCCGCGGAAGAGGTAGGCGACGTACCCCGGTGGTGACCCGCCTCTGACGACGGGCCGCCTCACGCGCTCGATCGTGAGCTCGCGACGATGGACCTCGTGGTGGTGGAACGAGCAGAGCAGCACGCCGTTGTCCACGCTCGTCGCGCCGTCGTCCCGGTCCCACCAGCGGATGTGGTGGACCTCGCACCAGCGTGCCTGCGTACCGCAGTCGTTCCATGCACAGGCTCGATCCCGCGCGACCACGGCCCGACGCTGCGCGCCGGTGTAGGTGCGGCGACTCCGGCCCACGTCGAGCACCGCGCCCTCGGTGTCGACCACTACACGCGTGAGCTCGCAGTCGCACAGCGCCCGGGCGACCTCGCTCATCGGGACCGGTGTCCCGTCGTCGAGCGTCGCGGGATCCGTCGTCCTGCTCGATGCTCCGGCTCCCTCGCCCGTGGCGGCGCCATGCCGGTCTGCGACGTTCCCGCTCGCACCGGCTCCACCCGCTGTGCTCGCAAGGTGAGCCGCGCGAAGCTCCGCCCACGTGCGCTCCGTCATGTGGAGCGAGACGTGCGGTCGCACGGCGGCTCCGCTGAGGGTGTCCGGTGCGCTCAGCACCTTCTCCGCGAGGACGTCGAGCGCGTCCGCACGCCGCTGCTCGGCCGAGCGCTCGTCGTCCGCGCCGGGTCGCGGGCTCACGGCCTCGAGAGCGAGCCGGAGCCGATGCCCGGCCAGGTGGTCGAGCTGGCCGGTGAGGCGCGTTCCCTCGGAGGTCTCGCTCAGGTGCAGGAACCGCGCTGCGCGTTGGGCCTGGTGACTTCGCTCGTGCCCGGCTGGGTCGAGGCGGGCCAGGAGCCGTGCCGCGGACGTCGCGAAGGCCCGGGCGTCGAGCCGCCGAGCCCCGTCGACCAGCTGGGCCTGGTGCGCCGGCGCGGCGAGGGCTCGCCGGACGGGCGGTGAGGCCTTCTCGACCAGCCGACCGAGTGCCTCGAGGTGGGCCGGCGTGACACCCCCGGAGTACTGCGTCCTTGAGCGCGGGCACCACCTCGGCCGTGCGCGCGACCCGCACCTCCGCGTGGGCCGTGCCGCGCCCTCCTCGCGACGTGCGCCCGCGCCACGACTCGAACGACGGATCACCCGATCCCTGCCATCTCCCGCTGCGCTCCTCGGCAAGGAGGAGCTCGCCCCGCAGCGTGGTGAGCGCGGCGACGGCGCGGTCGAGCACCGCCAGCGCGGCTCCACGGCCGTCGTCGGGCAGGCGCGTGAGCGACCCCGCGGTCGAGCGCAGCTCCTCGGTCAAGCGCTCGAGCGCCGCGACCTCCGGAGGCACCGCGACGGTCCGCACGAGTCCACCCCCTTCCTCGTTCTCGAACTGGTGTTCGAACCCTACCGAACGGGTACGACACGGACACTCACGCCGCGCACCCCCCGGACGCGGAGCCCACGCACCCAGCCCGGTCTGCACGCCCAGCACGCCCAGCACTCCCCACACGCCTGGCCCGCCCACACACCCGGCCCGCCCACACACCAGCCCGCCCACGACCGACCTGCGCCGAACCTCCACCCGCCCCGAAACGCGCGTGCGGGCCGGCGTCGTGGTTGCGTAGTCGTGTGCTCCTCGCCACGTCCGACCCCGCCCAGCTCACGGGACTCGCCGGCTGGGTGGTGAGCGTGGTCGAGGCCCTCGGGCCCGTCGGTGTCGGTGCGCTGGTCGCGCTCGAGACCGTGTTCCCCCCGATCCCGAGCGAGGTCGTGCTCCCGGTCGCCGGGCTCCTCGCGGGGCAGGAGCGCATGTCGCTGCCGGCCGCCGTCGTCGGCGCGACCGTGGGGAGCGTCGTGGGCGGCCTCGTCCTCTACTGGGCCGGTGCGCGCCTCGGCATGGAGCGCCTGAGCCGCCTCGCCGACCGTGTCCCGCTGGTGGAGCGCGAGGACCTCGAGCGCAGCGAGGCGTGGTTCGAGCGGCACGGTGGCGCGGCGGTGCTGACGGGTCGGCTCGTGCCCGTGGTCCGCAGCTTCGTGTCGGTGCCGGCGGGGCTCGCTCGTATGTCCCTCGTCAGGTTCGTGCTCCTGACCGGGCTCGGGAGCGGTGCCTACAACACGGCGCTCGTGGTCGCGGGCTACGTGCTCGGGAGCCGGTGGACCGACGTGGGCCGGTACAGCGACGTCATCAACTACGTGGTCATCGGAGCGATCGTCATCGCCCTCGCCGTCTTCGTGCACAGGCGCCTGCGCCGGGGGCCCGCCGCCCGTCGGGCCGAGACGTCCCCGGATCACCCGCACGGGCCCGGCCGGGGCTAGCCTCGGTCCAGGAGGGCAGCCACATGACCGACGAGATGCGCGTCCGCTTCCCACGGCTGTACGACTTCCTCGAGTCGTACGTGTGGTCCCAGGCCGAGGGTGCCAACCTGCTCGGGCTGCTCGTCACGGCCGCATGGACGGGGCACCCCCACTGGTCCGCCGAGCTCGTCGACGACCTCGAGGGTGCCGCGAACGACGACACCGTGACCTCGGCCGAGCTCGCCGAGCTGCTCACCCGCGTGAACGAGCGTCCCTACGCCGTCGTGACGGCGGAGAACGCGAAGGACGTGTGCGCGTCGATGGCCGAGGTGCTGCGGTTCGTCACGGAGCAGCGTGCGCTCGCCGACGAGGAGACGCACTGACCCGCGCGCCGTCGGCGCCGCCGCCCCGGGCGCAGGGTTCTCCGCGCATCCTGGGTGTCCGCGGGCACTCGTGGACCCTGTCCGTCGTTGGGTGGGCGGACGGTGCGTACGCACCGACGGGAGGAGCCGTGCGATGAAGTGCCCGATCGACCAGACCGACCTCGTGATGTCCGACCGCCAGGGTGTCGAGATCGACTACTGCCCGCAGTGCCGCGGCGTGTGGCTCGATCGCGGCGAGCTCGACAAGATCATCGACCGGGTGGCCGGAGAGCAGCAGCCCGCCACGAGCGCTCCTGCCGCGAGCAGTCCCGGTGCGAGGCCGGGCGGTGGTGCACCGGGCCACGGGCCCGTCCCCGGTCACGCCGGACCGCAGCCCGGGCCGGCGTACCCGTCACCGGCCTACCCGACTGTCGGCTATCCGCAGCCCGGCTACCCGCCCCAGCGTCGGTACGGGTCGGCGCCGTCGGCCCCGTCCCCCGACGACTACCGGCGCGGCGGCTACGACCAGTACGGCCGTCCGTTCGGTCGCAAGAAGCGCGGCGGCCTCCTGGGCGAGCTCTTCGACTTCTGAGCCACGCGCCCGATGGCGGCGCGGGCACGGCCGCGCGGCCACGGCACGGCGACGACGGCGGGGCGGGGGCGGCCCCGATCGAACGGCATGGACGCACCGACGACGGCGGCACGCGGTGCGGGTAGGCTCGGCGCGGACCACAACTGAAGACGCTGCTCGAACCGTGACGGGAGAGCCCACGGCCGGACCACGGCGTGCGGCGCCGAAGGAGCAACCTCCCCGGGAATCTCTCAGGCCCACGTACCGCCACGGCGAGGCAACTCTGGAAAGCGGCCGGTCAGCACCGGCCCACCGACGGTGCACGTCGGCGCGGCCCTCGCGGCCCGTCGACCAAACTCTCAGGTCGTCGCCCGCGGGCGACGGAGGACAGAGCGGGGAGCCCAGCCCGTCCGGCATGCGCCGGGCCGCTCCCGGGAGGCCACGTGACCCAGCAGCTCGACCAGCTCGACCCGTCCACCCCCGACCAGCCGCACGCAGCGCCGACCCCGGCTGCGCACACGCCCGCGGCGGAGGGCTTCGTGGACCGTCACGTGGGCCCGCGCGCGGCCGACCTCGAGCACATGCTCGCCACGGTGGGCGCCCCGTCCCTCGACGCGCTGGTCGACGAGGCCGTGCCGGCGAGCATCCGCATGTCCGGCCGCCTCGACCTGCCGCGCGCGCGCAGCGAGGCCGAGGTTCTTGCCGAGCTGCGTCGCATCGCGGCTCGGAACACGCCGCTGACCTCCATGATCGGCCTCGGCTACCACGGCACGGTCACGCCCCCCGTGATCCGTCGCAACGTCCTCGAGAACCCCGCCTGGTACACGGCCTACACGCCCTACCAGCCGGAGATCAGCCAGGGCCGCCTCGAGGCGCTCCTGAACTTCCAGACGATGGTCTCGGACCTCACGGCCCTGCCCGTCGCCGGCGCCTCCCTCCTCGACGAGGCCACGGCCGTGACGGAGGCCGTGCTGCTCATGCGCCGCGCGGTCAAGGGCCGCCCGGACGCCGCCGTCGTCGTCGACTCCGAGGTGCTGCCGCAGACCCTCGAGGTGCTGCGCGGCCGCGCCGAGGCGATCGGTCTCCCGCTCGTGGTCGCGGACCTCGACGACGGCCTGCCGACCCTGCCCGACGACGGCCTGGTGGGGCTCGTGCTGCAGCACCCTGCGACCTCGGGCCGGCTGCGTGACCTGCAGGGTCTCGTCGACGCGGCGCACGAGGCCGGCGGCCTCGTCACGATGGCCGTCGACCTGCTCTCGCTCACCCTCGTCACGGCCCCGGGCGAGCTGGGCGCCGACGTCGCCGTCGGCTCGGCCCAGCGCTTCGGCGTCCCGATGTTCTACGGCGGCCCGCACGCCGCGTTCATGTCCGTCCGGACGGGCCTCGAGCGCATGCTCCCGGGCCGCCTGGTCGGCGTGAGCCACGACGCCGAGGGCACGACGGCGTTCCGGCTCGCCCTCCAGACGCGTGAGCAGCACATCCGCCGCGAGAAGGCGACGAGCAACATCTGCACGGCCCAGGCCCTGCTCGCCGTCGTCGCATCCTTCTACGCGGTGCACCACGGCCCCGACGGGCTGCGCGCCATCGCCGAGCGCGTCCACGCCCACGCGGCGACCCTCGCCGACGGTCTACGCGCGGCCGGCGCCGACGTCGTCCACGACTCCTTCTTCGACACGGTCCTGGTCCACGTCCCGGGCGAGGCGGCGTACGCCGTCGCCCGCGCCCTCGAGCTCGGCCTCAACCTCCGCCACGTCGACGCCGACCACGTCGCCGTCACCCTCGACGAGACCACCATCGACGAGCACGTCGAGAAGGCCCGAGCCGTCCTCGCCCACGCCGACGAGCGGTCCCGCACCAACGGGACGCCCGACCGCGCAGCGGAGGCCGGACCGGGGCGTGCGCAGAGCGTGGTGGGCCTGGCAGGCGACCGCGACGAAGGAGCGGCCGCGGGAGCTCAAGCACGCCCCGGTCCGGCCTCCGCGGACGGGGCCCCGGGCATCCCACCCACCATGCGACGCACGTCGGAGTACCTCACCCACCCCACCTTCCACCGCTACCGCTCCGAGACCGCGCTCATGCGCTACATGCGTCGCCTGGCCGACCGTGACCTGGCGCTCGACCGCACGATGATCCCCCTGGGCTCGTGCACCATGAAGCTCAACGCCGCGGTCGAGATGGAGCCGATCAGCTGGCCGGGCTTCGCGGACCTGCACCCCTTCGCCCCGGCCGACCAGACGCGTGGCTACCAGGAGCTCATCACCGAGCTGGAGACCTGGCTCGCGGAGATCACGGGCTACGCCGCGGTGAGCGTGCAGCCGAACGCGGGGTCGCAGGGTGAGCTCGCGGGCCTGCTCGCGATCACCGCCTACCACCGCTCGCGGGGCGACGACTCACGCACCGTCTGCCTCATCCCGGCCTCGGCCCACGGCACCAACGCAGCCTCGGCCGTGCTGGCGGGCATGCGCGTCGTCGTCGTCGCGACCGCGCCCGACGGCGAGGTGGACCTCGCGGACCTCGACGCCAAGCTCGCCGAGCACCGCGACACCGTCGCCGCGATCATGATCACCTACCCGTCGACCCACGGCGTGTACGAGGAGCACGTGGGCGAGGTCTGCGCCAAGGTCCACGACGCGGGCGGCCAGGTGTACATCGACGGCGCGAACCTCAACGCCCTGGTGGGTCTCGCGCAGCCGGGTGAGCTGGGCGGTGACGTCAGCCACCTCAACCTGCACAAGACTTTCTGCATCCCGCACGGCGGCGGTGGCCCGGGCGTGGGTCCCGTCGCCGTGGCCGCGCACCTTGCGCCGTTCCTGCCCGGCCGTGGTGCGACGCAGGTCAGCGCGGCACCGCACGGCTCGGCGGGCATCCTGCCGATCTCGTGGGCCTACGTCGCGCTCATGGGCGCCGAGGGGCTGCGCGCCGCGACCGAGACGGCCGTGCTCAGCGCGAACTACGTCGCGACCCGGCTGCACGAGCACTTCCCCGTGCTCTACCGCGGTCCGGGCGGGCGCGTCGCGCACGAGTGCATCCTCGACCTGCGCGCCCTCACCAAGGCGACGGGGGTCACGGCCGAGGACGTCGCGAAGCGCCTCATCGACTACGGCTTCCACGCGCCCACGCTCTCGTTCCCGGTCGCGGGCACGCTCATGGTCGAGCCCACCGAGAGCGAGGACCTCGCCGAGCTCGACCGCTTCTGCGAGGCGATGATCGCGATCCGCGCCGAGATCGCCGAGGTCGAGGCCGGCACGTGGACCGTCACCGAGTCACCCCTGCGCAACGCGCCCCACACGGCGACCGTGGCGCTCGCGGACACCTGGGACCGGCCCTACAGCCGCGAGGCCGCGACCATGCCCGTGCGTGGTCTGCGGCAGGACAAGTACTGGCCGCCCGTGGGCCGCATCGACCAGGCTGCAGGTGACCGCAACCTGGTGTGCGCCTGCCCGCCGATCGAGGACTACGCATGAGCGACGACGACCGTACCGAGCCGACTCCTGCCGCGTACGACCCGCAGGGGCGGCCCTTCCTCGGCTACCACCCCGACGACGGCGTCGCCGTGTACGGACCGCGCCCCACTCCGCTGCACGACGAGCACGTCGCGCTGGGTGCGACCGTCACCGGCTTCGCGGGGTGGGCCATGCCGCTGCGGTACGGCTCGGACGTCGCCGAGCACCGCGCCGTCCGGACGGCCGCCGGCCTGTTCGACCTGTCGCACATGGGCGAGATCCGCGTGCGGGGCGCCGGGGCCGGGCGTGCGCTCGACCGCGCGCTCGTCGGCTCGCTGTCGACCCTCGCCGTGGGCCGCGCGCGCTACACGATGGCCTGCTGGCCCGACGGGGGCGTCGCGGACGACCTGATCGTCTACCGCACCGGTGACGAGGACTTCCTGGTCGTCGCGAACTCCGCGAACGCGGAGGTGATGCTCGGCCAGCTGCACGAGCGCTGCGCGGCGTCGGACGTCGAGGTGCTCGACGAGACCACCACGACCGCGCTCGTCGCCGTCCAGGGCCCCGCTGCGGCGGGGATCCTCGCCGGTCTGGTCGGCGACGACGCCGAGCGTGACGCCGTCGTCGGTCTGCGCAACTACGCGAGCGCGACGGCGACGCTCACCACGGAGGCGGGCCCGGTCCCGGCCCTCGTGGCGCGCACCGGCTACACGGGTGAGGACGGGTTCGAGCTCTTCGTGGCCGTCGAGCACGCGGTCGCCCTGTGGCGGGGCCTCCTCGCGGCCGGCGAGCCCGCGGGCCTGGTCCCGGCGGGCCTCGCGGCGCGCGACACCCTGCGCCTCGAGGCGGGGATGCCGCTCTACGGGCACGAGCTCACGCGCTTCGTGACGCCGTACGACGCGGGCCTCGGCCGTGTGGTGCGCCTCGACAAGACCGACGACGACGGCGCGCCGCTCGACTTCGTGGGCCGCGAGGCCCTCGCGCAGCGGGCCGAGCGTGAGCCCGAGCGCGTGCTCGTGGGCCTCGAGGTCCAGGGTCGCCGCGCGGCGCGGCAGGGCTACGCCGTGACGACGCCCGACGGGGTCCCCGTGGGCGAGGTGACCTCGGGGGCGCCGTCGCCCACGCTGGGCCGGCCCGTCGCGATGGCCTACGTGACCCCGGGGGCCTCGGCCGAGGGCACCGAGCTCGCCGTCGACGTCCGTGGACGTGCCGAACCCGTGCGCGTGGTGCCGCTGCCCTTCTACCGTCGGTCCTGAGCGACCGTCCGCCGTCACCGTCCGCCACCCGAACCGCCGGACCGCGCCCGCCGTCCCGGAGACCGAGGAGAACCGCCGTGAGCGATCTGCCCAGCGACCTGAAGTACACCGCCGAGCACGAGTGGGTGCGTGCCGGCGAGCCCGTCACGGTGGGGATCACCGCGCACGCCGCCGAGGCGCTCGGCGAGCTGGTCTACCTCGAGCTGCCCGCCGTGGGCGACGCCGTGACCGCAGGGCAGGTGTGTGGCGAGATCGAGTCGACCAAGTCCGTCTCGGAGGTCTTCTCGCCGGTCACGGGCACGGTGGTCGAGGTCAACGACGCCGCGGTCGACGACCCTTCGCTCGTGAACTCCGACCCGTACGGCGCGGGCTGGCTGCTGCGGGTCGACGTCGAGGGCGATGCCGCGCTGCTGTCGCCCGAGGAGTACGCGGCCCTCGTCGACTGACGCGAATGCCCGCCACGTCGTCGGGCTACTCCATCCGGGTGATGTTCGGCTGTCCGGGCGTGATCCGCGTGACACCCCGCTGACCTGCAGGGACGCAGGTCAGCGGGGCTGTATCGCCTCCCCGTAGGGCTCGGCAACCCCGTCGGCTCAACTTTTCGGGTGAATTCCGCGTCATGGTGGGTGGACTCGCTGCTCTCTTCAGGTGTCACGCACGACACGCGGCACTTCCCCCGGTGCCGGTGCCCCTGGAGGTCATCATGACGACGACGACGCACAGCTTTCCCGCCCAGCGGACGAACGAGCCGCTGACCCGCCGCGAGCGGGTCATCCTCGCCGAGCTGGACGAGAACACGACGCTCGAGGAGATCGCCTCGCGCCTGTTCGTGACCCGGAACACGGTCAAGTCCCAGGTGCGCAGCGTCTACCGCAAGCTCGGCGTCTCCAACCGTGCCGAGGCCGTGGAGTGCGCTCGCCAGTTCGGCCTCCGCTGAGCTGACCGCCGCGCGGCGGGTGCACGCCCGCAGGTGCCCGCCGCGGGCGGCTGACCAGCACGGCAGGTAGTGTCGGGAGCCAGGTGTCCGCGGCCCCGCGGGCCTGGCCCGAGGCAGGTGAACGTGGATCGTCCGGCCGGACCGACGCCGTCGGCCGACGAGCACTGGGCGCCCGAGCACCTTGTCGTCGACCGCGAGGCGCTCGCCTACGCGGGGCGGCTGCTCGTGGAACGCGACGACGCGGGCCAGGTGCTGACCTCCTCGCCGCTCGAGGGCATGGCCGCGGTCGAGCAGCGCTACCCGGCGTGGGCGCTCGGACCGTTCGGCAGGGTCGAGCCCGAGCGCGCGCTGCCCTCGCGTGCGGGTGTGTTCGCCCTCGTGCAGGGCGGCGCGGTGCGCTACGTCGGGTCCTCGGGAGACCTCGAGCGCACCTTCTCCGCGAGAGGGATCGGCCAGGTCTCGCGCCGCGACGCGCAGCAGGCCCGCAACGAGGAGCGGTGCCGGCTCAACCGCCTCGTGGTCGCCGAGGCCCGTGCGGGCCGCACGGTCGACCTCTACGTCCTGCTCGTCGAGGCGACCGGCCTGCAGCGGCTCTCCCGCGCGCCGGGTCGCCGGGCCGAGGGGCTCGCCGCCCGCCTCGCCCGCGCCACGCAGGGGGCCTGGCACCTTCCCCGCTGAGTCCCCCGTCCCCAGGTCGTCCCACGACTGGCGCGGATTTGGAAGACTGGTCGCCATGCCCCGCAGCGAGCCCGTCCTCGTCGTCGCGGCCGCCGTCGTCGACAGCGTCGACCGACCTCGCCGCCTGCTCGCCGCGCGCCGCCACCGCCCCACCACACTCGCGGGTCGGTGGGAGTTCCCGGGCGGCAAGGTGGACCCTGGCGAGACACCGCAGCAGGCCCTGCACCGCGAGCTCCGCGAGGAGCTCGGCATCGCGGTGCGGCTGGGGCATGAGGTGCCACCACCCGACGGCGGTGCGTGGCGGATCTCCGCGCGCTACCGGCTGCGCCTGTGGCTCGCGGAGGTGACCGGGGGTGAGCCGCAGCCGCTCGTCGAGCATGACGAGCTGCGCTGGCTCGAGCCGGGCCGGTGGCTCGACGTGGACTGGCTCGACCCGGACGTGCCGATCGTCGAGGCCCTCGCACGCGTGGCCGAGCTCGACCTCGAGCGCTGACGGGCCTTACCGGGCATCGGCACCGGGCCCCTCGCCGGTGACGACCGGGCACGTCGCGAGGTGGTCGTCGACCAGGCCGCACGCCTGCATGGCCGCGTAGGCGGTGGTCGGCCCCACGAACCGGAAGCCGGCCGCGCGGAGGGCCTTGGCGAGCGCCCGCGACTCCTCGGTGTGCGCGGGGACGTCCTCGAACGAGCGCGGCCGCGCGTGCGAGGCGGGGGCATGCGACCAGAAGAGCTCGGTGAGCGAGCCGCCCTCGTCCTGGAGCCGCACGAGCGCGCGCGCGTTCGCGATCGTCGCCTCGATCTTGGCCCGGTTGCGGACGATCTCGGCGTCCTGGAGCAACCGCGCGACGTCGTCGTCGTCGAACGCCGCGACCGCGGCGGGCTCGAACTGCGCGAAGGCGGTGCGGAACGCGGGGCGCTTGCGCAGGATCGTGATCCACGCGAGGCCCGACTGGAACGCCTCGAGGCTCACGCGCTCGTAGAGCTCGCGGTCACCGCGTACCGGCACGCCCCACTCGGTGTCGTGGTACGCGGCGTAGAGGGGATCGCCGTCGCCGAAGCAGCGCCCCGTCGCGGCCGTGGTCACGGGACCCGGGACCGAGCTGCCGGTGGGTGAGGTGGTCTGCTCCGCCGTCGTCATGCCGCGAACCTACGCCCGGGCGGTGACGTCCGGACCGTCGTCCACAGGGCCACCCTCGACCGCCCGACCGGCGCGCGGGTGCGAGGTGCGCGCTAGAGGTGCCGGCGGCGCACCGCGAGGTCGGGACGGGAGTCGGCGGGCTGGAACGCGAGCGTCCCGGCGTCGTCGGGCAGCTGCTCGAGGCCGGTCCGGACCTCGCCCAGCAGGCGACGGTCGACCGGGCGGCTCGAGGCGGTGAGGTCCGCCATGACCGAGGCGAGGTCGGGGGTATCCGTCATGGGGACAAATGTACGCAGGGCGGACGCGCTGCGGCAGCCCGCGTCTCGCACGGGGCCCGCGTGTCGCGCGAACGGGTGACGCGGCTCACCCCGCGAGGGCCGTGCGGATGCGCTTCGGCGAGACCGGGTGGGCCGTGCCGAGCTGCTGCGCGAAGAGGCTCACCCGGAGCTCCTCGAGCATCCAGCGGACCTCCTCGAGGCGGGCGTCGCGAGCCGGGTCGGGGCTCGCGGTGCGCGCCGCGGCGAGCGCCTGCGCGTACTCCTCGGAGACCTCGCGCACCTGCCACGCGAGGCCCTCGTCCCGCGTCGGGTTCTCCGCGGCCTTGTCGATCCGGTGCGCCGCGGCGCGCAGGTAGCGCACCAGGTGCGGGAGGCGGGCCGCACCCGCCTCGGCCACGAACCCGTCGTGGACCAGCGCGTCGAGCTGCGCGCGGACGTCGCTCACCGTCGGCAGCAGCGTGAGGCTCGAGGCGGCGCGGATGCGTCCGTCGAGCTCGCGGGCCGCCGCGAGCACACGTGCGGCGTCGTCGGCCACGGCCCGTGTGCGGTCCTCGAGCGCGTCGCGCAGGCCGCCGCGGACGGCGGTCCAGGTGGCGGCGTCGCGCAGGTCGGTCGTGTCGCGCTCGGCGAGCAGCGCGTCGAGCGCGGCGCGCTGCAGGTCCAGGACGAGGGCGTCGGTGGTCGGGTACGGGCTGGCCGCGAGGCTCAGCGCCTGTGCGGCCGACCAGCGGGTCGTGACACGCGCCGTCGGGAGGGCGAGGCCGGCGAGCAGCAGCTCCCGCACGCCCTCGCGGTGGCGGCGAGCGGCCAGTGCGCGGTCGGCGAGCACGCGCAGCGACACCCGCGCGGGCCCGCGTCCGGCGCGCTCGACCACCAGCGCGGGGTACCCCTCGACCGTGAGGCCGCCGGCGCTGGTGCTCACGACCTCGGGCACGCGCCCGTCGGGCAACCCTTCCGGCCACCCCGTGAGCCCGACCTGCTCGAGCTCGGTCCCCGGCACGCCGTCGGCCCCGCCCGCCGCGCCCGCCACCGACCCGCCGGCGCCCGCCACCGAGCCGTCATCGCTCGCCACCCCGCGTGTGGAGCGTTCCCGGGGCGACACGCCGTCGTCGGCCCCGGTTCCGCTCCACTCCGCCCGGGAACGCTCCACTGCGGGCCCCGAACGCTCCACACCGGCGCCGGAACGCTCCGCACCGGCAGCCCGGCCGGCGCCTGGCGCGCCCCCGGACTCCCGGACGGCGGTGCGCACGGCGTCGCGCACCGCCGTGCGGACGGCGGCCTGGCTGCGCGCCGCGAGCCTGCGCTGGAGCGCCACCAGGTCGGTGCCCTCGTCGAGCAGGAGGCTCGACCCGCCGCGGTCCTCGTGCACGCGGAACGTCGCGCGCAGGTGCGCGGGCAGGCGACCCGCGTCCCACGCGTCCGCCGGGATCTCGACGCCGCGCAGCTCACGCACGGCACGCGTCACGACCTCGCGGAACGACGGCGCGGCGTCGGCGGCCCGAACCGTGTCCGCCCAGGCCGCGGCGTGCTCCCGGATCCACGCCACGACGTCGCGCGCGACGTCCGGCGCGGGCACCAGCTGCACGCGCACCGGCTTCGGCAGGCTCCGCACGAGGCCCGTCACGAGGTCCGTGTGCATCCCGGGGACGAGCCAGTCGAAGCCCTCGGGCCGGACGCGGTTGAGCACCGCCACCGGGATGTGCACGGTGACGCCGTCGGCCTCGGTGCCCGGCTCGAACTGGTAGGTCAGGTCGAGCTCGAGGTCACCCTGCGGCCACGTCGACGGGAACTCGTACGGGTCCACCTCGGCGTCGCCCAGCAGCAGCTCGCGCGTGAACGTCAGCAGCTCGGGCTGCTCGCGCCGGGCGCCGCGCCACCACCGGTCGAAGTGCCGGGCCGAGACGACGTCGGCCGGGACGCGCGCGTCGTAGAAGGCGAACAGCGCGTCGTCGTCGGCGACCAGGCCGCGGCGGCGTGCCCGGTTCTCGACCTGCTCGGCCTCGGCGCGCAGCCGCGCGTTGGTCGCGACGAACTCGTGGTGGGTGGTCCACTCGCCCTGCACCAGCGCGTGCCGCAGGAACAGCTCGCGCGCGTGCTCGGGGTCGACCTTCGCCCACAGCACGCGGCGGTCGTTGACGATCGGCACGCCGTACAGCAGCACCTTCTCGCGCGCGACGGCGGCGCCCTGCTTGGTGGACCACGTGGGCTCGGAGTAGGTGCGCTTGACCAGGTGCGGCGCGAGCTCCTCGGCCCACTCGGGCGTGATGCGCGCGACGTCGCGGGCCCACAGGCGCGACGTCTCGACCAGCTCACCGGCCATGATCCACGCGGGTGGCTTCTTCGACAGCGGCGAGCCGGGGAAGATCGCGAAGCGGCTGCCGCGCGCGCCGAGGTACTCGTTGCGCTGGAGCCGCGTGGCCGGCTTGCCACGCCGGTCGTCGCCGCGTCCGCCCGCGCCGCGGCCGGACACCTTGACCTCGGTGACCTGCTGCATGCCCACGTGGCTGAGCAGGCCGGCCAGCAGCGACCGGTGGATGCGGTCGGCGTCCCACGAGCGGCGCAGGTCGGGCTCGCCGTCGGGCGCCTCGGCCACCGGTCCCGTCCGCGCGGGCGGCCGCACCGTGATGCCGAGCGGCTTGGCCATCTCCTTGAGCTGCCCGACGACGTCCTGCCACTCGCGCAGGCGCAGGTAGTTCAGGTGCTCGGCGCGGCACAGACGCCGGAACGCGCTCCCGGACAGCTCACGCTGGCGGTCACGCACGTAGTGCCACAGGTTGAGGTAGGTGAGGAAGTCCGACGTCGGGTCGGCGAAGCGCGCGTGCGCCTGGTCGGCCTGGGGCCGCTGCTCCGCGGGGCGCTCGCGCGGGTCCTGGATGGACAGCGCCGCGGTGATCACCATGACCTCGCGCGCGACGTCCTGCCGCCCGCCCTCGACGATCATGCGCGCGAGGCGAGGGTCCATCGGCAGCAGCGCGAGCGCGCGGCCGGTCTCGGTGAGGCGGGTGCTGCTGCCGCGCGTCTCGAGCGCGCCCAGCTCGGTGAGGAGCTGCACGCCGTCGCGGATCGCGCGTATGTCGGGCGGCTCGACGAACGGGAACGCGGCGACGTCGTCGGGGCTCTGCGCGACGCCCACGGCGACCATCTGCAGGATCACCGAGGCGAGCGAGGTCCGCAGGATCTCGGGCTCGGTGAACTCGGGGCGCGACGCGAGATCCGCCTCCGAGTACAGGCGGATCGCGACGCCGTCGGCCACGCGACCGCAGCGACCCGCGCGCTGGTTGGCGCTCGCCTGCGAGATCGGCTCGATCGGCAGCCGCTGCACCTTCGTCTGCTTCGAGAACCGCGAGATGCGCGCCGTGCCCGGGTCCACGACGTAGCGCACGCCCGGCACCGTGAGCGAGGTCTCGGCGACGTTGGTCGACAGCACGACGCGCCGATGGCCGTGCCGCTCGAACACGCGGTGCTGCTCGGCGGCCGAGAGGCGTGAGTACAGCGGCAGCAGCTCGACCGAGCGCGGCGACGTGGGACCCGCGCCGAGCACGCGCTCGCCCAGGTGCTGGCGCAGGGCCTCCTCGGCGTCGCGGATCTCGCGCTCGCCCGAGAGGAACACGAGCACGTCCCCAGGACCCTCGGCGGCGAGCTCGTCCACCGCCTCGCAGATCGCCGTCATGAGGTCGCGGTCCTCGCCCCGGGCCGCACCGCGTGCGGGCGTGGCGGACGTGCGGTTGCCCTGGCGCCCGCGTGCGGGTCGGGCGGTCGGCGCGGGTCCCTCGTCGAGCGCGTCGTCGTCGTCCTGCGCCGGGGCGTCGGGCGACAGCGGCCGGTAGCGGATCTCGACCGGGTACGTGCGGCCCGTCACCTCGACCACGGGTGCGGGCACGCCCTCGGGGTGCTCGGCCGTGGGCGGGCCCGCGAAGTGCCGCGCGAACCGCTGCGAGTCGATCGTGGCCGACGTGATGACGAGCTTGAGGTCGGGCCGCTGCGGCAGCAGGCGGGTGAGGTAGCCGAGGATGAAGTCGATGTTGAGCGAGCGCTCGTGGGCCTCGTCGACGATCAGCGTGTCGTACGCGAGCAGCATCGGGTCGCGCTGGATCTGCGCGAGCAGGATCCCGTCGGTCATGAGCTTGACCAGCGTCTGCTCGGACGACTGGTCGGTGAAGCGCACCTGGTAGCCGACGATCGAGCCGAGCGCCCCGGCCCCGCCCGTGATCTCCTCGCTGATGCGCTCGGCCACGCTGCGCGCCGCGATGCGCCGCGGCTGGGTGTGACCGATCTGCCCGTCGCGGCCGCGCCCCAGCTCGAGCAGGATCTTGGGCAGCTGCGTCGTCTTCCCGGAGCCCGTCTCGCCCGCGACGATCACCACCTGGTGGTCGCGGATCGCGGCGGCGATCTCGTCGCGCCGCGCGCTGACCGGCAGTTCCTCGGGGTACGTGATCGGGGGCACGACGACGGCGTGGCGCTGCTGGGCCCGGCGGGCGAGACGCTCGGCCTCGCGCGCGGGGTCCTGCGGCCGCCCGCGCTCACGGGCCGCCGGGCGCGTGCCGCTCGCGGGTGCTGCGGCGCCCTCCGACGCGGGCCCGCCGCGTCGACGTCCGCGGCCGCGACCGGACCGACGTCGTCGCTCGGACGGCGGTCGCTCGGCGGGGTCGGGAGTCACGGAGCACCATTCTCGCCGACGTCGCGCCCGGTCGGCACCGGGAATCGGTCCGTCCCGGCCGGGTGCGCCGACGCGGGCCCGTGCCCGCCCGTCCCGCGCCGGCGGCCTGCCGGTAGGGTTGCCGCGATCCGCGGGGGAGATGCCCGTGCGGCGGGGAGGGACACATGCGGCGGCGGCTCGGGGTGCTCGTGGCAGCGGCGGTGCTCGGCCTGGGTGCGTGCGGTACGGCCGGGGATGGCGGCGCCGGTCCCGACCCGGACCCACCGCAGGAGACGGAGGCCCCCGCGTCGCCGGCCGCGGACGACCCCGCGGCGGACGACGCCGCCGACGACGGCCCCGACGCGGACGACACGTGCGGCGACCGCCTCGTGAACCTCCACGACCCGGTGCCCGGCCGTCTCTTCGCCGACTGCGCCGCCGACGCCGTGCTGGCCGCGGGGACCTCGGGGTACCGCACGTCGGGCGACGACGGGTCGTGGGCCGAGGGGGTCGTCGCCTGGCGCGAGCCCGGGTCCATCGCCCTCACGAACAACCACGACATGGACGTCGTCGTGATCGGCGAGCAGGGGTGGCTGCTGGTGCCGGGCGAGGGCTGGGTGGTGGGTGACCCGGCCGGGACCCCGCCCCAGGTGATGGCGCACAGCGTGATCTCGGCGATCGGGCAGCTCACCACGGTCGAGCTGCAGCGCGCGCTGTTCGCGTCGTCGCCCGCGTGGGAGCCCGCGTCGGGCGTGACCGAGGTCGAGGGCGCGCGGGCCTACAGCGGGACGCCCGACCTCATGGGGACGACCCCGGAGCGGTACGTCGTGTGGCTCGACGACGACCACCTCCCCGTGCGCGTCGAGGCGACGCTGACGCTGGCGGGGTTCACCGCGAGCACCGTCGACGAGTTCTTCGACTGGGGCGAGCCGGTCGAGATCCTGCCGCCCGAGGTCTGACGTCACCCGAGCGCCGGGTAGGGGGCCAGCCGCAGCGCGTCCTCGCCCCACGTGCGGCGCGCCCAGGCGGCGCCGCGCGCGCACGCGTCCGCGACGGCCGGCAGGGTCGAGGCCACCCGTTCCGCGGTCCACGCCCAGCGGGTCGCGACCAGCTGACGGTAGGTCGGGGAGGGCAGGCCCGCGGGGCCGATGCGCGGTCGGTCCTCGAGCGCGCCGTCGACGAGCCACCCCGTCATGGCCAGCACCCAGGCGCCGCACGCCGCGTCGAGCATCGGTCGCCACGCGTCGGACGAGGTCAGCCCTGGCTCGTCGAGGCCCCGCTCGAAGCCGGCCAGAAGGTCGTCGGCGAGGCCGGGCGGCGGGTCGAACACGCACCAGCACGTCGCGAACGGCAGGAGCGTGTAGGCGGCGTCGAGCGCGACGTGCTGGACGGTCGCGCCCTCGGCGTCGAGGAACCGCCACCCGTGCGGTGTGCGCATGGCGTTGTCGGGGCACGTGTCGCCCGGGGTGACCGCGGCAAGGCCGTGGGCCAGGGCGACGTCGCGGTCGAGGGCGGCCAGCAGCGTCTGCGTGTCGCGTGCGAGCGCTGCCTCCCTGGGCGCGGGCGGCAGCCCCGTGGTCCCGTCGCCGAGGGCCGTGAGCCGTGCGAGTCCCGTGCTGAGCGCCGCGGGCGTGTCGGCGTCGTGGAGCCCGGCCCCGTCGAGCTCGGCCGCCACGCGTCGCGCGGCTCCGCGGGTGCCACCGAGCAGGGCACCGAGGGCATGGGCCCAGGTGCGCGCGCCCGCCCACGCGGCGTCGCGGTCCTCGCCGAGCAGCAGGTCCGCGAGCGTGGGTGCGGAGCCCAGGTCCTCCATCACGAGCACCCGCTCCGCGTGGTCGGCGCCCAGCAGCCGGGGCGTCCCGGGGATCTCGCGCAGGCCCGTGCGCTCGCGCAGGAAGGACGTGCGCCCGTCCGCCGGGTAGGCCTTGACGACGACGGACGTGCCGTCGGTTCGCGTGCAGCGCAGGACGAGCGAGCGCTGCGACCCGCCGAGGTGCGCTCCCGCGGTGAGCGGCTCCCCCAGCAGGTCACCGGCGAGCTCGACCGTGGGCAGCGTCGGCGGCAGCGTCCCCATCGCGCCACCCTCGCACAGGCCCGTCGCCGCACGGCACCCCCGGAGGACCAAGGGCCCTTGTCCCGCCCGCCCCAGGGGGCGCACGGTGGGAGCAAGCCCTGGGCAGGCCCGCTCCTCGTCCGGTCCGGCACCCTGCCCGGCCACCGGGAGGGGAGTGCCGAGATGACCAGCACGCAGCGAACGGACCGTCGCCCCGTCGTCGTCGGCGTCGAGGGCAGCTCGGCGAACGACGCGCTGCTGTGGGCGGCGCGCATCGCCCGCGCCCGCGGCGCCGAGCTCGACGTGGTGCACGCGATCGGGCACCCGCTCACGGGTTACGAGCTGACCTTCGACGAGGCGATCGAGCAGTCCGGCAAGCAGCTGCTCGCACGCGAGGCCGCGCGGGCCGAGACCGAGGCGCCCGGGCTGACCGTGCGCACGGAGATCGACCGCGACACGCCCGCGCGCTCGCTCACCGCGCGCTCGAAGCACGCGGGCCTCGTGGTGGTGGGCTCGCACCGGCTCTCGGCCATGGAACGGGTGCTCGCGGGCTCGCTGAGCTATCAGGTGGTCGCGGGTTCGCACTGCCCGGTCGCCGTGGTGCCGCGGCTCGCCGACGCGGGTGCGGACCGGGTGGTCGTGGGCGCGGACGGCTCGCACGACTCGGTCGCCGCGGTCGCCTACGGTGCCGCCGAGGCCGATCGTCTGGGCCTTGAGCTGCACGTGGTGCACAGCTGGGAGGAGCCCGCGCTCTACCTCGGCATGGAGTACCTCGCGGGCGGGCTCGAGGAGCAGGTGGTCGAGACCGAGCGCGTGGTGCTGTCCGAGGCCGTCGCAGGGGTCGCCGAGCGGTACCCGGACCTGCCCGTGCACCAGCACCTGGTCGAGGGTCGCCCGGCGACCGTCCTGCTCGCGGCGGCGGACCGGGCGGCCGTGCTCGTGGTCGGCAGCCGCGGGCGCCAGGGCGTCGCGCGCATGCTGCTGGGCTCGGTGAGCCACGCCGTGGTGCTCAACGCGCCGTGCCCCGTGGTGGTGGTCCGCTCCTGAGACGGCGTGCGCCCGGCCTGTGGGTCCGGCTGGGCGGTGTCGGGCCGGGGTGCGAGACTTGCCCGCGTGGATCCAGCACCCCCGCACGACGTCGTGCCGTCGGGCGACGCACCGGGCGAGCCGAGCGAGGGCGAGCGCCGCGCGGTCGCCGCGCTCGAGGCGAGCGGTCTGCGGTACCGGCTCGTCCGGCACGGCCCGGTCCGCAGTCTCGAGGAGGCCGCGCGTGCGCGGCGCCTGGGTCCGGACCAGGTGGTCAAGACGATCGTGGTGCGCCGCGGCGAGGACGACTTCCTGTTCGTGCTCGTGCCCGGCGGCCGCACCATCGCCTGGCCGCGGCTGCGTGAGGTGCTCGGGGTCTCCCGGCTGTCGCTCCCGGACGCCGAGGTCGCCCGCGAGGTGACCGGCTACGAGCGCGGCACGATCACGCCGTTCGGCTCGCTGCGGCCCTGGCCGGTGGTCGCCGACGCGCGTGTCGCGGGGCGCCCCATGTCGATCGGTGCGGGGGCCCACGGCGTCGCCGCGACCGTCGACGGGAGCCAGATGGTCCTGGCGCTTGGCGCGACCGTCGCGGACGTGACCGACCCGGAGCCCGACGGGCGATGACCACCGGCCGGCCGGGGCGGGGAACACCCGCGAGCGTCCGGTCGTCCTTATCTGTGGGGCCACGCCCCGAACCCGAGAGCACGCCCGGACCAGGGCTGATGAGAGGCACTGTGGAGCAGCACGAGAACGGCGGCATCGAGGTCGCACCCGAGGACGCCGGGTCCCGGGTGACGCTGCGCGGGGAGATCGACGGCCAGCTGCGTGACCAGGCCGGCCTCGCGATGGCCGAGGTGGTGGCCCGGGGCGGCCCCGTGACGGTGGACCTCGCGCAGGTCACGTTCATCGACTCCTCGGGGCTCGCGTTCCTGCTCCAGCTGCACCGGCTCGGTGAGGAGGACCCGGCACTGCGCATGGTGCTGCGCGACCCGCCGATCCTGGTGCTCGACATGCTCGACATGCTGGGCCTCGGCGGTCGCATCGCGCTCGACTTCACGCCGGGCGACGCGCTCGAGATGGAGGGCGTGCCGGTCCCGTGACGGTGCACCGAGGGGTCGCGGCACGTGTGGCGGCGGGGATGCTCGCCGCCGCCGTTCTGCTCGGCGCGTGCACAGGTGCCGGCGGGGACGCACCCAGCCCGTCGGCGACGCCCACGGTCGAGCCGACACAGCCCGCCGTCGTCGAGCTCCCGGACTCGCCCGCCGGTGAGCAGGCGCGCTGGGTGCTCGAGCAGCTCGACGCCCCGGCAGGCAGCGGCCTGCCCGAGGTCGAGGAGCGGTTCTCCGCCGAGCTGCTCGCCCAGGTGCCGAGCGATGAGCTCGTCGCCGTCGTCGAGCAGCTGCGGCCGCTCGCGCCCTGGACGGTCACGGGCGTCGAGGCGGGCCCCGACGCCCTCGTCGCGCAGATCGGCGGGCAGGGCCAGGACCTCGAGATGCAGCTCGCCGTGGACGAGGCCGGCCTCATCGCGGGCCTCTTCTTCGGCGAGGCGGCCCCCGCGCGCGAACCCGCTGCCGACGCGGCGGCGCTGCTCGACGAGGTCGCCGGGCTCCCGGGCTCCTCGCTGCTCGTGGCCGAGGTGCTCGACGGCGCGTGCGTGCCCGTCGAGGGGCTCGTGGGTGGCTCGTCCGCGGGCGCCGAGCTCCCGGTCGGCTCGATCGCGAAGCTCTGGGTGCTCGGCGCCGTGGTGGACGCCATCGCGGCGGGCACGCTCGCGTGGGAGGACGAGGTGACGGTGACCGACGCCCTGCGCTCGCTGCCGTCGGGCGAGCTCCAGGACGCCGAGGCCGGGACCACCCTCACGGTGCGCGAGGCGGCGCAGAAGATGATCGAGATCAGTGACAACACCGCGACGGACCTGCTGATCGACGCGGTGGGCCGCGAGGCGGTCGAGCGCGCGATGGTCGACATGGGCCACGCCGACCCGGGGATCAACATCCCGTTCGCGAGCACGCGTGAGCTGTTCCACCTGGGCTGGGGGGACCCGACGCTGCGCGAGCGCTGGTCGGGTGCCGACGAGGCCGGTCGGCGCGCCCTGCTCGCCGAGCTGCCACCGGGCCCACCCGAGATCGACCCCGCCGCGATGAGCCTCGTGGCCGCCTGGCCCGACGGCGTGGACTGGTTCGCCACCGCAGCCGACGTCTGCGCGGCGCACGCCGCGCTCGCCGAGCGCGCGCAGACCCCGGCGGGCGAGCCGCTCACCGAGATCCTCACGGCGAACCCCGGCGTCACGCCGGACGACGCGTGGTCGTCGATCGCCTACAAGGGCGGGAGCTCCGTGGGCACCATGGCCGGTTCCTGGTACGCCGTGCCCGCAGGTGACGGCCCACCCGTGGTCGTGGTGCTGCAGACGGCGGCGCGCTCGGCGAACGACGCGGTCGCGGCCCGGACGATGGTGGGCATCGCCGAGGACGCCCTGCGACTCGCGGCGCCCTGAGCCCGAGGTGGGCCCGAGGCGCCGCGGGCCCGGGTCAGCCCAGGGTCTCGGGGAGCTCGGGCGCGTCCTCACCGAGGACGTGCTGCGCGAGGAAGCCCAGCACCACCTGGTACCAGACCTTCGCGTGCTGCGGGGTCAGGATCCAGTGGTTCTCGTCGGGGTAGTAGAGGAACCGGTGCGGGGTGCGACCCTCGTCGTCGGCCGGGAGACCCGAGGAGGACAGCAGCTCGTACCACAGGCGCAGGCCCTCGCCGATGGGCACGCGGTAGTCCTTGTCGCCGTGGATCACGAGCATCGGCGTCGTGATGCTGGCGACGTTCCGGTGCGGGGAGTAGCGCTCGGCCATCTCAGGGCTCATCTCACGTGCCCAGTAGAAGGCCGCGTCCGTGGTCGGCCCGAACTGGTCCAGCGCCCACAGGCTCGCGTGCGTGACGATCGCGTCGAAGCGGTCCGTCTGGCCGGCGACCCAGTTCGCCATGTAGCCGCCGAACGAGCCGCCCATCGCGGCCGTACGGGTCTCGTCGATCTCGGGGCGCGCAACCGTCGCGTCGGTGATGGCCATGAGGTCCGTGTAGGGCGCGTCGCCCCAACGGCCCCAGCCGCGCTGGACGAAGTCCTGCCCGTAGCCGGTCGACAGGGCCGGGTCGGGCAGCAGCACGGCGTAGCCCTGGGCGACCATGAGCCACGGGTTCCACCGCCACGACCAGCTGTTCCACGAGCCCAACGGGCCGCCGTGGATCCAGAGCAGCAGCGGGGCCGGGGACTCGGCCGTCGCGCTGTCCGGCACGGCGAGCCAGCCGCGCACCTCGACGCCGTCCTCGGTCGTGGTGCGGACCTCGTCCAGCATCCCCGGGAGGGTGGGCGGCGGCGCGGGCGCACGCAGCACCGTCACGGTGCCGCGCGGACGGTGCTCGTCGGCGACGAGGTGGATCCGCACCGGGTGGGCGGGGGCGAGGTAGGACGCGCGCATCGCGTAGACGACCGACGCGTCGGGGGCCACCTGCAGGTCGGAGTAGGCGTAGTCGTCATGCGTCACCTGCGTGACGGTGTCGGTCGCGAGGTCGATCGCGAACACCGGCGCACGGCCGTCCTGGTCGGCCGTGACCAGCAGCCCCGAGCCGTCCGGGAGCCACTGGTGGCACGTGGTCCAGCGGTCCCAGTGCGCGACGACGGCGCGCGGCCGGCCCGGGCCGGCGGCGTCCGCGCCGAGCGGGAGGACGTGCAGCGTGCTGCGCGTCGCGGTGTCCGCGTCCGAGTGGGACCAGCGCACGTACGCGACCGCGCGGCCGTCGGGTGAGATGACCGGCTGGCCGAGGTCTGCGTCCGGGTCGTCGACGAGCACCGTGCGCTCGGCCGAGTCGAGCTCGATCCGCACGAGCACCGTGCGGTGCGCGCCACGCGGCATCGGCACGTTCCAGGTCGAGACGACGAAGGAGCCGTCAGGGCTCAGGTCGTACTGCGCCTCGCGCAGCGCCGCGCCGGGCGCGGGCGTCAGGTCGTCCACCTTCAGGTGCTCGACGCTCAGGCTCGCGACCTCCACCGAGCGCGCGACGTCGTCCCCCGCGCGGAAGTGCCAACCGAGCAGGTGCGGCACGTCAGGGCCGAGGTCGGCGTCCCAGTGCCGCACGGGGTAGCCCGTGTGCAGGATCGCCGACACCTTCGTGTCCTTGCGCTGGGTGCGCAGCCGCTCGTCGTCCGCGCCGTCGGTCGCCCGGGGGAGCATGTCGGTCGCGAAGACCACCGCGGGGGACGAGCGCGCCGTGCGCACGTCGCGCACGCCGCCCGGGCGCGTCGCGACGATCCGGGCCTCACCGCCACCTGCCGGCAGCACCCACAGCGCGGGCTTGTCGGAGCCCTTCTCGTCGTCGGACGCGTCGGCGTTGGGGCGCCGCGAGGTGAAGAGCAGGTCGCCGTCGGGCGTGAACGCGGCCCCCGACTCACCCTGGGCCGAGCGCGTGAGGCGCCGGGCGGGCCGGGCGCGGGTCGGGTAGACCTCCCAGAGGGCCGTGTGCACCTTGGTCGCGTCGTGGTTGAGCGTCGACACCTGGGTCACCAGGCGCGAGCCGTCGGGCGAGAGGACCAGGCCGGACATCCGCGGGAGCGCGACGTACTCGTCGAGCTCGTGGAACGCCGTCGTGAGCGTGGGCGTGTCGCCCTCGCCCTGGATGAGGCGCAGCTCGGGACCGCTCTCGGGGCTGGACGGCATGGAACTCCTCCTGTGCTGGTGCGCCGGCGCGCACCTGTCGGCCGTGCGGGTCGGGCGACGGCACCGGGAGGGCCGTCGGGCGACGTGGTCATCATCGGCCCCCGCGGTCGCGCTCTTGACCGCGCGGGGCCGATCTCACCCCCGCGATCCTGCCACCCGGCGGGGACGTGCCGCACGGGACGTGGGTGCACGGGTGTCGCTGGGGCCGTGTGTCGGGGGCGGGGGTTAGCGTCCCTGGCATGCGGATCCTCCACACCAGCGACTGGCACCTGGGTCGCACGCTGCACGGTGTGGACCTGCTCGAGCACCAGGCGGCGTACCTCGACCACCTCGTCGAGCTGGTCGACGCCGAGGGGGTCGACGCCGTTCTCGTCGCAGGTGACGTGTACGACCGCGCGGTGCCGCCGGTCGAGGCGGTGCGGCTGCTCGGTGACGCGCTCGCACGGCTGAGCGACCGCGCGACCGTGGTGCTGACGCCGGGCAACCACGACTCCGCGGTCCGGCTCGGCTTCGCGGCGCCGCTGCTGCGGAGCTCGGTGCACGTGCGCGCCCGGGTGGCCGACGTCGGGCGCCCGGTCGAGCTCGTGGACCCGGCCGACGGCGCCCCGGTGCACGTCTACGCGCTGCCGTACCTGGACCCGGATACGACGCGACGCGAGCTCGCGGAGGGCGACCCGGCGGCGGTCGACGGCCTGCTGCCGCGCTCGCACGAGGCCGTGACGTCGGCGGCCATGCGCCGTGTGCGGGCCCACCTCGCCGCGACGTCCGGGCCGTGTCCACGGTCGGTCGTGATGGCGCACGCGTTCGTGGTGGGCGGTGCGGCGTCGGAGTCCGAGCGCGACATCCGCGTGGGCGGGGTGGACTCGGTGCCGGCCGGGGTGTTCGACGGCGTCGACTACGTCGCGCTCGGCCACCTGCACGGGCCCCAGCGCATCGCCGGACCCTCCGGCGCGGACCCGGGAGCCGGGACGTCCCGCGGCGCGGTGCTCCAGTACTCGGGGTCGCCGCTGGCGTACTCGTTCTCCGAGCGCCACCAGCGCAAGGCCTCGGCCCTCGTCGACCTGGGGCCCGACGGCGTGCGCGATGTCGAGCTCGTCGCCGCACCGGTCCCCAGGCGGCTCACCGAGCTGAGCGGGACGGTCGAGGAGCTGCTCGGGCCGCGAGCCGAGGAGCACGTCGCCGACTGGCTGCGGGTGGTCGTGACCGACGCCCGGCGTCCGCCCGAGCTGTACGCGCGGCTGCGCGCGCGGTTCCCGCACCTGCTCGTCGTCGAGCACCGGCCCGAGGGCTCGCGTGTCGAGCACGTGCGTGCGGTCACGTCCGCCCGGGACCCGCTCGAGGTGGCCGACGAGTTCGTCGAGCACGTGACCGGCGCGGCGCCCACGCCCGAGGAGCGCGCGGTGCTGCGGCGCGCGTACGAGGACGTGCTCGCGGCCGAGCGGAGCGCCTGATGTACCTGCACCGCATGACGCTCCAGGCGCTGGGCCCGTTCGCCGGCACGCACACGATCGACTTCGCGCGGCTGGGTGCCTCGGGTCTGTTCCTGCTCGAGGGCCCCACGGGGGCGGGCAAGTCCACGATCATCGACGCCGTCGTCTTCGCGTTGTACGGCAAGGTCGCCTCGAAGGACGCGAGCGAGGAGCGGCTGCGATCGGGTCACGCGGCCCCCGAGGACGAGACCTTCGTGGACCTCGTGCTCGAGACCCGTGCCGGGATCCACCGGGTGCGCCGCACGCCCGCCTACCGCAGGCCCAAGCAACGCGGCACGGGCACCACCCTGCAGCAGGCGGGTGTGCGCCTGTGGCGTCTCGCGGATCCCGACCGCCCGGACGAGGGCGAGCTGGTCTCGGCGCGCCTCGACGAGGCCGGTGCGGAGCTCCAGCGGATCATCGGGCTCGACCGCACGCAGTTCGTCCAGACGGTCGTGCTGCCGCAGGGCGAGTTCGCGGGCTTCCTGCGGGCCAACCCCGAGGACCGTCGTGGCGTGCTCCAGAGGGTCTTCGGCACCGAGGTCTACGAACAGCTCCAGCAGCGGCTCGAGCGCATGCGCGCCGAGAGCGGTCGTGAGCTCGACCAGGCGCGGGCGGCCCTCGAGCGCAGCGTCGCGCGCTTCGTCGGTGCGGCGGACCCGGCCGAGGAGGACGCGGCTCACCTACGGACGGCCGCGGCGAGCGCCGAGGGCGCCGACCTCGACGCGCGCGTGCGCTCGCTCGCGGACGCGCTCTCGCGCTCCGAGGCGGAGGCCCAGCGGACCGCGCGGCGCGCGCGTGCGGACTGCGTCGAGCGGCGCACGGCGCTCGACACGGCCCGCCGCACGGCCGAGTCGCTCGCACGGCGCGCGCGTCTGCGCGCCGACCTCGCAGCCCTCGAGGAGCGCGACGCGGGCCACACCCGGGACGCCGCCAGGTGCGAGGTCGCCCGGCGCGCCCAGGCCGTCCTGCCCGTCGCACGCGGGCTCGACGCGGCGCGCGCGACGGTGACCGAGGCGACCGCGACGGCCGAGCGTCTGCGAGCGGCCGCCCCGGTCGACCTGGCCGGCGCCGTGGACCCGGCCACGGAGGTGGGGGTCCAGCGCAAGAACCTGGCCGAGGAGCGCGACAGGTGCACCGCGCTCCAGGGAGCCCTGCACCGGCTCGTCGACGTCGAGGCCGGGCTGGCCGGGCGTCGCGAGCAGCTGCGTTCCGCGCAGGACTCTCGTGCCGAGCTCACGGAGCGCCTCGACGTCGAGCGGGCGCGCCTCGCTGCGCGCCCGGCTGAGCGGGCCGAGGTCGTCGCACAGGTCGAACGGCTCTCCGTGGCGGCCGACGGGCTGGGTCCGGCCCAGGAGAAGGTCCGCACGCTCGAGCTGCGACGGGTGGCGGCGCGCGAGGCTGAGCAGCTCGCCGCTGAGGTCACCGAGGCGGAGGCAGGGCTCGCACGCGCCGCGGAGGTGGCCCGGGTGGCGATCGACCACGCGGCCGAGGTGCAACGGGCCCGGGTCGCCGGGATCGCGGGTGAGCTCGCGAGCCGCCTGGTCACGGGTGAGCCGTGCCTGGTCTGCGGCGGCACCGACCACCCGGCTCCCGCCCCGCTGGACCCTGCGCACGTGACGACGGACGAGGTCGAGGAGGCCGAGCGGCTGCGCACGCTCGCGCAGGACGCCCTGGGCTCGACGCGCGAGGAGCTCGTCGCCTTGCGTGAGCGCCTCACGTCGCGTCGGGCCGCCGCGGGAGGAAGCCTCGAGGAGGTCGAGGCCCTGCTCGGCCCGGCGGGGGCCGAGGTCGCCGCAGCCGAGCGCGCGGGTGTCGAGCACCGCGCGGCTGTGCGCACCCTCGCGGACCACGACGCCGCGACAGCCGCGCTCGAACGGGTGGTGGCCGAGCTCGCGGCGGAGCTCGCCGCCGCCGCCGAACGCGTGAGTGCGCTCCGCGAGGCCCTGACCTCGGACGAGGTCGAGGTCGAGGCCGCCCGGGCCGGCTCCGCGACGGTGGCCGAGCGGTCCGCCGAGCTCGACGCGCGGGTCGAGATCGCGGGTCGGTGGCTCGAGGCCCTCGGCAGGCTCGAGGACGCCGGAGCACAGGTCGCTGCGCGCGAGGTCGAGCTCGACGCGATGCTCGGCGAGCACGGCTTCGACGCGCTCGCCGACGCCGTGGAGGCCCACCTCGACCCGGCCGAGCTGAACCGGCTCGAGGAGCTCGTGCGGTCGCACCGCAGCGCGCTCGACCGTGTGCGCGCGAACCTGGCCGAGCTCGCCGAGCTTCCCGAGGACCTCGAGGTCGACGTCGAGGCCGCGGAGGAGGCGCACGCCGTCGCCGACGCCGCAGCCACCGCCGCCGCCGAGGAGGCCGCACGGCGAAGCGCCCGCGCGCACGCCGCACGCTCCGCAGCCGACGAGGTGGTCGCCGCGCTCGGGGACCTGCGGGTGGCCCACGCCAAGGCGGGCCCCGTGGTGCGCATGGCCAACCTCGCGGCCGCGAGCGGTGCCGACAACGGCAAGCAGCTGACCCTGGCCACCTACGTCCTGGTGCGCCGGTTCGAGGACGTCGTGGCTGCCGCGAACGCCAGGCTCGGCTCGATGTCCGACGGCCGCTACGAGCTGGTGCGCAGCGACGAGCGCGAGGCCGTGCGGGCGCGCCGCACGGGTCTGGCGATGAAGGTCGTCGACCACCACCTCGAGCTCGAGCGTGACCCGCGCACGCTCTCGGGCGGGGAGACGTTCTACGTCTCGCTGTGCCTGGCCCTCGGCCTGGCCGACGTCGTGACCGCCGAGGCCGGCGGCACGGACCTGGGCACCCTGTTCGTCGACGAGGGTTTCGGCTCGCTCGACCCGCAGACACTGGACGGCGTGCTCGCCGAGCTCGGTCGGCTGCGCGAGGGCGGTCGCGTGGTGGGCGTGGTCTCCCACGTCGACACCCTCAAGCAGTCGATCGCCGAGCGCATCGAGGTTCGCCGCACCGGGCGCGGGGTCAGCACCCTCGCGGTCCGTGCGTGAGGAGGCACGTCACCACGACCACCCGGCCTGCACCAGGGCGAGCTCGTCGTCGAGCCGCTCGACCTCGGTGAGCCGGCCCCACCCCGTCATCTCGGGCACCGGCACCCCCGCGAGCCGGCAGGCCTCGACCAGGAGGCCGTCGTACGCGGCCTGGACCGCCTCGAGCCGGCGCGCGCGGGCCCAGAGGCGCCGGTCCTCCTCGATCGCCCGCACCTGGGCGGCGAGGTCGGCGAGGCGCAGCTGCAGACGCAGCGCCGCGAACGGGTCGGGTGGAGGTGGGGGACGACGGCGTCCGCGCCTCGCGCGCCACCGGTCCGCGACACCCGTCCACCGCTCGTGCACGCGCACGCGCCAGGCCGGTGGCGGTCCCGGCGGTGGCAGTGCGAGCGCAAGCACCCCGTAGAACGCCATCGGGAGCAGGAGCCAGAGTGCAGTCGCCACGCCCATGGCCGGTCCTCGTCGTCGAGATGTCACCAGCGTACGGCGGCCGTAGGGTCACCGCATGGGTGCGCGGGGAGCGATCGTGGGCGTCGTCGTCGTGGGGGTCCTCGCGGGCGGCGCGGTCGTCGTCGACCGCGTGCTGCACGCCGAGGCCGAGCAGCGCATCGCCGGCGAGCTCCAGGACGAGATCCCCGGCCTGGCGACCGAGCCGGACGTCACCGTGCACGGCTTCCCCTTCCTGACCCAGGTGCTCGCGGGCGAGCTCGGTGCCGTCGACGTCACCGCTCCCGAGGCGACGGTGCAGGACCTCGTGCTCGAGGACGTCGTCGTGCGCCTCGAGCAGGTGTCGACCAGCCGACCCACCACGGCGGGCTCCGCGCGGATGACGGCGTACGCGCCGCTCGACCAGCTCACCGCCGCACTGGACCTCCCCCTGGACCTCGTCATCGAGGGCGACCGGCTCGTCGCGAGCACCCAGCTGCTCGGGCTCCCGCTCGAGGTGCTGCTGGTCCCGACGGCGGGTGGTGATGCGGTGCTGGTCGACGTCGACGGGCTGCGCCTCGCCGGGGCGACGGTGTCCGCATCCGACCTGCCCTCCGCCCTCACCGAGCAGCTCGAGGGGCTCGAGGTGCCGATCGACGGACTCCCGGAGGGTCTCGAGCTCACCGACCTCACCCTCGACGAGGGTGGCGCCCAGCTGGTCGCCGAGGGCACCGACGTGGTGCTGACCGCCGAGGGCGCGGGCTGAGGCGAGGCGCTCGCCGCCTTGCACACGCCGTCGTCCCCGCCCGGGCCCTCGATCCCTCGCAGCCCGCCGAGGACGGCGATATGTTCGCTGCGCAGCGTCCGGCCGCGCCCACCCTCCCCGCGGCGAGCGACGTGGGCCCCACCCTCGGCCCGTCCCCACGAGCCCGACCAGCGAGGTGCCCATGAGTCAGCAGTCCGCCGCGTCGGGAGCGGGTGCCCACCCGCCGCGTGAGCAGTGGTCGGGGCAGCTCGGCTTCGTCCTCGCGGCGATCGGCTCGGCCGTGGGGCTGGGCAACATCTGGCGGTTCCCCGGCGTCGCCTACGAGAACGGCGGGGGCGCGTTCCTCGTCCCGTACCTCGTCGCGCTGCTCACGGCGGGCATCCCGATCCTGTGGCTCGACTACTCGCTCGGCCACCGGTTCCGGGGGGCCGCGCCCACCGTCTTCCGCCGCCTGCGGCGCGGCGCGGAGCCCCTCGGCTGGTTCCAGGTCGCGATCTCGTGCGCGATCACGCTCTACTACACGGTCATCATCGCGTGGGCCGGCAGCTACATGGTCTTCTCGTTCACCGAGGCCTGGGGTGACGACCCGCAGACGTTCCTCGTGAGCGACTACCTCCAGGCGGCGGACCCGGGCCTGAGCACGCAGGTGGTGCCCCAGGTGCTCGCGGCCCTCGTGATCACGTGGCTCGTCGCGATCGGGATCCTCGCCCTCGGCGTCCAGAAGGGCGTCGAGCGCGCCAACCGCATCTTCATCCCGCTGCTCCTCGTCATGTTCCTGAGCCTCGTGGTGCGTGCCGTGACGCTCGAGGGGGCGGCGGACGGGCTCAACGCGTTCTTCACGCCGCACTGGGAGGCCCTCGCCGACCCGGGCGTGTGGGTCGCGGCCTACAGCCAGATCTTCTTCTCGCTCTCGATCGCGTTCGGGATCATGATCACGTTCTCCTCGTACCTGCGCCGACGCGCGAACCTGACCTCCACGGGTCTCGTCGTGGGCTTCGCGAACTCGTCGTTCGAGCTGCTCGCGGGCATCGGCGTGTTCAGCGCGATCGGTTTCATGGCGGCGCAGAGCGGCATCGCGATCGAGGACACGAGCTACCAGGGGATCCTGCTCGCGTTCGTCGCGTTCCCCCAGATCATCTCGATGATGCCCGCGGGCCCGGTGTTCGGCGTGCTGTTCTTCGGCTCGCTGACGCTCGCGGGTCTCACTTCACTGCTCTCGATCCTGCAGGTGGTCTCGGCGGCCTTCCAGGAGAAGCTCGGCATCAGCCCGCGACAGGCCGCGGTGCGCATCGGGGCCGTCGCCGCGGTGCTCTCGATCGCCCTCTTCTCGACGACGACGGCGCTGCCCCTGCTCGACACCGTGGACGCCTACGTCAACGAGGTGGGCGTGCTGGGCTCGGCCGTCGTCATGACGATCCTCGTGGGCCTCGGCCTGCGTCGCCTGCCCGAGCTCCAGGCGCACCTCAACGCCCGCGCCGGTGTGCACGTCGGCACGTGGTGGCGCGTCCTCGTCGGCGTCATCGCCCCGGTCGCGCTCGGCTACATCCTCGTGAGCGGGATCGTCGAGTTCGCGACCGTGCCCTACGGCGAGATGCCGTGGTCGTTCGTCAACACCGTCGGCTGGGGTGTCATCGGCCTCGCCGTCGCGCTCGCCCTCGGCATGACCTTCGCGCCGTGGCGCCGCAGCCCTGACGACTTCACGCCGGCCGACCTGCCCGCGCGCGTGCTCACCCGGACGGGTGACGTGCACGGTGGGTCCACCACCACCCGAGGGGAGCCCTGATGACGACGACGGCGCTGCTGTTCTTCGCGCTCGCCGTGCTGCTGGTCTGGGGCGGGCTCGTGGCGAGCATCCTCCGGCTGCGCGCCGACACCCGGCGCGAGGCCGCCGAGGTGGCCCACCACGACCCGGCGACGCCGGGGGCGCCGCGTTAGGGTCGCAGGCATGGCCACGCCGCACATCGACGCCGAGCCCGGCGACCTCGCCCCGGACGTCCTGATGCCGGGTGACCCGCGGCGCGCGCAGCGCATCGCGGAGACCGTGCTCACCGACGCCCGGCTGGTCACCGAGGTGCGTGGGATCCTCGGCTACACCGGGACGTTCGACGGCAGGCCCGTCTCGGTGCTCGCCTCGGGCATGGGCATGCCCTCGATCACGATCTACGCGACCGAGCTGTTCCGGTTCTTCGACGTGCGCCGCATCATCCGCATCGGCACGGCCGGCGGCATGGCGCCCCACCTCGAGATCGGCGACGTCGTCATCGCGAGCGCCGCGCACACCGACTCGGCCATGACCGCGGGTCGCATCCCGGGTATCCACTACAGCCACGCGCCGAGCTTCGCGCTGCTCTCGGCCGCCGCGGCCGCCGGTGGCGTGGGGACGGGCCATGAGGCGACCCCGCGCAAGCCGGCACCGGACACGGGCCGACGACGACGCCGCCCGCGCACCGGGACGGTGCACGTGGGCGCCGTGCTCTCGTCCGACGCGTTCTACGCCGAGCGCGCCGAGACGAACGACAGGCTCGTCGCCCACGGCACGCTCGCGGTCGAGATGGAGGCCGCGGGTCTCTACGCGACCGCCGACGCCGAGGGTGGGCAGGCGCTCGCCATCTGCACCATCTCCGACCTGCTGTTCCGCGACGCGTCGCTGTCGGCGGCCGAGCGTGAGCAGCTGTTCGACCGCTCGGTGGCGCTGGGCCTCGCGGCGTTCACGGCCTGACCGCGTCTCACTCCCCGGGGGCGGGCCGCGCCTCGTGGTGCGCCCGGCCGTGCGTGCGGTTGCGCTCCTTGAGCTGCGCCTCGTACACGTGCCGGCGCCCGGCCATGAGCCCGTCCCGTACGCGCGCCTCCCACGTGCGGAAGGGCTGCCAGTAGTCGTCGTCGTAGTCCTCGACCACCTGGAAGGTCCAGCGCCGCGAGAGCACGTTGCGGCCGAGCAGGTCGGTGCGGATGCTGCGGGCGAGCTCGGCGTGGCCCGCGTCCTCGAGCGCGTCGAGCGCGTCGGCCAGGTCGTTGTCCGCCCGCCCGGTCATCCGGTGGAAGCCGTAGAGCATCCCGCGGGCCTGCTCGACGACCTCGAGCGCGGCCGTGAGCCGGCCCACCGCCTCGACGGTCGCGTCGTCCACGCCGTCGGGCACCTGGTGCGCCTCGTCGGGACCGTCGGGGACCTGTGCGGCGTGTCGGGTGTCATCCATGCGCCGATCCAACGACGGTGGTGGGTGAAGGGCAACCGCACGGCGTCATGACGACGCCGGTCGGCACTCTCTTCAGGTAGGGGGCACCGCGGGATCCCGGCGCCGGGCCCGGACGACGGCGTCGGGGGGTGAAAGCTCGGCGCGACGGCTCACCTCACGGCGGCCGTGCCGATCAGGAGGACGACAGCCGGCACGCCGTCCGACGAGGAGGTGGACATGACCCAGGTGCTCGTCCCGCCGCACGGATCGGCGCTGACCCCCGACACGACCCTGTCGATCCACGGGATCGACCCCGCGACCCATGTGCCGGTGACCTGGCACGTGAGCTCCCTCGACGACGACGGCGCCCCTGGCACGTACCTGGTCGAGAAGGCACAGGGCGACATCCGCAGCCCCGCGCTGTGGATGCAGGCGCAGCGCGACGCGCAGGTGGTCGGGCTCACCGAGGTGCTCGCCCTCGTGCGTCAGGTGCTCGAGGACGCCTGAGTCGCCACGAGGTGGGCCGCGGCCGTGGCCACGATCGCGCCCAGACGCACGGGCGCGCCGTCGAGCAGGCCGGTGACGTCGTGGCCGTGGCGCCCACCGGCAGCCGCGTCCACGGCCGCGAGACGCTCCGACTCGGCGCCTGCGCCTTCGGGCCGGCGGCGCGGCGCGGGCACGTGGTCGAGCAGGGGGCGCCGGTGACGAGCGACGGCGGCGGCGCGTGCAGCCGTGGTGTCCACGGTCCCTCCCTGCGTGTCGGTTGTCCGGTGCATCGGCGCGAGGCACGCGTGACTTGACCCCGCAAGCCCGCCCACCTGCGACGGAGGTCCGTTTTCACCCGTTTCCCCGGGCCGCGCGTCGGGTGGCGCGGACCGGGCGCGTGCCTCACCATCGAGTGGTCACGGGCGTCGCCCGCCGACTGGGGCAGCGGTCCCGCCGGACGAGACATGAGGTGCCCAGATGAACCAGCCGCTCCCGGAGAGCCGACCACCCGAGGGCTACGACCAGGTGGCGCGGTGGGTGCTCGACTCGCCCCAGGAGCTGTCCGCCCTGCGCGGGGAGCTGACCTTCGCGCTCACGGGCGAGCGGGCGTCGGGCCGCGCGACGCTCGGCACGGTGCCGGAGAAGATGGTCCTGGTCGCGAGCGAGCTCGCGACCAATGCCCTGCGTCACGGCCTGCCCCCGACCACCGTGACCCTGAGGTGCATGGACGGGCAGTGGATGCTCGACGTCGCGGACCAGGACCCGGAGGCGACCCCGTTCCTCGCGTCGGGCCGCGACGCCGGCGAGGGCGGCCACGGCCTGCGGCTCACCGAGCTGCTCGCCGAGCAGGTGGGCTGGTACACGACGGATGCCACGAAGCACGTGTGGGCGTGCTTTCCCGACAGCGCGGCGGGCCGCCCGGCCACTGCGTGACCGGACGACCCGCCGTCGTCCTCGTGCCGGGTCTGGCCCCGGCGTGCGCCTGAGCCGGCCTCAGGCCTGCGTGCGCCCGGCGACCTCACCCGTGCCGTCGGTCGACGCCCCTGTGGCGCGGCCGCCCGCGACGTTGGAGATGAGCTGCGACAGGTCGAGCCCGGTGAGCTGGCGCACGACCTCCTGACCCTCGCCGAGCACGGACGCGACGTTCTTGGTGAGCGACGACGCGCCGTCGGTGGAGACCACCGTCATGTTCGCGATCGAGCCGATGGGCTCGGCCGCGGCCCGCACGATCTCGGGCAGGCGCGAGATGACCTCCTGCGCGATGGCGGCCTCGCCGTACTTCTTGAGCGCCTCGGCCTTGGCGTCCGTCGCGGCGGCCTCGGCACGACCCTCGGCCTCGATCGCCGCGGCGCGTGCCTCACCCTCGGCCTTGATCGCCGCGGCGAGCGCGAGCTGACGGTCGCGCTCGGCCTCACCGGCACGGCGCACGGCCTCGGCCGCGGCCTCGGCGTCCTGGATCGCGGCCTTCTTGTTGGCCTCGGCGATCGTGGTCCGCTTGTACGCGTCGGCCTCGGTCGCGGCGTTCGCGGCGTCGCGCTGGGCGGTCGCGCGCTGCACCTCGGCGTACGCCTCGGCCTCGGCGGGCTTGCGCACGTCGATGTCGAGCTGCTCCTCGGTCACGCGTGCCTGCTCGGCGAGGGCGTCGCGCTGCTGCACGGCGACGATCTTGTCCTGCTCGGCGCGCGCGAGCTGACCCGCGGCCTCGGCCTCGGCGTTCGCGCGGTCGGTGTCGGCCTTGATGGAGGCGCGGCGCAGGTCGAGGGCCTTCTGCCGCTCGGCGATCTGCTCGGCGGCCTCGATCACGGCGAACTCGGCGATCCGCTTGGCCTCGGCCTCCGAGACCTCGGCGACCTGGCGGGCGCGGGCGTTCTCGGCGCGACCCAGGTTGCCCAGGTAGTCCGAGCCGGGCGTCGAGATGTCGGAGATGTTGAGCAGGTCGACCTGCAGGCCCTGCTCGGCCAGGTCCGCCTTGGTCGACTCGACCACGCGGTCCGACAGGCCCTTGCGGTCGGAGATGATCTGCTCGATCGTCATGTCGCCCACGATCGAGCGGAGCGAGCCCTCGAGGGACTCCTTGATGATCTCGGTCAGCGTGCCCTGCTGGGACAGGAAGCGCTGGGCCGCACGCCGCACGCCCTCCTCGTCACCGCGCACCTTGAAGTTGATGGACGCCTTGATGGCGATCTTGATGCGGTTCTTGTCGACGCCCTCGACGGTGATGCCGATCTGGCGCTGCTCGAGCGAGATCGGGAAGCCCTGCTGGAGGATCGGCCAGACGAACACGCGGCCGCCGACGACGACGCGCTGACCCGCGTCGGCCGCGGCCTTCTTGCCGGCACCGCGGCCGACGATGATGAGCGCCTCGTTGGGCGGCACCCGGCGGATCCGGCGCGCGATGAACGCGAGGATCGCGAGGAGCGCGATGGCGAGGGCGACGACCCCGATGACCGTGACGGTCTCGGCGGCGAAGTTGGTTCCCACGGGGGACCTTCCTGTCGTGACGTGCGGGTGGAGGTGGAGCCGGACAGCGGTGGTGGGGCGGGGGCCGGTGCGTCAGGAGCCGCGCGTCACGGCGCGGTCGGGTCGGTGGGCGTGACCGCCTCGACCTTGACGCGGCTGCCGGACTGCTCGACGACGACGATGCGCGTGCCCTCCGGGATCACGGCGTCGGCCCAGGCGAGGCGACGCTCGAGCTCGCGCGGGTCGTCCAGGCTGACCTCGCCCGTGCCGCTCGGGCCGACGGTCGAGGTGACCACGCCGGGCACGCCGGTGAGCACGAGGGGTTGCCCGTCCTCCGACGCGCGCAGCTGCGCGACCACACGCTGCACGACCACGACGGTGAGGACGGCGAACAGGATCGACGCGACGTAGGCCCACACGGTGGGGAGCCCGTTGGCCTTGACGATGGCGCCGAGGGCGCCGAAGGCGACGGCCCCCGCGCCGAGCGAGGTGCCCGAGAGGGCGCCGTCGCCGATCTCGAAGACGTCGCCGAGCGGAAGGGCGACCAGCAGGAGCACGAGCCCCAGGGCGCCGATCACGATGAAGACCGTCATGGTGTGCGAGTCCCTCCCCTGCGCCGAGCCCACGCGCACCCTATCGGTGCGCGGGTGCGCCGTGGGGCCGGGTCACCCGGTCGGCCCCCGGACGTGCCGGAGGGCCGGACCGTCTGGTCCGACCCTCCGGGGAGACGCGTGCCGGCGGTGCCGGCGTCAGGTCACTGCGGGACGACCGCGAAGAACATCCGGTCGCTGTTCCAGCCGGCCTCGACCGACCAGGTGGCGCCCTCGAGCGCGTCGGCCGGGACCTCGAAGAGCACGTTGCCCTGGCCGCTGCCGCCCTCGTAGAGCTCCGAGACGTTCATCAGGTCGTCCGGGATCACGCCGAACGCCTGGTCGAACGTGCGGCCGTCGGCCGAGACGAACGCGATGGTGAGGTCCCACGCGGGCGTGCCGGTCTCGGTGCCCAGGTAGGTCGCCGAGACGGGGAGCAGCACGTGCACGTTGCCGTCGGCCGGCGGCTCGTTGAACTCGTTCTCGGCCTGCACGGCGGCCCAGGCGTCGACGTTCGCGGCGCCCAGGGTGACCTCCCACGTGGGCTGGCCGTCCTCGGTGAAGGTGATGACGTCGGTGCCCGGGGTCGCCGGGTTCTCGCGCGAGCCGAGCGCGCCGGCCTCGACGCCGCCCTCGTCCTCGGTGCCCGGGTCCGTGGTGTCGTCCGTCATGGTGTCGTCGGTGGCGTCGCCACCCGAGACGCTGCCCTCGGTCTCGTCGAGGAAGCCCGAGTCCTCGAGCTCCTGGAGGGAGTCGTCGAGCGAGCTGTCGAGCGAGTTGAGGCCGATGATCACGAAGACGTTGATGACGACCGCGACCAGGAGCGCGATGGCACCCGTGATGAGGCCCGCGAGGCTCATGCCGCGCCCGCCGGTCTGACCGTCCTTCGCCTTGCGCATGCCGAGGATGCCGAGCACCACGGCGATGATGCCGCCGAGCACCGAGACGAAGCCGACGAACGGGATGTAGCAGATGAGGAGCGACAGGATGCCGACGATGAGCGCGGCGATCCCGAGGCCGTTCGTCTTGCTCGGGGCCGGCTGGCCGTAGCCGCCGTAGGGCTGGGCGTACGCAGCCCCCGGCTGGGCGTACTGCTGGTCCGTCTGCGGCTGGGCGTAGGGCTGCGCGTACGGCTGCTGCGCCGGCGCGCCGGCAGCCGCGTACGGCTGCTCGGTGGTCGCGCCGGGCTGGGCGTAGGGCGCCGCGTAGGGCTGCTCGACCGTGGGGTGGACCTCGGTGGGCTGCTCGTCCCCGGGCTGCGCGGCGGCCGGCTGGGGGGCCGACGCATCCGTCTGCGCCCAGTCCGAGGGCGGGGGCGGGGGCACCGAGCCCTCGGGCTCGGTGCGCCGGTCGTCGTTCTCGCTCATACCTGCTCCATCGTCGTGGGTACCCCCGCGCCTGACGTCGGCCGGGGGTTCGTGGCCGCGTGCGCGCATGCATGCAGGAGCGCGTCCTGCGGGGACTCCCCCTGCGGCGAGGCCCCCTGCCCGCGTGCGGCAGCCGCGCAGACCTTATCGAAGGGCGCCGACGTCGCGCCGCTACCTTTGCCCGGTTTCACCCTGACGGGTCGTGAGCCACCAGCCGTCCGGGCCCGCGAGGTCGTCGGCCGCGCGCGGGCCCCAGCTGCCCGGCGCGTACGGCTCGGGCTCGGGACGGCCGTCGCCGAGCAGCGGCGCGAAGGCGTCCCACGCGGCGGCGAGGCCCACCGGAGTCGTGAACAGCGTGCGGTCGCCCACGAGCACGTCGTCGAGCAGCGACGCGTACGCGGGCAGCGGCTCTCCCGGCTCGACGTCGTCGAGGTCGAGCCGGGCCGTGCCCGTCGCGAGGGCGAGGTCCGGTCCCGGGCGCTTGACCGTCGTCGTGACCTCGATCGCGCCGTCGCCCGCGAGGGACAGGCTGATCGCGCTCGGCCCGATCTCGTCCCCGAACAGGTGCTCGGGGTCGCGGCGCAGCACGAGCGTGACGCGCTGCGCCGACGCGGCCATGCGCTTGCCGGTGCGCAGCAGGAACGGCACGCCGCGCCAGCGGTCGTCGTCGAACCACGCCCGCGCGGCGATGAACGTGTCGGTCGTCGAGTCGTCCGCGATCCCCTCGATCTCGCGGTACCCCTCGAACTGCCCGAGCACGACGTCGTCCTCGGGGTCCAGGGGTCGCAGGTGCGTGAGCGCCTCCTCGCGCGCGCGCACCAGACCTGTCGCGGCGAGGTCCTCGGGCGGTCCCATCGCGACCTGCGCGGCCACCTGGAAGAGGTGGGAGACCACCATGTCGAGCGCCGCACCCGTCGCGTCGTAGAACTCGGCACGCTGCGCCACGTCGAGCGTCTCCGGCACGTCGATCTCCACCCGCTCGACGTGGTGGCGGTCCCAGACCGAGCCGAACAGCTCGTTCGCGAAGCGCAGCACGTGCAGGTTCTGCGTCGCCTCCTTGCCCAGGAAGTGGTCGATCCGGAACACCTGCTCCTCGTCGAACACCTCGTGGACCACGGCGTCGAGCTCGCGGAACGTCTCGGGTGACGTGCCGTACGGCTTCTCGAACACGATCCGCACCGTGTCCGTGCGCGGGTCGCCCTCCTGCCCGGCCGGGCCGCGGTGCATGCCGTGCGCACCGAGAGCGCGGGTCAGGCCGACGAACGCCGACGGCGGCACGGCCAGGTAGTGCACCACGGTCACGTCGGCGGCGTCGACGCCGTCGAGCCCGTCGACGAGCGCCTCGCTCGTGCGGGCGAGGGCGTCCGGGAGCTCGGCGTCGTCGTCCTCGGTCACCTCGGCGGCGAACCACGAGTGGCGCGTGAGCGCCTCGACGTCGGCCGCCCGTGTGCCCTCCTGGCCGAACTCGCCCAGGGCGTCGTCCACGAGGTCGCGGAACTCCTCCGTGCTGATCGCCGTACGACCCGTGCCCAGCAGCGCGAACCGCTCGGGCAGCAGGCTGCGCCGGTGCAGGGTGGCGAGCGACGGCAGCACGAGCCGGCGGGCGAGGTCGCCGCGGGCGCCGTGCAGCACGAGCACGAGCGGCCGGCGGTGGCCGCCCGGGTCGCGCTCGGTGCCGGGGTCGTGTGCGTCGTCGTGCGTGCGGTCCGTCGTCATGCGCGCTCCTCGGGGTAGCTCCGTTCGACGCTACGTGCGCCCGGCCCCTGGCGCGCGTCGGCAGCTTCACCCGGTTGCGGCGGTCACCGCCCGTCGACCTGTGCCGATGAAGAGGTACGGGCAACGCAGCCGGCGACGCCCCTGGTGAACCTCGGCAGGCCCCCGTGAGCGCGACCCTCACCCCCAGCGCACCAGCACCGTCCGTCCCGCGCGGCGGAGCAGTGCCTTTCTCGCGCGGCGCAGCAGTGGTCCTCCACGGCATGCACCCCCTCCGCGGCTACCCGGTCACCTCGCACCTGACACCCCTGCCGTCGGCCGAGCGCGGGGGCGCGAGCTTCGTGGTCGAGCGGGCCGACGGGCACATCACCGACCCGCAGGTGTGGGTGCTCGCCGAGAAGGACGTCCAGCTCATGACGGCACACCAGATGTGCGAGCTCGTGCGGCGCGTCTCGCGGCACGGCTGATCCCGTGCGCGCCCCGGGCGGCGCTCCCTAGACTCTCGCTCGCCCGGCGTCCCGGCTGGGCCCACGAGAGGGGGCACGCGTGGTCGACCGACCGGTCCCACCGTTCGTGTACCTGCTGTGCACCGACGACTCGACGCCCGACGACCTGCTCGTGCTGCTGCACGGCCTCGCGGACGGCCGTCGGGCCCTGCTCGCGTACTCCTCGCTCGACCGGCTGGTCGACCTGTGCGGCCCCGAGCAGCGCTGGACGCTCGCCCGCACCGAGCAGCTCGACGACGTCTACGGCCCCTTCGACGCGCTGGTGCTCGACGAGCCGCCGCCCGCGCACGCCGCCACGGCCACCGCGGCGCCGTCGGGCGGGGAAGGTGCGCGGGCCGGCGGGCGGGGCCGCACCGCGCCACCACCCGTCGTGTACCTGCCGGTGCGCGACGACGGCGCCAGCGTCGAGGTGCGTCCGCTGCGCGACGGGCGTCCCGCGCTGCTCGCCTACACCGCGCTCGACCGTCTCGCCGCGGGCTGCGGCCCTGAGCAGCCGTGGGTCGCGCTGCCGACGGCGTCGCTCGGCGAGGTCAAGCGACGTCAGCCGTACGACGTGGTGGTCTTCGACCTGCACGTGCCCGAGCAGCACCGCCGGGAGGGGCGCATCGCATGAGCGAGATCCAGATGGAGCTCGAGGTCATCGAGCAGATGGCCGGCCGCCACCGCATGGCGGCCGAGGATCTCGAGGAAGCCCTCACCTCGGTGCCCACGTCGGTCGACGGCGGGGTCGCGAGCGACGTGATCGCCTCGATCGTCGCGAAGCTCGCGCCGCGCGCGGACGACCTCGCGACGGCGTCACGCGTCGCCGGCGCGGTGCTCGACGAGATCGTCGCGGACACCCGCCGCACCGACGAGTCGGCGGCCGAGGCGTTCCGCTCCGCGCTCGACACCATGGGGGACGAGTGAGCATCGACACCCACGTGCCGGGCAGCCCGGCCTCGGTGCGCGCGACGGCCGAGTGGCTCGCACCCACCCTGAAGAACGCCCTCGACGCGTTCGCGGGTTTCTGCCTCAACCAGCGTGTGGGGCACTCGGCGTGGCACGGCGAGTCGGGCATGGCCTACCTCGAGTTCGTCGAGCGGCTCATGCGTGCGGCCGACGAGCAGGTGGGTCCGGCGGGCGACGCGGCCGAGAAGCTCCGCGCCTACGCGGGCCAGCTCGAGCGGATGCAGAGCGACATGGCCGACTGGCGCGACGAGGCGAGTGCGGGTGGCCTCGTGGTCGCGGGCACCGTGATCGAGCCCCCCGACGCCGCCGTCCCGCCGCAGTACTGCCTGGCCGACGACGCCCCGCAGGCGGCGGTCGACCAGTTCGAGGCGCAGCAGGCGGCGTACGAACGGCAGCTCGCCAAGGTCGAGCTCTACAACCGGATCGCGACCGACGTGGGCACCGCGTGGGGTGAGCTCGAGAAGTGGATCACCGACAACCTCGAGGCGTTCGAGAGCGGCATCACCGCGAGCGAGCCGCTGATCACGACGGTGCTGGGCGGCCTCGCCGCGACCAACAAGATCGCCTTCGACTACGCGATCGAGGCGAAGGACCAGCGCCTGTCGGCGGACATCGACGAGCTCCGCGCGCGGGCCGAGCAGATGCGGGCCGAGGCAGCCGAGTTCCGTGACGGCCTCCGCTCGGGCAACCCGGCCGTGCGCGCCGCGGCCGAGGCCGCGAACCCGGCCGAGATGCGACGCACCGCGAACGCGCTCGACGACGTCGTCGACGGCCTGCGCCGCAGCCCGCTGCGTCACCTGCCGCTCGTCGGCGACGCGCTGAGCCTGGGGCTCGCCGGGCAGGAGATCGCCTCCGGGGGCTCGCCGTCGTCGGTCGCGATCGGCGAGGTCGCGGGCGTGGTGGGCGGGATCGCTGCCGGAGCGGCCGTGGTCGCCGTCCTCGGCGCGACCGCACCCGTGTGGGCCACCGCGGGCGCCGTCGTCATCGGTGGTGCGGCGATCGGCGCGGGCGCGGTGTGGGCGTACGAGGAGCTCGTGCCGCAGGACGTGCGCGAGGCGATCGACGCGGGGCTCGAGGACGCGTGGGACGCGACGACCGACTTCGCCGAGGACGCGTGGGACTCCGTGAGCGGCGGGGTCTCGGACGCGTGGAACTCGGTGTTCGGCTGATGACGGCGGCCGACGGCGCCGCCCGGTCGCCCGGTGGGGTGGTGGTGCTGCACCCGCCGCTCGAGACCGGACCGCCGGTGCGGCTCGCACGCGGCCGGCGCGCGCGGATCCTCGTGCCCCTCGCACTCGTGGTGCCGCTCGCGGGCCTCGGTGCGGTGGTCATGATGCTGTCCGGTGAGCCGCTGGTGCTCGCACTGGGCCTCACGATCGCGGCCGCGCTCGTGCTCGGATGCGTGGCCGTGGGCTCGCTCGTGCTCGCGCCGCGCGACGGGCGGATCGAGCTCGAGACGGTGCGCCGGCGCCTCGAGCTGCCGCCCACCCGCGTCGCACGCCTCGCCGGACCGGTGGGGGCGGGGCTCGCGCTGCTCTTCTCGGCCCTGCTCGTGCTCGGCGGGCTCCAGGGCGTGGACATGGGCCCGACGCGGTTCACGTCGCCGTTCGTGGGACTGGTCCTCGCGGCGATCGTGCTGGTGGGCGTGCTCCGCAACCCCCCGGGCGGCGCCCGCGCGGCCCGCCTGGTCCTCACGCCCGACGGCGTGGGACGCAGGCGCGGCACCGAGATCGAGCTGCTGCCGTGGGACGAGGTCACGGCGCCCCGGCTCTCGGTCGATCCGGCGGTACAGCTCACGATCTGGCGCCGTTCGGTGACGCCGGCTGCGGGTGCGCGAGCCTCGCAGGCGCTCGCGGACGCGCGGCTCGTGCTCCCGCTCGCCACGTACCGCAGCGATCCGAACCTCGTCGTGGCGCTCGTCGAGCACTACCGCACCCATGCGCGTGACCGTGCCGAGCTCGGGACGGCCGAGGCGGTCGAGCGCGTGCGGCAGGGCGAGCTGCGCGGGCCGCGCCGAGCGTAGGCGCCGGGCAGGGTCACCTTCCGTGAGGTGCCTCAGCGGTCGAGGGGTTCGCGCAGGCCGCTCGCGCGGCGCACGGGCCGCTGGACTGCGAGCCCGACGGCGTCCGCGCTCCCGATCACGCGCACGGCGCTGCGAGCGCGGGTGACGGCGGTGTAGAACAGCTCGCGCGTGAGCAGCGGCGACGTCGCCGGCGGAAGCAGCACGGTGACGCGGTCGAACTGACTGCCCTGGCCGCGGTGCACGGTCATCGCGTGCACGGTCTGCACCGCCGGGAGCCTGTGCGGGCGCACTCGGCGCGGGGCGTGCGGGTCGCCGAACACGGCGATCACGCCGCCCGCGCCGTCGTCGACCACCACACCGGTGTCGCCGTTGTACAGCCCGGTGTCCCTGTCGTTGGTCGTGACGAGCAGGGGGCGGCCGGGGTACCAGGGGCTGCCGCGGTGGTCGCCGACGGCCAGGCCGCCCACGGCCTCGTCGACCCAGCGCTCGACCCGCTCGGACCACACCGCGACACCGGCCGGGCCGGTGCGATGGGCGAGCAGCAGACGGTGGCGGCCGAGCGCCTCGAGGGCCCCCGCCTCGTCCCCGGCCCGTGCCGCGGCGACGAGGGCGCCGCCCGCCTCGACGACGTCCGAGCGCACACCTGCGAGGTGCGCGTCGGTCGGGGCGTCGCCGGCCTCGACCAGCTCGACGTCGGGTGACCCCGCGCGCAGCTCGGCGAGCACGGCGGCCGTGTCGGCGGCGCGCGTCGCACGCGCGAGTCGTCCCACGGCGTCGTCGAACCGGTGCGACTCGACCAGCTCGACCACGCCGTTGCGCAGCGTGTCCCTCGCGCCGACGTCGTCGTCGGGCAGCACGCGCGCGACGACCGCCGGGAGCCGGTCGGCCACGGGCGGGCGGGCGACGAGGTCGCCGAGCACCGCACCCGCCTCGACGGACGCGAGCTGATCCGGGTCGCCCACCAGCAGCAGCCGGGCCTCGGGCCGCAGCGCCTCGAGCAGGCGTGCCATGAGTGGCAGCGACACCATCGACGTCTCGTCCACCACCACCAGGTCGTGCGGCAGGTGGTGGTCGCGGTCGTGCCGGAAGCGGGTCGACGAGCCGGGCCGCCACCCCAGCAGGCGGTGCACGGTGGTCGCCTGCACGGTGCCCACACGAGCGCGGTCGGGCGCCGTGAGCTCGCCGAGCTCGCTGTGCACGGCCTCCTGGAGGCGCGCCGCGGCCTTGCCGGTGGGGGCGGCGAGGGCGACGCGCAGGCCGGGGCCGAGCACCTCCTGCAGGGCCGCGAGCAGTCGCGCCACGGTCGTCGTCTTGCCTGTGCCCGGGCCGCCCGTGAGGACCGTGAGCCTGCTGTGCGCGACGGCCGCGATGGCGCAGCGTTGGCGCGCATTGGTGAACGCGCGGCCGTCGGGCGTCGTGACGGGTGGGAACACGCGCACGGCGGCGGCGCGCAGGGCGTCGTCGGGCGGCCCGGGCACCTCGGCGCGCAGCCGACGGTCGACCGTGGTGCGCACGGCCTGCTCGTCGCGCCAGTAGCGGTCGAGGTAGAGGCGACCGTCGACGAACCGGGCGGGCAGCTCGGCGGGATCGTCCGGCCCCGCCGCGACCATCCGGCTGCGCTCGACCGCGGCGCGCCAGGCGGCGGGCTCGGGCCAGGGCAGCGTCGTGAGGTCGACGACCGCGTCGCCGTCGTCGTCGCGGTCGACGGTCGTGAGCTCGGCCGCCTCGTCGAGGACCACGCACACCGAGCCGCCGCGCACGGCACGCACGGCGAGGGCCACCGCCAGGAGCACCCGCGGGTCCGCCTCACCCGTGAGCCGACCGAGGCGCTGCGCCACGTGCACGTCGGCTGCGGCGAGCACGCCCGCGCGGTTGAACTCGGCGAGCAGCGGGCCCGCGCCCACCACGAGCTGCGGCGCGAAGCCCTCGACCACGCCCGGTGGTCGCGTGCCGACGGCCTCGTCGACCGGCGCCGCGGCGTCGGGTGCGCCCGCTCCGCGGGGCCAGGGTGCCTCGGTCATCGTGGCCTCCCGTCCAGCAGCGCCGAGAGGTCCGTCACGAGACCCGTCGGCGGCCGCCAGGCCATCACGCCGTACGGCGTGCCGTCGACCGCGGGCGTGCCCGGGCCCACCATGCCGCGCACGAACAGGTACAGCCCGCCGCCCAGGTGGCGCTCGGGGTCGTACCCGGGCTGGCGCCAGCGCAGGTACCGGTGCAGCGCGGCGGAGTAGAGCAGCAGCTGGAGCGGGTAGTGCGAGCTCATCATGGCCTCGGCCATCGCCGCGGCCCGGTAGTGCGCGAGCGTCAACGGCTCACCCGCGGGGGCCAGACGGTTGGTCTTGTAGTCGACCACCAGGTAGCGCACGTCGGCGCCGTCGCCCTCGTGGGCCGGCCGTGGGGTCGGCACCCGCAGCACGGCGTCGATGCTCCCGGTGAGGTACCCGCGCACCTCCTCGGCCCCCAGCCCGGCGAGACGCGCCGCGTACCCCGCGAACGGGTCGTCGTCGGGCAGGTGGTGGGTGAGCAGGTCGGCCACGCCGCGCAGGGTCAGAGCGGTCCGGGCGGCGGTGTCGCGGTGGTCCCCGCCGGCGAGCGGGAGCTCGAACTCGAGCTCGGCGAGCCGGTCACGCGGTGGCACCTGCGCGAGCGTGCGGCCACCGGCGAGCGGCCCGAGGGGGGTGTGCAGCACGGGCGCGAGCGCTGCGGCGAGCTGCTCGGGCGTGACGCCGGGCAGGTGGGTGCGCAGCGAGGCGCGCGTGCGTTCGAGCAGCTCGGCGTCGAGGTCGGGTGCCGAGGTGTCGACGTGCTCGAGGACGTCGTGCACGAGCGTGCCGAAGCCCGTCCCGCCCGGGAGGTCGGCCATCGGCAGCTCGAGGGCCTCGGCCGCGGGTGCCGCCGTCCCGTGGTCGCCGGGCGCGACGGCGGACGTGCCCACGTCGGGCTCGTCCTGGACGCCGCTGGTCTCGGGCTCGCTCGTGACGCCCGGGTGCTCGTGCGCCGCCGCGGTCAGGCCCGAGTACGACGTGCGACGCCACGTCGCGTCGAGGCCTCGGTCCAGGCGCCCGACGGCGAGACCGGGCCGCGCGGTGGTCGGTGGGGTCCACGTGCGCGGGGTGGGCCGGGCGGTGACCTGCTCGTGCACGACCGTGCCGGCCGAGGCGGCCGCGAGCGAGGCGAGGCGCTCGCCGACGGCGTCGTCGCTGCCGGGGGTCACGGAGTCCGCCGGCTGCTCGCCGGGCGAATGGCCGCCGAGGAGCACGCGCGTGAGCGCGCCGGCCCTGCTGTTGAACGACGGGGACCACCACGCGACCACCTGGGAGCTCGCGCGCGTCAGCGCCACGTAGAGCTGACGCAGGTCCTCGCCCTGGGCCTCGGCGAGCGCTCGTGCGCTCCACGTGGCGTAGTCGGGCCCGGTCGGGCCGCCCACGTCGAGCACGCGCCTGCCCGCGTCGTCGTGCACGCGGAACGTGCCGGGGTTCCTCATGACGTAGCGGCTCCACGCGAACGGCACGTACACCACGGGGAACTCGAGCCCCTTGCTCGCGTGGATCGTCACCACCTGGACCGCGGCGGCGTCGGTCTCGAGACGGCGGCTGCGCTCCTCGGCGGTGTCCTGCGCCGCGTCGGTGATGCGTCGGCCGAGCCAGTCCGTGAGGGCCGCGGTGCCGAGCGACCCCGCGGTCGCGGCCTCGTGCAGCAGCTGGCCCACGTGCCGCAGGTCGGTGAGGGTGCGTTCACCGCTCTCCTCGCGGAGCAGCCGCTCCGCGAGCCCCTCGGCGGTCGCGGTCTCGAGCAGAGCCGCGACCCCGCGCTCGGCGAGCAGCTGCGCCCAGCTGCGCAGCGTGTCCGCGAGGTGGTCGCGCTCGGCATCGGTCGCGGTGCCGAGCCGCGTCGCGTCCCAGCCCACAAACGGTGTGAGTGCGACCGCGACGGCGCGGCCCGCGTGACCGGGCTGCGTGAGCGAGACGAGCAGGCGCCGCCAGTGGCGGGCCGCGTCGGTGCCGAACACGCTGGACAGCCCGGACTCGACCGCGGGGACGCCCGCCGCCTCGAGTGCGGCGCGCACGGCGGCGGCATCGGCGTTGCGGTGGGTGAGCACCGCGACGTCACCGGGCTCGAGCGGTCGCCACACGCCGTCGACGTGCAGGCGCGTCTCTTCGAGCTGACGCACCACGTCGGCCGCGAGGTCCTGCGTCACGAGCTCACGGATCGCGTCGATCGGCGGGTTCTTGGTGCCCTTGACCCCGAAGGCCTCACGCATGACCTGGCGCAGCCGCAGCGGCGGTCCGCCCTCGAGGCGGCGTCCCGTGTGCTGGGCGTCCACGGGTCGCACGACGATGCGCGGGTCGCCGAGTGCCGCCTGGCCCAGCACGTGCTCGAGCCCGGTGAGGAGCGGGGCGTCGCTCCGCCAGCTGCGGCCGAGGGTCGCGACGTGCGTCGCCTCGGCGTGCGCCGAGAGGTACGTGACGACGTCCGCGCCGCGGAACGCGTAGATCGCCTGCTTGGGGTCGCCGATGAGCACGAGGGTGCGGTGGCCGTGGAACGCCGTGCGCAGGATCTCCCACTGCACCGGGTCCGTGTCCTGGAACTCGTCGACCATCACCACGCGGTAGCGGGCACGCACGCGCTCGGCGGCCGCGGCCCCGGTCACGGGGTCGGTGAGCGCGTCGCGCAGCAGGGTGAGCAGGTCGTCGTAGTCGAGCACGCGCCGGGTGCGCTTGCGCAGCTCGACCTCGGCCCGCACGGCCTCGGCGAACCGCACGCGGTGCCAGGCGGGGGTGTCGGGCTCGGCGTCCGCCGGTTCGAGCGCCGCCTGCGGGTCGTCGAGCGCCGCGCGGGCGACCTCGCGCGCCTGCTCCACGTCGAGCGCCGGTCGTGGCTCGGCGGCGTAGCGGCGCAGGTACAGGTCGTCGACCACCTCGTCGCGCAGCTCGCTCACGTCGGGCACGAGCGCCGCGTCGGCGTCGACGTCGGCCGCGACCCCCAGGGCGGTGAGCATCTGCTGGCAGAAGCCGTGGGTCGTGGTGATGGTCGCCGCGTCGAACTGCGCGAGCGCACGGGTGAGGCGGTCGCGGCGTCGGCCGAGCTCGTCCGCGTCGCACGCCGCGAGGTGCGCGATCACCGGGTCGGCCGACGTGTGCGCCTCGGGTGCACGCAGCTCGCGCTCGGCGGAGACCAGGCGGCCCCGGACCCGGTCGCGCAGCTCGGAGGTCGCGGCACGGCCGAAGGTCACGAGCATGAGCTCGCCCAGCTCGGCGAGGCCCTCGGCCACGTAACGGGTGGCGAGGGCCGCGATGGTGAACGTCTTGCCGGTCCCCGCGCTCGCCTCGAGCACGGTGGTGCCGGTGGGCAGCGGGCCGCAGACGTCGAACACGGGCGGGGTGGGCGCCGTCGTCATGCGGTCTCCGTGTCCTCGTGGGTGATCACGGGCTCCCACACGCGTCGTGCCAGCACGCCCAGGCGCGTGCCCTCCTCGGGCCACCACGCACGTTCGGCCTCCGACGGCGTGCCGGCCACGTCGTCGAGGGTCGCGGCCGGTCCCCACACCTCGACGTGGTACTCGTCGGTGCGCTCGAAGCCGTCCTTCCAGCGTGTGCGCGCGGCGTCGAGCGCCTGCACCTCCTCGGTCGCCGCCGCGCGGGCGGTCGCGTACGCGCACGCGGTCTCGACGGGCATCGGCAGAGGCTCGCGCAGCGCCTGGTCGCGCAGGGCGACCAGCTCACCCAGGTGACGCGTGGCGTCGGCCGATGACGGCGCGTCGAGGCGTGCCACCGCGGCACGGGGCGCGCGACCCTGCGAGCGGCCCACGGTCACGGCGCGGTACCGGTGCGCGGGGTCGGAGGCCGCGAGGGCGAGCAGCTGGACCCATGCGCGCAGCCGGTGCTTGGGGCTCAGCCGCGAGTACACGGCGCGCAGCAGGACGTCGTCGTGCACCCCGGGCACCGTGCCGGTGACGCGACGTCCGTCCGGAAGCTCGACGTCCACGTCGACCGCATGCGCCGGGCCGGGCCCGCTGAACGGGTCCGCCGCGGCGACGATCGGCGCGATGCGCTCGCGCACCTCCGTGAGCACCGCATGGCCGAGCGCTCGCGGCGGCACCTCGCCGCGGCGCCACTCGGCCTGCACCGCCCGGTCCAGGTCTGCGCCCGCGAGTGCGGCGTTCAGCAACCTGTCCCCGATCTGCCACGTCCCGAGGCCGTCGAGGGTCACGGGCAGCGCGTCCTCGACGTCGTCGATCTCACCCGGCAGCACCACGCCGAGGCGCGTGCGGAGGAAGGCGCGCACGGGGTGCTCGAGGTCGCGCACCAGGGCGTCGAGGTCCACGACGTCGGGGGCGTCGTCCTCCTCGGGGGCGCGTGCGCTGCTCGTCGCCTCGGGTGGGGCGAGCGGGGCGGGCAGGAACGTCGCGTTCGCGCGCGACAGCCGCGGCGGGACGGGTGCGCCGTCGGCGGGTCCGGCGCCGTCCGGGTGGGTACGGCTCGCGCTCTCGACGGGGCGCTCGCGGCCCGCCAGCGCTGCGCGGTACGCCGCGGTGTCGAAGCTGAAGGGGCCGGGCCTGCCGAGGGCGTCGGGGGTGAAGGCCCGCTCGTCGACAGGCTGGAGCGGGTGCTGCACCACGACGTGCGCGCGGGCGCCGTCGGCGGTGCGGTCGAGTGCGTCGAGCAGCTCGCCCACCGGGACCGCGGGCGGGAGCTCGGCACCGGTGCGTTCGTGCGCGCCCGAGTAGAGGACGACGAGGTGCTCACCTGCTGAGGTGACGGCGTCGAGGAAGAGCTGACGGTCCTCGCTGCGCCGGTCGCGCTCGCCGATCAGTGGCGCGCGGAGCAGCACGTCGTCACCGTCCGTACGCGCGCCCCGTGGGAACGCACCGTCGTCCATGCCGAGCAGGCACACCACGCGGTGCGGCACCGCGCGCATCGGCTCGAGCGCGCACACGGTGAGCGCGCCGGTGCGGAAGCCCGCGCGCGTGGGCCGACCCTCGAGGCGCCGCGCGAGCAGCGCACGCACGTCGGCGAGCCGCAGCGGCGTGCGCAGGCTCCTGGCCTGCGCGTGCTCACGCACGTCCGCGAGGGTGCGGCGCGCCTCGGTGAGCTGCCACCCGTCGGCGGGGGCGGCGTCGGCGAGCAGGTCGATCGCGTGGTCGAGCGCCCCCAGCCAGTCCTCGAGCCCGTGCGGACCGTCGAGAAGGTCGAGCACGCGCGCGAGCCGGTCGACGAGCTCCGCGACCCTGCCGGCGAGGTCCACGTCGGTCGAGTCGACGTCGTCGAGCGGCAGCGCCGCGCCGAGGAACCGGTGGTCCTCCTCGGCCATCGCGACCCCGAGGAGCAACCGGTCGAGGCCGGTCTCCCACGTGCCCTGACCCACCTGGCCGAGCCCGAAGCGCTCGCGGCGCGAGCGGTCCTCGCCCCAGCGCACGCCCGAGGTGACCGCCCACGTACGCAGACGCGCGAGCTCGTCGTCGTCGAGCCGGAAGCGGCGGCGCACGGGTGGGCTCGCCGCGAGGTCGATGACGTCCGACGCCGTGACTCGACCGTCGGGCAGCTCGAGCAGCCGGCTGAGCATCGCGAGCACGGGGTTGGTCTGGCGCAGCGAGCGGTCCGCGAGCCGCACGCGCAGGGTGCGCCCGGGGTGGACGTCGTGACCCGGTCCCTCGGGGAGCGCGCCGAACGTCGCGGTGAGCAGCGGGGCGAACGCCTCGACGTCGGGGCAGAGCACCACGACGTCGCGCGGCTCGAGGTCTGGGTGGTCCGCGAACAGGCCAAGGAGGGCCTCGCGCAGCACCTCGACCTGACGGCTGCGGCCGTGGCACGCGTGGACCTGCACGCTGCGGTCGTGCGGTGCGAGTGCGGCCGGCGGGGACACGACGTCGTCGTCGCGGAGCCTGCGCTGCAGGGTGCCGAGGAGGGTCGCAGGGGGCTCGGGTGCGGGGTGGTGCTCATCGGCCTGCGCGCCCGTGCCGGTGAGGCGCACCTGCAGCTCGGTCGCATCGCGGGCCATCGACGCGAGAAGCGGGTGGGCGGCGACGGGCTCGCGCGCGGCACGGCGCCGGTCCCCGGGCGGCTCGACCGCGGCCACCCTTTCCCACAGCGCGGGTGAAGGATGCGGCAGCCACAGGTGGACCTCGCGGTGCCGGGCGAGGGCCGCGAGCACCTGGAGGTGGTGCTCGGGGAGCCGGGTGGGACCGAAGACCGAGAGCCGCTCAGGCAGGTCGACGACGTCGGGGTGCTCGTCGAGGGCACGGAGCGCCTCGGGCATCAGCTCCGCGGGTGAGGTCTCGCCGATCGCGTCACGCACGCGGCGCCACAGCTCGGCCTGCCAGGTGAGGTCCGGGGGCAGCGGGGCCCCCGTGCCGTCCTCGTCGAGGCCGCGCGCCCACGCGTCGACCATCGAGGGCCGCTGGGTGCCGTACGCGCGGAACAGCCGCGCGAGGTGGGCCGTGACCTGCACGCGGCGGCCGCGCCGCACGTCGTCGTCGGCCGCGCCCAGGTGCCGGCCGAGCGGTGAGCACCAGGGCTCGTGCGCGCACGCGTCGATCGTGGTCAGCACGTGCCACGTGAGGCGCTCGGGTGACCACGGGTCGTCATCGTGCGTGCGCGCGGTGCCGAGGGCCGCGTGGACGGCGTCGTCGAGCACACGCTCTGGCGGGTCGAAGCGGATGTTCGCGGTGATCCCGGCCTCGCCGTCGGCCGCGCCCAGGTGGTGCGAGAGCCGCTGCGCGAGCCAGCGCTCGACTCCGCGGGTAGGCACGGCCACGACGTCGGGCGCGAACGGGTCCGGGAGCGCCCGCGCGAGCACCCCGGCCAGCGGCACCACGAGCGTGTCGGCACGCTCGGATCGGTGCAGCTGGAGCACGGGCACGTCCTGTTCTTCGGGGTCGTCGCCACCGTACTGGCCGCCGCCCACACCCCGGCCTCCTACTCACCGCCACCCCCCCCCCCGCCCTGCACCGAGGTCGGCCTGTCCCTCGCTCACCCGAGCGGGCGAGCGACAGATCGACCGGTCCGGGCGGGGCGCGGTGGGCGGCCGTAGGCTCCAGGCCGACGCGAGCGGGAGGGCGGATGAGCGACAGGTTCCACCCGGCGCAGCAGTGGCGCCTGCGTGCGCTCGGCGGGATGTTCGGGGTGTTCACGCTCGCCGCCGGGGTCGGTGCCGTCGCGCTCGGTGGTCGGCTCCCACGCACCTCGGGGGCCTGCCCGCGCGCCGCGCGGCCTTCCTCCTCGTGGCCGGCGCTGTGGCCTGCGTGACGCTCGCCCTCGTGGTGTGGGCGGCCACGGTCGCAGCGTCCGAGGCAGTGGACGCCGACGCCGAGCGGGTCCACGTGCCCGACGGCGGGACGCTGGAACCGGGCGCCCGCGAGGTTGCCGTCCTGCTCGACGGTGGAGGATCACGTCCATGAACCAGCCGAACCCCGTCGACCTCCAGCAGACGATCGGCCGGGAGTTCCTCTCGACCGTGCCCCGCTCGGGGTGGGTCACGGGCGTCGTCACCTACCGCCAGGTGGGCAACGCCTTCCAGGCCGAGGCCTCCGCGACCGACGAGGCGGGCCAGCATGTGGGCGGCTCCACGACGATGCCCATGATCAGGGCGTTCCGTGGTCTGCGTGCCGCTCTCGCCCAGCCAGGCAAGGGCGCCTGGTTCACGGCCGTCCTCACCCTGACCCCTGAGGGCCGGATGTCCTTCGACTTCGACTACGACTCCGAGCCCGCGTGGCAGCCCTCCAAGGCCGTGGGGCACTACCTCGAGGAGTGGGAGGAGTTCCCGAGGGCTCCCGAGCACACGCCGGCGTGGCTGGCCGAACGTCTCGAACAGGCTCGCACCGAGCGAGGCTCGTGACGCTCGTCGCCTGTCAGGGGTTCGCGACGAGGGTGGTGGGTGCTTCGAGGGCTTCGATGGGGGTCGAGGTGGCGGTGGTGGTGGCGGTGCCGGTGACGTCGAGCCAGGTGGTGGTGCCGGCGAGGCGGTACTGGCCGGTCCAGGTGGTGGTGAGGGTGATCGTGTAGGTGCCGGGGCGGGTGTAGGTGTGGGTGAGGTCGTGGTCGGGGTAGGGGCTGCCGGGGCTGGTGGTGGTGCGGGGGTCGGTGCCGTCGCCGTAGTCCCAGGTGTAGGAGTCTGCGGTGGCGCGGACCTCGACGGTGTAGCCGAGCAGGTCGGTGGTGAGGTTCTGGACCGGGGCGTCGGCGTAGGTGATGGTCGGGACGTTGATCAGGACGGTGGGGGCTGCCGGTTGGAGGGTCAGGGTCGGCGGGGCCAGCGGTAGGCGGCGGAAGTCCTCGGCGGTGAGGGCGGGCAGGGTGTCTTGGGGGCAGGATGCGCCCGCCGCGTACATCCAGCGGCTCCATGGGCTTGTCGGGGTCGCTCGTTCGCGACGCCAGAGCGTCATCAGTGAGGTCTGCCCGCCGCAGTCGAGGACCTGTGGTTGGGGCACGCGCGCGCAGTCACCGTTCGCGGGGGTCGATGGCTGGCCGCTCTCGATCGCGCACAGTTCTGCCCGTATGTACTCGACCAACCGGACAGCGGGGTCTTGGAGAGAGGCCCGCTGCTCCTCTTCTGCAGCCGCGCGTGCGACGAGGTCGACGGCTCCGTTCCCGGCCTTCCCCCCGGTGGACGGGGACCCGTCATCACCGAGGTTGCTAGCCGCGACTGCAGTCCCAGCCGTGAGCATCAGGGCAACCGTCAGGAAACCGGCGGCAGCCGCCCGCACTCGGATCATCGGAGTCAGGGCGCCTTCTTCGCGACCACATCGACCTCGCGCACGACGAGCCCCGACGCCTCGTTGGTGATGGCGAAGACGACGTCGTAGTCAGACGCCTCAGGTCGTGACTCGACCACCGAGCCGTCGCTCGCGTACTCCGTTGACGGTCCCTCGGTCGCTTCCAGATCTACCGCGAAGAGCGCACCGGGTGTCACCTCACGTCCCACGACGAGGTGGATGGTGATATCCGAGCCGACGTTCGTGTTGCCAGCCGCTACTTGCGTCTCGACCGACGAGACCACCTCCGTGCAGAAGACGCACTCGGGGTGGCTGAGGGCTTTCCACTCGGCGAGGTCGCCGGTGGCATAGACGTAGGGGTAGAGCTCGAGGAAGTAGCGGGCGAGGGCTTCGGCGCCGGCGACGTCTGCCTCGTCCATCGCCGACGGGCGTTCGGGGGCGGCGGGGGCCCCAGTCGTGGGGGTCGGCGTCGGTGTTGCCGCGACCGGCGACGGGGGTGAGGACTCGAGCGTCGTCGGGCCTGCGGTGGTGGTGCAGCCCGCCAGGGCGAGCGCCCCCACCAGTGCCAGTGCGCGCCACGCGCGCCGCCCCCTGCCGTTGTGCATGGCGGTGAACCTACCGTCACCCGGACATTCCGGGCAGGGCGTTCACCCGATCTGTGGACGGCCACCATGGTCGTCCGGCACGGACAGCGGGGAGCCCTTGTGCCGCCCGACGGCACGGGAGCTCCCCGCTCAGGTGCAGCGGCCGTCGACCCCACGACCTCCTGACTCCCCACGCCCCCTGTGGGCGAACTGCCCCGCGGGTCGTACGGGTGCGCCAGGATGTGCCCGACATCGAGGAGGGGCCGTGCAGCCACGACCGCCCGGGGGTTGGTACCCGGACCCGCACCGTCGCGCGCGTCTGCGCTGGTGGGACGGCATCCAGTGGACCCCGTGGGCCTCGGACGGAGCGCGCGTGTGGGACGAGCGGCCGCCCGCGATCGGTCCGCAGCACCTCGACGGGCTGAGGTTCGTGCGAGAGGTGTTCCTCCCCGAGGCCCGACGGCGTGGCGCGCTCGGCCCCGAGGCGCACGGTCTCGAGCGGCTCGCCGACGAGCTCACCCGCGAGGCGGGCGCGCCGCCGTCGTCACCGACCGCAGCCCGGCCCGCCGGGTCGATCTCGGCGCCCGTCGGCTCCGCCGCGGCGCCCGGTGCCGCATCGGGCCTCGAGCCGACAGCTCCTGCGCAGCCGGGTGCCGCTCGTGCCGCCTCTCCGCAGCCGAGTGCCGCGCCGTCCGCCCCCGCCCAGCCGAACGCTGCGCCTGCCGCCCCCACGCAGCTGGGCACGCCGCCGGCCCCCGTGGCGGCGAGCCCAGTCCCGGCCGCGCCCCTCCCGGCTCCGGGCGTCGCAGGGCCATCCGCCGGCTTCCCCGCACGGCCGCCTGCTCAGCCCGGCCCCGTCGCACGCTGGTGGGCGGGAGTCCGCGCGCGCCTGGACCTCGACCTCACGGTGCACGGGCTCGCCTACCTGGGCGTGCTGCTGCTGTTCGTCGGCGTGTTCGGCCTGGTCGCGTTCGCGTTCGGTGACGTCGCCCCGGCGATGCGTCCGGTCGCCGAGCTCGCGGTGGCCGTGGTCCCGTTCGTGGCTGCGCTCGTGCTCGCGCGCAGCGGCGCGCAGTTCGTCGCCCGCGCGATGGTCGCCGTCGGCGGGCTGCTGCTCGCGCTGATGCTGGTCACGTCCGCGGTCGACGGCGCCCCCTTCCCGCCCGACCTGCACGATGCCGCCCTCCCGATCGGCACCGCACTCGGCTGCCTCGCGCTCGCGGGCGCGTACCTGCTGATCGCCCGACGGCGACCCGGGACCGCCCTCGTCGCGGTGGTCGCGCCCGTGCTCTGGCTCGCCGCCGCGATGGCCGCCGTCGGCCTCGCCCGACCCGTGCCGCGCGGCGAGGACGTCGCCGTCCCGGGCGCGGCCCAGGTGGCCGTGCTCGCGCTCGCCGTGCTCGTGACGACAGCCGTCGCGCGCCGTTGGTCGCACACCGTGCCCGACACCGCCGTCCTGCGCCGCCGGCTCGCCGACAGCGCGCTCGCCGCGGCGCTGCCGGGCGTGGTGATCACGACCGTGCTGGGTGTGGTCGCAGGGCTGGTCGAGGGCTGGCCGGGACTGCCGTTCGCCGTGACCGTGCTGGCCCTCGCGCTGGCCGTCCGTGCGTCCGACCGGGTTTCGACGCCCACCGCGGACGTGCTGCTCGTCGTCGCCTGGATGCTGGTCGCGCTCCGGGCGCTGGTCGCGGACGCGGTGACGCCGCTGCTCTCCGGGAGCGACAGCGCCGTCGTCGGCCCCGGTGCGCTCCCGGCGCTCGTGCCCACGGTGCTCGTGGTCGGGGTGGGTCTCGCCCACGCACTGCTCGGACGCCAGGACGCCGTCGGGCGTGCGGTCGTGGCGCGCGTGCTCCTCGTCCTGTCGCTCGTGGCCGTCGCGCTGCTGACCGTCCCGCACCGCTGGTGGGCCGTGGGCGCGCTCGCGCTCACGACGGTGTGGGCCGCATGGCGCCGAGCCGAGCCGGCGGCGGTGCGCGGGCTGGGTGGGGGTCTCGACGTCCTCGCGGCCGCAGCTCCGCTGCTCGCCCTCGCCGCCGTGCCCGGGCTCGACCTGCCGAGCTCGCTGCTCGTGGGTGCGGGCATGGTCCTCGCGGCGACGCCCCTCGCCCGCGGACGGCTGCGTCGCCCGGGCGCCCCGCACCTGTGGGAGTGGTGGTGGGGCGTCGTCGGCGTGCTCATGCTGCTCGGGACGATCGCGGCGACGGCCGCCGGAGAGGCCGGGTCGGGGGAGCTCTGGCCGCGCCTCGCGGTGCCGGGGGCCGTGCTCGTCCTGCTGGCAGCCACGGTCCTCGGGCCGTTGCGTGGCACCTGGACCGTCGCGGCAGCGACGCCCGTGGTGTGGTGGCTCTGGCTGGTCGGGATGATCGCCCTGGACGCCGACGTCGTGGTGCGGGCCGGCGGCCTCGCCGTGCTGGGGCTCGCGGCCGTGCTGCTCGGCCAGCTGCCCGGGCACTCCCACCAGCGGGAGAGCGCCGGCCCGACGCGCGCGGCCCTCGGCGTGGCAGGTCACGTGACCGGCACCGTGGCCGTGCTGGTCGCCGTGGTCCCCACCCCGGACGTGCTCGACGCGCACCTGTTCGGCGAGCCCGCGATCCTCCTCGCCCTCACCGCCGCCGCGCTGCTCGGGACGGCCGGCTGGCTGGCCACCGCGCTGGTGGGCGACCGGCGCGGGTCGCCCACCACACGCGCGATCGACGCGCTGGGCGCGGCCGGTCGTCACGGCCCCTGGGCGCTCGCGCTCGTCGGCGCCGTCGCCTCGACGGTGCTCGTGCTGCACGTCACCGGGGCGCTGTCGCTCGACCACGCGTGGCGTGCCGCGCCGGTCCTGGGCGCGGGTCTCGTGCTCGCAGGCCTCACGCGCGTGCTGCGCGCGGGCCGGGTGCTCCCGCTGCTGCCGTGGTTCGCGTTCGCGCTCGTGCTGGTCGGCGTGGGCATGGCGACCGAGGGTTGGCCGGCCGTGGCGACCCTCGCGGCCGTCGTGGTGCACGCGCCGCTCGTGCGGCGGCGGCCCGCGGTGCCGGTGTGGACGGCCTGGCTCGCGGTCACGCCGCTGGTCGCGGTCGTGGCCGACCAGCTCGTCGACGACGGCGTGCCGCGCCTGCTGCTCACCGCGTCCGCACTCGTGGCCGTGGGAGGCGTGCTCGCGGCCGGGGCGCTGCTCGCCGACCGCGCGCGGCCGCGTGACCCGCGTTGGCTGCCCCGACGCCGGTCGGCGCTCCCGCCCGCCGTGCTCGGCGCCGCCCAGGTCGCGCTCGGGGTGCTCGTGGCCCTCGGCGGGCTCTCGTCGTGGGATGCGGGCGTCGTGGTCGCGGGCGCGGCCGTGGCGGTGGGTGCGCTCGCCGCGCTCACCGGGGTGGGCGTGCTCGGTGCCGGTGCGGTGCTGCTCGGCTGGATCGCCGTGCTCGGCCTCCTCGGCGACGACCACCCGGGTGCGTGGGCGCACGTGGGGACGGCGCTCGCGATGGCGGCCGTGGCGCAGGGCCTCGCCGCCGACGGGCCGCCCCGGGTGCGATGGGCACGGTGGGACGTGCCCCTCGCGATCGGCGCCGCATGGCCCGCGATCGTCGCCGTGCTCGTCGCCGAGCCCGACGAGCGCATCCCGGTGCGCCTGGTCGTCGGCGCGGCGGTGGTCGTCGCCGCCGTGAGCGTGCGACGGCGGCGCGTGCTCAGTGAGGTGCTCGGCTGGGTGGGCACGTTGCTCGTGCTGAGCGCGACCACCGAGGCCGGCGCGTGGTGGACGGTGCTCACCTTCGCAGTGCTGTCGGCCGCGCACACCGCCCTCGCACTGGTCCGTGAGGTCGGCCCGGCGCGGCGCATGCGGCAGTGGGTCGGCGCGCTCGCCGCCGCCGTGGCCTGGCTCCTGGTGCCGGTGGCCGCCGGCTGGACGCCGCAGCGCGGTTCCGAGGCGACGGCCGTCGCCGGCGCCGCGGCACTGCTCGCCCTCGTGGGTGTGGTCCGCGCGCTCGGTCGCGGTCGCTCGTGGCTGAGCGTGTGGGGCGTGGTCGCGGCCGCGCTGTCGCTCGGCGCGACCGCCGGCCTCGTGCTCACCCCGGGCTCGTTCGGCGCCGTGTGGCGTGGCCTCGACATGACACCGCCGTCCCTCTCCGTCGCAGACACGCTCACCACGTGGTGGCACACGGCAGCGTGGGTGCTCCTGACCGTGGCCACGGGGTTGCTCGTCGGTGCGACGCGTCGGCCGTGGTGGCGTGAGGTCGCGGCCGCGACGGCGACGTTCGGCCTGCTGGTCGGCCTCGGCGCCGCGGGCGTCCCGGCTGACGGGAAGGTCCTCACCCTGGTCGCGGTGAGCTGTGCCGCCGCGGTGGCTGTGGTGCTGCGACGTCGGGTCCGAGTGGGCCGGTCGAACGAGCGGGACGAGCCAGACGGACCTCGGCAGCAGGACGGGGTCGGCCCGGTGGAGCAGGTCGGCATCGCGCCCAGCCGGCTCCGGCCCGGATGGGCACGCGCCGGCTCGGTGCTCGGGCTCGCGACGGCGCTGCTCGCGGCCCTGCACCTGCCCGCGGCCGACGACCACGGCTCAGCCGCCCTCGTCGCCGCGGTGCTCGCGACGTTCGCCGTCCAGGCCGCGGCCCTCGGTGTGGCGTGGAGCGTGCTCGGGCTGCGACTCGCGTCGCCCGTGGTCGCCTGGGGCGCCTGGGCGGTCTACGCGGCGCAGGGCCTCGCGAGCAGCCCGGTGTGGTTCACCGTGCCCGTCGGGCTCGCCCTGCTCGTCGTGGTCGCCGTGTGGCGCGCGGACCGTCGCGCCCGCAGCCTGCCGGTGGCGGACCGGGGCGTCGTCGGGCTCGAGCTCGCCGGGATCGCGTTCCTCGTCGTCTCCTCGTTCATCGCGGCGTTCACCGTCTCGGTGCTGCACGCGCTGGTCGCCGCAGGCATCGGCGTGGTGGTCGCGCTGTGGGGCGTCGCGACGCGTGTCCGACGGCGTCTGCTCGCGGGGGCGGGCGTCACGCTCGCCGGGGTCGCGCTCGCGGTGGTGGTGCCGCTCGCCGCGCTGCTCCCCGCGGCCGGGCAGGTGGGGACCTGGGTGCTGGTCGCTGTGCTCGGCCTCGTGGTGGTGCTCGCGGCGACGTTCCTCGAGCGCGGACGCACGACCGTCCGCCAGGGCCGCGCCCGCCTGGTCGAGGCCACCCAGGGCTGGGAGTAGTCAGCGCAGGGTCGTCTGCCCCGGCACCGGGACCGTGGGCTCGTCGTCGTCGGCCGCGTCCGCGGGAGCTGCGCGCAGGTAGGTGCGCGAGAGCGACCGGTACACGGGCGTGCGGAGCGCGATCAGCGCGGCCGCCACCATGAGCAGCCCGCTGACCAGGAAGATCAGCGCGATGCCGCGCGTCTCGCCCTCGCCGAGCCACGGGGCCAGCGCCGCACGGCCCGCCTCGGTGCGCGACCACGGCAGGATCCACACCTCGGCGATCGGGGCGACCACGAACGCCGTCAGGGGCGCGGCCGCGGTCTCGAACGCCATCGCGAAGCCGAACACCCGGCCCTGGCGCTCGAGCGGCACCACGCGTTGGATCACCGTCTGCTCGGCCGCCTCGACGGCGGGCACCAGGCACAGGTACAGCCAGATGCCGACGGCGTACAGCACCCACCACTCGCGGATCGTGAACGTCGCGCCCAGCAGCCCCATCGCGACGATCACCAGCAGCATCGTGCGCATCGGATTGCGCCCCAGCCCGAACCTCGCGATCGCGAGCCCACCCACGATGAACCCCGTCGCCGCGACGCCGAACACGAGCCCCCACGCCTCGACCGAGAACATCTCGAGGCCGTACGGGTCCATGAGGGCCATGTAGACCCCACCGATGAGGTTGTTGAACGTCGAGAACACGATGAGCGCGAACAGCCCTCGAGCCGCGCGGATCACCACGATCGAGCCGCGCAGGTCGATCGACGCACGCACCCCCTCGGCCGGGGCCGCGGCCACGCGGTCCTCGGGGTAGCGCAGCCCGAGCAGGTGCAGGAGCGACACCGTCGTGAGCGCGAGCGCCACCACGATCGTCCAGCCCATGCCCAGCAGCCCCACCGACAGCCCGCTGAACACGCTCGTCACGATGAACGCGACCCCCTGCACGGTGCCCACCAGGCCGTTCGCGTTCGCGCGCCGCTCGTCGGGCACCAGGATCGTCACCGTGGTGGACAGCGCGATGTTGCGCATGTGCTCCACCACGGCGCCCGCGAGGATGATCGCGGTGAACAGCCAGAACCATGGCGCGCCCAGGTCCAGCAGCGTCACGCGCGGCAGCAACCAGAACACCGCGCCCGCCACGGCGAACGCGAGCAGCGTGAGCGCCGTCGACACCCGCATCACCGCGAGCTTGCGGTGGTGGTCCACGAACGCGCCGAAGAACACGCTGCTGAACGACACGAACAGCATGTAGCCGCCGCCGATCAGCCCCGTGGCGAGCACGGACCGCGTCTCGAGGTAGACCCAGAACGTCAGCGCCCACCACAGGTAGTTGGTCGTGATGTTCGCGACGGCCGTGTTGACCAGCAGGTGGCCGAACGTCCGCATCGCGGCGGCGGCGGGTGGGTCGAGGCCCTCAGGCAGGTCGGTGCGCTCGGTCATGCGTGGATGGACCGGCCGGGTACCGAGAAGTCATCGGGGCGCGACGCAGCGCCGACGCGACCGTGCCCGCCGTCCGAGAACGTTCACCCGACGTTCGAGGGGCGGCTGCCGCGAGGTCACGACGCTCCTCAAGGGTCGTCGTACGTCAGCCAACGACGATCGAGGAGCCCCCTTCCCCATGCGTACGCACCTGCGCGCCCTCACCGCGGTCACGACGGTCACGGCCGTCGCCGCCCTCGCGGCCTGTTCCGCCGAGACCACCGACGACGCCGCGGAGCCCAGCCAGGACTCCGCCGCAGCGACCATCGAGGGCCCGGTCATCAGCTACAACTCGCCCACCGAGTGGGCCAACTGGGGCGCCGTCCTCGAGGCCTTCACCGCCGAGACAGGCATCGAGGCGCCCAGCGACCCGAAGAACTCCGGTCAGAGCATCGCGGCCCTCGAGGCCGAGGCCGCCGCGCCCGTCGCAGACACCGCGTACTACGGGGTCGTCTTCGGTTACCAGGCCTCGGACAAGGGCCTGGTCCAGGCCTACGAGCCCGAGGGCGTGGACGAGGTGCCCGACGCGCTCAAGGACCCGGACGGCGAGTGGTTCGCGGTGCACCAGGGGGCGATCGCGTTCCTCGTGAACACCGACGAGCTCGGTGACCTGCCCGTGCCGACCACGTGGGAGGACCTCACCGACCCGATGTACGAGGGCATGGTCGGCTACCTCGACCCGACCCAGGCCGCCGTCGGCTACTCGGTGCTCACGGCCGCGAACCTCGCGCTCGGTGGGGACCTGGACGACTTCGGCCCGGGGCTCGAGTGGGCCGCGAAGATGAAGGCGAACGGAGTGGTCAACCCCGTGCAGACCGCGACGGCGTCCGTGCAGCAGGGCGAGATCCCGATCCTCATCGACGCGGACTTCAACGGCCACACCCTCACGGCCGCGGGCGACCCGATCGAGGTCGTCTACCCCGAGGACGGCTCGCTCGCGATCCCGTACGTGATGAGCCTGGTGGCCGACGCCCCGCACGAGGAGGCCGGCAAGGCGTTCCTCGACTACGTGCTGAGCGACGAGGCCCAGGCGCTGTTCGCCGAGAGCTACCTCAAGCCGATCCGCGACGTCGAGGTGGACCCGCAGATCGCCGAGGTGTTCCCGGACGACTACGACTCGCTCGTCGCGACGCCCGACTTCGCGCAGATGCAGCAGGTCCAGGAGGACGTCATGGCGCGGTACCAGGCCGAGATCCTCGGATGACCTCGGCAGGTCCGCGTGCCGGGCGCCGCCTCCCCCGGGCGGCGGCGCTCGGCGCACCCCTGGGCGCCCTGCTGCTCGTGGTGCTCGTGTGGCCGCTGGTCACGATGGCGCTGCGCAGCGTGTCCGCGCCCGACGGCGGCGTGCACCTGGGCCGCTACGTCGAGGTGCTGACGAGCGGTCGTTACGCGGAGTCGCTCGTGTTCACCGCGGTGCTCGCCCTCGCCTCGACCGTGCTCGCGCTGGTCATCTGCGTGCCCGCGGGCCTGTACCTCGAGCGCGACCGGACGCGCACGGGCCGCGGGCTCGCGGTCGCGATGACGGTGCCGCTGTCGCTGCCGGGCATCGTGATCGGGTTCTTCATCATCCTCACGGTGGGCAACACGGGCGTGGTGCCCACCCTCACCGAGGCCGTGACGGGTGAGCGCATGCTCCAGATCTCCTACACGTGGGCCGGACTCCTGCTCGGCTACCTGTACTTCCAGATCCCGCGCGTGGTGCTCGTGGTGCGCGGCGCCGCCGGCGCGGTGCGGCCCGAGGCCGTGGACGTCGCACGCTCGCTCGGCGCCTCGACCGCGACCGTCTACCGGCGCGTCGTCCTGCCCGCGCTGCGTCCGGCGATCGCGAGCTCGGCCGCGCTCGCGCTCGCGACGGCGTTCGGCGCGTTCGGCACGGCCGCGACGCTCAGCCGCGGCATCCGCGTGGTGCCGCTCGAGGTCGCGTCGGCGTTCACGGACGCGTTCCAGCCCGAGCTCGCGGCGACGCTGTCGGTGCTGCTCGCGGTGCTCACGACGGTGATCCTCGTGGGGGTCGGCCGCCTCGGCGAGGCCCGGGTGCAGGGGAGGCCGGCATGACGGCGGGCCCCGGCGCACCCGCGGCGGCTCGCGACAGCGCACCGTCGCTGCCCGACGACGTCGTCCGCGCGCCCGCACCCACCTCACCCACCCGACCGTCCGCACGCCGTCGTCGTCGGCCCGAGCAGGTGCCGCTCGACGGCGTGACGCGCGTGGGCCGGGCGTTCGCGATCGGGGCGGCCGTGCTGACGCTGGTGCCGATCCCGCTGGTGCTGCTCGTGGCGCTCAGCGCGAGCTGGCGCGAGGGCCCGTTCGCGGGCCTCACCACGCAGTGGCTCGTCGAGGCGTGGACGCGTGTGCAGGGCAACCTCGGCGTGAGCGTGCGGGTCGCGGTGCTCGTGCTGGTGCTGGACCTGCTCATCGGCTTCCCGGCGGCGTGGCTCATCGCGCGGCACCGGTTCCCGGGGCGGCGCCTGCTCCAGGCCGTCAGCACCGTGCCCATCGCGGTGCCCGGCATCGCGATCGGCCTGGGCCTGATCCTCGCCTACCCCACGCTGCGGCCCTCGGGCGTGCTGATGGTCGCGGGCCACGTGCTCTACACCCTGCCGTTCCTGCTCGGCGCGCTCACGCCGGCGCTCGGCGACCCGGCCGTGCGCGTGCAGGAGTCCGTCGCGGCCACGCTCGGCGCCGGTCCGGTGCGGCGCCTGCTCACCGTGACCCTGCCCGGGGTCCGCGGTGCGCTGCTGGCCGCGACCCTCATGGTCCTCACCCTGTCCTTCGGAGAGTTCAACGTGGCGTTCTTCCTGTTCACGCCGACGCAGCAGCCGCTGCCGGTGGTCCTGTACGACGGCTACCTCACGGGCCGGCTCGAGGCCGCGGCCGCCGCGACCGTCCTGTTCCTCGCGTGCGTGGTGCCCGCGGCCCTCGCGCTCGAGCGCCTCGGCGGGGCGAAGGTGGGGCAGGCATGACGCTCCTCGACGAGGCCCAGCGCCGCACGGCGCCGTCGGCCGAGCCCCCAGTGACCGGCCCCGACGCCGCCCACCTCGTGTGCAGCGGGCTGCGGTTCCGCTACCCGGGCGCCGCCGACGACGCGCTGCGTGGCATCGACGTGGACGCGGCCCCGGGCACCATCACCGCGCTCGTGGGGCCCTCGGGCTGCGGCAAGACGACCCTGCTCAAGCTCGTGGGCGGGCTGCTGCGGCCCACGGCCGGGCAGATCGCCGTCGACGGCGCCGACACCACGGACCTGCCCCTGACCCGGCGCAAAGTGGGCTGGGTGCCGCAGCAGTACGCGCTGTTCGAGCACCTCGACGTGACGGGCAACGTGGCCTTCGGCCTGCGGGCGCAGAAGGTGCCGGCGGCCGAGCGAGCCGAGCGCGTGGGTCGGATGCTCGAGCTGTGCCGCATCTCCGAGCTCGCGCGGCGCCCCGTCGCCGACCTCTCGGGCGGGCAGCGTCAGCGCGTCGCGATCGCCCGGGCGCTCGCGCCGTTCCCGCGCATCCTGCTGCTCGACGAGCCGCTCGCGGCGCTCGACCCGCAGCTGCGCGTCCAGCTGCGCTCGGAGCTCGCGGCCCTGATCCGCGAGGCGGGGGTGACGACGCTGCTCGTGACGCACGACCAGGAGGAGGCGCTCGCGGTCGCCGACCAGCTGGTGCTGCTGCGTGACGGCGGCGTGGTCCAGGCCGGCCCGTCGGCGCGCCTGTGGGAGCAGCCGGCCGACGCGTGGGCCGCGGGCTTCCTCGGTCATGCCGTGACGGTCCCGGGGGTGGTGGTGCCCGACGGCGGCGCGCGGCTCGCACCCGGGCTCGTGGTGGGGCTGCGCACCCCCGCGGACGACGGCGCGCGTGCCACTGCCGGGGACGAGGTGCTGGTCGCACTGCGCAGCGGTGACCTGCACGCGGACGCGGCAGGTGACGCGCCGTCGGGCGAGGTCGTCGCCGCGGCGCGCGAGGGCGCCGCGGGGCGGGTCGAGACCGTGGAGTTCGCGGGTGAGCGCTACCGGCTGCAGGTGCGGCTCGAGGCAGGGCCCGCGGTGCCCGCCCACGCGCTCGCGCCGCTGACGGTGGGGCAGCGGGTCACGGTGGCGGCCGTGGCGGGGCGGAGCGTGGCGGTGGTCGGGCGATGAGCGCGCGGCTCACGGTGCTCGGGGCCTCGGCGTGCGCGCCGACGTCGCTCGGTGCCGCGGTGGGGTACCTGCTCGAGCACGACGGCGGCGCGACGCTCGTCGACTGCGGCCCGGGGGTGGTGGCCGAGCTCGCGTCGCGCGACCTGCTGGGCCGCCTGACGGGCGTGGTGATCTCGCACGAGCACGCCGACCACAGCGCGGACCTGGTGGCGCTCGGCTACCGGCGGGGGTTCCCCGAGCGGCTCCCCGCGCTGCCCCTGTGGGCGCCCACGGGGTTCGGCCGCAAGCTCGAGGGCCTCGACGCGGTGTACGGCATCCCGACGCTGCCCGATCTCGCGCACCCGTTCACGGGGGGCTACGCGCTCACCGAGGTCGAGCCGGGAGCGACGGTGGTGGTGGACGGGACGACGCTCGCGACCACGCGGGCCGTGCACCCCGTGCCCACCCTGACCATGCGGTTCCCGGACCTCGGCCTCGCCTACACGGCGGACACCGGGATGTCCGCCGAGCTGGTCGAGGCGTGCCGCGGGGCGCAGGTGCTGCTCGCCGAGGCGACCTACCGCGACGCCGCGGGGATCGACGTGAGCGAGCACGGCCACCTCACGGGTCGCACGGTGGGCGAGCTCGCGGCCGAGGCCGGCGTCGGGCGGCTGGTCGTCACGCACCTCGCCGATCCCGACGACGGCCCGGAGATCCTCGCGGAGGCCCGGCGCGCGTTCGCGGGCCCGGTCGAGCTCGCCGTGCCGGGCATGGTGGTCGAGCTCGACGCCTGATCCGGAGGCCGAGCCGGCCGGGGGGCTCTCGGCGCCTCGACGATCACGGCGAGGAGGCCCAGGAGCAGGTCGAGCACGTCTCCCCTAGCGCGTCGAGGCGTGCGGGTCGACGGGCGTCGCCGTGCCGGTCACCATGATCCCGCCGGTCGCGGGCACGTCGACGGCGAGCAGGCTCGGCCGCCCGACGTGGCGGCCCTGGTGGACGAGCACACGCACGGGCGGTTCGACGAGCCCGAGCTCACGCAGGTACCCGCCCAGGGCCGCGGCCGCCGAGCCGGTGGCCGGGTCCTCGTCGAGCGTGCCCACCGGGAACGGGTTGCGGGCCTCGAAGGTCCCCGCGTCGCGCGGATGGGCGATCGTCACGGTCGCCGCCCAGCCCTGCGTGTCCATGAACGCGCGCAGCTCGGCCGGGTCGAACCGCACGCCGTCGAGCGCCGCGACGTCCGCGACCACCAGCACCGGGTGCACGTTGCCCGCGTACGCCGCGCGCGGCGGGTACGCGGGGTGCAGCTGCTCGGGCGCCAGCCCGACGACGTCCAGCAGCCGTGCGAGCACGTGGTCGGGCAGCAGCTCCACGCGGGGCTCGGCGCTCGTGAACGAGGCCGTCACCACGCCGTCGTCGGCGCGTGCGGTACGAACCTCGAAGGGGCCGGCCGGGGTCTCGAAGACCGTGGTGCCCACGCCGTCGCGCCAGGCGAGGGCGACGGCGGTCGCGATCGTCGCGTGACCGCAGAACGGCACCTCGGCGGACGGCGAGAAGTACCGCAGGCCCGCGCGCACGCCGTCGGGCCCGGGTGCGGGCGGGCGCACCACGAACGCGGTCTCGGCGTAGCCCACCCGGGTGGCGATCCGCTGCATCTGCGCGTCGGTGAGGTCGCTCGCGTCGAGCACCACCCCCGCGGGGTTGCCGCCCGACGGGCCGGCGGCGAACGCGGTCAGGCGCAGGACGCTCGTGCTCACGCCGCGAGCGTAGCCGGGGCCTTACGCCGTTCGTGTCGGTTCGTCCCCGGGTCCTGGTGTCGCGCCGATAGGGTTTCGCCGGGTCACGCCGTCGTCGCGTGATCGCAGCTGCCTGACCGGTCGAGCGAAGGACGTCCCGTGGGATTCATCAAGGCATTCTCCGGTGCTGTCGGCGGCATGCTCGCCGACCAGTGGAAGGACTTCCTGGCCCCGCCGGCGCACCTGGCGCCGACCGCCGCGATCTTCCCGGCCGTGGCCCAGGGGCAGAACGCCGGTCGCGGTGCCAACACCCAGGCGTCCGAGCACATCATCACCAACGGCAGCCGCATCGTGGTGCCCGAGGGCTACGGCCTCGTGACGTTCCAGGACGGGCAGCTCACGGGATTCGTCGGCGAGCCCGGCGGCTTCATCTTCACGTCCGAGGACCAGAACTCGCAGTCGTTCTTCGCTGGCGACGGCATCCTCAGCCCCACGGTGACGACGTCGTGGGAGCGCTTCAAGTTCGGTGGGCGGCCCGGCTCGCAGCAGCTTGCGTTCTACGTCAACCTCAAGGAGATCCCGAACAACCGGTTCGGCACCCAGTCGGAGATCTACTGGGACGACGCCTACCTGGGCGCGCAGGTGGGCGCGATCACGCGAGGCTCGTACTCGCTCCGCATCGTGGACCCGATCCTGCTCGTGAAGCAGTTCGTCCCCCTCACCTACCTGGGCGCGACGCCGCGGGTGTTCGACTTCTCCGACCTGGACAACGACGCCGCGAGCCAGCTGTTCAACGAGGTGGTCGGCTCGCTCTCGGCCGCCTTCTCGAACTACACCAACGACCCGAGCAAGGGGAACCGCATCGCCCGCATCCAGGGCGACGCGATCGGGTTCGCCCAGTCGCTGTCCCAGGCGGTCGAGGACGGCTACGCCTGGACCACCGGGCGTGGTCTGACGATCGTCAAGGTCGCGCTGCAGGCCATCGAGTACGACGAGGACACGCGGGCCCTGCTGTCCGACGTCAAGAAGGCCGACGCCCTGGGCGGGGCGCGCGGCAACTCGTTCATGCAGCAGGCGGCCGCACGCGGCTTCCAGGCCGCCGGGGAGAACCCGGGCGGTGCCGGTGGTGGGGCCAACATGGCCTTCCTCGGCATGGGCGTGAACGCGACGGCGGGGGCCGCGAGCGGGCTGCAGCAGCCGCACGTGCAGCCGCCGAACCAGCAGACCACGGCCCCCGCACCCCAGGAGCCGGCCCCCCAGGCACCCGCGGCCCCGGCAGCGGCCGCGGAGGACCCGGTGGCCAAGCTGGCCCAGTTCAAGGCGATGCTCGACCAGGGGCTGATCACCCAGGCCGACTTCGACGCGGCCAAGAACAAGGTCCTCGGGCTGTAGGGGGACCGGTGGACCACCTCGACGGAGCGACGCCACCGCCCACGTCGGCACCCGTGCCCGCCGGCCCGCCGGCGCCACAGGTCGTGCGGACCGACGTGGGTGCGACGGACGGCCTGGTCAAGTGCCTGCGGTGCGGGGCGACGGAGATCTCGCTGAACGCCGCCACCGGGGGGCTGCGGTGCGGCTACTGCCGCTTCGAGTGGCAGAGCGACGTGACGCTCGCGAGCCTCGGCCTCGACGGTGACATCGGCGGCCTGTCCGGCGTGGTCATGGGGTCCGGGTCGGAGGACATCATCCCGTCCACGGACGTCGTCGTGACCTTCAAGTGCACCGCGTGCGGCGCCGAGGTGGTCATCGACACGGCCCACAGCACGCAGGCGCGCTGCCACTGGTGCCGCAACACCCTGTCGATGAACCAGCAGGTGCCCAACGGCGCGGTGCCCGACGTCGTGCTGCCCTTCCGCCTGCCCAAGGAGGCGGCGGTCGCGAAGATCGGCGAGTTCGTCTCCAAGCGCACCTTCTTCGCCCACCCCACGTTCAAGGCGGAGTTCAACCCTGAGAACGTGATGGGCGTGTACCTGCCGTACATGGTGGTCGACGTCAACGCGCACGCGACGTTCGTCGGGCAGGGGGAGCACAAGACCCGCTCGTACACGGTGAAGAAGGGCGACAAGGAGCAGGTGCTCTTCGACGCCGACGTCTACGACGTGGCCCGCGAGTTCGACCTGCACGTGGACGACCTGACCGTCGAGTCCTCGAGCGAGCGCCTCGAGCGCAGCTCGACGAGCGCGAACAACATCATCAACTCGATCATGCCGTTCGACGTCGAGAACGCCGTCCGGTACGACGCGAACTACCTCGCGGGGTTCGCCTCGGAGCGGCGCGACAGCAACGTCGACGACCTGGCACCGATCGCCCACGTGCAGATCGGCGACATCGCCCGGAACCGGGCGGCCCGGACGCTGGGCTTCTACGACCGCGGGGTGCGCTGGGACCACGAGCAGGTCGACGTCGTCGGCCAGCGGTGGGTCGCGGCGTACCTGCCGGTGTGGCTGTACAGCTACCACCAGACCACGTCCAAGGGCTCGTTCCTGCACTACGTGGCGGTCAACGCCCGCACCGGCGAGACCATGGGCAGCGTGCCGATCAACCGGCCCCGGCTGCTGGCGGTCTCGGCGGTCGTCCAGGCGATCGGCACGGTCGTGGGGGTCCTCATCATGCTGGTAGGTGGCTGACCATGGACCTGAGCACGCTGCTGATCGCGACCCCGGTGGTCCTCGCCTCGAGCGGGTCGGACTCCGAGTCGAGCTACCTCGGCCTGGTGTTCCTGCTGTCCGGGTTCCTCTTCTACGGCCTGGTGCGGCTGCGGTACCGCAACTCGGACAAGCGCCACAAGCACGAGACCGAGACCCGCGCCGAGGTGCTCGACCTGAAGAGCCGCGACGAGTTCAACCACTCGCTCAAGGGCGTCTCGAACGCCTCGATGCGCACGTCGAACCACACGAAGGTGCGTGGAGCCCGACACGGCTGAGCCGGGACCTCGTGGCGCCCACGCCTGACGGCGAGCTCCCCTGCACGACGACGCCCCGCCCCCTCGCACGTGAGGGGGCGGGGCGTCGTCGTCGGGCAGTCAGCCCTCGAGCTCGTCGATGCCCTCGAGCGGCGGGAGGAGGCCCTTGCCCGTGGTGCGGTACCACTCGACCAGGCCGGCCGGAAGCACGACGTCGTCCTTGCGGCCCTTCACGGTGGTCGCGACCTCGTCCGCGCGGCCCGCGGCGAGCTTGGCGGCGAACTCGGGCTCGACGAGCGCGGCGCGGCCGATCGCCACCAGGTCGCCGTGCTCCAGCGCACGCACGGCGTCGTGCTGCGTGAACACCTCGGAGACGATGATCAGCGGGCAGCGGCCGGCGACCACGTCGCGCAGGATCTGCCCGTGGCTGCGCTCCGAGCCCTCGGGCGCCGTCGTGTAGCCGGTGAACAGCGAGACGTGCACGTAGTCGACGCCGCGCGCGGCCAGCCGGTCGGCGAGCACTGCGGTGTCCTCGACCGTGTAGCCGACGGTCTCGCCGTGCACCTCGTCCGCGCACAGCCGGTACCCGACGACGAACGGCCGCCCCGCCGTCGCCGCGACGCGCTGGACCTCGTCCACGACGGCGAGCGGGAACGCCATCCGCCGCTCGAGGTCGCCGCCCCACGCGTCGGTGCGGTGGTTGGAGAACGTCGAGAAGAACTGCTGGAGCAGGTAGTGGTTGGCGCCGTGGATCTCGACGCCGTCGAACCCGGCCTCGATGGCGCGGCGCGTGGCCTCGCCGAACGCCGTGATCGTCGCCCGGATCTCCGCCTCGGTCATCTCCTGCGGCACGTACGGCAGCCACGGGAACTCGATCGTGCTCGGTGCGACGGCCCGGCCCAGCTCGGCCGCGGCGGGGTGCGCCTCGCGACCACCGTGGTACAGCTGCACGATCGCGCGGGCGCCGTCGGACGTGATCGCCGAGGCGAGGCGGTGCAGGCCCGTGACGTCGGAGTCGTCCGAGATCGAGATCTGCCGCTCGAACCCGCGGCCCGCGCGCTCGACGAACGCCGCGGCCGTGATGATCGTGCCCGCGACCCGGCTGCGCCGCGCGAAGTACGCGACGTCCTCGTCGGTGACGTGGCCCGTCGCCGGGTCGGATCCCTGGGCGACCATGGGGGCCATCACCAGGCGGTCACGCAGGACGACGCCACTGGGCAGGGTGTAGGGGGCAAGGAGGGTCTCGAGGTCCACGGTGCAGCATCTCCACAGGTCAGACGGGTGGTCGGAGCCCGTCGGCCGGGGGTGGGGGCCGCCCGCCGTCGGGCTGGCTCGAGCGTACGAACCGTTTCGATCGCCTGGTGGGGACCTTGGGACCGGGTGACGCACGCGGCCGCCGACGACGGCGTGCGGGGGCGGCTTCAGAAGGTGGGTGCGGCCGCCGATACCCCCGGTGAGCCTGGTCGACCCGGGCCCGGCCCGGCTGCCCGCCGGTGCCAACGGCGCCGGCCGGCCCGGCGCGGCGAGGAGGAACCCCGTGTCCGTCGGACCCACCGTCACCCCGCCCGGCTGGTACCCGGATCCGAGCGGCGCGCCGATCGAGCGCTGGTGGAACGGTGGGGCGTGGGACCACGCGACGCGGCAGGTCCCTGCGCAGCTGCCGATGGTCCCCGGTCCCTGCGGCGCGCCGATCGTGCCGCCGCCCGGTCCCTACGGCTACGCACCGCCGAGGAACAGCGCCGCGACCGCGGGCATGGTGCTCGGGATCATCTGCATGGTCGTCAACAGCTTCCTGCTGGTCTCGGTGCCGGCGCTGATCCTGTCGATCGTCGGCCTCTCGCGGGCCGGTCAGCTCGAGCGCTCGGGCTTCGGCGCGATCGGCCGGACGAAGGCCGTCTGGGGCCTGGTCCTCGCGATCCTCGGGACCCTCGGCACGGCGTTCTTCAAGCTCTTCCTCTTCTGAGGCGCGGCACGGCCTGAGCCGCTGCGTCAGGATGGTCCCCATGGGGGACGAGGAGCTGGACCAGGTCGTCCGGCGCGAGCGCATGGTGCTGCACCCGGCCGCGCGCACGCCCGAGGACGTCGAGGGGCTGCTGCACCCGGACGTCGTGGAGTTCGGGCCGTCGGGGCAGGTGGGCCACCACGCCGAGCTCGTCGCGATGCTCGCGGGCGACCCGGGCCTGTTCGGTGAGCCCGAGGGGCTCGAGGCCGTCGCGCTCGCGGACGACGTCGTGCTGGTGACCTACCGCGTCGCGGCCGGGGGTATCGCGTCGATGCGCAGCTCGCTGTGGGTGCGGGACGCGGAGGCGGGGTGGCGCCTGCGCTTCCACCAGGGCTCGCGCGTGGTGGACGGCGTGCCCGACGACGTTCAGGCGGGCAGCACGTAGAAGTACATGAGCAGGTAGTGCAGCAGCGCGGCGACCACCACGATGACGTGCCAGATCTCGTGGAAGCCGAGCACGCCGGGCACCGGGTTGGGGCGCTCGATCACGAAGATCACGAAGCCCGCGCTGTAGGCGAGCCCGCCCGCGGCCATGAGCGCGTACGCGCCGAACGGCAGGTCCACCCCCGCGCCCACCAGCAGCACCGGCATCCAGCCGAGCACGATGAACAGCGTGTTCGTCACGTACTTGGGCAGGTCGCGCACGAGGGACCGCAGCACGATCCCGCCGATCGCGATCGCCCACACCACGCTCAGCACCGTGGTGCCGTAGGTGTTGCGGAACAGCACGAGCACCAGCGGGGTCACCGAGCCGGCGATCAGCAGGAACACCGAGTCGTAGTCGAGCGTGCGCAGCACCTCGTTGACGCGCGGCCCGCGGTCGAGGCCGTGGTGCAGCGTGCTCGACGCGAACAGCATGACCACGCAGAAGCCGTAGACGCTGAACCCGACGATCTTCCACGGGTCGCCCTGGGCGCCCGCCTGCGAGATCAGCAACGCCGAGCCCACGAGCGCGAAGCACGTCGCCGCGAGGTGCGAGACGGTGTTGATGCGCTCGTCGGTGACGTGGACGCTGCCGTCCTTGCTCAGCTGGGTGGTCACGATGCCTTCCTCGGTACGGTCCGGGCAGACCGGTGCCGCGTCAGGCGGCACACCGTCAGCCTAGGTGCGGCGTCGCGTGCCCGGTGCATGATCAGGCGCCGTCGGCGCAGGCCGCCGGCGCTAGCGTGCGTGGTCGACGGGCCGGGCGCACTGCCGACGGCCGCGGCGGACGTGGCCGGAGGGCAGGCATGGGCGTGGATGCGGGCGGTGGAACCCGCCGTGGGTAGCGGGCCCATCGACTTCCACGCCCTCGGCAAGGCCGGCCCGGGCGAGGCCGAGGCGCTGTGCACCGCTGCGTTCGGCACGGAGGACGAGCTCGGCGACCTGTTCGGCGTCGGGTTGACCTACCGGAGCGGTGGCGGCGGTCGCCCCTGCGCCTACGAGACCGACGACGGCGGGACGGTGCTGCTGAGCGTGCTCGACTTCCGTCCGCCACCGCTGCCGGGCTTCGACCTCACGGCCCTCGGTGAGCGCTACGCCGTCGTCGTCTCGACCGTGCCCCCGGCGCCGCCGGCGCTCGCGGACCCCGCACGGCGCTCGCGGCTGCAGGCGTGGCTCGACGGCCGTGCGCACGCCGTCGTGGACGACCACGACGCGTGGCTCGCGACCCTGCCCGCCGTCGAGCAGCCGTACGTCGCGATCAACGGCTACGAGCTGGACCCCTACGGCCTCGCCCAGCCGTACGTGGAGCTCACCGGACGCCTGGTGACGCCGAGCCGCACGATCGGCGTGACGGGCGTCCGCCGCGTGAGCTACCTGCGCACCGACGAGGACGCGCACCCGATGCGCGCGGGTGAGGGCCGGGAGTTCCTGCTCACCACCCTCGTGAGCGAGCCGGCCCCGGGGGCCGCTGCGGTCGACGTCGCGGTGCACGCCCGGGTGGAGGGGGCGGACGTGGGCGTGGTGCCGCTCCCGGCGGACACGAGGACGGACTCGGACGTGGTCACGGACCTCGTGCTGTCCGTCCCGACGGGGTGCACCGAGGTCGAGCTGGTCGTGACGACCGACGGCACCGAGCAGGCGATCTCGCTGGCCGACGGCACGGTGCGCGGGCCCCGTGAGGGGGCCCGGTAGGGACAGGGGGACGACGGCGACGCGAGCGCGCGCGTCGTGCGGGATCGTCAGCGCGCGCCGCGGCAGGCGTCGTCGAACGCACGCACCAGCGGCGAGCCGGCGTCCTCGTGGTCGGGCGCGTGGAAGTCGGGCTCGGTGGGGCCGTCCGCCCGCAGCTCGACGTCGAAGCCGTCGAGGTCGCCGAGGACGAGGCGCAGCTCGGTGCCCACCGGCAGGTGCGCGCACGTCGCGCCGAGGGCACGCGCGTCGTCGGCGGTCGTCGCGTCGTCCGTCATGACCTGGAGCCAGCCCGAGCGCCGATGGACCGACTCGACGCGCTCACGCAGCGGCGTCGCGGTGAGGGCGGTGAGCAGCGGGGCGTCGTCGGCCAGCGGGCCGTCGTCGGTCGACAGCGTGAAGACGTCGTCGGCCGTGCGGTACTCGACCGGCACCTCGGCGGCCTGGGGCAGCGCGCGGACGGCGGCGTCCGCGGTGAGCGCGGCCGCGACGTCACGTACGTCCACTGTCACGAGGCTCGCCGCGTGCACCTCGAGGGCCGCACCGCTCGCGGCCGCGGCGTCCGCCACAGCGAGCGCTGCGGGGGACGCGCCGTCCGCCGTCACGATCCCGAACTGGACGACGACGGCGACGCCGGGCGCAGCGGCGCTCGCGGTCGCGGTGACCTCGCGTGAGCGCGGCGCGTCCACGCGCACCTCGACGGCCTCGGGGGTCAGGTGCGCCTCGGTCACGGGATGGGCGGTCGCGACCGCGTCGAGCGCGGCGCGGGCTCCCGTGAGGTCCTCGCCCTCACGCGCGGTGACGGTGACGGCGCCGTCGGGCGTGGCGACCTCGAGCGTGGGGCAGGGCCTGCCCGGACCGAGCAGCGCGCTCGCGGCCTCGTCGTAGCGGCCCACCGGGTCGTCGGTCACGGTGAGGACGTACTCGCAGCCACTGTCGGGATCGGCGTCCGCGTCCGCGGGCGGGCCCAGGGTGAGGGACTCGGCGGCGGGGAGTGCGGCGGCGTCGAGCACCGCCTCGAGCACGGCCTCGCGCTCCTGCTCTGCGCGCGGCACGTCGAAGGTGCCGGTGAAGCCGCCTGCCGCGTACACGGCGGCGACGTCCACCTCGTCGCGATCGGGGAAGGCATCGGCGTGCTCGAGCACGCCGCGGACGGCGGCCTCGTCGAGGTCGGCCTCGAGCGTCACCACGCCGGTGGCGCTGCCGGCCCACGGCAGCAGGTTGGTGCCGCCTGCCGTCACGTCGGCCACGCCGTCCGCGTCCCGCATCCACGTGACGAAGTCCGTCGAGAGCTGGTCACCGCGGTTGATGCTGCCGCACGCGGCGAGGGGCAGCACGAGGCCGAGCGTGAGCAGGCGGGCCGCGAGGGAGCGAGGGGCGCCGGGCATGGCCGTCACCCTAGAGCCCCCGCCCTGTGCCGCCCTCATGGGCCCAAGAGGGACAGGGGGACGACGGCGACGCCGTCGGGCCTGCGGTACGCGGGCCTGTCAGTTGGGGATTCGCCTCGCAGAAGCCCTGGTGACGAGGCCAACGCTACAGTCCGTGAGCTCCTCGGGCTCCGATCGCCTCGTCGACCTGGCGGACGAACGCCAGTCGCCCCGCTACAGGTCGTGCTGTTAGGTTTGGAGTGACGCGTGAGACTCGGCCATATGACAACGTCGTCTTGACGGCTTGATGGGGCGGCACGCAGGCAGGGGGTTGGTGCGCGTGGCGCTCCGGTGACTCGGGGCGTCTTCTGCATGGGATCGACACATGGGGGAACGTCATGCGCAAGGTTCTGGTCACAGCAGTCACCGCGGCGGCATGCCTGCTGCCCGCTCAGGCCGCCTCCGCGGCCGAGGAGATTCCCGTCGACGACCTCACCACGGTCGACGGACTCTCGCAGGCCCAGCTCGAGGCCATCGAGTCGTTCGCCGAGGGCGCCCAGGTCGGTGAGGGCACCGTCGCGGCCGCACGCCTGGGCCGGCTCTCGTCGCCCGGCGCGACCACCGCGGCGACGGGGTCACGCCGCGCCTCGTACTACCGCGGTTCGGCGCTGATGTGGACCCGCGACAACGTCGACTTCGGGTACGACTGGTCCCGGGTCACGTGGACCGACGCGTACCAGCAGGCGGGCTGGATCTTCCCGAACGTCGCCCGCAACAACGGGATCAGCCGGTACTACAACACGGCCAAGAACGACAGGTTCCGTGCGAAGAACACGATCGGGGCGGGCGTCCCGACGCCGTGGGGTGACGTCAAGGTCTACTCGACCGACTACGTCCACCGTCTGTCGGTGAACCACAACGGTGCCTGGTCGGCCTGGTCGGACTGAATCTTCGAGGCCTGGGGGCGTCGCCGTGGCGACGCCCCCAGGAAGGGGCGGCATGCTGGCGATCAAGGACGTCACCAAGAGGTTCGGTGGCACGGCCGTGCTCGACGCAGTGACGGTCGAGATGCCTGCCCGTTCCGTGAACTTCCTGATGGGGCCGAACGGAGCGGGGAAGACCACGCTGATCCGGTGCATCCTCGGCTTGCACCGGTACCGCGGTTCCATCACCTGGGAGGGCGCGCCGATCGACCCGGCGGCACGGCGGGTGTGCCCGGTGTTCGACCACGCCCCGTTCCATGCTGCGCTCACGGGCATGCAGAACCTCAAGGTCCTCTCCCCGGAGAGCGTCGGCGGCTCCTCGGTGTACCTCTCGCGCGACGTCCTGCGCCGGAAGGTCAAGGGCTACTCGCACGGTGAGCGGATGCGGCTCGCGCTGACGGCCGCTCTCAACAGCGGGGCCGAGCTCGTGGTCCTGGACGAGCCGACCAACGGGCTCGACCGCGACACGATGCATCGGCTCAAGGCCGACATCCGGGCCCGGGCGGCGACGACCACTTTCATCGTCACGGGCCACAACCTGGAGTTCTACGACGACGTCGTGGACAACCTCTTCGTCCTCAAGGACGGCACGGTGACGCGCACCGACCTGTCGCCGCAGCACCCCGAGAGGAGGATCGATCTTGCGCGGGTTTATGACGAGCACTACCCGAGCGCTGGTCGCTGAGCTCCGGTACCTGTTCTACGCCAAGCGGCTCTTCGTCGTCCTGGCGGTCGTCGCCGTGGGCGTCGCGGTCGCCACCAGCGGCTCGCTGAGCAGCGCCCGCTCCGCCCACGCGTTCTTCGAGCGGCAGGTCGTCACCTACGAGCGCAACGGCATCCTGCTCGAGGACGCGCTCAGCGCACCCCTCACCATCACCGGGGACGGGGCGATGCAGACGATCGACAACCCGTTGAAGTACGACTACCTGCAGGTGAGCGAGGCTGTCCACGCGCTGCAGGGCACCGCGATGGTGGGTACCGCGCTGGACCTGGTCACGTTCATCTTCGCGCCGTTGCTCTTCCTGATCCTCGGCGCGAGCCTGGCCACCTACGACCGCACCTCGGGCACGCTCTCGTTCCGAGCCTCGCGGGAGCGCTGGGTCCGCGTCGTCACGGGGAAGATGATCACGCTCGTCGTCATCTCCGTCGGCGCGACACTGGCTGCCGCCCTGCTCGCGCTGGCCGCCGCGGCAGCGATATCTCCCACCGTCGCGGGCCTCACGCAGGAGATGGGCTACGACCTGGTCCGGCCGGAGTCGACGTCTCCGCTCGTGCTCAAGCTCGGCATGACGACGTTGGTGTGCACCTTCTTCGGCGTCGTGGGGTACGCTGTCGGTGTGGTCACCCGATCGGCGTCGTGGCCGATGGTCCTCGCCGCACTGGCGCTGTTCCTCCTGCCGTTCGTGTCCCGCTGGGACCCGCGCAACCTCGTGGCCGTCCTCGGGTCTCGCGTCTACGACTTCTGGGGCCAGTTCGAGATGCGGCCGCCCATCCCGATCGCCGACGGCGCCGCCCTCGGCGTCCTGGTCGGCTACCTGGCGGCGGCGGCCGTGGTCGTCGTCCTCAGTGCGCGGTCGGTCAGGCTTCGCTGACGCCACCGGGACGGGCGCGCCGCGGCTCAGCCCCCTACACGTCCCGCCGGTGGAAGACCGTCGTGGCGAGACCGAGCACCAGCGCGGCCCACAGCAGCACCCAGCCCAGGTACGGCCAGCTCAGCGCCGCCTGGCTGAGGAAAGGGAAACCCGCCATCTGCTCGCCGAACGCCCCGAGCACGGTCGGGTCCTGCAGCGCGTACATGGCTCCGCGCCACAGCCCGTCGGTCGGCAGGATCATCCGGGAGATGGTCCCGACGAGCGCGACGCTGTCGTTGCCGAGCGCGTCCCCGATGCCACCGACCACGCCCGCGATCCACGTCGCGCCGAACAGCCCCACGGCCACGATCCCGGACGCCATGGGCGACAGGAACGTCGAGAGCAGCAGTGCCAGCGTGAGCAGGATCGCCGTCTGCGCCGCCAGCAGGAGGAGCGCGATCACCGGCTGGGGCGGCCAGTAGCCGACCGTGACCTGCACGATCACGAACTGCGCGAGCCCTGCCACGGTGACGAAGCCCGCGCCGAAGCCCACCAGGCCCAGCCACTTGCCGAGCAGGATCGACCCCCGCCGCACCGGGCGGGCCGCGACCGCGAGCGCCATCCCGGACTCGATCTCCCCGGCCACCGTGGGCCCGGCGAGGAACGCCGTCCCGGACGCAGCGATCAGGCTCAGCCCGTACATCACGAGGTTGAGCAGCTGGGACGCGACCAGGCGCGCCTCACCCGTGGTCAGCGCCCCGAGGTCGGTCTCGGCCGTCAGCCGCGAGAAGCCCCAGGCGCTCAGGCCGAGCAGCACCACGGTGAGCACGATGAGCGCGCGCAGCACCCGACGACGCCCGGCCTCGCGCAGGGTCAGGGATGCGATGGTCAGGACGGCGCTCATGCCTCGGCCCCCTCGTTCGCGGCGGAGTGTGCCGTGGCGCTGCGGGACTGCGCCCTGGCGCCGTCGCCGGCCGAGCGGACGTCGCCGTCGGCCGCGGCGCCGCCGCGCAGGATGCCGAGCAGCCTGTCCTCGAGGCTCACACGCCCCGGCTCGACGGCGTGCACGCGCACCCCCAGGCGGATCAGGTCCGCCACGAGGTCCGGGACCGCGCCTGGGCCCTGAGCCTCGGGCGACAGCGCGAGGGTTACCACGGCGCCGTCGTGCGACACCTCGCCGTCGCGGGCCAGGCGCTCGAGCGCCTCGGGCCCGACGGCGTCCAGCTCGAGGCGCAGCGAGCGCGCGCCGAGCAGCTCGGCGAGAGTCCCGGACGCGGCGACGCGGCCCTTGTCGAGGATCACCACGCGGTCGCACACCCGCTCGACCTCGCCGATCAGGTGGGAGTTGAGCAGCACGGCCACCCCGGCCTCGCGCAGCGCGAGGACGATGTCGCGCACGTCGGCGCGGCCCACGGGGTCCATCGCGCTCGTCGGCTCGTCCAGCACCACGAGCTCGGGCCGCGCGACGAGCGCGACGGCCAGGCCGAGGCGCTGCTGCATGCCCTTGGAGAAGGTCGAGACCCGGTCGGCCGTGCGTTCGGCCAGGCCCACCAGGGCCAGCCGCTCACGCCGCTCCGCGGGCGGGACGTCGATGCCCGCGAGGCGCACGTGCAGGTCGAGCACCTCGGTCGCGGTGAGCCACGGCTGGTAGCGGAACAGCTCGGGCAGGTAGCCGACGCGCGCCCGGGCGGCCGGGTCGCTGCCGGGGCGCCCGAGCAGGTGCACCTCACCCGCGTCGGGCTTGACCAGGCCGAGGAGCATCTTGATGACGCTGGTCTTGCCCGCCCCGTTGGGGCCGAGCAGGCCGACCACCTCGCCACGCCTCACCGTGAACGACACGTCGTCGACGGCGGGACGCTTGCCGTAGCGCTTGCGCAGGCCTGAGGCCCAGACGGCCGGGGCGACGGGCAGGGCCGTTGTCGACTCGCTCACTCGAGCCCGTGCGCGACGGCGAGCACCTCGTCGGTGCTGAGCGTGCCGGCCACGACGGTCACCACGCCGTCCTGCACCCAGACGACGGCGGCCATGGTGCCGTCGCTCGAGGTCAGCAGGGTGGCGGGGGTGCCGTCGACGTCCGTGTCGGAGCTCTCGAGCATGTCCGCGGGCAGCGGCAGGGGCAGCGTGGTGCCGTCCTCGAACGTGCGCAGCTGCTCCGCGAGGCCGTCGGGCACGCCGGGCAGGGAGAGCAGGTAGTCGCTGACCGTGGCGAACGGGACCCCGGAGGAGTCGACGCTCGGCGCGACGCCGCGCGCGATGGCGAGGGTCGGGATGCCGCGAGCCTCGGACCACACGGCGGCGACGCCCGGGCCCGCGGTGAGCCGGAACTCGCTGCCGTCGAGGCCCGCGGGCGGCGGCGGCGCGGTGCCACCGGCAGCCTCGGCGGCCTGGGCGGCGTCGTCGGCCGAGAACGTGAAGACCGCGCTGACGTCGTCCATCACCTGGTAGGTCGGATCGCCGGTGACCCCGCGCGGCAGGTCGGTGACCTCGGGGACGTCGAGCCCGCTGGCCTCCGCGGCGGCCGCGGCGTCGGGCACCTCGCGCGGCTCCTGGCCCTCGAGCAGCTCGAGGTCGCCGTAGGCGGAGAGCTCGGGCAGGCCCTCGAGGTCGGCCTCGGTGACCGTGACCGGCTCGATCTGCTCGGTGCGGAAGATCGGCAGCCAGTCCGCTGCGGCGGCCGCACCGGCACCCACGAGCACCACGCCCACGCCGACGGCGGCCACCACGGGCTTGCGGATCGCGGCGCGCCACGGCGAGAGGGTGCGGGAGGCGCGCGCCGGGGCGCCGTCGTCGGCCGCGGCCGAGAAGCGAGCCCAGGCACGGTCGACGTCGGGCGCCTCACTCTGTGCATCCAGCGCGGTGGCGACCCGGGCGGCGTCGTCGCGCGCGGACTGCAGGCCGTCGCGGCAGGTGGCGCAGGCGGCGAGGTGGGTGTGGTCGGCGTCGGTGACGGAGGCGGGCTCGTCGACCAGGCGACGCAGCGTGCCGTCATGGAGGTGGCGCATCGTTCAGCTCCTTGCGTAGGGCGTGCTCGGCGCGGCGCACGGTGGTGCCGACGCTCGCGGGTGAGAGGTCGAGGGCTGCGGCGACCTCGGCGTAGCTGAGGCCGCTGTGACGCAGGACGAGGGCGACGGCCTGCCGTCGAGGCAGGCGGGCGAGGGCCGCGCGGACGCGGCGGCGCTCGTCGAGCACGACGACGTCGTCGGCCACGTCGGGAGCGGTGCGCACGCCGTCGTCGGCACGGAGCTCGCGGGCTGCCCGACGGCGGTTGCCGCGCAGGTGGTTGAGCGCGGTGTGGGCGGCGGCCACGGCGAGCCAGCCGGGTGCCTCGGCCGCGGGGATCGTGGTGCGGGCGAAGGAGAGGAAGACCTCCTGGGCGACGTCCTCGGCTTCGTCGGGTGAGCCGAGCACGCGGGTCGCGACGCCCACCACGCGCGGGTAGGTGGTGCGGAAGACCTGCTCGAGGTCCGCGCGGCCGGTGTGCACATGCCTATTGAGCACCACCGGCGGCGTGGATGTGACACAGCGGCGCGGAGTGTGTGTGAGGAGGCGGTGAGGAGGTAGGTACAGACGCCGCTTCCTCAGGGCTGCAGGCGACGCCCCGGCCGGTGCCGCCTCGGGACGAGAGAGGTGGTGTGGCGTCCCGATATCGGCGCGGGACGCGCCTACAGGCCAGCGAGCTCCGAGAAGCGGAAGATGAACGACGGACTCTCAAGGCCACCCCGGAGCGTCAAGCTCGACTCGCGCAGGCAGCCGTCGCTGGAGTCGGCTACGAGGGTGCCTGAGAACCGGACGAGCTGGCCTTCTTCGAGAGAGAGCCCGCTGGTAAAGACAGGAGACGACGGCTCGACAAGCGTGTCGTCCTGGAAGTCCGAGAAGGCGTTGTTCCACGTCCCGATCTCGACGTCCTCAGCCACCTCAACTGTGAAGATGCCCTTGCCGTCACCATTGGCGTCGATCTCAGTGATCTTCCCTGTCCACCCGCTGACGGCCTTCGCGGGCAGCAGAGCGCAGATGGCCTGGTCCCGCTCGGCCTTGGCGGCCCCCCGCTGCAGGTCGTTGGCCGCATCGCGCGCGGCGTTCTGGGCTGCGACGACGGCCGCCACGAACTCCTTCTGAAGTGCTGGCTGCTCGCCGTAGGCGGCGACAGCGGCGGCTTCGGCCTCGGCGGCCGCAGCCGCCGCTTCCGCCTCAGCCTGTGCGGCGGCTTCCGCCTCAGCCTGTGCGGCGGCCTTCTCCTCGGCCTGCTCGGCCGCTTCTGCTTCGGCCTGTGCAGCCGCCTCGGCGGCCTCGTCCGGGGCTGCCGCTCCTGCATCCGTAGAGGTCTCGTGGGGCTGGCTCACCGCGGGCGTATCGGCGTCCCCGGTGTTTGCCGAGACACTCGCACCGCCACCCGCTGCTGCAAGGGCGGCGAGGGCCGCACCAGAGCCCACGAGTAGCACTGCCCCGATCGCGAGCAGAACGCCCGTGCGCTGATGCCAAGGGCGAGGAGCCGTTGTCGGAGCGCCGTGCGACGAGGAGGAGGCCACACCATGTGGAGCCGTGACTCCGGTGCGCATCGGGCCGTAAGGGCCCGTGCCGTCCTGTGCATCGTTGACGACGAGCTGCCATCCGGGGGGTGCTGGAGGCCACGCAGGGTCCGGCCGCCAGCCGGGCGGCGGGACCCATCCCTCCGGTGCAGGTGGCCAGCCAGGTGGGGGATTGAAGCGCGTTGCCATCGTTGTTCCTTTGGATGCGAGAGTTGGGCCCGCGCGGGAGAGGTCTGTTGAGGCACTGTGTAGCCCCCCTGCTATCGACGTGTCGAGCGTGAGCCTTGAGAGCTGGTGATCGGTTCCCACTGGAGCGGGTCTCCCCCTGCGGGGTGCCGTGACCTGAAGCCGGAGGTCCGGTCGGCCACTCGCGTTGCGGTGCCGATCCTCCAGGCTGTCAGTCGCGCGGCGGGCGACGTCCAGGCCGCGTGTGCGGTGGGGAGCTCAGACTCGCCCGATGAGGCCGGGGGCGTCGAGCCGTTGCTTGCTGGTCCGTCCCGCTAGTGCGCGAGAACTGGACGACACCGGCATGTGCAGGTACCTGCACAAGGGCGGTTGTGCACGTACCTGCACAACGCACCGCCGCTCAGTGCGATGCGACGCTATAGGCGTGAGCCGGAGCCGTTCGTCCCGTTCCCCAGAGCCTCTGCTTCGGCAGCCGCCGCGGGCTCGCCGCCGGGCAGGTACACCGACGTCTCGGGCTCGGGGTGCCGACGGGACTGGACGACGATGATCGCGACCCCCACGGTGACGGCGGCCAGCGCGCCCCAGACGTTGGCGGGCAGCCCGAGCGGCGTGACGCTCGTCGGGTCGATTCGCAGCATCTCCAGCCACACCCGGGCCGCGCCGTACCAGATGAGGTAGACGCCGAAGGCCTTGCCCCAGCGCAGGGCGAACCGCTTCTCGAGGAGCAGGATCGCCGCGATGCCCAGCAGGTTCCACAGCATCTCGTAGAGGAAGAGCGGGTGGAACAACGTGTCTGCGGGCAGGCCGGGCGGGAAGGCGTGGTTGCTCGCGGGGATCTCGAGGCCCCACGGCAGCGTGGTCGGGCTCCCGTACAGCTCGTGGTTGAACCAGTTGCCGAGGCGTCCGAGCGCCTGGGCCAGGAGCATGGCGGGGGCGAGGGCGTCGGCGAAGGACCACAGGCGGATGCCCGCCCGGCGGCAGCCGATCCACGCACCGACGGCTCCCCCGATCAGCGACCCCAGGATGGCGATGCCGCCCTCCCAGATGTAGAGGACGCTCAGCGGGTCCTGACCGGCGCCGAAGTAGTCGCCCCAGTGCGTGAGCACGTGGTAGATCCGGGCGCCGACGATGCCGAACGGCACCGCCCACATGGTGATGTCCAGCACGGCGTCCGGGTGGCCCCCGCGGGCCGTGAGCCGGCGCGAGGTGAGCCACACCGCCGCCACGATGCCCGCGAGGATGCACAGCGCGTAGGTGTGCAGGGTCAGGGGGCCGACCGAGAACGACGCCCAGGACGGGTCGGGACTCGGGATGCCGAGACGCATGCGGGCTCCTTCTGCAGGCCGATCCCGAGCGTAGGCCGCTCGGGGGCCTGGGCGGAGCGAGGGTCACGCGGTGGATGCGCCCGTCGTCGTCGTCGGGGTCCTGGCCGGGCAGGTGGGCGACCGTCCTCCAGCGGTGACCCGGGACGACCCGGAGCGCTTCTCACCGCCTCGGATATGCTGCGGCCGCGCAGGGGGAGGTGGCGATGTGTCCGGTTCGATGAGCGTCACGACGGCGCGGCTGCGCGCGTTGGCAGGGCGGTGGGCGGCGTCTGCGGACGAGCTCGCACGGTCCCACGGGCCACAGGCCTTCGCCGATGTCGGGCGCAGCCTCCCGGGATCTCGCGCGGCGTGGGTTGCCGGGCAGGTCGGGCAGCTTCAGGCGGAGCGGGTCCAGGGTGCGGCCCGCGCGGTGCAAGGGCTCGCGTCGACGATGACCGCGACGAGCTCCACCTACGACGCGACGGACCACAGCCAGGCGCAGTCGTTCGGCTCGAAGGCGGGTGGCTGACGGTGCGTCCGACTATCTCGGTGCTGCGGACCTGGTCCCCTGGGCAGCTGGGCGCCCCCGCGAGCCAGCTGCTCACCGCGGCCCGCGTGGTCGAGTCCACCGCGGACGGACTGGTGCGGGACTTCGACACGCATGCGACCGACTGGCAGGGGACCGCAGCGGACCGAGCGCGGGAGCGCGTCATCGAGCAGCGTCGGGCGACGCTGACGGTCGCCGAGGACTGGATCACGGCCGCGCATGCCGTCGAGCGCGCCGCCCAGGAGCTCGCCACGCTGCGCACCCACGTGCTGGGCCTGGTGGCCGCCGCGCAGGGTGAGGACCTGTGGGTTGACGATGCCGGCCGGGTGCGGCCGCGTTTCGCAGGGCTCGACATCGCCGAGTGGGTGCGGCGCCTGCGGGCCGCGCAGACCTACTCCGCGGCGATCGGCGAGGGACTGGCAGGCCTCGACCAGGCGGATGAGGCCCTCGCGCTCGCCCTCGCGTCGTCGTCCGGCGTGGCTGACCCGGGTGCGCTGCTCGAGGGCGCGCCACCCATGGGCGAGGCCCCTGGTGCGGCCGGCGGTGAGGAGTTCGTCCTCGGCCCGCCGACTCGTCCGCAGATCACCTGGGACGAGGACTACGTGTGGAACTCGGACGACGCCGGTCCGGGTGACTACGCCTCCGCCGCCGAGTGGAAGGCGAAGATGGGCGGCGCGCGTGTGCTGCGACGTGACCTGGACGACGCGCTGGACGCCTACGACCACTACTGGTCGAACACCGGCAACCGCTTCCATATCGACTACGAGGAGGCGATCCGCGAGGACCCCGCGATCGCGCGCAACGTCGACGCGGAGATCGCACGGGCCGTGGCCGGGGCACAGCGGCTGATCGACGGCGGCCACACCTCCTTCAGCATGTCCGGTGACGCCGCGAGCGCACCGGCGTACCCGGAGACGGAGAACTGGCAGAAGACCGTCGGCGGCTACCAGCAGTGGAGCAGCGGCGACGTCACGGTGTCGGGGGACACCGTCACCATGGTCGTCACGGTCCACGCCGAGGACTACTACAACTTCAACCGCGGGCAGGCGGACATCGCCAGCGGCGCCCCGGACGACGAGAACGGGCGGTTCACCGAGGTGGGTGGGCCAAGCCGTTCCCGACCAGCGGCCAGGTGACACGCACCGTGACGTGGCAGCTCGGCGACCCGTCGGCTCCGGTCGTCTCCGCGCCCGAGCCGGAGGAGTCGCGGTGAGCGCGCGCACCCGGGCGCTGACCGGCGCGGGTGTCGCCCTGCTGCTCGTCACGGGGACCACCGCCTGCATCGGACCATCGACCGAACCCGAGAACCCGAGGACCACCATGCCGAGCGAGGCCGAGAAGTCCGGCGACGGCCGGGAGCGGACCGACCTGGAACCGCTGACCACCCGCATCCCGACGCTGCAGGGTGCGGCCGGGGCGGTCTGGTTCAGCGGGACGCTGGGCTCTGACGACGTGCCCGGGCCGAGCCTGTACTGGATCGACGCCGTCGTGACCCTCCCGCCGGGAGCCGCTGACGAGCTGCGGGCGACGCTGGACCTCGCGCCCGCGTCGGGGCGGCCCGAGGTCGTGGACGACCTCGCGACGCACGTCCCTGCCGAGCTGCTGGTCGGGCCCGAGCTGGACGAGGCGTTCTCCGACGGCGGCTGGCGGACGACGGCATACCTCGAGCAGTCGGGGGACGACGTCGTGCTGGTGATCGTCGGTGAGTGAGGGAGGCGCGCCTCCGCTGTGGTCGGCCGCCGGTGCTCTCAGCGCAGGGCGGCGATCTCCTCGGGCATGGTGTCGCGGGTCTCGGGGGTGAGCCAGGTCTGGGTCCACCCGTCGCCGTTGTCGTCGATGCGCGAGGTGCCGACGTCGGAGGAGAGCACCCACAGCACGTCGTCGTCGGACTGCCAGGCCAGGAGCACGCCGTGACGTGAGCTGTAGGGCTCGGGGGTGCGGAACAGCTCGGTCCCGTCGGCGTCGGTGACGACGACGTCGAGCATGGCGACGCCGTCCTGCTCGGTGCCTTCCGTGAGGGTGGCGACCACGTCGCCGGAGGGTGCGGTCACCTGCTCACCGGCACCGGTCGCCGTCTCCGCGTCGGTGTCGGATGCGGTGCAGCCGGTGGCGCCGAGCAGCGTGGCGATGGCGAGCGCGGCGCCCACGAGCCTGCGCGTCGGTGAGGTCATCAGGGGTGGTTCTCCATGGAGTGGGTGTGGCCTCCGGCGAGGCCGCGCTGCTCAGGCGTCGGGACTTGCGAACCTTCTCCCCACCAGCGCGCACGCGACGCCCACGGCGAGCGGCGCGAGCACCGACCAGAGCGGCACGCGTACCGGTTCCAGACCGCCGGCGAGGAGGAGTACGACCACGCCGGCGGCACAGACGGCGACAACGCCGAGGACCTCCCCGCCCAGGGCTCGCGGCGGGCGCCCTTCTGCCCGCCGCTCTCTCGCCGCGTTGACCACCACGTACGCGAGGGCCCCCGTCGCCGCTGCGACGATGCCCATCGGCGTGAATCCGGGGCCGTCGAGCCCGAACGCCCACTCCCCGGCAAGGCCGAGCAGGCCGAGGGCGAGGAAGAGGACCGTGCCGAACCGGAGGCCGACGCCGATCCAGGGGCGAAGGCGTTCCCGCTGGTCGAGCGCATCCGAGCTCGCGTCGTGGTGTGCATCCAGACCGGCCAGTCCCTCCGTCATCGGGGCCGAGCACCGAGTGCGGCGCATCGAGCACATGCCGCCGAGATCCCTCAGCGTGCGGCCCTAATCACCGCCTGCGGGTGTGGACGGCGGCTCGGGGAACTGCACCTCGTAGGTCACGCGGTACGAGCTGCTCTTCTTGACCGTGCGTCCGCCCTTGAGGGTCATCTGGCCGATCGCTGCCCGTGCTTTCGCGGCGCTGTCGAGCACGTGGCGGCTCTCGGCGGTGAGGTCGACCGTGAGCACGCGCTGGAGCACGGGGTTCCGCTGGTAGCCGCGTGACTCGAGCAGGTTGGCGAGGGTCGAGTCGCCTTCGAGTCCCGTGCGGGCGAGAAGCTCTCGACCTGCGACGAGGTCTGGCTCGCGCGAGCCGGGGAAGGTGATCTCGAGGTCGATCTTCTGGGCGAGGCTGTCGACGTTCGCGCCGTGGATGTCCAGCCCCGCCGTGACGCCTCGCGCGGCCCCGCTCGCGTCTGCGCGTCGGTCGACGTCCACGTGGGTGGTCTTCATCGACGTCACCGCGACCCGGCGCGCGCCGAGCACCTGGCACAGCGCGGCGAAGTGCATCGCCTTCTCCGCCGCGAGGCGCACGTCCGCGTCGTCGTCGGGCACGTAGGCGTCGCGGTCCATGGGGTTCTGGATGAGCACCGCTCCGGGGCGCAGGAGGCCGCGCTCCTCGAGCCGGGCCAGGCGCGCGTCGTCGCCGAAGTAGGGGGCCGCGACGGTGATCGTCCCGTGCGGGAGGTCGCGCCGGCGGGCCTCGTCGCGTGCGACCGCCTCCTCCGGTGTGAGCACGACGAGGAGCTGGCGCTCGCTCCAGCGAGCGGGAAGGTGCTGGCTCACTCGTCGACCTCCTCGTGCGCGGCCGCCCCGGCCTGGTCGCGCATGTCCAGCAGCTCTCGGATGGCGTGCCGTAGAGCCTCACGCGCGGAGCTCGCCGTGAGGTCGACGGCGGCCACGTCCGAGATGCGGAGCGAGCGGTTGATCGCCCTGACCGCCGGGCGGTCTCGGAGACCGACGATGTACGCGGCCGGGTTCGTCGACGCCAGGCTGGATCGTGGTCCACGTGGGTCACGACGAGCAGGACGGACGGCCGACCAAGTGGGCGCCTGGCGTCGAGGCGCGTGGCTGCGATCCTGGCGAGCGTCTCCACCGCGTGCGCCTCGGCGCTGTCGGGGTCGAGGAGGTGGCGCATATCGGCGACGAGCACGATGCCGTCGCGGTGCCGCCACTTCCCGAGCGCCCCGTGCACAGCGCCCTCGTCCCCCTGGACCACCTCCAGCGTGACGGTGAGCTCAGGATCCCCCGGGATCACGTGCTCAGAGAGCTCGTCGGCGAGGCTCGGCGTGTACGAGGTCGGGACCGGGTGTCCGTCCAGCACCCGCGCGAGGGAGGACTTGCCGGCCCCGCGCGGGCCGAGCACCTGGAGCATCCGCTGCCGGGCCCGGCGGCGATACACCCCGACGGCGGCCCCACCGACCGCGATCACCCCGCCCACGGCCAGGGGGATGAGCGGTACTGGCATCGTCCTGCCTCCTGCTGGGACGTCGCGACGACGTCGTCTGGCTCCGGCTCGGTCACCGTACCCGGAGGCTCGGACGCGGGGACGTCGAACCGGGACGCTGACAGGGACGCGGGGCGTGGGTGAATCTCGCGCGAGGGACCGGAGTGCATGACCTAGCCGGATCCACCCGGGGCTGTTCAGGGACTCATGTCGTCATGCAGGACGACGCGCGAGAACTCGACCATGCCCTCTCGCCGCCAGAAGTGCAGTCGTCGCGCCTGCGGCGTGTTGCTCTGCAGTGACACACGCCAACACGTGGCGCCGTCGGCGCGGGTGACAACCGGATCAGCGCCGCCGGCTCCGCTGCGCAACGGATGCATCTCGCGGCCGGCTGCTCTCTCGGCGATGCCGGTGAGGACTTCGACGACCACGTTGAGGACCTTCTCGCGGGGCACGCCCTCGATGCGTTCCATGCTCCGGAGGAAGTCGGGGCCGAGCGTGTACTCGGTGAGGGCACGCTCGTGCTTCTCGCCCGCGGGGATGCGGCGCACCCACGCGGCGTAGACCTCGTACCGGAACTGCTCTGCGGGGTCGACGAACCACCGCTGCGTCGTCACGTCCGGGTCAACGGCCACCTTCTGCTTCGCCATCTTGTTGCTGCGCAGCCGCAGGTGGGTCTTCTGGTGCGCGACCTGCTCGCGGAGTCGTTGGACCTCTTCGGTGAGCTGCTCTGTCCGGCGTCGATGCGCCGCGAGCTCCCTCTCGAGCGGCTCGAGGCGCGCGTCCTTCGCATGCAGCTCGGCCTCGAGTGCGCTGATGCGTGCACGGGCCGCGTCAAGGCTGAGGCTCAGGGTCCGGGTGGCGGGCGGGGCAACGGCGGCAATGGCCTGCGGACGTGGTGCCGCCTCGACGGGAGGCAAGACGGCTGGCGACACGTCCGTCTCGTCGAGGGGGCCAAAGGTGGGTGGCGCGAGCCACGGTGGGCCGCCGGCGATCAAGGACGGGGCGGCGAGCGGTTCGTCGTCCTCGTCCACGTCGTCGAGTCGAAGCGCGATGCTGCTGCCGGCCGTCTCGACGCGGGCGACCACGACCTCGCCCACGGTGAGCAGTGACGTGAGCGTGTCGTTGGGGTTCGCCGTGACCCGGTGGCGCTGGACCGGGACGACGACGTCGGGCAGGAGAGCCAGGTGCGCCACGTCGGGACGCACCTCCACGACCTTCGCCAGGACGGTGGTGCCGGGCGTGAGCTCGAGCGCCTGGGACGTCATGAGGAGGCCGGCGATGTCGAGCCGTCGTGTCTCGGGATCGAGCCGCCCGGAGACGGCCATGCCCCGCTCCACGAGATGCTCGATCGGGACTGACGGGAGTGTGAGTTCTTGCCAGATCGTGGCCGGCTCGCCGTCGTCGAGCCGGACGAGGGCCCTCGACGGCGGGGCGAGGGCGGTGACCGTGCCGGAGGCTTCGAGGACGGACATGGTCGAGGCGGAGACACCCGCGCGGGCAGCCATCCCGAGGGCGTCGCGCGTGAGCTCGTCGGTGGCTCTCTGACCCTCGGCGGCGTCGTAGGCGAACCGGAGTGGTGAGGCGAACGGGTCCTTGGTCCACGCCAGGCCCGTGGGATAGACCCGGCCTGCACCGCCATAGACCTGGGTCATGTCCGGGAGCAGGGCACTCAGCCGCCACGAGCACTCGTCCGTCGGGAGGACGTAGACCTCGGCGAGCCCCGCCACATCGCGTGCGACTTCGTCGGCGAGGATCCAGGGATCCTGCTCACCACTGGGGATGGAGACCACGGCTACGGGCAGCCGGCGGTCCGGATCCAGGAGGTGCGCGGCGAGGACCTCGGCGCCGGCAGGTTCGGTGATGCGCGTGGGCCCGGCGGCCTGCGGTGCGGCTGGGAGTGCGCTCACCCGCGCGCGGGCACCACGCCGCGCGGCTTCGCGATGGCGGTTCCGGCTGGGCATGAGGCCTCCTTCACGTGGAGGATCGCAGCCGGCGCTGACATGCGGCTCACGACCGTCCCCCGAGAGTGCTCGGTTCTACCGGATCTATCGGCACGCAGAGGGGCGCGACGAGCGCCGTGCCGAACGTGAGCCCGACCTGCGAGGGTGACGGTATGCGCGTCGTGACGTGGAACCTCGCCTACATGAAGCCAAGCCGGCACAAGACGCCGGCGAACCGCCGTCGGCAGTGGGCGCTGCTCGCTGCCCTCGCGCCCGACGTCGCTCTGCTCCAGGAGTGCCGGCCCGCAGACCTGGCCGCGTTGGCGCCGTCGTGGATGGCGCAGGAGTACACGATCGTCGGTGCGGCTCGGCCCGGCGGGACGGCGTGCGCGGCGGTGCTCGCCCGGACGGAGCACGCTCTGGTTGCCGTGGACGGCCATGAGCTGGGGGACACGTCGGCGCGCTGGCTCGAGTTCCTCGCGGGCTACGTCGCCCCGGCTCGCCTGGTGGTCGAGGGCGTGCCGATCAACGTGGCGAGTGTCCATGCGCTCGCTGGTGAGGTTGATCATCCGGCGATCACGGCCGAGGACCACGAGGCCCTGCGGCGGCCGTGCGCCTCGCGTGCGTACTTCAACGACGTCGCCGCCGGGGCGCTGACGCCGCTCACGGAGGACGCGCGCTTCGTCATCGGTGGGGACTGGAACGTCGCCGCCCTCTTCGACACCACCTACCCGGCGACGGCGCCGGCCAGCTCGCAGTTCTTCGCCGGGCGGCAGGCCGGCGGTTGGCACCACGCGCTGCGGAAGTTCGAGCCCGACGAGGTGCGCACCTACGTCGAGCCGTCATCGGCGCCGTACGAGCTGGACCACCTGTTCACGGATGCCGAGCTGCACGACGCGCTGGTGGCGTGCCATGTGGTGAGAGATGCCGGGTTCGACGGGCTGAGCGACCACGTGCCGGTGGTGGCCGAGTTCATCACGCGTGGAGCGGGGGTCTGAACGGTGCACAACCCTCTTCGAGCCTGGTCCCCGGATGGCACCCAGCTCAGCGCTCATGCCTTCAGCGTCGTCCGGACGGGCGCTTCCGCCTCGGCGTGCGGGGCGCTCGGCGGCTTGGTCCCGACGTAGTCGTAGCGCCAGCACGGCGCATCCTTCTGCGGACGCCGCTTGTAGCCCGCACGGCCGTGGGGTGCGTCCGCACCGCCCAGTGGGAGCGACAGGAAGCTGGGCATCTCGGGCCCCGGGAGCACCGGGATGTCCTTGTAGCGGGCACCGTCGAAAGGCCCGCCGATCATCTCAGCGATCTCGAAGCCGAGATCGCCAGGAGTGAACTGTTGTGTGCTCATCGCCGCCTCCTTCACCTGCTGTCGGTGAGACCGTCCCACGAGCCACTGACACCGCGATCAGGATCAGGTCCGCCCGCTCCCAGCTCGTCGAGAGCCGCCGAGAGAGCGGCGAAGTCGCTCGCCATCTCGACGGGCAGCGCGCGCAGTGACTTCCGCAGTGCTCGAGCCTGGAGGGCCGCGTCGCGTGCGCGGTCGTCGAGGACCGCGAGGTAGCGACCGTCGAGGACGTGTCTGGTCGGCGCGGCGTGCATCGCCACGGTGTCGAGGAAGATCGCCAGTCGACGCGCATCGCGTCCGCGCCCCTCGCGTGGGCGGTCCCCTGAGCCTTCCCCCACGGTGACGAACGTGAAGCTGTTCTCCCAGAGCCTTTCCAGGCCCGCCGGGACGTCGAAGGTGACGACCGTCGCGAAGGCCTCGTTCTTGCCACGCACGGCGAGCACCTCGTGCGCGAGACGGAGCACGTTGTCGTCGGTCATGGAGGAGCCGACCACGAGCAGGTGCTCGGTCAGCATCAGCGACTGGACCACGGCGCCGAACGGGCCGGAGCGTGCATGGAAGCCGACGAAGTCGGCGCGCGACAGCACGATCTTCGACGGGTCGGTCACGCTGCCGTGCATCTTGAGCAGCCACGGCTTGCTCGGAGGGTTCGCCTCCCCCGGCAGGACCACCACAGCGTCCTCGCCGAGGTCTCGCACGGCCTTCTCGTACAGCTCGTCGTAGTTCGTCGTGACCACGTGATCGCAGCCGAGGCTTGCGACCAGCGCGTGTGCCAGCCCGTACCGCTGCTGCTGCGTGACGATCTCTCTGACGTGCTCCCCCAGGTGATGGGTGTCGCCGGTCGGGTCCATGACGTTCCTGAGCAGCTGTGCCTGGTCGAGTGGAGACGCCAGCTCCGCGACGCCCACGTCCTCCGGGAGGCGCGCCGTCAGCTCTTCCAGGAGTCCCGTCCAGCTCGGTAGGCCGGCCGAAGCGCTGACGCCTGCGCCTACGAAGAGAGCGAGGGACCCACCCCGGGCGAGCTCCGCGAGCCGCCGCACCTCATCACCGGGTGGCTCCGCGCGTTGACGCCGGAGAGCCTGGAATGCCGAGTGGTCTGCGGGGTTGAACGCGACGACCACGACGTCGATCGGCAGCCGCGCGACGGCGTCCTCGCACGTCTGCAGGAGCGCCTGGATCATCGCGCCACGATGGCGTCCGAAGCCGCCCCGGCTGACACCGAGCGTCGGAACGGCGATGAGCGGGCGCGGTCGGTCGTTCTGGGGGTGCTTCGCGTTTCTGGCCGCATCTTCGAGGACGGACGCAAGCCGTGTGACGACGGCATCCACCTGCAGGTCGGTCGCATCCCATGGGATCTCCGGGTCGACCGCGACGTCCGTGAACCAGACCGGCACCTGACCGTCGCCCGGGACGGTCGAGCGGCCCCACCGCTTGGTCTCCCAGTCATGGGGTCGCATGCCAAAGGCGTAGCCGGCTCGGGGCTCGTTCACGCCGAGAGCAGGCGCCCACGTGGTCTCGACGTTGAAGGCCCGGTCCGTCGGGATGACGACGGCATCGCAGTCCAGGTTCTCGAGTCGTCCTCGGACGACGAAGACGTGGCCCGTGTCGTTCATGTCCGGAAGATAGCGGCCGGGTGCCCAGCGGAGACGGATCCGGACAGGGCGCGATGAGAGGCGGTTCGACCCCGGATCTCTCGACGGGTGCACACGCGCGACGAGCAGTGACGCTGAGGCCGGCAGGACGGTTCCGACTCAAGGTGCGCGCCCCGGTGCCGATGGACATATCGACCGAAGATCCCCGACGACGAGGCCGGCACGATGACGTCCACATTCGGCTGGCTCGACACCAACGAGTCGCAGCGTCGCCAGATGATGGAGGTCGTCGCGCTCTTCAAGGACGAGGGCACGATCGACGAGATCGGCATCGGCACGGTGCGGGACGCGATCGCCAACGCGCTCTTCCCCGGGCTCTCGGTGCTGCACACCCGTCTGCGGTACGTGCTCTTCGTCCCCTGGCTGGTCCAGGCCGCGCAGGACCACACCGCCGGCAGCGCCCAGGCGGCGCGTCGCCTGCGCCGGCTCGAGACGGAGCTCATCGACAGCCTCATCCGTGGGACTGCTGACCTGGGCGACGACGGCTGGGGCGTCATCGGGGTCTCGGCCCGCGGTCGCCTCCGGCGCATGCCGAGCGCGATCTTCTGGGCGGTGCTGGGCCGCTGGGGGATCCGGGTGTGGGACGAGAGCGCCGACGGGCTCTTCCGCCGCGGCACGGGCATGCGTGAGCTCGCGGCTGCCCGTCCACGTGCGGACGATCCCGAGGCTGACCACCACGTGCCGACGTCGGGCTTCGTCGCGTCGTTGCCGCCCGCGCCCGACGGCCTCCTCGAGCGCACCGACTTCCGGCTCACCGCGGAGGAGGCCGAGTTCCTCGGTCACCAGATCCGGGCGAGCACCACAGGTTCGCTCCTCGCGTGGCTCGTCGACCACCCGCCGACGGGCGACGTCGAGCACGTGTGGGACCTGCCCGGCATCGAGCATGCTCCACCGGCGATGGTGAGCCTCGTCGACCACGGGCGGCGACTGCACACCGTCGTCCACGGCGCTGCCTTGCTCTACAACCTCATGCTCGCGGAGGAGTCCGGCTCCCAGGACCTGACGCAGGACTACAACGAGGCCCTCGACGTCTGGGCCGCGGAGGTGGCAGCGCCGGACGTCCTCGACGGATGGGACCGGGACGAGTTCTGGGCCACCCTGCTGACCCTGAACCCCCGCATCAGTCGTCGTACCCGGGCCTTCCTCGACGGGTGGATCGACCTGCTCGCCACCGGTACGCGGGTCGCCGAGAGCGCGGCGGCTCGCGAGCTGGTCCGCCTGCGGGAGCATGCGATCAAGGGGGCGCGAGCCCGGCTCGGCAACCGTGCCGCCCTCGACCAGTGGTCCGGCGCCTCCGGCCTGGTCCGCCTCGACTACCGCTGGCGCGTGGCCCACCGGCTCCTCCGGGACCTCCACCAGCACGAGGGGACCGTCGATGCTGACGCCTGACACGCGCGTGCTGCTCGGCGACGCGCTGCGCCCACCGGAGGGTTTCCAGCTCGACGTCGCCGTGGGCACCACCTACTCGCTCGACCTGACCGCCCTGCTCCTCGCGCCCATGTCCTTCGCGTTCGTCGAGCCGGGTGAGGACCTGGCGGGCACTGACCCCGCGAGCCTGCTCGCGGCCGTGCGCCGGTACAGCGAGCGCACGACGGTGTTCTGCCAGGCGGGGGGCATCGCCGTGCCCGGGGCCTACCGTCGCATCCTGACCTTCGTCGAGGGCAGCGTCTGCGAGGTCACGGCCCCGACGGCGGGCCACATCTTCCACCCGAAGGTCTGGGTGCTGCGCTTCGTCGACCACGACGGCGTGCACCGGCACCGCCTCGTCGTGCTGAGCCGGAACCTCACCTTCGACCGGTCCTGGGACACCGCCTTGGTGCTGGATGAGTCCGAGGACGGGCACGGCGTCGACGTCGCCCCGCTGGTGGGGTTCGTCCGCGCGCTGCCCGGCCTGGCGGTACGGCCGCTGCCGACCGACCGCATCGAGCAGATCGCCGACCTGACGCGCACGCTGACCGACGCCCGGCTGGCCGCACCCGCACCGTTCGACACCGTCACGCTTCTCCCGCTGGGCCTGGACGACACCGCGTGGCCCCTGCCGGACGCCGTCGACCGTGCGCTCGCCATCAGCCCGTTCCTGGATGTCGGTGCCGTGTCGAGCCTCGCGCGCACGACGGCGAACCGCATGCTCGTCTCCCGGGCGGAGACGTTCACCCGGCTGGGCGGTGCGGCGCTCGAGGGCTGGCAGACCCGCACGCTGAGCCGCCTCGCCGAGGGTGCGGAGAACGCCGAGCTCGCGGACGACGACGACGCCACCCCGGCGCACGCGAGCGGCGACGGCTGGGGCCGCGTCCCCGACGGACTGCACGCCAAGGTCGTGGTCGCCGACGTCGGTTCGCGGGGCCACGTGATCACCGGGAGCGCCAACCTCACCACGGCGGCCTGGGGCGGGAACGTCGAGCTCGGTGCCCATCTATCCGGACCGGTGCGCGGCTGCGGGGTGCGGGCCGTCCTCGGGCAGCACGAGACCGACGGCCTTGCCCGGCTCCTCGAGGAGTTCGTCGTCGCCGACCCGGAGGGCGTGGTCGACCCGTGCGAGGCGACGGAGCACGAGGTCGAGCTGTTCCACCAGGCTCTCGCGGCCGGGGTGGTGCAGGTGGAAGTCTCCGCGGGGTCCGACGACGACGCCGTCGTCCTCACCGCACGCGTAGCGCTCGAGACGGCGAGCCCAGGACGGACCCGGGTCTGGCCGATCACGCTGCGCCGGGACACGCACGCGCAGCCGCTCGCGGAGGAGGTGGTGTGGCCGGACGTCTCGGTGGAGGCGGTCACCCCGTTCCTCGCTGTGGAGACGACCGCGGGGACCGGACGCACCGCCGTCACGCGCCGGTGCGTCGTGCGTGCAGAGCTCATCGGTGACCCACCCGGCCGCCGACAGCAGGCCGTCCACGAGATCCTCAGCAACGTCGACGCGGTGGTCCGCTACCTGGCTCTCCTCCTGGCCGACCCCACGCTCGGCGCCTCCGCGGTCTCCTCGGGGCTCACGGCGCTGGGTGCGAGCGAGATGGACGGTGCCGCTGCCCCGCAGGACGTCGTCCTCTTCGAACCGTTGATCCGGGCGGCCGTCCGGGACCGGGCCGGGGTCGAGCGGATCGCGGGCATGGTCGAGGAGCTGCGCGGAGGTGACGCTCTGCTGCCGGACGGCTTCGAGGAGCTGTGGGCCGTGGTGCGCGAGGTCGTCATGGACGGAGCCGGATCATGACCGTGGACCACCGCCCCGACGTCGCGGCCGTGATGAGCGGCCTCAAGGACTTCCAGCGCGCGACCGTGGAACACGTGGTCCGGCGCCTGTGGACCGACGAGGAGCCGACCAAGCGCTTCCTCGTGGCGGACGAGGTGGGGCTCGGCAAGACCCTCGTCGCCAAGGGCGTCATCGCCGCAACGGTCGACCACCTGTGGGACAAGGTCGAGCGCATCGACATCGTCTACATCTGCTCCAACCAGCAGATCGCGCAGCAGAACCTCAGCCGCCTCAACGTCGTCGACGGCCAGAAGCTCGACCACGCGGACCGGCTCACGATGCTGCCGACGGTCATCAAGCAGCTCAACAGCCGGCGCATCAACATCGTCTCGTTCACCCCGGGCACCTCGTTCCACGTCGCCGACGGCGGCGGGAAGTCGGCCGAGCGGGTCGTCCTCTACTGGATGCTTGCCCACGCCCTGGGCAGGGACCACGTCCGCCCCCGGCGCTGGGTCCGCTTCTTCCAGGGGAGCGTGCGCCGCGAGGAGACGTTCCGCCGCAGCCTGGCCGAGCTGGACCCGCGCGAGCTCGACCCCGAGGTGCTCGACGCGTTCACCCGCGCGTTCGACGCCGCCCGCGGCCCGGGCGGCGGAGCGTTGAGAGACGAGCTCGAGTCCGCCGTGGACCAGTTCAACTACCTGCGTGGGCGACCGTCCTGGGAGGTGTCCTCGCGCCGGTACCGGCTCATCGGTGCCCTGCGCTCCGTGGTCGCGCGAGCCTCCGTCGAGGCGCTCGAGCCGGACCTGGTGATCATGGACGAGTTCCAGCGGTTCAAGGACCTTATGGACCCGGGCAGCGACGCCGCCGAGCTGGCGCACGCCATCTTCGACCACCGCGACGCGAAGGTCCTGCTCCTCTCGGCGACGCCGTACAAGATGTACACGCTGCCCGACGAGCCGGAGGGCGACGACCACTACCGGGACTTCGTCGCGACCGTGCGCTTCCTGGGCGGGAAGACGATGGCAGCGCAGGTCGAGGCGGACCTGCGGACCATGCGGACGGCGCTGGTCGCCGGGCATGCGACCGACGAGGCACGGGCGGCCAAGGACCGTGTCGAGGCTGCGCTGCGCAGGGTGATGAGCCGGACCGAGCGGCTGGCCGTGAGCGACGACCGCGACGGCATGCTCCGCGAGGTGCCGAGCCCCGACGGTCACGTGGTCGCCGACGACCTGCGGGCCCTGCGCGGGCTCGACGGCGTCGCGAGGGCGCTGGGTCGCGGCGACGTCTTCGAGTACTGGCGCTCGGCCCCGTACATCCTCAACGTGATGGAGCGCGACGGGTACAAGGTCAAGACCGACCTCGCCGGCGCGCAGTCCGACCTGGCCGTCACCGAGGCGCTGCGCAGCGCCGACGGACTCCTCGACTGGCAGGAGATCGAACGGTACGAGGCTCTCGATCCCGGCAACGCGAAGATGCGCGGCCTGGTCGGCAACGTCCTCGACGCCGGAGCGTGGCGGCTGGCCTGGCTCCCGCCGTCGCTGCCGTACTACGAGCACGCCGGCGCGTACGCCGACCCTGCGCTCTGCCGCTTCACCAAGCGCCTCGTGTTCTCGGCCTGGACCGTCGTGCCCAAGGCCATCTCGATCGTCCTCAGCTACGAGGCCGAGCGACGGGCGTTCGCCCCTGCCGGCCGCGGCCGCCGCAGCTACAGCGGGACACCGCCCACCGGGCTGCTCCAGTACCGGCTCGCCAACGACCGCCCCGCCGGGATGCCGGCGTTCGCGATCACCTACCCGAGCACCACCCTGGCTCGCCTCGGCGACCCCCTCGAGCTCGCGCGCGCCGTGGGCGATCGTCTGCCCGCACCCCGGGACGCCGTGATCGCGGAGGCGCGACGTCGGGTCGACGACGCCCTCCGCGTCCTGCCCGCCGGGGACCCGGAGCGCACCCCCGGTGTGGACCAGCGCTGGTACTGGGCCGCTCCGATCCTGCTCGACCGCGGGGCCGCCCTGGAGAGTCAGGGCCGGTTCGAGGACCGCGTGGCTCGCTGGGCCCGGCGGGAGGACACCGGCGTCGGGCAGGGCTTCGCCGCGCACGCTCGGACCCTGCTGGAGATCCGACCCGAGCACCTCGGCCCGCGGCCCGACGACCTCGGGAACGTGCTGGCGGATATGGCGCTCGCCGGCCCCGGGCCGTGTGCGCTCCGAGCGCTGTCGCGGATCTCCGGCGGCGATGACGCCCTGGACGACGCGACCCGGCGTGACCAGGCCTCCGAGGTCGCCGAGGGCCTGCGGTCCCTGTTCAACCGGCCCGAGATCATGTCGGTGCTCCGCGCCGACGAGGACCGCGGCGACTCCTACTGGCGCGTGGTGCTCGAGCACGCGCTCGACGGCGGCCTGCAGGCCGTGCTCGACGAGTACGCCCACGTGCTGCTCGAGTCCGAGGGTCTGCAGGAGGCGGAGCCTGACCGTCGTGGTGAGCGGCTGGCGGAGCGCATCACCGAGGCGCTGACCATCCAGACCTCGAGCCAGGGGATCGACGAGATCACCCCGCACGACGGCGGCTTCGACCTGACCCGCCGCACGGTGCGGTCCCACTTCGCCGCGAGGTTCGGCCGTGCGCGCTCCGAGGACAAGACCGTCGTGCGCGAGTCCCACGTGCGCACGGCGTTCAACTCGCCGTTCTGGCCCTTCGTCCTCGCGTCGACGTCGGTGGGTCAGGAAGGTCTGGACTTCCACACCTACGCCCACGCCGTCGTGCACTGGAACCTGCCGGGCAACCCGGTGGACCTGGAGCAGCGTGAGGGGCGGGTGCACCGCTACAAGGGCCACGCCGTGCGGAAGAACATCGCCCAGGAGCACGCCGACGCGGCCTTCCATGCGACCGTGGACGACCCCTGGTTCGCCATGTTCCTCGCCGCGACCGGGGCACGACCGGACGGACTGAGCGACATCGTCCCGTGCTGGGTCTACGCACCCGAGGGTGGCGCCGCGATCGAGCGTTACGTGCCAGCGATGCCGCTCAGCAACGAGACGCAGCGGTACCGCCGCCTGCAGCGGACGGTGGGGGCGTACCGGATGGTCGTGGGGCAGCCGCGGCAGGAGGACCTGCTCAAGTACGTCGGGGCCGGTGACGCGGACTGGGACTGGATGCGGATGGAGCTGGGGCCGCCGGTGGGGTGAACGGTCGGACGGTCGCGCGACGAGTGCGGTCGAGGAGAAGCGATAGCTAGGGAGAGTTGGCGATGGCGAACTTCATCCTGATCACGAAGGTGGTCTGGGAGTTCCTCGTGAAGTACTGGCCGTTGGTGAGTGCAGCGTTCGAGCAGGTGGACCGATTCATCAAGGAGCACCCAGGCGTATCGGACGGGGCTCGTGAGCGGTTCAACGACTGGCGGGACAGCTTCCTCGCAGCACAGAAGAAGCGCAGTGCGGAAGCCCGTGTGCGCGCGACCCTCGACACGGTCCGCCGCATCGCCGAGGAGCAGGCGGCCGCGTCTGGTGATGGCGCCACAGTCGTTGGAGGCGACTGGCTCGAGCGGGCAGCGAGCATCGAGCGCGCGCTCGAGCTCGCAACTGCGCAAACGGGCCGAACCAGGAGGCGCATGCTCGCGCAGGTGGCGAAGCGGACTGACGCCTTGGTGGCTGAGGCATTCCTCTCGCTGCTTCCCGAGGACGAGCGAGCGGAGGACGAGACCCCGGGCTTGCCGGAGAGCGGTGGCGAAGGCCCTCAGGAAAGCGCCCGAGAGACCAAGGGACCGCGATGACGCACGGTTCCGATCTCGACCCGTGGCCACGCCTGATCGAGGCGCGAGCTGCGTGCGATGCGCGCGTGTCCCCGTACTACGACGAGGTGCTCCACGAGGTCGCCTCCTCGATCCAGGCCCGTGGTTCTCTCGGCAAAGCTGGCATCGGTGCCCTCGTCTTCTGGAAGCGGATCAACGCCAGTGCGCGGTGGGCAGCGCGGCTTCACGCAGTCCCGGATGCTGTGGTGCGCATGGCCACGGCCCGCGCGATCGAGCTCGTGACCGACCGGACGCTCTCGCTCGAAGATGCTGCAAGGGCGGGGCGCGAAGCCCTGCTTGAGCTACCCGGATTCGCCTCTGGTCCGGCCTTGGCGTCGGCGGTCCTGACGGCGGCGGCCCCCCAACGCATGGCTGTGTACGACCGTCGGGTGGTCGAGGGCTTCAAGACCTTGGGCGTCCCCCTCACCCCGGTCGGCGTGTACAGCGGGTACATGGCGCGTCTCGATGCGCTCCTCGCTGACGCACCCGCCGGTCCCGCACGGTCGTGGGTACCTCGCGACCTCGACCTCGCACTGTTCACGCTGGGTGGGAAGGGGGGCTAGCGATGACTGGGGACATCGGCGAGAACCTCGTCGGCCGAACCTGCGCTACGTCGAGGGCTGCGATCTCGTCATGTTCCTCACGTACGTGGACGGCGAGCAGGGAGGGCTGACGTCACCGGAATGCATCTGGCGAACCCCGTCGGGTCAACTTCGCGGGGGTGACGACGCACCTCGAGAGGATGGACTACGGCGGGCCCGTGTCCCGAGCCTTCGACGAGGTGACGAGGGATCTGAGTCAGCGAGGCACAGCGCTGGAGTGCGCCATCAATGATCGCTGAGGTGACGCTGTGAACGAGCTGCTCGCCGTCGCTCGCGCAGACGAGCGCCCAACGAGCGCCCCGGCCTTCAGGCTGCTCCAGGTCCTCGTCCGACTCAGGTCGAGCGTCGGCGCAGTCCCCTGATGGGCGGCGGCCCCTCAGGTCTCACCCCACCCACGCCGATGACACAACAGAGCACGGAGTGACAGGCTGCACGCAGCCACCGCAGGACGATCGACAGGGGCTTCACGGCAATGACGGCAGTGACCGACGAGCACCGGCCCGCCGGAGCGAGCCCGGCTGACACGATCGCCCCCGGCTCGGTGGTCGTGGTCCGCGATGAGGAGTGGCTGGTCACCGCGACCGAGGAGACGGCTGACGGCCTGCTCGTCACGGCGCAAGGGCTCGGCGAGCTGGTCCGCGAGACCGAGGCGCGGTTCTACACGAGCCTCGACGACGTCCATCCGCTCGATCCGGCGAAGGCCAAGGTCGTCCCCGACGACAGCCCGAAGTACCGCAAGGCGCGCCTGTGGCTCGAGTCGACCATCCGCAAGACTGCGGTCCCCCTCGCGGATCCGTCTCTCACGGTCTCGACCCGCGCGCTCGCGGACGGTCTGAGCTACCAGCAGTCAGCGGTGCGCAAGGCGCTGGACCCGGCGAACCTCCGCCCGCGCATCCTCCTGGCGGACGCTGTGGGCCTGGGCAAGACGCTCGAGATCGGCATGATCCTCTCCGAGCTCGTCCGCCGTGGTCGCGGTGACCGCATCCTCATCGTGACGCCGCGCCACGTGCTCGAGCAGATGCAGCACGAGATGTGGTCGCGGTTCGCGCTCCCGTTCGTCCGCCTGGACTCGGCCGGCATCCAGCGGGTTCGGCAGAAGCTCCCGGCCACCCGCAACCCGTTCACGTTCTACCGCCGCGTGATCATCTCGATCGACACGCTCAAGTCGGACAGGTACGTCGCGCACTTGTCGAAGCAGCGCTGGGACGCCGTCGTGATCGACGAGTCCCACAACCTCTCGAACTCGGCGACGCTCAACAACCGGCTCGCACGTCTCTTGGCCCGCAACTCCGACGCGCTGATCCTCGCGTCGGCCACTCCGCACAACGGCAAGGCGGATTCGTTCGCCGAACTCATCCGCCTCCTGGATCCCTCGGCTGTGCGGCCCGACGGCGACCTCGTGCCCCAGGAGGTCGAGCGGCTCGTCATCCGTCGCCACCGGCACAGCCCGGAGGTCGCCCAGGTGGTCGGTGCGGACTGGGCGGAGCGCAAGCCGCCGCAGAACGTCCTCGTCCCCGCGACGCCGGCGGAGGACGCGATCGCCCGCGAGCTCGACGAGGTGTGGCTCCACCCCGTCGGCGGTCGCAGCCCGTACTCAGGTCAGAACGCTTCGCTCTTCCCCTGGACCCTCGCGAAGGCCTTCCTCTCCTCCCCGGCCGCGCTGCGGCAGACGATCGTCGAGCGCCGCGGTCGCCTCGGTGCGGGTCAGGCGGCCGACGACGAGCGTGCTGCGCTCGCGAGGCTGCTCGAGCTCACCGAGCAGGCGCTGGCGCAGCCGTCCGCCAAGTACACGAGGCTCGTCGAGCACCTGCGGCAGATCGGGGTGCGCAAGGGGTCCTCAACCCGCGCCGTCGTCTTCGCCGAGCGCATCGCGACCCTCCGGTGGCTCCAGGAGCATCTGCCCAAGGATCTCGGGATGCCCGCCGCGGCAGTCGAGGTGATGCACGGTGGGCTCCCGGACGACGAGCAGCAGCGCATCGTGGAGGCGTTCAAGCAGCAGCACGCCGACGTGCGCGTGCTGGTCACAGGCGACGTCGCTTCGGAGGGCGTCAACCTGCACGCCCAGTGCCACGAGCTCATCCACTTCGACATCCCGTGGAGCCTCATCCGCATCGAGCAGCGCAACGGGCGCATCGACCGGTACGGGCAGAAGCACCCGCCGCAGATCACGACGTTGCTCCTGGACCCGGCGAGCGAGCGGTTCTCGGGTGATGTCCGCGTGCTCGCGCGTCTGGTCGAGAAGGAGCACGAGGCGCACACCGCCCTCGGCGATGTCGCCTCGCTCATGGGCACGTACGACGTCGGCCGTGAGGAGGACGCGATCCGCAAGGTCCTCGCGGGCAGCAAGGACCTCGACGACGTCGTCCGCTCGGTCGAAGAGGTCGCGGAGGGTGACGACCTCACAGGTCTGTTCTTCCGCCTCTTCGACGCCCCGGCCGCGCAGTCCACACAGCCGGCGCCGGCAAGCCCACCGGGCACGACGGCGGGTTCCGGCCTCTATCCGGACGAGGTCACCTACCTCGAGGAGGCGCTGCATGCGGCGTTCCTCGACCCGTCGGCCAAGCCCGGCAAGGAGAGCGTGGCCTGGCGTCATCACCAGGGCTACGGCAAGGCCGAGCTCGTGCCGCCACGTGACCTCGTCCAGCGCCTCGAGGTGCTCCCGCAGTCCTACCTCGCCGATCGCAAGGTCACCGAGCTGCTCACCCTCGCGACCACGCCCACGGTCGGCAAGGCCAGCCTCGCCTCGGCACTCTCGGATCAGAGCGACTCGAGCTGGCCCGAGGCGCACTACCTGAGCCCGCTGCACCCGGTGCTCGAGTGGGCATCTGACCGCGCCCTCGCCAAGCTAGGCCGCAACGAGGTGTTCGCCGTGCGCGGCGACGTCGAGAGCCCGACGGTCCTCCTGCTCGGAACGCTCACCAACCGTCGCGGCCAGGTGGTCGCGGCCTCCTGGCTGACGGCCGAGTTCCCCGACCTAACGTCGCCGTCCTTCGTGCTCATCAGCCCGCATGAGTCAGCGGCGAGCGCGCTTGCGAGCCTCGGCTGGACCGGTCTGCGTAGCAACCCTGGCGCGGTGAGTGACGTCGACGCGCTGACGGCCCTCGTCGCCCCGGCGGTTGAGCGGTCCCGCGCGCAGATGCGCGACCTCTTCGCCGCAGCCGAGGCGGAGGTCGCGCAGCGGGTCGAGGACTGGACGCGCCGCCTCGACCAGTGGGAGCGCGACGCGGACGTGCTGTTCCAGCGCAGCGAGCTCAAGCAGCGGCGCGTGAGCGTCGAGCAGGAGCGTGAGCTGGTCGCGGCGATGAGCCCGGACCGGCAGCTGGTGCGTCCGCTGCTGGTCGTGGTTCCTCAGGAGGGTCGGGCATGAGCGGGTCGGACGCGATCGTTGTCGGCGAGGCGTGGATCAGCGAGCACTACTTCACCACCGAGGCGCGCTCGCAGTCCTTCCAGGCGAAGGTTCTCGAGCGTCGCAAGCAGTGGGATGAGGAGGCGGCAGAGGGACGCCCGACGGCGCGCTCACGGTTCACCGAGGCGCGAGCCCGCCTTGAGGTGGACCTTGCGAGCCTCGACGAGCACGAGGACCCGGCCACCAAGCGCGCCGCGACCGAGGACGTCCACCGCCGCGTGGTCGAGGTCCTGGGCCTCGCCGGCCACGGCCGACGCCTCGACCAGGACGGCCCGGTGCTCCGGGTCTCCGCCCCCGGCATCACCGAGGGCGCTCCGCTTGCCGTGGTCCACGCGACGGCCGTGGGAAGCGTCGAGGACCTGCTCGCCAAGGACGGTCGCACGCTCGCCGACCCGGTCGAGCTCGCCGACGGTGAGCCGATCACCTCGGCCGCCCGCCTGGTCTCGGCACTCTTCGTCGCCGAGGGCGCGCCGTCCCTGGTCCTGGTGCTCGCCGGGCGCTGGGCGCTGCTCGCCGAGCAGGAGCGGTGGGCCGAGGGTCGCTACCTCGCCGTCGACCTCCAGCTGGTGTGCGAGCGCAACGAGGCGAAGCGCGGCGGGGAGATCGACCGTGCGCTCACGTGCCTGAGCGCGGAGTCCATCGCCCCGGACGCCGACGGAGACCTGTGGTGGCACGGGGTGCTCGAGGAGTCCGTCAAGCACACCGTCGGGGTCTCGAAGGACCTGCGCGAGGGGGTCAGGCTCTCCATCGAGATCCTGGCGAACGACGTCGTCGCGCGGCGTGCGGCCCAGGGGCTCGAGCCGCTGCCGCAGGACCAGGCCCAGGTGCTCGCGACACAGTCGCTGCGGTTTCTCTACCGGATCCTCTTCCTGCTCTACGCCGAGGCGTCCCCGGAGCTCGGGGTGCTGCCGGTCAACGAGCCCGAGTACGCGCAGGGCTACAGCCTCGACCGCCTGCGAGAGCTCGTGCAGGTCGAGCTTGCGACGCCGCAGTCCCGCGAGGGCACGCACCTCTACGAGTCCCTGGGCGTGCTGTTCCGCCTGGTCGACCGCGGGCACAGCCCGAAACGGACCGTGACCGCCGACGGCGACTCGACGACGAACGCCGGGCTCACGTTCAACTCGCTGCGCGCGGACCTCTTCACCCCGCAGGCCACGGCCCACATCGACACGGTGGGCATGAGCAACGTCGCGCTCCAACAGGTGCTGAGCCACCTGCTGCTGAGCAAGGAGTCCCGTGGCCGGGACCGCGGCTTCATCTCCTATGCCGAGCTCGGCATCAACCAGCTGGGCGCGGTCTACGAGGGCCTCATGTCGTACACCGGCTTCTTCGCGGAGACTGATCTCTACGAGGTCGCCAAGGGCGGCGACCCGAGCAAGGGCTCATGGGTGGTTCCGGTCGAGCGAGCCGAGGGCATCGACGCCAAGGACTTCGTTCGGGTCAAGGATCCCGCCACCGGTGAGGAACGTCCGGTGCTGCACGAGCGCGGCACGTTCGTCTACCGGCTCGCCGGCCGGGAGCGCCAGCAGTCGGCCTCGTACTACACCCCCGAGGTGCTCACCCGGTTCACGGTGGGGCAGGCGCTCGAGGAGCTGCTCGACCAGGACGGCACAACGACGACGGCGGCCGAGGTACTCGAGCTGAGCGTGTGCGAGCCGGCTCTGGGCTCGGGTGCGTTCGCTATCGAGGCCGTGCGCCAGCTCGCGGAGCAGTATCTCCAGCGACGGCAGAAGGAGCTCGGCGAGCGGATCGACCCGGACGAGTACCCGCGGCGGCTCCAGGAGGTCAAGGCCTACCTCGCGCTGCACAACGTCTATGGGGTCGACCTGAACGCGACAGCGGTCGAGCTCGCCGAGATCTCGCTGTGGCTCGACACGATGGTCGAAGGGCTGGACGCCCCTTGGTTTGGGCTGCACCTTCGGCGCGGGAACTCCCTGATCGGCGCGCGGCGGGCGGTTTTCCGGCGCGACCAGGTGACGACCAAGGCGTACCTCAAGGAGGTGCCGCGCGACGTCCCACTGACCTCCCTGGCCGACGACGTGCGCGACGGCGCCCTGGCAAGGGGCGTCGACGGCGGCGTCCATCACTTCCTGCTGCCCGCCCCCGGCTGGGGCTCCGCCGTGGACGCCAAGGAGGCGAAGGAGCTCGGGCCTGAGGCGCTCGCGCGGCTGAAGAGTTGGCGCTCGGCCGTCCAGGCCAAGCCGACCAAGGCGCAGGTCGACGCCCTGGTTGACCTCTCCTACCGGGTCGAGGCGCTGTGGCAGATCGCCCTGCAGCGGCTCGAGATCGCCGAGCGCGAGGTGCGCCGCGCGATCCCCGTGTGGGGTGCGGAGGGTCTGCCCTCAGGCGGGGCCGTGCAGCGAGAGCAGATCGAGCTGGCGCTCGCCGATGCGAAGGGTGCGTACCGGCGCCTGCGTCGGGTCATGGACGCGTGGTGCGCGCTGTGGTTCTGGCCGCTCACCGACACGCTCACCACGCGGACGGTCGACGGTGTGGTGCAGCGGATCCAGCCGCCGAGCCTGCAGCAGTGGATTGACGCCCTGCAGATGCTGCTCGGACGGCACAGCGGCAAGGCGCGCACCGCCTCAGGTGGCAACCAGATGCTGAGCACGGGCGTGACGTGGGAGGAGCTCACCGACCATGAGCAGACCGACCAGCTGTTCGCCAGCGCGATGCCGGTCGGGTCGGTGCTCGAGAAGCACCCCTGGTTGCGGGTGTGCGAGGCGGTGGCCGAACAGCAGGGCTTCTTCCATTGGGAACTCGAGTTTGCGACCGTCTTCGCGCGCGGCGGATTCGACCTCCAGGTGGGCAACCCGCCTTGGGTCCGTCAGGAGTTCAAGCTCGCAATCGCGGTAGCGGAGTTCGCGCCAGAAGTCGCTCTGGGCAATGAGCGACCAGAGGTGAGGGCATGGGCCCGGGACGCGGCGCAGGTTCAGGTTGATGAGGTGCTCGAGGCTGCAACTCAAATTACGAATTCATCGTCCTTCCTGCGCGCGAGCGCAAACTACCCGTTCCTGGCCGGAGCGCTGACTGATCTCTACAAATCGTTCCTCGAGCGGTCATGGGCCCTTCTGTCGGATCGTGGCCGCGCAGGCTTGATCCACTCGGCCGCGTTGTATCAGGAGGAATCTGGCGCGGAACTCCGAGGCGAGAGCTACCGAAGGCTCGAGCGCCTGTGGCACTTCACGAATGAACTCAAGCTGTTCGGTGAAATCGGGAACCGGGTCGCGTACGCGATTAGCGTACATCGGCGCGCACGCACCTCCCCCTGCTTCCTCAATGCCTGCTTCGCGTTACACCCGGACGTGATCGAGCGGTCCTTGGCGCATGACGGAAGCGGAGCGGCACCAAACATCAAGGCCGAAGAGGGCGGCTGGGATCATCGGCCTCACCGCGCCCGCATACGGAAGATCGACCGCGCGGCGCTACGTGAATGGGTGGTCGACGAGAGCGCTTCACCGGAGCAGGCGCCCCTGATGTTCGCGGTCAACAACCTTGTCGACCGAGCAATCGCGATCATAGGCGGTTCGCCGCGCTTCGAAGCGTTTGGTCCTTCGCGCCCGTACATATGGGCGGGAATCGGCGAGACCTTCGGGGTCGATCATGGCGTAATCAGGTCCGGTTGGGTGCGCCAACGAGACGCGAGCAAGGTTGTGCTACAGGGCCCGCACATCGGCGTAGCCAACCCGGTTCTTCAGGAGCGCGGCGTTGGAATGCGTAACCACCGTGACTGGCTCGATGTCGACTTGCGACATCTGCCTTCCGAGCCCGAATGGGTGACTGGTTACCAGGTCGTCAACGAAGCGGGCCTTATCGACTCCATGCCCAAGGTTCCCTCGTGTGGGTTCGATGACTTGTTTCGTGTGGCGTGGCGCCGGCGTGTCAGCACAGCCGGCGCGCGATCTCTGCAGGCTGCAATCCTTCCCCCCGGGGTGAAGCACATCGACGCCCTTATGAGCGTGGGCCATCCAGACTGGCCCGCTGTGGCTGTGGCGGTACTTTGCGGTGTGCTGGCAAGCCTTCCGCTTGATTTCCAGATTCGTGTTGCGCAGCGCTCTGACATCCGCGGTGGGACGCTCGCTCGGCTTCGGTTGCCTGTGGTCGGGGCGCTAGAACAGGAATTTGCGCTGCGCGTACTTCGCCTCAATTGTGTCAACGCCGCTTACGCCGGACTGTGGGATAAGTGGGCATCAGAGCGGGCTGCCAGCCCAGTCTGCGACCGGTGGACGTCGCCCCCGCCTGGGAAGCTCGCCGCGCAGGAGAAGTGCCCCGTCTTTCAAGGTCGCACTTGGCAGTGGGAAACAGCATTGCGGAGCGACTGGGCCCGTAGACAGGCGCTTTTGGAAATCGACGTCATTGTGTCGATGTGGTTTGGGCTCACCATCGAGGAACTCATCGGGATCTACCGAGCCCAGTTCGGTGTGTTTAGGCTGGAGGACTTGAGGTCGACGGGGGACGACTATGGTCGGTCGTGTGCGGCTGAGCCTGGCGGGGGCTATGATCGTGAGGCCGACATGCGGCAGGCGTACACGGAGTTCGAGCGTCGGCTCGCGGAGCGCTCGTGAGTGAGCTCCTCCCCACCGCCCAGGCGGAGAGCGTTCGCCGCGGACTGCTCGACTACCTCGTCACCACCTTCGCCCTCACGGACGCCGACGCCCGCGACGCACTCGACGAGTTCCTGTCGCACCCCACCGACGGCATGTTCAAGGGCCCCTACGTGCGCCTGCGCCTGCCGTTCCGCCCGGCGGACGAGGGCTGGCGGGACGCCCTCGAGTGGTACGACGGATTCCCGCCCTACGGCCACCAGGCCGCCGCCTTCCGGCGGCTCTCGTCGATGGTGGACGGTCAGCGCCGCCGTCCGCAGCCCACCCTTGTCACCACGGGCACCGGGTCTGGCAAGACCGAGGCCTTCCTCTACCCGATCCTCGACCACGTACTCCGCGCCCGCCGCGACGGCGTGACCGGCACCAAGGCGCTGATCCTCTACCCGATGAACGCCCTGGCCAACGACCAGGCGCTGCGCCTCACCCAGCTCCTCACCACCAAGTCGGACCTCGCGGGCATCACCGCCGCGCTCTACACCGGCCAGGCCGGCCCCACGCGCACGAGTGTCACCGCGGACGGGCTCATCACCGACCGCGCGGTGATCCGCGACTCGGCGCCGGACATCCTGCTCACCAACTACAAGATGCTCGACCAGCTGCTGCTGCGCCGCGACGACCAGGACCTGTGGCGTCAGTCCGCCACGAGCCTGCAGTACCTCGTGCTCGACGAGTTCCACACCTACGACGGCGCCCAGGGCACCGACGTCGCGATGCTCCTGCGCCGCCTCGGGCTCACCCTCAAAAGTCACTGGACCGACGACGCCACCGGCACCGACGAGGACCGCGCCCGGCCCCTCGGCCGCATCACGCCGGTCGCGACCTCAGCCACCCTCGGCGACAAGGGCGACCCGACCGTGATGGTCGACTTCGCCCGCACGGTGTTCGGCGAGGAGTTCGGGCCGGACTCCGTCGTCACGGAGTCGCGCCTCAGCCTCGAGGAGTGGGCCGCCGACGCACCGGCACGCACGCGTGCCGTCGGCCTGACGCCACGCGCCACATCCGAGATCGACCCCGCAGCCGTGCTCGAGGCGGTCGAGGCCCTCGGCCACGACCCGTCGTCGTCGGCGCTCGCGCACGTCGTCGTGCAGCACCTGTTCAGCGGCGATGAGGCCGCCCTCTCCGCCGTGACCGGGGCAGGCCCGGACACCGGACTGCTGCTCGACGCCGCGCGGTCGCACCCCCTGGTTCATGCTCTCGCCGGCGCCGCGGCCGAGGCCGTGCCCGTCGAGCGCCTCGTCGAGGCTGTGCTCGGACGCCCACCTGCCGGGCGAGACGACCCGTGGGGGCAGGTGCTCTCGCACGTCGTCGCGATGCTCGGCCACGTCCGTGCCCTCACGGGGCGGGACGCGCTCTCGGTCGACGTGCACCTGTGGGTGCGGGAACTCAGCCGCATCGACCGGGCAGCGGACTCCACCACGCAGTACCGTTGGGCGGACGACGGGCCGGCGTCGCCGGTGGCCGAGACCGGCGACCTACGACCACCCTTCCCGGCCCTCTACTGCCGGCACTGCGGGCGCTCGGGCTGGGGCGTCGAGCTCGCCCCCGGCGGCGGGTGGGACCTCGCGTCCAGCGACGAGAAGGTCCGCGTCAACCACCTCACCCGCGAGGGACGCTTCCGCGCCCTCCTCTACGCCCCGGTCGAGGCCGACCGCGCGTTCTTCGGTGAGGGTGATCCCCCCGAGGGCCTCGTCTGGTTCTCCGTGCGTGGCCGCACCCTGCTCCAGGAGATGCCCGCCGAGGACGACCCCGAGCTGCGCGACGGCTGGGTGCTGCCGGTGCTGACCACCGTGGGACCCGACGCGGACAAGGCTGCCAAGGACGACGACTGCCCCTCCTGCGGGCAGGCCGACGGCATCCGGTTCCTCGGTAGCGCGATCGCCACGCTGCTCTCGGTGTCGCTCTCCACCCTGTTCGGCTCCGCCCAGCTCGACGCACGCGAGAAGAAGGCGCTCGTTTTCACCGATTCGGTGCAGGACGCCGCCCACCGCGCCGGGTTCGTCCAGGCCCGCTCCCACACCCTCACGTTGCGCGCCGTGCTGCGCGAGGCCGTCGACGACGGCCCGCTCACCCTCGATGCCCTCGTCGACGAGGTGATCCGCCGCGCGGGTGACGACGCCTTCGCCCGGTATCGCATCATCTCGCCCGACTGCGCGGACCGGGAGGCCTTCCGGCCGTTCTGGCAGGCGCCGACCCTGCGCGGCGTCTCGACCAGCGTGCGCAAACGCGTGCACCGGCGCCTCGCATTCGACGCCGCGATGGAGCTCGGCCTCAACTCGCGCACCGGCCGCACGCTCGAGCTCACCGGGGCTGTCGCCGCGGAGGTGCAGGTCCACCCCGAGCGCATGGCCAAGGCCGCGCGCACCGTCCTCTCGGGCTTCGCCCTCCTGGGCACCCTTGACGGCGGCTCGGATGAGCCTGGGGACCGAGTGCTCGTCCAGTGGGTACGTGGCGTGCTCGACCGGATGCGCGCCCAGGGCGCGATCGACCACGAGTGGTTTGCCCGCTACCGCGCCGAGGACGGCGCCCGCTGGACCATCTGGGGCGGGCGCCCTCGCGGACAGGGCATGCCGGCCTTCCCCCGTGGCCGCCCAGCCCCCGAGTACCCGCGCGTCGGCGGCGCACAAGACGCGGCCAAGGAGTCCGGCCTCGCCGCCGTGACCTCAGCCAAGTCCTGGTACGCGCGCTGGACCTCACGCGTGCTGCCTGTCAGCCCCCAGGACGGCGGCCTGCTCGCTCGTCTGCTCCTCGACCGTCTCGCCAAGGACGGCGTGCTCGTCGAGACCACCACCCAGTCCGGCGGGACCGTCTACGCCATCCCGCCGTCGAGCGTCGTCGTGAGCCCCACCGATGACGACGCGCTGCGCGCCGGCCAGCACATGCTCACGTGCGACGTCTGCCGGGCCGTCACCCCAGGCAGCCCGACCGTGGTCGCCGAGCTCGCGGACGCGCCCTGCCTGGCCGTGCGTTGCACCGGACGGCTGCGCCCGGCCCCTGTCGGCGACGGCTTCTACCGTCGCCTGTACTCGTCGCCCGACATGCGCCGCGTCGTCGCGCGCGAGCACACCAGCCTGCTCGACGACGAGACCCGCCTCGCCTACGAGAACGGCTTCAAGGGCGCCCAGGACGACCCGCAGGCCCCCAACGTGCTCGTCGCCACGCCCACCCTCGAGATGGGCATCGACATCGGTGACCTCTCGGCCGTGTTCCTCGCGTCCCTGCCCCGCACCGTCGCGTCCTACCTCCAGCGCGTGGGCCGGGCAGGGCGCCTGACCGGCAACGCGCTGAGCCTCGCGTACGTCACCGGCCGCGGCGAGCACCTGCCCAAGCTCGGCGACCCGCTGTCCGTCATCAACGGCGAGGTGCGGCCACCCGCCACCTACCTCGACGCTGAGGAGATCCTGCGGCGGCAGTACACCGCGCACCTCGTCGACCACCTCGCGCGCGACTCGAGCCGCACCCACCCACGCCGCGCGACGCACGCCATCGGCTCGATCGAACCCGGCAGCTTTCTCGGCGACCTCATCGAGCTCGCCGAGTCGGGTACCGACGAGCACCTCAGCCAGTTCGCCGCGAGCCTTGACGGTGTGGGCGACGCAGCCCTGGTGGGCCTTCGCGCGTGGGCGACCCCGCAGGACGGTCCTGGATCGAGCGGCCTCGCCGCACACCTTCACGCAGCGAGCCGGCGCTGGCAGGGCACCGTCGAGACCCTCGGTCACCGCATCACCGCGATCGACGCGGTGCTCCCGGAGCTTCAGCGGCAGGCCGACTCACCCGCCGCGACCGACGACGACAAGCGCGCCCTGCGCTCGGCGCAGACCGCGCGCAGGCTCACCGAGGGCCAGCAACGCCACCTCCGCGGTGAGCACTGGATCGCCGTGCTCGAGGAGTACGGGATCCTGCCGAACTACACCCTGCTCGACGACACCGTGACTCTCGACGTCGGGCTGAGCTGGACGGACCCGGACACCGACACCTTCCAGACCGCCCACGTGGGCTTCGTCCGTGGTGCCGCACAGGCCATCCGGGAGTTCGCACCCGGTGCGACCTTCTACGCGCGCGGCCTCGAGATCGGCGTCGACGCCGTGGACCTCGGCATCGACGGCGAGTCGATCCGCCCCTGGGCCTTCTGCCCCGCCTGCGGGTACGCCGTCGACGTCGAGGCCACCGGCGCAGCCGTGCACCTCAGCAAGTGCCCGCGCTGCGGCTCCGCGGGCATCGCCGACACCGGCCAGCGCGTCGACGTCGTCGAGCTCACCCACGCCACGGCCGAGGTGCGCCGCGACGAGGCCACCATCAACGACCGCAAGGACACCCGCGACAATGCCCGCTTCCAGGTGTTCATGGCCGCCGACGTGGACCCTGAGCACATCCGGCACCGGTGGTTCACCGAGGGCGTCGGCCTCGGCTGCACCTACCTGACCGCGATGAACCTGCGCTGGATCAACGCCGGCGTCCCCGGTCACGGCACGACACGCACCATCGCGGGGGAGGACAGACCCGCGGCCCTGTTCCGCCTCTGCGCGGGCTGCGGCAAGCTCGACAGCGACACCGGGCGCAACACGAGGCACGAGCACCGGCCCTGGTGCCAGTACCGCGACTCCCTCGAGGAGAACACGCGCTCCGTCGCGCTCACGCGCACCCTGAGAACCCAAGGTCTGCTGCTGCGGCTGCCGCGCACCGTGACCGTCGGTGACGCCTTCGCGCTGCCCAGCCTCTCCGCCGCGCTCCTCCTGGGCCTGCGCGAGCAGATGGGCGGGCACCCCGACCACCTGCAGGTGGCGCACGTGGTCGACCCGACCTACAGCGACGGCTCGGCCAACCACGACGGCCTGCTGCTGCACGACATCGTGCCCGGCGGCACCGGCTACCTCGCCGAGCTCGCGACGCCGGAGCGCCTGCACGCCCTGCTCGCACGTGCCTGGCGCCACGTGCGGGACTGCGAGTGCAGCGCGGAGGAGCGCCTCGCCTGCCACCGCTGCCTGCTCCCGTTCGCCGCCCCGCACGCCGTCGGGCAGGTGTCCCGCGCCGTCGCCGAACGCCACCTGCGCGCGCTCCTCGGGATCACCGACGACGCCACAGACGTGGACACCATGACGTGGACCGTCACCGACGAGGCGCCCGACGACACCGACCCAGAGTCCTACCTCGAGCAGCGCTTCCGGAAGATGGTGCTCGAACGCCTGAGCACCCTGGGCGCGGCCGTCACCGAGACCCCCGGCCCCTGGGGCAACACCCTCACCTTCACACTGCCCTCGTCGCAGCGGCGCTGGACGCTGCGACCGCAGGCGAACCTCGTCACCTGCCGCCCGGACTTCTTGCTCGAGTCGAACGACACGAACGTGCCGCGCATCGCCGTCTTCGTCGACGGACGACGGTTCCATGCCGTGCCCGCCGTGAACCGTCTGCGCGACGACGCGACCAAACGGGCGGACCTGCGTGCCGCCGGGTACGTCGTCGTCGGCGTCACCTCTGCCGACCTCGACGCCGCCGAGCACCAACAGCCCGACCCACCCTCCTGGTACGACGAGAACGCCGTCGGGCACCTCATCACCCGGCCCGCGCTCATGGCGTCACCGTCCGCTTACGCCGCGCTGGCCGACGGTCCCCTGGCCCGCCTGCTCGCGTGGATCCAGGAGCCCGACGCCGCCCACAGGCGGATCACCGCTCGGGCCGTCCCGTTCTTCCTCACCCAGGGCGCGCAGGCGCTCACGGTCGCGGACAGCGTGCCGCTCGCGCACGTGGCCGCCGCGCGCCTACGGGACCAGCAGCCGCCGTCGGGCACGCGTCGCGTCGCGGTGTGGCGGCACGGCGCGCTGGTCGCCGCGATCGAGCCGCGTGGCCCGGTGATCGACGTGGCCGTGGTGCTCGACGACCGTGACGAGTCCCTCGACGACGGGCACGCCGAGGCCTGGCGCGCGTGGCTGCGCCTGTCCAATGTGCTCGCGCTGCGCGACTGGCCCACCGTGATCACCACGCTGACCCTGGTCGACGCCGAGCAGGGCGGTGGTGCGTCGCTGCCCACGCCCGCCACGGAGAGCCAGCCCGAGCAGGCGGCCCCGGCGACGATCGACGTCAGCTGGCCGCGCGCATGGCGGGAGGCGGCGCAGGCCGCAACGGCCGGCCCGGAGCGCGACCTCGTGCAGGCACTCGCGAGCCGCAAGGGCCTCACCGGGAGCGTCGAAGCCCCCGCCGTCGGTGTCGAGGGCCCGGACGGGATCATGGTCGACCTGGCGTGGCCGACGCGGCGGATCGCCGTCGAGGTCGCCCCGATGGCTGACGAGGATCGCGCCGACCTTGTCAGTGCGGGGTGGCAGGTTCTGGACCCTGACGTGGACATGATCGCCCAGGTGCTGCGCGACGCCGAGCGCACCGACGAGCAGGAGGCCGACGCCTGATGCCGACCATCATCATGACCAAGTGGCCGGTGAAGATCGACGGCTCGGTGCGCTCCAAGGCGATGGCGTTCCTGCAGAAGCTCTCGGCCGACGACACCACGCCCGGGCTGCACGTCGAGCCCATCCAGCAGTCCGCAGACCCGCGCGTGCGGACCGGGCGTGTGGACCAGTCCTACCGCGCCGTGATGTTCCGGCTCGACGGTGCGGGTGAGCCCCACTACGTCATCCACGGGGTGTGGCAGCACGACGACGCGATCGCGGTCGCCAAGAAGGTGCGCCTCAAGCTCAACCCCATCAACGGCCTGCCGCAGATCGAGGAGATCCCGGTCCCGGCGGACGCTGGGGGAGGCGGTGAGCACGCGGCCGCCGGCCCAGGGGGCGAAAGGCCTGTGCGGAGCGACGAGCCTCAGGACAAGCCGGCTGTCGACGTCCGACGCGATGAGGTCGACACTCGCGAGGAGCCCGTGCCCACCGAGCCGCTGCTCGGTCGCCGGGGAGTCACACGGAGCGACCTCGTCGAGCGCCTCGGCGTGCCGGTGGAGGTTGCCGACCTCGCCTTGGTGGCGCCGGACGAGGACGGTGTGCTCGCCGTGGCTCAGCACCACGAGGGCTGGCTCGGCACCATGCTGATCGATCTCGCCACCGGCGACAGCGTCGACACGGTGCGCGAGCGCATGGAGATCGCAGCTGCGCCCGAGCCCAGCGACGACGATGAAGCGCTGCTGCGGTCGCTGCGCCGCCCCGCCGCCCAGATGCAGTTCACGTTCATCGAGGACCAGGACGAGCTGCGACGCGTCATCGAGTCCGGGGACTTCGGCGCCTGGCGCGTGTTCCTCCACCCGGACCAGCGGCGCTACGTCGAACGCCCCACCAAGGGGCCCTTCCGCCTCTCGGGTGGTGCGGGGACGGGCAAGACCGTGGTGGTCGTGCACCGCACACGCGCCCTCGCCCGTGCGCGACCCGATGCGCGAATGCTCGTCACCACCTTCACGCGGAACCTCGCCGACTCCCTGCGGGACAGCCTTCAGCAGCTCGATCCCGGTGTGCCTGTCGCCGGTGGACCCGGCGAGGCCGGAGTGCACGTCACCGGCATCGATGCGCTCGCCTTCGCGGTCTTGCGGAGTGCCGGCGGTCCCTCGCTCGGGGCGGCGACGCAGGCCGTGCTGGGCGACGAGCGACCCGAGCTGCGTGGGCGCACTCCCGAGGGTCGGTGGCGCGCGGTGGTCGAAGGGACATCCACCGACCTTCCGCCACAGCTCGCACACGAGGCCTTCCTCGCCGCCGAGTACGCGACCGTCGTCCTGCCCAACCGGGTGCTCACCGAGGAGCAGTACCTCCGCGTACGGCGGCCCGGCCGCGGGACACCACTGGACCGCAAGCGCCGAGCGGCCGTGTGGGAACTCATCAGCCGGTACCGCGCCCAGGGCCGCGTGGACGGGACGCTCGACTACCCCGAGACCGCCGCCGTGGCCGCGGCCTACCTGGAGGGAGCGGGTGGCGAACCTCGCCGCCTCGCTGACCACGTGCTGGTGGACGAAGGGCAGGACCTCTCGCCCGGGCACTGGCAGCTGCTACGAGCCCTCGTCGAGCCCGGCCCGGACGACCTGTTCATCGCCGAGGACTCGCACCAGCGCATCTACGGCCCCCGCCTGGTGCTCAGCCGCTACGGAATCAACATCGTCGGCCGGTCGCGACGCCTCACGCTGAACTACCGGACCACCGCGCAGAACCTCCGCTACGCCATGGGAATCCTCGAGGAGGGTGAGTACGTCGACCTCGAGAACGTCCCCGAGGAGACTGGCTACCGCTCTGCCCGAAGTGGACCGGAGCCCGAGCTGGTCGACGTCGCCTCACTCCCCGCCGAGCTGGACCTCATCGCTGACAGGGTCCGCGGCTGGCTGGGCACGGCGGTGCCGGCAGAGACGATTGCGGTGCTGGTGCACGACCGCTTCCAGCGAGAGCGCGTGGTGAGCGGCCTCGCCGAGCGCCGCGTCGAGGTGCGCGCCGTCGACCGCGAGAAGCCCGTTGCCGGCAGGCCGCTGGTCATGACCATGCACCGCGCCAAGGGCATGGAGTTCTCCAAGGTGGTACTCGTCCTGGGCGACCCGAGCGCGACGGAGCGACGATTCGCCGGACTGGACGAGGCCGAGCGCGCGGACGCCGAGCTGCGGGAGCGATCGGTCGAGTACGTGGCAGCGACGCGGGCGCGGGACGAGCTGGTGGTGGTGCGTCGTGATTGATCAGCGGAATGGGCGGTGCCAGACCGTCGCCCCAACGAGCATGCCGGCCAGCGGTGCGAGTCTTCACGAGACCGAAGAGCTGTTCAGCAGCAAGTCATCGGTGCCGAAGGAGAGAGAGTGACGGCGGCCCATCCTGCGCTTGCGGACGAGCAGGCTTACCTGGACACCGCGTACGACCTGCTCGAACGCGGCATGGCCGACGCCGAGGCGAGCATTGCGGCGGCGGTGCCTGGCGACCGGGCCTCTGCGCGCGCCCTGCGGCGCGCGCTCGAGGTCCTACGCCACTCCAAAGGAACCGGTGCGCTGATATTCGGCCGCGTGGACGCACCCGACGCCACCCTCTACGTAGGTCGTCGCCGTGTGTACGACGAGAAGAAAAACCTCAAGGTCATCAGCTGGCACACGCCGGCGGCCGCTCCCTTCTACCAGGCGACGCCAGCCGATCCGCAGGGGCTGACCAGCAAGCGGACGTTCGTCGAAGAAGAGCGCCGAATCGTCCGCCTGATCGACGAGGTCTTCGGCGACACCGCCGTCGGCGCGCTGGGCGGGCCGACCATCAGCGACGCTCTCCTCGCCGAGCTGGAACGCTCACGTGACGGCGCCATGCGTGACGTCGTCGCCACGATTCAGGCGGAGCAGTTCAGAGTGATCCGCGCCCCGATGGAGGACCTGCTGGTCGTGCAGGGCGGGCCGGGCACGGGCAAGACGGTCGTCGGCCTGCATCGCGCCGCGTGGCTCGCCTACAACAACGCCGCGCTTCGCGAGCGAGGCATGCTGGTCGTGGCGCCGTCCGCGACGCTGCTCAGCTACATCAGCGGCGTCCTGCCCTTGCTCGGAGTCAACGACGTGCTGCAGGTGCAGCTGCCGGACCTGTACGCGGGAGACGGCCGTGCGACCGCGACGGACACGCCCCTGGGCGAAGCAGTCAAGGGCTCTGACCGCATGGCCGCGGTCCTTGCGGCAGCGCTGCGGCAGAGGGTGAATCCACAGCCGGGAGACGTGGAGCTGGCAGTCGGTGCCGACCGCGTGCGACTGCCCGGTACGCGGGTGATGGCCATCCTCGATGACGTGCGCGGTCGTTCGCTGCCGCACAACGAGGCTCGCGGCGTCCTCCGCCAGGTCCTCGGGAATGCCCTGTACGAGGTCTACGCGGCCGAGCAGCGGCGCAACGGACGGCCACCCGTCGCGAACGACTCCACGATCCGACGGCTGTCGGCGTTCTCCAACGCGCTCGACCGGCTCTGGCCCACGTTCACCCCCGAGGACTTCCTCCGGACGCTCTACGCCACGCGCTCGTGGCTGGTCGACGCGGCCACCGACATCCTGACTCCGGACGAGCGTGCGGCGATCGCCCGTGAGGGCACGGGTCCGATCGCGGAGGTGGCGTGGACGGAAGCGGATCTCTACTGCCTCGACGAGCTATCCGCGCTTCTCGACGGAGCACCCGTCACATACGGACACGTTGTCGTCGACGAGGCGCAGGATCTCTCGCCGATGCAGGCGCGGGCGTTGGCGCGCCGTTGCCCAAGCGGTTCGATGACACTGCTCGGCGACCTCGCACAGGCACGCACGACCTGGGCGGTGGACGACTGGTCGCAGATCTGCCGACACCTGTCAGACAGCGCGGCCCAGGTCGAGACCTTGACTATCGGTTATCGCGTCCCGAGCGCCGTGCTCGACCTCGCCGCGCGTCAGCTTCCGCTCATCTCCTCGGCGCTTCGTGCGCCACAGTCCATCCGAACCGGTCGACTCGTTCCTCAGGTACTCCGGGGTGAGCCCGACACGCTCGTCGCGGTCGTCGAGTCCGCCATACGGCACGCGCGGAGGCTCGAGATGTCCGTCGGTGTCGTCGTCGAAGACGCGGGCTACGACGGCCTGCTCGCCGACCTTCGAGAGCTCGACCCATCAATCGGGGACGGCCGCGACGGGGACTTCGCTGGTCCGACGACCGTGGTGCCCGCTCGGCTGGCCAAGGGCCTGGAGTTCGACGCCGTGATCGTTGCCGAGCCCGACGCGATCGTCGGGACCTCCGACGACAACCGGCGCCTCCTCTACGCCGCGATGACCCGATGCACGCAGGCGCTGTACATCGCGCACACACGGCCACTCCCTCTCGGGCTCGACCACCTCGACACCACACCCTCGGCGCAGCAACCGGTGGACGATCGCGTCGAGCCCTTGGCCGAGCCAGCGCCTGACGAGCCAACCCGCGGCCCTCGCGATCGCCTTCTCGAGATCGTCGCTGGCCTGGCCGATGACGATGTCGAGGTACTGCTCACGATGGCACGACGGCTCATGCCGGGGACTTCGAGGAACGACTCATGACAGAAGACTCGACGGGCGCTCGGTCCGACGTGCGCGCGCGCCTGGAACGTCAGCTCGAGACATGGCGTCGGGAACTCGTCACGCTCGACCGCCGGCAGCGGCTGCTCTACTTCAAGCACACGAAGTCTGCGTCGCTCGAGGTGGTCGCGCCCAGTCCTAGCAATGCTCTGATGCTCACCGAGAACGGCGATGTTCGCGTCGTGCTCGACGGCGAACGAACGTCCGTCGGTGGACGCGAGCTCGTGATCGTCGACAAGACCGAGAGCGAGCTTAAGGCGGGTCTGCGACGCCTCGACCAGCACTCCCAGCAGACGTTCGCCGATCGCGGTCTGTGGACCCTCTACCTCGGGCTCGGCATGCTCGCCTGGCGCGACCCGCAGGACGACAAGCCGGTTGTCAGCCCCATCCTGCTAGCGCCCGTGCGACTGCGCCGGACGTCGGCGGACATGCCGTACGTCGTCACGCGGACCGAGGACGACGTCGTGCTCAACCCGGTTCTTGCGCTCAAGCTCGAGCACGACTTCGGGCTCGTCCTCGACGATATCGACCCGGATGTGTTGGATGTCGCCTCGGTGTTCGCCGGGGTCCGCGCGAAGGTGGCGGCTCACCGTGGGTGGGACGTCCAGGAACGTGTCGTCCTCACCACATTTAGCTTCCACAAGGAAGCCATCTACCAGGATCTGCGCGAGCACCAGGACGAGGTGCTTGCGAGCGAACTCGTCCAGCTAGTCGCCCTCGGACCCGACGCGCCTTCAGCAGGCTCCTTCGCGTTTGACCCCATCGGCGACGACGAGCTCGACACTGTCATGCCTCCCGAGCTGCTGCACAACGTGATGGACGCCGACGGTAGCCAGCGCAAGTGCATCCTCGCCGCCCGTGACGGTCGCAGCTTCGTCATGGATGGCCCACCTGGGAGCGGCAAGAGCCAGACGATCGCCAACATGATCGCTGAGCTCATGGCGAGCGGGCGGTCTGTGCTCTTCGTGAGCGAGAAGGCGGCCGCTCTGGACGTCGTCCGCAACCGACTTTCGGACGTTGGGCTCGGTCCCTTCTTGCTCGAACTCCACAGCAGCGCGACCACCCGCAAGCACTTCGCCGAGACCATGGGTAAGGCCCTCTCCGAGCGCATTCGTGCCGGGCAGCCCCTGTCCGCCGTGGAGGCCAAGGAGCTCGAACGCGCGCGGAACGATCTCAGCGGCTACGCCATCGCGCTCAACGAGGTGCGACCGCGCACGGGCCGGAGCATTCACTGGGCGCTTGGAACGATGGCGGCTGCACACCGCCTTTCCACTTTCCGGCTCCCCGGTGGCGCTCAGTGGTCGTCGCTCAGCGCCGACGACTTGGCCGACATCCGCAGCGGCGCCGGCGCGCTGGCACGGGTCTGGGATCCGGTGGAGCGCGGCAGCGCCTTCGCGTGGCGAGGGCTCGTGCGCTGCGCCGACCCTGGAGACCCCGAGCGGCTGCGTCGCCTTGCAGTCGCCGCCCGTGACTCCGCCGCGGCGCTCGCGTCCCGAGCTCGTGCGGTCGACGACGACCTTGAAGTCTCGATGCCCGTCACCGCGGCCGCTGCCAGCGATCGTGTGCTCCTCCTGCAACTCCTCGAAGAACGCCCCGACGGCAGCCAGCTCGCGCACCTCACAACCGAGGACCTCGACGCAGTCCGCAAGCGCCTGGCCGACGTGCGACGGCTCGTCGACGCACACGCGCGCGCCACCACGACGATCGAGGAGTCCGTCGGTCCGAGATGGACTGAGCTGCAACCGGACGACCTCGAGCTGCTCACTGCTCTCGAGATCGCGAACGACCTCTGGTCGCCGAGCCCCTCGACGTCAGCGACGCAGCTCCGGGCCGCGGTCGACGCGGCAAGGAACGCTCCGGTGGTACTCGCCGAGCTCGCCAGCGAAGGGCGTCGACTGGCTCACATGCTCGGCGTCGACGCCGAGCGGCTCGCCGTCTCGCGACTCGCTGATCTCGTCGCACTCGCAAGGCTGGGAGCTCAGAGCGCACGGCCGGAGGCCGACTGGCTGAACCCCGCTGTGACCGCAGCCGTGCACGAGTCGGCGCGCATCCTCGGCAGCCTTGTCGAGCTCGTCCGTGGGTGGGAGAAGGGAACGCAAGCCGAGTTCACGTCAGACGCGCTCACCGTGGACCTCCCGGCTCTGCACACCAGGCTGACCCAGACGCATGTCGGCCTGCGTCGGTGGTCGAGCGCGGCGCGCGCGGATCGTCGCTTGCTCAAGAGCATCACGGTTCGTGGTCGAGCCGACAAGCAGGCGGTCGCTGCGCTCCCGAATGCCATCTCGTGGCAACAAGCTGAGGCAGCCCTGACCCGTGCCGAGGCTGACCACGCCGCGCGGCTGGGCGGCTACTACCGCCGAACCGACACGGACTTCAGCCGTGTGAGCGTCGCCATCGCGACCGCCGAGCAAGCATTGCGGCTCGTCGGTGACGACCTCGATGCCGACGCGCTCGCCCGCCAACTCAGCGCGACCGGCAATCCGGACCCACAGCTGCTCGGCACCGCCGACCGTATCGAGGTTGCGCTCTCTCGGTGGCACTCACTGGCGGCCGCGTGGGGCGAAACCAACCGGCCAGAAGCGCCGCGTACGCCTCAGGACATCGCCGAGGCGGCGCAGCAGCTCGATGAGAGCTACCGGGCAGCTGTCACGGTGCTCGAGCGCGTCGCCGTCGCGGCCGGGCGCGACACGACGATCGCCGACGCGCGCAGCATCCTCACGGCAGTCGGTGACCATGCGCGCACCACGGCAACGATCCTGGACCGGTACGAGGACGACCGAGCCGCGTTGGGCCCGGCGTACGAGTCCTTCTCGACCGAGTGGCCCGCCGTCGAGCGGGCGCTTGGCTGGGCCAGCGCGGTCCGAGGGCGGGTGAACGACCAAATTCCTCTATGGGTCGCCGAGCGACTTTGGGAGCCAACAATCCGCTCGGTCGAGCTGGCGCCGCTTGTCGAGACGTACTCGCGACAAGTCCACGATCTGCTGTCGAACTTCGACGAGGCCCGCCGAGCCGAGCTACGGGCGGATCTCGACACGGACCTTGACATCGCGCACGAGGTTCTGGCGGAGCTGGCTGCTGACGCACCTCGTGACGTCCCGGTGTGGGCCGAGTACCGGAACCGCGTCCAGCAGTTCGAGGACTTCGGCTGCGCCCCGCTGATCGAGGAGCTCACAAGTGCCAGAGCGGCTGCTGCGGACGTCCCTGAGGCTGTGGAGCGTGCCGTCCTCGAGGCCTGGGTCGACGCAACGATCAACGCCGACCACCGCCTGAAGCCCCTTCGAGCAGACGACCGGAACGCCCTGGTCGAGCGCTTCCACCACCTCGACCGGCGCCTCGTCCACGAAGCTCACAACAAGGTGGTTGTGGCCTGCAACGCTCGCAGACCCAAGTCGGCCACCAGCAGGGGCGCGCAGCTGATCCAGCGCCAGGCGAATCTTAAGAGCCGTCACAAGCCGATCCGTACCGTGCTTGCCGACGCCGGGCAGGTGGCCCAGGAGCTCAAGCCCTGCTTCATGATGAGCCCGCTGGCGGTGTCCCAGTACCTGCCTGCGGGCATGCGCTTTGACGTCGTCATCTTTGACGAGGCGTCGCAGGTGCTGCCCTCAGATGCGGTCAACTGCATCTACCGTGCGAAGCAACTGATCGTCGCCGGCGACGTGAAGCAGCTCCCGCCCACGAGCTTCTTCACCAGCGGCCTTCAGGACGAGGAGACGGACGACGAGGAGGAGCCGGACGTCTTCCAGTCTGTGCTCGACCAATGCAAGGCAGCGGGCGCCCTGCCGTCGCTACCACTCAGCTGGCACTACCGCAGTGCCCACGAGAGCCTCATCGCCTTCTCCAACCACCGCTTCTACAAGGGTGAGCTGTTCACCTTCCCGAGCGCGCGCGAGCAAGGCTCTGACATCGGCCTCGAGTCGATCGTCGTGAACGGGACGTACCGGCGAGGTACGTCCCGCGACAACCCGGTCGAGGCCCAGAAGGTCGTGGAGCGGATCGTCCATCACGCGACGGAGCACCCCGACCTTTCCTTGGGGGTGGTCACCTTCTCGACCGCTCAGGAGGACGCCATCTTCGCGGAGATGGAACGACAGGCGCTCGAACACCCCGTGATCTCAGACCTCTTGAACTCGCACGACCGCCTTGACGGTTTCTTCATCAAGAGTCTCGAGAGCGTCCAGGGTGACGAGCGGGACATCATCCTGTTCTCCATCGGGTACGGCCCGGACGAGCACGGCAAGATGACGACAAACTTTGGTCCCCTGAACCGACAAGGCGGATGGCGGCGCTTGAATGTTGCCATCACACGCGCCCGTCAGCGGGTCGAGGTCGTTAGCTCGTTCCATCCGGGGCAACTGGTCTCCGTGAACGAGGGTGTCAGCGCACTCGCGCGCTACATCGACTTCGCTCAACGAGGCATGCCCGCGCTTGCCGTGGACCTCACTGACAGTCTCGGCGACGCTGAGAGCCCGTTCGAGGAAGACGTCATCCGAGAGATCGTCGCTCTGGGCTACGAGGCGGTCCCGCAAGTCGGGACAGCGGGTTACAGGATCGACATCGGCATCCGGCACCCCCTCGAGCCGGGACGGTTCATCCTCGGTGTCGAGTGTGACGGCGCGGCCTACCATTCGTCGAGAGTCGCGCGAGATCGCGATCGCCTTCGCGAGGAGGTGCTGACCAGGCTCGGCTGGCGCATCCACCGCATCTGGGGCATTAGCTGGGTCCGCGAACGGGCTGAGCAGCTGGATCGGCTCCGCGCCGCGATCGAGGCGGCGGTCTCGGCGACGGGTATGCCAGCCATCCTCACTCGTCCGACGACGCCTGTGCTGGAAGTCGAACAAGTGGACCTGGACGCGCCGCCAGAGTGGGGGAGACCGTATCGCGTGGGTGGCGAGAGATACCGGACCTGGCACGAGCCGGGCGCGGTGGAGGCGCGGCCCGCCATGCGGCAGTACTTCGCAGAGCTTCTCGCCGTCGAGGCGCCAATGCATCTCTCAGTTGCCTTTGACCGGCTGCGACGCGACTGGGGCATTGGCCGGATCGGGTCGCAGATCGACGGCAACGCGCGCCGGGCGATCGAAGGGGTTCGTGTCCGAGACAGCAAGGTCGTCATCGACTCGATGGACTTCATCACGTTGCCTGGCGAGGCCTTCAGAGTGCCCCGCTACCCGAGTGGCCCGGAGTCCCAGCGCAAGCCCAGGCAAGTCCCGCCCGAGGAGATCCGCGTCGCGATCACGCATATCGTGGACGACGCCGTCGTAGCGGAGAGCGACCAGATCGCGAGGGATGTCGCCAAGTTCTTCGGATGGAACACGACCGAAGAAGTGCGCCGCATGGCCAACCAGGCTGTGGCTCGGCTGGTCCATGAACGTCGGCTCGAGAATCGAGGGGATAGTTTCCGCATCGCTCACGCGTCGACGTGACCCGTGCACTCAGGACGTGAACCGCTCCCAGCGCCACTGGAGCAGGTCACGGCCGGGCCGGTCGGCGCGCTTCGCTCGCAGAGTGATTGATCGGCCGTGCATCTCCTGAATCCGGCTCTTCGGAGTCGAGCGTGGGTGGTCGTCGTGGGCGGTGTGCGCGGTGCTCCAGGGAGGTAGGTGTCGGGGCCTCCAAGGTCGGCAGCGACCAAGCAACCGTCCTTCGGAAGCCCGACGTGTCTGGGAGCAGATGCGGCGACGGCGCACGTTGGTGCGCCCGCGCTGACGAGGTGTTCCACGCCCCGGCTTGTACATGCTCGAGGTCGCTCACGATGGCGCGGGCCGGCTGTGGTGACGGTCGAGACCGATGAGGTCGTGATCGGCTGTCGGTCCTGCGAAGTGGTCGCGATCGGTCACGGTCGCCGTGTTCACCGGGTGCACGACGCGCCGGCGTTCGGGGCTTCGGTGTTGATCTGCTGGCGCAAGCGGATCTGGCGATGTCCCGATGCCGGCTGCTCGGTGGTGACCTTCTCCGAGGACCACCCGCTGATCGGGCCGCGGGCCAAGCTCACGAGCCGGGCGATCGGGTGGGCGACCGACGCGCTGCCCCACGACGACACCACCGTGGCAACCCTGGCCCGGCACCTGGAGTGGACTGGCACACCTGCTGGGACGCGCTCGATGGGGTGGTCACCTTGGGGGCGGACGAGCACGTCTGGAAGCCCTCGCGCCGCGGTGGGGACCGGGCGGTGACCTCGATGGTCGATCTGAGCCGTGACGAGTACGGGCGCGTCCGCGCACGGCTGCTGGGCGTGGTCTCTGGCCGGTCCGGGACCGCCTACTTGAGGTGGTTGGCCGCCCAGGCCGAGGGGTTCACCGCGACGGTCGAGCACGCCGCCTTGGACCTGTTCCGGAACTATGCCAACGCGATCCGCGGCGAGGCCCCAGAACGCCGTCGCGGTCCTGGACGCGTTCCACGTCGTCAAGCTCGGCACGGCCGTGGTCGACGAGGTCCGCTGCCGCGTCCAGCAGGACACCCTCGGTCACCGCGGACACAAGAACGACCCGCCCTGCGAGATCCGCGGGCTGCTGCGACACGGCGCCGAGCACCTGTCCGCCCGGCAGGTCACCCGACTCGAGACGGCCCTGGAGGCTGGGGACCCGGACTGGGAGGTCACACCATTGCCGGCTCATCGCAATCGAGGGTGTAGTCGCGGTCTGAGGCCGCCGGTCTCGAGCAGGCTGCGGGCGATGTAGTTGGTGAGGTTGCGGAAGCCGAGGGCGATGCCGCGTAGGTGCTCCAGTCGCCCGTTG
>NZ_JAACYI010000008.1 GCF_009996735.1 Cellulomonas sp. APG4 | reverse complement strand
GCTGACGGCCGGGCGCCGCGGGCCCGGTTCGTGAGCCCGCTCGCACGCCGTCGGGCGCGTGGGGCCGGGGTGTCGCTCGACGGGGTGGTGGGCACCGGCCCCGGCGGGCGTGTGGTGCGCCGCGACGTCGACCGCCTGGTCGCCGAGGCGCCGCGTGCGGCCGCCACGCCGGCACCCGCACCGTCGGGCGTCCCCGCCCCGCCCTCGGTCGCGTCGCCCTCGGCCCCGGCAACCGCCGCGGGCGGCCGGGTCGAGCCGCACAGCCCCATGCGGCGCGCGATCGCGCGACGGCTCAGCGAGAGCAAGTCGACCGTGCCGCACTTCTACCTGACGGCCGAGTGCAGGGTCGACGCGCTGCTCGAGCTCCGCCGCGAGATCAACGCGTCGGGCTCGGTGCGCGTCTCGGTCAACGACCTCGTGCTGCGAGCGGCCGCCGTCGCGTTCCGGGAGGTGCCCGAGGCGAACGTGCTGTGGCACGAGGACGGGCTGCACCGGTTCGACGCCGTCGACGTCGCGGTGGCCGTCGCGACGGACTGCGGCCTCGTGACCCCCGTGGTCCGTGGCGTCGAGGACCTCGCCGTCGGTGCCCTCTCGCGCGTGGTGGCCGAGCTCGCGGCTCGAGCCCGCGAGGGACGCCTGCGCCAGGCCGAGCTCGAGGGGGGCACCCTCACGGTGTCCAACCTCGGCATGTACGGCACTCGCGAGTTCACCGCGATCCTCAACCCGCCCCAGGCGCTGATCCTCGCGGTCGGTGCCGCGGTGCAGCAGCCGGTGGTCGACGACGGCGCCCTGGCGGTGGGGACGGTCATGCGCTGCACCTTGTCCGTCGATCACCGGGCCGTGGACGGTGCGCTCGCGGCACGCTGGCTCGCCGCGTTCCAGGCTGCCGTCGAGCATCCGCTGACGCTGCTGGTCTGAGCGCTCGGCCCCGCCGCGCGGACCCGGCGCGGTGGACGCGTCGCCGCCTCGCGGCCCGGGGTGGGGTACGATGTATCTTGACGTCAAGATATCTCGCCGACCCGTAGGTCGATAGCCTGAGAGCCTGCCGTCCGGCGGGGTCGCCCCGCCGCGGCCACCCGTGGACCGACGGGCAGCCGGCACGAGCCAGACGCAGCCAGCAACAGAGCGCAGCGCCGCACGGAACCTCCACGCGGCACGCGAGTGAGGAGCCATCGTGAGCAACGTCGACACGTTCGGGTCGAGGAGCACGCTCGAGGTCGGGGGGACCTCGTACGAGATCTACCGGCTGGACGCCGTGCCCGGGACCGAGCGGCTCCCGTACAGCCTCAAGATCCTCGCCGAGAACCTGCTGCGGACAGAGGACGGCGCCAACATCACGGCGGACCACGTGCGGGCGATCGCCTCGTGGGACCCCGAGGCCGAGCCCAGCACCGAGATCCAGTTCACCCCCGCGCGAGTGGTCATGCAGGACTTCACCGGCGTGCCGTGCGTCGTGGACCTCGCCACCATGCGCGAGGCCGTGGCGGAGCTGGGCGGCGACCCGTCGCGCATCAACCCGCTCGCGCCCGCCGAGCTCGTGATCGACCACTCGGTCCAGATCGACGTCGCCGGCCGTCGTGACGCCTTCGAGCGCAACGTCGAGCTCGAGTACCAGCGCAACCACGAGCGTTACCAGTTCCTGCGCTGGGGCCAGACGGCCTTCGACGACTTCAAGGTCGTCCCACCCGGGACGGGCATCGTGCACCAGGTGAACATCGAGTACCTCGCCCGCGGTGTCATGACGCGTGAGGTGGACGGCGTCACGCGCGCCTACCCGGACACGTGCGTCGGCACCGACTCGCACACGACCATGGTCAACGGCCTGGGCGTGCTCGGCTGGGGCGTCGGCGGCATCGAGGCCGAGGCGGCGATGCTCGGTCAGCCGGTCTCGATGCTGATCCCGCGCGTGGTCGGCTTCAAGCTCACGGGCTCGATCCCCGCGGGTGTCACGGCCACGGACGTCGTGCTCACGATCACCGAGCAGCTGCGCCAGCACGGCGTCGTCGGCAAGTTCGTCGAGTTCTACGGCGACGGGGTGGCACAGGTGCCGCTCGCCAACCGCGCCACGATCGGCAACATGAGCCCCGAGTTCGGCTCGACGTGCGCGATCTTCCCGATCGACGACGTCACCATGGACTACCTGCGGCTCACGGGCCGCAGCGACGAGCAGCTCGCGCTGGTCGAGGCGTACGCCAAGCAGCAGGGCCTGTGGCACGACCCGTCGGCGCAGGGCTACACCGAGCCGGTGTTCTCCGAGTACCTCGAGCTCGACCTCTCGTCGGTCGTGCCGTCGATCGCGGGCCCCAAGCGTCCGCAGGACCGCATCGCGCTGACCGACGCGAAGTCGGCGTTCCGCTCGGTCATCGGCGACTACGCGGCCGACGACGCCACGCAGGCCCACCCGCACTCGCAGCTCACGGGCCTCGACGAGTCGGTCGAGGAGACCTTCCCGGCGTCCGACCCCATCGCGACCGGTGAGCACGTGGACGCGAGCGACGCCCCGCACCACGCCTCGGGCGAGGTGCTCTCGCGCCGTCCGCACCACCGCGCACCGGTGACGCTGGCCGACGGCACGCAGACCGAGCTCGACCACGGCCACGTGGTCATCGCGTCGATCACCTCGTGCACCAACACCTCGAACCCGTCGGTGATGCTCGCGGCCGCGCTGCTCGCCAAGAACGCCGTGGCGCGTGGGCTCGTCGCCAAGCCGTGGGTCAAGACCTCGATGGCGCCGGGCTCGAAGGTCGTCACCGACTACTACGAGAAGGCGGGCCTGTGGCCCTACCTCGAGAAGCTCGGCTTCCACCTGGTCGGCTACGGCTGCGCGACGTGCATCGGCAACTCGGGCCCGCTCCCCGAGGAGGTCTCGGCAGTCGTGAACGACGAGGACCTCGCCGTGGTGTCGGTGCTCTCGGGCAACCGCAACTTCGAGGGACGCATCAACCCCGACGTGAAGATGAACTACCTCGCGTCGCCGCCCCTGGTCATCGCGTACGCGCTCGCCGGCACGATGGACTTCGACTTCGACGTCGAGCCGCTCGGCACCGACGAGTCAGGGGAGGACGTGTACCTGCGCGACATCTGGCCCGCCGCGGACGAGGTCCAGGCGACCATCGACGCGTCGATCGACCGCGCGATGTTCACCAAGGACTACGCGGATGTGTTCGCGGGCGACGAGCGCTGGCGCTCGCTCGACACCCCCGAGGGTGACACGTTCGCCTGGGACCAGGACTCGACCTACGTGCGCAAGCCCCCGTACTTCGAGGGCATGGGCGCCCAGCCCGAGCCCGTGCAGGACATCGCGGGTGCACGCGTGCTCGCCAAGCTCGGTGACTCGGTCACGACCGACCACATCAGCCCCGCGGGATCGATCAAGCCCGACAGCCCGGCGGGCCGCTACCTGGCGGAGCACGGCGTCGAGCGCCGTGACTTCAACAGCTACGGCTCGCGCCGCGGCAACCACGAGGTCATGATCCGCGGCACCTTCGCGAACATCCGGCTGCGCAACCAGCTGGTGCCGGGGGTCGAGGGCGGCGTCACGATCGACCACCTCACGGGTGAGCAGACGACCATCTACGACGCCGCGCAGCACTACGCGGCCGAAGGGGTCCCGCTCGTCGTGCTCGGCGGCAAGGAGTACGGCTCGGGCTCGTCGCGTGACTGGGCGGCCAAGGGCACGCGTCTGCTGGGCGTGCGCGCGGTGATCGCCGAGAGCTTCGAGCGCATCCACCGGTCCAACCTCATCGGGATGGGCGTGCTGCCGCTGCAGTTCCCCGAGGGCGAGACCGCCGAGTCGCTCGGGCTCGACGGCACCGAGACCTTCGACGTCTCGGGCGTGACCGCGCTCAACGAGGGCACCACCCCGCGCACCCTCGCGGTCCGCGCGACGCGCGGCGACGGCACGGTCGTCGAGTTCGACGCGGTGCTGCGCATCGACACCCCCGGTGAGGCGGACTACTACCGCAACGGCGGGATCCTGCAGTACGTGCTCCGGTCGCTCGTCGAGGCCTGAGCCCACGCGCGCACGGGTCGGCTGGTCTCAGCCGGCCCGTGCGCGCATCCGCTCCGCGAGGTCGCCGAAGCCCTCGAGGGCGGCCGGCACCAGGGTCGGGAGCACCTGCACCGCGTCCCGCGTGAGGCGGCGCTCCTCCTCCTCGGTGAGGCCGGCGACCATCTCGGGCGTGCGCAGCCAGTCGTCCAGCAGCGGCAGGTCCACCTCGGCATGGAACTGCAGACCGAGCGCCGGGCCGGCGCGGAAGGCCTGGACCGGCGTGCCCGGGCTCTGCGCGAGCAGCGTCGCCCCCGCCGGGAGCTCGACCGCGTCGGTGTGCCAGTGCAGCACCGTGGGGAGCGGGCCGAGGGGCGCGAGCACAGGGTCCGCGGCCACCACCTCGACCGCACCGAAGCCGATCTCACGCGTGTGGTCGCGGTGCAGGGTGGCACCCAGCGCGACGGCGAGGAGCTGCATGCCGAGGCACACCCCGAGCACGGGCACGTCGGCGTCGACGGCCTCGGCGAGCAGGCGCCGCTCCGTCGCGAGGCCCGGGAACCGCGGGTCGTCGTCGGCGGCCATGGGACCCCCGAGGACGACGATCCCGGCGACCTCGTCCAGGCCGGGCAGGTCTGGCTCGGCCTCGTCGAGCACGATCCTCGTCGAACGGCTCAGCCCCCTCAGCGCGCGCAGCAGGAGCCCGGGGCGCTCCCACGGGACGTGCTCGAGGACCAGGACGCTGCGCTGCTGTGCGGCCATCCCCGAAGGGTAGGGCCGGGTCCGCACGCGGCCGCGGACCCGCGTCCCCTATGCCGGGATCGACCACGAGCGGGTCGCCCGATCGGACCACGCCCCGTGCCCAGGGCTCCCCTCGGTCAGCGAGGTGCCGGCACGGTCCGCGAGCGGTCCCAGGGCTCGGCCCAGCCCAGGTCCTCGAGGAGGCGGTCGAGCACGAGCGCCGTGAAGCCCCAGACCAGGCCGCCGTCGACCGCGAAGCCGGGCGCCCGGTACCGGCGACGGTCGTCGCGGCCCGTCACCGTGACCCGCCGCGCCGGGTCGACCAGGTCGGCGACCGGGGTGCGGAACACCGACGCCGACTCGGCCTCGTCGACCACCCCGACGGGCGAGGTCCGCGCCCACCAACCGAGCACCAGGCTGACGCGGTGGTTGCTGAACGGCAGCGCGAGCTCGCAGAGGACGCCGAGCACCTCGACCCCGGCCGGGTCGAGCCCGGTCTCCTCGACCGCCTCACGCAGCGCGGCGTCGGTGACGCTCTCGCCCGGCTCGACCCGCCCGCCGGGGAAGGAGATCTCGCCGGCGTGGTGGGTCAGGGTCGCCGCGCGGCCGACGAGCAGCACGTCGAGGTCACCCGGTACGGCGCGGGTCACGTGGTGCGCGGGCAGATGGTCGAGCGCGCCGAGGAGCACGAGCACGGCGGCGGGACGCGCAGCCGGGTCGGGCGCCGGCCAGCCGGGCAGGTGCAGGCCGCGGGTCGCGAGGTCACGCAGCCGAGGCAGCACGCCGAGGGACGCGTCGCCCCCGGGCGCGCCGCCCGGGGGACCGGGCGTGCTCACCAGCCGTCAGGCAGCGGGCGGCCCTCGTCGTAGCCCGCGGCCGACTGCACGCCCACGACGGCGCGCTCCGTGAGCTCGGCGAGCGTGCGTGCGCCCGCGTAGGTGCACGCGCTCCGCAGGCCCGAGGTGATCTGGTCCAGCAGGTCCTCGACACCCGGACGGGCCGGGTCGAGGTACATGCGCGAGGACGAGATGCCTTCCTCGTACAGGCCCTTGCGTGCCCGCTCGAACGGTGAGCCGCCACGCGTGCGTGCCTTGACGGCCCGTGCGGACGCCATGCCGAAGCTCTCCTTGTACAGGCGGCCCTCGCCGTCGCCGTGCAGGTCGCCCGGGCTCTCATGGGTGCCGGCGAACCACGAGCCGATCATCACCTGCGACGCACCGGCCGCGAGCGCGAGCGCGACGTCGCGCGGGTGTCGCACACCGCCGTCGGCCCAGACGGACGCGCCCAGGCGCCGCGCCTCGGCCGCGCACTCGAGCACGGCCGAGAACTGCGGCCGGCCGACGGCGGTCATCATGCGCGTGGTGCACATCGCGCCCGGGCCCACGCCCACCTTGACGATGTCGGCCCCCGCCTCGACGAGGTCACGCGTGCCGGCCGCGGTCACGACGTTGCCCGCGACCACGGGGACGTCGGGATCGAGCGAGCGCACGGCCGCGAGCGCGTCGAGCATCTTGGCCTGGTGCCCGTGCGCGGTGTCGACGACGAGCACGTCGACCCCGGCCTCGAGCAGCGCGGCCGCGTTCGCGCGGACGTCGCCGTTGATGCCGACGGCGGCGCCCACCCGCAGCCGGCCCTGCGCGTCGAGCGCCGGCGTGTAGATCGAGCTGCGCAGCGCACCGGTACGCGTGAGCACGCCCACGAGCACGCCGCCGTCGACCACCGGCACGAACCGGCGGCGCGACGCGTGCAGACGCTCGAACGCGGCCTCGAGCCCGTCCGGGCGGGCCACGACGTCGGCCTCCACCACCGTCGGGTCGGGCGTCATCACCTCGCCCACCTGCGTGAAGCGGTCCACGCCGTGGCAGTCGGCCTCGCTCACGACGCCCACGGGCCGGCGGTCGGCCCCCACCACGACGGCCGCGCCGTGCGACCGCTTGCCGATGAGGGTCAGCGCGGTGTGGACGGTGTCGTCGGCCTGGACCTCGACCGCGCTCTCGACGACGGTGTGACGCGCCTTGACGGACGCGACCACGTCGGCCACCACGTCGGTGGGGATGTCCTGCGGGATGATCGCGATGCCTCCGCGGCGGGCCACCGTCTCGGCCATGCGGCGACCCGACACGGCCGTCATGTTGGCGACGACCACCGGGATCGTGGTCCCGGTGCCGTCGTGGGTCGACAGGTCGACGTCGAAGCGCGACGCGACGTCGGACCGGGACGGGACCAGGAAGACGTCGCCGTAGGTCAGGTCGCTCGTGGGGGAGTGGCCGGGCAGGAATCGCATGGATCCAGGGTAGGCCCGCGGGCCCGCACGGCCGTGCGCCCGTACGATGGCCCGATGGCGATCCTCCCGCAGATCTCGGGCCCCGCGGACGTGCGGGCGCTGGGGCCCGCCCAGCTCGAGCAGGTCGCCCAGGAGATCCGGCGGTTCCTCGTGGACTCGGTCTCCCGCACCGGCGGGCACCTGGGGCCGAACCTGGGAGTGGTCGAGCTCACGCTCGCCCTGCACCGGGTGTTCGACTCCCCGCGCGACACGCTCGTGTTCGACACGGGTCACCAGTCCTACGTGCACAAGATGCTGACCGGGCGCTCGGACTTCACGAGCCTGCGGCAGCGCGGTGGGCTGTCGGGCTACCCGAGCCGCGCGGAGTCCGAGCACGACGTCGTCGAGAACTCGCACGCCTCGACCGCGCTCTCGTGGGCGGACGGCATCGCGAAGGCCCGCGCGCTCCAGGGCTCCCAACGGCACGTGGCCGCGGTGATCGGCGACGGGGCGCTCACGGGCGGCATGGCCTGGGAGGCGCTCAACAACATCGCGGCCGGTCAGGACCGTCGACTCGTCATCGTGGTCAACGACAACGGCCGTTCGTACGACCCGACGATCGGTGGCCTCGCCCACCACCTGGACACGCTGCGCACCACGCGCGGCTACGAGAACTTCCTCGCCTGGGGCAAGCGGACGCTGCGGCGCTCGGGCCCGCCCGGACGGCTCGCCTACGACGCGCTGCACGGGCTCAAGAAGGGGATCAAGGACGTCGTCGCGCCCCAGGGGATGTTCGAGGACCTGGGCATCAAGTACATCGGCCCGGTCGACGGCCACGACGTCGAGGCCGTCGAGCACGCGCTGCGTCGTGCCAAGGCGTTCGGCGGGCCCGTCATCGTCCACGCGATCACCGAGAAGGGCCGCGGCTACGTGCCCGCCGAGCAGGACGTCGCGGACAGGTTCCACGCGGTCGGCAAGATCCACCCCGAGACAGGGCTGCCCGTGGCGCCGTCGCGCTTCGGCTGGACGTCGGTGTTCGCCGACGAGATGGTCCGGATCGGCCGGCGCCGGCCCGACGTCGTGGCGGTGACCGCGGCGATGCTGCAGCCCGTGGGCCTCGCGCCGTTCGCCGAGGCCTTCCCGGCGCGCACCTTCGACGTCGGGATCGCGGAGCAGCACGCCACCACGTCGGCGGCCGGCATGGCGTTCGCGGGTCTGCACCCCGTCGTCGCCGTCTACGCGACCTTCCTCAACCGCGCGTTCGACCAGGTGCTCATGGACGTCGCGCTGCACCGCGCGGGCGTCACGTTCGTGCTCGACCGCGCCGGGCTCACCGGCGACGACGGCGCGAGCCACAACGGCATGTGGGACATCGCGCTGCTGCGCACCGTTCCCGGTCTGCACCTGGCCGCGCCACGGGACGAGGCCACGCTGCGCAGCGCGCTCGCCGCGGCCGTGGACATCGACGACGCCCCGAGCGTGGTGCGTTATCCCAAGGGCCCCCTGCCCGATGCGCTGCCCGCGGTCGACACCCTCGAGGGCGTCGACGTGCTCGCGCGGCACGAGCCCGCGGGCGCCGAGCGACGCGTGCTCGTGGTCGGTGTGGGACCCATGGCGCACACCGCCGTCGAGGCGGGTGAGCTGCTCGCCGCCGAGGGGCTCGCGGTGACGGTCGTGGACCCGCGCTGGGTGCTGCCCGTGCCCGCGGCCCTCACGAAGCTCGCGGGCGAGCACGACCACGTCGTCGTCATCGAGGACGGCCTGGTCGAGGGCGGCGCCGGTGCGGTGCTCGCCCAGCGCACCACCGAGGCCGGGCTGCGGGTGCCGGTGCACGCCGTGGGCGTGCCGCACCGTTTCCTGGACCACGCGAGCCGCGCACAGCTCGTCGAGCAGCTCAGGCTGCGCGCCGCGGACGTCGTCGCCGACCTCCTGGGTTCGCTCCGGACGTGACGGACCTCACGGTCCGGTGGTGGCCGTCGAGCCGAAGGTCCCAGGTCGTCCCATGTCTGGCTGCGTAGCGTCGGAGACACCGCAGCCCGACACGAGGAGCGAAGTCCGATGGCCATCACCGCAGAGCACGGCAGCGCTGTCACCCCGCCGCCCGAGCCGACCACGCCCGCCTGGCACGGGTTCGTGGCGGGCCCGTGGCAGGACGGCGTGGACGTGCGCGACTTCATCCAGCGCAACTACACCCCGTACACCGGTGACGCGTCGTTCCTGGCGGGTCCCACCGAGCGCACGTCCGGCATCTGGGCGAAGCTCGCGGCGATGTTCCCCGAGGAGCGCGCGAAGGGGGTCTACGACGTCGACGCCGCGACCCCGGCCTCCATCACCGCGCACGCCCCGGGCTACATCGACAAGGACGCCGAGCTCGTCGTCGGCCTCCAGACGGACGCCCCCCTCAAGCGCGCGATCATGCCGTACGGCGGCTACCGGATGGTCGAGAACGCCCTCAAGACCTACGGCTACGAGCCGGACGAGACGGTCCGCGAGATCTTCACCAAGTACCGCAAGACGCACAACGACGGCGTGTTCGACGTGTACCCGCCCGACGTGCGCGCCGCGCGCAGCTCGCACCTGATCACGGGCCTGCCCGACGCCTACGGCCGCGGCCGCATCATCGGCGACTACCGCCGCGTCGCGCTGTACGGCGTCGACGCCCTGATCGCCGCCAAGAAGCTCGAGCGTGCCGAGCTCGACATGGAGCGCTCGACCGAGGACGTCCTGCGCGAGCGCGAGGAGACGGCCGAGCAGATCAGGGCGCTGAACGAGCTCAAGGCGATGGCCGCCTCGTACGGCTACGACATCTCGGGCCCCGCGACCACCGCGCACGAGGCCGTGCAGTGGCTCTACTTCGCCTACCTCGCGGCGGTCAAGGAGCAGAACGGCGCGGCGATGTCGCTCGGCCGCACCTCGACGTTCCTCGACATCTACCTCGAGCGCGACCTCGCGGCCGGCACGCTCACCGAGGAGCGCGCGCAGGAGATCATCGACGACTTCGTCATCAAGCTCCGGATCGTGCGGTTCCTGCGTACCCCGGAGTACGACGCCCTGTTCTCGGGCGACCCCACCTGGGTCACCGAGTCGATCGGCGGGCTCGGCGAGGACGGCCGGCCGCTGGTGACGCGTACGTCGTTCCGCTACCTGCAGACGCTCTACAACCTGGGTCCCGCCCCTGAGCCCAACCTGACCGTCTTCTGGAGCCACAAGCTGCCCGAGGGCTTCAAGCGGTTCTGCGCCCAGGTCTCGATCGACACGTCGGCCATCCAGTACGAGTCGGACTCGCTCATCCGTGAGCAGTGCGGGGACGACGCCGCGATCGCGTGCTGCGTCTCGGCGATGACCGTCGGCAAGCAGATGCAGTTCTTCGGCGCTCGGGTGAACCTGGCCAAGGCGCTCCTCTACGCGATCAACGGTGGTCGTGACGAGATCTCCGGCAAGCAGGTCGGCCCGGTCTCGGCGCCGATCTCCGGCGAGGTGCTCGACTACGACGAGGTGCGGACCGCCTACGACACACTGCTCGACTGGCTCGCGCAGACGTACGTCGACGCGCTCAACTGCATCCACTGGTCGCACGACAAGTACGCCTACGAGCGCATCGAGATGGCGCTGCACGACCGCGTGATCCTGCGCACCCTGGCGTGCGGCATCGCCGGCCTGTCGGTGGTCGCGGACTCCCTCTCGGCCATCAAGTACGCGACCGTGCGCCCCGTGCGCGACGAGTCGGGCCTCGTGGTCGACTACACGATCGAGGGCGAGTTCCCGACGTACGGCAACGACGACGACCGCGTCGACTCGATCGCCGTCGAGCTCGTGCGCTCGTTCATGGAGAAGGTGCGTCGCCAGCCGACGTACCGCGACGCCAAGCACACGCAGTCCGTGCTGACGATCACCTCGAACGTCGTCTACGGCAAGCACACCGGCAACACCCCCGACGGGCGCCGTGCCGGGGAACCGTTCGCCCCGGGCGCCAACCCGATGAACGGGCGCGACACCCACGGCATGCTCGCGTCGGCACTCTCGGTCGCGAAGCTCCCGTACGACGACGCGCAGGACGGCATCTCGCTGACCTCGACGGTGGTGCCGTCGGGCCTGGGCCGCACCCGTGACGAGCAGATCACCAACCTGGTCGGGCTGCTCGACGGGTACAACGTGTCGAAGGGTTTCCACGTCAACGTCAACGTGCTCAACCGTGAGACCCTCGAGGACGCCATGGAGCACCCCGAGAACTACCCGCAGCTCACCATCCGGGTCTCGGGCTACGCGGTGAACTTCGTCCGGCTGACGCGTGAGCAGCAGCTCGACGTGCTCTCGCGGACCTTCCACGGCGGTCTGTGACGCCACCCCGCTCGAGCTGACGAGATCCGCGGCGTGCCCCTGGAGGGCGCGCCGCGGATCTCGTCGTCTCCGTCCGCATGTGGGCTGCGCCACACGCGGACATTCGTCCTATGACTTCGCCGGCCGCGCGAGGGAGGGTGGAGGCATGAGCACGACGACCACGACCCCGGCCGCGACCGACAGGTGCGGTGCTCCGATCATCGGCGTGGCCACACCCGTCGTCGGTGGATCCCGCACGCGAGCGACCGCGGGCACCGCCGGCCTGACCACGTCCGAGCTCGAGCGCTCGGAGCGCTTCGCGCAGGTGCGTGCGGGCGAGCTCGGGTCGCTGCACTCCTGGGAGCTCGTCACCGCGGTCGACGGCCCCGGAACCCGGCTCACGACCTTTCTCTCGGGCTGCCCCCTGCGCTGCCTCTACTGCCACAACCCCGACACGATGGAGATGCGGCGCGGTGAGCCCGTCGCGATCGAGGAGCTGCTCGGCCGCCTGCGTCGCTACCGCGGGATCTTCGAGGTGACCGGTGGGGGCCTGACGATCTCGGGTGGTGAGCCGCTCATGCAGCCCGCCTTCGTGGCCCGCCTGCTGCGCGGTGCCAAGGAGATGGGCATCCACACCGCGATCGACACCTCGGGCTACCTCGGCTCGGCCTGCTCCGACCAGATGCTCGACGACATCGACCTGGTGCTGCTGGACGTCAAGTCGGGTGACCCCGAGACCTACCGCCGCGTCACCGGTCGCGAGCTCGCGCCGACGCTCGAGTTCGGCCATCGTCTGGCGGCTCACGGCACCGAGATCTGGGTGCGGTTCGTGCTCGTCCCGGGGCTCACCGACGACGAGGCGAACGTCGAGAAGGTCGCCGAGTACGTCGCGAGCCTGCCGACCGTGACGCGCGTCGAGGTGCTGCCCTTCCACCAGATGGGCAAGGACAAGTGGGAGTCGCTCGGCATGCGCTACGAGCTCGCGGACACGCAGCCGCCGACGCCCGAGCTCGTCGAGCGCGTCCGCGGGCAGTTCCGTGCGCGCGGCCTGACAGTGCGCTGAAGGCCCCTCAGCGACGCTCGTCGACCACCTCGACCTCCAGGTCCGGCCACAGCCCCCGCAGGGGTGCTGGGTCGCCCACCGGTGCGAGCCCCGGCTGCGGCCACAGGCGCACGGTCGTGCCGGTCGAGCCGTCCGGCTCGACGGGGACGAGCTCGTCGGACGGTACCCCGTGCTCGTAGAGCTGCGACCACGAGCCCTCCGCGCGCCGGTTGACGTGCACGAGGCGCGTGCACAGGGCCGCCGCCACCGAGGCGCCCCGGCGCGGCGCCCCGTCCGGGAGCACCGGGGGCGCCTCGGCGGCGAAGAACCGCAGGTCACGCGTCGCCATCACCGGCTTGCGCACCGGACGCCCGTCACGGGTCTCCGTCTGGGTCCCGCGGCCGTCGTCGGCGACCGTCACCGAGCCGTCGTCGTGCAGCGTCACCCGCGCGTGGCCCCCTCCGCGCGCCGTCGCCTCCTCGGCCGCGTACGCGAGCACCTCGAGCACGAGGTGCAGCGTCCCGCTCGGCGCGAGCTCAGCGGCGCGGGCCCGGACCTCGCCCAGGTGCGCCTCGTCCACGGGGGACGACCAGTCGTGCGTCGGCCCGCTCATGCGGGGACGTCTGCGACCCCGCGAGGGTGCAGACGCCTGCCGATGACGCGCTCGCTCCAGCCCGAGCGGTCGAGCAGCGGCGTGAGGCCGCCGAGGTGGAACGGCCAGCCGGCCCCGAGGATCATCCCGAGGTCGATCTGCTCGGGCCCGGGGACCACGTGCTCGTCGAGCATCAGGCCGACCTCCTGGGCGAGGCCGGCGAGCACGCGGTCACGCACGCCCTGCTCGTCGAGGGCCGGGGCGTCGCCCGGCGTCCCGAACACCTCCTGGATGCCCGGGTCGACCGACTGCTCGGCCCCGCGGCCGTCGGGCTCGGGCACCACGCGCCGGCGCTCGGCGGCCAGCCGCTCGAGGCCCGGCGACAGCGGGTAGCGGTCGCCGAGCTCGGTGTGCAGCGTGTCGAGGACGTGCAGCGCGACCGGCAGGCCGACCAGCTGGATGAGCGCGAACGGGCCCATCGGCAGCCCGAGCGGTCGCAGGGCCGCGTCCGCCGTCGTCACGGGCGTGCCCTGCTCGACGGCGCCCGCGACGTCCGCGAGCATGCGCAGCAGCAGCCGGTTGACGACGAAGCCGGGCCGGTCGGCCACGCCGACGGCGGTCTTGCGCAGGTCCTTGGCCACCGCGAACGCGGTCGCGAGCGTCTGCTCTGACGTGCCCTCGGTGCGCACCACCTCGACGAGGGGCATCTGCGCGACAGGGTTGAAGAAGTGCAGCCCGACGACGCGCTCCGGGTGGCGCAGGTGCGCCGACATCTCGCTCACGGACAGGGCGGAGGTGTTGGTCGCGAGCACCGCGTCGGGTGCCACCACCTCCTCGAGCTCGGCGAACACCTGCTGCTTGACCTTCATCACCTCGGTCACGGCCTCGACCACCAGGTCGGCACCCGCGAAGACGCCCAGGTCGGTGCCGACCGTGATCGACGCGAGGAGCCGCGCGGCCTCGTCCTGCGAGATCCGGCCCTTGGCGGCCATGCCCTCGACCTGCCGCCGCACCGCGTCACGGCCTGCGGCGGCGCGCTCGTCGTCGATCTCGCGCATCACGACCGGGACCCGCAGCCGTCGGGCCATGAGCACCGCGAGCTGGGCGGCCATGAGGCCGGCACCGACGATGCCGACCGCGCGCACCGGACGCGCCAGCTCCGCCGACGGCGCTCCCGCTGGTGTGCGCGCCTTGCGCGTGGTCAGGTCGAACGCGTAGAGCCCCGCGCGCAGCTCGTCCGACATGAGCAGCTCGGTCAGGGCGTCGTCCTCGGCCGCGTACGCCTCGTCGCGTGTGCGGTCACGCGCCGCGGCCACGAGCTCGAGCGCGCGGTACGGCGCGGGGGCGGCACCGTGGAGCCGGGCGTCGAGCCGGTCCCGTGCCGCGGTGGTGACGGCCGCCCACGTGGCCGCGTCGTCGAGCTCGCGACGTCGCGGGATCACGTCGCCGTCGAGCACGCGCACGGTCCAGGCGAGCGACTGCTCGAGGAAGTCCGCCGGGTGCAGCGCCACGTCGGCGAGCCCCAGCTCGACGGCCTCGTCGGCGCCCGTCATCCGGTTGTTCGCGAGCGGGCGCGTGAGGATCAGCTCGAGCGCGCGCTCGACGCCCAGCAGCCGGGGGAGCAGGTAGCACCCGCCCCAGCCCGGGACGAGGCCCAGCATCACCTCGGGCAGCGCAAGGGCGCTCACGTCGGTGCCGACGGTGCGGTAGTCGCAGTGCAGCGCGAGCTCGAGGCCGCCGCCCAGGGCCGCGCCGTTGACGTAGGCGAACGTCGGCACGCCGAGCTCGGACAGCAGCCGGTACGTCGCGTGGCCGAGCTCGGCGATGTGGCGTGCCTGCGCGGGATCGGAGATCGACGCGACGCCGCGCAGGTCCGCCCCCGCGGCGAGGTAGTACGGCTTGCCGGTGACCGCGACCGCGTCGACACCGCCGTCGGCGGCCCGTGCACGCAGCCCCTCGAACGCCGTGCGCAGCTCGCCGAGCCCACCTGGACCGAGCGTCGTCGGCTTGGTGTGGTCGAGACCGTTGTCGAGGGTGACGAGGGCGAGCGTCCGCCCACCGGGCAGCGCCACGTCGCGCACCAGGGCGTGGGTCACGCGCTCGGCGTGGGTCGTCTGGTCGTCGCTCATGCCTGCTCCCGTGCGTTCTCGCGTGCCTGCTCGTGGTGGGGGTTCTCCCAGACGACCGTGCCGCCCTGGCCCAGGCCCACGCACATGGTGGTGAGGCCGTAGCGCACCTCGGGCTGCGCGGCGAAGCGGCGCGCGAGCTGGGTCATCAGCCGCACGCCCGACGCGGCGAGGGGGTGCCCGACGGCGATCGCGCCGCCGTCGGGGTTGACGCGCTCGTCCTCGTCGTCGATGCCGAAGGCGTCGAGGAACGCGAGCACCTGGACCGCGAACGCCTCGTTGATCTCGATCGCGCCGATGTCGTCGATCGTCAGGCCCGCGCGGGCGAGCGCGCGCTCGGTGGCCGGCACCGGGCCCAGGCCCATGAGCGCCGGGTCGACGCCCGCGTAGGCGAACGAGACCAGCCGCATGCGCGCGGTCAGGCCCAGCTCGGTCGCGGTGTCCTCGGCGGCGAGGAGGCACATGGTCGCCCCGTCGGTGAGCGGCGCCGACGTCGCCGCGGTGACGCGCCCGCCCGGCCGGAACGGCGTGGGCAGGTCGCGCACCTGGTCGAGCGTCGTGGCCGGGCGCGGCGGCTCGTCCTCGGTGGCGAGGCCCCAGCCGCGTTCGGGGTCGCGCAGCGCGACGGGTACGAGGTCGGGTGCCACGCGGCCCGCGGCGCGCGCGGCCGCGTAGCGCTCCTGGCTGCGGACCCCGTAGGCGTCGGCTCGCTCACGCGTGAGTGCCGGGAAGCGGTCGTGCAGGTTCTCCGCCGTGCGGCCCATGACAAGGGCGTCGGCGGCGACGAGGCGTTCGGCGACGAAGCGCGGGTTCGGGTCCGCCGAGGCCCCCATGGGGTGGTGGCCCATGTGCTCGACACCGCCCGCGACGACGACGTCCTGCGCCCCCACGCCGATCGCCGAGGCCGTCGAGGTCACCGCGGTCATCGCCCCCGCGCACATCCGGTCGACGGCGTAGCCGGGCACGGTGGGTGGGAGGCCCGCGAGGACGGCGACGGTGCGGCCGAGCGTCAGTCCCTGGTCACCCGCCTGCGTCGCCGCTGCGATCGCGACCTCGTCGATGCGGTCGGTGGGCAGGGCGTTGCGGCGCACGAGCTCGCGCACGGTCTTGACCGCGAGGTCGTCGGCACGCGTGTGGGCGTAGAGGCCGTCGGGCCGCGCGCGGCCGAACGGGGTGCGCACGCCGTCGACGAAGACGACGTCGCGCACGGTGCGGGGCGGGCGGGCGGCACTGGGCACGGAGGGCCTCCGGGGGACGACGGTGTCCGGTCGGTCGAGGATGTTACTCGAGAGTAACTAGCGCCGCAGCCAACGGTCCCGCGACGAGGTCCACCTGCCACGCGCGGGCGCCCCCGGCGCGCAGCGTCGCGGCGATCGACGCCGCGTCCAGGTCGCCCGGCGGTGTCCAGCACAGCCGACGCAGAAGGTCGGGCTGGAGCAGGTTCTCGACCGGCAGGGAGTGCTCCGTCGCGAGGGCCGTCACCGCGGCGCGGGCCGCCGTGAGCCGCGCCGCGGCCGCGGGGTCGCGGTCCGCCCACGCGCGGGGCGGCGGCGGTGCGTCGGTGCGGGGCCCGCGCATCGACGGGAGCGCGGCCTCGTCGAGCGCGAGCGCCTGGGCGACGGGCCGGAACCAGTGGTCCACGCGCCTGCGCGTCGCGCGGCCGGTGAACGGCTTGAGTCTCGCGAGCTCCTCGACCGATCGTGGCAGCGCCTGGGCGGCGGCGACGATCGCCGCGTCCGGGAGCACGCGTCCGGGCGAGATGTCACGACGTCGGGCGTCGTCCTCGCGGGCCTCCCACATCGCACGGACCACAGCCAGCCGACGGCGGTCGCGCACCGTGTGGGTTCCTGACGTGCGCCGCCAGGGCTCGACGCGGGGAGGTGGGGGCGGGGCGAGCCGGACGGCCTCGAACTCCTGGCGGGCCCACTCGTCCTTGCCGGCCTCGCGCAGCCGCGCGCCGAGCGCCTCGCGGAGCTCGAGCAGCACCTCGACGTCGAGGGCCGCGTAGCGCAGCCACTCGGGCGGGAGCGGTCGGGTGGACCAGTCGACCGCCGAGTGCTCCTTGGCGAGGCCCAGACCGAGCACCTCGGCGACGACCGCGGCCAGCCCGACGCGCTCGAGCCCGAGCAGCCGGGCCGCGAGCTCGGTGTCGAACACCGCGTCGGGCCGCATGCGCTGCTCGACGAGGCCCGGAAGGTCCTGGGACGCGGCGTGGAGCACCCACTCCGTCCCGCGCAGGGCCTCGTCGAGGGACGAGAGGTCCGGGAGTGCGATCGGGTCGATCAGCGCGGTCCCTGCTCCCGCGCGACGCAGCTGCACCAGGTAGGTGCGCTGGCCGTAGCGATACCCGGACGCACGCTCGGCGTCGACGGCGACGGGTCCGGTGCCGGCCGCGAAGGCCGCGACCACGTCCTCGAGAGCCTCGGCGGTGTCGACGACGGGTGGGACGCCCCCAGCGGGCTCCGTGAGCGGGGTCACCTCGGGCGTCGTGCTCGGCATGGGGGTCACGCTACGTGGTGCGAGGGGGCGATCCGGGGACCCGCCACGCGCGCCGTCCTCCCGGCTGCCGGCGACCGAGGCCCCGGCGACGGCCGGTCGTCAGGCGATGAGCTCGTTGCGGATCGCGAACGCGACCATCTCGGCGCGGTCACCCGTGCCGACCTTGCGGGAGATGCGCGCCAGGTGGCTCTTGACGGTCAGGGCGGAGAGGTCGAGGTGCTCGCCGATCTGACGGTTGCTGCGGCCGTCGGCCACGAGCTTGAGGACACCGAGCTCACGGGCCGTCAGCTCGGGGCCCTGGCGCGGGGTCGCGGCGGCCGGGCGGGCGATGCGCACGGCGCCGGGGGCGTCGGCGGTCACCGCCCCGCGCACACCCCCGCTGAGCAGGACGACGAGCTCGCGCCGGCCGGCCTTGCGGGTCAGGAGCACCGCGCGGGTCTGCTCACGGCGGCGCAGGGTGCGCACGAGCGACGCACCGTCACCCTCGCCCATCTCCGGGACGGCCAGGCACAGCGGCCCGTCGGGGCGTGCGGTGCGCTGCGCCGGCGGGTGAGGGGCCGTGGAGAGCGGCCGCGCCCGCGTCATGGTGCGGGCCGGCGGTGCGGTGCGGACGTGCTCGACGGTCACGAAGCTCTCCAGGAGGCCGGGGCGGGGGCTGCTCTCCTGGTGGTATCGGCAGGCTGCTCAGGGCCCTTGAGCCCGTCGTGTCACCCGATCGGGTGCATCCGCCGGAGCGTCTGCGGTGCGCGGGACGTCAGTGCCGCCGGCCGAGCACCGACACGCCCTCGGGCAGGGGCGGGAGGCCCGCGGCCTGGCAGAGCAGGGTGCCCCACGCCTCGAGGTGGTCGCCCACGGCGCCGTCGGGCGGCGTCCAGGACGCCCGGATCTCCACCTCGGCCTCACCCGGGCGCTCGGCCAGGGCGTCGAACGACTGGGAGATCACCCGCGTCACGGTGCCGCCGAGGGCCGTGCGCTCGGCACCGGCGCGGTCGAGGGCCTCGGTGACCCACGTCCAGGCGGCCTCGCAGAGCAGAGGGTCGCCACCGACCTCGGGGTCGAGCGTCGCGCGCACCAGGGTCACGACCCGGAACGTCCCGTGCCAGGCCTCCTGCCCCGCGGGGTCGTGCAGCAGCACGAAGCGACCCGAGGCGGGCTCCTCGACCTCGTCGACCTCGTCGCCGCGCACCCGCACGTCGCCCGTGAGGGCGACCGCGAACGGGGCGATCCGCCCGGGCGCGGGGATCTCGGTGAGGTGGACCTCGGGGCGCAGGCGGCGCTCGGCGAGGCTGGTCAGGGCGCGCCGGAACTCGGCGGGGACCTGAGCATCGGCGGTGATCACAGCAGGCAGCGTAAGGCGCGGGTCCGACGCCGTCGTGGACCGGCGCGCGGACACCCGGCGCCGGGTGCAGCGCCGCCGTCTACGCTGGCCGGGAAGCCACCGTCCGAAGGGAACTCCTGAGCATGTCCGCACGCGCGCAGATCGGTGTCACCGGGTTGGCCGTCATGGGCCGCAACCTCGCCCGCAACTTCGCCCGCAACGGGTTCACGGTGGCGGTGCACAACCGGTCGTACGCCAAGACCGCCTCGCTCGTCGCGGACCACGGTGACGAAGGCGACTTCGTCGCCGCGGAGTCGCTCGAGGACTTCGTCGCGGCGCTCGAACGCCCGCGCAAGGTCGTGATCATGGTCAAGGCGGGCGGTCCCACCGACGCCGTCATCGACGAGCTCACGGGGCTGCTCGAGCCGGGCGACATCGTGGTCGACGCGGGCAACGCCCACTTCGCCGACACCCGCCGACGCGAGGCCGCGCTGCGCGAGCAGGGCCTGCACTTCGTGGGCAGCGGCGTCTCGGGTGGTGAGGAGGGCGCGCTGCTCGGCCCGTCGATCATGCCCGGGGGCCCCGCGGAGTCCTACGAGACCCTGGGACCGATCCTCGAGAAGATCTCGGCCAAGGTGGACGGCGTCCCCTGCTGCACGCACGTGGGTCCGGACGGTGCGGGGCACTTCGTGAAGATGGTGCACAACGGCATCGAGTACGCGGACATGCAGCTGATCGCCGAGGCGTACGACCTGCTCAAGCAGGGGCTCGGCATCTCGGCGGCCGAGATCGGGCGCATCTTCGCCGAGTGGAACACCGGCGACCTGGAGTCCTTCCTCATCGAGATCACCGCCGAGGTCCTCGCCCACACCGATGCCGAGACCGGGCAGGCCTTCGTGGACGTCGTGCTCGACCAGGCCGAGCAGAAGGGCACCGGCCGGTGGACGGTGCAGAACGGCCTCGACCTGGGTGTGCCGATCACGGGGATCGCGGAGGCGACGTTCGCGCGGGCGCTGTCGGGCTCCGTCCCGCAGCGGACCGCGGCCGCGGGCGTGCTGCCGGCGCACGCGGGGACCTGGGACGTGATCGACCGTGACGCGTTCGTCGAGGACGTCCGCCTGGCGCTGTACGCCTCGAAGGTCGTGGCGTACTCCCAGGGCTTCGACCAGATCGCGGCCGCCTCGGCCGAGTACGGCTGGGGTATCGACCGCGGTGCCATGGCGCGCATCTGGCGGGGCGGGTGCATCATCCGGGCCCGGTTCCTGGACCGGATCACCGAGGCCTACGAGCGCGACGCGGAGCTGCCGCTGCTGCTCGCGGACGAGTACTTCACGGGTGCGGTGAGCAACGGGGTCTCCGCGTGGCGCCGGATCGTCGCGCAGGCCGCGCTCAACGGGGTCCCGGTCCCGGCGTTCGCGTCCTCGCTGGCGTACTACGACGGTGTGCGCGCCGAGCGTCTGCCCGCGGCGCTGATCCAGGCGCAGCGTGACTTCTTCGGTGCCCACACCTACCGCCGCACCGACCGCGGGGGCACCTTCCACACCGACTGGTCCGGCGACCGCACCGAGAACCCGGCATGACGGCGCCCGTGCGGATCACCGCGCCCGAGGGCGTGAGCCCGCGCGGCCGGCGCTTCCAGCCGGTGATCCTCGGTGCGGACATCGGCGTCTACGCGCTGGCCCGCTCGTTCCACGAGCAGTACGGCGTGCGCTCGGTCGTCGTGAGCCTGACGCTCACCGGCCCCGTGGCGGACTCGACGATCCTCGAGAACGTGGTGCTGGGGGCCGAGGCGACGCCCGAGGACATCGTCGGCGCCGTGCAGCGCGTCGCCGAGCGGTTCGCGCCGGCCGCGGGGGAGGACGCCCCCGAGCTGCTGCTGCTCGCCAACACCGACTGGCTCGTGCGCTTCCTCGTGCAGCACCGCGCCGAGCTCGAGCAGTGGTACACCGTGCCCTTCCTCGACGCCGACCTGCTCGGGCGTCTCGCCGACAAGGCGCAGTTCGCCGAGCTCTGCACCGAGCTCGGGATCCGCACACCACGCACCGTGGTGCAGGACTTCGCGGCGGCGGGCGCACCCGGATGGGTGCCCGCGCCCGTGGACCTGCCGTTCCCGGTGATCGCGAAGGCGGCCAACAGCGCCGACTACGAGCGGCTGTCGTTCACGGGGAAGAAGAAGGTCTACCAGGTCGACACCCCGGACGAGCTGACGGCGCTCTACGGCACCCTCGCGGACGCCGGCTTCACCGGGACGTTCGTGGTCCAGGAGATGATCCCCGGCGACGACACCCAGATGCGCTCGATCACGTGCTACGTGGACACCCGGGGCCGGGTGACCCTGTCGTGCTGCGCGCATGTGCTGCTCGAGGAGCACACGCCCAGCGGCCTCGGGAATCCCGCAGCGATGATCACCGGACGCCACGACGAGATGCTCGCGCAGGCGACGCACCTGCTGACGCGCACCGGGTACGTGGGCTTCGCGAACTTCGACGTGAAGATCGACCCGCGCGACGGCTCGGCGCAGTTCTTCGAGGTCAACCCGCGCATCGGCCGCAACAACTACTACGTCACGGCGGCGGGTGCGAACCCGGTCCGGTTCCTCGTCGAGGACCGGGTGGACGGCACCGAGGTCGAGCCCGTGGTGGTCGAGCGCGAGGTGCTCTACTCGATCGTGCCCCACCGCCTGCTCCGCCGCTACGTGCTCGACGCGGACCTGCGGGCCAAGGTCGACGGGCTCGTGCGCGCCCGACGTACCGCCCACCCGCTGCGCTACCGGGCCGAGCGCCGGCTCAAGCGACGGTTCTACGTGCTGGCCGCGGCCGTGAACCAGGTGCGCAAGTTCCGGCGGTACTACCCCGAGGTCACCGGGACCGGCCTCTAGCTCCGGTCGGCCCGCACGGGCTGCGCGGCGACGGACCCTCAGCCGAGCCGGTTCGTCCCGCCGTACAGGTGCAGCACCGGCACCTGGAGCTCGTCGCGTGCGCGCGACGCCCAGTCCGTGTGGAACGTGTCCTCGAGCGCGTGCGGCCGCGTGACCACGACGATCTCCGCGACCTCGCGGTCGGCGACCACGGCTCGGAGCGCGGGCAGCGGGTCGTCGGCCACGACGGCGCCGTCGGCCGTGCTTCCGGCCGATGTGAAGGCGGCGACGCTGTGGTCGAGCTGGTCGGTCGCCGTCGCGTGCGCGCGCTCGGGCGCGGGCTCGCGGCCCAGCACCGCGTCGAGCGCCTCGCGCAGCTCGCCCAGGCTCAGGTGGTCCACGAGCGAGACGAGGACGTTCGCCTCGGTGTCCGCGGGCACCAGGACGTGGTACCTGACGTCACGCTCGGCGTGCAGGGCGGTGATGTGCTCGACGTCGAGGTCCGTGAGGGTCTCCTCGGTCAGCACGACGACGATCTCGCTCATGGTCCGAGCCTAGGGCCGCGCAGCGACCAGCGCCCGAGCAGCACGCCGTCGGCGTGGAGCAGGTGCACCGGGGCCGCCCGAGCCTGGGGGTCGAACCACGCACCCGTCGTCGGGCGCGCCGCGTCGCCGCCCACGAGTACCGGAGCCGTCGTCAGGAACAGCTCGTCCACGAGGTCGCGCGCGACCAGGTCGGACAGCAGCGAGGGACCTCCCTCGGTGAGCACGTGGGGGAGACCCGCGTCGGCGAGCACCGCGAGCACCGCGGCCAGGTCGACGTCGTCCGAGACGTGCAGTCGCTCGGGTGGCAGGTGTGCCCGCAGGTGTCCCAGGTGCGCGGCGCCCGAGGTGGTGAACACCCACGGGTGCGGAGAGTCGGCGAGCAGCTCGGGGGCAAGGTCGCCCGAACGGGTCACGACGGCGAGCGCCGGCGCGGCCGTCGTGGTCCGGGACGCCCGGACGGCGCGCAGCCGCTCCGGCGTGCGCGGTGCACGGTAGCCCTCTGCCCGCGCGGTACCCGCGCCGACGAGCACGACGTCGGCGAGCGCCCGCAGCACCGAGAAGACCCGGAGGTCCGCGGGGCCGTTGATCGACCCCGACCTGCCGTCACGTCCGTACGCCGCGCCGTCGAGCGTCGTGATCATGTTCGCGGTGACCCACCGGCCGCCCGGGCGACCACGCGCGACGAGGTCGGCGAGCTCGGTCTCCGCAGGGTCGGACCCGAACCCCCGACCCGCGTCGGGCAGCAGCATCGTCAGCTCGGGGTATGCGGTCACGGCTCGACCGTAGCCCGCCGTGCCCGCCGTCGCGGCCGACGGCCCGGTGGGCGGTCACGTGGGCGGAGCCGGCCGGGTGAGCACCTAGGCTTCGCGCCGTGGCAGATGAGCACCTGGTCGGTCGCCGGCCCGACGTCCCGGCGTCGCGACTCGTGGCGGGCCTCGTGCCGCCGCGGCACTTCGCCGAGGCCTCGTTCGACGGCTACCGACCGGACCCCGCGCACCCGAGCCAGGAGACGGCACGTGCACGGGTGCGCGAGGTGGCCGAGGGGCTCGCCGCCCGTCCGCGCCGCAGGTGGTGGCGTCGGTCGCGGCAGGACCCGGTCGCGGTGTACCTCGACGGCGGTTTCGGCGTGGGCAAGACGCACCTGCTCGCGGCGCTCGCGCACGCCGTGGGGCCCGAGCGCGCTGCCTACGGCACCTTCGTCGAGTACACCCACCTCGTCGGCGCCCTCGGGTTCGCGCGCGCGGTGCACGAGCTGTCCCGCCGCGCGCTCGTGTGCGTCGACGAGTTCGAGCTGGACGACCCGGGCGACACCGTGCTGATGTCCCGTCTGCTGCGTGAGCTGGGGGACCACGGTGTCGCGATCGCCGCGACCTCCAACACGTTGCCCGAGCAGCTGGGCGAGGGGCGGTTCGCGGCGGAGGACTTCCTGCGGGAGATCCAGGCTCTCGCGTCGCGGTTCGAGGTGCTGCGGATCGACGGTCCCGACTACCGGCACCGCGGGGCGCCCCAGCCCGACGACGGCCTGCCGGACGAGGAGGTCGCCGCCGCGGCGGCGCGGATCGACGGCGCGACGTGCGATGCGTACGAGGACCTCGCGGCGCACCTGCGCACGGTGCACCCGAGCCGCTACGGAGCCCTCGTCGAAGGGGTCCCCGCGGTGGGGATCACGCAGGTGGCCCCGGTGACCGACCAGGCCGATGCGCTGCGGCTCGTCGTGCTCGTCGACCGGCTCTACGACGCCGACGTCCCCGTGCTGCTCGGTGGGTCGGGGACCGCAGGGCTCTTCGGGGAAGCGATGCTGCGTGGCGGCTACCGCAAGAAGTACCTGCGCGCGCTCTCGCGGCTCGGGGCGCTCGCCGAGCGTGGCCGCGAGCTCGTCGACGCCTGAGGGGCCCTGCCCGTCTCACGTGCCGCCCGCGCGTGCGGTGTCACGGGCGCGACGCGTCGAGCCGGGCCAGCTCGGTCGCGACGTCGAAGTCTGCGGGGGGCCACGAGAGCCCGAGTCCCAGCAGTGCGTCCGTGAGGAGCTCGGTGACCGCGAGCCGTGCGTACCACTTGCGGTCCGCCGGCACCACGTACCACGGGGCGTGCGCGGTCGACGTGCGGTCCAGCACCGCCTGGTAGGCCGCCGTGTAGTCGTGCCACCGCTCGCGCGCGTCGATGTCGCCCGGGTTGTACTTCCAGTACTTGTCGGGGCGCTCGAGGCGTTCCCTCAGCCGCTCGGCCTGCTCCTCGGGCGAGATGGCGAGCATCACCTTGACCACGACGGTCCCCGCCTCGACCAGCTCGGCCTCGAACGCGTTGATCTCGTCGTACCTCGGCTCCCACACGTCGCGGGGTACGAGGTCCTCGACGCGCACCACGAGCACGTCCTCGTAGTGCGAGCGGTCGAAGACCCCGATCGCACCGGGCCGCGGCAGCGCGTTGCGGATGCGCCACAGGTAGTGCTGCGTGCGCTCCTCGGCGGTCGGCACGCCGAAGGAGCGCAGGGCGACACCCTGGGGGTCCACCATGCCCAGCACGTGCCGCACGATCCCGCCCTTGCCGGCGGTGTCCATGCCCTGGAGCACGAGCAGCACCGACCGCTCCCCGCCCGAGCGTCCGTGGGCGTACAGGAGCTCCTGGAGCTCGGACATCCGCGCGCCGCGGTTCACCGTGCGTGCGCGGCCGGCGGCCTTGTCACCCGACCACCCAGGCGTCGAGCGGCGGTCGAGCGCGGTGAGGTCGAGACCGTCCGCGGCGAGCGCCGCGCGCGCGGGAACGTCCCAGGTCACGGCTCCTCCTCGGGGTCGCAGCGCAGCACGGTGACCGAGCGGCCAGGGGACGTGAGCACCCCGCCCGCCACGTGCACCTCGGGGTCCCAGGCCGCGAGCAGGCGCGGTGGCGTGGCCTGCGCGCCCAGGGGCACACGCACCTCGTCGTCGTCGAGCACCACGACCACGCGGACGCCGCCCCGGTGCACGACGAGCCAACGGTCCTGCGGGTCGGTCTCGACGCGGACCGCCGCGAGGTCGCCCGACGCGACGTCGCGCTCGGTGCGACGCAGTCCGATGAGGTCGCGGTACCAGCGCAGCAGGCGGGCGCGGCCCTCCTCGTGGGGCTCGTCCCAGTCGAGGCGGGAGGCGGCGACGGTCGCGGCCGCCTGCGGGTCGGGGACCTCGAGACGTCCGCCGTACAGCTCCTCCCAGCCGTGCCCGCCGAACTCCTCGGTGCGGCCGCGCCTGATCGCCTCGGCGAGCTCGGGCTCGGCGTGGTCGGTGAAGTACTGCCACGGCGTCGTGGCGCCCCACTCCTCGCCCATGAAGAGCATGGGCGTGAACGGTGAGAGCAGCACGAGGGCCGCCGTGATCGCGAGGCCGCCGTCGTCGAGCCCGGCCGAGGGTCGGTCGCCCAGCGCGCGGTTGCCCACCTGGTCGTGGTCCTGGCCGAAGACGACGAAGCGGTGGCCGTCGGTCCCCGGGGGCACGGGCGCGCCCCACGTGCGGCCGCGGAAGGTCGACCAGCCGCCGTCGTGCACGAACACGCGTGTGAGCGCGTGGGCGAGCGTCGCGGTGGTGCCGAAGTCGACGTAGTAGCCGTGCGTCTCGCCCGTGAGCCGTGCATGGATCGCGTGGTGCACGTCGTCGGCCCACTGGGCCGTCATGCCGAGGCCCCCGCGCGAGGTGGGGGTCACCGTGCGCACGTCGTTCAGGTCGGACTCGGCGATCAGGCCGAGCGGGCGGCCCACCTCGGTGGCCAGCTCGGCGACGGCGTCGGCCATCTCCGCGAGCACGTGCCGGGGTGAGTCGTCGACGAGTGCGTGCACCGCGTCGAGCCGGAGCGCGTCGAGGCGGAAGTCGCGCAGCCAGCGCACCGCGTTGTCGACCAGGAACGCGCGGACCTCGCGCGCGTCGTCACCGTCGAGGTTGACCGCGGCACCCCACGGCGTGTGGTGACGCTCCGTGAAGTAGGGGCCGAACTCCTGCAGGTAGTTGCCCGAGGGCCCGAGGTGGTTGTGCACCACGTCGAGACACACGGCGAGGCCGTGGGCGTGCGCCGCGTCGACGAACCGCTGGAGCGCCGCGGGACCGCCGTACGGCTCGTGCACGGCGTAGAGCGCGACCCCGTCGTAGCCCCACCCGTGCACGCCCGGAAAGGCCGCGACCGGCATGAGCTCGACGACCTCGACCCCGAGCTCGGCCAGGTGGCCGAGACGTTCGATCGCGGTGTCGAGCGTCCCACCCGGCGTGAACGTGCCGACGTGCAGCTCGTAGATGACCGCTCCCCGCACGTCGCGACCCGACCAGTCCGCGGTCCACGGGTGCAGGTCGGTGTCGAACGCGCGGCTCGGGCCGTGCACGCCGTGCGGCTGCCATGCGCTGCGCGGGTCCGGACGCGGGGGCCCGCCGTCGAGCACGAAGGCGTAGTCCGTGCCGTGCTCGAGTGCGGGGCCCTGCCACCAGCCGCCGCCGACGGCGTCGAGCGGCGTGCGTCCGTCCGTGGTCTCGAGCTCGACGGTGGAGGCGCGCGGCGCCCACACGCGGGCTGCACCTGCACGGTCCACGGGGCTCCTCTCGTCGTCTGGCACGTGACCAGCCTGGGGGGTCAGCCGTCCTCGCGCACCAGGAGAGCCACGGGCAGGCGGTCGAGGAGGTCCGCGAGCCGCAGCATGCCCCCGGCGTGCCGCCTGCCGGTGAGCGTGTCGGTCCAGGTGCCCTCCGGCAGCACGACGGTGTGGTCGCCCCAGCCACCGAGCCGGTCGAGTGCGAGGGCGAGGCGCGTGGCCACCGTGACGACCGTCTCCACGCCGTCGACCGTGCGCGCGAAGGCGAACGCGTGGCCCGACGAGCTCGGCACGGCCGCGTACCCGGCGCCCTCGCCGACGAACGCCTCCGGGTGCGCGCGCCGCGTCCGCAGGGCGCGCGAGGTGATCAGCAGCTTCTCGTCGGCGAGGTCGCGGGGGTGGTCGTGCTCGAGCCGCGCGAGACGCGCCTGCAGAACCGTCGTGTCGACCGGGCGGCGGTTGTCCGGGTCCACGAGTGCGACGGCCGGGACCTCGGTGCCCTGGTAGACGTCCGCGACCCCCGGCAGGGTGAGCTGCACGAGCTTGCTGCCGAGCGTCGTCGCGCGCACGCCGGGCGCCGCTCGACGCACCCAGGCGGTGATCGCGTCACTCACCTCGGGCGAGCGCAGGGCCGCGCTCGCGTAGGAGAGCACGGCCTGCTCGTAGGGCTCGTCGACGGCGGTCCACGCGGTGACGGACTTGGCCTCGCGCACGGCCTTCGTGAGGTACTCCGTGAGGCGTTCCTCCTCGAGCGGCCCGTCGTGGGTCCAGGTGCCCGCGAGCGTCTGCCACAGGAGGTTCTCGGTCCGGCCGTCGAGGAGCGTGGGCCGCACGTCGGCGGTCGCCGCACGCAGGTGCTCGACGAGCTCCGACCACTCGGTGGGGAGCTCGGAGAGCACCGCGAGCCGCGCCCGCACGTCCTCGCTGCGCTTGGTGTCGTGCGTCGAGAGCCCGGTGAGCGCGACGGGTGCGTGGTACTGCGCACGTGCGGCCCACGCGTGCAGCTCCTCGGGGCTCACCGCGAAGCGCTCGGGTGCCCCGCCCACCTCGCACAGCGCGACGAGGTGGGTCCACCGGTAGAAGGCCGTGTCCTCGACGCCCTTGGCCATCACGGCGCCGCACGTCTGCTGGAAGCGGACCACGAGCTCGTCACGGCGCGCCTCGCGCGTGCGACCCGCGGAGCCGCTCTCGAGCCCCAGGAGCATGTCGGCGAGCAGGTCGAGGGTCTCGTGCCTGTCCTCGTCGAGCCGTGAGCGGGCGGTCTGCACGCACTCGGCGAACGCCGTCTGGACCTCGGGGCGCACCGGCTCTCCGGGCACCACGTAGTAGCGGTAGCGGTCAGCCGCGACGAGCAGCTCCACCAGGCAGTCGTGCAGCGAGCGCCACGTGTGGTCGCGCAGCCGCACGTCGTCCCGGCAGATGTCGGCGGCGAGGTCCGCGAGGCGGTGCACCTCGGCGTACAGCGCACCCCCGACGATCTCGCGCTTGGCCTCCTCGACGAGGCGGGGGAGCGAGTCCGTCGTGTCGCCGGTGAGCCGGTGCATCACCGCACCCAGCTCGCCCGCCCCGCCGGGGTCCACGAAGGTGGCCAGGACGCGCCACATCGCCTCGTACCCCGTGGTACCGGCCGTGGCCCAGTCCTCCGGGAGCTCCTCGGCGGGCGCGAGGATCTTCTCGACCGCCACCCACGCGTCGTCGGTGGCCCGCGCAAGGCGCTCGAGGTAGCCCTGCGGGTCGGCCAGCCCGTCGGGGTGGTCGATGCGCAGGCCGTCCACGACGCCGTCACGCACGAGCCCCGCCACCAGGTCGTGGGTCGCGTCGAAGACCTCCGGGTCCTCGACCCGCACGGCCGCGAGCGTGCCGACGTCGAAGAAGCGCCGGTAGTTCAGCTCCTCGTCCGCGACCCGCCAGTACGCGAGGCGGTAGTGCTGCCGCTCGACGAGCTCGGCGAGGGGCAGGTGCTCGGTCCCCGGCCGCACGGGGAACACGTGGTCGTAGTAGCGCACCACGGTCTGGGTGCCCTCGTGCGGTACCTCCTCCTCGGCGACCACGAGCTCGTCAGCCGCGAGCACGGCACCGATCCGGCGCCCGAGCACAGGCATCAGCAGGGCGCCGTCACCGGCGGACCAGTCGACGTCGAACCACGCCGCGTACGGCGACTCGGGCCCGTGCGCCAGGACTGACCAGAGCGCACGGTTGTGCCAGGCCGGGGTCGGCACGGCCATGTGGTTGGGCACGATGTCCACGACGAGGCCGAGCCCCGCCGTGCGGGCCGCGGCCGCGAGCCGGTCGAGCGCCTCGCGGCCGCCCAGGACGGGTGACACGGTGGCGTGGTCGACGACGTCGTACCCGTGGGTCGAGCCGGGTGCGGCCGTCAGGAGGGGTGACAGGTACAGGTGCGTCACGCCCAGGTCGGCGAGGTAGTCGACCTGGGTCGCCGCGTCGTCGAGGGTGAGCCCCGCGTTGAGCTGGAGGCGGTAGGTCGAGACCGGGACGGGTCGCCCCGGCGGGGGACGACGCCTCGAGGGGCCGGGTCGCTCGCCGGTGTCGCTCACGAGCGCTCCTGCACCGGGCGCGTCAGCACGACGCTGCTGCGGCCGGTGACCACCACGGAGCTCGCCGCCTCGACCTCGGCCCCCTCTTCGAGCGAGTGGTCGGTGTCGACCACGCACGTCCAGGTGGCGCCGAACTCGACGGGCGGGAGCGTGAACTCGACGCCTTCGGGAGCGGCGTTGTAGAGCAGCAGGAAGCTGTCGTCGACGACGCGCTCGCCCCGCACGTCGGGCTCGGCGATCGCCTCGCCGTTGAGGAACACCATCACGGCCTTGGCGTGCCCCTCGTGCCAGTCCTCGTCGGACATGTGCTCACCGGTCGCGTTGAACCACGCGATGTCGCCCAGGTCGCTCTCGCCGCCGTGGTCCGCGCTGCCGTGGAAGAAGCGGCGTCGACGCAGCACGGGGTGGTCCCGGCGCAGGTGGACGAGCGTGCGGGTGAACTCGAGGTGCGCGGCCTCGGCCTCGTCCAGGTCCCAGTCCATCCAGGTGATCTCGTTGTCCTGGCAGTAGCCGTTGTTGTTGCCGCCCTGGCTGCGACCGAGCTCGTCGCCGTGGGCGAGCATCGGCACCCCCTGCGACAGCAGGAGCGTCGCGAGGAAGTTGCGCTGCTGGCGCCACCGCAGCCGCTGCACCTCGGGGTCGTCGGTCGGGCCCTCGGTGCCGCAGTTCCACGAGCGGTTGTGGCTCTCGCCGTCCGCGTTGCCCTCGCCGTTCGCCTCGTTGTGCTTCTCGTTGTACGAGACCAGATCCCGCAGCGTGAAGCCGTCGTGCGCCGTCACGAAGTTGATGGATGCGATCGGTCGACGGCCGGTGTGCTCGTACAGGTCGGAGGACCCCGTGAGCCGGCTCGCGAACTCCGCGAGGGTCGACGGCTCGCCGCGCCAGAAGTCGCGCACCGTGTCGCGGTACTTCCCGTTCCACTCGCTCCACAGGGGAGGGAACCCGCCCACCTGGTAGCCGCCGTCGCCCACGTCCCACGGCTCCGCGATCAGCTTGACCTGGCTGACCACCGGGTCCTGCTGGACCAGGTCGAAGAACGCCGAGAGGCGGTCGACCTCGTGGAACTGGCGCGCGAGGGTCGACGCGAGGTCGAAGCGGAAGCCGTCGACGTGCATCTCCGTGACCCAGTAGCGCAGCGAGTCCATGAGCAGCTGGAGCACGTGCGGGTGCCGCATGAGCAGGGAGTTGCCGGTGCCCGTGGTGTCGAAGTAGTGCGCCTGGTCCTCGTCGACGAGGCGGTAGTAGGCGGCGTTGTCGATGCCGCGGAACGAGAGGGTGGGGCCCAGGTGGTTGCCCTCGGCGGTGTGGTTGTAGACGACGTCGAGGATGACCTCGATGTTCGCCTCGTGCAGGGCCTTGACCATCTGCTTGAACTCCTGGACCTGCTGGCCCGGCGTGGTCGAGGCCGCGTACCCGTTGTGGGGCGCGAAGAAGCCGATGGTGTTGTAGCCCCAGTAGTTCGACAGCCCCTTCTCCTGGAGCGAGGGGTCGTTGACGAACTGGTGCACGGGCATGAGCTCGATCGCCGTGATGCCGAGCTCGACGAGGTGCTCGACCACCGCGGGGTGCGCCATGCCGGCGTAGGTGCCGCGGAGCTCGTCGGGGACGCCCGGGTGGAGCTGCGTCATGCCCTTGACGTGCCCCTCGTAGACGATGCTCTCGTGGTACTCACGGTTCGGCGGACGGTCGTGGCCCCAGTCGAAGTAGGGGTTGATGACCACCGAGGTCATCGTGTGCCCCGCGGAGTCGTCGGTGTTGAGCGACGTGGGGTCACCGAAGTCGTAGGAGAACAGGGCCTGGTGGCCGTCGACCTGCCCGTCGATGGCCTTGGCGTACGGGTCGAGGAGCAGCTTCGCGGGGTTGCACCGGTGCCCGTTCGCGGGGTCGTACGGGCCGTGCACCCGGAAGCCGTAGCGCTGGCCCGGCTGGACGCTCGGCAGGTACGCGTGCCAGACGAACGCGTCCACCTCGGGGACGTCGATCCGCGTCTCCGTGCCGTCCTCGTCGATGAGGCAGAGCTCGACGCGCTCGGCGATCTCGGAGAAGAGTGCGAAGTTGGTGCCCGAGCCGTCGAACGTGGCTCCGAGGGGGTAGGGCTTGCCCGGCCAGATCTGCATGGGCCAAGAGTGCCAGCAGGACCGGCCGACCGCGCACCGGGGTGGGGCCGCGGACTGTGGCGAACCTCTCAGTCGGTGACGACCTCACCCTGCCATGCCGCGATCCCGCCCTCGAGGTGCGCCACGTCCTGGACGCCCGCGTCGAGCATCACGGCGACCGCCTGGGCCGACCGGTTGCCCGAGCGGCAGTACACGGCGTAGGTGCCCGTCGGATCGAGCGCGGCGACCGCCTCGGGGAAGCCCGGGTCCGACACGTCGAGGTTGACGGCGTCGGGAAGGTGCCCGCTCGCGAACTCCTCGGGCGTGCGCACGTCGAGCACCACGACGTCGGGCTCGCCGACGAGCGACGCGAAGGCGTCACCGTCGAGCGTCGCGCCGAGCCCGGTGCCGACCGCCTCGGCGGGCGGCCCGTCGGGGGACGTGGGGCCGCAGCCGACCAGGGCGGCGGTGGCCACGACGAGGCCGACGAGGGGGCGGAGGATGCGTGGCGTCATGGGAAGACCATACCCCACGGGGTATTGACCGGACATGGCCGAGCGTCCGGAGCGCTCAGATGAACAGGAGCTGGGCACCCTCGGTGAGCTCGATGAAGTCGCTCGCCGAGATGATGCCCTCGACCTCCTCGTAGAGGTCGGCCTCGGTGAGCTTGTTCATGTCCGCGCTGAGCCTGCAGGCCCACAGGTGGCCGCCCGCCGCCACGATCTGCTCCAGGAAGTCGCGCACCGGTGGGATGTCGAGCTCGGCGAGCGAGCGGCGCATCTGGCGTGTGGCCATCGTCGTCATGCCGGGCAGCGGGGTCAGGCCCATCGGCATGTGCGTCGCGGTGTTGCCGACCGGGGTGAACTTCAGGTCGTCCATCCGGGACCGCGTGATCATGTCGAAGCCCCAGAAGGTGAAGAACAGGTGCGTCTCGACGCCCTCGCCCAGGGCCGCGTTCCCGAGGATGAGACCCGGGTAGGCCATGTCGAGGTTGCCCTTGGAGCAGATGATCGCGAGCTTGCGGCCCTCGGTGGCGTCGTCGTCGAACGACGGACGGATCTCGGGGACGGTCATGGCAGCTTCCTCTCGGAGGGCCGGGTGCGCGGTGTCGCGACTTCGGCGAGTGTCGGGGGCGGCAGTACGCGTCAGACGCAGCCCTTGGGCTTGGGGAGACCTGCCACGTAGGCCATCTTCTTGGCGGGCTTCTTGGGGAACAGCGCGAACTGCTCCTTGGTCGGTACGCCGCCCACGGTCTGCACGCGACGCGTGGTCGCCGTCTCGCCCTGCTCCGCGAAGTCGGCGCGCAGGAACCGCAGCAGCTCCCAGTGGCGGTCGGTGAGCTCGATGCCGATCGCCGCGGCGAGAGCCGCGGCGAGGGACTCGTCCCACTCGGCGGGGTCGGTCATGAAGCCCTCGGCGTCGACGTGGACCTCACGTCCGTCGATCGTGGTCACGGGCATGGCGTACTCCTTGTCTCGTGCGGTCAGTCCATCCCGGCCGGGACGACGGGGCCGGTGGTCGTGCCGGGCGTCGGCGCCTCGGGGCGCTGCTTGCCCACCATCGACATGTGGGCGCTCACGGGCAGGCGCCGGCCGGGGAGCAGCGCGTGCCAGTACAGGTGCCGGAACGCGAGCTTGCCCCAGTGGTTCACGCGGCTCTCCCGCAGCAGTCGGAACGGTCCGACGCGGGGGAGGGGGTACGTGCCGGGCAGGGGCTCGACGTCGTAGCTGAAGTCGATGAGCAGGCCCTTGCCGTGCCCCGACTCGATGAAGCAGTTCGCGTGCCCGTCGAAGCCGTGCGTCATGGGGCGGCCTGCGACGTGCGCGAGGAAGTTCGGCACGAACGACTCGACCGCGAAGTGTGCGACCGAGCCCGCCTTCGACGCCGGTGCGTCGCTGGCGTCGCCGATCGCGAAGATCGTGTCGTACGCGGTCGAGAGCAGCGTGTGCTTGTCGACCGGGACGTAGTTGAGCTCGTCGCCCAGGCCCGAGCGCGCCACGAAGTCGGCGCCCATGTTGACCGGGATCGTCACGAGCAGGTCGAAGCCCAGCTCGCGCCCGTCGAACGCGCTGAGCGTCCCTGCCTCGGCGTCCACCTGCTCGACGACGAAGTCGGGCTCGACGTGCACGCCGCGGTCCTCGAGCATCGAGCCGAGCGCCGCGGAGGCCACGGGCTTGGTGAACGCGCCCGGCAGCGGCGTCGCGTAGGTGATCTCGACCTTGTCGCGGATCTGCCGGTCGGTGAAGAACGCGTCGGCGAGGAACGCGAACTCGAGCGGCGCGACCGGGCACTTGATCGGCATCTCGGTCACGTGGACCACCAGTCGTCCGCCCGGCCAGTCGGCCAGGCGTGCCGCGAGGGCCATGGCCCCGTGGTAGGTGAAGAACTCGTGCACCGTGTCGCCCAGCCCCTCGCGCATCCCCGGCGTCTCGTCGGGACGCGGGGAGGTGCCCGTCGCGATGACGAGGTAGTCGTAGGCGAGCGTGCGGCCGTCCTCGAGGTGGACCACGCGGGCGTCGGGGTCGACGCGGTCGACGGCGGCCCGGACGAGCTCGACGCCCGAGGTGAGGGTCGGCCGGACCGGGCGGACGACGTCACGTGCGCGCAGGCTGCCGAAGGGGAGGAAGAGGAAGCCGGGCTGGTAGAAGTGCTCGGCCGACGGCTCGACCACCGTCACGCTCCACTCGTCGCGCGCCAGGCGCGGCCGGAGCTTGTTGACCACCATCGTGCCGGCGGTCCCGGCACCCAGGACGACGAGTCGGCGCATCTTCGACACCTCGCGTGCTCGGGGGCCGCCCGGTGGCGGCCGTGCACCCGTCACTCCCGACGCTATGTCGCACCGTCGGGGCAGCCCAGGGACCTTCGTCGCATACCCTGCGGGGTATCAGACGGGGGTGGTCCGGAGGCTTCCGCATGCGGTGGGCCGACGGCGGTGCGACTGTGGTCCGATGAGCGAGCAGACACCCTCCGAGCGCCCCTACGACCCGGCCGAGGACCCCGATGCCGACCCGGAGAACCTCACGCCTCGCACGGGCGAGGAGGCCCAGGGCGAACCGGCCGACGGTGACCCGGACGCCGACCCGGACATGCTGAATCCTCGCGCCGACCGCTGAGACGTCGCCGCGTCGGCGCCGGGGCCCTCATCGGGCGAGCCGGTCGACCACTGCGCCGTAGAGCCAGGGCACGCGCCGGGCGACGGGCACCACGGCGGGTCGCAGCGGCGACGTCGCCCATGTGACGAGGCCGGCGGTCAGCAGGCGGTAGTCGCGTGTGACGCGGCGCCACTCCCGCTCGTACGCGGACGCGTCCTCGAGCGTCGCGATCGCTGCGTGCGCCTGGGCGAGCCCCACCCGCAGCCCCTCACCCGTGAGCGCGTCGACGTACCCGCTCGCGTCACCCACCAGCCGTACCGCGCCGCACGTGCGCCGAGCGGTACGACGCAGCAGCGGCCCGGCGCCGCGCAGCGTCCCGACGACCGGCGCGCCCTCGAGGCGCCCGGCGAGCTCGGGGGCGAGGGCGACCTGGTCGGCCAGGTCCGTTCCCGTGGGACCGAGCGCGGCCACCCCCACCAGCTCCGGGCCCACGGGCGTGACGTAGAGCTCGGCGTGCGGGGTCCAGTGCACCTCGACGAGGTCGGTCCAGGGCGCCACCGCGTGGTGACGGCGCACGCCGTACCGTCGCGCACCGCCGCGGCTCGCGGCGACGTCGAGGCCCAGCAGCCGGGAGACCGTCGAGTGCAGACCGTCGCACGCGAGCACGTGCCGCGCCCGGATCCCGTCGACCACGGCGCCGTCGGGCTCGAGCGTGAGGGTCCGCACGCGCTGCTCGCGGTGCGCGACCCCGAGCTCGTCGGCCCGCGCACGCAGGGCCGCGTGGAGCGTGGTGCGTCGCACGCCCCGGCCGGGGGAGCGGAAGCGGTGGTCCACGTGCGCACCGTCGCGTCGGTAGCTGATCCCGGCCAGGGCGTGCCCCTCCGGGTCGACGCCGAGGCGGAGCAGGGCTGCCAGCGTCCCTGGCATGAGGCCCTCGCCGCACGCCTTGTCCACCGGACCGCTGCGCGGTTCGAGCACGACCACCTCGTGCCCCGCGAGCCGCGCCTCGATCGCGGCGGCGAGGCCGACCGGCCCACCGCCCACCACCAGGACCTCGGCGTCAGGCGGCGGCACGGGCGGCCTCGAGCGCGCGCGCCTCGGCGGGGATGCGGAAGCCGAGCAGCAGCACCGCGTTGAGCACGGTGAACGCCACCGCCGTGACCCACGCACCGTGCACCAGCGGCAGCGCGACGCCCTCGACGACGACGGCGACGTAGTTGGGGTGCCGCATCCACCGGTACGGCCCGCGGGCCACGAGCGGGAGGTCCGGGACCACGATCACGCGGGTGTTCCAGCGCGGGCCCAGGGTCGCGATGCACCACCAACGGAGCGCCTGGCTCGCGACGACGAGCGCGAGGGCCGGCCACCCGACCCACGGCGTGAACGGTCGATCGGCGACGAGCACCTCGACCACGCAGGCGACCAGCAGCCCCGTGTGCAGGGCGACCATGGGCGGGAAGTGGCCACGGCCGCTCTCGACCCCGCCGCGCGCGAAGGACCACCGGGCGTTGCGGGTCGAGACCACCAGCTCCGCCAGGCGCTCGAGCGCCGTCGCGGCGACCACGGCCAGGTACACCGTCAGCATGCGGATCCTCCCTCGTCGGACCAGCGCAGCAGCACGAGGTCGGTGCTCACGCCCGGCCCGAACGCCATGAGCACCCCCGGGGAACCGGGCGGGTGCTCCTGCTCGAGCGCCCGCGCGAGGCCGTGCAGCACCGAGGCGGACGAGAGGTTGCCCGTCGCCGCGAGCAGCTCACGTGCGCCGGCGAGCTCGGCGGCGTCGAGGTCGAGGGCCTCCTGGACGGCGTCGAGGATCCGTGGGCCGCCGGTGTGCACCACCCAGCCCGTCACGTCTGGGGGCTTGAGGTCGTGGCGGTCGAGGAGGCGTTCGACGGGGCCGCGCAGCCCTCGTCGCACGACGTCGGGCAGGCCTGCCCCCAGCACGATCCGGAAGCCGGAGGCCCCGATGTCCCAGCCCAGGTCGCCCGCGGTGCCGGGCTCGAGGTGGCTCGCGGCCGCGACCGTCCGTGGTGCGGGACGCCCGGCACCGTCCCCGGCAGGTACGGCGTCACCCGTCATCACCACCGCAGCCGCCCCGTCGCCGAACAGCCCCGTCGCCACCAGGTTGGCCGCCGAGTCGTCGTCGCGCTGGAGCGTCAACGAGCACAGCTCGACCGACACGAGCAGGGCGACCTGCTCGGGGTGGCCCACGAGGTGGTCGTGGAGCCGGCCCAGCCCGGCCGCGCCGCCCGCGCACCCGAGCCCGAAGGTCGGGATCCGCACGACGTCGGGTCGCAGCCCCAGCTCGGTCACGAGCGTCGCGTCGAGCGAGGGTGCGCCGATCCCGGTGACCGAGGTGAGCAGCAGCAGGTCGACGTCCTGCGGGCGCAGGCGCGCGTCGTCGAGGGCACGCCGCACGGCCGTTCCCGCGAGGCGAGCGCCCACCTGGTGGAACGTGCGGTTCGTCTCGTCGAACCCACCGAGGTGCGGGTAGGCGTCGAGCGGCAGCGCGAGATGGCGTGTCGTCACCCCGGTGGCCGCGTGCAGGCGGGCCATCGCGCGGGCGCGCGCCGGCGTCCCGGTGAGCAGGGGGGCCAGGACGTCGGCGATCTCGGACTGGCGGTAGGTGTGCGGGGGCAGGACCGGGGCGACGGCGACCACACGGGGCATCTCGGCATCGTGTCACGTCGCGTGCGCCACGTCGCGAGGGCTAGCGTCCGGTGGGGAGGTGGTCGGCCGGGATGGGTGCCACGGACGCGGGGACGACGAGCAGCGGCGACGGCCGGGCCGCAGGCGCGCGCGCCGGTGCGCGCCTGCGGGCCGGGGCGACAGGCGGACTCGTGGCGCTCGCGGCGCTCGCCCGCGCGAGTCACGCGGGACCCACGGCGATGGTCACGGCGATGTCGGCCGCCGTCCTCGTCGCCGCGTCGGCGCCCGCCGTCACGGTCGTCGTCGCGACCGCCGCCGTGCTCACCGGTCAGCTGTCCGTCGGCTGGTCCAACGACTGGGTCGACGCGCGCCGGGACCACGCCGCGGGGCGCGTCGACAAGCCCGTCGTCGTCGGAGCGCTCGAGGTCGGCACCCTGCGAACCGCGGCACTCGGCGCGCTCAGCGTGTGCGTGCTCGCCTCCGTCGCGACGGGACTGCTCCCGGGCCTCGTGCACGTCGCCGCGGTCGCCTCGGCCTGGGCGTACAACCTCGGGCTCAAGGCGACCGCGTGGTCGTGGGCCCCGTACGCGGTCTCGTTCGCCCTGCTGCCGCTCTTCCTCGTGCTGACGCTCCCGGGCGCCCCGCTCGCGCCCGCGTGGCTCGTCGCCGGGGGAGGGCTCCTGGGTGTGGGCGCCCACGTCGCCAACGTGCTCCCGGACCTCGACGACGACGCGCGCACGGGTGTCGACGGCGCGGTGCACAGGCTCGTGCGCCGTCGCGGCCGGGCGGCGGCGCTGCTGCTCGCCCCCGCCGTGCTGCTGGCCGCCGTGGTCGTGATGGTCACGGGCCCGCTGATCGCCGGCGGCGCGGTGACGCCTGCGCCGGCGGCCCTGGTCGTGGGCGGCCTCGCGGCCGTGACCGCCGTCGTCGCGGGGGCCCTGGGCCTCGTGGCGCCGCGCAGCCGGCACCCGTTCACGCTGTCGATGGTCGTCGCCGCGCTGTGCGTGGTGCTGGTGGTCGACGCGGGCAGGTCGGTCGCCGGTGCCTGAGCGACGTCGGGAGCACGTGCCTCGGATCATCGCCCACCGGGGTGCGCACGGCCCCGCGCCCGAGCACAGCCGCGCGGCCTACGTGCAGGCCCTGGCCGACGGCGCCGACGGGCTCGAGTGCGACGTGCGTCTCACGGCCGACGACGTCGCCGTGTGCTGGCACGACGCGACCCTGGACCGCACGACGACCGAGCAGGGCCCGCTCGCGGAGCGCACCTACGCCGGCCTGCGTGAGGTCCTGCTGAAGCCTGCGGGCACCCGGCGGGCGGACGCCGGCGGCACGCACCGGGTGCTCAGGCTCGCGGAGCTCGTCGAGCTCGCGGCAGGAGCCGCCCGGACGGTCGAGCTCGCGGTCGAGGTCAAGCACCCCGACCCGCGTGGCAGGCCCACCGAGGACGCCGCGCTCGAGGTGCTGACCGCGGCGGGGTGGGAGGCGACCACGGGTGCCGTGGGAGCGGCACGTGTCTCGCTGATGGCGTTCGACCCGGACGCGCTCGAGCGCCTCGCAGGGCAGGGCGTGTCGAGGCGCGACCTCGTGCTCCTGGTGGACGCCGGAGACCCGGTCGCGCTGACGCGTCTGACGGCGCGGCCGGACGACGACGCGACGCGGGCCGCCCGGTCCGTCGCCCGTGCGCTCGCCCTGGTCGACGACGGCGCGTTCGGTGGGGTGGGGCCCAGCGTGGCCTTCGTGCGTGGGCACCCCGAGCGGGTCGAGCGGTGGGTGCGTGCAGGACGCGCGCTGCGTGTGTGGACGGTGGCGGGCGCGAACGACCTCGACGTGTGCCTCCGGGCGGGCGCCGAGGCCGTGATCACCGACCAGCCGGCGGCGCTGCGTCGGATCCTGGGTCGCGCGCCAGGTCGAGGCGGCGGCTGAGCCAGGTCACCACGGCGTCGAGATACGCCTCGCGCGCGGGGGTCTGCGACAGGGCGAGGTCGTGCAGGCCGCCCTCGATGCGCTCGACCGTGACGTCGGGACCGATGCGTGCCGCGCGGGCGACGATCTGCTCGACGTCGAGCACCGTGTCCTGCTGGTGACGCGACGGGTTGGTGTCGTCGTCGGGCCCGCTGCTGGCGGAGACGCAGACGAGCACGGGCACACGCACGTCGAGGCCGCGCGCGAGTCGCGCCTGGCCGCGGCGCACCGCGCGGAGCCAGCCGGCGAGCACGGGAACACCCTCGGGACGCTTGAGCTCGACGTCGAAGTCCCACGGGCCGCCGGCATCGCGGTGCAGCGTGCGCGCGTACGACGGCCCGTGGCTGAGCCTGCGGCGCGGGTCGAGCGGACCCACGAGGTCGAGCACGCGCGTCGACACCACCCGACTGAACCACGGGGCGGCGAGGTCGAACCACGGGCTGTTGAGCACGAGCGCGTCGACGGCGTCCGTGCGCCGCAGCGCGTGCGCCCACAGCGTCGCGACGAGCCCGCCGGTCGAGTGCGCCATCACGACGAGCCGGCGGTGACCGGCCGCGCGCACGTGCCGGGCGGCGGCCGTGAGCTCCTCGGCGTACTCCGTGAGGTCGTCCGTCCACCCCGGCGTCTGCCACGGCCGCAGCGACCGCCCGTAGCGGCGCAGGTCCACGGCGTAGAAGGCGTAGCCCTCACGCGCGAGCCGCTCCCCGACGTGCGCCTGGAAGAAGTAGTCGTTGTAGCCGTGGACGTAGAGGACCACCGGCCGTGGATCGGCAGCGTCCCCTGCCGGGAGCCCGTGGGTGCAGCGCACCAGCGTCGCGACGAGCGGGCCCTCGTCGTCGGCGCCCAGGTCGAGCGTGGTCTGCTCCCAGCCCGCGCCGAGGCCGTCCGGCCGCCACCTCATCGGTCGAGGCTCGTCCGCGTGGCGGTCGAGGCGTGGTCGGGGACGCGCACCCGCAGCAGCAGCACGAGGCCCAGCCCCACCACGAGCATGATGCCCAGGACCCCCCAGTACTGGGCCCCGCCCAGGGCGATGAGGGTCGAGAAGGCGAACGGGGCGAGGAAGCTGGCCGCGCGCCCCGTGGTCGCGTAGAGACCGAACATCTCGCTCTCGCGGCCGAGCGGGCTCACGCGCGCCAGGAGCGAGCGGCTCGCCGACTGGGCCGGCCCGACGAAGACGGTGAGCAGCAGGCCGAAGACCCAGAAGGCCGTGCGGCCGGCGTCGTGCAGCACGAACACCGCCGAGCCCGCGACGAGGAGCCCCACCAGGGAGGCGATGATGATCCGCTTGGGCCCGAGCCTGTCGTCGAGGTGCCCCCCGACGAACGTCGAGACGCCGGCCACGACGTTGGCGGCGATCGCGAAGACGACGACCTCGCTCGCGCTGAAGCCGAACGTGCCCGAGGCGATGACCGCGCCGAACGTGAAGACGCCCGCCAGCCCGTCGCGGTAGACGGCCGCGGCGATCATGAAGGTCAGGGTCGAGCGGCGGTCGCGCCACAGGGTCACGACGTCGGTCACGAGCCTGCGGTACGCGCCGAGGAACCCGAGCCGCTGCCGCGTCGGGCTGGGCGGGACCTCGGGCACGCTGAGCATGACCGGGATCGCGAACACCGCGAACCAGACGGCCGAGAGCAGCACCGACACCCGGATGTCGAGGCCGTCCTCGCCCGTGACGCCGAACCAGCCGACGTCGGGGTTGATGAAGCCCACGAACAGCACGAGCAGCAGGACGATCCCGCCGATGTACCCCGCGCCCCAGCCGATCCCGCTGACCTGGCCTCGGTTCCGTGGCGTCGAGACCTGGGTGAGCATCGCGTTGTAGTTGACGCCGGCGAGCTCGAAGAACACGTTGGCGAACGCCAGCAGCGCGATCCCGAGGAGCAGGTTCTCGGTGAGCGAACCGGGGGCGGGACGCACCAGGAACATCGCGGCGCAGATGGCCACGGTCACGCCCGTGTGGACGCCGAGCCAGAGCTTGCGGCGGCCCGTGTCGTCCGAGCGCGCGCCGGCCACGGGCGCCAGGAGTGCGATCACGAGGCCTGCGGCCGCGAGCCCCCAGCCCAGCCACGTCGAGTGGACGGCGACCGCCGCGTCGTAGGCGGCCGTCGCGGGACCGCCGTCCGGCTCTGCGGCGGCTGCCGCCACGACGTCGGGCTCGATGAACGCCTCGCTCGTCAGCCACCGGGTGAAGACGAAGGTCGTGATGACCGCGTTGAACGCGGCCGACCCCCAGTCCCACAGGGCCCACGAGACGACGCGTCGGCGCGGGACGGGGGCAGCGGCGGCTCGGCTCGGAGCGTCGGCGATCACACGCGGATCCTAGGGGTGGGCCCGCAACCGCAGGTGGCCGCTCCGCGAACGGCGCGTGACGCGCGGGCTCACCCGGTGACGGTGACGCCCACCGTGTGCCATCCGGTCGCGCCGTCGGGCACCACGGGCGCCACCTCGCCGGTCTGCGTGACCCCCGAGGCGTCGACCGCTCGGACCCGCAGCTCGTGGCTCCCGGGGCGCGCGTCGCGCCACGTCCACGACCACTGCCGCCAGGTGTCGAGCCCCACCTGCGCGGCGAGCTCGGCGGGCTCCCACGGTCCGCCGTCGACGCTGAGCTCGACCGCCTCGATGCCGGTGTGCTGGGCCCATGCGGTGCCGCCGACGGCGACGTCGCCCGCCGGGAGCGCCGCGCCGTCGGCTGGCACCTCGATGCGCGAGGAGGTCTTGACCGGCCCGCGCTCCGACCAGCCGCGCACCGTCCAGTACGCCTGCTGGTCGGCGAAGCGGGTCACCTCGAGCTCGGCGAGCCACTTGGTCGCTGAGACGAACCCGTAGAGGCCCGGCACCACCATGCGCACGGGGAAGCCGTGCGCGAGCGGCAGGGGCTCGCCGTTCATCCCGACGGCGAGCAGGGCGTCGCGGTCGTCGAGCAGCACCTCGAGCGGTGTCGAGGCCGTGAAGCCGTCGACGCTGCGCGAGAGCACCATGTCGGCGCCGGGGAGTGGCCCGGCCCGGCCCAGCACCTCACGAATCGGCAGGCCCAACCAGGTGGCGTTGCCGACGAGGTCGCCGCCCACGGGGTTGGACACACACGCGAGGGTGACGTGGGCCTCGACCAGCGGCGAGGCGAGCAGCTCGTCGAACCCGATCTCGACCTCGCGGTCGACGAGGCCGTGCACGCGCAGCCGCCAGGTCTGCGGGTCGACGCGCGGCACGGTCAGCGCGGTGTCGATGCGGTAGAACTCCCCGTTGGGCGTCACGAAGGGCACGACTCCCGGCACGGGCGACTGCGCCGCGGCGGGGACCGCGCGAGCCTGCGTCCGCGCACGCGGCAGGCGGACGAGGTCACGCGCAGCCGTCGCGGCGCGGCCGAGGCCCTCGACGGCGACGCCCGCGGCGGCGGTGAGCACGCCTGCGGCGGCGACCACCGCTGCGAGGCCCAGGAACGCACGCCTGTCGGGGCCCGGGCCGGGGTGGCGGGTGGGTGCGGGGGCGGCACGCAGCACGAGGCCGCGGAGCGCGCCCGCCCCGGCGAGGGCACCCACCGCAGCCGGGAGCACCGAGGCCGCGGACGCGTCGGGGCGCAGCGCGGCAGCTGCCGCGCCCAGCGCGCCGAGGGCGAGCACGAGACCGGTCGCGAGTCCCGCGCGCCGTCGCGCCACCAGGCCGATCGCGGCGGCGACGGCGGCGATCACCAGGCCCGTGACGACGAAGAGGGCGGTCTTGTCGTGCACGCCGAACGCGGCGATCGCCGCGTCCTTGAGCCACGCAGGCGACGCGTCGACGACCATGCCGCCCACCGCGACGAGCGGCGAGGAGCCAGGTGCGGCGATCGCCGCGACCAGGTGGGCCGTGCCGAGCGTGAGGCCGGCGGCGAGGACGCCCGCGAGGGCGAGGGCGCCGCGCGCGTCCGACGACGCGTCCGCGGGGCCCTCCGGCGGGTGGGCCCGGACCTGCGGTGGTTCGGTGGTCATGTGCCAGCCTCTCCCGCGACCCTCGGATGTGTCACCCCTCGGGGCGAGCGCCGCGTACGCCGAGCGTGTCGGTGGTCGAAGGCAGGGTGGGGCCATGGACGGTGGGCACGCCTTCGTCGCACCGGGACCGCACCCGTGGGGCGGCTCCTGGGGCTACGACCGCGTGCTCGAGTGCTTCTGGGCCGAGGTGGCGTTCCCGGATGAGCGCGGTGTCGTACGGGTCGGTGTCGAGCACCTCGTGCCTACGCTCGCCGGGCTCGCGCGCGTGCTCGCCGCGCACGTGGGCGTGCCGGGTGACGAGGTGTTCGTCGCGCTCACCCACGTGCACGGAGACGTCGCTCGACGCGCGGGGACCGGGTGCGCGGCCTAGCCTCGAGTGACCCGACCGAAGGAGGCGCCATGGGTGTCGACGACAAGGCCCGCAACGCGGGCGAGGAGTGGCAGGGCAAGGCCAAGGAGGCGCTCGGCGACGCGACCGACGACCGCGACCTCGAGGCCGAGGGCCAGAAGGACCAGACCTCGGCGAACCTCAAGCAGGCGGGGGAGAAGGTCAAGGACGCCTTCCGCTGACGTGCACATCAGCCGGGCCGGATCCGCTCGTCGGGTCCGGCCCGTTCTGCGTCCGGGCCTTGCTCCGAGCGACGGTCCAGCCCTCGGACGGGGTGCGGGCCCGGCTCAGTGCGCCGGCGCGGGCGCGGCGGCGGCGGGCTCTCGCCACGAGTGCTCGCCGACCCGTCGCACCGCGTGCGTGGGTGCGATCTCGCGTTCGAGGACACGCTGCCAGTGCGGACGTGCCGCGAGCATCCGCCGGTGTAGCTCGGCGTCGACGTCGCGGTACTCGAGCGCGAGGCGCTGCTCCTTGCTGGGGGAGCAGAAGCGGACGGTGAGGACGCGGGTCACGGGGTCGTGGGTGCACGAGCAGACGAAGAGCACCTCTCCACTGTGCGCGGTCCGGACGCCGCAGACGTAGGACCTCTGGCACGCCGGGAGTCCATGGAACAATACCCCCAGGGGTATGGTTCCCCAGGTGACCCGAGGAGGAGACATGACACGGACCACCATCGTCCCCATCGAGACCCCGTCGCTGGGGGATCGCAGCTACCTGGTGCACGACGGCGAGGTCGCCGTCGTCGTCGACCCGCAGCGCGACATCGATCGCGTGCTCGAGCTGGCCGCCGCCGAGGGCGTGCGGATCACGCACGTCGTCGAGACGCACATCCACAACGACTACGTGACGGGCGGCCTCGCCCTCGCCCGTGCGGTGGGCGCCGCGTACGTCGTGGGGGCCGACGACGACGTCGCGTACGAGCGCGTCCCGGTGAGGGACGGTGACGTGATCGCGACGGGGTCCCTGCGGCTGCGCGCGATGCACACCCCGGGCCACACCTTCACCCACCTGTCCTACGTGCTCGAGGGTGACGAGCCCGCGGTGTTCTCGGGCGGGTCGCTCCTGTTCGGCTCGACGGGTCGCCCCGACCTGCTGGGCGGCGACCACACCCACGAGCTCGCGCACCACCAGTACGCCTCCGCGCGCCGACTCGCGGCCGAGCTCCCCGACGAGACCCGGGTGATGCCGACCCACGGCTTCGGCAGCTTCTGCTCCGCGACCGCGACCACCGACGGCGCGACGTCCTCGACGATCGGGGACGAGCGCCGGGCGAACCCCGCCCTCACGAAGGACGAGCAGGACTACGTCGACGAGATCGTGGCAGGGCTCGACGCCTACCCGGCGTACTACGTGCACATGGGCCCGGCGAACGCCGCGGGACCCGACGCGCCCGACCTGAGCCCGCCGGCTCCCGCCGACGCCGGCGAGCTCGCGCGACGGCTCGCGGACGGCGAGTGGCTCGTGGACCTGCGCACGCGCACCGCCTTCGCCGCGGGCCACGTCCCCGGGACGTTCAACTTCGGGACGGACGGCCAGTTCTCGACGTACCTCGGCTGGCTGATCCCGTGGGGCACACCGGTGACGCTCCTGGGCGAGACCGCGGAGCAGGTGGCGCAGGCCCAGCGCGAGCTCGTCCGGATCGGTATCGACCGCCCCGCCGCGGCCGCCACCGGCGGACCGGAGGACTGGACGGACGGCCCGCTCGCGCAGGTGCACCGGGCGACCTTCGCCGACCTCGCCCAGGTGCGGCACCACCGCCCCGTGACGGTGCTCGACGTCCGTCGCGCGAGCGAGTGGACGGCGCGTCACCTCGAGGGCGCCGTCCACGTGCCGCTCCATGAGCTTCTGGTGCGGGCCGACGAGGTGCCCGCCGGGGAGCTCTGGGTGCACTGCGCGAGCGGGTACCGCGCGTCCATCGCGGCCTCGCTGCTCCTCGCCCGCGGCCACCGGGTCGTGCACGTCGACGACGTGTTCGACGAGCACGCCGGCGACGCCGGCGTGCCACTCGTCGGAGCTGTCGCCTGAACGCGGCCGACCTCGCGCTGGCCCTGCCGCTCGGGCTGCTCATCGGGCTGAGCATCGGGGCGCTGGGCGGCGGCGGCTCGATCCTCGCGGTCCCGGCGTTCGTCCACCTCTTCGGGCAGGACGCGTTGACCGCCACCACCGGATCGCTCGTGGTGGTGGGCGTGACGGCCCTCGTCGGGGCCGTCCCGCACCAGCGGGCGGGGCGCGTCCGGGTCGTCCGGGGGCTCACCTTCGGCGCGCTCGGGTCGGGCGGCGCCGTCGCTGGGTCGTGGTTGTCGGCCGGGGTGCCCGACGCCGTGCTGCTCGCGGGGTTCGCCGCGCTCATGCTCGTCGTCGCCGGGCTGATGACAGCGCGTCGACGGCGTGCGGCGCGCGACGTTGCAGGCGCCGCACGCGGCACGACGGCGGACGCGGGTACCCGTAGCGGGCGGCACGTCGTGCTCCTGGTCGCGACGGCCACCGGGGTCGGGCTCCTGACCGGCTTCTTCGGCGTCGGCGGCGGCTTCGCGGTGGTCCCCGCGCTGGTCCTCGCGCTCGGGCTGCCGATGCGCGTCGCGGTGGGCACCTCTCTCGTCGTCATCGCCGTCAACAGCGCGGTCGCGCTCTCCGCGCGGCTCGCGGGTGCGGGCGACCTCGACTGGGGGCTGCTCGGTGCCTTCACCGTCGCCGCGGTGGGCGGGAGTCTGCTGGGCAGCCGCGTCGTCGGCCGCGTGAGCCCTGCGAGGCTGAACCTGGGCTTCACGGTGCTGCTGGTCGCGGTCGCCCTCTCCATGGCCGTGCGCAGCGTCCTGGACCTGCTCGGCTGAGCACCGATCTGCCGTGCCGGCGGTGAGCCCGTATCGTCGTGGCGCATGGACGACTGCTCGCCGACCACGGCTGACCCCACGCGTCGAGGGGGTGCACGTCCCCGGTGAGCCCCGAGTGGTTCCTCCTCCTGCTCGCGCTCGGCCTCGTCGTGGCCAATGCCGTGTTCGTCGCCGCCGAGTTCGCGCTCGTCACGGTCGACCGTCCGACGATCGCGCGGCTCGCGGCCGACGGCGACCGCCGTGCCGCCTCGGTCCGCACGGCCCTCGACCGGCTCTCGACGCAGCTCTCGGGCGCCCAGCTCGGCATCACCGTGACGAGCCTCGTGGTGGGCTTCATCGCCGAGCCGTCGGTCGCGACGCTGCTGCGCGGGCCTCTCGGTTCCTGGGGGCTGCCCGAGGAGACAGCGGCCGCGACCGCCCTCACGGTGGCCTTCCTGCTCGCGACCGCCACCCAGATGGTCTTCGGCGAGCTGGTGCCGAAGAACTGGGCCATCTCGGAGCCGGTGCGCGTCGGGCGTGCCGTCGCGGGCGCCCAGCGGGCCTTCACCTGGGCTGCCGGCCCGCTGCTCACGGTGCTCAACGGCAGCGCGAACCGCATCGTGCGTGCCCTCGGGATGGAGCCCGCCGAGGAGCTCGCCTCGGCCCGTTCGGCCCAGGAGCTCGGCTCGCTCGCCGCCCGCTCGGCCGAGCACGGCCTGCTCGACGCCCAGACCGCCGACCGGCTCGCGCACTCGGTCGCGCTCGGTGAGCGCACAGCCTCCGACGCGATGACGCCGCGGCCGCGCGTGCGGTTCCTCGAGCACGACGCACCGGTGGGTGACGTCCTCGCGCTCGCGGCGCGCACCGGCCACGCACGGTTCCCCGTGCTCGGCGACGACGTGGACGACCTGCGCGGCGTCGTGCACTTCAAGGACGCCCTCGCCGTGCCCGCGCCCGAGCGTTCGACCCGCACGATCGGTGAGGTGCTGCGCGACCTCCCCGCCGTGCCCTCGACGATGCCCCTGGACGCGACCCTGGCCGTGCTGCGGCAGGGGCTGCAGATGGCCGTGGTGGTCGACGAGTACGGCGGCACGGACGGCATCCTCACCCTCGAGGACCTGGTCGAGGAGCTGGTCGGGGAGATCGAGGACGAGCAGGACCGACCGCTGAGCGCGCACCGCCGCGTCGGTGAGCACCGGTGGTCGCTCTCGGGCCTCCTGCGGCCCGACGAGGCGGGCGAGGCGACGGGCCTCGAGCTGCCCGAGGCGCGCGAGTCCGACACCCTCGGTGGCCTCGTGACCGAGCGCCTGGAGCGCTTCGCCGAGCTCGGCGACGAGGTGGTGCTCGAGGGACGGGACACGACGCGGCGCGATCCGGACGGCTTGAGCCGACCGGTGCTCGTCCGCCTGACCGTGACCCGCCTCGACGGCTGGCGCGTCGACCGTCTGCTGCTCGCGGTCGAGGACACCGAGGAGGACGACCGTGGCTGATCTCACCGCGCTCCTCGTGGCGGTCGCGCTCCTGGCCGGCAACGCCTTCTTCGTCGGCGCCGAGTTCGCGCTCATCGCCGCACGGCGCACGCAGATCGAGCCACGCGCCGCGACCGGTTCGCGCGCCGCCCGGCTCACGCTGCGTGCGATGGAACGCGTCTCGCTGATGATGGCCGGCGCGCAGCTCGGGATCACGATGTGCTCGCTGGGGCTCGGTGCCATCGCGGAGCCCGCCGTCGCCCACCTGCTCGAGGTCCCGCTCGCCGCCGTGGGGATCGAGGGTGCGTTGCTGCACACCATCGCCTTCGCCATCGCCCTGACCATCGTCGTCTTCCTGCACATGGTGCTGGGCGAGATGGTGCCCAAGAACATCGCGATCGCGGGGCCCGAGCGCTCCGCACTCGCCCTGGGGCCCCTGCTCTACGGCATCGTGCTCGTGCTGCGTCCGCTCATCGTCGCCCTGAACTGGTGCGCGAACGTGGTGCTCCGGATGCTGCGCGTCGAGCCCAAGGACGAGGTCGCGTCGGCGTTCACAGCCGACGAGGTCGCGGCGTTCATCGCCGAGTCGCGTCAGGAGGGGCTGCTCGACGAGGACGAGCACGAGCTGCTCACCTCGGCGTTGAGCATCGGCCTCGAGAAGGTCTCGGCGGTCACGGTCCCGCGCGACGAGCTCGTGGTGCTGCCGGTGGACGTGACCGCCGAGCAGGCGGAGGCGGAGTGCGTGCGCACGGGCTTCTCGCGCTTCCCGCTGAGCAGTCCCGGCGGCGAGCTCGTGGGCTACCTGCACCTCAAGGACGTCCTCGGGCTCGACGAGGACGAGCGTGTGCGCCCCGTGCCCGCGCGGGTGGTGCGGCCGCTCGCGACGATCGCGGCGGGTGCGACGCTCGAGGACGCCCTGGCGGCGATGCAGGCCCGTGGCTCGCACGTGGCTCTCGTCACGCGTCGAGGCAGCGTGCTCGGTGCCGCGATGCTCGAGGACGTCGTCGAGCACCTCGTGGGCGAGGTGGCCGACGCCGCGCAGGACGCCGGCGCCTGAGCCTCGAGGTGCGTGCCGCGCGCACCAGCGTGACGCTGGGCAGATGCCTCGCCGAAGGAGCGCCCGGATCATGTCATCGTCCACGGCACGGCCACGCAGGTTGCCGCGCACCTCGACCGCCGAGACGGCCCGGGTGGTCACCGGGGTGCTCGTTCCCCTCATCGCCCGCGGCCTGATCCTCCGTCGCCCTCGCATCACGGGCCTGCTGGAGGCCGTCGACGTGGATCGGCGGGCCGTCGCGACCCTCGAGGCCGTGCGCCGCCGCCACGGCGCGGGGCCGGTGCGGCTCCGCCTACCCGGTCGCCGGATCGTGCTCGTCCTCGACGGTTCGGATGCCCGCCGCGTGCTGGACGGGACGCCCGAGCCCTTCACACCGGCCACGCATGAGAAGCGTGCAGCCCTCGACCAGTTCGAACCGCACGGTGTCCTGATCTCACAGGGCGGCGACCGCCCCGCCCGACGACGGCTCAACGAGGCCGCCCTCGAGACGGGCAACCCCGTGCACGGGCACGCCGAGCTCATGACCGCAGCCGTCGCCGCGTGCGCCGCCGAGCTCGTCACCGCAGCGCGTGCAGACGACGGTGTGCTGACCTGGGACACCTTCGCGGACGCGTGGTGGCGGCTCGTCCGGACCGTGGTGCTCGGAGGGTCCGCCCGTGACGACCGCCGGGTCACGGACGATCTGGCCGTGCTGCGGCGGGCTGCCAACTGGGGCTTCCTGCCGCGTCGACGGCGGACGCGGGCACGGTTCCTCGCGCGGCTCGACCGTCACCTCGACAGCGCGGAGCCCGGGAGCCTTTCGGCCGCTCTCGCGGCACAGGTCCAGGGGGAGATCGGCACCTCGCGGGCGGACGCCGTGGAGCAGGTGCCGCAGTGGCTCTTCGCCTTCGACGCCGCCGGCATGGCGACGATGCGGGCCCTGGCGTTGCTGGCGGCCCACCCGGGCGCAGCGGAGGAGCTACGGGTCGAGGCCGCCTCGCGTGGATGCGGGCCCGCGGCGGCGTTCGCGCGCGCGTGCGTCCAGGAGTCCCTTCGCCTGTGGCCGACGACGCCCGCCGTGCTGCGCGAGTCGACCCGGCGTACGGCGTGGCGCGCGGGCCCGGTGCCGGAGGGCTCGCTGTTCGTGATCCACGCGCCGCTGCTGCACCGCGGCGGGGGCCACCAGGACGCGGACCGGTTCGCGCCGCACGCCTGGCTCGACGGCGCGGGCCCCGGGCCTGGTCCGAACGTCCCGTTCAGCGCCGGGCCGGCGCGCTGTGCGGGGGAGGACGTCGTCCTGCTGCTGACGAGCGCGCTCCTGGCGCGCCTGCTCGACCAGGTCGACCTCACCCCGGCCGGACCGCGCACGCTCGCCGCCGACCGGCCGCTCCCGGGAACGCTGAGCCCGTTCGGTCTGCGCGTGCGGTTCGCTCAGCGTTCGTCCTCGGCGACGTAGTGGATCGTCTGAGCCACGATGCGCCCGTCGTGCACGTGGAACGAGTCGACCCCGCTGCGCACGCTGACGTGCCGCGCCGTGCCTGACCAGCGGAGCAGGGCGTACGGGCCTTCGACCACGAGCTCCTCGTAGGTGTACCGGCCGTCGCCCAGGTAGTGGTCGAGCACGTCGGCGAGGCGACGGACAGCGTCCTTGCCGCGACCTGAGCCCTCGCCCCACGAGAGCAGGACGACCTCGTCGGCGTAGTTGTGCTCGAGATCGGCCTCCAGGTCGCCGGCCCGGCGCAGGTCGAGGTGCGACTCGAGCGTCTCCCGGGTTGACCGCATGCTCCCACTCTCCGCGGCGACCGGGCCCGTCGCACGCGGAGCGGGCTACGCTGAAGGCGGACAAGGTTGTCCGCTCGGACGAGGAGTGTCATGACGCGTTCGCTGGAGCACGGAGGCCACGGCGTGGCGCGCAGTCGCACGGCCCTCGTCCGCGCCGCGCGGGAGGTCTTCGCCGAGCGCGGGCTGCATGCGCCGCTCTCCGCGGTCGCACGCCGAGCCGGCGTCGGGCAGGGCAGCCTGTACCGCCACTTCCCCGAGCGGGGCGCGCTCGTCCTCGCCGCCTTCACCGAGAACGTCGAACGGCTCGAGTCCCTCGCGGCCGAGCCCGGCGCGACGCTCGAGAACGTCCTCGCCGAGGCGCTCGAGCTGGCGGAGCGGTCGAGCGCCTTCATGGACGCCGTGGCGGCCGACGACCCGGCGATGGCCGAGCTCGGTGCGCGCGTGCGGGCCCTGCTCGCCGGGCTCGTGCCCGCCGGTCACCGCGACGGCACCCTCGCTCCTGACGTGGACGCCGACGACGTCCTGCTCGGGCTCCTCATGCTCTCGAGTGCGCTCGGCAGCCTCCCGGCGGCCGAGCGCCCGGGCTCGGCCGCACGGGCGCGGGCGCTCGTGCGGCGCGCCTGGACCGCCCGTCCGGACAAGGGAAGGAGCACGCCGTGAAGGTCGCGCAGAAGGTCCTCGTCGTCACCGGCGGAGGGAACGGGATCGGCAGGGAGGTGGTGCTCGCCCTGCTGGCGCGCGGTGCGCGGGTCGCTGCCGTCGACCTCAGCGAGCCCGGCCTCGAGGCCACGCGGGAGCGCGCGGAGGCGGACGAGCGCCTGAGCACCCATGTCGTCGACGTGACGCAGCGCGCGCAGGTCGAGGCCCTGCGCGAGGAGGTGCTCGCGCGCCACGGCCAGGTGGACGGGGTCGTCAACGTCGCGGGCATCATCCAGCGTTTCGTCCGCGTCGCCGATCTGGACGTCGCCGAGATGCGGAAGGTGTTCGAGGTCAACCTCTGGGGCACGGTGCACGTGACCACGACCTTCCTGCCCGATCTCCTCACGCGGCCGACGGCGTGCGTCGTCAACGTCTCGAGCATGGGCGCCCTCGCGCCCGTGCCGGGCCAGTCGGCCTACGGCGCGAGCAAGGCGGCCGTCACGCTGTTCACCGAAGGGCTCTACGCCGAGCTGATCGACACAACGGTCGACGTGACGGTGGTCTTCCCGGGCGGGGTCAGCACCGACATCGCGAAGAACTCTGGGGCGGACCTGACGCGCACGGCGACGGAGCCGGGCGCCGCCTCCATGGCGATGACCACGCCGGCCGATGCCGCGCGTCAGCTGGTGGACGGGCTCGAGCGTGCCGCGTTCCGCGTCGTCATCGGCAAGGACGCGCGCGGCCTCGACCGGCTCTCGCGCCTCTCGCCGCGTCGGGCGACCGAGCTGATCGCGCGGCGTATGCGCACCCTGCTGGGCTGAACGGTCACGGTCCGTGCTGCCCGCGCAGGCCGGTCAGCGCGTGACGAGGCGGAGGAACTCCCCGACGGCGACGCCCGACTCGAGTGGGTGCCGGAACGGGCGGTCCTCGTGCACCGTGTAGACGTTGCGGCGCCCTACGCGCTCACGCTGGACGTAGCCCGCGTCCTCGAGGTCACGCACGATCGCCTGCACGGCCCGCTCGGTGATGCCCACGCGCTCCGCGATCTCCCGCAGGCGCATGTGTCGGTCGAGGGCGAGGCACACCAGCACGTGCCCGTGGTTGGACACGAAGGTCCAGTCCGGGGCAGCGCCTGCTGGCTCGGCCGTCATGGCACCAGGGTAGGTGCGGTGCGCATGGGCGCCGTCGTCCACCGTCGCTGATTGACAAAGCACGAAGCACGCTTCGCCCTTTATCTCGAGACGAAGGGGAGTACCCCACGACGGCGCGTCGTCAGTCCGGCCGCGGAGCGGCCCGGTGCGCCGGGCCGCCGGGCCGGGGGAGACCTTCAGTCGGTCCTACCGACGGAGGTCGCTCGTGGATGTCCCTGTCTGGCTGTGGTTCGCGTCCCTCGGCGTGATCCTGCTCATGCTCGCCGTCGACCTCGTGGCGCACCGCCACGCTCACGTCATCGAGGTGCGCGAGGCCGCGCTCTGGTCGGCCGTCTGGGTCGCGATCGGCGTCGGCTTCGGCCTCGTCGTGTGGCAGGTGTACGGCGCGGCACTCGGGCAGCAGTACTTCGCGGGCTACCTGATCGAGAAGTCGCTCGCGGTCGACAACGTCTTCGTCTGGGCGATCATCTTCGCCTACTTCGCCGTCCCCCGGGAGCTCCAGCACCGCGTCCTGTTCCTCGGCGTGCTGGGGGCCCTGGTGTTCCGAGGTGCGTTCATCGCCCTGGGCGCGGTGCTGATCGAGAACTTCCGGTGGATCCTCTACCTCTTCGCGGTCTTCCTGCTCGTGACCGGCTACCGGATGCTCCGGCAGCGCGACGAGCACCTCGACCCCGAGGCCTCGCGCACGCTACGGCTCTTCCGCCGCCACGTCCCCATGACCGACGCCTTCCACGGCCAGCGGTTGCTCGTGCGGACCGGGGGTGCCGTGCTGGCGACACCGCTCCTCGCGGTCCTGGTGCTGATCGAGGTGACCGACGTCGTGTTCGCCGTCGACTCGATCCCCGCGATCTTCGCCGTCACCGACGAGCCCTTCCTCGTGTTCACGGCCAATGCCTTCGCACTCCTCGGGCTACGGGCGATGTACTTCCTGCTCGCCGACCTGATGCACCGGTTCGTCTACCTCAAGGTCGGTCTGGCCGTCGTGCTGATCTGGGTGGGCCTCAAGATGCTCCTCAAGATCGACGTGCTCTACGTCCCGACGACCCTCTCGCTGGCCGTGGTGGCGACGATCCTCGGCACGTCCGTCGTCGCGAGCCTCCTGGCGACGCGCGGCCAGGGCCGCCGCCCGGCGCCGGCGCCTGCACGCCCGCCCTTCCGGTACGCCACGGACGAGGAGCTCGCGGCGGCCGAGCCGCTCCTGCGCCGTCGGTCGCTCGGCGGACGCCCGGCCCCTCGCCCCGACGACGCGCACGACCCGGCGACCGCACACGTCGCCCACGCACGGCCCGTCCACGAGAAGGAGGAGAACCGATGACCCTGCTGCAGGAAGCCCCTCGCACCGCGCCCGTGGCGGCGGTGATCACCGACGCGCTCGTCGCCGTCGAGGTGGCCCGCCATGCGGCGAGCTGGGCCGGCGCGGGCGGACCGCTGCTCCTCCTGGTGCCGACGCCCCGGCTCGGGCCCACTCTCCGCCGTGCCACGCTCGAGCGTGGCCGACGGCGCCGCGACCAGGAGACCTCGGCCGTCGTCGCGCGTGTGACCCCCACGCTCGCTGGTCACGACGGGGAGATCCGCTGGCGTGCCGTGCCGTACCGACCGACCGGAGCGCACCCCGCCGCTGCGCTCGCGACGGCCGTCCTGCGGTCCGCGAGCCAGGCGGGCGCGCGTGCCCTCGTCGCGCCCGACCCGGTCGCGGCGCGCCTTCCCGCCCGCGCGGGGCTGGTCGTCGTCGGCGTGCGGTCCCGCGATCGGTGGGCGCGTCGCGGGCAACCGGACCGTGCGGCGCAGTGGCCCGCCCGTGGTGCTCCGGGCGCCGGCTGGGCAGGGCTCGAGGCGTGGGCCCTCGACGTGCGCGACGGCCATGTCCCGGACTGAGCCGCAGCAGGGTGTCACACCGAGGCGCCCCGTGGTTCCTGCGCCCCGCGCCCCGGACGCTCACGCACGTCGGGCCGGCACGCCGGGGTCCGGCCGCCGACGGCTCGTGGTGTGGGTGTTCATGCGCGTCTCGGGAGCGGTGCTGCTGTTCCTCGTGCTCGCTCACCTCACGGTCAACCTCGTCGTCGGCGACGGCATCAACGCCATCGACTTCGCACTCGTCGCCGGGCGGTGGTCGAACCCGTTCTGGCAGCTGTGGAGCCTCGTCATGCTGTGGCTCGCGATGCTCCACGGGGCGCACGGTCTCGTGACGATCATCGACGACTACGCCGAGTCGGCGCGTGCCAGGCTCGTGCTCAAGGTGCTGGTCACGGCCGCCACCGTGGTCACGGTGGCGCTCGGCACGCTGGTGATCTACACGTTCGACCCGTGCCCGGTGGGGGCGGATCCCGCCCTCCTGCCGTCGTTCTGCACGGGCTGACGCACGCAGCCCGGCGTATGCATGCAAGAAGCCCCAGGCCGACGGCCTGGGGCTTCTGTGCTGGTGGGCGATACTGGGATCGAACCAGTGACCTCTTCCGTGTCAGGGAAGCGCGCTACCGCTGCGCCAATCGCCCGTGCGGTACTACCGGGATGCATCCGCGAGGTGGAGACGGGATTCGAACCCGTGTGGACGGCTTTGCAGGCCGCTGCCTCGCCTCTCGGCCACTCCACCGCAAGGCTCACGTCCACGTCCGGGGCCGTGCCCCGTGGGATGTCGCCTCCGAGCGGACGACGGGATTCGAACCCGCGACCCTCACCTTGGCAAGGTGATGCTCTACCACTGAGCCACGTCCGCACTTCACGGCCCGGTCACCCGGGCGCCGTGTGCGTCCCAGACTCTAACCGACCACGACGACGAACGTCCAACTCAGCACGGCTACCGTGTCGCCGTGCCCCTCGAGCCCTCGCCACGCACCCTGTCGGGTCCGGTCGGCGGTTCGCGCGACACCGACGGCTGGGCGTGGTTCGACGGCGTGCGCGCCCGCGGCGCCGTCGAGTGCGTGGACCTCGCGACGCGTGGGGACCGGGTCGCCTCAGGCGGCTGGTGGGCCGTCGTGGGGGACTTCGAGGGTCGCGTCCGCGCGTGGCGCTTCGCCGAGGTGGACCGTGCACCGGGGGTCGACCCGCCCGTCGGCGGGCCCTGGCACGGACCGGCGTCGGCCTGGCGCACGTCGATCGGTGAGCGCGCCTACCGCACCGCGGTCGAGGCCGTGCGCGGCGCCGTGCGTGAGGGGGACGTCTACCAGGTCAACCTCTGCCGGGTGCTCGAGGCGGATCTCCCCGAGGCGGACGCCGACGCAGCCGCCCTGCTCGCCCGGCTCCGGGCGGGCAACCCCGCTCCCTACGGGGGCGGGGTGCACGTGCCCGCCCAGCAGGGCGACGCGGGCGCCTGGGTCGTCACCGCCTCTCCCGAGCTCTTCTGGCGGGTGCGGGACGGCTGGGTCGAGTCCGGGCCGATCAAGGGCACGGCGGCCGAGCCGGCAGGGCTCACGGCCAAGGACCGTGCCGAGAACGTGATGATCGCCGACATGGTGCGCAACGACCTCCAGCGCGTCTGCGACCCGGGCACGGTCGAGGTGACCCGGCTGCTCGACCTCGAGCAGCACCCCGGTCTCGTGCATCTCGTGACGACGGTGCGGGGCAGGCTGCGCTCGCCCGCCCCGTCCTGGGGTGACGTGCTCGCCGCGACGTACCCGCCCGCCTCGGTCTCGGGCGCCCCCAAGCATGCCGCGCTGGGGCTCATCCGGGCGCTCGAGCCCGTGCCGCGCGGGCCGTACTGCGGCGCGGTCGGGTGGGTCGACGCAGACGCGGGGCGCGCCGAGCTCGCAGTCGGCATCCGAACGTTCTGGTGGGAGGCGGGACCGGCCGGTCGGGGCACGCTGCGGTTCGGCACGGGTGCGGGGATCACCTGGGGGAGCGACGCGCGGGCGGAGTGGGCCGAGACCGAGCTCAAGGCGGCGCGGCTGATCGGCCTCGCCGGCACCGGTCCGCGATGATGGGGTGCCCGGGACGAGAGCCGTGACGGGCACGGGGGAGGCAGGCATGCAGCACGACGACGCGCAGGTGCGCACGGTGGTCTGGACGCGCGACGGCCTGGTGGATGCCACCGTCCCCGCACTCGCCCCGCTCGACCACGGGCTGACCGTGGGCGACGGCGTCTTCGAGACGTGCGGCGTGGTCGACGGCGTCCCGTTCGCCCTCACGCGCCACCTGCGCAGGCTCGCGCGCTCGGCGCGCGGGCTGGGCCTCGCCGAGCCCGACGAGGCGCTCGTGCGCGCGGGTGTCGACGAGGTGCTCGCCGCGGCCCCGGGGGCCGCCCGGTTGCGGATCACAGTCACGGCCGGGCCCGGCCCCCTCGGTTCGGGCCGCCTCGCGGGTTCCGGGACCGACGAGCAGTCGGTGGTCCTCGCGGCGGGACCGGCCCCGGCGCCCGCCCCGGCCCGTGTGGTCCGCGTGCCCTGGACCCGCAACGAGCGCTCGGCGGTCGCGGGTCTCAAGACGACGTCGTACGCGGAGAACGTGGTGGCTCTCGCGCACGCCGTCGCGCAGGGCGGCGACGAGGCGTTGCTCGCGAACACGGTGGGTGAGCTGTGCGAGGGGACCGGGAGCAACGTGTTCGTGGAGCGGCACGGCGAGCTCGTCACGCCGTCGCTCGACTCCGGCTGCCTCGCGGGGATCACGCGCGAGCTCGTCCTGGAGTGGTCACGTGCCGCCGGACTCCCGGTACGTGAGGCCGCCCCGGGAGAGCTCGGGTGGGACGTGCTCGACGAGGTCGTCGCAGGGAGCGCGCACCTCATGCTCACAGGTTCGGTCCGCACGGCCGTCCCGGTGGCCGCGCTCGACGGCACCGGGATCGCCGTCGGGCCGCTGACGGCGCAGGCGTGCACCCTCTACGCGCAGCGGGCCGCGGACGACGTCGACCCGTGAGCCGCCCCTCGGGTCCCGGGTCGGATCGGGGTCAGACGCGTGCCCGGGCTCAGGCGTCCAGCAGGGTCACGATGAGGCGCGAGATCTCGCCCTCCATGTGCGGGGACTCGGAGCCGAAGGGGACGAGGGCCACCGTCGCGGCCACGAACCGCTCGAAGGGCTCGATCGGGCCCGCGAGCAGCGCGTCCCCCTCGACCCCGCTCAGCGCGATCAGCAGGTAGGCGGGGTCCTCGTCGCGCCAGATGCGCACGTCGCCGGTGCCCGCGGGGGCCGCGGTGTCGGCGAGGAGGCCGTGGGCGAACAGCTCGCGGCCGATGAGCCAGGTCGAGGTCGAGTGCGCGCCCGTGAAGGCGACGCGCACCGTGTACGGGTCGTCGGCCTCGAACGACAGCTCGGCAGTGATGGGAAGCACGCTCGCGTCCGAGAGGACCAGGTGCATCGCGACGACCTCGCAGGCGTCCCGCACGGGTTCCGGCATCGCCACCCCTCTCGTCGTGTCCGCCGCCGCCACCCCTGTGGTGCCGTGCGGGTCTTTCCCTCGTGCTTCCGGTGCTCGTGACCACCGGTGCCCGGCAGCGACCTCGGGGCAGGGCCCGTCGGGTGCCGCCACATCCTGCTCCGCCACGCCCACCGAACGCCAGGTTCGGCAAACCGCTGCGGATCTACTAGCATCACTCCCGCGTCGTCCGGACCGGTGGTCCGCGGCGTGAGGGCGATTGGCTCAGTGGTAGAGCGCCTCGTTCACACCGAGGAGGTCACTGGTTCGAACCCAGTATCGCCCACCCGTCCGCTTCGTCCGCATCCGCCAAACGGGCGTCCTTGCTGGTCACGCTCGTGATGACGTCATATGACTCCACAGGTCAGGCCTCACCGATGAAGAGGCATGGGCCCTTGGTCCCGTGACATCGCGGCCGCGGATTCACCCGTTCGGCGCAGCGCCGCGCGGGGTCCCGTCCCGGCTCTCGGGACGGCGGGGCCTCGGTAGCATCGGTGCACCGACGCAACCCGAGGAGATCACCGGTGCCACAGCTCAGCCTGACCGTCGACGGCGACCCGCGAGAGGTCGACGCCGGCACCACCGGGACGGACCTCTTCGGCGGACGGCGCGAGGTCGTCGTCATGCGTGTCGACGGTGAGCTGCGCGACCTCGCCTCGCCGCTGACGGACGGCGCTGCGGTCGAGGCCGTGACGATCGACTCGCCCGACGGTCTCGCCGTGCTCCGGCACTCCGCCGCGCACGTCCTGGCCCAGGCGGTGCAGCAGCTGCACCCGCAGGCGCGGCTCGGCATCGGTCCGCCGATCACGGACGGCTTCTACTACGACTTCGACGTCGACACGCCGTTCACCCCCGAGGACCTCAAGGCGCTCGAGAAGCAGATGCAGCGCATCGTCAAGGAGGGCCAGACCTTCCGTCGGTGGGACGTGTCGGAGGCCGAGGCGCGTGCGGAGCTCGCGGACGAGCCCTACAAGCTCGAGCTGATCGGCCTCAAGGGGAACGCCGGCGGCGTGGCCGAGGGCGCCTCGGTCGAGGTGGGGCTCGGCGGGCTCAGCATCTACCAGAACGTCCGACGCGACGGCTCGGTCGCGTGGCAGGACCTGTGCCGGGGCCCGCACGTGCCCACGACGCGTGTCCTGGCCAACGGCTTCCAGCTCATGCGTTCCGCGGCCGCCTACTGGCGCGGCAGCGAGAAGAACCCCCAGCTGCAGCGGGTCTACGGCACCGCCTGGCCCACCAAGGACGAGCTGCGCGCGCACCTCGAGCGGCTCGCCGAGGCCGAGCGCCGCGACCACCGCCGGCTCGGCGCGGAGCTCGACCTCTTCTCGTTCCCCGACGAGATCGGCTCGGGGCTCGCCGTGTTCCATCCCCGGGGCGGGATCATCCGCATGGAGATGGAGGAGTACTCGCGGCGACGGCACGTCGAGGCGGGCTACTCGTTCGTCAACACCCCGCACATCACCAAGGCGCGCCTGTTCGAGACGTCCCGACACCTCGACTGGTACGCCGACGGCATGTACCCGCCGATGCGCCTGGACGAGGAGCTCGACGACGACGGTGCGGTGCGCAAGCCGGGCCAGGACTACTACCTCAAGCCCATGAACTGCCCGATGCACAACCTCGTGTTCTCGGGCCGCGGTCGTTCGTACCGCGAGCTCCCGCTGCGCTTGTTCGAGTTCGGCACGGTCTACCGCTACGAGAAGTCGGGCGTCGTCCACGGGCTCACCCGGGCGCGCGGCTTCACGCAGGACGACGCGCACATCTACTGCACGCGCGAGCAGATGCGCACCGAGCTGGGCTCGCTCCTCGACTTCGTGCTCGAGCTCCTGCGCGACTACGGGCTGAGCGACTTCTACCTCGAGCTCTCGACGCGTGACCCTGAGAAGTCCGTGGGCGACGACGCGACGTGGGCCGAGGCCACCGAGACGCTGCGCGAGGTCGCGACGGCCTCGGGCCTCGACCTCGTGGACGACCCGGGCGGCGCGGCCTTCTACGGGCCCAAGATCTCGGTCCAGGCGACCGACGCGATCGGCCGCACCTGGCAGCTGTCGACGATCCAGCTCGACTTCTTCGAGCCCGAGCTCTTCGAGCTCGAGTACACCGCGCCCGACGGGTCGCGTCAGCGGCCCGTGATGATCCACCGCGCCCTGTTCGGCTCGATCGAGCGCTTCTTCGCGATCCTGCTCGAGCACTACGCGGGTGCGTTCCCGGCGTGGCTCGCGCCCGTGCAGGTGCTCGGCATCCCCGTCGCCGAGCCGTTCAACGACCACCTCGCCGCCGTGGTCGATCGTCTGCGTCGCGAGGGCGTCCGTGCCGAGCTCGACCTCTCGGACGACAGGTTCGGCAAGAAGATCCGCAACGCGAGCACCCAGAAGGTGCCGTTCGTGCTGATCGCGGGCGCCGACGACGTCGAGGCCGGAGCCGTCTCCTTCCGGTACCGCGACGGCCGTCAGGAGAACGGCGTGCCCGTCGACGAGGCGGTCGCGCGCGTGGTCACGGCGGTCCGCGACCGGGTGCAGGTCTGATGACGGACGTGCTCGAGCCCGGCGGCCTGCCGGGGGACCCCGACGGGCTGCAGCGCCTGTGGACGCCGCACCGCATGGTGTACCTCGGCGGACAGGACAAGCCGAGCGGCCCCGGCGCCGCCGAGTGTCCCTTCTGCCGTGCCCAGGGGGCGAGCGACGAGGACGGGCTGGTGGTCGCGCGCGGAGAGGCGGCGTTCGTCGTGCTCAACCTCTACCCGTACAACTCGGGGCACACCATGGTGCTGCCGTACCGGCACGTGGCCGACTACACCGAGCTCGACGAGGCCGAGGTCGCCGAGGTCGCGGCGCTCACCCGCACCGCGATGACGGTCGCACGCGAGGTGCTCGGCGCCCAGGGGTTCAACCTGGGCATGAACCAGGGCGAGGTCGCGGGCGCCGGCATCGCCGCGCACCTGCACCAGCACGTCGTGCCCCGGTGGGCCGGGGACGCGAACTTCCTCCCGGTCGTGGGTCGCACCAAGGCCCTTCCCGAGCTGCTCGGTGACACACGGCAGCGTCTCGCCGACGCCTGGCCGCGGGGGTGAGGCCGTGCTGAGCCACCTGCGCGTCGGAGCGGGACGTGTCTTCGGGCCCGTCGCCGACGCCCTGCTGCGCGCCGGCGTCTCGCCGGACGTGGTGACCGTCGTCGGCACTCTCGGCGTCGTCGTGACCGCGCTCTGGGCGTACCCGACGGGCCATCTGCTGACAGGGACCCTCGTGATCGCCGTCTTCGTGCTGAGCGACCTCGTCGACGGGCTCATGGCTCGGCGGTCGGGGCGGAGCGGGCCCTGGGGTGCGTTCCTCGACTCGACCCTCGACCGCTTCGGCGACGCGGCCGTGTTCACGGGTCTCCTGCTCTGGCTCGCCGGGCGCGGCGCGGACGACGTCGGTGCGGTCCTCGCGCTCGCGTGCCTCGTGCTCGGGTCGATCGTGCCCTACGCCCGCGCGCGTGCCGAGGGGCTCGGCATGACGGCGAGCGTCGGCATCGCCGAGCGCGCCGACCGGCTCGCCCTCGTCCTCGTGGCCGCGGCGCTCGTCGGGATCGGGCTGCCGACGACGGTGCTCACCGTCGTGCTCGGCCTGCTCGCCGTCGCGAGCCTCGTCACCGTCGTCCAGCGCATGGCCGCGGTGCGTCGGCAGGTCGTCGCGCACACGCAGGGGAGTGTGGAGGGACCCACGGCATGAGCGCATCCCTGGGCGCCCGGGTGTTCCTCGGGGGCTGGCGGCTCGCCGCGCGTCTGCCGGAGGACGCCGTCCGCGCCGCGATGCTCGTCGCGGCGGATGCCGCGTGGCTGCGTCGCGGTGGCGGCGTGCGGCGTCTCGAGGCGAACCTGCGGCGCGCGCGCCCCGACGTGGCGCCCCGCGAGCTGCGCCGCCTGGCGAGGGTCGGGATGCGCACCTACCTGCGCTACTACGGCGAGGCGTTCACGCTCGGCCGGCTCAGCGCCGCGCAGGTCGACGCCCGCGTGCGCGTCGAGGGCCTCGAGCACGTGCTCGCCCGCACGGACGCGGGGGAGGCGGTGGTGCTCGCGCTCGCGCACCAGGGCAACTGGGACCTCGCCGGAGCCTGGGCGACGCGTCGCCTCGCGCCCGTCACGACCGTCGCCGAGCGCCTCGAGCCGGCCGAGGTGTTCGACGAGTTCGTCCGGCTGCGCGAGGGCATCGGCCTGCGGATCCTGCCGCTCGACCGGGGCAGCGACGTGTTCCGCGACCTGGTCCGCGTGGTGCGTGCGGGTCATGCGCTGGTCCCGCTCCTGGCCGATCGCGACCTCACGGCGCGAGGGGTCGAGGTGGACCTCCTCGGCGAGCGCGCGCGGGTGGCCGCGGGCCCTGCGGCTCTCGCCGTCACGACCGGCGCGGCGCTCGTGCCGACGACGATCCGGCACGAGCGGCTGCGCGGCGCGCGTCGACGAGCAGCGGGCGCACGGTGGGGGATCGTGCTGCGGTTCCACCCGCCGGTGACCGTGGCCGACGACGTGCCCCGGGGCGACAGGGTCCGGGCGCTGACCCAGGCGTGGGTCGACGCGCTCGGGCACGACATCGCGGAGGACCCGACGCACTGGCACATGCTCCAGCGCGTCTTCGTGGCCGACCTCGACCCGGCTCGCGACCCCCTCAGGGCGAGCCGTCCCACGGACGACCCCGCTCCCACGGGGACGGTCCCGTGAGCCGCGGGCTTCGGGTGGGCATCGTCTGCCCGTACTCGTTCGACGTCCCCGGCGGCGTGCAGTTCCACGTGCGGGACCTCGCCGAGGCGCTCATGGCGCGCGGGCACACGGTGTCCGTGCTCGCACCGGCCGACGACGACACCCCCGTCCCGGACTACATGACGACGGCGGGACGATCCATCGCCGTGCGCTACAACGGTGCGGTCGCACGCATGACGTTCGGACCGCTGAGCGCCGCGCGGGTGCGACGGTGGCTCGCCGCGGGCGACTTCGACATCCTCCACCTGCACGAGCCCGTGACCCCGAGCCTCGGGATGCTCGCGCTCTGGATCGCCCAGGGACCGATCGTCGCGACGTTCCACACGGCTCTGCTGCGGTCGCGCGCGCTCCAGGTCGCGCACCCGGTCGTGCGCCCGAGCCTCGAGAAGATCGCCGCGCGGATCGCCGTGTCGGAGGACGCGCGGCGCACCCTCGTCGAGCACGCGGGCGGTGACGCCGTCGTCATCCCGAACGGGGTCTACGTCGACCAGTTCGCCCGGGCCGAGCGAGATCCGCGCTGGACCGGGACGCCCGACGCGCCCACCATCGCGTTCCTCGGTCGTCTCGACGAGTCCCGCAAGGGCCTGCCCGTGCTCATCGGCGCGGTCGCGACCGTGCTCGACGCGTACCCGGGGGCCAGGTTCCTGGTCGCGGGCCGGGGCGAGACCGGGGAGTCGCAGGCCCGGGCTGCCCTCGGTGAGCGGGCGGCCGCGGTCGAGTTCCTCGGCGGGATCAGCGACGAGGACAAGGCCCGGCTGCTGCGCTCGGTGGACGTCTACGTGGGGCCCCAGACGGGTGGCGAGAGCTTCGGCATCGTGCTGGTCGAGGCCATGAGTGCGGGCACCACCGTGGTCGCGAGCGACCTCGGGGCCTTCCGTCGGGTGCTCGACGAGGGCACGGCGGGTGTCCTCTTCCGCACGGGCGACCCGCAGGACCTCGCACGCACGCTCGTGCGGGTGCTGGGTGACCCCGAGGAGTGCGCGCGCGTCCGCGCGCACGCCGCCGACGTCGTGCGGCGGTACGACTGGTCGAGCGTGACGGAGCAGGTGCTCACCGTCTACGAGCTGGCCCTCGCGGCCGCTCCCGGACCGGTCGCGGAGGACCCGTCGACCACGCGCAGGCGTCTGCGGGGTGCCAGATGAGCTGGTCGGAGGTCGCGGTCGTCGTCGGCGCTGCGCTCGTGCTCGCCGTGTGGTGGGTGTGGGTCGCGGCGAGCCGGCTCGACCGCCTGCACCGCAAGGTCGCCTCGTCGCGCTCGGCCCTCGAGAACCAGCTGGTGCGCCGGGCTTCTGTCGCCGCCGAGCTCGCCGGCTCGGGTCTGCTCGACCCCGCGAGCACCGTGCTCGTCGGCGAGGCGGCGTGGACGGCCCTCGGGGCGCGTGAGGTCACGGAGGAGACGCCGCGCGAGCTCGCCGAGGCCCTCGCCGGTACCGCGCACCACGTCGCGGGCCCTGACGACCGTGAGGCCGCCGAGAGCGAGCTCTCCCGCACCCTGCGGATCGCGCTCGACGACCGCGACGAGGTGGCCGAGCTGAGCGCGAGCCCGCTGGGCCACGAGCTGCTCGCTGCCCTCGCGGCCACCTGGTACCGCGTCCAGCTCTCGCGCAGGTTCCACAACGAGGCCGTCGCGCAGACCCAGCGCGTGCGGCGCAAGCCCGCCGTGCGCCTCCTGCGGCTGCACGGCCACGCGCCCGTGCCGCACACGGTCGAGATCGACGACGGCTGGCCGGACTGGCTGACGCGACCGGGCCAGGTCGGGTGAGCGGCCCCGCACCAGCACCGGCGCAGCCGTCGACCTGGCCGCCCCCTCGCCGCGGGGTGCCGGGCGTGGGCGCCGTCGTCGCGGCCGCCGTGCTCGGCGTGCTCGGCCTCGTCGCCGTGGCGGTCGTCGCGACGTCGGTCGGCCCGACCGCCGTGCCGCTCGCGGCGCTGCTCGCCCTGGTCCCGCTCGCCGTCGTGCTCGCGACGATCGCCTGGGTGGACCGCTGGGAGCCCGAGCCGCTGCCCGCCCTCGCGGTTGCGTTCGGGTGGGGGGCCTCGGTGAGCGTGCTCGTGGCGCTCGTGGTCAACACCGGGGCCGTCGAGGTGCTCGTGGCGCTCGGGACGGGCCTGGGCGAGGCGTCCGCGGTCGGCGCCACGGTGGTGGCCCCGGTGATCGAGGAGGTCGTCAAGGCGCTCGGCGTGCTCGTGGTGCTCCTGGCCTGGCGCCGGTCGTTCGACGGTCCGGTCGACGGCCTCGTCTACGGCGCCACGGTCGCGGCCGGGTTCGCGTTCGTCGAGAACATCCTCTACTTCGGGGCTGCCATCTCGGGTTCGATGGGCCTCGAGGACTCGGGTGCGGCCGTCGCGACGGTCTTCGTGCTCCGGGCGGTCGTCTCACCGTTCGCGCACGTGATGTTCACTGCGTGCGTGGGTCTCGCGCTCGGGATCGCGGCGCGCTCACCGTCGCCGACGGCCTGGCTCCTGGCGCTGCCCACGGGCCTGGTCGCGGCGGTCGGGCTGCACGCGCTGTGGAACACCACGGCCGTGCGCTCGTCGTCCGGTGGGTTCGTGGCCGCCTACGTCACCGTGCAGGTGCCGGTCTTCCTCGCCCTCGTCGGCCTCGTGGTCTGGCTCAGGTCGCGCGAGGGACGCGTGGTCCGTGACCGCCTCGGGGAGTACGCGCGCCGCGGGATCGTCGGACCGGCCGAGGTGACGCACCTGTCGTCGTTGGGGGACAGGCGGCGCGCGCAGGCCTGGGCTCGCGCGAACGGCGGCCCGCGCGCGGCCCGCGCGATGCGCGACTACCAGCGGGCCGCCACGGTGCTGGCCTTCCAGGCGCACCGCGTGCACCTCCAGCGCGACCTCGACGCCCTGCGCGACGAGCCCGCCCTGGTGGCCGCGCTCGCGCAGGCCCGGACGCGGCTGCGCGCGACGCTCACGGTCTAGGATGGAGCGATCGCGGTGTCGATGAAGCGCGGCGCCTCCACCGCGCGGCCGTGCAGGCCGGCGGCCTCGGCGTCGTCCGGCCCACCCCCCGAGAACCAAGGACTCAAGTGAGCAGCGAGAGCACGCAGAACGTCACGGGAACCGCCAAGGTCAAGCGCGGCATGGCCGAGATGCTCAAGGGCGGCGTGATCATGGACGTGGTCACCGCCGAGCAGGCCAAGATCGCGGAGGACGCGGGTGCCGTCGCCGTCATGGCGCTCGAGCGCGTGCCGGCCGACATCCGTGCGCAGGGCGGCGTCGCGCGGATGAGCGACCCGGACCTGATCGACGGCATCATCGAGGCCGTCTCGATCCCGGTCATGGCCAAGGCGCGGATCGGCCACTTCGTCGAGGCCCAGGTGCTGCAGTCGCTCGGTGTCGACTACATCGACGAGTCCGAGGTGCTCACCCCCGCGGACTACGCGCACCACATCGACAAGTGGGCGTTCACCGTCCCGTTCGTGTGCGGGGCGACCAATCTCGGTGAGGCCCTGCGGCGGATCACCGAGGGCGCCGCGATGATCCGCTCGAAGGGTGAGGCCGGCACGGGCGACGTCTCGAACGCCACCACGCACATGCGCACGCTGCGCGACGAGATCCGGCGCCTCACCGCGCTGCCCGAGGACGAGCTGTTCGTGGCCGCGAAGGAGCTCCAGGCGCCGTACGAGCTGGTCGCCGAGGTCGCGCGCACCGGCAAGCTGCCGGTCGTGCTGTTCACCGCCGGCGGCATCGCGACGCCCGCCGACGCCGCGATGATGATGCAGCTCGGTGCCGAGGGCGTGTTCGTGGGCTCGGGCATCTTCAAGTCGGGCAACCCGGCCGAGCGGGCTGCAGCCATCGTCAAGGCGACCACCTTCTACGACGACGCCGACGTGATCGCGAAGGTCTCGCGCGGTCTGGGTGAGGCCATGGTGGGCATCAACGTCGAGGACGTCCCCGAGCCGCACCGGCTCGCCGAGCGGGGCTGGTGACGGCTCCGCGTCCCGACGCACCCGCGGGGCCCGAGGCCGAGGGTCTCGTCGGAGCCGGGTGGCGCCGTGGCCCGGACGGTCTCTACGCCCGCCGAGGCGCACGCGTGGTGGTCCTCGACGACGACGACCGGCTGCTGCTCCTGCGCGCCCACGACGCGGGGGAGCCGACGCGCAGCTGGTGGTTCACCGTGGGCGGGGGGATCGACCCTGGTGAGGATGCGCGCGCCGCGGCCGTCCGCGAGGCGTGGGAGGAGGTCGGCCTCCGGCTCGACCCCACCCACCTCGTGGGCCCGGTGTGGACGCGCTCGGCGGTGTTCGACTTCGCGCGTGTGCACTGCCGCCAGGACGAGGAGTTCTTCGTCGCGCGCGTGGCTGCGCACGAGGTGCGCGTGGACCGCTCGACCTGGACGGTGATCGAGCAGGACACCGTCGACGAGGTGCGCTGGTGGTCGATCCCCGACCTCGCGCGGTGCACCACGCAGGTCTACCCCGAGGGGCTCGCCGACCTGGCTGCCGACCTCGTCGGCGCAGAGAGCGGCCGTGGGCCAGCGGCAGGTCCCGGCGACCCGGAGGTCCGGTGGGACGGTGTGACCGTGACCCTGCCCGCCCAGCGTCCGTGAGGCGATGACGGGCGACGGCCTCACGTCACCAGGGGACGGGGGCGTTCGGTCAGGTGCTCACCCGTCGCCAGGACGTCTGCGAGTCGGGCCGCCGCGGTGAGCATGTCGGAGTGCGTGAGGTAGGGGGCCGCGACCCCGAGCCGCACGACGTCGGGCTCGCGGAAGTCGCCGATGACGCCGCGCGCGGCGAGCGCGTGCACCACGCCCCACGCCGCGGGGTGGCGCCAGGCGACCTGTGAGCCGCGGTGCTCGTCCGCCTCCGGCGTGAGCGGTTCGAGCCCGGGTGCCAGCCGGTCGACGCACGTCCGCAGGAACCTCGTCAGGGAGAGCGACCGCTCCCGCACGCGTGGCACCGGCAGCGCGTCGAGGACGTCGAGGGCGGCCTCGAGAGCGAGCATCGACAGCAGCGGGGGCGAGCCCAGCCGGGCCCGGCCCACACCGGCGGCGGGCGTCCACGTGGGCGACATCGCGAACGGCTCGGCATGTCCGTGCCAGCCCCGCAGGTCCGGGACGTACGCCGGCTGGTGGCGTCGGGCCACGTAGACGTACGCGGGCGCACCCGGCCCGCCGTTCAGGTACTTGTAGCCGCACCCCACGGCGAGGTCGACGCCGTGCGCGTCCAGCTCCACGGGCAGCGCACCTGCGCTGTGGCTCAGGTCCCACAGCACCAGCGCGCCCGTGCGGTGGGCGGCCTCCGTGATCCCGGGCAGGTCCCAGAGCGCACCCGTCCGGTGGTCCACGTGCTGGAGGACGACGACGGCGACCTCCGTGCCCCTTGCAGCCAGCACGGCCGGCACCTCGTCGGGACGGGCGAGCACGAGCTCGAGGCCGCGCGCCTCGGTGAGGCCGTCCACCACGTACAGGTCGGTCGGGAACGCGCCCGGGTCGGTCACCACGACGCCGCGCCCAGGCGTGAGCCGGAGCGCCGCCGAGAGGGCCTGGTGCAGCTGCACGGTGGTCGAGTCACCCACGAGCACCTGGCCGGGCGACGCACCCAGCACCGGCGCGAGGTGGTCCCCGATCCGCTCGGGGGCCCGCCACCAGTCGCGCGAGTTCCACGCGCGGACCAGCTGGGTGCCCCACTCCTCACGCACGGCGCGCGCGACGACGTCGGGCACGTGCCTGGGCAGGGCACCGAGCGAGTTGCCGTCGAGGTAGACCACGTCGTCGGGCAGGAGGAACAGGTCGCGCCGGTCGGTCGCGGCGTGCTCCCGGTCGAGCGCGGCCGCCTGCGCGTCGAGCGCCGAGACCGGCGTCACGCGGCACCTCCGGGCCCGACGGCACCCGCCGGACGGGTGGGGCGCGTCCTCAGGTACCAGAGCACGCCGCCGGTGACCGTGAGGGTCACGCCCACGATGCCGAGGACGACCGCGGTGAAGACGCCCGCGATCGTCCCGGCGAGCCCGCCGAAGAAGGTCCCGAAGCCTGCGTCGGTCACCACCAGCACGCGCGCGTCGTCCGGCAGCCCGTCGGCGACGGCAGTGACGGTGTACGTCCCTGCGACGTCCGCGCTGAACCCCGTGATCGTCGAGGCCGTGGTGCCGCCCATCGTCGTCTCGCCCGAGACGCCGGGGGAGCGCAGTCGCACGGGCTCGCCGTCGGGCCCCGTCACGGTGAGCGCGTCCTGGGCGCTCGGCGTGGCCCCGGCACCTGCGGGGCGTGCGAGGTAGACCGCGTGGTCGCCGGGTGAGAGCTCGACGGACCCCGAGCCGGGGACGGGGACGGCGACCAGCACGCCCGCCCCGTCGTCGCCGTGACGGTCGAGGACGTCGGTCGGCAGCGTGCGCAGGGCCAGGACCACGGCGAGGCCGCCGACAACGACGGCGAGTGCGAGCGCCGCGACCCCGCCGAAGGTGAGCGCCCGGGCGCCGCGCAGGTTCCGGCGCGGGGGCGGACCTCCCGGCGCTGTGGTCGGTGGTGGGACGGAGGACGAGGCCATGTGCCGACGATAGGGCTCCGACGCGACCCGGCACGTAGGATCGCGCGACGTGACCAGCACCCCCGCACCCACGATCGGCGTCCTCGCCCTGCAGGGCGACGTCCGCGAGCACGCGTCCGCCCTCGAGAGCGCCGGGGCGCGGGCCGTCCCCGTGCGTCGGGCCGCCGAGCTCGCGACGGTCGACGGGATCGTGCTGCCGGGCGGCGAGTCGACGACGATCGAGAAGCTGCTGCGCGTGTTCGAGCTCTTCGAGCCGCTGCAGGCGGCGGTGCGGGACGGGCTCCCGGCCTTCGGGTCGTGCGCCGGGATGATCCTGCTCGCGGACCGGCTCGAGGGTGGGGCGCACGGGCAGCGCACGCTCGGCGGCCTCGACGTGACCGTGCGGCGCAACGCGTTCGGCCGCCAGGTGGACTCGTTCGAGACCGACCTGGTGGTCGACGGCGTCCCGGACAGTGCGCAGGACCCTGTGCACGCCGTCTTCATCCGGGCGCCCTGGGTCGAGCAGGCGGGGCCGGACGTCCGGGTGCTGGCGACGGTCGGCACGGGCCCGGCCGCCGGTAGGATCGTCGCGGTGCGCCAGCGCGACGTCCTCGCGACGTCCTTCCACCCCGAGATCAGCGGGGACCACCGTCTGCACCACCTGTTCGTCCAGATCGTCACCGACCGCGGTTGAGGGGTTCGACGTATGTCAGGTCACTCCAAGTGGGCCACCACCAAGCACAAGAAGGCCGTCATCGATGCGCGGCGCGGCAAGCTCTTCGCCAAGCTGATCAAGAACATCGAGGTCGCGGCCCGCGTGGGTGGCGGTGACCCCGCGGGGAACCCGACGCTGTACGACGCGATCCAGAAGGCCAAGAAGTCGTCGGTGCCGAACGACAACATCGACCGCGCCGTCAAGCGCGGGTCGGGTGCCGAGGCCGGCGGTGCGGACTACCAGACGATCATGTACGAGGGCTACGGACCGGGCGGCATCGCGGTGCTCGTCGAGTGCCTCACCGACAACCGCAACCGCGCCGCGTCCGACGTGCGCGTCGCGTTCACGCGCAACGGCGGCACCATGGCCGACCCGGGCTCGGTGTCGTACCTCTTCTCGCGGCGCGGGGTCGTGATCGTGCCGAAGACGGACGGTCTCACCGAGGACGACGTGCTCGCTGCCGTGCTCGACGCCGGCGCCGAGGAGGTCAACGACCTGGGCGAGGCTTTCGAGGTCATGAGCGAGGCGACGGACGTCGTCGCCGTGCGCACCGCGCTCCAGGACGCGGGCATCGACTACGACTCGGCCGAGGCGCAGTTCGTCCCGGCGACGCAGGTCGAGGTCGACGTCGAGGGTGCACGCAAGATCCTGCGGCTGATCGAGGCGCTCGAGGACAGCGACGACGTCCAGGACGTGTTCGCGAACTTCGACGCGTCCGACGAGGTCATGGCCGAGCTCGACGCCGAGGACTGACGCCCTGCCGCGACGGCGGCGCGTGGGCCGGTGTGGCGTCGCTCCGCGACCCCGCGAGCCTGTGACACTGGTCCGGTGCGCGTGCTCGGAGTCGACCCCGGTCTGACCCGCTGCGGGCTCGGCGTCGTCGACGCCCGGCCCGGGCGGCGCGTCGGTCTCGTCGCGGTCGGCGTCGCGAGGTCGGCGGTCGACGACGACGTCGCGGTGCGGCTCCACGCGATCGGCACGGTCGTCGAGGAGTGGCTCGACCAGCACAGGCCCGACGGCGTCGCGCTCGAGCGCGTGTTCGCGCAGCACAACGTGCGCACGGTGATGGGCACGGCGCAGGTCTCGGGCGTGGTCATGGCGGCCGCGGCGCGACGTGGCATCCCCGTCGCGCTCCACACCCCGAGCGAGGTCAAGGCCGCCGTGACGGGCAGCGGACGCGCCGACAAGGCGCAGGTGCAGCAGATGGTCGCCCGGATCCTCGGGCTGGCCGACCTGCCACGACCGGCCGACGCCGCCGATGCGCTCGCCCTCGGGATCTGCCACCTCTGGCGCGCGGGCACCGCGAGCGGGCCCGCGAGCACCACCGCGACGCGGGGCACGGCGGCACAACGCGCCTGGGCCGCAGCCGAGGCCTCGGCACGCCGCGCCCGCTCGGCGGCGCGCTGACGACTCGCTGCTACGGTGACGGCGTCGTACAGGTGTTCGGACCGGGAGGGTGCATGATCGCGTCGCTGCGTGGCCGCGTGCTGCAGGTGCGGCTCGACGCCGCGGTGGTCGAGGTCGGTGGCGTGGGGCTGCTCGCCTACGCGACGCCGGCCACTCTCGCCGGCCTGCGGACGGGGCACGAGGCCGATCTCGCGACCTCCCTGGTGGTTCGCGAGGAGTCGATCACCCTCTACGGCTTCGCGGACGCCGACGAGCGCGACGTGTTCGAGACGTTGCAGACCGTCAGCGGCGTCGGTCCCCGCCTCGCCCTCGCGATGCTCGCGGTGCACACGCCCGACGGTCTGCGCCGCGCGGTGCTCGACGAGGACCTCGCGGCGCTCCAGCGCGTGCCCGGGATCGGACGCAAGGGCGCGCAGCGCATCGTGCTCGAGCTGGGCGACCGGCTGGGTGCGCCTGTCCCGACGGCTGCGGCGGTCGCCCCGGCCGTCCCGGACCGGCGCGGCGAGGTGGTCGAGGCACTCGTGGGCCTCGGCTGGAACCAGCGCGCGGCGCAGGACGCCGTCGAGCAGGTGGTGCCCGTGGACGCGGGAGCGGTCGAGGCGGTGGACGTCGCGGCGGTGCTCCGCGGCGCTCTGCGGGTGCTGGGAGGTGGCCGTGGCTGAGGACGACGCACACGAGGACGTCGTGACCGAGCGCGTGGTGGCCCCTGGGGCGGAGGACCTCGAGCGCGCGGCCGAGGCCGCCCTCAGGCCGCGAAGGCTGGCCGAGTTCGTCGGTCAGCGCGTGGTGCGCGAGCAGCTCGAGCTCGTGCTGCACGCGGCCCTCGGCCGCGGGCGTGCGCCCGACCACGTGCTGCTGTCGGGCCCCCCGGGGCTCGGCAAGACGACGCTCGCGATGATCATCGCGGCCGAGCTCGGCGCGTCGGTGCGCGTCACCTCGGGCCCCGCGATCCAGCACGCGGGGGACCTCGCTGCCGTGCTCTCGTCCCTCGAGGAGGGTGAGGTGCTCTTCATCGACGAGATCCACCGTCTCGCCCGGCCCGCCGAGGAGCTCCTGTACGTCGCGATGGAGGACTTCCGGGTCGACGTCGTCGTGGGCAAGGGTGCAGGTGCGAACGCGATCGGTCTCTCGTTGCCTCCCTTCACCGTCGTGGGCGCGACGACGCGTGCCGGCCTGCTGCCTGCGCCGTTGCGCGACCGGTTCGGGTTCACGGGTCACCTCGACTTCTACGCGGACGACGAGCTCGAGCGCGTGCTCGCGCGCTCGGCGGGTCTGCTCGAGGTCGAGCTGCACGCCGACGCCGCTGCGGAGATCGCGCGTCGGTCGCGGGGGACCCCGCGCATCGCGAACCGGCTGCTGCGACGCGTGCGCGACTGGGCGCAGGTGCGCGGCGACGGCACCCTGGACCGCCGGGCGGCACGTGCCGCCCTCGAGGTCTACGAGGTCGACGCGCTGGGACTCGACCGGCTCGACCGCGCTGTGCTCCGGGCGTTGTGCACCCGCTTCGGCGGCGGTCCGGTGGGGCTCGCGACGCTGGCGGTCGCGGTGGGGGAGGAGGCCGAGACGGTCGAGACGGTCGCCGAGCCGTTCCTGGTGCGCGAGGGCCTGCTCGGTCGGACACCGCGAGGTCGCGTGGCGACGCCGCGCACGTGGGAGCACCTGGGCCTCGAGGCGCCCGTGCCCGGCGGCGCGGACACGCTGTTCGGCTGAGTCGCGGGGAACCGCGGCACGCGCCGCGGCGTTAGGGCAGCAGGACGCGGGTCCCCTAGACTTCGCGCGGTCGCAACCCCGATAGGACGTGAGACTTCCGATGGACCCGATCCTCCTCGTGATGCTGCTCGGCATCGTGGCGCTCTTCTGGATGTCGAGCCGCACCCGAAAGCAGCAGAAGGAGGCCGCGGCCTTCCGCGAGAACCTCGCGCCCGGTCAGGAGGTCATGACCGGCTCGGGCATGTTCGGCACGATCCTCGCGGTCGACGACGAGGTCATCACCCTCGAGACCGCCCCGGGCGTCACGAGCCGCTGGCTGCGGCCGGCGATCGCGAAGCTCGTCGAGCCGCCGGTCGACGAGGACGACGAGGACGTCGAGGACGAGGACCTCGAGGACGACGACGTCGACGACGTCGAGGTCCCGGACGACGCCTCCGGCCTCACGCGCCCCGAGGACGACGAGCGCCGCTGACGCACACGGGCGCCCGACGGTCGGCGCCCCGAAGGACGAGAGAAGACACTCCGTGGCAACAACCCCGACCCGACGTCGACCGGTGCGCACGCTGGTGACGCTGGGCGTCCTCATCCTGCTGATGTTCGGCGGCCTGCTCGCAGGCACGCAGTGGTCGAACGCCTCGCTGACGCCCAAGCTCGCCCTCGACCTCGAGGGTGGCACGCAGATCATCCTGACGCCGGTCTCCGACGAGGACGTCGAGATCGACGAGGAGACGATCGCCCAGGCCATCGACATCATCCGGCAGCGCGTCGACGCCTCGGGCGTCGCGGAGGCGGAGATCACGAGCCAGGGCGGCCGCAACATCGTCGTGGCCCTCCCGGGCACCCCGAGCGAGGAGACGCTGGACCTCGTGCGCCAGTCGGCGCGCATGCTGTTCCGCCCCGTGCTGGCCGTCAGCGGCCCGGAGGCGACGACGGCGGTCGAGGACCCTGCTGCGGACGAGGGCACCGCCACCGAGGACCCTGCGGCGGAGGACCCGGCGACCGAGGACCCGGCGACCGAGGATGCGGACGGGTCGGCCACCGAGGAGCCCGCGACCGAGGACCCGGCGGCCGAGGAGCCCGCCGCCGAGGAGCCCGCGGCTGAGGCGCCGGAGCCTGCGGACCCGAGCGACCTGGCATGGGTGACGGACGAGCTCGCGGCCGAGTTCGAGGCCTACGACTGCACCGACGAGGCGAACCTCACCGGTGGGCCGGACCTCGTGGGCCCCGAGGACGCCGCGGTCGTCGCGTGCGATGCCTCCGGCTTCGCGAAGTACCTGCTCGGCCCGGTCGAAGTCGAGGGCACGAGCATCGACGACGCCACGTCGGGCCTGCGCGTCACGCAGACCGGGGCCGTCACCAACGAGTGGGTCGTGAACCTGAGCTTCGACGGCGAGGGGACGAGGACGTTCCGCGACGTCACGACGCGCCTGCTCTCGCTCGAGCCGCCCCGCAACCAGTTCGCGATGGTGCTCGACGGGCTGGTGATCTCGGCCCCCTCCGTGAACACGGTGATCCCTGACGGGAACGCGGAGATCTCGGGCGACTTCGACCGCGAGAGCGCCGGCACGCTCGCGCGCCAGCTCAGCTTCGGCTCGCTCCCGCTCACGTTCGAGGTGCAGAGCGAGCAGCAGATCTCGGCGACGCTCGGCTCCGAGCAGCTCGAGCGCGGGCTGCTCGCGGGAGCGATCGGCCTCGCACTCGTGGCGCTGTACTCCCTGGCGCAGTACCGGGGTCTCGGCCTCGTGACCATCGGGTCGCTCGTCGTCGCCGGCCTCGTGAGCTACGGCTTGATCGCGTTGCTGTCGTGGGTCCAGGGCTACCGCCTGAGCCTGGCCGGCGTCGCCGGCCTGATCGTCGCGATCGGCATCACGGCGGACTCGTTCATCGTCTACTTCGAACGCATCCGCGACGAGCTGCGCGACGGCCGGACGCTCGTCGCAGCCGTGGATGCGGCCTGGACCCGTGCGCGGCGCACGATCCTGGCCTCCGACGCGATCAGCTTCCTCGCCGCGGTGGTCCTGTACTTCCTCGCGGTGGGTGGGGTGCGTGGATTCGCGTTCACGCTCGGCCTGACGACCGTGGTCGACCTCGTGGTCGTCTTCCTCTTCACCCACCCGCTGATGCTCCTGCTCGCGCGGACCCGCTTCTTCGGCCAGGGGCACCGCCTGTCGGGTCTCGACCCGGAGCAGCTGGGTGGCCGCTCGCGCTACGTCGGCCGGGGCCGTGTGGTCGCCGCCGGTCAGCCCGCGGACCGGGGAGCTCCCGCGCGCCCGGCCTCGGCCTCGGCTCCGTCGCCGAGCACCGACGGCGAGCCCGTCGCGGCGGGACGCATGACCATCGCCGAGCGTCGCGCGGCCGAGCGTCGTGCCGCTGCAGGGGCTCCGGCGCCCGCGCCCGAGGGCGATGCCGGCACCGACGGGAAGGACCTCTGATGGCCGCGTCGCGCATGTCCCGCTGGGGCAACGAGCTCTACTCGGGCGCCCGCTCGTACGACATCGTCGGCCGCCGCCGCACGTGGTTCGTGATCTCGCTGGTCGTGCTCGCGGCGTCGACCGGCCTGCTGCTCCTGCGGGGGCTCAACACCGGCATCGAGTTCCGCGGTGGCGCGGAGCTGACGATCTCGGGGGCAGCGACCACCGAGCAGCAGCCCGCGATCGACGCGGTGACGTCGATCGTCGGGGACGAGGCGCCGCGTGTCTCGTCCCTCGGCGGCGACTCGGTGCGCGTCCAGACGCTCAGCATCGACAAGGAGACCTCGGACGACCTCGAGGCCGCCCTGGCGGCTGCCTACGAGGTGGACCCTGCCGAGATCAGCACCACGTCGATCGGTCCGACCTGGGGCGACGACGTCACCAGCAAGGCGCTCCGGGCCCTCGTCATCTTCCTGGGCCTCGTCGCTCTCGTGATGACGGTCTACTTCCGTGACTGGCGCATGGCCGCGGCGGCCATCGTCGCGCTGCTGCACGACCTGGTCATCACCGTCGGGCTCTACGCCGGCATCGGCTGGGAGGTCACGCCCGCGACAGTGATCGGCTTCCTCACGATCCTCGGGTACTCGCTCTACGACACCGTCGTGGTGTTCGACAAGGTGCGTGAGAACGTGGCGCCCGCGCTCGACCAGCGTCGCTACACCTACGGCGAGCTCGCCAACCTCGCGGTCAACCAGACGCTGGTGCGGTCGATCAACACGTCGGTCGTCGCGGTCCTGCCCGTGGCGGCGATCCTCTTCATCGGTGCCTTCCTGCTGGGGGCGGGGACGCTGCGCGACATCGCACTCGCGCTGTTCATCGGCATCCTCGTCGGCACCTTCTCGTCCGTGTTCGTCGCGACGCCGCTCCTGGTCTGGATGCGAGAGCGTGAGCCACGCGTCGCCGAGCACACCGCGATGATCCACCGGCTGCGCGCGGAGGCCGGCGCGACCGACGGATCCGACGCCGGTCACGAGCGCGTGCACGTGGGTGCGCTGGTCCCCGGTCAGCACCTCGGCTCCCGTGCACAGCCGCGGCGCCGTCGCCCCGGGCGCCGGCCGTGACGCTGCCCCCGGTGGATGAGCGGGCGAGCGACCTCACCGAGCGGGTCCGCGCGCTCGTCACCGACGTCCCGGACCACCCACGTCCCGGAGTCGTCTTCAAGGACATCACGCCGCTCCTCGCAGATGCCGACGCGTTCCGAGCCGTCGTCCAGCACATGGCGGCGCGCGTGCGCGGCCGGGTCGACCTCGTGGTGGGGATGGAGGCGCGGGGGTTCATCCTCGGCGCACCCGTGGCGGTCGAGCTCGGCGTGGGCTTCGTCCCCGTCCGCAAGGAGGGGAAGCTCCCCGGGCGCACGCTCAGCGGGGCCTACGAGCTCGAGTACGGGAGCGCGGTGCTCGAGGTGCACGCCGACGCCGTGGCTCCCGGAGCCCGTGTGCTCGTCGTGGACGACGTGCTCGCGACAGGTGGCACGGCGGGCGCCACGGTCGAGCTGCTCGAGCGTTGCGGTGCCGAGGTCGTGGGGCTGGCCTTCCTGATGGAGCTCACGTTCCTCGACGGGCGGGCCGCGCTCGGCGGCCGCGACCTGGACGTCCTGCTGAGCTGCTGAGCCGTCCGACCGACGGCCCCACGGCGCGACCCTCGCCGCACGCCGCCTAGACTCGGACGATCGACGCTGCAGGAGGTGGGTGATGGCCGACTCGACGAGCGGTCCCGGCACGCCCACCACGAGCGTGCCCGGTGCCTCGAGCGCGGGCGGCTCTCCCGTTGCCCCGCGCGAGCGCGAGGGCTCGCGGGTGCGCTCCAGGCTCGTGCGCTTCGGCAGCCGGACGCCTCAGGGCTCACCCGCGCTCGAGCCCTTGATGCTCGCGGTGCGCGCCAACCATCCCAAGGCCGATCTCGCGATCCTCGATCGGGCTTACGGCGTCGCCGAGAAGGCGCACCGCGGCCAGCTGCGCCGCAGTGGCGACCCGTACATCACGCACCCCGTCGCCGTCGCCACGATCCTCGCGGACCTGGGCATGACGCCGCCCACGCTGGCTGCGGCGCTGCTGCACGACACCGTCGAGGACACGGACTACTCGCTGGACGACCTGCGTCGCGACTTCGGCGAGGAGATCGCCATGCTCGTGGACGGGGTGACCAAGCTGGACAAGGTCACCTACGGCGACGCAGCCCAGGCCGAGACCGTGCGCAAGATGGTCGTGGCGATGTCGCGCGACATCCGGGTCCTCGTGATCAAGCTCGCGGACCGGCTGCACAACGCGCGCACGTGGCGGTTCGTGCCCGCGGCGTCGGCGGAGCGCAAGGCCCGCGAGACCCTCGAGATCTACGCGCCGCTCGCGCACCGGCTCGGCATGAACACGATCAAGTGGGAGCTCGAGGACCTCTCGTTCGCGACGCTCTACCCGAAGGTCTACGACGAGATCGTGCACCTCGTGGCCGAGCGGGCGCCCGCACGCGACGAGTACCTGTCCGTGGTCCGCGAGCAGGTGACGGCCGACCTGCGCGCCGCGCGCATCAAGTGCACGGTCACGGGGCGGCCCAAGCACTACTACTCGATCTACCAGAAGATGATCGTGCGGGGCCGCGACTTCGCCGACATCTACGACCTGGTGGGCGTGCGCGTGCTGGTGGACTCGGTCCGGGACTGCTACGCGGCGCTCGGCGCGTTGCACGCGCGATGGAACCCCGTGCCGGGGCGGTTCAAGGACTACATCGCGATGCCAAAGTTCAACCTCTACCAGTCGTTGCACACGACCGTGATCGGCCCGGGGGGCAAGCCGGTCGAGGTCCAGATCCGCACCCACGAGATGCACCGCCGTGCGGAGTACGGCGTCGCGGCGCACTGGAAGTACAAGGAGGCCGCCAAGCAGAGCGGCGGTGCCGTGGACGCCGCGAGCGACATGGCGTGGCTGCGGCAGCTCGTCGACTGGCAGCGGGAGACGGCCGACCCCTCGGAGTTCCTCGACTCGCTGCGCTTCGAGATCCGCGGCGCCGAGGTCTTCGTGTTCACGCCGAAGGGCGACGTGGTCTCGCTGCCGGCGGGCTCGACGCCGGTGGACTTCGCCTACGCGGTGCACACCGAGGTGGGCCACCGGACCATGGGTGCGCGCGTCAACGGCAAGCTGGTCCCGCTCGACTCCGAGCTCGAGAACGGCGACGTCGTCGACGTGCTCACCTCGAAGTCGGAGACCGCCGGCCCCAGCCGGGACTGGATGACCTTCGTCAAGAGCCCGCGTGCACGCAACAAGATCCGCCAGTGGTTCTCCAAGGAGCGCCGCGAGGAGGCCATCGAGCACGGCAAGGACGCGATCGCCAAGGCGATGCGCAAGCAGCACCTGCCCATCCAGCGGCTCCTTTCCCACGAGGCCCTCGTCACCCTCGCGAACGAGATGCGGTACGCGGACGTCTCGGCCCTGTACGCCGCGATCGGCGAGGGCCAGGCCTCGGCGACGACCGTCGTGCACAAGCTCGTGCAGTCGATGGGCGGCGAGTCGGGGACGGAGGAGGACGTCGCCGAGACCGCGCGGCCGGGCGCCCAGCAGCGCCGGGCGCGCTCGGGCGACGCGGGCGTCGTCGTGCAGGGTGCGGGGGACGTCTGGGCGAAGCTCGCGAAGTGCTGCACCCCGGTGCCGGGCGACCAGATCATCGGGTTCGTCACGCGCGGGGCCGGCGTGAGCGTGCACCGCACCGACTGCCAGAACGTCGACGGCCTGCGGGCCCAGCCCGACAGGATCGTCGACGTCGCGTGGGACGTCGGCGCGAGCACGCTGTTCCTGGTCCAGATCCAGGTCGAGGCGCTCGACCGCAGCAGGCTGCTCTCGGACGTCACGCGGGTCCTGTCGGACCACCACGTCAACATCCTCTCGGCGAGCGTCTCGACGTCACGAGACCGGGTCGCGATCTCGCGGTTCGTCTTCGAGATGGCCGAGCCCGCTCACCTCAACTCGGTCCTCGCGGCTGTGCGCAAGGTGGACGGGGTGTTCGACGTCTACCGCATCACCGGGTCGCGCGCGGCCGAGCAGCCGGCCCCCCGCGGCTGACCCGGCCGCGAGCGGCGCACCGAGCGTCGACGGCGGAGCCCCCGGCGCCTCGTGGGCGCCGGGGAGCTCCCGTCGTCGTCAGCCCCGCGAGTCCGCGGCGGCGCGCTCGACCTGCTCGAGCCACGCCCGGCGCGCATCGAGCGCGGCGCGCGCCTCGGCGACGCGACGGGCGTCGCCCGCCTGCTCGGCACGCGCGAGGTCGTCCTCGAGGCCCGCGATCGCGGCGTTGAGCTGTGCCGCGGCTCCCTCGGCGCGGGCGCGGGTCTCGGGGTTGGAGCGTCGCCACTGCGCCTGGTCGGCGTCGCGGACGGCCTGCTCGACGGCGCGGAGCCGCCCCTCGACACGCTGCACGTCGCCGCGGGGCACCTTGCCGGCCTGCTCCCAGCGGTCCTGGATGTCACGCAGCCGCGCCTTGGCCGCAGCCAGATCCTTCACGGGCACGAGCTTCTCGGCCTCCTCGAGGAGCCCGAGCTTGACCTCGAGGTTCGCGCCGTACTCCTCGTCGGTGGCCTTGTTCGCGGCGTCCCGGGCGGCGAAGAAGACGTCCTGGGCCGCGCGGAAGCGGGCCCACAGCGCGTCGTCGTCCTTGCGGCTCGCGCGGCCCGCGGCCTTCCACCTCGTCATGAGGTCGCGGTAGGCACCCGTCGTGGGCCCCCACTCGGTGCTGCTCGACAGCCGCTCGGCCTCGGCGACCAGCTTCTCCTTCTCGGCCTTGGCGGCCGAGTTGTGCTTCTCGAGCTCGGCGAACCAGCGGCGCCGCTCCCTGTCGAATGCCGAGCGCGCGTGGCTGAACCGCTTCCACAGCGCGTCCTCCGAGCCGCGGTCCAGGCGCGGACCGTGTCGCTGCGCGTCCTTCCACTGGTCGAGGAGCGTGCGCAGCTGCTCGCCCGCCGGGCGCCACTGCATCTTCTCCGGAGCGGTGCCGGCGATCTTCTCGGCGGCCTCGACGATCACCGTCCTCGCCTCGAGCGCGGCCTGCTTCGCGGCAGCGCGCTCGGCCTCCGCGGCCGCGCGGCGCTCGGCGGCAACCACCCCGAGGCCCTCGAGCCGGGTGCGCAGCGCGTCCACGTCACCCACGACGGCGGGCTCCGCGAGCTCGGCCGTGAGGCCTTCGAGCGTGGTGTCGATCTCCTTGACCGAGAGGTCGGTCGTCTGGAGGCGGGCCTCGAGCAGCAGCACCTTGGCGTGCAGGTCGGCGTAGCGACGCACGTAGAACGCCAGCGCGTCCGCAGCCTCGGCGCCCGGGTACTGGCCGACCGCGCGCTCGCCCGCGGCCTCGCGCACCCAGACCGTGCCGTCGTCGTCGACGCGGCCCCACCGCGCCGCCTCGGCGGCCTCGGCCGGCGTGAGGTCCGGGGGTGCGGGCACGCTCGGTGCGGTGGGCGCGACGGCGGCGGGCGTCGGCGCGCCGCCCGGCCTCGGGCGCGGCACCGGACGCGGACGAGGCGTCGGTCGCGCGGTCTCGGGCGGCGCAGGAGCGGCCGCTGCGGCCTCGGGTGCCGCGGTGTCGGGTGCGTCGCTCTTCGGTGCGGCCGCCTCGGGTGCGTCGCTCTTCGGTGCGGCCGCCTCGGGTGCGTCGCTCTTCGGTGCCGCGGTGTCGGGTGCATCGCCTTCCGGTGCGGCCGCTTCGGACCGCGGCGCGCCTGCCTCGGCGCCGGCGCTGTCGGGTGCGGCCGGGGGAGAGGGTTCGGTCGCCTCGGGCTCGGGCACGCCCTGCTCGTTCTCGCGGTCGCTCACTGCAGCTCAACTCCTTCGATGGTGACCTCGGTGGCCGGCGTCGAGCCGGTTCCCTCGGCGATGCCGGCAGCAGCGACGTCCGCGAGGACGTCCATGCCGGTGACGACGGTGCCGAGGACCGTGTAGCCACCCGCGGCGTCGGCCGGGATGGTCGAGTCCTCGTACACCAGGAAGAACTGGCTCCCCATGCTGGAGCCGTCCCCGCTCACGCGCGCCATCGCGACCGTGCCGGCCGGGTAGACGTCGTCGGCGGGGGCGTTCTCGATCGGGCCGAACCGATAGCCCGGACCGCCCGTGCCGGTGCCCGTCGGGTCGCCGCACTGGAGCACGAAGATGCCGGTGTCCGTGAGCCGGTGGCACGTCGTCCCGTCGAAGAAGCCCTCGCGCGCGAGCGTGACGAACGACGCGACCGCCTGGGGCGCGGCGGCGCCGTCGAGCGTGAGCCCGAGCTCGCCCGCCGTCGTCGCGAGCGTCGCCTCCCAGGTACGGCCCTCGGCGACGGAGGGGTCCGGGACGGGGCGCTCGTGCTCACCGCTCACCGGGGCCTCGGTCGGGGACGGTGCGGGTGACGCGGCCGTGGTCGGCGCCGGCTCCGCCGCGAGGTCGTCGTCGCCGCCCAGCACGACCACGAGGGCGACGGCGCCCGCGACGAGCACGAGCCCGAGCGACGTACCCAGCACCGTCCACCGGCGCCGACGGCGGGCCCGCTCAGCCGCCTGGTGCTCGAGCCACCGCTCGTGGCGCCGACGTGCGGCCTCCCGCTCGCGCTTGCTCGAGGACACGTGCGCTCCTGTCGGGCCGTGGGCTACCGGGACGTGGACGACCGCCGGGGGCGGGCCCGCCACAGTCTAGGCAACCGCGGCCCCGCGCTCCGACCCCGCGGCGGCTCGCGGACGTCACGGTCTGGTCTCGGTCGCGCGTCGCTAGGCTGCGACGGTGCAGATCAGGACAGTGACCTCCGTCCTCCTGGGTGCCTCGTGCCACGTGGTCGGCGACGACGGCGGGCCGGCCGTCGTCGTGGACCCCGGCCTCGGTGTCACGAGCTCGGTGCTCACCCTGGTGCGCGAGGCAGGCCTCGACGTCCGAGCCGTGCTGATCACCCATGGGCACGTCGACCACACCTGGGACGCCGCGCCGCTGAGCGAACGGCTCGGGGTGCCGGTCCACGTCCACGCACGGGACCGTCACCGCCTCGCGGACCCGTTCGGCACCCTCGGCCCGCTCGGTGCCGAGCTCGCCCGCGCGGCCTCGGCCGACCCGGGCGCGGAGTACCGCGAGCCGAGCGACGTGCGCGTGCTCGACGTGGTCGAGGACGAGGCGGAGGTGACGTTCGCGGCGCCCGGCGCGACGGTGACCTTGCGTGCACTGCACGCGCCGGGCCACACCGAGGGCTCGACGGTGTACCTCCTGCGGGGCCGTACGTCGGACGCCGTGGTCGACGGCCCGGTCGCGCTCACCGGCGACGTGCTGTTCGCGCGCAGCATCGGGCGCACCGACCTGCCGGGCGGCGACGACGCGGCGATGGCCCGCACGCTGCGCCGGCTCGCGCTGCTGCCGCCCGGGACGGTGGTGCTCCCCGGCCACGGCCCGGCGACCACGATCGCCGACGAGCTGCGTGACAACCCGTACCTGCGCACCGCGCGGCACGACCGGTCCGACCGGACCTGAGAGGATCTCCCACCATGGCCCGCCCCACGCCGCTGTCCGGCTTCCCCGAGCTGCTCCCCGACGCCCGCCTCGTCGAGCAGCACGTGCTCGACGTGCTCCGCCGCACGTTCGAGCTGCACGGGTTCACCGGGATCGAGACCCGCGCCGTCGAGCCCCTCGAGCAGCTGCTGCGCAAGGGCGAGACCTCGAAGGAGGTCTACGTGCTGGACAGGCTCCAGGCCGACCCGGGGGAGGCGACCGACCGTGCGGGGCGCCTCGGTCTGCACTTCGACCTCACGGTGCCGTTCGCGCGCTACGTGGTCGAGAACGCGGGGCGCCTGGTCTTCCCCTTCCGCCGCTACCAGATCCAGAAGGTCTGGCGCGGCGAGCGTCCTCAGGACGGCCGCTTCCGCGAGTTCACGCAGGCGGACATCGACGTCGTCGCGCAGGGGGAGCTGCCGTACCACTACGAGGTCGAGCTGCCTCTCGTCATCGCCGAGGCCTTCGCGGCCCTGGCGGAGGTGGGCATGCCGCCCGTGCGCATCAGCGTCAACAACAGGCGCGTGGTCGAGGGCTTCAGCCGAGGTCTGGGCCTGGACGACGTCGAGGCCGTGCTGAGGTCGATCGACAAGCTCGACAAGATCGGGCCCGACGCCGTCGCCGAGCTGCTGGTCCGGGACGCGGGGGCGTCGCAGGCGCAGGCCCGCGCGATGCTCGAGCTCGCCGCCGTGCACGGCCAGGAGGGAGTGGTCGCGCGCGTCCGCGACCTCGCGCGTACGCACGGCGTGGTCGACGAGCAGCTCGAGCAGGGTCTCGTCGAGCTCGACGCTCTCGTCACGGCCGCGGTTCGGCGCGCACCCGGCGTCGTCGTGGCCGACCTGCGCATCGCGCGCGGCCTCGACTACTACACGGGCTCGGTCTACGAGACCACGCTCGTCGGGCACGAGAAGCTCGGGTCGATCTGCTCGGGTGGTCGCTACGACGCCCTCGCGACGGACGGCACGACGACGTACCCGGGCGTGGGTCTCTCGGTGGGCGTCACGCGCCTCGTCTCGCGTCTCGTCCAGCAGGGCCTCGTGCGGGCGACGCGCTCGGTTCCCACGGCGGTGCTCGTGGCCGTGACCACCGAGGACGAGCGCGCAGCGTCGGAGGCGGTTGCCGACGCGCTCCGGGCTCGGGGCATCCCCGTCGAGGTCGCACCCGCGGCGGCACGGTTCGGCAAGCAGATCCGCCACGCGGACCGTCGGGGCATCCCGTTCGTGTGGTTCCCCGCGAGCGCCGCCGACGACGGCGGTGCGCAGGGGCACCAGGTCAAGGACATCCGCTCGGGTGACCAGGTCGATGCCGACCCGACGTCGTGGCAGCCGCCCGCCGAGGACCTGTGGCCGCGGGTCGAGGCCGGCGAGGTGGGTGAGACCGTCAGCAGGCGCTGAGGCTTGCCGTCACGTCGAACACGTGTTCGACTAGGGGCGTGCGGTGGGACGGGCAGCGGGTCGACGGCGGTGACGGCGGTGACGGCGACGGCGCCCAGGGAGTGGCGTCGCCGTTGCCCGGCCTGGCGCTGTCCGGGCTCGTGCGCTCGGTCCGTACGCCCGAGTTCGCGGGGGTGACGTTCCACGAGGTCGCGGCCAAGAGCGCGCTCAACCGCGTGCCGGGCGCCTCTCGGGTCCCGTTCCGCTGGACCGTCAACCCGATGCGGGGCTGCACGCACGCGTGCACCTACTGCTTCGCGAGGTCGACGCACGAGTACCTCGAGCTCGACGCGGGTCGGGACTTCGAGACCCAGATCGTCGTGAAGACCAACGTCGTGGAGGTGCTGCGGCGCGAGCTCGCGCGCCCCGGCTGGCGGCGCGAGCACGTCGCGCTCGGCACCAACACGGATCCGTACCAGCGGGCGGAGGGGCGCTACCGGCTGATGCCGGGCATCCTCGAGACGCTCGTCGCGCAGCGCACCCCGGTGTCGGTGCTCACCAAGGGCACGCTGCTGCGCCGCGACCTGCCGCTGCTGGCCGAGGCCGCGCGCGAGGTCGACGTAGGCGTCGCCATCTCCCTCGCGATCGGCGACGCCGAGCTCCAGCAGTCGGTCGAGACCGGCACGCCCACCCCGCAGGCGCGCCTCGCTCTCATCCGGGCGGTGCGCGACGCGGGGCTCGACTGCGGCGTGCTCGTCGCGCCGGTGCTGCCGTGGCTCACGGACGGCACCGAGCACCTCGACGACCTCCTGGGCAGGCTCGCCGACGCGGGCGCCACCCGGGTCACGCTGATGCCCCTGCACCTGCGCGGCCCGGTCAAGCCGTGGTTCCTGCGCTGGCTCGCCGCCGAGCACCCGCGCCTCGTCGCGCCGTACCGCCGGCTCTACGGCGGCTCGGCGTACGTGCCGCGCGAGTACTCGCGGTGGCTCGCCGACCGATCGCGTGACCTGCTCGCGCGGCACGGCCTGTCGGACGGCGCGTCGTGGCGTGCCCCGGAGGCGGGCGGCCGTGCTCCGGAGCGCGTCCCGGACGCGCAGCCCGTCCTCTTCTGAGGCGGGCGCGAGGCGGCGAGGACGCCCCGGCCTCCCCGGGGCAGTGGTCTGCGACCATGGCGCCATGACCACCCAGGGCGGCCGGCACGACGTCGTCGTCGTGGGGTCGGGCTTCGGGGGCAGCGTCGCGGCCCTGCGGCTCGTCGAGAAGGGCTACCGCGTGACGGTGCTCGAGGCGGGCCGGCGGTTCGCCGACGACGAGCTCGCGCGCACCTCGTGGGACCTGCGCAGGTTCCTGTGGGCGCCGCGCCTCGGCTGCTACGGCATCCAGCGGATCCACCGCGTCTCGGACTCGCTCGTGCTCGCGGGTGCGGGCGTGGGCGGCGGCTCTCTCGTCTACGCGAACACGCTGTACCGCCCGCTGCCGGAGTTCTACACCGATCCACAGTGGGCGGGGATCACCGACTGGGCCGCCGAGCTGGCGCCGTGGTACGAGCAGGCGGCGCGGATGCTCGGCGTGACCGACCAGCCGTTCGTGACCGCGCCCGACGATCTGTTCAGACGCGTCGCCGCACGCATGGGGGTCGAGCACACCCACCGCCCCACCCAGGTGGGTGTGCTGTTCGGCGACCCGGGGGCCCGGGTGCCCGACCCGTTCTTCGGTGGCGCCGGGCCCGACCGCACCGCGTGCACCCAGTGCGGTGGGTGCATGACGGGGTGCCGCGTGGGGGCCAAGAACACCCTCGTGAAGAACTACCTGCACCTCGCCGAGCGTGCGGGCGTCCGCGTGGTCCCGATGACCACCGTGACCCGGCTGCGCCCGCAGGACGGCGGCTGGGCCGTCGAGACCCGTGGCACCGCCGATCGCCGACGGCGGACGTGGCGGGCCGAGCACGTCGTCCTCGCCGCGGGCACCTACGGCACGCAGGCGCTGCTGCACCGTGCCCGACGGCGCGGCGACCTCCCCGCCCTCTCGCCGCGGCTGGGCTCGCTCACGCGGACCAACTCCGAGGCGCTCGTCGGCGCGAGCGCCCCGCGCGTCGACCACGCGAGGCGCCTCGACCGCGGCGTGGCCATCACGTCGTCGTTCTTCCCGGACCCGAGCACGCACGTCGAGCCCGTGCGGTACGCCGCGGGCAGCAACGCGATGTCGCTGCTGCAGACCGCCCTGACCACGGGCGGTCCGCGGTCCACGCGCTGGCTCCGCATCATCGGTGTCCTCGCGCGTGAGCTCGTGACGCACCCCGTGCGCACCGTCCGGGCGCGCGCGCCCTACCGGTGGAGCGAGCGCACCGCGATCGCCCTGGTCATGCAGTCGGTCGACAACTCGCTCGTGACCCGCTGGCGACGCGGCCCGCTCGGCGGGCACCTCGTGAGCCGCCAGGGTCCGGGGGAGCCCAACCCCACGTGGATCCCGGCCGCGCACCGCACGGCGAGCCTGCTCGCCGAGGAGCTCGGCGGCGTCGCCGGGAGCTCGTGGGGAGATGCGGCCAACATGCCGCTCACCGCGCACTTCCTGGGTGGCTGCCCGATCGGGCGCACCGGTGCCGAGGGCGTGCTCGACCCGTACCAGAGGGTGCACGGCTACCCGAGCCTGCACGTGCTCGACGGCGCCGCGGTGACCGCGAACCTCGGGGTCAACCCGTCACTCACGATCACCGCGCAGGCCGAGCGCGCCGTCGCGCTGTGGCCGTGCGCGGGTGAGCCCGACCCGCGTCCCGCGGACCAGACGCGCTACGTCCGCCTCGCGCCCGTGCCACCGCGCGCCCCGGTCGTGCCGGCCCGCGCGCCGGCCGCGCTCTGGACGGCGGCCGACGACGGCGTGCCCGATCCGGCCGACACGCCGTCGGGCCCGGCCGCGCCCTGAGCCGGTCGCCTCAGGCGAGGCGTGCGGGGAACCCGCCCGTCGCGACCGGGCCCCACCGCTCGATCGTCACGCGCAGCAGCGACTTCCCCTGGGTGACCATCGCGGCGCGGTACTCGTCCCAGTCCGGGTGCTCGCCCGCGATCGCGCGGTAGTAGTCCACGAGCGGCTCGACGGACTCCGGCAGGTCGAGCACCTCGGCCGTGCCGTCCACCTGCACCCACGGGTCCCAGTCGTCGGACACCACGCACAGGCTCACGCGCGGGTCGCGGCGCGCGTTGACGGCCTTGGCGCGGTCCGGGTAGGTCGACACGACCACGCGACCCTCGGCGTCGACGCCGCACGTGACGGGGGACATCTGCGGGGCGCCGTCGCGGCGGTGGGTGAGCAGCACCGCGTGGTGGCGCGGGCGCAGGAACTCGAGCAGCTCGTCGCGCGACACACGGTCGGCGGTGGCGATCTTGCGGGCCATGGGGCTCCTTCCGGTGGTGCACCCATCCTCTCGCGCCGCCACCACTAGACTCGGCAGCCGACCCGGCAGACCCGCTCACGGATCTCCCGCTGCACCCTCCGGAAGGAACCTCCTCGTGCTCCGCACCCACACCGCCGGCTCGCTGCGAGCCGAGCACATCGGCCAGACCGTGACCCTCACCGGGTGGGTCGACCGGCGGCGCGACCACGGCGGTGTGGCCTTCATCGACCTGCGTGACGCCTCGGGCGTGGCACAGGTGGTCATCCGGGACGAACAGGTCGCTCACGGGCTGCGCAACGAGTACGTGCTCCAGGTCACGGGCGAGGTGGGGCGTCGCCCCGAGGGCAACGAGAACGCGAACCTCGCGACCGGCGAGGTCGAGGTGACGGCCGAGCAGGTCGTCGTGCTCAACGAGGCCGCCCCGCTGCCGTTCCAGGTCTCCTCCGCGCTCGACGAGCCCGTGGGCGAGGAGGCGCGCCTTCGCCACCGCTACCTCGACCTGCGCCGGCCGGCGCCCGCGCACGCGATGCGGCTGCGCGCCAAGGTCAACGCCGCCGCGCGACGGGTGCTCGACGCGCACGAGTTCGTCGAGGTCGAGACGCCGACGCTCACGCGTTCGACCCCGGAGGGTGCGCGTGACTTCGTCGTGCCGGCCCGGCTCGCGCCCGGCTCCTGGTACGCGCTCCCGCAGTCGCCCCAGCTCTTCAAGCAGCTGCTCATGGTCGCGGGCCTCGAGCGGTACTACCAGATCGCGCGCTGCTACCGCGACGAGGACTTCCGCGCGGACCGTCAGCCCGAGTTCACCCAGCTCGACGTCGAGATGAGCTTCGTCGAGCAGGACGACGTCATCGCGGTCGCCGAGGAGATCCTCGTCGCGCTCTGGGAGCTCATCGGGTACACCGTCCCCACGCCGATCCCGCGGATGACCTACGCCGACGCGATGGCGCGCTACGGCACGGACAAGCCCGACCTGCGCTTCGGCCTCGAGCTCACCGAGCTCACCGAGTACTTCGCGCAGACGCCGTTCCGCGTCTTCCAGGCGCCCTACGTGGGCGCCGTGGTGCAGCCCGGTGGCGGTTCGACCCCGCGTCGCGGCTTCGACGCGTGGCAGGAGTGGGCCAAGCAGCGCGGCGCGAAGGGCCTCGCCTACGTGACGGTGGGGGAGGACGGCGAGCTCGGTGGGCCCGTCGCCAAGAACCTGTCGGACACCGAGCGCGCGGGCCTCGTCGAGGCCGTGGGTGCCGCGCCCGGCGACGCCGTCTTCTTCGCCGCGGGCAAGCCCGCCGAGGCACGCGCGCTGCTCGGGGCCGCGCGCCTGGAGATCGGCCGCCGCGCCGAGCTGATCGACGAGGACGCGTGGTCCTTCGTCTGGGTCGTGGACGCACCGCTGTTCAAGCCCACGGGTGAGGACGACGACGTCGCCGTCGGCTCGGGCTCGTGGACCGCGGTGCACCACGCGTTCACCTCGCCCACGCCCGAGTGGGTCGACCGCTTCGAGCAGGACCCGGGCGCGGCGCTCGCCTACGCGTACGACATCGTGTGCAACGGCAACGAGATCGGTGGTGGCTCGATCCGTATCCACCGCCAGGACGTCCAGCGCCGCGTGTTCGAGGTCATGGGCATCGGTCCCGAGGAGGCGCAGGAGAAGTTCGGGTTCCTGCTCGAGGCGTTCGCGTACGGCGCCCCGCCCCACGGCGGGATCGCGTTCGGCTGGGACCGGATCGTCGCCCTGCTCACGCGCTCGGAGTCGATCCGCGACGTGATCGCGTTCCCCAAGTCGGGCGGCGGGTACGACCCGCTCACCGGGGCCCCCGCGCCGATCAGCGCCGAGCAGCGCAAGGAGGCGGGGGTCGACGCCGTCCCCGAGCCCACGGGTGAGCGCTGAGCTCGAGCTCCCGCAGGAGCTGCCGCGTGCGTGGCGCGAGCACCCGATGCTCGCGGGTGACCGCTCGCGCTGGTCGTCGCTCGACGCCGTCGGCGACGACGAGGGCGTGCTGCTGACCGTCCAGCGCGCGGGGCGGCGCACGCTGCTCGGCCTGGGTGACGCGCGGCGGGTCGACGAGCTGCTCGAGGAGCTGCTCGCGCGGCCGTTCGCGCCGGTCGGCTGGATGTCGCTGCCGCGGGACACGCGCGTGGACGAGCGCGCGCTGTCCGTGCTGGGCCTCGCCCCGTTCTCGACCTGGGACTGGCTCGTCGCCCACCGCGCGCCCGACGTCGACGACCCCCACGGTGTCGACCGCTTGCCGCGGGATGCCGGCCCGGAGGTCGCCGAGTGCCTCGTGGTGGCCAACCCCGGCAGCTCGGCCGATCCGCACGACGCGACGCCGCCCGGCTGGTGGGGTGCGCGCCGGGACGGCCGGCTGGTCGCGGTCGGCGGGGCGCGTCTGCGGGGCGGGCTGCCCGGCAGGCACGGCCGGAGCTGGCACGTGCACGGCCTCGGCGTGCGTCCCGAGCTGCGCGGGCAGGGCCTCGGACGTGCCGTCGCGGCCGCGATCGCCCGTGACGCCTTCACCGAGGGCGTCGACTGGGTGTCGCTGGGTGTCTATGCGGACAACCACCCGGCCCGCCGCCTGTACACGGGCCTCGGCTTCGAGGTGCGCGCGCAGTTCCGGTCGTTCGGACCGGCGGGGGCCGGCCGCCCGCCGAGCTGACCCGCGGTCGCGCCGGATCTCTCGCTCAGTGCGCGAGCGACATGCGCGCCTGAAGGCGCTTCAGCGGGCCCGGTGCCCACCAGTTGTAGCGACCGAGCAGCGTCATGGTCGCCGGGACCAGCAGCATCCGGACGAGGGTCGCGTCGATGAGCACGGCCACCGCGAGCGAGAAGCCGACCTCCTTGATCACGAGCAGCTTGCCGAAGACGAACCCGGTGAAGACCACGACGATGATCAGCGCGGCCGCGGTGATGATCCGGCCCGAGCGCTGCAGGCCCAGCCGCACGGCCTCGTCGTTCGTCGCGCCGCGGTCCCACAGCTCCTTGATCCGCGAGAGCAGGAACACCTCGTAGTCCATCGCGAGGCCGAACCCGAACGCCACGACCAGGGCGAGCACGTAGGTCTCGATGCCCCCGGTCGAGGTGAACCGAAGCAGCCCCGAGAGGTTGCCGTCCTGGAACACCCACACGAGCACGCCCAGCGAGGCCGCGAGCGACACCGCGTTGGTGAGCAGGGCCTTGACGGGGATCACGAGCGAGCCGGTCATGAGGAACAGCAGCACGAAGGTCGCCAGCACCACGACCCCGAGCGCCCACGGCGCGCGTTCGACCAGGCCTGCCGTGAAGTCGATCTGGTTGGCGGCCTGGCCCGTGACCCACGTGGGGAAGGGCGCCTCGACGTCACGCACCTCCTGCACCACGTCGCGCGCGACGGCGCCGCCCGGGTCGTCCGAGTCGGGCCGGATGCCGACCACCACGTAGGCGCCGACCGCGGACGGGGGGTCGACGCTCGCGACCCCGGGCAACGTCGCGAGAGAGTCCGCCCACGCCGTCACCTCGGCGAGCGGCGCCTCGGCGAGCGCGAGCACGGGGGCCTGCGCCGAGCCGGGGTAGCTCTCGGCGATCGTCTCGACGTACGTGCGCTGCTCCGAGCCCTCGGGCAGCAGCTCGATCGTCGAGTTGCGCAGCTCGAGGTGGGCGAGCGGGATCGCGAGGACGCCGAGCACGAGCAGGCTCCCGCCGAGCACCCGCCACGGGCGCCGCTGGACCCAGGCGGCGAGACGCGAGAACACGCCCTCCTCGCTCGCGACGTCACCCGTGCGTGCGAGCACGGCCCGCAGGCCGGGGACGCGACCCACGAGCCCGGGCCGCAGCAGGCGCCGTCCGGCGAGCCGGAGCAGCGCCGGGACCAGGGTGAGGGCCGTCGCGACCGCGACGAGGATGACCGCGACCCCCGCCGCCCCGAACGCGCGCAGGATCGCGGGCTCGAACACGAGCAGGCCGCTGATCGAGATCGCGACCGTGAGCGCGGAGAACGCGACGGTGCGCCCCGCGGTGGCCATGGTGCGTCGCAGCGCGGCCTCGACGGCACCGTCACCGCGCCGGGTGCGCACGGCCGCCCCGCCGTCGGCGTCGACCAGCGCGTGCAGCTCCTCGCGGAAGCGCGACACGATCAGCAGGCCGTAGTCGATCGACAGGCCCAGGCCCAGGATCGTCACGACGTTGACCACCGACGAGTCCATCTCGAGCCAGTGCGACAGGCCGTAGACGCTGCCGAGACCCCCGGCGATCGAGGCGATCGCCCCGGCCATGGGCATGGAGGCGGCCATGAACCCGCCGAAGACCAGGATCATGACCAGCAGCGCGACGGGCAGCGCGATCGCCTCACCGGTCGTCAGGTCCTCCTCGACCTGGGCCGTGATCTCCTCGACGATCAGGCTCGTCCCGCCCACCTGGCCCGTCGCGCCCGACGCACCCGCGGCGGCGAGGTCCTCGGGCACCGCGCGCAGCCGTTCCTCGACCGCGGCGAGTGCCTCGTCCTCGTCCTCCGGGCCCAGCTCGGGGTCGAGGTCGACCACGACGAGGAAGCCGTCACCGTCCTGGGCCACCAGGGGAGCGGCCGCGGGGCTGGTGGGACCCTCCGGGAGCACGTAGGGGTCGATCACGCCCGCGACGCCGATGATGCCGCCGAGGTCCGCACGGGCCTCGGCGACGGCCTCGGCGAGCTCGGGTGCGGGCGCCGCCCCCTCGACCACGAGCGTGAGGCTCGCACCCGACGACGTCACCTCGGTCAGGATCTCCTCGGCCTGCTGGCTCTCCGAACCCGGGACGGACGGGTTGCCGGTGGTGAGCCGCTCGAAGAGCGTCTCGCCCGCGACCCCGTACAGCGCGAGTGCCGCGCACGCCGCGGTGAGGGCCACCCAGACGAGCACGAACCGGCGGGGGGCGCGGGCGATCATGCGACCGAGGGAGTCGAACACGCTGTGCAGCATCCCAGGTCACCGGCCCGCCTCGCACGTCCGTGGTCGGGCGGTGTCCGTGTGCCCGCCTAGGCTCGGCCCATGGACCTGTTCGACTCGGCGGTCTCGGACGTCCGCGGGCTGCCCGAGAACGCCGGCGCTCCGCTCGCGGTGCGCATGCGGCCGCGCTCGCTCGACGAGGTCGCGGGCCAGGCCCACCTCCTCGGCCCGGGCTCGCCGCTGCGCCGCCTGGTCGAGCCCGCCGACGCGGCGTCGCGTCGTGCGGCGCCGTCGTCCGTCGTGCTGTGGGGACCTCCCGGCACGGGCAAGACGACCCTCGCGTACCTCATCGCGACGACGTCGGGTCGCAGGTTCGTCGAGCTCTCGGGCGTGACCTCGGGCGTCAAGGACGTGCGTGCGGTGGTCGACGAGGCGCGCCGGCGGCTCGCCACGGGTGGTGCGGAGACCGTGCTGTTCGTCGACGAGGTGCACCGGTTCTCGACCACGCAGCAGGACGCCCTGCTGCCCAGCGTCGAGAACCGCTGGGTCACGCTCGTCGCGGCGACCACCGAGAACCCGAGCTTCTCGGTCAACTCCCCGCTGCTCTCGCGCTCCCTCCTGCTCACCCTGCGCCCGCTCACCACGGACGACGTGCGGGCGCTCGTCCGCAGGGCGGTCGCGGACGAGCGGGGCCTCGACGGCGCGGTGCAGCTCGACGAGGAGGCCGAGGAGCACCTGCTGCGCCTGGCCGGCGGCGACGCGCGCAAGGCGCTCACCGTGCTCGAGGCCGCGGCCGGATCGGCTCTCGAGGGTGAGCGGGACGCCGACGAGCCCGCGGTGGTCGACCTCGCGACGATCGAGCGTGCGATCGACGTCGCCGCGGTGCGGTACGACCGCGCGGGCGACCAGCACTACGACGTCATCAGCGCCTTCATCAAGTCGATGCGCGGCTCGGACGTCGACGCGGCGCTGCACTACCTCGCCCGCATGGTCGTCGCGGGGGAGGACCCGCGGTTCATCGCGCGACGCATCGTGATCGCGGCGGCGGAGGAGGTCGGCATGGCCGATCCGAGCGCTCTGCAGACCGCGGTGGCTGCGGCGCAGGCCGTCGCGCTCATCGGCATGCCCGAGGCGCGGATCATCCTCGCCGAGGCCGTGGTCCACGTCGCGACCGCACCCAAGTCCAACCGCTCGTACCGCGCTGTCGACGCGGCGATCGCGGACGTGCGCGCGGGCAAGGTCGGCCCCGTGCCGGCGCACCTGCGCGACGCCCACTACGCGGGTGCCGAGGCGCTCGGGCACGGGGCCGGCTACCGCTACGCGCACGACGAGGCACACGCGGTCGCGCGGCAGCAGTACGCACCCGACGAGCTCGTCGGGGCGCGCTACTACGAGCCGTCCGACCGCGGTCAGGAGCGGGAGATCGCGGCGCGGCTCACGCGGATCCGGGAGATCCTCGGCGGCTGACGCCGTCTCAGCACCCCCGTTCCACGCGGACGCAGGTGCCGTGGTTCTCGCGCACGACGTCGTACCCGGGCCCGCCGTCGAAGAACCCGTAGTTGAGCTCGACGGTGTCGCGTCCGGGCCCGCCACGGAAGGTGCCCTCGTTGAGCAGCACCGAGTCGTTCCCGAACCCACCCAGGAACGTCCCCGAGTTCGGGTGGGCCGAGTCGTCGCCCGGGCCGCCGTCGAAGAAGGCCTCGTTCGGGCTGACGCCGTCGTTCCCCGGGCCGCCGCGGAAGACGAGCCAGTTCTCGCCCATGCCGTCGTCGCCCGGGCCGCCGTAGACCCAGCCCCAGCTGTCGGAGATCACGTCGTCGCCCGCGAAGCCGCACCACACCTGGACCTTCTCGCCGGGCCCGACGGGCCCCGACCCGATCGTGACCTCGTCGGCGCGAGGTGTCCCCCCGCTGAACCACGCGGTGCGAAACGTGAGGGTACGGCCGAGGTCGCCGTAGGCGCGGGCCACCTTGACGCAGGCGGCTGCGGCACGGTCACCGCCGTGGGCCGGGGCTGCCGCGGCGGGCAGCGCCGCGGCACCGACCGCGCCCGCCACGAGCAACGCGCCCGCGGCGACGAGGGCGACCCGACGACCGTCCGGCCTGGCTGCGTGCTGGGTCGTGGACATGGCGCGCACCTCCCGTGCGGACGGGGTCGTCGCGGGTGCTCGCCCACGAGCCCCGACCTGTCCACGCTACGACCTCGGCCTCGGGGCGTCAGGGGTTCGGATCGGTTCGAGGCCGCCCATGGGGTAGTGTTGACCGGTCGCCCAGCGCGGGCGGCCACCCCTGGGGACCTCAGCCGCATCACGAAGGTCGGTCCCACACCCGCCGGGACTCCCCGCAGCGGGTCGTGCCACGACAACGACAGGAAGCATCACTGTGACCAAGGTGACCCGCGCACGCCGTCAGGTGCGCCTCTCTCGCGCCCTCGGGCTCGCGCTCACGCCCAAGGCCGTCCGCCACTTCGAGAAGCGGCCCTACCCGCCCGGTGAGCACGGCCGCTCGCGCCGCCGCACCGAGTCGGACTACGCCGTCCGCCTGCGCGAGAAGCAGCGCCTGCGCGCCCAGTACGGTCTGCGCGAGAAGCAGATGGCCCGTGCGTTCGAGGAGGCCCGCAAGACCCCGGGCCTGACCGGTGAGGCCCTCGTCGAGAACCTCGAGACCCGGCTCGACGCCCTGGTGCTCCGTGCCGGCTTCGCCCGCACCATCCTCCAGGCGCGTCAGACCGTCGTGCACCGCCACGTGCTCGTCGACGGCAAGATCGTGGACCGTCCGTCGTTCAAGGTGAAGCCCGGCCAGACCCTCCAGATCAAGCCGCGCAGCCAGACGACCGTCCCGTTCCAGGTCGCCGCCGCCGGCGCGCACCGCGACGTGCTCCCCGCCGTCCCGGGCTACCTCGACGTGCAGCTCGAGAAGCTCAGCGCCGTGCTGACGCGTCGGCCGAAGCGTGCCGAGGTCCCCGTGACCTGCGAGGTCCAGCTGGTCGTCGAGTACTACTCGCGCTGACCGGCCTCCAGGCCCTCACGACGCCCCGCACGTCGACCTCATGGTCGGCGGCGGGGCGTCCGTGCACCCGGGCGCGTGCGACCCGGCTCGCGGTCCGTGCCCGGTAGTGTCGTCGCCTGGCGCAGCCCGCGGTCCGTCGGCCCCCGACGCGACCCACGACGGAAGGATCACGGATGTCCCTCGGAGACGTCGCAGGCCTCATCGCCGCGATCGCGTTCGTCGCGCTCGTGGGCTTCCTCGCCCTGCCGCTGGTCAAGCTGGGCCGCGTGTTCGACGCGACCCGCACCTCGGTGCGTGAGCTGACCGACCACACGGTCCCGGTGCTCGACGAGACGGCGACGACGGTCGCGACGACCAACGCCCAGCTCGTCAAGGTGGACACTGTCACGACGTCGGCCGCCGAGATCAGCCAGAACGTCTCGGCCCTCACCGCGCTCGTCGCCGCGACCGTCGGCGGACCGCTCATCAAGGTCGCCGCCTTCAGCTACGGCGTGCGCCAGGCGTGGGCCGGGCTGCGCGAGAAGATCCGCTGATGCGCCGGCTCTTCTGGGTGGGTGTCGGGGCCGTCGGGGCCGTGCTCGCCGCGCGGCGGCTCGAGCAGACGGTGCGCCGCTACACCCCGGCGGGCGTCGCCGAGCAGGTCGAGCAGGCCGGACGGCGCACCGAGGACGCCGCGCGAGGAGTGCTCACGCGGTTCGCCGCGGCACGTGCCGAGCGTGAGCGCGAGCTCGTCGAGACCCTGCTCGTGACGCCCGAGGGAGGCGACCCCGGGGCCGTGCTCCCGGGGCGTCGTCGTGCCGCGGCCGCCGGCGACGACGCGGCAGGCTCGCCCGCGCGGCCCGCCGGACGCGTCGACGACGACGAGCCCCTGTACGACTTCTGACCACCGCGGCACGCCGCGACCACGAGCACCAGCTCCCAGCACCCGAAGGACCCCCATGCGGACCGCAGAGATCCGACGCCGTTGGCTCGACTACTTCGAGCGCCAGGACCACGCGATCGTGCCGAGCGCCTCGCTCATCTCGCCCGACCCGTCGATCCTGTTCACGATCGCGGGCATGGTGCCGTTCATCCCGTACATCCTCGGGACCCAGCAGGCACCGTGGCCGCGTGCCGCGAGCGTGCAGAAGTGCATCCGCACCAACGACATCGAGAACGTCGGCCGCACCACGCGCCACGGCACGTTCTTCCAGATGAACGGCAACTTCTCGTTCGGGGACTACTTCAAGGAGGGCGCGATCCGCTTCGCCTGGGAGCTCTCCACGAGCTCGCAGGAGCAGGGCGGGTACGGCCTCGACGGCGACCGCATCTGGGTCACGATCTGGGACCAGGACGACGAGTCGCTCGACGTGCTCACGCGCGTCATCGGCATGGACCCGCGGCACGTGGTGCGCCTGCCGCGCGAGCAGATCTTCTGGGACACGGGCCAGCCAGGACCTGCGGGTCCCTGCGCCGAGCTGCACTACGACCGCGGGCCGGAGTTCGGTCCTGAGGCCGAGGGCGGCACCGTGGACCCGGGCGGCGACCGCTACCTCGAGTACTGGAACCTCGTCTTCGACCAGTACGTGCGCGGCGAGGGCTCGGGCAAGGACTACCCGCTGCTCGGCGAGCTCGACCAGAAGGCGATCGACACGGGCGCCGGCCTCGAGCGCATCGCCTACCTGCTGCAGGGCAAGGCGAACATGTACGAGATCGACGAGGTCTTCCCCGTGATCTCGGCGGCCGAGGAGATCAGCGGACGCCGCTACGGCGCCGAGGGCGAGGACGACGTCCGCTTCCGCGTGGTGGCCGACCACGTGCGCTCGTCCCTCATGCTGATCGGCGACGGCGTGCAGCCGTCCAACGAGGGCCGCGGCTACGTGCTGCGCCGCCTGCTGCGCCGCTCGGTCCGCGCGATGCGTCTGCTCGGGGTCGACGAGCCTGCGCTGCCGCACCTGCTCCCGGTCTCGCGGGACGCGATGACCGAGTCCTACCCCGAGATCGGCGCGCAGTTCGACCGGATCTCCCGCATCGCTTACGCGGAGGAGGAGGCGTTCCGACGCACGCTCGTCGCGGGCACCACGATCCTCGACACCGCGGTGCAGAAGGTCCGCGCGTCGGGGGGCGGCATGCTCGCGGGGGACCAGGCCTTCACGCTGCACGACACGTACGGCTTCCCGATCGACCTCACGCTCGAGATGGCCGCAGAGCAGGGGGTGCGCGTCGACGAGCAGGGTTTCCGTGACCTGATGGCGGCCCAGCGCGAGCGTGCGCGTGCTGATGCGAAGGCCAAGAAGGGTGGCCACGCGTCGTCCACCGTGTTCCGCGACCTCCGCGCGCCGGGCGTCACCGAGTTCACGGGCTACACCGAGCTCAGCACGCCCTCGACGGTGCGCGGCCTGGTGCGCGACGGCGAGCTGGTGCCCGCCGCCGTGCAGGGCGAGACGGTCGACGTCGTGCTCGAGCGCACTCCCTTCTACGCCGAGTCCGGCGGCCAGGAGTCCGACGCCGGTGTCATCACGGCCGACGGAGCGCTGCTCGAGGTCGTCGACGTGCAGCGGCCCGTCAAGGGCCTCGTGGTGCACACGGTGCGCGTCGCCGAGGGTGAGCTGCGCAGCGGCGCGGAGGTGCTCGCCCAGGTGGATCCCGAGTGGCGGCTCGGCGCGCGCCAGGCCCACTCGGGCACGCACGTGGTGCACGCCGCCCTGCGTGAGGTGCTCGGCCCGGACGCCCTCCAGTCGGGGTCCTACAACAAGCCCGGCTACCTGCGGCTCGACTTCTCCTGGAACCAGGCGCTGTCGCCGTCGGCGCGTACTGAGGTCGAGGACGTCGCGAACCGCGCGATCCGCAACGACCTGGGCGTGAGCTGGCAGTACATGTCGCTGCCCGAGGCCAAGGCGTGGGGCGCGATCGCGCTGTTCGGCGAGACCTACGACGAGCAGGTGCGCGTGGTCGAGATCGGCGGCCCGTGGTCGCGTGAGCTGTGCGGCGGCACGCACGTGGACCACTCGAGCCAGATCGGCCTCGTCGCGCTCACGGGTGAGTCCTCGGTCGGTTCGGGCGCACGTCGCGTCGAGGCGCTCGTGGGGCTCGAGGCCTTCCACCACCTGGCCCGCGAGCGCGCCCTCGTCGCGACGTTGACCGAGACGCTCAAGGCCCGGCCCGACGAGCTGCCCGAGCGTGTGGGCGGCCTGCTCACGCGGCTCCGCGAGGCCGAGAAGGAGCTCGCGGCGCTGCGGCGGGAGCGCCTGCTCGGCTCGGTGGCCGACCTCGTCGCGACCGCGGTACCCGTCGACGGCACGCGCCTCGTCGCGCACGACGCCGGGGACGTCGCAGGGGCTGACGACCTGCGCACCCTCGCGCTCGAGGTGCGCGGTCGGCTGGGCGAGGAGCCCGCCGTCGTCGCGGTCGGTGGCCGCGCGCAGGGGCGGCCCCTCGTCCTCGTGGCGACCAACGCCGCGGCGCGCGACGCGGGGCACAGAGCCGGCGCGCTCGCGAAGGCGGCCGCGGGTGAGCTCGGTGGTGGCGGCGGCGGCAAGGACGACGTGGCGCAGGGCGGCGGGACGGACGCGACGCGCCTGCCCGCGGCTCTCGACGCCGTGCGGGCCGGCCTCGGGGGCCGCGGGTGACGGCAGTGCCGCGCGGATCGCGCGTCGCGGTCGACGTCGGCTCGGTCCGGGTGGGCGTCGCCGCGAGCGACCCCGACGGCCTCGTCGCGACGCCTGTGCGGACGGTGCTCCGCGAGGGTGGCGGCGACATGGCCGAGATCGTGGAGATCGTGCACGAACGGGGTGCAGCCGTGGTGTACGTCGGGCTGCCCCGCCACCTGTCGGGCGCCGAGGGTTCGGCATCGGCCGCCGCGCGTGCGTACGCTGGGGCACTGGCGGTCGCGGTCAGCCCCGTCCCCGTACGGCTGGTGGACGAGCGCATGAGCACGGTCACTGCCCACCAGGCGCTGCACGCGTCCGGGCGGGCGGGTCGTCGTCACCGGGCGGTGGTCGACCAGGCGGCCGCCGTCGTCATCCTCCAGTCGGCCCTCGACGCCGAGCGGTCGACGGGGGACAGGTGCGGTGAGGCGGTACGGGCCGACGTCGGTGGTGGCCAGGACGGACAGGACGCAGGGGCTGAGGAGTCGCGGAGGTGAGCGAGCTGATGGCAGACGTGCGAACGCATGCGCCCCGGCCCCGAGCTGAGGGCCCGCGATGAGCGACCTCTTCCTCGACGAGGTGATCCGGCCGGAGTCCGCCGGAGGAGACGGACGTCGCGCGCGGCGTCCCGGGCGCGAGGAGCGTCAGCGCAAGCGTCGCCAGCGCCGTCGCCGCACGGTCATCGCGTTGGTCGTGGCGCTCGGTCTGCTGGGCGGCGCCGCCTGGGCCGTCGTGACCTACGTGCTCCCGACCATCCAAGGCTTCTCGCTGGGCGAGTCCGAGTCCGCGGACGACTTCCCGGGGCCCGGCCACGGCTCGGTGCAGGTGGTCATCCCGCCCGAGTCGACCGGCGGCGCGATGGCGGCGATCCTGCACGAGCAGGGCGTCGTGGCGAGCGAGCGTGCGTTCACGCGCGCGTTCACCGCCAACCCCGACGCCTCCGGCATCCAGCCGGGGACCTACAACCTCCTGCTCGAGATGTCGGGCGCGGGCGCGGTCGACGCGCTGCTCAACCCGGAGAACCGCGTGCAGACGCGCGTGACGATCCCCGAGGGCCTGCGCGTGGACCAGATCCTCGAACGGCTCTCGTCGGTCACCGCCGTGCCCGTCGAGGAGTTCGAGACCGCGATGGCCGACACCGCTGCGGTGGGCCTGCCGGCGGAAGCCGGCGGCAACTACGAGGGCTGGCTGTTCGGGGCGACGTACACGTTCGAGCCCGGCACCACTCCCACCGAGATGCTGGCGCAGATGGTCCAGGCCACGATCACGACCCTGGACGAGGCGGGCGTGGCGCCGGAGGACCGGCAGCGGGTGCTCACGATCGCCTCGCTCGTCGAACGCGAGGCACGCACGCCCGAGGACCGCGCGATGGTCGCGCAGGCCATCCAGAACCGCCTCGACCGCGACATGAAGCTCGACATCGACGCATCGGTCGCCTACGGCGCGGGCAAGTCGGGGACCGAGCTCACGCGGGAGGACCTGGACACCGACGGTCCGTACAACCTGTACACCCGCACCGGGCTGCCACCGACCCCGATCGCGTCGCCCAGCGCGGTGGCGATCAACGCCGTCATGAACCCGACGCCGGGGGACTGGATCTTCTGGGTCACGGTCAACCTCGACACGGGCGAGACGAAGTTCGCGGAGACCCTCGGCGAGCACAACGAGAACGTCGAAGAGCTGCGCGCCTGGCAGCGCGAGAACGAGTGAGCCCGGCCGGCGCGCCCGGTCGGCGGGCCGCCGTCCTGGGCCACCCGATCGGGCACTCGCTCTCGCCCGTGCTGCACCGTGCGGCGTACGCGGCCCTCGGCCTCGACGACTGGCGGTACGACGCCGTCGACGTGACCGAGGAGTCGCTCCCGGCCCACCTCGCGGGGCTGGGCCCGGAGTGGGCCGGGCTGAGCCTGACGATGCCGCTCAAGACGAGCGTGCTCGGCCTGCTCGACCACGTCGAGCCGCTCGCCGAGGTGGTCGGCGCGGTCAACACGGTGCTGCTGCAGCACGGCCCCCGGCTCGCCGTCGGCGCGAACACGGACGTGCACGGAGTGGTCGCCGCGCTGCGTGAGGGTCTGGCGCGGACGGCCGAGCCGGCAGGGCCCGTGCGCACCGCCGTCGTGCTGGGCGCGGGTGCCACGGCCGCTTCGACGCTCGCGGCGCTCGCGCAGCTCGGCTGCTCGACACCGTCGGTGCACGTGCGCTCGATGGCGCGCGCCGGCGCCACCATGCGGGCCGCGCACCGCATGGGCGTCGACCCGCGCTTCATCACGCTCGAGCCGCTCGCGCGCACGCTCGAGGCCATGGCACGGGCCGACGTCGTCGTGTCGACACTTCCGCCCCACGCGGCGGACCCGATCGCCGCCGCGCTGTCGGAGCGGAAGGACGGCACGGGGGAGCCGGGTGTGCTGCTCGACTGCGCGTACGACCCCCGCCCGACGGCGCTCGGCGCGGCCTGGGCGGCCGCGGGTGGCGCCGTCGTGGGTGGCGAACGCATGCTGCTGCACCAGGCGACCGAGCAGGTGCGGCTCATGACGGGACTTCCCGCGCCGGTCGAGGCGATGGAGCGCGCGCTCGAGCACGCCCTGCGCACCTGAGGCGCACTGCGGCCGAGATCCGTCACGAACGGGTGACGTCGGCTGTTCAGGTACGGCGGCGGGCTGCCGATACACCTGTCGGGCACCCGCGTGCCCCGCGCCCCGTTCCCCTGGCGGGCGTGGTCCCACCTGGAAGGACACCGGTGTGAAGCAGCTCGGCGACATCCTGCTCGACGAAGGACTCGTCACCGAGGGACAGCTCATGGCTGCCCTCGACGAGCAAGCGGTGCGGGGCGAGTCCCTCGGCCGCGTGCTGGTCGAGATCGGGATGCTCACCGAGGCCCAGCTGGTCCAGGCGCTCGCCTCGCAGGTGGGCATGCAGTTCGTCGACCTCGGCGAGTACCCCGTGGACCGCAACGCGGTCGCCCTGCTGCCGGGCTCGGTGTGCCGCCGCTACACCGTGCTGCCGATCCAGCTCACCGAGGGCTCGCTCGTGCTCGCGATGTCCGACCCGGGCAACGTGCTCGCGGTCGACGACGCACGCACGCTGTCGGGCCTGCCGGTGCGGACCGTCGTCGCGACCCACGACGACCTCTCGGCCGCGATCGAGCGCTTCTGCCGGGCCGACGACGAGATCGACGACCTCGCGTCGACGTTCCAGGAGGAGGCGACCGTCCAGCAGGAGGTCGACCTCAGCCGCATGGGCGACGCGATCGAGGACGACGCCCCGATCGTGCGGTTCGTCAACCTGCTGGTGACGCAGGCGATCTCGGACCGCGCGTCCGACATCCACATCGAGCCCACCGAGACCGACGTGCGCGTGCGGTACCGGATCGACGGCGTGCTGCACGAGATGCAGCGTGCGCCCAAGCAGGTGCAGGGTGGCGTGATCTCGCGCCTGAAGATCATGAGCGACATCGACATCGCCGAGCGGCGCAAGCCGCAGGACGGCCGCATGTCCGTGACCCACAACGGCCGCAAGATCGACCTCCGCGTGGCGACGCTGCCCACGGTGTGGGGCGAGAAGGTCGTCATGCGTATCCTCGACAACTCGACCGCGAGCCTCGACCTGCGGGACCTGTCCTTCCTCGAGGACAACCTCACGACGTACCACGAGTCGTACACCAAGCCCTACGGCATGATCCTCGTCACGGGCCCCACGGGCTCGGGCAAGTCGACCACCCTCTACGCGACGCTCAACGCCGTCTCCAAGCCCGAGATCAACGTCATCACGGTCGAGGACCCGGTCGAGTACCGGCTGCCCGGCATCAACCAGGTGCAGGTCAACCCCAAGGCCGGGCTGACGTTCGCGGGGGCGCTGCGCTCGATCCTGCGATCCGATCCCGACGTCGTGCTGCTCGGTGAGATCCGTGACCACGAGACCGCGCAGATCGCGATCGAGGCGGCCCTCACGGGTCACCTCGTGCTCTCGACGCTGCACACCAACGACGCGCCGAGCGCCGTCACGCGTCTGGTCGAGATGGGCATCGAGCCGTTCCTCGTGGGCTCGGCCCTGGACTGCGTCGTGGCCCAGCGCCTCGCGCGGCGGCTGTGCAGCAAGTGCAAGGAGCCGTACCAGCCGAGCGAGGTCGAGCTCATCGCGGCGCGCTTCCCGTGGAGCCCGGGGGAGGAGATCCCCGAGCTGCACCGGCCCGTGGGCTGCACCGCGTGCTCGCGCACCGGCTACAAGGGCCGCATGGCGCTGCACGAGGTGATGCGCGTGACCGAGGACATCGAGCGTCACGCGGTCGCGCACTCGTCGTCCGCGGAGATCGCCCACACCGCGCGCGAGCAGGGGATGATCACGCTCCGCGACGACGGCTGGACCAAGGTGCTCATGGGGCAGACCTCGGTCGAGGAGATCCTGCGCGTCGTCGCATGACGCGCGGCGCCCAGGGGCGCACGCGCCGTGCGCGCAGCACGCGCTCAAGAACTTGACCCGAACGGTCGATGTGAACGACGGGAGCGGCCCGGTACGGGACGCACGACGGAGAGGCACGTGGTGAACGAGTACTTCCCCTCGGGTGGTGACCCGCTGGGCCGGCCCCCGGTCCCGCCGGAGCCCGCGCCCACGCGGCGCTCGCTCCAGCAGTCCGCCGGGGCCGCGTCCGCTCCGGGCGGAACCCCGCTCGCACCTCAGCCGGCCGCCTCTCAGGTGCCTCCGGCCTACATGGGTGGCCCGCGGCCGGCCCCTGCCGGGCCTCCGGCGCACGCCCCGGTCGCCCCGTCGGCGGCCGGGCCCCAGGGGGCTCCTGTGCACGGAACGCAGCTGCCGCCTCCTGGCCCCGCGCACGTGCCGGCCAGGCCCGCGGTCCCCACCGCGTCGACGGGTCCGGTGCCCCCGGCCCCCGCGTTGCCGCGCCCGGCGGGTGCCCCGGTCGCGGGTCTGCCCGCTCCCGGGCCCTCGGCCGCCCAGGGCGGCACGTCGTCCCCGACCGGTGCCGCGTCCCCGACCAGCGCTCCTGCCACGGGCGGTCCTCGCGGCGGCGGTCCCGCGCAGGCAGCTGCCGTACGACAGCGCGGGCCCGAGCGCAGCGCACGCATCGGCCTCGCGCAGACGGCGCACGAGGGTGACATCGACCTCGACGCCGCGCTCCGGACGATGATCGAGGTGGGGGCGTCCGACCTGCACCTCACCACGGGCTCGCCGCCCATGGTGCGGCTCGACGGCGGCCTGACGGCGCTCGAGGGTTTCCCCACGCTCTACCCGGACTCGCTCCAGCGCACGTTGTACGCCGTGCTCACCCAGAAGCAGCGCGAGCAGTTCGAGGAGCACCTCGAGCTCGACCTCGCGTACGCCGTGCGCGGGGTGTCCCGCTTCCGCGTCAACATGTACCGCCAGCGCGACTCGATCGGCGCGGCGTTCCGCGTGATCCCGTACGAGATCAAGCCGCTCGAGGACCTGGGCGTGCCGGCCGTGGTGGGCAACTTCGCGGGGCTCCCGCGCGGGCTCGTGCTCGTGACGGGGCCCACGGGCTCAGGCAAGTCGACCACGCTCGCCGCGGTGATCGACCTCGCGAACCGCACGCGCAACGACCACATCATGACGGTCGAGGACCCGATCGAGTTCCTCCACCGGCACAAGAAGTCGATCATCAACCAGCGTGAGGTGGGTGCGGACACGCACTCGTTCGCCGCAGCCCTCAAGCACGTGCTGCGCCAGGACCCGGACATCATCCTCGTCGGTGAGCTGCGCGACCTCGAGACCATCTCTGTCGCGCTGACGGCGGCCGAGACCGGCCACCTGGTGTTCGGCACGCTGCACACGCAGGACGCGGCGCAGACGATCGACCGCATCATCGACGTGTTCCTGGCGCACCAGCAGGAGCAGGTCCGCACGCAGCTCGCGGGAGCCCTTCAGGGCGTCGTGTGCCAGACGCTGTGCAAGCGCGCCAACGGACGGGGCCGCTCGGTCGCGACCGAGATCCTCCTCGCCACGCCTGCCGTGCGGAACCTCATCCGTGAGGGCAAGACCCACCAGATCTACTCGGCGATGCAGGCCGGCGCGCAGCAGGGCATGCACACGCTCGACCAGCACCTGGCCGAGCTCGTCAAGCAGGGAAAGATCACCTACGAGGTGGGGCTCGAGAAGTGCCACCACGTCGAGGACTACAACCGGCTCACGGGCCGCATGGCGCGCATGAACCAGGGTGGCTCGGCCCTGAGCAGCATGGGCGCCGACGGCGGCGTCGTCCCGCACGGAGGCATGTGATGGCGACCGAGACGCGCACCTACGAGTACTCGGTCCGCGACCGCAGCGGCAAGCTCGTCAAGGGCCGCATCGAGGCCAACAACACCGCGGCCGTGGCCAACCGGCTCAAGGTCATGGGCATGGCCCCGCTGTCGATCGACGAGGTCAAGACGACGGGTCTGCAGCGCGAGATCACCCTCCCGGGCTTCGGGCCGAAGGTGGGCCTCAAGGACCTCGCTGTGATGGGTCGTCAGATGGCGACCATGATCTCGGCCGGCCTGTCGCTGCTGCGCGCGCTGTCGATCCTCGCCGAGCAGACCGAGAACAAGGAGCTCGCGAAGGTCCTGGGCCACGTGCGCAACGACGTCGAGGGCGGTGCGGCGCTCTCGGACTCGATGGCGCGCAACCCCGAGGTGTTCCCGCCGCTGATGGTCAACATGATCCGGGCGGGTGAGGTGGGCGGCTTCCTCGAGAGCGCGCTCCTCTCGGTCGCGAACAACTACGAGGCCGAGGTCAAGCTGCGGGCCCAGATCAAGTCCGCCATGACCTATCCCGTGGTCGTGTTCGCGATGGCCGTGCTCGCGGTTGTCGGCATGCTGCTGTTCATCGTGCCGATCTTCGAGAACATGTTCCGCGACCTCGGCGGTGCGCTCCCTGCACCGACGCAGTTCCTCGTCTTCCTCTCGGGCATCATGAAGTGGGCAGCGCCTCTCATGCTCATCGGGGGAATCCTCTTCGCGGTGTGGTGGCGCAAGCACAAGAATGACGAGGCCGTACGCTCGCGAACCGACCCGACCAAGCTGAAGATCCCCGTCTTCGGGCCGTTGTTCCAGAAGGTCGCGATCTCGCGATTCACCCGCAACTTCGGCACCATGCTCGGCGCGGGCGTGCCGATCCTCCAAGCCCTCAGCATCGTCGGCGAGACGAGCGGCAACTGGGTGATCGAGCGCGCCGTCCGTGACGTCCAGGAGAGCGTGCGGACGGGCCAGTCGCTGGCCGGTCCGTTGGCTGGTCACGCGGTGTTCCCCCCCATGGTCGTGCAGATGATCGGCACGGGTGAGGACTCGGGGTCGCTCGAGATCATGCTCGGCAAGATCTCGCAGTTCTACGACCAGGAGGTCGAGGCGACCACTGAGCAGCTCACCTCGCTCATCGAGCCCATCATGATCGGCGTCATCGGCACGCTCATCGGCGGCATGGTCATCGCGCTGTATATGCCGATGTTCAGCATCTTCGAGCTCATCCAGTGACATTCCGGACATTCTCCGCCGCGCGCTGAGGCGAACGGGTGAATGTGCGTCGTGACCGCGGTCACGGGCTCAAGGAGCCCCGGAACCGGCCCGATGAACCGGGCGTAGCACCCTCCACGCCGGCCCTGCCGGCACTTCCGCAGCAATCGAAAGGGAGCACTCACATGCTCGCTCGCATCCGCAAGTCGCTCGACGAGAACGAGAAGGGCTTCACGCTCGTCGAGCTCCTCGTCGTGGTCATCATCATCGGCATCCTCGCCGCGATCGCGATCCCGGCCTTCCTGCGCCAGCGTGAGAACGCCTGGGGCGCGCAGGTCGAGTCGGACATCAAGAACGCCATCACCGCGGCCGAGTCGCACGCGGTCGAGAACAACGGCGAGTACGACACGCTCGAGACGGCAGCGCTCGCGAACGGTGTCCCGGCGGCCGCATGGGAGGCGGCGGGCCTCACCGGCACGCCCGGTGTCAACATCACGGCTGCGTTCCCGACCGCGACGACGTTCACGCTGACGGGCGACCACGAGAGCCGTGGCGGCACGTGGGTGTACGACAGCACCACCGGCGAGACCGTGTTCACCCCGTGACGCTCGTCCGCTAGCCCGGTGTGGGGCGTCGCCACAGGCGGCGCCCCACACCGCGTCCCACCCCGAACCACCGCAGAGGAGGAGCAGGATGCGCGAGGTCACAAGCCGGGTCCGCGAGGCCCGCGCGCGGCTCGCCGCCGACGACGCCGGCTTCGGCCTCGTCGAGGTGGTCGCGTCGATGCTGATCTTCGCCCTGCTCTCGGTGGGCCTGCTGCACACCCTGCTCAACGTCCTGTCGATGAGCCGCGACGCGCGCGCGCGTCAGGTCGCGACCAACCTCGCGGCCGAGACCGTGGACCGCGCACGCGACAAGGACAACCTGTTCGACGTGCTCGACGACACGCACACGGTGGACCTCAACGGCGACGAGTTCACGGTCAGCATGACCTCGCAGTGGGTCTCGGACCCCTCGGTCTCGCTCCAGTGCGGCGCGGGTGGTGGCGTGCTGCGCTACAAGCGCATCAACGTCGAGGTCACCTGGACCAACATGCGTCCGAGCACCCAGCCCGTGCGGTCGGACACCGTGATCAACCCGGACAGCCGGATCAACGACCCGACCAAGGGCACCATCCTCGTCTCCGTGCTCGACGGCGAGGGCCTCGGCAGCGGCGGCGTCGCTGTCTCGGCAAACGCGCTCTCAGGTGGCGGCTCGGTGCCGAGCACCGCGACCGACGCGCAGGGGTGTGCCTACATGCTCATGGTCGAGCCCGGCGACTACCGGATCCGTGTCCAGCGCACAGGCTATGTCGACGTGAACCAGCAGGCCGACGCGACGACCGACGTGACCGTCTCCGCCGGCGGGACCGCCTCGGCGAGCTTCCAGTACGACCTCGCGGCTGCCTACACGGTCGCGCTCGCACCCGGCCAGCCGTCGCTCGAGATCTCGAACGACATGGAGCTTTCCCTCGTGAGCACGTACGGAACCTCCGTGCAGGCGGGCACGACCTCACGCAACCGCACCTTCGACCTGCACCCGTTCGCCTCCGGGTACACGGGCTTCGCGGGCACGTGCGCCGCGGCCGACCCCGCGACGTGGCCGCAGGGCACCTCGGGGTCGGACACCCTCGTCGGGATCCGGCCACCCGCCGTGGCCGCGGAGCCGGGCGCGAGCGCGACCCTCGACCTGCCGACGGGCGTGGTGCGCGTGAGCGTCCCGAGCAACCGCTACCTCACGGCCGTCGCCGTCGACGACCCCGACAACGAACACCTCGGCTGCGCGACGGCCGCGCGCCTCGACTTCGGCCGGGCGAGCGGTACCCGCACCGTCGCCCTGCCGTACGGCTCGTGGGAGCTCTACTACGGCAACAGCTCCGGCTCGACCAGCACGAAGATCGCCGCACCCGCGGTGCTGACGACGGGCGAGGTCCAGGGGAGCGTCGTGACGCTCGACCCCCGCGTCGTCGAGGTGACACCGTGATGACACGCATCCGCAGCCGGCTGCCCCGCGGCGAGGGTGGCCTCACGCTGCCCGAGCTCCTCGTGACGATGACGCTCACGGCGATCATCGGCAGCCTCATGGTGGCGTTCATGTCCGGCTACTCGCGCACCCTGACGCGCGAGTCGGCTCGCAGCGACAGCACGAACGTGGCCGCGGTCGGCATGAACGAGCTCACCCGTGTGATCCGCGCGGGCGTCCGCATCGAGAACGAGCACGCCGCGGGCGGGTTCGACCGGATCTTCCGGTACGCCGGACGCGAGCGTCTCCAGCTGCACGCGGGCGTGGACTCAGATGCCACCGACGTGCGTCCCCTCCTCATCGACTTCTCGCTCGACGCCGGGCGCGTGCTCACCGAGACCCGCACCACGGCGCGCGCGGGCGGGCCAGGTGAGGCCGAGTGGATGTTCTCCGGCGCGGGCGCCACGATCACGTCGCGGCCCATCGCGCGGACGATCGTCCCGGCCACGAGCCCCCAGACGGTGCTCTTCCGGTACTTCGACTCGACGGGTGCCGAGATGGTGCCGTCGCCCGGGTCGAGCCTCCCGGAAGCCGATCTCGACCGGATCACGGCCGTCGAGATCTACCTCTCGGTGCAGGCCGACCCGACCGAGCGTGCCGAGCCCGTGACCCTGACCAACCGCGTCGGTCTGCTGAACGCCCCCTGAGGAGCCAGGACGAGATGAGACGACTGCTGCAGTGGCGGCTCGGCGCACGCGCCGAGGGCGACGAGGGCATCGCGATGGTCATGATCATCGGTGTGTCGATGGTGCTCACCCTGCTCGCCGTGGCGGGCGTCGGGTACGCGCTGAGCACGACGCAGAAGGCGCGCAACGACCAGGACTGGAGCGGTGCCCTCGCGGCCGCGTACGCGGGGGTCGAGGAGTACCAGAGCCGCCTCGCCAACGACCCGTCGTACCTGACGTTCGGCAACCCGGCGTCCCCGTTCAGCTCGGCCGCGGGCGCGACCGTCGCGCTCCCCGAGACGACGGGCGGCGCGGTGAACCCGGCGTTCTCGCTCACCGACTGGGCCGAGGTGCCCGGGAGCGCGGGGACGTCCCACTTCCGCTACGAGGTCGACAACTCCGACTACTACACCGACGGCACGCTTCGTCTGCGCGCGACCGGGCGCGTCGGTGAGGAGGTGCGGACCGTGGTCGCGGACCTGCGCCAGAAGGGCTTCATCGACTTCCTGTACTTCACGGACTTCGAGACGCAGGACCCGGAGGTCTCGCGCCAGACCGACGACACGGTCGAGGAGTGCTCGGTGTACGAGTACCACGGCCGCAGCTCGGACTGCACGACGATCCAGTTCGGTGGGTTCGACGAGATCGACGGCCCGCTGCACACCAACGACACGATGTACATCTGCGGGGCGAGGTTCCTCGGGTTCACGACGTCGTCCTACAAGCCGACGTCGGGCCTGCGGTACAAGAAGCCGGGCGGCTGCGCGAACCCGTTCTTCAAGGAGAACGGCGCTCAGCCGGACCACGCCGAGCTGCTCCCGATGCCCAAGACCAACACCGAGCTGCGCAAGGAGACCCGCAGCGACCTGCCGGTCGAGGTGCCGAACCCGGGCTGCCTCTACACCGGGCCCACGTCGATCCAGCTCGAGTCGACGGGCAAGATGCGGGTCCGCTCGCCGTGGACCCGTGCGACCAGCCCGAACGGCGCCAACAACGCCGGCTGCGGCACGCCGGGCCCGGGTGGGCTCGGCAGCAGCTCGGGTCAGCTGATCGACGTGCCGCTGAACACGGTCGTGTTCGTCCAGAACGTGCCCAACGTCGTGGGCGACCCCAACTACTGGTCGCCGACGGCGCCCGGGCAGCCCTCGTGCGCGGCCGGTGGCAACCCCGTCGGGTACCCGGCCTCGGGCGAGGCCGTGCGCTACACCGACGCCTACGGCTGCCGCAACGGCGACCTGTTCATCAAGGGCGTGCTCGACGGCCACGTGACGATGGCGGCCGAGAACTACATCTACGTCACGGGCGACATCCGGTACGCCAACCCGAACGAGGACATCCTCGGCCTCGTCGGGCAGAACGCCGTGTGGGTCATGAACCCCGTGAAGACGGACAACGTCGCGAACAACGTGTCCAACTCGTACGTCAACAGCTACCTCAACGCGGGTTACGACTGCGTGCAGACGTCGTACTACTACAACCGGTGCACGAGCTACGAGCTGCTCGGCGGGTGGGCGGCCCACCGGCGCATCGACGCGGCGATCCTCTCGGTCGCGCACACGTTCATGGTGCAGAACTACGACAGGGGCGGGTCGCGCGGCACGCTGACGATCAACGGGGCGATCGCGCAGAAGTTCCGCGGCACCGTCGCGACGTCGGGCAGCGGTGGCGGCATCTCGACGGGGTACGCCAAGGACTACAACTACGACAAGCGTCTGCGCGACACCGCGCCGCCGAAGTTCCTCTCGCCGGCCGTCATCACGTACGGCGTGACCCAGTGGACCGAGGTGGACCGCGCGTTCAACCCGGACGGAACAGCCGCCTGATCCCGTACCTGGGGGACCTGGGAGCATGACGCGGTGACGACCGACCCTGCCCTCGTGCCGTTGACCTCTGCGCTGTGCGGTGTGCTCGGCCTGCTCATCGGCTCCTTCCTCAACGTCGTGGTGTGGCGCGTCCCCCGCGGGCAGTCGGTCGTGCGCCCGCCGAGCGCGTGTCCGGGCTGCGGGCACCCGATCCGGCGACGCGACAACGTGCCGGTGCTGTCGTGGCTCGCGCTGCGCGGGCGTTGCCGCGACTGCGGCGCGCGGATCAGCGCGCGGTACCCGCTCGTCGAGCTCGGCACGGCGCTGCTCTTCGCAGGGGTGGGGCTCGCCGTCGGCCCCGGTTGGGCGCTTCCCGCGTTCCTCTACCTCGCCGCGATCTCCGTGGCCCTGGGCCTGATCGACCTCGACGTCCACCGGCTGCCCGATGTGATCGTGCTGCCGTCCTACGTGGTGGCCGCCGCGCTGCTCGCCGTGGCGTCGGTCGCGGACGGCGACCTGGGCGCCCTGGTCCGTGCAGGTGTCGGGGGAGCGGCGCTCTGGGTCTTCTACCTGGTCCTCGTGCTGGCGTACCCGGCGGGCATGGGCCTGGGGGACGTCAAGCTCGCCGGCGTGCTGGGGCTGTACCTCGGCTGGGTCGGCTGGGGAGCGCTTCTCGTGGGCGGCTTCGCCGCCTTCCTGCTGGGCGGCCTCTACTCGATCGGCCTGCTCGCGACGCGACGTGCCACGCGCAAGTCCGGCGTCCCCTTCGGGCCGTGGATGTTGCTGGGCGCCTGGGTGGGGCTGCTCGCGGGCGAGCCCGTGTGGTCCGGGTACCTCGATCTCGTGCTCTGACGGATCCGCGCCGCGGACTCCTCAAGGGCACGTCGTGACCGACCGATAGGAGAGCAGGCGGTCGTCACGACAGCGAAGGGAACAGACGTGTCCAAGACCCGTGTCATCGGGCTCGACATCGGCACCACGGCAGTGCGTGCAGCCGAGGTGGAGGTCGGCCGGGGTGGGAGCTCCGGCGGTCGGCAGCCCACCGTCGTGCGGTTCGGTCAGGCCCCGCTCCCGCTCGGCGCCGTGCGCGACGGCGAGGTCGCCGAGCCGGAGACGGTCGCGACGGCGATCCGGCAGCTGTGGCAGCAGCACAAGTTCAGCCACAAGGACGTCGTCCTCGGGCTCGGCAACCAGCGCGTCATGGTGCGTGATCTCGCGCTCCCCGCGATGCCGATGGCCCAGCTCCGCGCCTCGTTGCCCTTCCAGGTGCAGGACATGCTCCCGGTCGCCGTCGACGACGTCCTGCTCGACTACTACCCCTCGGGCCAGTTCCAGGGACAGACCGGACCCATGGTGAGCGGGCTGCTCGTCGCCGCGACCAAGGACACGGTGCACGCGAACACCGCGGCCGTCGAGACCGCCGGGCTGCGCCCGCTCATGGTCGACCTCACCGCGTTCGCGCTCACGCGCTTCCAGGCGCGTGGCGAGCTCGCCGAGGGCACGGTCGCGCTCGTCGACATCGGCGCCAAGGTGACGATCGTCGTGATCGCGACCCACGGCGTGCCGCGCCTGGTGCGCATCCTTCCCGGCGGCGGCCAGGACGCGACGGACGCCGTCGCCAACGACGTCGGCGTGGCCTCGGCGGATGCCGAGAACCTCAAGCGCCAGGTGGGTGTGGGCTTCGCGGTGCCCGCCGAGCTCCGCCCGGCGGCCGAGGCCGTGGCTCGCTCGACGCAGAACCTGGTCGAGGCCATCCGGAACACGCTGGTGTACTACGCCGCCAACAACCCGGGCCACGCGGCCCAGGTGGTCGTCCTCACGGGAGGTGGCTCCCAGCTCGCGGGCCTCGGCCAGTACCTGTCGAGCGCGAGCCGGATGAACGTGACCTACGGCCACCCCCTCAGCACCCTCAGGCCCGGCGGCTCGCTGCCGCAGGGCGACCACCTCGCCCAGGTGGGTCACGCGCTCGCCGTGCCCGTCGGGCTCGCGCTGGGAGACGTCGCATGAGCGCACCTACCACGGTCCAGCCGGCCCCGGCGCACGAGCGCGGAACGTCCGGTGGCGTGACGGTGCCCGGCGCACCGTCGGTGCCCCAGGTCAACCTCCTGCCGCCCGAGATCCGGGGGTCGAGGTCGCTCGCGCGCGTCAAGCGCCTCCTGCTGCTCGTCCTGGTCCTCGTGGTGGTCCTCGCGGGCATGGGCTACGTCTGGTCGACGTGGCAGGTCTCGTCGGCTCAGGACGCCCTGGCCGAGCAGGAGGCCGAGACGCAGCGTCTCCTCGCGGCGCAGAAGGAGTACGCCGAGGTGCCCCAGGTGCTCGGCGCGCTCGACGCGACCAAGGAGGCGCGCACCCTCGGCACGACGACCGAGATCATGTGGGCGCCCTACCTGACCGCCCTGGTGGTGACGGCGCCCGAGGGGATCGCGTTCGAGTCGATCCAGATGACGGGCGCCTCGCCCACCACACCCGCGGGCCTGCCCGCGAACCCGCTGCAGGCGGTCGCCCCCAGCACGCTCACCTTCACGGGGCGGTCGCTCGTGGTGCCGAACACCTCGGAGTGGATCGAGCAGCTCGAGTCGATCGAGAACCTCACCGACGCGTACGTGACGTCGCTCGCGATCACCGAGGAGGACGACGACGGCACCAAGACGGCGTACTACGAGGTGAGCGGGAGCGTCCAGGTGACCGACGCGGCATTCGCGCTCCGGTACGCCGAGCAGGCCGAGCAGGAGGAGGGCTGACATGAAGACCCCCAAGGCCGCACCCTGGGTGCTCGGCACGGCGTTCGTCGCCGTGCTGGTGCTCGCGCTCACCTACCTGTTCCTCATCAGCCCGCAGCTCGCGACGGCCGCCACGGCGCGGGCCGACGCGGAGGCGGCCGAGGCGCAGAACGTCGTGCACGCCAAGAAGCTCGCGACCCTCGAGGAGCAGTTCGCCCAGCTCGACACCTACAAGGCCGAGCTCGCGGAGCTCCGGACGCAGATCCCCGAGGTCGACGCCCAGCCCGAGCTGCTCCGGCAGGTGCAGACCGCCGCTGACGCCGCCGAGGTGTTCGTGGTGGGATCGGACCTCGGTGTCCCCGAGGCGTTCGTCGGGAGCCCCACCTGGGACCCGACAGCCGTCCCGGACCCGGCGGCGCCCGCCGATCCTGCCGCCACCGGTGCCGAGGGCGAGGACGGCACGCAGCCGGCCGCCCCCGCGGCGCCCGAGCCGACGGGCGTGCCCGGGCTCCTCGCGGTGCCGTTCGACGTGACCGTGCTGGGGGGCTATCTCGAGGCGGTCGAGTTCGTGCGGCTGCTCCAGGAGAGCACCCCGCGTCTGTACGTGGTCAACGGCTTCACGGTCACGGGCCAGGACGCGGCCGAGGCCTCGGGCGGTCGCCCGGCGACCGAGAAGGGCGACGTCGAGGTGCTCGTGCAGGGCTACGTCTACGTGCTCCAGGAGAGCGCGGCGGCGTCGGACGAGAGCACGACGGCCACCACGGACGCCACCCAGAACTGACGTCCCGCTCGCCCGGTCGGCGCACCCTCGGCCCCCGTCCGCTGCCCGGACGGGGGCCGAGGTGCGTCCGGGCACGTGGGAGGATCGGGCCATGCTGCGCTGGTTGACCTCGGGTGAGTCGCACGGTCCCGCGCTCGTGGGGGTCCTCGAGGGCCTGCCCGCGGGCGTGGAGGTCACGACGGAGGACGTGCGTGCCGCGCTCGCGCGTCGTCGGCTCGGCTACGGCCGCGGTGCTCGCATGAAGTTCGAGCAGGACGAGGTGCGGCTCCTCGCGGGCGTGCGGCACGGCCGCAGCCAGGGCGGGCCCGTAGCGATCGAGATCGCGAACAGCGAGTGGCCCAAGTGGGTCGACGTCATGTCGGCGGACCCGGTGGACCCCGAGCGCCTGCGCGTCGACGCGGGCACGGGCGACGAGCGCGAGATCGCGCGCAACCGACCGCTCACGCGCCCTCGCCCGGGCCATGCGGACCTGGTGGGCATGCGCAAGTACGGCTTCGACGACGCGCGTCCCGTGCTCGAGCGAGCGTCGGCGCGCGAGACCGCGACCCGGGTCGCGCTCGGCACCCTGGCGTCGCGGTTCCTCGAGCAGGCGCTGGGCGTGCGCCTCGTCGCTCACGTGGTGGCGATCGGCCCCGTGGGCGTGCCCGACGACGCCCCGCTGCCCCTGCCCGACGACGTCGCGGCCCTGGACGCGGACCCGGTGCGCTGCTTCGACGCCGCGACCTCGGCCGCGATGGTCGCCGAGGTCGACGACGCGCAGAAGGCCGGTGACACCCTCGGCGGCGTCGTCGAGGTGCTCGCCTACGGCCTGCCCTCGGGCCTCGGGAGCTACACGCACGCCGACAGGCGGCTCGACGCGCGCCTCGGTGCGGCGATGCTCGGCATCCAGGCCATCAAGGGCGTCGAGATCGGTGACGGCTTCCGCACGGCCGCTCGTCGCGGCTCGGTCGCGCACGACGAGATGGAGCGCGACCCCGCGACGGGCCGCATCCGGCGCACGTCGAACCGCGCGGGTGGCCTCGAGGGCGGCATGACCAACGGCGAGGTGCTGCGCGTGCGCGCCGCGATGAAGCCCATCTCCACGGTCCCGCGCGCGCTGTCGACGATCGACGTCGCGTCGGGGGAGCCCGCGCGCGCCATCCACCAGCGCTCGGACGTGTGCGCGGTCCCGCCCGCCGCCGTCGTGGCCGAGGCCATGGTCGCGCTCGTGCTGGCCGAGGCCGCGCTCGAGAAGTTCGGCGGCGACTCGGTCGCCGAGGTCGCGCGCAACCACGCGGCCTACCTCGAGTCGATCCCCGAGCAGGCCCGGTGAGCACCGCGGACGACGTCGCGACCCCGCCGACCCAGCCTCGCGTCGTGCTCGTCGGCCCGCCCGGCTCGGGCAAGTCGACCGTCGCACGCGTGCTCGCGACACGCCTGGGCGTGCGCGGCAGGGACACCGACGAGGACGTCGAGCACCTCGCGGGCAAGGCCATCCGGGACGTGTTCGTCGAGGACGGCGAGCCGCACTTCCGCGCGCTCGAGCGTCAGGCCGTCGCGACGGCCCTCGCCGAGCACGACGGCGTGCTCGCTCTGGGGGGCGGAGCCGTCATGGACGCCGAGACCCAGGAGCGGCTCGAGGCGTACGCGGCCGACGGTGGCTGCGTCGTGTTCCTCGACGTGTCCCTCGCGCACGCCGCACCTCGCGTCGGCTTCAACACGTCGCGCCCGCTGCTGCTCGGCAACCCCCGCGCGCAGTGGCAGCAGCTCATGGAGCAGCGCCGGCCCACGTACGCCCGGCTCGCGACGCTCACCGTCAGCACGGACGGCGTCCGCCCCGCCGCGGTCGCCGCACGCGTGCTCGAGCACCTGGGCGTCGTCGCACCCGCCGACCACCCCGAGGAGCAGGCATGACCGCGCCCACCCGCATCCCGGTGCACGGGGACCAGCCGTACGACGTCGTCGTCGGGCACCGCCTGCTGGGTGAGCTGCCCGGCCTGCTGGGACCGAACGTACGCAAGGTGCTCGTGGTGCACCCCGGTGCCCTCGCGACGTCCGCCGAGGCCGTGCGGGAGGACCTCGTGCGCGAGGGCTACGAGGCCGTGCTGGCCGAGGTGCCCGAGGCCGAGGAGGCCAAGAGCGCCCAGGTCGCGGCTTTCTGCTGGCAGGTGCTCGGCCAGGCCGACGTGACGCGCAGCGACGCCGTCGTCGGCCTCGGGGGCGGCGCCACGACGGACCTCGCGGGGTTCGTGGCGGCGACGTGGCTGCGCGGGATCCGCGTGGTCCAGGTGCCCACGACGCTGCTCGCGATGGTCGACGCGGCCGTCGGCGGCAAGACCGGGATCAACACCGCCGAGGGCAAGAACCTCGTGGGCGCGTTCCACCCGCCCGCAGGAGTGCTGTGCGACCTCGAGACGCTCCGCACGCTGCCCGCGCACGACCGCGTCGCGGGCCTCGCCGAGGTGGTCAAGGCCGGGTTCATCGCCGACGAGCGCATCCTCGAGCTCGTCGAGGCGCACGCCGACGCGCTGCGCGCCGCCGAGCTCGACGACGCGACCCTCGAGGTGCTGCGCGAGCTCGTCGAGCGGTCCGTCGCCGTCAAGGCGCGCGTCGTGGGGGAGGACCTGCGCGAGGCCGGCCTGCGCGAGGTGCTGAACTACGGCCACACGCTCGCGCACGCCATCGAGCAGGTCGAGCGCTACCAGTGGCGGCACGGGGCCGCGGTCTCGGTCGGCATGGTCTTCGCGGCCGAGCTCGCGCGTCTCGCGGCGCGCCTGGACGACGACGTCGTCGCGCGGCACCGCGCGGTGCTCACCTCGCTCGGGCTCCCCGTGACCTACCGCGGCGACCGCTGGGAGCGGCTCCTCACGGCGATGCGCCGCGACAAGAAGGCGCGCGGCGACCTGCTGCGCTTCGTCGTCCTCGACGGGATCGGCCGTCCCGGCCGGCTCGAGGGACCTGACCCCGCGTTGCTCGCGGCGGCCTACGCCGAGATCAGCCGTGAGGTCGGGGGAGAGGCCGTCCTGCTCTGACCCCGGTGCCGCGGGCGACGGCTCGCGCCGGCGTCGGCCGGAGCTCGAGCGACCCGCGCCTCAGCTGCAGGGCTCGTCCGTGACGCCCGCGGGCGTGAACCACATCACGGGGTCGCCCGCGAGCGGACCGGCCGCCATGCAGAACGTGCTTCCCGAGGCGCTCAGCAGCCGCAGGTCGAGGTCCTCCTCGGGTGCCCAGCCCGCCGTGGTGAGCGCCGCACGTGCATCCGTGTAGCGCCCGTGCTCGGCACGGTAGGTCTCCTGCGCGACGGCGGCCGTGCGCAGCGCCGCGAGCATCGTGGCCTCGTCGGCGCGCGCGTCCTGGCGTCCGAAGACGAGCGCGGCGACCCCCGCGAGGCTGGCACCCACGAGCACGAGCAGCCCGACCAGCACCACCGTGACCACGGCGGCGGTGCGCACCGCGGGGCGGTGCACGACCACCTCGTGGTGGTCGACGGGGGGCGACCAGGCCATGACGACGTCCTCTCGGGCTCCTGCCCGGTACATCGGCACGTCCCCCCGCGGTGTTGAGCACACCGCGCACAGGACACCCGCGCGGGTGACGGCGCGCCGGACGGACCGACCGCCGTGCCCCGACCGCCATCCCCTAGCCTGACCGCATGACGCGTGTGCTGGTGCTCAACGGCCCCAACCTCGGCCGGCTCGGGGTGCGTGAGCCGGAGGTCTACGGCTCGGCGACGCACGAGGACCTGTGCGCGCGGGTCGAGGGCTGGGCGTCCGGCCTCGGCCTCGAGGCCGAGGTGCGCCAGACGGACGACGAGGGCGAGCTCGTGCGATGGCTGCACGAGGCGGTCGACACCGGCGCCGACGTCGTGCTGAACCCGGCCGCGTTCACCCACTACGCGTACGCGGTGCGCGACGCCGCTGCGCAGGTCACGGGCCCCGGTGGGCTGCTGGTCGAGGTGCACCTGTCGAACCCCGCCGCGCGGGAGACCTTCCGGCACCTGAGCGTGGTCGGCGGGGTCGCCACCGGCACGGTCGCGGGCTTCGGGATCGACTCCTACCGCCTCGCGCTCGAGGCGATCGCTGCGCGCCGCGGGCGTCGGACATCAAGCCCTAGGCCTTGATATAGCCAGATCAAGCCTCTACCCTTGAGGTATGTTCGTCATGACGGTCGACCAGGACGCGAGCACGCGCCGTGGCGACCTCGTTCCCGGCCTGCTCGAGCGGCTCGCCGACGTGCTCGCGTCCGAGCCCGGCGTGCTCCGGGGCTTCGAGCGCACCGTCGGCGACGAGGTGCAGGGCGTGCTCGAGGACCCGTCGACCGTCGTCTCGGCCGCGCTCGAGATGCTGCGGCTCGGCGGATGGAGCGTCGGGATCGGCGTGGGCCCGGCCGACCTGCCGCTGCCCGCGACCAGCCGCGCGGCCACCGGACCGGTGTTCGTCCGGGCCCGTGCCGCCGTCGAGCGTGCACGCGGCCGCGGCAGCGCCGTCCCGCTCGCCGTCGACGCGGGTGACGGACCGGGTGCGGTGCCCGCGGCCGAGGCCGAGGCCGTGCTGCGCCTCCTGGGTGGTGTGGTGGGACGGCGCACCCCCGCGGGCTGGGAGGTGGTCGACCTGCTCGCCGGGAGCGAGCTGCGGCAGAAGGACGTGGCCGCGCGCCTCGGCGTGAGCGAGCAGGCCGTGAGCCAGCGGCTGCGCACCGCCCTGTGGTCCGAGGAGCTCGCCGTGCGCCCCGTCGCGGCGCGGCTCCTCGCGGAAGGAGACCGATGAACGACGTGCTGGCCGTGCTCGTGGGGCTCGCCGCTCTCGCGGTGTCGGCCCTCGCCGGCGTCCCGCTCACCGCTCTCGTGCTGCGGGCCGCCTCCCGCTCGCCGGACGCGGGGGAGCCGGGCGACGACGGCGAGCGGGACGGCCCCACGGGCGAGCACGCGCGCGACGTGCTGCGCGGGGGGACGTGGATCGGCGTCCTCGAGCGCCTCGCGGTGACCGCGTGCCTCCTGGTGGGCTACCCCGCAGGTCTCGCGTTCGTGATCGCCGTCAAGGGTCTGGGTCGCTTCCCCGAGCTCCGCGGCCATCCGGGCGTCTCGGAGCGCTTCGTCATCGGCACGTTCGCGTCCCTGCTGTGGGCCGTGCTCGTGGGCGGCGCGGCGCGCGGGCTCGTGGCGACGCTCGCGGCCTGAGCGCCGCTACACTGGATGCCGCCCTGGCGGCCGTCGGCCGGCCGGGGCGTGTGCACGACGGCGGACGTCGTGCGCGGCCGTACGGACCGGGCCCGGCCCGACGACGCGGCCGTGCAGCCCCCGTCGTGAGCCCACCGACCTGCTCCCGCGAGCTCGACAGGAAGATCCGACGTGGCCACCACCAATGACCTGAAGAACGGGACCGTCCTCAACCTGGACGGTCAGCTGTGGACCGTCGTCGAGTTCCAGCACGTCAAGCCCGGCAAGGGCGGCGCCTTCGTGCGCACCAAGCTCAAGAACGTCCTCTCCGGCAAGGTCGTCGACAAGACGTTCAACGCGGGCACCAAGGTCGAGACCGCGAACGTCGACAAGCGCGACATGCAGTACCTCTACAAGGACGGCGCCGACTTCGTCTTCATGGACAGCTCGACGTACGACCAGCTGCACGTTCCCGAGGCGACCGTGGGCGACGCGGCGAGCTTCCTCCTCGAGAACCAGCAGGCCACGGTCGCGACGCACGAGGGCGAGCCGCTCTACGTCGAGCTGCCGCCGTCGGTGGTCCTCGAGATCACCTACACCGAGCCGGGCCTGCAGGGCGACCGCTCGACGGGCGGCACCAAGCCCGCGACCCTCGAGACGGGTGCCGAGATCCAGGTGCCGCTGTTCCTCGAGGCCGGCACGCGGGTCAAGGTCGACACCCGTGACGGCTCGTACCTCGGCCGAGTGAACGACTGACACGTGGGCGCACGCAGCAAGGCCCGCAAGCGGGCGCTCGACGTCCTCTTCGAGGCCGACCAGCGCGGGCTCGAGCCGCTCGAGGTGCTCCGGGCACGTCTCGCCGAGCCCGGCACCGAGTCGGCGGTGCCGCAGTACGCCGTGGACCTCGTCGAGGGTGTGGTCGCCCAGCGCGAGCGCATCGACGAGGTGCTGGCGACGTACGCCCACGGCTGGGTGCTCGAGCGCATGCCCGCGGTGGACCGCGCGGCGCTGCGCATCGGCGCCTGGGAGGTGCTCTTCAGCGAGGACGTGCCCGACGCCGTCGCGGTCGACGAGGCCGTCGAGCTGGTGCGTGCCCTGTCGACGGACGACTCACCCGCCTTCGTGAACGGCCTGCTCGGACGCGTGGTCGAGCTCAAGCCGACGATCCTGGCCTGAGCCGCCCGGCCTCAGTCTCCGGCTGTACCCCGCGCGTGCGGGCTCACGCCTCGGCACCGCCCGAGGCCGGCTCGGCCGGGAGCTCGGCGGCCACGAGCGCCTCGTCGTCCTCGGTCAGCCCGGCCGCGTCGCGCTCGGTGCCCACGAGTCCCACCTCACCCGTGGGTCGGTCGGTCTGCTCGTGCTCGTCGGGCCCGAGCGGACGCGGCACGTCGCCCCTGGCCGTCGTCGCCCGCGCGGCGTGCACCGCCGCGAGGTGCCGCGCGATGAGGTGGCTCGCCGCGGCGTGCGCACGGTCGCCGCGCACGGGCAGCTCGGCCGCCGGTCGGCCGAGCATGTGCCCCTGGACCGTCTGGACGCCCATCTCCACGAGCGCCGTGAGCTCGTCGGCGTGCTCGACGCCCTCGGCCACGATCTCGAGGCCGTGCGCCTCGGCGAGGGCGATGATCGCGCGCAGCACCGCGGCGCCCTCGGGCGTCCGCACGTCGTGGACGAACGTGCGGTCGATCTTGAGGACGTGCAGCGGGAGCTCGCCGAGCCGTGAGAGCGAGTTGTAGCCCGTCCCGAAGTCGTCGATCGCGATCCGCACACCGCGTGACGCGAGCGCCTGCAGGGACGCCCGCACGTGGGTCGCGTCGTAGAGGAGCGCGCTCTCGGTCACCTCGATGGTCAGGCGGTCCCAGGCGTCGTCGCCCCAGGCCTCCTCGACGTGGCGCAGGAAGTCGGGCTCGTCGAGCTGCCGCGCGGCGACGTTGACCGCGACGGGGAGCTCGAAGCGGTCGAGTCCCTCGCGTGCGGCCCGGAACATCTGCTTGCCGACGTCGACGATGAGTCCCGTCTGCTCGGCGAACGCGAGCCACTCGGCCGGCTGACGCAGCCGCCCGTCACGCCGCCACCGCGCGAGCACCTCGAGCCCCACCACCTCGAGCGTGAGCGCGTCGGTGAGGGGCTGGAAGTGCGCGACGATGTCGCCGTCGCTGATGCCCGCCTCGAGGGCGGACCGCAGGTCGGCCTCGGCGTTGACGCGGGCACGCATGACGCGGTCGAAGACCTTGACCCCTGCGTGGGAGCGCTTGCCCTCGAGCATCGCGAGGTCCGCCGCCCGGATGACGGAGGCCGGGTCCACGATCTCGTGCGGGAGCCACACCGCGACGCCCACCGTGATCGTCGGTCGGCCGACCTCCTGGGGCATCGGCTCGAACTCGTCACGGATGCGCCGGGCGAGCGCGATGGCCTCCGACTCGGCCACGAGCCGCTCGAGCACCACGACGAACTCGTCACCGCCGTGCCGGGCGACCATGCCGCGGTCGCCGACCACGGCACGCAGGTGGTCGGCCGTGCGGACCAGCAGGCGGTCGCCCCACTCGTGCCCGTGCCTGTCGTTGGCGTGCTTGAGGCCGTCGAGGTCGCAGAAGAGCACGCCCACCGAGGTGCGCTCGACCGCGGCCTTGTCCATCGCCTGCGTGAGCCGTCGGTCGAGCGCGTGCCGGTTGCTCAGGCCGGTGAGCGTGTCGGTGAAGGCGGCGTCGCGCAGACGCACGGTGAGGCGCTGCCGCTCCGCCGCACCCGACACCACGCGCGCCATGTCGCGCAGGAAGGCCTCGGCCACCGGGTCCGCCTCGGGCTCCCACACGCCGTCGGGCCGGAAGAACTCCGTGACGAAGCGGTCCTTGGCGAGCGGCCGCAGGCTCCCCTCGATCGAGGGGTCGTCGAGCACGCGTCGGCACTCGTCGCGGCCCCGCTCGAGGATCTCCTCGGGCGTGCGGACGAACCACGCGGCGTTCCCCACGGCGGCGAGCGCGTCACGCATGGCGGTGTGGCGCAGCACCTCGCGGCGGACGGCCGCGATGCGCGCAGAGCCGAGCACCTGCAGGCCGAGCACGAGCGGGACCACCCAGGTGCCGCGCATCACCTCGGTCACGACCGTGGGCGGCGGGAAGGCGGACGCGAGCAGCAGCGACGAGCTGACGGCGCCCGCCACGGTGACGACGGCGCCCACGCCGCTCAGGCTGCGTCCGCGGACGGCGAGCGCGACGTAGACGGCGAGCACGGCGAGCGGCACGAGGTCCACGAGGGTCGACAGGGGGCCGTAGGCCGGTAGACCACCCTCGGTGCGGTGCGCGGTGACCAGGTCGGTCCCGAGCCACAGGCCGAGCCCGACGGCGTACCAGGTGCCCAGGCCGACCACGAACCAGCGGGGTCGGGGGCCACCCGCGTAGGCGTGCACGGCGGGCAGGCTCACGAGGACCGCGGCGGCCTGCAGGCAGAAGCGCAGCAGCAGGAGGTTCTCGTGCCACGGACCGAGCGGGGCCACGCCCACGAGGCCGTTGACGAGGACGACGCCCGCGAGCACGAGGGTCCACACGAGCGTCCACCCGGCGGCGGGGGAGCGCACCACCTGGCCGCGCCACCACCCCCAGTGCATCGCGGAGAGCCCGAGCACCACGCCCGCGGCGAGGCACTGGGCGAGGGTCAGGGAGGTCGGGATGACTCCGGGCACGTGAGCAGTATCGACGCTCACACGGGCGGAGTTGAGTCCGACTCGCGTGAATTCTCCGTTTTGGCCCGATCGAGCCCGTGGTTACCGCCCGATCGGGTGCACCGCGCGGGACGCAGGTCCTCCGTCCGGGTGGTGGTCGCCGGGGGCGACGTGCCCGTAGCGGTGCCTCGTGCGGCTCACGGCCTGCTCGCGGACGAGGGTGAGGAGCTCGCGCTCGGCCGAGGCGAGCACCGGGCCGTCGAGCACCGTCACGTGGTCCACCTGCCCGGCGGCGGCCTCGCGCAGGCCCGGTGCGTCGCCGACCACCCGCACGCGGCCGCAGACGCGTCCGTCGCGCACGTCCGCGGCGAACTCCTCGTGCGACCGGTCGGCCGCGGTGCTCTCGGTCACGGGCACGCCGACGACCCGCGCGGCGTGCAGCACGCGCGCCACCTCGCGGTCCGCGGCGCCGTCGCCCACGCGCAGCGTGAGGTGGTCGACCGGCACGTGGCGCAGCGAGTTCTCCTCGACCACCAGACCCGTGCGGTCCTCGGGCCGCCGCAGCCGCGCCCAGACGCGGGCGTCGTCCTCGGCCGCCCAGGCGAGCCACCCCTCGTCGTCGGTCGGGACGTCGGGGGAGTCCGCCCACCGGCCGAGCTGGGCGACGTAATGGGGGCCGCCGGCCTTGGCACCCGGTCCCACCGAGGAGGCCTTCCACCCGCCGAAGGGCTGGCGCTCGACGATCGCGCCCGTGATGTGCCGGTTGACGTAGGCGTTGCCCACCTGCACGTGCGCGAGCCAGTGCGCGATCTCGTCCTCGTCGAGCGAGTGCAGGCCACCCGTGAGGCCGAACTCGGGCGCGTTCTGGAGGGCGATCGCCTCGTCGAGCGTCTCGACGCGCATCACGCCGAGCACCGGTCCGAAGCACTCGGTGAGGTGGAAGAACGAGCCGGGCCGGACCCCGTGACGCACCCCCGGGGTCCACAGGCGGCCCTCGTCGTCGAGGCGGCGGGGCCGGACGAGCCACTCCTCGCCGTCCTCGAGGGTGGTCAGGGCGCGCAGCAGCTTGCCCGTGGCGGGCTCGACGAGCGGCCCCATGGTGGTGGACGGGTCCGTCGCGGGGCCCGCGCGCAGCGAGGCGACCGCGTCGGCGAGCTGGCGGCGCAGCCGGTCCGAGCGCCCCGCGCTCCCGACGAGGATGAGCAACGACGCCGCCGAGCACTTCTGGCCGGCATGGCCGAACGCCGAGCGCACCGCGTCAGCCACCGCGAGGTCGACGTCGGCGGCGGGCGTCACCACGAGGGCGTTCTTGCCCGACGTCTCGGCGATGACGTCGAGGTCCGGGCGCCAGGACGCGAAGAGACGCGCGGTCTCGATCGAGCCGGTCAGCACCACGCGCGCGACGTCGGGGTGGCTCACCAGGTGGCGGCCGACGTCACCCTCCGGGCTGTCGATCACCTGGAGCACGTCGGCGGGTCGGTTGTGCTCGGCGAGCGCGCGGCGCACGCACTCGTAGGCGACCGCCGCGGTGCGCGGGGTCTGCGGCGCCGGCTTGGCGAGCACCACCGAGCCCGCGGCGAGCGCGGCCAGCACCGACCCGGTGGGGATCGCGACGGGGAAGTTCCACGGGGGCGTGACGACGGTGAGCCCGTGCGGACGGAACACGGCCCCGGGCACGCGCCCGTCGGCGAGCTCCTCTGCGCGGTCCGCGTAGTACCGCGCGAAGTCGACGGCCTCCGACACCTCGGGGTCCGCCTCGGCGAGGGTCTTGCCGGCCTCCTGGGCCATGACCGCGAGCAGGTCGCCGCGCGCGTCCTCGAGCAGCTCGGCCGCGCGGCGCAGCACCGCCGCCCGGGCCGACGGCGCCGTCCCGGCCCAGGTGGGGGCGAACGTCAGGGCGTGCGCGACGACGCCGTCGACGTCGGCGGTGCTGCGCACGACCACGGGGGCGGGGACGTCGACGTGCCGGTCGAGCAGACCGACCCCCCACGTGCGCGCGTCCGCGACCGCGGGATCCGTGTCCGGCGTCGCCTGGAAGGAGGTGGTCCCGGGGCCGGGTCGTGCGGGCGGGTGGGTGCGCCGCGGCTCGGTCGCCACCTCGGCGGACCGCTCGACCGAGCGGAGGAACGCGGAGCGCTGCCGGTCCACGCCGCGGCGGGCGGACGACGGCCCCGCTCCCTCCGAGAAGAGGTCGTGGAGGAAGTTCTCGCCCGTCGCGTTCTCCTCGAGCCGGCGCACGAGGTACGCGATCGCGACGTCGAAGTCGGCCCGCGCCACGACCGGTGTGTAGAGCACGACTCCGCGCACGTGCCCGGCCTCGGCACGCGTGTCGCGCACCGCGCGCGCCTGCGCGGGAGCCATGCCCTGGAGCATCTCGACGTCGAGCGCCTCGCCCACCCCGCGCTCCTCGGCGAGCAGGTGCGCGAGCGCGACGTGGAAGAGGTTGTGGCTCGCGACGCCCACCCGCACCGCGTGCGTGGCCTCGGGCCGCAGCGCCCGGTCCACGAGGCGCACGTACGCGGCGTCGACGTCGGCCTTGGTCGGGTAGGGGGCCTGGGACCATCCGTGGAGCTGGGCGTCGACGCGCTCCATGGCGAGGTTCGCGCCCTTGACGAGCCGCACCTTGACCCGGGCGCCGCCGCGGGAGACGCGCGAGGTCGCGGCCGCGGTCACGCGCTCGAGGGCCGCGTGCGCGTCGGGCAGGTAGGCCTGCAGCACGACGCCCATCTCGGCGGACGTGAGCTCGTCGGTGGCCATGAGCCGCTCGAAGACCTCGAGCGTGAGGTCGAGGTCCTTGTACTCCTCCATGTCGAGGTTGAGGAAGGTCCCGTGGTCGCGTGCGCTGCGGTACAGGGGCAGGAGCCTGCGCACCACGCGCTCGGCGCTGCCGTCGAGGTCCCACGGGACCAGCTGGCTCGCGACGCTCGAGACCTTGACCGAGACGTGGTCGACGTCGGGACGCTCGACCAGGGCCTGGACGCGGGCGAGCCGGTCCTGCGCCTCGCGCTCGCCCAGCACGGCCTCGCCCAGCAGGTTGAGGTTGAGCCGGAACCCCTGGGTGCGCTGGGCCGCGAGGTGGCGACCGAGACCCGCGCCGGCGTCGACCACGAGGTGACCGACGAGCTGCCGCAGGCGCGCCCTCGCCGCCGGCACCACGACGCCGGGCAGCACGGGTGCGACCGCCGCGCCGAGCGTGAGCATCGCGCGGTCGAGCGGCCCGAGGAACGTCGCGCGGCGCGCCCCGGAGCCGAGGTCCGCCAGCTCACGTGCGGCCACGTGCACGTCGGCCGGGCGCGCGACACGGTCGACGAACCGCACGGCCAGCTCGAGCCCCGCGGGGTCGGAGACGAGGGCCGCGAGCCGCGCCGTCGTGCGGTCCTCGGCGGGTGTCGAGGCGCCCGCCGACGGTGAGGTCGTCGCGAGCCAGCTCTGCGCGAGGGTGAGCGCCTGGTCGGTGGGCAGCGGGTTCGATGGGGTCGCCATCGCCCCATCCTGGCCCGTGGCGGGGCGCGCCGCCGCGCGACGCGCGTGCAGTAGGGTGAGCGGCGTCCGACGTCCTTTAAGGCCCGTCCCGTGAGGCGGGGAAGGAGGTCGCCAGATGTCCTCTGGCACCGTGCTGCCCAGCGACGACCCACGCGGCTCCGCGAGCCCGCCCGCAACGGGCTCCGAGGTGCTCGGAGCCCCCGAGATCTCCCGGGCGCTGACCCGGATCGCGCACGAGGTGCTCGAGCGCAACAAGGGCGCGGCCGACGTCGTGCTCCTCGGCATCCCGACGCGCGGGCTCCCGCTCGCGCACCGGCTCGCCGAGCGCCTCGTCGCCGTCGAGGACGGCCTCGACCCGGACAGGCTGGTCGGGTCGCTCGACGTGACGATGTACCGCGACGACCTCCACCGGCACCCGACGCGCACCATCGGCGAGACCGAGCTGCCGCCCGGACGCCCCGCGGGCATCGACGACGCCGTCGTCGTGCTCGTGGACGACGTGCTCTACTCCGGGCGCACGATCCGCGCCGCGCTCGACGCCCTCAACGACCTGGGCCGGCCACGTGCGGTGCAGCTCGCCGTGCTCGTGGACCGGGGGCATCGCGAGCTGCCGATCCGCGCCGACTACGTGGGCAAGAACCTGCCCACCTCGGTCGCCGAGCGGGTGCGCGTGCACCTGGTCGAGGTCGACGGCGTGGACCAGGTGCGGATCGAGCACGGCGACGGCGGCGACTCGCGCGCGGAGGTGGCGCGATGAAGCACCTGCTGAGCGCCGCGGACCTGGACCGGACGAGCGCGATCGAGGTCCTCGACACCGCGGCGCGCATGGCCGCGACGCAGGGTCGCGAGATCAAGAAGCTGCCGACGCTGCGCGGACGCACCGTGGTCAACCTGTTCTTCGAGGACTCGACCCGCACGCGCATCTCGTTCGAGACCGCCGCCAAGCGGCTCTCGGCCGACGTGATCAACTTCTCGGCCAAGGGCTCGAGCGTGTCCAAGGGAGAGTCGCTCAAGGACACCGCGCTGACCCTCCAGGCCATGGGCGCGGACGCCGTCGTGATCCGCCACCAGGCCTCGGGCGCGCCGCACCGGCTCGCGCACGCGGGCTGGGTGGGCTCCTCGGTCGTCAACGCGGGCGACGGCACGCACCAGCACCCCACGCAGGCGCTGCTCGACGCGTTCACGGTGCGGCGACACCTCGTGGGCACGGCCGACGAGCCCGACGGCGTGGGCAAGGACCTCACGGGCCTACGCGTCGCGATCGTCGGCGACGTGCTGCACTCGCGCGTCGCACGCTCGAACGTGCAGCTGCTCCACACGCTCGGCGCCCGGGTCACGCTCGTCGCACCGCCCACGCTCGTGCCCGTAGGCGTCGAGGCCTGGCCGTGCGACGTGTCCTACCACCTCGACGACGTGATCACCGACCAGCAGCCGGACGCGATCATGATGCTCCGCGTCCAGCGCGAGAGGATGGGTGCGGACGGCACGGGTGGGACGAGCTTCTTCCCGAGCCCGCTCGAGTACACCCGCACCTTCGGCCTCGACGCCCGGCGCATGGCGCTGCTGCCCGAGCACGCCGTCGTGATGCATCCGGGGCCGATGAACCGCGGCCTGGAGATCTCGGCGGACGCGGCGGACTCGCCGCGCGCGGTGATCGTCGAGCAGGTCGCCAACGGCGTGGCCGTCCGGATGGCCGTGCTGTACCTGCTGCTCGCCAAGGAGAGGGAGGCGGTCGCGTGACCGGCACCGAGCACCTGCTGCGTGGGGTCGCCCCGCTCGGAGGGGACCCGACCGACCTGCTGCTCGCCGACGGGCGCGTGGCCGCGATCGGTCCCGACGCGGCCGCGCGGGCGCGGACCGACGCGCGCGTCCTCGACGCCGCGGGTCTCGTCGCGCTCCCGGGCCTGGTCGACCTGCACACCCACCTGCGCGAGCCCGGGCGCGAGGACGCCGAGACCGTGCGCTCGGGGACGCGCGCCGCTGCCCTCGGCGGGTTCACCGCGGTCCACGCGATGGCGAACACGACGCCCGTCGCCGACACCGCCGGCGTGGTCGAGCAGGTGTGGCGGCTCGGGCGCGACGCGGGCTGGGTCGACGTGCACCCCGTCGGGGCCGTGAGCGTGGGCCTCGAGGGGCGACGTCTCGCCGAGCTCGGCGCCATGGCGCACTCGGCCGCGCGCGTGCGCGTGTTCTCGGACGACGGCCACTGCGTCGACGACCCGGTGCTCATGCGACGGGCCCTCGAGTACGTCAAGGCGTTCGACGGCGTCGTCGCGCAGCACGCCCAGGAGCCCCGGCTCACCGCAGGCGCCCAGATGCACGAGGGCGTCGTCTCGGCCGAGGTCGGCCTGGCGGGCTGGCCCGCGGTCGCCGAGGAGGCGATCATCGCGCGGGACGTGCTGCTCGCCGGTCACGTGGGTGCGCGCCTGCACGTGTGCCACGTGTCCACCGCGGGCTCGGTCGAGATCGTGCGCTGGGCCAAGGCGCGCGGCATCGACGTGACGGCCGAGGTGACCCCGCACCACCTGCTCCTGACGGACGAGCTCGCGCGCAGCTACGACCCGCTGTACAAGGTCAACCCGCCGCTGCGGACGGCCGAGGACGTCGAGGCGCTGCGTGCGGGTCTCGCGGACGGGACGATCGACATCGTCGCGACGGACCACGCCCCGCACACGCGCGAGGACAAGGACTGCGAGTGGGCCGCGGCCGCGTTCGGGATGACCGGGCTCGAGACCGCGCTCGGCATCGTCGCGAGCGTGATGGTGGACACCGGCCGCATGGACTGGGCCGGCGTCGCCCGCGTCCTCTCGTCGACCCCGGCGCGCATCGGTCGGGTCGACGCGGCGCACGGGCGGCCGATCGCCGTGGGCGAGCCCGCCAACCTCACGCTCGTGGACCCGGCGGCACGCTGGACCGTGGTGCCCGAGGCGATGGCGAGCGCGAGCCGCAACACGCCCTACGGCGGGCGCGAGCTCGTCGGCGCCGTGCGTGCGACCTTCCTGCGCGGCCGCCCGACCGTGCTCGACGGCGTCGCGGTCGAGCCCGGGGAGCACGCGTGACCGCCCTCGTGGTCGCTGCGCCGCCGAGCGCGACCGAGTCACCCGACACGGGCGACCTCGTCGGGATCCTGGCGCTGCTCGTGCTCGTCGTCCTGCTGCTCGCCGCGATGCGGCGCGGCTGGCGGCGGCGCGCCGCGGCCTCCGCCGTCGACGTGCCGGCACCCGCCGTGGCCCCGCCGACCACCGACGCGGCGCACGTGCTCGGTCCCGTCGCGGCGACCTACGTGAGCACGGTCGTGGCCGAGCGTCCGCTCGACCGCGTCGTCGCCCACGGCCTGGGCGAGCGTTCGTCCGCCGAGGTCGACGTCCGGGCCGACGGCGTGCTCGTGCGACGCGTGGGCGCACCGAACCTGTTCGTCCCCGCCGAGGACCTCGTGGCGATCGGTACCGCAGGAGGCATGGCCGGCAAGTTCGTGGGCGGTGACGGTCTCGTCGTGCTCCGGTGGCGGGCACCGGGCGGCTCGGTGACGCTCGACACGGGCCTGCGCACCCGACGACGCGGCGAGCGCGCGACGCTGCTCGACGCCGTCCGCGCGCTCGGCCCCGCCACCGCACCCGCGACCACCACCGGCGGGCCCCGCCCGGCCCCCGCCCTCGAGGAGAACCCATGCCCGCCCCCGCCGACGCCGTCCTCGTGCTCGAGGACGGGCGCACGTTCGCCGGCAGCGCGTACGGCGCCCACGGGACCACCGTGGGAGAGATCGTCTTCAACACCGGGATGACCGGGTACCAGGAGACGCTGACCGACCCGTCCTACCACCGCCAGATCGTCGTGATGACGGCGCCGCACATCGGCAACACCGGCATCAACGAGGAGGACGTCGAGTCCACGCGCATCTGGGTTGCCGGCTTCGTGGTGCGCGACCCGGCGATCCGGCCGTCGAGCTGGCGCTCGACCCGGACGCTCGACGACGGCCTGGCCGCCGAGGGGGTCGTCGGGATCAGCGGGCTCGACACGCGCGCCCTCACACGCCACCTGCGTGAGCGAGGGGTGATGCGCGCGGGGATCTTCTCGGGTCCCGCGCTCGTGGACGCGAGCGGCCGCCGCCGCACCGACCAGGACCTGCTCGACGAGGTCACGTCGGCCCCCGTCATGACCGGGGCCGACCTCGCGGGCGAGGTCACGGTCGCCGAGCCCTACACCGTCGAGCCCGTGCGCGGGCCGGCGTCGGGCACCGAGGCCGTCGCGACCGTGGTCGCGATCGACCTGGGCATCAAGTCGATGACGCCGCAGCGACTCGCCGAGCGCGGTGTGCGTACGCACGTGCTGCCCGCGACGGCGTCGACGCAGGACGTGCTCGCGCTCGAGCCCGACGGCGTCTTCTTCTCCAACGGCCCGGGCGATCCCGCCGCCGCGCGCCACGAGATCGAGCTGCTGCGCGACGTGCTCGACCGGCGGATCCCGTTCTTCGGCATCTGCTACGGCAACCAGCTGCTCGGCCGCGCGCTGGGCTTCGGCACCTACAAGCTGACCTACGGCCACCGCGGCGTGAACCAGCCCGTGATGGACCGCCGCACGCGCAAGGTCGAGATCACCGCCCACAACCACGGCTTCGCGGTCGACGCGCCGCTCGACGGCGAGTCCGTGGCCCCGCACGGGGACGGTAGGTACGGCCGCGTCGTCGTCTCGCACGTCGCGCTCAACGACGACGTCGTGGAGGGCCTCGAGTGCCTCGACCTGCCCGCCTTCTCGGTGCAGTACCACCCCGAGGCCGCCGCGGGCCCGCACGACGCCGACTACCTCTTCGACCGCTTCGTCGAGCTCATGACCAAGGAGCCCAGCACCGATGCCCCGTCGCACTGACCTCTCGAGCGTCCTGGTGATCGGCTCGGGACCGATCGTCATCGGCCAGGCCGCGGAGTTCGACTACTCGGGCACCCAGGCGTGCCGCGTCCTGCGCGACGAGGGCCTGCGCGTGATCCTCGTGAACTCGAACCCCGCCACGATCATGACGGACCCCGAGTTCGCCGACGCGACCTACGTCGAGCCGATCACCCCCGAGGTGGTCGAGGCGATCATCGCCAAGGAGAAGCCCGACGCGATCCTGCCGACCCTCGGCGGCCAGACCGCGCTCAACACCGCGATCGCGCTGGACGAGGCCGGGGTGCTCGAGCGCCACGGCGTCGAGATGATCGGCGTGAACACGGCCTCGATCCACCTCGCCGAGGACCGCCAGGCGTTCAAGGACGTCGTCGAGCGGGCAGGTGCCGAGAGCGCGCGGAGCGTGATCGCCCACACCATGGACGAGGTGCTCGGGGCCGCGGACGAGCTGGGCTACCCCGTGGTGGTGCGGCCGTCGTTCACCATGGGCGGGCTGGGCTCGGGCATCGCGTTCGACGAGGCCGAGCTGCGCCGCATCGCGGGCGCGGGGCTGCACTACTCGCCCACGACCGAGGTGCTGCTCGAGGAGTCGATCCTCGGCTGGAAGGAGTACGAGCTCGAGCTCATGCGCGACCACGCCGACAACGTCGTGGTCGTCTGCTCGATCGAGAACGTCGACCCGGTCGGCGTCCACACGGGTGACTCGGTGACCGTCGCCCCCGCGATGACCCTCACGGACCGCGAGTACCAGCGGCTGCGCGACATCGGCATCGCCGTGATCCGCGAGGTGGGCGTCGACACCGGCGGCTGCAACATCCAGTTCGCCGTCGACCCGCGGACGGGCCGCGTGGTCGTCATCGAGATGAACCCGCGCGTGTCCCGCTCGAGCGCGCTCGCCTCGAAGGCCACGGGATTCCCGATCGCGAAGATCGCGGCGCGCCTCGCGGTCGGCTACACGCTCGACGAGATCCCCAACGACATCACGGGCTCGACCCCGGCGTCGTTCGAGCCGTCGCTCGACTACGTCGTGGTCAAGGTCCCCCGCTTCGCGTTCGAGAAGTTCCCGGCGGCCGACCCGACGCTCACGACGACCATGAAGTCGGTCGGCGAGGCGATGGCGCTCGGCCGCAGCTTCACCGAGGCGCTGGGCAAGGCGATGCGCTCGATCGACCGCGCCGGCTCGACGTTCCACTGGGACGGCGACGTGCCCGCGGGGGAGCGGCTCACCGCGCTGCTCGACTCGATCGGCACACCCACCGAGGGTCGGCTGATCGACGTGCAGCAGGTGCTGCGCGCCGCCGCGGTCGACGAGCGTGCGACCGTCGAGGAGGTCTACCGCCGCACGGGCATCGACCCGTGGTTCCTCGACCAGGTGCTGCTCGTCAACCAGGTCGCCGACGAGGTCGCGGCCGCGGGCGAGCTGGGCGCCGAGCTGCTGCTGCGCGCCAAGCGGCACGGGCTCTCGGACCGGCAGGTCGCCGCGCTGCGCGGCCTGGGTGAGGAGACCGTCCGCCAGGTGCGGCACGCCCTCGGGCTGCGCCCCGTCTACAAGACGGTCGACACCTGTGCGGCCGAGTTCGCCGCCCGCACGCCGTACCACTACTCGACCTACGAGCAGGAGACCGAGGTCGAGCCGCGCACGCGCCCCGCGGTGATCATCCTCGGCTCGGGACCGAACCGGATCGGCCAGGGCATCGAGTTCGACTACTCGTGCGTGCACGCGGCCCTCGCGCTCCAGGGCGAGTTCGAGACGGTGATGGTGAACTGCAACCCCGAGACCGTCTCGACCGACTACGACACCTCGGACCGCCTGTACTTCGAGCCGCTCACCTTCGAGGACGTGCTCGAGGTCTACGCGGCCGAGGCCGCCGTGGGCCCGGTCGCGGGCATCGTCGTGCAGCTCGGTGGGCAGACGCCCCTGGCTCTCGCGCAGCGCCTCGCCGACGCCGGTCTGCCGATCCTCGGCACGCCGCCCGCAGCGATCGACGCGGCCGAGGACCGGGGCGAGTTCGGCCGCGTCCTGGTCGAGGCAGGTCTGCCCGCGCCCGCGTTCGGGACGGCGCGCTCGCTCGCCGAGGCCACCGAGGTCGCGCGCCGCATCGGCTACCCGGTGCTCGTGCGTCCCTCGTACGTGCTCGGTGGCCGGGGCATGGAGATCGTCTACTCCGACGAGCAGCTCGCCGAGTACGTCCAGCGCGCGCTCACCGGTGCGGCCGGCGGCCTGGCACCCGGTCAGGAGATCCCGCCGCTGCTCGTCGACAGGTTCCTCGACGACGCGATCGAGCTCGACGTCGACGCGCTGTACGACGGCACCGAGCTGTACCTCGGCGGTGTGATGGAGCACATCGAGGAGGCCGGGATCCACTCGGGCGACTCGGCCTGCGCGCTGCCGCCCGTGACCGTCTCGACCGCGGAGCTCGACCGCATCCGCACGTCGACCGAGGCGATCGCGCGCGGGGTGGGCGTGCGCGGCCTGCTCAACGTGCAGTTCGCCCTCGTCTCCGACGTGCTCTACGTGCTCGAGGCGAACCCGCGGGCGTCGCGCACCGTCCCCTTCGTGTCGAAGGCGACCGGCGTGCCGCTCGCGAAGGCGGCCGCGCTCGTCATGGCGGGCCGTTCGATCGCCGAGCTGCGCGCCTCGGGCGTGCTCCCCGCGAGCGGCGACGGCGGGACGCTGGGCCTCGACGCTCCCATCGCGGTCAAGGAGGCCGTGCTGCCGTTCCGGCGGTTCCGCACGGCCGACGGCGACGTGGTCGACACGGTCCTCGGGCCCGAGATGCGCTCGACCGGCGAGGTCATGGGCTTCGACGTCGACTTCCCGACGGCGTTCGCGAAGTCCCAGGCCGCGGCGTTCGGCGGGCTGCCGACCGAGGGGCGCGCCTTCATCTCCGTGGCCGACCGCGACAAGCGCGCCATCACGTTCCCGGTCAAGCGGCTCAGCGAGCTCGGCTTCGAGATCCTCGCGACCGCGGGCACCGCGGCGGTGCTGCGACGCAACGGCATCGAGTCCCGCGTGGTGCGCAAGCAGTCCGAGGGTCGCGGCGCGGACGGCGAGCCGACGATCGTCGACCTGATCTCGTCCGGTGAGGTCGACATGGTCGTCAACACCCCCTCGGGCCAGGGCGCGCGCGCAGACGGGTACGAGATCCGGACCGCCACGGTCGCGGCCGACAAGGCGATCGTGACGACCGTGCAGCAGCTCGCTGCTGCGGTGCAGGGGATCGAGTCGCTGCGTTCCGGCCCGTTCGGGGTGCGCAGCCTCCAGGACCACGCGCTCGAGCTGCGTGAGGCAGCCGTGGTGCCGGTGGTCGACGGGCGGCACGCATGACGCCGGACGGCGCCGGGGGCGGTCCACGCGGACCGGCCTTCGGCGCCCGGCTCGCGGTCGCGATGGACGAGCTGGGCCCGCTCTGCGTCGGGATCGACCCCCACCCCGGGCTGCTGCACGCCTGGGGCCTGCCGGACGACGTCACGGGGCTCCGCGAGCTCGCCCTGCGCACCGCGGACGCCCTGACGGGGCACGTGGCCGCGCTCAAGCCGCAGGCGGCCTTCTTCGAGCGCCACGGCGCCCCGGGCATCGAGGTGCTCGCCGAGCTGCTCGCGCACGTCCGCTCCGCCGGCACAGCGACCCAGGTGGTGCTCGACGCCAAGCGGGGGGACATCGGCAGCTCGATGCAGGGCTACGCCGACGCGTACCTGCGGCCCGGCGCCCCGCTCGCGTGCGACGCCCTCACCGTCACGCCCTACCTGGGCTTCGGGTCGCTCGCCCCGGCGGTCGAGGCCGCGGCCGAGGCGGGCGCGGGCCTGTTCGTGCTCGCCCTCACGTCCAACCCGGAGGGCAGCGCGGTCCAGCACGCCGTCGGCCCCGACGGCGCCGTCGCCGTCACCGTGGCGCGCGAGGCCGCTCGCCTCAACGCCGCCGAGCTCGCGGGGAGCGGTGGCCGAGGGCTCGGGTCCGTGGGTCTCGTCGTCGGCGCGACCGTGGGCGAGGCCCCCGCGCACCTGGGGCTCGACCTCGCGGCCGTTCGTGGCCCCCTCCTCGCGCCCGGCTACGGCGCGCAGGGGGCACGTGGTGACGACGTCGCGCGCGTGTTCGCCGCGGCGCGCGACCAGGTGCTCGTGTCGTCCTCGCGCGGGGTGCTGGGAGCGGGGCCCGACGGCGGCGCGCTGCTCGCGGCAGCCCGTGAGGCATCTGCCGACGTGACCCGTGCGCTCCGCGCGGCGCGCTGACCAGGGGCGCTGGCCGGACGGATCGGCGAGACCGCGTTGCCTCTTCGGCACCCGGGTCGCTAGGTTCGTCCCGACCGCCCCGCCCCTCGTGCGAAGAAGGTGACCCCGCGTGGCTCTACCGCCGCTGACCCCTGAACAGCGCGCCGCGGCCCTCGAGAAGGCTGCTGCAGCCCGTCAGGCACGAGCCGAGGTGAAGAACCGCCTGAAGTACTCCCAGGGCTCCCTCGCCGAGGTGATCGAGCAGGGCCGTACGGACGACGTCATCGGCAAGCTCAAGGTGTCCGCGCTGCTCGAGTCCCTGCCGGGGGTCGGGAAGGTCAAGGCCCGCGCGATCATGGCCGAGATCGGGATCTCCGAGACGCGTCGGCTGCGGGGCCTCGGCCCGCACCAGGCCGAGGCCCTGATCGAGCGGTTCGGCTGAGCGGATCTTGCCAGCACGCATCCCGGACGGCCCCACGGCGCCCGGCGCCCGCCTGACGGTCCTCGCCGGCCCGACCGCCGTCGGCAAGGGGACGGTCTCGGCCGACGTCCGGGCCCGCTACCCGCAGGTGTGGCTCTCGGTCTCGGCCACCACGCGCGCCCCGCGTCCCGGCGAGGTCGACGGCGTCCACTACCACTTCGTGGACGCGCCGACCTTCGACCGGATGGTCGCCGAGGGGGAGTTCCTCGAGTGGGCGGTCGTGCACGGCCGCAACCGCTACGGCACCCCTCGCACGCCCGTCCTCGAGCGGCTGGCGGCCGGGCGCCCCGCGCTGCTCGAGATCGACCTCGCGGGTGCCCGGCAGGTGCGTGCGGCGATGCCCGAGGCCCGTTTCGTCTTCCTGGCGCCGCCGTCGTGGGCCGAGCTCGAGCGACGGCTCGTGGGCCGCGGCACGGAGGGGCCCGAGGAGCGTGAGCGCCGACTCGCGACCGCGCGCGTCGAGCTCGCGGCCGAGAGCGAGTTCGACCACGTGATCGTCAACGACGAGGTCGCGCGCGCCACCGACGAGCTGATCCGCGTGATGGGCGTGCCGGGCGGGTAGCATGGACCACCGGCCCGGGGTCGCACCGTCCGCCCCGCGTCGGTGCACGCGCACCGACCGCCGCCACCGACCACCCGCCACCTGCGAAGCACGGAGTGCGAACATGTCCGGAACCGTCGCCGCCCCCGAGGGCATCACCGACCCGCCCATCGACGAGCTGCTCACCGCGGCTGACTCGAAGTACGCCCTGGTCATCTACTCGGCCAAGCGCGCCCGCCAGATCAACGCGTACTACTCGCAGCTCAACGAGGGCCTGCTCGAGTACGTCGGCCCGCTCGTCGAGGCGCGGCACCAGGAGAAGGCGCTCAGCATCGCGATGCGCGAGATCAACGCGGGTCTGCTGACGGTCACCAAGACCGACGCCTGAGCCTCCCGCCGTGCGGATCCTGCTGGGTGTCGGCGCGGGCATCGCGGCGTACAAGTCCGCACTGCTGCTCCGCCTGCTGACCGAGGCGGGTCACGACGTGCGCGTGGTGCCGACGCGGGCCTCGCTCGAGTTCGTGGGGCGCGCCACGTGGGAGGCCCTGTCCGGGCAGCCTGCGACGTCGGAGGTGTTCGAGGACGTCCCGTCCGTCGAGCACGTGCGACTGGGCAAGTCCGCCGACCTCGTCGTCGTCGCGCCCGCGACGGCGGATCTCCTGGCCCGTGCCGCCGGGGGCCGCAGCGACGACCTCCTGACCGCGGCTCTCCTGACGGCCCGTTGCCCGGTGCTGATGGCGCCGGCCATGCACACCGAGATGTGGGAGCACCCCGCGACGCGCGCCAACGTGGCGACCCTCCGCGAACGTGGTGTCCACGTGCTCGAACCGGCGTCCGGGAGGCTCACGGGGGCCGACACCGGCCCCGGGCGTCTGCCCGAGCCCGAGGAGATCGCCCGCGCCGCACTGGCCCTCGTCGTCCCCCCGGGCGACGACCTGCGGGGACGCGCGGTGGTGGTCTCGGCGGGCGGCACGCGCGAACCGCTCGACCCGGTGCGCTTCCTCGGCAACCGCTCGTCGGGGCGGCAGGGCGTGGCCCTCGCGGCGGCGGCCGCGCGGCGCGGTGCCCACGTGACCCTCGTCGCGGCGAACCTGACGGTCGCACCCCCGGCCGGCGTGCGGACGGTCGACGTCGAGACGACGGCCGAGCTGCGCAGCGCCGTGCGGGACGCCGCCGCGGCCGCCGACGTCGTGGTGATGGCCGCGGCGGTCGCGGACTTCCGCCCGGTGGGCGTCGCCGCGCACAAGATCAAGAAGGACGGCACCGGCACGGCCCCGACCATCGAGCTCGCGACCAACCCCGACGTGCTCGCCGAGCTCGCGGCCGAGCGGCCGCGCCCCGGCCAGGTGGTCGTGGGCTTCGCGGCCGAGACGGGCGACGGCGACGGCGACGTGCTGGCGCACGGCCGGGCCAAGGCACGACGCAAGGGTGCGGACCTGCTGGTCGTGAACGAGGTCGGGCCCGGACGGGGGTTCGGCACCGCGACGAACGCGGTGACGCTGCTCGATGCGCGGGGTGACGAGGTCGGCACCGCCCGGGGCACCAAGGACGAGGTCGCCGAGGCCGTGTGGGACGCCGTCGTCCCGCTGCTGCCCCGAGCGGACTGAGCCGCCGCGGCGGCTGTCCGGCGCGCGGACGTGCGCGGTCGCGTCGGGTGCGGTCGTTAGGCTGGCGACCATGAGCCCCGCACCGCGCCTGTTCACCTCCGAGTCGGTCACCGAGGGGCACCCCGACAAGGTCTGCGACCAGATCTCCGACGGCATCCTGGACGCGATGCTCGCGCAGGACCCGGCGGCGCGCGTCGCGGTCGAGACGATGGTCACGACGGGACTCGTGCACGTCGCGGGCGAGGTCACGACCGAGGCGTACGTCGAGATCCCGCAGGTGGTGCGCGAGGTGCTGCAGCGCATCGGCTACACCTCCTCGACCATCGGGTTCGACGCCCACTCGTGCGGGGTCTCGGTGTCGATCGGCCAGCAGTCGCCCGACATCGCGGCGGGCGTCGACACGGCGTGGGAGGTGCGCAGCGGTGCCGAGCACGACCCTCTCGACGCGCAGGGCGCGGGCGACCAGGGCCTCATGTTCGGCTACGCGAGCGACGACACGCCCTCCCTGATGCCGTTGCCCATCTGGGTCGCCCACCGGCTCGCGGAGCGGCTCGCGACGGTCCGCAAGGAGGGCACGCTCGACTACCTGCGTCCCGACGGCAAGACGCAGGTGACGATCGGCTACGAGGGCGACCGTCCCGTCCACCTCGACACCGTGGTCCTCTCGACCCAGCACGACCCGGGCGTCCCGCTCGACGCCCGCCTGGCCCCCGAGGTGGCCGAGCACGTCGTCGTGCCGGTGCTCGAGGAGCTCGACCTCGACACCACGTCGCACCGTCTGCTCGTCAACCCGACGGGCACGTTCGTCGTCGGCGGCCCGCAGGGCGACGCGGGGCTCACCGGGCGGAAGATCATCGTCGACACCTACGGCGGCATGGCCCGGCACGGCGGTGGGGCGTTCTCCGGCAAGGATCCGTCGAAGGTCGACCGCTCGGCCGCCTACGCGATGCGCTGGGTCGCGAAGAACGTCGTCGCGGCCGGCCTCGCGCGCCGGTGCGAGGTGCAGGTGGCCTACGCGATCGGTGCGTCGCACCCCGTCGGCCTGTACGTCGAGACGTTCGGCACCGAGACCGTCCCGGTCGACCGGCTCACCGCGGCGATCCGCGAGGTCTTCGACCTGCGTCCCGCGGCGATCGTGCGGGACCTCGACCTGCTGCGCCCGATCTACTCGCGGACCGCGGCGTACGGGCACTTCGGCCGCGAGCTCGCGGACTTCACGTGGGAGCGCACCGACCGGGTGCTCGACCTGCACAGCGCGCTGTCCTGACAGGTCGTCGGCGTCCGGGTGCACCCGACGGGGGACGCGTCCACAGCCACGCCGGGCGGACGGCACGCCGTCGGTCGCGCGTGATGGGATGTGCCGCGTGAGGGGAGCTGCGCCGTGACCGCGGGTGACGCCGAGCAGCCGACGCTGAGCGGGCTGCCCGCGCCGCGGCGGCGGCGCGTGCGCGGGCCCGTGCCCCTCGCGGACCGGCTCCCTGTGGCGCGCGTCGTCGTCGAGCGTGGGCTCGCGCACCTCGACCGGGTCTTCGAGTACGCCGTCCCGGCGACGGCCGACACCTCGGCGCGCCCGGGGGTGCGGGTGCGGGTGCGCTTCGGCGGGCAGGACGTCGACGGCGTGCTCGTCGAACGCGTCGAGGTCCCCGAGCACGGCGGTGAGCTCACGCCGCTGCGACGGGTGGTCTCGCCCGAGGTCGTGCTGACGGCCCAGGTGCGCGCACTCGTCGGAGTCGTCGCCCGGCGCTACGCCGGAACCGTGCCCGACGTGCTGCGCCTCGCGCTGCCGCCCCGGCACGCGCGCACCGAGCAGGAGGACTGGCCCGCCCCCGCCCCGCGCCCGCGAGCGAAGGCGCACGACGCCCGCCCGTGGTCCGGCTACCAGGGCGGGGAGGCGTTCGTCCGCCGCGTCGCGGCCGGTGAGGCGCCCCGCGCCGTGTGGCACGCGCTCCCGGGGCCACCGGGGGAGGACTGGCCCGACGCGGTCGCGCAAGCGGTGCGGGCGGCCCGGGAGGGCGGCCGCGGTGCGTTGGTCGTGGCGCCGACCGGGGCCGACGTGCACGCGCTCGGTGCCGCTCTCGAGCGCGCGGGCGTCGAACCGTGGAGCGTGGGACGGGCCGACGGCTGGGTGTCGCTCATGGCGGACGACGGTCCGGCGGACCGCTACCGCGCGTTCCTCGCCGCGAGCCGCGGCCGCGCCGACGTCGTGGTCGGCACGCGCGCGGCCGCGTTCGCGCCCGTGGCGAGGCTCGGGCTCGTGGTGTGCTGGGACGACGCCCACCACCTGCACGCCGAGCCGCGGGCGCCGTACCCGCACGCACGCGACGTGCTCGCCGAGCGTGCGCACCTCGAGGGTGCGGCGCTGCTGGTGGGCGGCCTCGTCCGGTCGACCGCCACCACGCGGTGGGTCGCGGACGGGACGGCGCACGCCGTCGGCGCACCGCGGGCCCAGGTGCGTGCGCGCACGCCCCGGGTCGCCGCGCTCACGTCGACCGAGCTCGT
>NZ_JAACYI010000007.1 GCF_009996735.1 Cellulomonas sp. APG4 | reverse complement strand
CCGCCGGATCAGCGAGGGCAAGACCAAACGCGAAGCGATGCGCTGCCTCAAGCGCTACTTCGCCCGCCACGTGTTCAGGCTCCTGGAGAGCGCCCCGATGCCCACTTGACGCCGATAGGAGCATCTCGATCATCGTGTTGTCCACGCTCGAGGCGACCCGGCCCATCGACCCGAGAAGCCCGGCCTCGCGCAGCCGGTGCCCGAAGATCCACGACGTGTACTGGGCTCCTCGGTCGGCGTGGACGATCGCTCCGGGCGTCGGCTGGCGGCGCCAGATGGCCATCTGCAGGGCGTCGACGACGAGCTCGGCGCGCATGTGGTCGGCGATCGACCACCCGACGACCTTCCTTGTGAAGACGTCGAGGACCGCGGCGCAGTAGACCTTCCCGGTGGCCGTGGGGTGCTCGGTGATGTCGGTGCACCACAACCGGTCCGGACCGTCGGCGGTGAAGTCGCGCCGCACCAGGTCCTCGTGCGGGGCCGGCAGAGGCCGCTGGCCGCGGCGTTTGCGCCGGTGACACACCCCGACCAGCCCGGCCACTCGCATCAGCCTGGCGACGCGCTTGCGCCCGCAGGCGATCCCGAGCCCCAGGCGCAGCTCGGCGTGGACCCGCGGTGCGCCGTAGGTCGCGCGCGAGCCCTCGTGGATCGCGGTGATCGTCGTGGTCAGGGCCTGATCAGCGACCTGACGAGCACTCGGGGTCCGACCGAGGGCTTCGTAGAGTCCCGAGCGGGAGATGCCGAGCACCCGACAGGTCAGCGCGACGGGCACCCCGTCGCCCGCGAGCTCCTGGACCAGCCGGGCGGTCATTTTGGGAGCACGTTCTCCCGGGCGAAGTAAGCGCTGGCGCGCTTGAGGATCTCGTTCTCCATCTCCAGCACCCGGGTCCGGCGGCGCAGCTCGACCAGCTCCTTGCGCTCCTCGCTCGTCAGCCCCTCCCGACGGCCGGCGTCGACATCGTCCTGGGCCATCCACCGGCGCAGGCACGACTCACTGATCCCCAGATCCGACGCGACCTTCGCGACCGGGTGCTGACCACTGCGGGCCAGATCCACTGCTCGACGCCGGAACTCCGGCGGCTTGGCTGCAGGCACAAGGACTCCTCTCGGAGATGACATCGTCACCTCAGGACAGGTGTCCGGGGAAGCGGGTCAAGCTCCGTCGATCTCCCAGCGGACCTCCCGGTCGACGTAGACGGTCGCGGACGCAGGCTCGTATCCCGTGGCCACCTGGCGGGTCCTCAGCACCTGGACCTCACCCTCCATCTCGACATCGACGGAAGCACCGACCGGCGCGGTGGCCGCGGCCGCCGTCGGCGTGATCAGGCCCGGGGCGAGGACGCCGAGCGCCCCCGAGATGTTGATCGCGGCGAATGCGAGAACGGCGACCCCGGCGAAGCGGAAGAAGTGGGTGGCGATCGAACCCCGGACGTTCGCGGTGATCCCGCCGATGCCGAGCAGCCCAGGGAGGGTGCCCAGCGCGAACAGGCTCATGATCAGCCCCGCGCGGAGCGGACTTCCGGTGGACATCGCGTACACCTGGACCGCCTGGGTGAAGCCGCAAGGCAGCAGGAACGTTCCGGCTCCCAGCAGGGCCGCGCGTCCGTGGGTGTAAGGGCCGTCGGTCCGGTCCAGGCGCAGCGCACTCATGAGCGCTGGTGGCAACGTCACGTTCGTGCCGCGGGACAGGCGTGGCGACAGGCTCGTGAGCTTCAGACCCACGGACGCCATCACGAGGGAGACCACCACCATCATGACGGCCAAGGCACGCCCACTGAGAGTGAACGCGGACCCGAGAAGGCCCACGAGCGAGCCGAGGAGGCCGAACCCGATGACCCGACCGAGGTTGAAGATCAGCTGGGGCCGGATCCGCTGGAGGGCCGAGGCCTGGGGACGGAGCTCGGCGTGGCGAGCCGAGACGGCAAGCACCAGACCGCCCACCGGGGCCATGCAGGTGGACAGGCCGGCAGCGAGGCCGAGGACGACCACCATCGCGAGGCTCCCGGAGGAGGTGAGTGCACCCACCTGCCCGGAGAGGTCGCCGAGGCCGCTGAGCTGCAGGAGCAGGCCCAGCCCGCCGAGAAGGCCGACCGCGATGACGACGTCCCTCCACACCGAGGAGTCCGCCGTCAACCAGGCTTGCGCCTCACGGCCGGGCTCGTACCCGGCTCCCCGGACGGCCTTGTGGAGGCGTCCACGTGGCACGTAGGCATCGGTGTGGACGCGTGCGATGCCACGACGCAGGGACACCTTGACGTGCAGGACCCCAGGGACGGTGCACAGCGCCCTGCTGATACGCACCTCACAGGCCTGGCAGGTCATGCCCCGCACGGACAGGTCGATCACAGCCATGGCCGTCCTCGAGTCAAGGCTGACCGGTCGCCTCAGGGGGGAGGGCGACCGGTCAGCGGTTCTGGGAGGTGTCCTGGGACCAGGCTGCGAACTTGCGCAGCCGAAGCGAGTTGGACACCACGAAGACGCTCGAGAACGCCATGGCCGCACCCGCGATCAAGGGGTTGAGCCGACCGGAGGCGGCCAAGGGGATGGCTGCGACGTTGTAGGCCAGCGCCCAGAAGAGGTTCCCCTTGATGGTCGACAGCGTCCGGCGCGCGAGTCGGATCGCGTCGGCCGCCGATCGGAGGTCTCCCCGGACCAGGGTCAGGTCCGAGGCCTCGATGGCGGCATCGGTACCGGTACCCATGGACAAGCCGAGGTCGGCCTGAGCGAGGGCGGCGGCGTCGTTCACGCCGTCGCCGACCATCGCCACCACCCGCCCCTCGCTCTGCAGCCGGGTGACCACGGCAACCTTCTCCTCGGGCAGGACCTCGGCGATGACGTCGGTGACGCCGACCTGAGCGGCTACCGCCTGCGCCGCGCGGCTGTTGTCGCCGGTCAGGAGAATGGGGGTCAGGCCCAGGCTCCTGAGCCGGCTGATCGCCTCGACCGAGGTGGGCTTGATCGTGTCCGAGACCACGAGGACCGCGCGCACGTGCCCGTCCCATCCGACGACCACAGCGGTGCGGCCCGCGGCCTCAGCCTCGTCGACTGCCGCGGACAGCTCCACGGGAACCGTCAGCCCTTCCCCCTCCAACCACGCGAGGCGACCGGCGTGGACCTGTCGACCGTCGACGGTGCCGGTGACGCCTCGCCCCGGTGTGCTGGCGAAGTCGGACACCGATCCCAGGGTGACCCCCAGGTTCGTGGCGCCGTCGACGATCGCTGCGGCGATGGGGTGCTCGGAGGCGTTCTCCAGGGTCGCAGCCAGGCGGAGCGCCTCGTCAGGTTCCGTACCGTCGGCGGGGATGACGTTGACCAACGACATTCGGCCGGTGGTCACGGTCCCGGTCTTGTCCAGAACGATGGTGTCCACCTTGCGTGTGGACTCCAGGACCTCGGGGCCCTTGATGAGCACGCCGAGCTGTGCGCCACGGCCGGTCCCGACGAGCAGTGCGGTCGGGGTCGCCAGACCGAGGGCGCAGGGACAGGCGATGATCAGGACGGCGACGGCCGCGGTGAACGCGGCCACCACGTCACCGGTCAGGCCGAGCCAGAAGCCCAAGGTGCCGACCGACAGGGCGATGACGATGGGCACGAAGACGGCAGAGAGCCGGTCTGCAAGCCGCTGGACAGCTGCCTTGCCGGACTGTGCGTCGACGACGAGGCGGGCGATCTGGGCGAGCTTGGTGTCGGATCCGACCCGGGTCGCCCGGACCACGATGCGTCCACCGGCGTTGACCGTCGCACCGGTGACCGGGTCGCCGGGTGCCACCTCGACCGGGACGGACTCACCCGTGAGCAGTGCTGCGTCGATGGCGGAGGTCCCCTCGACGACCACGCCGTCGGTGGCGACCTTCTCGCCGGGGCGGATGACGAACCGGTCGCCGACGGCGAGCTCGTCGATCGGCACCCGGACCTCGACCTCGCCCTCGGCGCCGGGCCGGAGGACCGCCACGTCCTTGGCGCCGAGCTCGAGGAGGGCCCGCAGGGCGGCGCCGGAGCGGCGCTTGGCATGGGCCTCGAAGTAGCGACCCAGCAGGATGAACATCGCCAGAGCCGCTGCGATCTCGAGGTAGATCTCGCCGGAGCCAGCACCTGGCTCGGGGAAGAGCGTGAAGTCCATGCGCATGCCGGGCATGCCCGCGTCGCCGAGGAACAGCGCCCACAGAGACCAGGCGAATGCTGCCAGGATCCCCATCGAGATCAGCGTGTCCATCGTGGCGCTCGCGTGACGCAGGTTCTTCCAGGCGGCGCGGTGGAAGGGCAATGCACCCCAGACCACGACCGGCGCGGCGAGGGTGAGCGAGAGCCACTGCCAGTTGTCGAACTGCAGCGGCGGCACCATGGCGAGCACCAGGACCGGGAGGGTCAGCAGCGTCGAGACCACCAAGCGGCGTCGCAGGACGTCGACCGGGTCCTCGGACGTCGGGGCGCCGTCCGACCGTGCGGCACCGTCCGGTTGAGGGATGACGGGCGGCACCGGTGGCGCGGCCGTGTAACCGGCCTCCTCGACGGCCCGGACGAGCTCCTCGACGGAGATCTGCGGGGGGAAGTCCACCTTGGCCGACTCCATCGCGAAGTTCACGCTGGCTCTCACACCGTCGATCCGGTTGAGCTTCCGCTCGATGCGGGCCGCGCACGACGCGCAGGTCATGCCCCCGATGGTGAGCTCCACCGTGGAAGTCGTCCCAGCGGCCTCGCTCGAGCTCGCGGTGCCGGTGGTCGTCATGGGCGCCTCACCCACCGATCGCGTTGCCGAGCGCGAATGCCGCGACGAAGACAAGAACGAGCCCGAGCGCATAGGTGCTCAGGCGCGCCACGGCAGCGCCCTTCACGCGCTGACCCCCGTCACCGTGTAGCCGGCCCGGTCGACGGCGGCCGCGACGAGAGCCGGGTCGACGTGCGCGTCGGCAGTCACGGTCACACGGCCGCTCTCGAGGTCGACCTTCACGGCCTGGACACCGTCCACCGACGACACGTCCTTGGTGATGGACGCAACACAGTGTCCGCAGGTCATCCCCGCGACGTCGTAGGTCGTGGTCATGAAACGGCCCTTCAATCGGAGGTGAGCGTTCGGCCCGCGCGGCAGACCCGCTCTGAGGTGCCCCGACGTTAGCCGGTGATCAGGCCTGGAAAGTCGCGGCCGAGTCCCTCCGGAGCGACCTTCAGCAACTCTTCATGGATCGGCGTCCGGTTCTTGATGGCGGCTGATGAGAGTTGACGACGGGCGCCACCCGGTGCCTGATCGAACGGTAGGAGATCGCGATGGGTCTGTGGTGCACGCAGATGAGTGCGGGTGGCTGGGTCGCCATGATCATCTTCTGGGTCGTCGTCGTGAGCCTGGTGCTGTGGGCCATCGGGAGACTGTTCCCCGCTCAGGCGCCCCGTGACCCGCGGGTCCTACTCGACGCGCGTCTGGCCTCGGGTGAGATCACCCCGGAGGACTACCGATCGGTTCGGGACGAGCTCGACGGGCACACGCCCGCCGCGGCGAAGGGAGTTCGATGAAGGGTCACCTCAAGCACATGCTCATCGGAGCCGGAGCGATCTTGGGCGTTCTGCTGCTCGTGGGGGTGAGCTTTCGTGAGGCACTGCCCTGGGCGCTGCTGCTCGCATGCCCGCTGATGATGATCGGCATGATGTTCATCATGGGGCGTGGCATGGGTGCGCAGGGCAGCAACACCCATCAGCACGGGCCGCACTGCGACACGGACGTCGCACCGGAGGCGAAGGGCTCCACGCGCGCCGACGAGGGCTCGTCGGCAGTTCCGGCGGACGCCGGGCGCGTCGTCGGCTGAGCGGCTGAGGGTCGGCGGGCGCGTCCCGTGCCCGCCGACCTGGTCCCTCAGCTTCGAGCCGCGAGGGGCGGCAGAGTGAACTCGAACGTCGTTCCACGGCCGAGTCCCTCGCTGCGGGCTCGGATCGAACCTTCGTGGGCGTGGACGATCGCGCGAACGATCGCCAGTCCGATGCCAGAGCCGCCGTGGTCCCGGTCACGCGCCGTGTCCACACGGTAGAAGCGCTCGAACACGTGGGGCAGGTGGGCGGCGTCGATACCCTCGCCGTCGTCCGAGACTGCGATGCGCAGTCGCCCGTCCTGGAGGCGGTCGGCGCTGATCACCACGTGGCCCCCGGTGGGCGTGTGCCGCAGTGCGTTGTCCAGGAGGTTGCCCAGCACCTGGCTGATCCGATCCCGGTCGACTGCGACCGCAGGCAGTCCAGCCTGCAGGTCGAGCTCGAGCCCGATCCCGGCGCCGGAGTAGCGGTCCTCGGCTGCATCGCGGGCGCTGGTGACCAGCAGCTCGACGGGGGTGGGCTCGAGCACGAGCGCGAGGTCTCCACCTTCGACTCGCGTGACGGCTGCCAGGTCCTCGGCGAGGCGTGCGAGCCGGGCACCCTGGTCCTGAAGCACGGTCACTGTCTGGGGGGTCAGGGACTCGACGCCGTCTTCGAGGCCTTCCAGGTACGCCCTGAGGATGGCGACCGGTGTGCGCACCTCGTGCGCCACGTCGGCCAGCAACCTACGGCGAAGCGCCTCACTCTCCTCCAGCTGCGTCGCCATGTGGTTGAAGGACGCGGCCAGCTGTTCGAACTCGGTACCCAGGCGAGGGCTGGCCACGCGCGAGTCGAAGTGGCCCGCAGCAACCCTGGTGGTGGCCGCGGAGAGGGTCCCCAGCGAGGCGGCGATGCGTTGTGTGAGGAACAAGCTCACCGCAAGGGACGCCAGCACCGACATGGCCAGGGCGATCGACAGCGCCATGGAGCTCGCCGAGCGGAACGCCTCCTCGGCGTGCACGACTGCCGGGTCCTGCGCACCGAGGTCGGCCCGGAGCATGTGCTGGTGGAAGACCGCCGGCCCGATCGCGCCTGCGACCACCCACGCCGTCAGGCCGCCGGCAAGGACGACCAGGGCCAGCGCCGCCAGCAAACGGGCGGCAAGCCCCGAGGCCGTCGCCCAGCCGCGCAGGGTCACCCCCCCGTCCCGATCCGGTAGCCCACACCGCGAACGGTCCGGATGAACCGCTGGGCCTCCACCGTGTCCCGGAGCTTCTGGCGCACGTGCAGCACGTGAACGTCCACCAGGTGCTCGTCCCCGACCCAGTTGTCGCCCCAGACCGTCTCGATCAGCACACGCCGGCTGAACACCACGTGCGGGCTGCCGGCCAGGGCCGCCAGCACGTCGAACTCCGTCCGAGTGAGCGGGACCGGCTCACCGTCCAGGTGCACCTCGCGCGCAAGCAGATCGATGGAGAGCCCACCGATCCGCAACGGCTCAGCGGGTGTCGACTGGGCGCCCGTGGCGCGCCGGGGCCTGCGCAGCAGCACCCCGATCCGGGCGAGGAGCTCACGAGGGCTGAAGGGTTTGGTCATGTAGTCGTCAGCGCCGACGGACAGGCCGATCAAGGTGTCCACCTCTTCCGTGCGGGCCGTGAGCATCACCACGTAGCAGTCGGAGAAGGTTCGCAGCTGTCGGCAGACCTCGATCCCGTCCAGCCCGGGTAGACCGAGGTCGAGCACGACCACGTCCGGATCGACCTCGCGCGCCGACTCGACCCCGGCCGGGCCGTCGAAGGCCAGGTGCACCTCGAACCCGTCACGTTCCAGGTAGCCCGCAATGAGCTTCGCCAGAGCCTCCTCGTCGTCGATCACCAGGGCACGACGGATGAGCGTCTTGTCGTTGGCCATGGGGCCCATTGTGTCTGCTCGGGCGACTCGGCCGACCCGCGGAGCGTCCGGCCCGCGATCCTTCATCGAACGTTGACCGAAAGACGACACGGGGCCAGTCCGGAGCGACGAGCCTGATGACGGCCCGAATGCCGACCCAGAGAGAATCCCGTGAGCGATACGCCCCCGCCCGTCCAGGTGACACTCGTCCATGCCCCGGCTTGCCACTACTGCGACGACGCCAAGGAGGCGCTCACCGAGCTGACCGCGACGTGGCCGCTCGACGTCACGGTGGTCGAGCTGGACTCGCCCGAGGGCGCCCATCTGGTGGCCCAGCACCGACCGGCCATGAACCCGCTCGTGCTCCTCGACGGCCGGTACTTCAGCTCCGGGCGCCTTCCGCGGAAGAAGCTGGTGAAGGTCCTGGCCGCACGCGCCTCGGACGACGCCCGGCCTTACCTGCCTTGGGGTGCCTGACGTGGGTGCCGAGCTTCTCACCACGGGCAGCATCGTTGCGGCGTTCTTCGCCGGCGGTGTCGCGCTGTTCGCGCCGTGCTGCATCGTCTTCCTTGCACCGAGCTACCTCGCCGGCGCGGTCAAGAACCGCCGCTGGCGCCTGCTGCCGCTGACGTTCATCTTCGCCGCGGGTCTGGCCCTCGTCCTGGTGCCCATCACCTTGGGCATGAGCCTGTTGTCCGGGGCGATCGCGCGCTACCACGGACCTCTGTACGTCGCCGGCGGGATCCTCATGATCGCGCTGGCGCTCCTGGCGCTCTCGGGGAAGATGTGGTCCCTGCCCAGCTTCCTGCGGGCACCGGACACCAGCCGCGGCGACACCGCGAGCTTCTTCGCCCTCGGTGTCTTCTCCGGTGTCGCCTCGAGCTGCTGCGCGCCGGTCCTCGCAGGTGTCATGACCCTGTCCGTCCTCTCGGGCTCCCCCATCGGGGGACTGACCCTCGGGCTGGCATACGTGTTCGGGATGGTCTTCCCCCTCTTCGTCATGGCGTTGATCTGGGACAAGGCCAAGCTCGGCGAGAAGAAGTTCCTTCGCGCCAAGCTCGTCCGCCTGCGCGTCGCGGGACGGGTCCTGGTGACCAACACGCTGAACATCGCCGTCGCCGTCGGGTTCACCGTCATGGGTGTGTTCATCATCGCCCTGGCGGACGACGCCGACATGACCGGCGGCACCCGAGCGCAAGACCTGGCCGCGGGCACCCTGACCGACGTCTTCCTGGCCGTTCAACGGTTCATCGACCCGGTCCCCGAGCCCGTCCTGGGGCTCGCGTTGCTGGGCCTTGCAGGGGTGTTCGTCTGGGCCACCTTGTCCGAGCGCCGCCGACGGGCGGACCGAGCGTCCGCGCCTGTGGACTCGAGCCCCGCAGCGGTCCCAGGGCACCCGTCGTCCGTCGATGGAGCTTCTCCGCCCTCCGGGACGCCGGACGCGGACACGACGCCGACCCGCCACGACACGACCACCAACCAAGGAACCCCACGATGACCTCAGGATCCGCCACCCGTCGCCTCGCCGAACGCCAGCACGTGCTCGACGAGGTCAAGAAGGAGCAGGGCAAGACCGAGGCTCGACGCCGACGCATCGGCCTCGCGGCGTGGGCAGCCGGACTCCTGGTCGTCGTGACCCTCGTGACCGCCGGCCTGCTCGGCTCTCGGCCCGCGGTCTCCGCGGACACACGAGTCGCCCCGGAGTTCACGCTTCCTACCTCGGACGGTCGCACCGTCTCCCTGTCCTCCCTGCGCGGCTCACCGGTGATCCTCTACTTCAACGAGGGCGCGGGCTGCGACTCCTGCCTGCTGCAGATGGCAGAGATCGAGAAGGAACCGGGCTTCGCCGAGGCCGATATCACCGTCCTCCCGATCGTGATGAACACCGCCGAGCACATCAACGCCGAGCGTGAGCGACTGGGGGTGAGCGCCCCCTTCCTCCTGGACGACGGCGAGGTCTCGGACGCCTACGGAACCCTGGGCAGCGGGATGCACGAAGGCCTGCCCGGGCACGGCTTCGTCCTCATCGACGCCGAAGGCGTCCAGCAGTGGTACGGCAACTACCCCTCGATGTGGCTCGACCCGGAGGACCTCCTGGACGAGGCGCTGAGCAGGCTCTAGGTAGAGCGCGAACATCTCACCTGATGTCAGAGAGCACGACCCGAGAAGAGGAGTGACGATGAGTGGTTGTTGCCAGGAGAGCGGCGCGCAGGACCAGTGCTGTCGCAGCGGGTCCTCGACGCAGACGGACGCCGCGGCCCCGACCGTCGCTGAGCTGCCCCGAGCAGAACATCAGTGCGCCCATCGCAGTGGGGAGACCACGACCGCCTGAGCCACTGCCCGAGACGATCGCGGCCCGGTCCCCATCACGGTGACCGGGCCGCGTCGTCTTGTCACTGTCCTCGGTGCTGGTCGGCGCAGGGCATCCGGCCTGCCCACCGGCCTCGCAGCCGGCTCAGTTCGCGGCTGCGACGATGCCCATCATCCCGACGTCCTCATGGTCGAGGATGTGGCAGTGGTAGACGGTGGTGCCGGGGAAGGTGGCGAACCGGATGCGGACGACGACGTGGCCACCGGCGGGGACGTCGACCACGTCGCGCCACGTCGGGTCCGTGAGGGTGGTGCCGTTAACCGCGGTCAGCTGCATGGGCCATACGTGGAGGTGGAAGGGGTGGTTCATGGGTGTGGGGTTGCGGATCGTCCACTCCTCGACCGAGTCGGTCACGACCCGTTGGTCGATGCGCTCGGGGTCGAAGGCCCGGTCGTCGAAGCCGAACGCCATGCCACCCATGCCGCCCATGCCACCCATGCCACCCATCCCGCCCATGGTGAAGGTGATCTCGCGGTGGGCGTCGACCCGGCTCGGCCGCAGGTCGGGCTCCGCGTCCTGGCGGGCGGGGCGCACGGGGTCGCCGGGACGGGCGGCGTCGGCGGCGGCACCGGTCACCGTCACGGTCGCCAGCGTCCGGGGGCCGGACAGGTCCTGCCCGGACATCATGCCCATCATCGCCTCGCCGCGGTCGTAGCCCAGCGTGCGTAGCTCACCGGTGCCCGGGCTCATGGCGACCAGGAGGTCGGCGCGGTTGCCCGGTGCGAGGACCACGTCGTCCACCTCGCGCGGGGCCGCCTCGTGACCGGAGTCGATCCCGAGGAGCCGGAGCTGTTGCCCGGGCAGCGCCAGGCGCAGGTACCGGGAGGTGCAGGCGTTGACCACGCGCCAGCGTTCCTGCTCCCCGGGGCGTGCAGAGATCTCCGGGCGGACCTGACCGTTGACCAGCACGAGGTCTCCCTCGCGCCCGGCCATCCGCTCCTGTGGGGTGATGCCGCGGACGGCGCCGTCGGGGGTCAGGGAGATGTCGGAGACCACCAGGACGCGTTCGCGGGCCACGTCGACGTCGTCGTCCTCCACGACCATGGCGCCGTACATGCCTGCGAAGACCTGGTCGGCGACGTACCCGTGCCGGTGCGGGTGGTACCAGAACACCCCCGTGGGGTGGTCACGCGGCAGCTCGAAGGTGTAGTCGAAGGTCTCCCCTGGACCGATGCTCAGCAGGGCGTTGTCCGAGCTGCCCTGCGGGGACACGTGCAGGCCGTGGGTGTGCAGGTTCGTCGGCGTCTCGAGGCGGTTCTCCAGCCGCACGTCGATCCGGTCACCGGGCCCCACCCGCCAGGTCTGCCCCGGCACGCTCCCGTTGTAGGCGAGCACACGAGCCCGGCGGCCCGCCACGACGACGTCCTGCTCCTGCGCGACGAGCCGGACCCGGAGCCGCCCGTCCGTGCTGCGCAGCACCTCGGGCTCCACGAGCTCCTGCCCGGCCGAACCCGCCACGGAGCCCGGGGCGGTACGGCGCGGGGTCCACGGAGCGCCGACCCGGGCGAGCCCGGTGCCGCCGACGACCACCCCCAGCCCGCCCAGGGCGCCGATCTGCAGCACCTGCCGTCGGGTGAGCGGCTCCACTACGGGTCGCGCCGCAGGGTCCGCAGGCGCTCCTCGTACTCCGCGCTGTCGATCTCACCGCGGGCGTAGCGCTCGTCGAGGACCTCTCGTGCACGGCTCTGAGCCGCGCCGGGCCCCGGGTGCTCGCCCCGACGACGGCCACCGTCGACCGTCAGCCGCACGAGGAGGACGACGAGCGTGACGACACCGGCCAGGAGCAAGAGCCCGAAGACCCAGCTCCACCCCATCCCCATGCCCATGCCCATGCCCATCCCGTTCCAGGACCTCATCATCACGTCCACGGAACGCCCCTCTCCTCGGTCATCGATGACAACCCGGCGACACATACCTCCGGGGGTATCCACTGTACGTCAGCTCGGCGCGTGCGCGGTGGCGGCAGGGACCTCCTCGACGGGCCGAGCGGCCGGCGCCGTGCCCGCCGCCGTGACCCGGACGACGAGGAGCGCGCCGAGGACGATGCTCAGGACCGACCAGAGCTGCGGCTGGGTCAGGCCCAGGAAGGCGGGCTCGTTGATCCGCAGGAACTCCACGAGGAGTCGCGCGACCCCGCTCAGGACCAGGTAGGCGCCGAAGAGGGCAGCGGGAGCGAGGTGACGTGCGAGCCGCCACAGCACGAGGGCGATGATCCCGGCCGCGAGGGCCTCGTAGAGGGGGGTCGGGTGCACCGGGACGTCGGTGGCGACCACGCCGTTCGGGAAGGACATGGCCCACGGCAGGTCGCTCGGGCGGCCGTACGTGCCGTCACCCGAGAGCAGGCACCCGAGGCGGCCGATCCCGTAGGCGACCGTCAGCGGGATCGCCGCGAGGCCGGCGACCAGGCCCAGGGGTAGGTGATGTCGCCGGATGATCACCAGCGCCGCACCCACCCCGCCGATCAGTCCACCGAACCAGGTGAAGCCCATCCCGCCGAGGTCGTGCGCGGTGATCGTGGGCAACTGCTCAAGCAGGTAGTACACCTTGGCGGCCGCGAAGCCCCACACCGTGGCCCACATGACCAGCGCATGGGCAGAGTCCTTCGCCAGACCCCTCCTGTGGAACGCCCGTCCGAGCAGGAAGGCCGCGACCAAGGCAGCCGCCGCCTTGCTCAGACCGTAGGTCTGGATGTCGAGCCCGAGAACGGAGAACAGAACTGGCTGCATGAGTCCCTACCACTAGGAGTCGCCCGACGTCGTGCCGAGAGGCACCCGTCGTCGTCTGCGGACCACCCCAGCCTCGACGGTGCCCATCAAGAGCCCACGGACGCGCGGTCACTCTTTGATGAAGAAGCAGCCCGTGGGCGGCTCGGCACGCGAGGTGCCCGCCCGGGACCACCCCGGAGCGGGTATCTCACATGTCTCAGGAGGGACTCACCGAGCCGCCAGGAGGTCCTCCATCTCGGCGATCTCCGCCGTCTGGTCCTCGATGATCGTGTCCGACAGCTCGACCGCCTCAGCGTTCTCCCCGGCCGTCATGTGCTCTTCGGCCATTTCGACCGCGCCCGCGTGGTGCTCGACCATGAGCTCGAGGAACCGACGGTCGAACTCCTCCCCGGTGAGGCCCACGAGCTCGTCCATCGTGGCCTCCTGGTCCATGCCGTCCATCTCCATGGCCCCGTGGTCCATGCCGCCCATCTCGGCGTCGACAGGGAGGTCCTCCCCCCAGGCCTCCAGCCACGACGTCATCAGATCGATCTCAGGGTCCTGGGCCCCCGAGATGCGCTCACCCAGCTCGCGCACCTCCGAGGACGACCCCTGGGCCACAGCCAGGTCAGCCATCTCGATCGCACCTTCGTGGTGCACGATCATCATCTGCGCGAACTCGGTGTCGGCGTCGTTGTGCACCGTCGCACCCTCGCCGCTCGCACTCGTCGAGGCGGCCTCGGTGTTCGCCGGGGCATCGTCCGACCCGCCGCACGCGGCCAGTGTCAGGCCAAGGGCCACCGCCGCAACGGAGGCGGTAGCGGCAGTTCGCAGGTTCTTCACAGTGACTCCCAGGTGTCTCGACGTACCGCTCAAGGCGGCGCACACACCACCTTGCGTCACCACGGCGAGTACTTCCTCAGCCTGCGATGAAGGTTTGATGAAAGAGTGTCACTATCCTCACGCTGAACCGTGGTGGACCCATGCCGCTCACGGGACGGTGCGCCGAGTTCGGCTCCGCGGGTAGGCGTCAGTGTGCGTGTGCGTGCGCACGGGGGACGGCTGCCGCGTGACGACGGCGCACCGGCTCTGCGGTCGCCACCATGACGGCGATCAGGGTGGTCAAGGGAATCGCCAGGACAAGGCCGATCGATCCGACGAGGGTCCGGGCGATCTCCTCGGCGAACTCGCCACTGCTGATCGTTTGGTAGAGAGGGCTCTTGTAGACCTCGAGGAGCAGGAGCACGGGCAGGGCGGCGCCTGCGTAGGCGAACGCAATCGTGTAGACGGCCGAGGCGATGTGATCGCGACCGATCCGCATGGCCTGGGAGAAGAGGCGACGTCGGCTCGCGGTGGGGTCGGCGTCGCGCAGCTCCCACACGGCCGAGGCCTGCGTCACTGTGACGTCATTGAGCACCCCGAGGCCGGCCAGGGTGACCCCGGCGAGGAAGAGCCCGCGCAGAGCATCGCCTCCGAGCCGTCCGGTCAGCATCGCCAACCGATAGTTCTCCTCGGTCGAGATTCCGGTGAGGTGCGCGGTCCTCGCAGCGACGACTCCGAGCACGACGGTCATCGCCAAGCCGGCGAAGGTTCCGAGCAGAGCCGTGGTCGAGCGCTTTGAGAAGCCGTGGGCCATGTACAGGACGACGAACATGATCGCCGAAGAGCCGACGAGGCCCACCGCTAGGGCGTCCTTGCCTTCGAGGAGCGCTGGGAGCATGAAGACTGCGATGACGAGACCAGCCACCGCGAGTCCGACGAGGGCACGGATCCCACGCAGGCCGGCGACCGCGGTGACCATGAGCGCGAAGGCAACGGTGAGTGCCCCGAGCGGCACGGTCCGGGAGTAGTCGAACCACGCCCAGCCCTCGGGCTCGCCGTCGGGCGCTCGGTACTGCACGAGCACGACTGCGGTCCCTGGCGGCACGTCGTCCACACGCACGGTCGCCGGGGCCCAGACCCGCGCCTCCTGACCCGCCGAGTCTCCACCGGTGACCCGGACGGTGACGAGGGTGCACGCCACAGTGTCCGGGATGTCCCCGTCCGGTCGGCGGTCCTCGTTCTCGCCCGCGCACGACTCGGTGGTCGCCGCGATCACGCGCCCGACGGGGTACGTGGCGTCCGTCGCGACGACGCCGGTCTGAGGCGGAGTGCCGGTAGGCCACAGCAACACCAGTCCCGCCCCCGTCGCCGCGAGTAGTGGGAGCAGGACGGCGGTCAACACGATGGTGATCCGGCCGGGCGACGTGAACCGAGGTGATCTCACCGGTGATCGCGCGAGCAGGCTGTCGGCCGTGGAGGAGCCTCGGCGATTCGAGAAGCACGTCCTCGGTCCAGGAAGAGCTGGGGCGGATCTGCTGTCAGTTGCACCCCCCGATCCTGGCCGTAGGTCGAGCGTTGCTCACCGAAAGCAACGGAATCACCATTGGTTCTTCATGCGACGGTGACGGACGGGGCCGGGGGCCCGGCATCCCATCGCTCATCAAGATCACCGCGCGACCGGTGCTCGACCAGAGCGTCAGCCGTCCGTGCCGTCATGGTGCTCGTCGTGCTCTTGCTGCTCCTGCTGGACGGGCTCGGGGCCGGACGCGCTGATCCGTGGTCCGATCACAAGAGACGAGACGGCGAACATGGCGGTGAAGACCAGGAGCGCGACCGCCGGTGCCCACCAGCTGTCGAAGCGTCGTCGAAGGCGCAGGAGCATCGGCACGGAGAGCACCAGGCCCAGCAGCCCGAAGAGCGCGGTGCCCCCTGCGCCGGTCACGAGTGCGGTGCCGACAAGGGGCCCCGCGTGGTGGAGGATGTGGGGGGCGATCCCTCCGAGGGCGCCGAGCCCACCAGTGACGAACGTTGCCGGCCCTCGACGAGCACGGCGCGCGACGTCTCCGTCCACTCTCAGGACCGACACTGTGGTTGCAGAGGTCGACATCGCACAAGGATGAAGCCGCGCTGTCACGGTGCGGCGAAGACTGCCTGAAGAAGTGGTCAATGCAGGAGGCAGTGCCCGAACTGCAGGGTGCGGTCGTCGCGCGGATTCACGCAGCACCTCGGCAGCGGGCCCGTGCTCGGCGATGGGCCCGCCGCCGACGCAGGCGACCTGGTGCGCGACGTCGCGCGAACTGGAGCTCGTGGGTCACGATCACACCCATGGCCCAGCCGGGCCCAGCGAGTCGAGGACCAGGTCCTAGGCGGGCTGAGTCATCTCAGCCCGACACATCCTCGCCGAAGTACTTCTCGGAGATCTCCGCCAGGGTGCCGTCCTCGGCGAGGGTCGCCAGCGCCTCGTCGAATGCCTCCGCCAGCGCGTCGCTGCCGTCGCGGAAGGCGAAGGCGCTCAGCGACTGGTCCTCGGTCTCGGCCGCGACCTTCAGGCCGGAGGCGTCGTTGTTCGCGGCGTAGTCGAGGAAGGTGAGCTTGTCGTTGATCGTGGCGTCGACCCGCCCCTGCTCGACGAGGGCCACGGACTGCGCCCAGCCCTCGACCGCCTCGATCTCGGCGCCGCTCTCCTCGGCGAGCGTGTGCCAGTTGCTGGTCAGGGACTGGGCCGTGGTCCTGCCCTTGAGGTCGTCGAACGAGCTGATCGACGTGTCGTCGGCGGGGACCACGACCACACCGGTCGAGACGGTGTAGGGCGCGGAGAAGGTGTACGCCTCCTCGCGCTCGGGGGTGATGGACACCTGGTTCGCGACGACGTCGAAGCGGCCGGCCTCGAGCCCGGCGAAGATGGCGTCCCACTGGGTCTCCTCGAACTCCACCTCGAGTCCGAGCTCCTCGGCCACCGCCGTCACGATCTCGACGTCGTAGCCGGTCAGGTCGCCCGAGCCGTCCTCGTGGAAGGTGAAGGGCCGGTAGGTGCCCTCCGTCCCGACGGTGATCGTCCCGCGCTCCTGGACCTCGGTCAGGGACGTGTCGTCCCCGGCCGCGGGGGCGGGCTCCGCGGAACCGTCGGCCTCGGCGGTGCCGGCGTCGGTGGAGCAGGCCGTGAGGGCAAGGACCGCCACGGACAGGACGGCAGCCGCCGTGCGGGCGCGAACGGGGAACAGGCGCGAGGTGCTCATCGGGATCCTTCCAGGGGCGCCCGGGGGCGCGGGACGGGTGGGGTGGGGCGCGGGCGTGCAGCCGAAGTGGCTGCGGTGACTGCGGAGACCGCTGCGCGGGACGAGGCCGCAGCCTGGCTACGACCGCGGGGGCGCGACCGTGACGCCGGTGCGTCAGACGAGGGCCTCGGTCAGGGCCGGTGGCCGGCCGTGGTGACGGGGGTCAACAGCACCGGGGCGCACCGCAACAACACGTCATCCACATCGGGCGAGCGGTGCGAGCCGTCGTCGAGCGGAGAGTGTGCGGTGCGAGCATGGGCCAAGTTCACCACACCTCGTCGTACGCCCGGACGCGCGGCATGCGACCGCCAACTCCTTCATCGGGACTTCATCGTTCATGGACGTCCTCTACACCTCCCGCCGGTTACCTGGGGTCATACCCATCGGGGGTATTGGAGGTCGGTGTTGTGAGACGCAAGACGTACCGAGTGTGGGGACTGACCTGCGGATCCTGCTTGGCGAGCCTGATCGAACGGGTTCGGCTCCTGGCAGGGGTCAGGTCCGTCGGGGTCGACCTCGTCAAGGGCGGGGGCTCCCGGCTGGTGCTCGTCTCACGTTCGACCCCGCAGCCCGAGGCTGTCCGTGCAGCCGTCGAGGGCGCAGGGTTCTCGCTGTCGGCACCCCGGGCCGGTTCAGCCACATCCTTGGAGGTGGAGAGATGAGTGCGTTCGACTGGTCGGTCGTCCTGGGCGGCGTCGTGCTGACGGTGCTGCTCGGGTGGTACTTCTTCGGGCCCAAGAGGTCCCGTCGCGCAGAGCTCGCCGACGGGGTGCAGGAGGTCGTGGTCACGGTCAAGGGTGGCTACAGCCCCGATCTCGTCGAGGTCGAGGCTGGTGTTCCGGTGCGCCTGGTGTTCGACCGGCAGGAGACCGGTGACTGCTCCTCGCGTGTGGTGTTCCCGGACTTCAGGATCAATCAGAGTCTGCCCGCGAACGCCACGACTGCCGTGGAGTTCACCCCGACTGTGTCTGGGGAGTACGGATTCGCGTGTGGGATGAACATGCTGCACGGGCGGGTGCGGGTCGTGGAGGGGTCGACTGGGCAGGCGACCGCCGGTGGTGCTGTTGCGGTCGCTGAGCGACCAGCCGGTCACGACGACGGCCACGACGACGGTGCTTCCGAGCGCCGTCCGGCCCGGCAAGAGCCGGCGCGCGCTGAGCCGTCCACGTCATTGCCTGGGCGGACCGAGGATGGGGACGCCGAGGAGCGGGAGCGGGCCATAGAGATCGCGGATCTGCGTCGCCGAGTGCTCGTGGGAGCGGTGCTGACGCTGCCTGTTCTGTTTGCGGTCATGGCGATGGAGCTCTTCGCCGCCACGTGGGTTCCCGAGGTGTTGATGAACCCTTGGCTGCAGCTGGTCCTCATCGCCCCGGTGATGCTCTACACCGGATGGCCCATCCACAAGACCGGCTGGCTGGCGTTGTCGCACCGCACCGCGGACATGAACTCGCTGATCACCCTCGGCACGATCGCGGCTTTCGGCTACAGCCTGGTGGTGACGTTCACCCCGGGTCTGCTACCCGAGGAGACCCGCGAGGTGTACTACGAGGCAGTCGGGGTCATCATCACGCTGATCCTGCTGGGCCGGCTGCTGGAGACCAAGGCCAAGGCCGGCACCGGGGAGGCGATCCGGACACTGATCGGCCTGCAGCCGCGCACCGCACGAGTGGTCCGTGACGGCGAGGAGCTCGAGGTCCCGATCGACGAGGTTCTCGCCGGTGACGTGGTGGTGGTCCGGCCCGGTGAGAAGCTGCCCGTGGACGGCGAGGTGGTGGAGGGGACCTCCGCTGTCGACGAGTCCATGGTGACCGGCGAGCCGATCGCCGTGACCAAGGGGCGGGGTGACCCGGTCATCGGCGCGACCATCAACCAGACCGGTGCCTTCCGATACACCGCGACCAAGGTCGGTGCGGACACGATGCTGGCGCAGATCATCAGGCTGGTGCGGCAGGCGCAGGGCTCCAAAGCGCCGATCCAGCGTCTGGTGGACCATGTGTCGAGCTACTTCGTCCCGGCGGTCATCGGCATCGCGATCTGGACGTTCGTGATCTGGGCGTTGGTGGGCCCACCGCCGGCCTCGGTCTTCGCCCTGGTCGCTGCCGTGTCGGTGCTCATCATCGCCTGCCCCTGTGCTCTGGGGCTCGCCACGCCGCTGTCGATCACGGTCGGCACCGGCAAGGGCGCCACGGCGGGCATCCTCATCCGCTCCGCCGAGGCACTGGAAACGGCCCACAAGCTCGACACCGTCGTGCTGGACAAGACCGGGACCATCACCAAGGGCACACCGGCGCTGACCGACGTGCTGCCCGCAGACGGGTTCACCGACGTCGAGCTCCTCACCCTCGTCGCGGCGGTGGAGCGTTCCTCCGAGCACCCCCTGGCTACGGCCATCGTGACCGGCGCCCTCAACAGCGGCATCCGACTGCCGGAGGTGAGCGCATTCGACTCCGTGACCGGTCAAGGAGTGCGTGCCCTGGTCCAGGGCCGCGAGGTCCTGGTCGGGAATCGACGCCTTCTCGACAGCGTCGGCGTCGCCGCCCGAACCAGCGACGCGGACCGGCTCGCCGCCGACGGCAAGACCCCGATGTTCGTGGTCGTCGACGGGCGGTTCGCCGGTGTGGTCGGCGTGGCCGACACCCTGAAGGAAGGCTCAGCGGCCGCCATCGCGGCACTGCAGAAGCGCAGCATCGACGTGATCATGATGACCGGGGACAACCGGGCCACGGCCGCGGCCATCGCCCGTCAGGTCGGCATCGGGCGCGTGGTGGCCGAGGTCATGCCCGAGCACAAGGCCGCCGAGGTCAAGCGGCTCCAGGGGGAGGGCCGTGTGGTCGGGATGGTCGGGGACGGCATCAACGATGCACCGGCCCTGGCCCAGGCCGACGTCGGATCGGCGATCGGCACCGGCACCGACGTGGCCATCGAGTCCTCCGACATCACCTTGATCTCCGGTGCGCTGTCCGGCCTGGTCACGGCGGTGGACCTGTCCCGGGCCACCATGCGCAACATCCGTCAGAACCTGGTCTTCGCGTTCATGTACAACGCGATCGGCATCCCGATCGCCGCGGGTGCGTTGTACCCGACTTTCGGCTTGATGCTCAGCCCGATCATCGCCGCGGCTGCTATGGCCTTGTCCTCGCTGTCAGTGGTCGCCAACGCCAATCGCCTGCGCACCTTCACCCCACGGCCTCTGCCCGAGGCCGTCCAGGTCGCCGCCATCGACCCGGTGGTGGAGATAGGGAAAGACGATGAAGAAGGAACGGAGCACGCCATGTCCGAGAAGTCCCAGAAGGTCACCGACCCGGTCTGCCGGATGAGCATCGACCCCGCCTCGGCGGCCGACACCGCCGAGCACGAGGGCACGACGTACCACTTCTGCTCCCCCCACTGCGCGGAGAGCTTCCGTGCCGACCCCGCCCGCTACGCCACCGCGGTGGCGCCCTAACTCGGACGAGCCCCCCCCGGGGTGCCACCGAACCTGACAGCGGTGGCACCCCGGGGGCCTTCCGGCAGGAGGATCTGATGACCGACACCGACTCCAAGCATGACCTGCTCATCCGGTTGCGCCGCATCGAGGGTCAGGTCCGTGGCATCGCCCGCATGGTCGAGGAGGACAAGTACTGCATCGACGTCCTCACCCAGGTCTCGGCCGCCTCCCGGGCCCTGCAGTGTGTGGCCCTGGGCCTGCTGGAGGATCACATGGGCCACTGCCTGGTCGACGCCGCCCAAGTCGGCGGACCCGAGAAGGACGCCAAGCTCAAGGAAGCCGCCGACGCGATCGCCCGCCTGGTCCGCAGCTAGAACGGTAGAACCACTGCAGCCGTCGACCACGGCACAACCCCGGCCGCGATGCCGACTCAGAGAACACACGATACGGAACAGGTACTGGAGGCCAGGATGAACATCAGGGTTGCTGTCAACGGCTACGGAGTTATCGGCAAGCGGGTCGCGGATGCTGTCCGCGTCATGCCCGACATGGAGCTGGTCGGGGTGGCGGACGTCGCCACGGACTGGCGGGTGCGCACCGCTGTCGGGCTCGGCCTAGACGTGTTCGCTGCCACCACGGACGCGGGCACCGCGATGCGGGCTGCCCGGATGCCGGTGGCCGGCACCGTGGCCGACCTGCTCAGCCAGGTGGACGTGGTGGTGGACACGACGCCGAAGAAGGTCGCGGCACTCAACCTCGAGGCATACCGGGCCGCCGGGGTCAAGGCCGTCTTCCAGGGAGGGGAGTCGCACGCCACCACCGGCCACTCCTTCGTCGCCCAGGCCAACTACGCCACGGCGCTCGGCCGGGACACCACGCGGGTGGTCTCGTGCAACACCACCAGCATCGTGCGTGTCCTTGGGGCCTTGCAGGACGCCGACCTCCTCGCCCGCGCCCGCGGGGTTCTGATCCGTCGGGCCACCGACCCGGGAGAGTCCCACCAGGGCGGAATCATGAACACCCTGGTGCCCGAGAGCTCCATCCCCTCACATCAGGGCCCGGACGCCCGCACGGTGCGGCCCGACCTGGACGTCGTGACCATCGCGGCCAAGGCCGCCCACACCCAGACCCACACCCACTTCTGGACCCTGCAGCTGACCCGAGTGGCCAGCCGCGAGGAGGTTCTCGAGGCTCTGCGTGCTGCGCCGCGGATCGCCTTCATCCGCATGGCGGACGGGCTGACCGCCTCGAACACCACGGTCGAGCTGATGCGCGACCTGGGCCGGCCACGCGGGGACATGTGGGAGGTCGCCGTGTGGGAGGACGTCCTGACCGTTGAGGGGGACGAGGCATACCTGACTTACCAGGTCAACAACGAGTCGATCGTCATCCCCGAGACGATCGACGCCATCCGGGCGCTGGCCGGGACCGTGACCGACGGCGCCACCTCGATCGCCACGACCGACGAGGTCCTGGGCATGCGCCGCGACTTCCTGCCCGACCCCTCCGCGTGAGGCCCGCCTGACGGGCCATGAGGGACACCCTCCGCGCCAGGCGCGGAGCACCATCGATCGGCCACGAGGCCGGGCAAGGACGTGAAGATCATGAAACGCCAATCCACTGTGCTGGAGGTGGGCGGTCTGCACTGGGCCACCTCCGAGTCGGTCATCGAGAAGACCCTGATGCGCCAGGGAGGAGTGCTGGCCGTCGAGGCCAGCGCCGTCTCGCAGACGGCGACGGTCACCTACGACCCGGACGAGACCTCCATCGCCCAGCTGGTGAGCTGGGTCAACGAGTGCGGGTACCACTGTGCGGGGCAGTCCGTACCGGGTCACATGTGCCACCCGATGACGGAGCCGGCGTCGACCGAGGCCCGGACCCCAGACGACACCCGCACGGGGGCCGAGGGCCATGGCACGCACGGGGCCGCTGGGCACGGGGACACCGGGCACGGGGACAAGGACGGCGACGCACCGACCGGTCAGTCCGCACAGGAGGCGATGGGCCATGGCGGGCACGGCGGGTCGATGGCGGACATGACCCGGGACATGCGCAACCGGTTCCTGGTCGCGGCCGTCCTGTCAGTGGTGATCTTGTTCTGGTCGCCGATCGGGCGCGAGGTCCTGGGGTTCACCCTTCCGGCGCCGTTCGGTCTGCGTGACGATGTCTTCTCGCTGATCTTGTCTTTGCCGGTGGTGTTCTACTCGGCGTGGATCTTCTTCGACGGCGCCTACCGGGCGTTGCGGGCCAGGACGCTGGACATGATGGTCCTGGTCGCGGTGGGCGTCGGCGCGGGCTGGTTGTACAGCCTGGTGGTGACCTTCACCGGCGGGGGAGAGGTCTTCTACGAGGCGGCCACGGTTCTGACCACCTTCGTGCTCCTCGGGCACTGGCTGGAGATGCGAGCCCGGGGCGGAGCGAACGACGCCGTGCGCACGTTGCTCGAGCTCGCCCCGTCCCAGGCGGTCGTGCTCCGCGACGGCGAGCCGGTGGAGGTCCCGACGTCTGAGGTCGTCGTCGGTGACCTGCTGCTGGTGCGGCCGGGCTCGAAGATCCCGGTCGACGCCGTGGTGGAGGAGGGGGAGTCCGAGGTCGACGAGTCCATGGTGACCGGGGAGTCCATGCCGGTGGAGAAGGCGCCGGGGGCTCAGTTGATCGGTGCGTCGATCAACACCACGGGGACCCTGCGGGCACGGGCCACGAAGGTCGGCGCGGACACGGCGTTGGCGCAGATCGTCAAGATGGTCCAGGAGGCGCAGAACTCCAAGGCCCCCGGGCAGCGCCTGGCCGACCGCGCCGCGTTCTGGCTGGTGTTCGTCGCCCTCGTCGCCGGCGGCACGACGTTCGCGGTGTGGATGCTCGCCGGTGCCGGTGTGGCCCTGGCGATGCTGTTCGCGATCACGGTCGTGGTCATCACCTGCCCCGATGCCCTCGGACTCGCGACACCCATGGCGATCATGGTGGGCACCGGTGTGGGGGCGCGGCGCGGGGTGCTGTTCAAGAACGCGACCGCCCTGGAGGGCACTGCGCGGATCGACACGGTGGTCCTGGACAAGACAGGCACCCTGACCAAGGGGGAGCCGGAGGTCACCGACGTCGTCGTGGCGGGCATGAGCGAGGAGGAGATGCTCGCCCTGGTCGCTGCCGTCGAACGGGAGTCCGAGCACCCCCTGGCCCGGGCCATCGAGAGCCACGCCGCTCGGCTGGGTGTGCCCGGGCGGGAGGTCAGCGAGTTCCTGAATGTGCCGGGACATGGCGCGACGGCAGTGGTCGACGGGCGGCGGGTGCTGGTGGGCAACCTCCGCCTCATGGCGAAAGAAGGCGTGGAGCTCGGCGATCTGGCTGCGAGCCGGGACGAGCTGGCGGCGTCCGGTCGCACCGCGGTACTCGTCGCGGTGGACGGACGCGGGGTCGGGGTCATCGCTTTGGCCGACGCCGCCCGCGAGACGGCGGCGGCGGCGGTCGCCGCGCTGCACGAGTCCGGGATCGAGGTGGTCATGCTCACAGGAGACAACGAGGCGACCGCTCAGCGCATCGCCGAGCAGCTCGGCATCGACACCGTCATCGCCGAGGTCCTTCCCGGCGACAAGGCGGAGAAGGTCGCCGAGCTGCAGCAGGCCGGCAAGACCGTGGCGATGGTCGGCGACGGCGTCAACGACGCCCCCGCGCTGGCCAAGGCGGACATCGGCATCGCGATCGGCGCGGGGACCGACGTTGCGATCGAGACCGCGGACATCGTCCTGATGCGTTCGGACCCCCTGGACGTGTCCGTGGCGCTACGCATCGGCAAGGGCACGGTGCGCAAGGAACGGCAGAACGTGGCCTGGGCGATCGCATACAACGCCCTGGCACTGCCGATCGCCGCCGGGGTGTTCTACCCCGCGTTCGGCCTGATGCTGCGCCCGGAGATCGCGGCCCTGTCGATGTCGGGCTCGACGGTCGTCGTGACGGTCAACGCGCTATTGCTCAAGCGGCTCCGGCTGCCGGCGCAGCAGACTCCGGCCGCGCCGCAGGGCACGGCACGCGAGCCGGAGCCGGCGGCACCGGCCCCCGCCGGGGTCAGCTGACATGCCGGTCGGCGTGGACCGCGCAGCGGTGGCTCCCCGCGGTTCGCCCGCGGTGGAGGGCGGGGCGATGGCGAGCCCACGGTGGGGTCGCATGCTGTGGATCACCGCGGCGGGGGCGGTGTGCTTCGTCCTCATCGACTGGGGGCTGCGCGATGCCCCGCTGCTCTGGTTCGCGGCACTGCGTGCTCTGGTGGCCGGCCTGGCGCTGCTGGCCCTGGGAGCGGCGTGGCACCGGCCGACCCCCCGCGGCAGGAACGCTTGGATGCTCCTCGCCGTTCTGGGCCTCGTGAATGTCACGGTGGCCTTCGCGGCGATGTTCGCTGGGGTGGCCGGTGGTGCCGCGGGCACCGCCGCGGTGTTGGCCAACGCCCAGCCACTTCTGATCCTGCTGCCCGCCTGGTGGCTCTACGGCGAGAGACTCTCGATCCGGACAGCGACCGCGCTTGCGGTTGGTTTCGCGGGCCTAGTCCTGGTAGCCGTGCCCGGGGGTGGGGGTGGCGGGGCGGCGCTGTCGCTGCTCTCCGCGGCCGCCGTGACCGGTGGGACCCTGCTCTCCCGTCGCCTGGGCGGGATGGACGTGATCACCGCCACCGGCTGGCACCTGGTCATCGGCGGGGTGGTGCTCGCCGCCGTCGCGGCAGCCGTGGAGGGCGCCCCTGAGGTGGCGTGGACCCCACGCTTCGTGCTGTCGCTGGCGTTCCTGGCACTGGTAGGCACTGCGGCGACAACGGTTGCCTGGTTCACCGAGGTCCGCCGCAGCCGCCTCGACACGCTGACCACGTGGACCTTCTTGACACCCGTCCTTGGCATCCTGCTGGCCGCCGTCGTCCTGGGAGAGCGCCCCGGCGGTTGGACGGCTGCGGGCCTGACCGCGGTGCTGGCGGCCATGTGGGTCGCGTTGCGCCCCCGATGGCGGTCCACCGCCCCGACGCCGACGTCCCAGTCCCCGCTTCGGCCCCACCACTGACCCGCTGGAGGGCTCGACCCCGGCTGGAGGCAGCACCGGGCCGGCGAACAGATCGGAGGAGCCCGTGAGACATCCGACGCCAGAGCCTGGGGGCTCCTTGCGCGCGCCTGCCCCGACTGGGGCTCTACCGCCGCAGGAGGCCGTGATCTTCGACATGGACGGTGTGGTCACCGACACCGCCACACTGCACGCCGAGGCGTGGCGACAGCTCTTCGACATGGTGCTCGCCGATCCACGCACAGCGGGGGCGGCCTCCGCAGAGCCGTTCGATACGGACGCGGACTACCGGCGCTACGTCGACGGACGCGCCCGGGAGGACGGGGTTGCCGCCTTCCTCGCCGCCCGCGGCCTCGACATTCCCCTGGGGACGCGACAAGACGCCGCGGGGGAGTGGACGGTGCACGGGCTGGGGGCGCGGAAGAACGAGATCTACCTCCATCTGATCGCCGACCGAGGCGTTGAGGCGTTCCCCGGCACGGTCGGCCTGCTCGAGCGGTTGCGGGCCGGTGGTGTGCCGGTCGCGCTGGTCACGGCGAGCCGCAACGCTGCGGCCCTGCTGACGGCCGCAGGTCTGTCCGGGGCCTTCGACGTCGTTGTGGACGGCGAGCGTGCCGGCGAGCTCGGCCTGGCGGGCAAGCCCGACCCCGCCACCTTCCTCCAGGCGGCGCACGAGCTGGGGGTATCCCCGGACCGGGTTGCGGTGGTGGAGGACGCCGTCGCCGGCGTTCAGGCTGCCAGGCGAGGGGGCTTCGGGCTCGTGGTTGGCGTAGCCCGGGCCGGGCAGCGGAGCGAACTCGAGGACGCCGGCGCTCATCTGGTCGTGGAGGATGTCGCGCAGCTCGACCTTGGTGCCCTCCGGGCCGACCCGTGGACGCTGGTGTATGAGGGTTTCGACCCCGCCCACGAGGGTCATCGTGAGGCGTTGACGACCCTTGCCAACGGCTACCTCGGCGCCCGGGGCGCGGCACCGGAGCGTGGTGCGGACGGGGTGCACTACCCCGGGACTTACCTCGCCGGTGTCTACAACCGCCTGGTCTCCACGGTCCATGGCCGCCAGGTGGAGGACGAGAGCCTGGTCAATGCGCCGAACTGGCTGGTTCTCGACCTCGCCACCGAAGGACCGTGGTGGTCCGCCGGCGGACTGACGGCCACCGACGAGCGGCGCGAGCTCGACCTGCGCCGCGGAGTGCTCACCCGCACCGCGGTGCTCACCGACGGCGCCGGCCGGCGGATGCGTCTTCGGCAGCGGCGCATCGTCTCCATGGCTCGCCGGCACGTCGCGGCGCTGGAGACCACGGTCGTGCCCGAGGGGTGGAGCGGGACTCTGCGAGTGCGCTCCGGCATCGATGCCGGCGTGGTCAACGCCAACGTCGCCGAGTACGCCGCCCTGGCCAACCGTCACCTGCGCACCACCGGTGTCCACGACGCCGGACCGGGCAGGCTGGTGGTGGAGGTCACGACACTGCAGAGCCAGATCCACATCGCGGTGGGGGCCCTGACCACCGTCGACCAAGCAGCACCGGACGCCGTCCTGGAGCACGACGGAGATCTGCACTGGCACGCCCTTGAGGTAGCGGTCACCGACGGCGCGCCGGTCACCATCGACAAGGCGGTAGCGGCCGTGTCCTCGCGTGACCCTGCCATTGCTTCGCCCCTGTCGGCCGTGTTCGGGGAGCTCGACGCGACGTCGGGCGGCTTAGAGGACCTTCTCGGCCCTCACGCTGCCGCGTGGGAGCGGTTATGGAAGCGCTTCGGTGTCGAGCTGGACGCCGACACCCAGACCGGCCTCGTGCTCAACCTGCACCTGTTCCACCTGCAGCAGACCCTCTCGGTGCACACTTCCGAGCTCGACACCGGCGTACCGGCCCGCGGCCTGCACGGCGAGGGCTACCGCGGACACGTCTTCTGGGACGAGCTGTTCGTCCTGCCAGTGCTCACCGCCTACCTGCCGCAGGTCAGTCGCGGTCTGCTGGACTACCGGTGGCGCCGGCTGGATGCCGCGCGGCGGGCTGCGGCCCGGGAAGGGCTCCCCGGGGCGATGTTCCCGTGGCAGTCCGGCAGCGACGGCCGCGAAGAGACACCGGTGATGCTGTTCAACAGTCGCTCGGGCCGCTGGATGCCGGACAACTCTCATCGGCAGCGTCACGTCGGGCTCGCCGTCGCGGTCAACGCCTGGCAGTACTACCAGGCCACGGGTGATGCTGCCTGGCTCGCGGAGCGTGGCGCTGACCTCATCATCGAGGTCGCCCGCCTCTTCACCGCCATGGCGAGCCACGACACCGTCGACGACCGCTACCACATCCGGGGGGTGATGGGCCCGGACGAGTACCACGACGGCTACCCCGACGATCCCGGGGCGGGCCTGACCGACAACGCCTACACGAACGTCCTCACCGCGTGGGTGTGCCAGCGCGCCGTCGACGTCCTTCGCGAGGTGACCGGGCACGGGTGTGACGACGTCCACGCCCGCCTTCAGATCCGGCCCGAGGAGAGGGCTGCCTGGCAGCACCTGAGTCGACGCATGAGCGTGCCGTTCCTCCGCGACGGTGTCATCGGCCAGTTCGCAGATTACGACGATCTCGCCGAGCTGGACTGGGGCCTCTACCGCCGCCGGTACGGCAACATCGGCCGCCTAGACCTGATTCTCGAGGCCGAGGGCGACACCACGAACCGGTACAAGGTCGCCAAGCAGGCCGACGTCCTCATGCTCGCCTACCTCCTTGGGCCCGACACGCTGCTGGGGATGCTGGACCGGCTTGGCTACCCCACAACCCGTCAGGCGCTGACCCGCACCGTCGACTACTACCTTGCCCGCACCGCGCACGGCTCCACGCTGAGCAGAGTGGTGCATGCCTCGGTCCTCGCCGGCCTGGATCCGACCCGCGGCTGGGACGTCTTCCGCGAAGCCCTGGCCGCCGACTTGGACGACACCCAGGGCGGAACGACCCAGGAAGGCATCCACCTCGGCGCCATGGCTGGCACGATCGACATCCTCATGCGTTCCTTCGCCGGACTACGCACCGAGGGCCCCAACGTCGTCCTGGACCCCGCCCTGCCCGCCAGGCAGCGTGGTCTTCGGTTCAGCACCCAGCACCGCGGACAGCGCCTGGAGATCGCGATCGACGACAAGAGCCTGACCGTCGCCTCCAATCCAGGCGTGAGCGACGCGCGGATCCGACTGCGGGTGGACGAGCACGTGCGCGCACTGACCCCAGGCAGCGTCCACCGCTTCCGCCGCGCGGCAGACGGGTGGCAACCCGAGGAGGAAGGCCGAGCCGGGAGGCAGGGGAGCCGCACCGGCCCGTGCGCTGAGCAGCAATGACCCACCCCGCCCCAGTCCTGTCACCACGCGACGATGCGCCGCCCACCGAGACCGGGGCGACGAGCACACAGGCCAGGCACATGTCCCCTCCGCTGTGCTGGATCGAGGCAGCGCGGGTGCATGAGCAAGGGGCGCTCAACCGAGCAGGGTCGCCGCCAGGGCGCCGGCCAGGGTCACCAGTGCCAGCGCCAAGGTGACCTGGCGGCCATGCGGGGTGGAGCGCGGGAGCCCGCGAAGGGGAAAGAGAAGCTGGCGTACGACGACGTACCCGGCAACGCCGGCGACGAAGAGAAGACCTCCCGATGACGTCGGCGTGCGCCAGGCGAGAACAGTCGTCGCTACCGCCAGGGTTGCGGCCGCAGCCGCCTCCATCAGTTGAACCGGCACGCGACGGGTGCCCACGCGACGGTCGGAGGACCACACACCCCATCGGGAGGTGGTCGGTACGCCTGCACAGCACCCGGCCAGTAGACAGCCGAGCCGGCCGACCGCCTGACCGACGAGCAGGGCGGGCACCGTGGCATCCAGGAGGTGCCCGACAGCAAGACCTTGGATCGCCCCACCAATGATGAACGTCGCGGTTGCGACGATCACGAAACCTTGAACGCTCAGGCCCGAGAGCGAGAGCCTGGTGCGCTCCTTCATGTGAGTCAGTCGGTAGTAGCCCTTGGCCCCGATTGCGCCAAGCACGCTGGCCACGAGCGCAACAACCAGAACGTTGGCCGACGCGAGGCCGTGCGCCCGAGCCAAGACGCTCTGCAGGATCAGGGCCAGCGTGACGCCGAGCACGACCATCGCGGGCCAGGCACCCAGCAGCACCCCGGGTGCCCGCATGGTCGCAACGGTCGCGAATGTCGATTCTCCAGCGGCTTCAGCGGAGGGTAGTCGCACCACGTCCGGGCGGTCGCGACCAGACTTGACCGTGGCCACGGCGTCCGCCGTCACGTGCCAGCGCCCGGCCGCTTTACCGACAACGCGGTGCGTCAGGGCCGTCCGGCCGCTGTCTGGTCGCACCTCAGCGAGCCTCGCCACAGTGGCGAAGTCGTCGGCGGGGGTCCGGGGTTCGTCGACGTCGAGCCGACGGCCGGTGAGGCGGACCGCCACCTGGTGGGGACCCGACGTCGCTGGAGGGTCGAACCAGTAGGTGATGCCCAGGGCATGCGGGCCGAGCCCGTCCACGACCGGGAAGGGTGACGCGACGAACTCCAAGGCGCTGGCGCGGCCCCCCGCACCGCCTACCCGTGCGAGCCTTGGCATGGGATGTGTCGGAGGCAGAGGTGCCGGACCAGGGGCCTGACTCGGAGTCGCCTTGGCGGAAGTGGCGCCGGAGGTCTGGCTAGCGGCGGTGCCGCTGATCCTCGGCCGGGTCACGCCCGACGGCGGCACCCGCGGCTGAGAAGCGCCCGGCGTGTGGGCTCCCAGGAGGGGGAAGCGGATCGGCAACGAAAGGGTCGAAGCCTCTGCCGGGTCACGGATCGGATCGCGCAACCCACCAGGCGTGGGTGGGCTCGCTGCTCGAGGCGCCGCTGGGGGCTTGCGCGTGCCCGAGGATCGCCGTTTAGGTGTTCGACGCGCCATGGCCGCCCTCTCGCAGGACCGTGAACCGATGCAGGTGCCCACGATTGCGCGCCAATCCCGTGCTGTTCGTTCGGGAATGGTCAAGGTTCACTGAAGATGCCGTCCCTCGAACGCACCGCGCTTGGACGGGCTACCGCGGCGACCTGTGATGGGCGCAGGACGATGGGCTCCGCGCCCCTGTGGTCCTCAGCGTGCCGCGTCCGATGTTCCTGCTGGGGTCCAGACCCCCAGGCTTCACAGTGCGGACCGCCGTTTCCATCATGGCGATCAGAAGGGGTGCAGGAGGCGTTGGACGAACTGCCGGGTGCGTTCCTCGCGTGGGTCGCGCAGCACCTGGTCGGGGTGCCCGTGTTCGACGACCGTCCCGCCGTCGATGAAGGCGACCTCGTGGGCGACTTCCCGGGCGAACTGGAGCTCGTGGGTGACGATCACCATGGTCCAGCCCTCGTCCGCGAGCTCCTTGATGAGTCCCAGGACGTCTCCGACCAGCTCAGGGTCCAGCGAGGACGTGGGCTCGTCGAAGAGCAGGAGGGTGGGGCGAAGGGCCAGGGCCCGCACGATGCCCACGCGCTGCTGCTGCCCGCCGGACAGCTCGAACGGGTAGGCGTCCTTCCTGTCGGCCAGCCCCACGCGCCGCAGCAGCTCCACGGCCTCAACGGTGACCTCGGCGCGGGGCCGCCGCTGGACGACGACCGGCCCCTCCAGCACGTTCTCCAGGACGGTCTTGTGCGGGAACAGGTTGTAGTGCTGGAACACCATCGCGGAACGGTCCCGCAAGGCCGCGATCTCAGCGCGGGAGGCGCCGCCAGAGAAGTCCACGACGAGCTCCGAGCCCACGGCGACACGCCCGGTGTCCGGGATCTCCAGACCGTTGAGGCACCGAAGTGCGGTGGTCTTGCCCGAGCCGGAGGGGCCGATGACGGCGAGCACCTGGCCGCGTCGCACCCGGAGGTCCACCGACCGCAGCACCTCGTGGTCGCCGAACCGTTTGCCGAGCCCGTCCACCACGAGGACGGGCTCGCCGGGCTCCCCGGGCGCGGGGTGGCCGCCCGGGGGCTCCAGGACGTCGTGGTCACCGGGCGACATAGCGATCCAATCGTTGCTCGAGACGGCTCTGCCCGGCGGACAGCACCAGGCAGATCACCCAGTAGAGGGCGGCAGCCTCGAGGTACAGCACCATGAACTGCCCGCTGAACGCCGCGATCTGCTGAGCCTCGCGGAATAGCTCGGTCACGAGGATCAGGGACGCCAACGACGTGTCCTTGACCAAGCTGATGAACGTGTTGGACAGCGGCGGCACCGAGACTCGCGCGGCCTGCGGCAGGACGATCCGGCGCAGGGCGACGGCGTGGGACATGCCCACCATGTGGGCCGCCTCCCACTGCCCCTTGGGCACGGAGAGGATCGCCGCCCGGATCACCTCGGCGGCGTAGCCACCCACGTTCACCGAGAACGCCACCACGGCACTGGGCCACGGGTCGATCACCACACCGATCGACGGCAGCCCGTAGAAGATCACGAACAGCTGCACGAGCAGCGGCGTCCCGCGGACGACCGACACGTACGCCCGCGCCGGCCGCGAGAGCCACCGGCGCTTCGACAGGCGCATGAGGGCGACCACCAGCGCGATCACCAGGCCGAGGGAGAAGGACACTAGGGCCAACGGGATCGTGCCGGTGATCGCCCCCCGCGCCATCGGCCAGAAGGAGCTGGTCAGGAGCTCGAGCGTCTCCGGGCTCACGTCACCTTCTCCCGCACTGGTCAGCGGGAGACGTCGGCACCGAAGTACTTCTCGGAGATCGCCGCAAGGGTGCCGTCGTCCGCCAGCGTGGCGAGCGCCTCGTCGATCGCACGCGCGAGCTCCTCATGCCCCTGGGCGAGGGCGAACGCGCTGAAGGACTGGTCCGTGGTCTCCGCCGCGACCTTCAGTCCTGAGGCGTCGTTGTTCTGCGCGTAGTCGAGGAACGTCAGCTCGTCGTTGATCGTGGCGTCGACCCGGCGCTGCTCCACCAGAGCCACGGCCGGGGCCCAGCCCTCCACCGCCTCGATCTGCGCCCCGTTCTCCTTCGCCAGCGCGTGCCAGTTGCTCGTCAGCGACTGCGCGGTGGTCTTGCCGTCGAGGTCCTCGAACGAGCTGATCGAGTCGTCGTCCGCGCGAACCACGACCACGCCGTTCGAGACCGTGTACGGCTCGGTGAACGTGTACGACTCCTCGCGATCCGGGGTGATCGACACCTGGTTAGCGATGACGTCGAACCGACCCGCCTCCAAGCCGGCGAAGATGGCGTCCCACTGGGTCTCCTGGAACTCCACCTCGACGCCGAGCTCGTCGGCTACCGCCTGGATGACCTCCACGTCGTAGCCGACCAGGTCACCGGACCCGTCCTCGTGGAAGGAGAACGGCCGGTAGGTGCCCTCCGTGCCGACCACCAGGACGCCAGCCTCCTGGACGTCGACCCACGACGTGTCGCCCTGCGAACCCGCGGTGGTGTCGGGGGCGGCGTCGTCGTCAGCGGCCGAGCAGCCGGCGGTGGCCAGAGCCGCGGCGGTCACGACCGCGCTCAGGGACAGAACTCGAGAAAACCTGGTCATGGTGGTCCTTCGGGAGACGGCAAGCGTCGAGTGACGCTCCAACGGGTGGGCAACACGAGTGAGCGCGCAGGGAATTCCCGCATGCCGAGGCATCGGCCAATCGGGGGCTCGCGCGGTGGCAGACCGGTTCAGGTCCGGTCGGAGACGTCGGGCTCAGTGGGCGCGGGGTCCCGGACAACACGACGTGCGCACATGGCCGGCACGACACGACACACGAGACACGAAGGGGCCCATGGGCGTAGTCCACCACAGCCCAGCGCGTGGCCGCACGCAAATGGGTGATGCAGCTAGGAAAGCCGGAGGTTCCCCGCGCGGGAGAAGACCTGCCGACGCGACGCGTCGGGGAGGAGGCGCGCAACTCCCACACGGCCGAGGCCTGGGTGACGGTGACGTCGTCCAGGCTGCACCATCATGGGGTCCGCCTTGACTGCCAAAGTGACAGCCTAACTAGGCTAAGACGGGGTGGGCAATCTCGGACGCGGCTGGACGCGAAAGGACACCTGACCTGCACAAACGGCGCTGCGAATACGGTCGGCCAACCGCGCGGGGGAGCCTGGGGGTCAAGGGGTCGCAGGTTCAAATCCTGTCATCCCGACAGTGAAACAGCAGGTCGGAAGGCCCGCACCGCTTCGGCGGTGCGGGCCTCTCGCTGTCTGGTGGGCAGACCCCCGCGCCCATGGCCGACGGATACAGCGGCAGTCATGACCTCCGCCCGCCGCTACCATCATGGCAACCTGCGTCAGGCGGTCCTGGACGAGGCCGCGACGGTGGTCCGGGACAGGGGAGCCGCCGAGCTCTCGCTCCGCGAGATCGCGGCGACCGTCGGTGTCACCCACGCCGCGCCGCGGCGGCACTTCCCCGGCAGGCAGGATCTGCTGGACGCCGTGGCCGTCGAGGGCTTCGCCCGGCTCGGGACCCGGCTGCGGGATGCCCTCGACACGTCGTCCGACTATCGCGCACAGCTCCGGTCGGTCGCAGAGGCCCATCTGGACTTCATGATCTCCGAGGCGAACCTGGTCGAGCTGATGTTCGCTCACAAGCACGGGCCGGCCGGAGCCGCCGTGGGGAAGGCAGCCGCATCCGCGTTCGCGCCCATCCTCGTGATGTTCCGTCGCGGCCAGGCCGACGGCGTGGTCGCCGTGCGCGATCCCGAGCGGCTCGGCCTGGTCTTCCTCGCCACGCTCCAGGGCCTCGCCGGTCTCGTCGGCTGCGGCGTCATCCGCCCCGGACAGCTCGACGACCTGATCCCCGACGCCCTGGCGCCCTTCTCGGGCGGACGCTGACCCCGCCGCCTACGGCTGCGGCGGTACGCAGGAGGTGCCGCACAGAGGCGATGTGGGCGTGCGCGCCGGTCGCGAGGATCGGCTCATGACGATCAGCGCGCACCTTCGACGGGAGACGCCCGTCCATGGCCCGAACGGGCGGACCAGCCCCGTGGCGCAGCCTGGCCATCCGCACGTTCAGCGCACGCAGCGCTCCGACGACCGTCTCGAACGGCTCACCGAGCGCGAGCGCGAGGTGCTGGCGCTCATGGCGCAGGGGCGGTCCAACGGCGCGATCGCGCGACTCGTGTACCTGTCGTACGGGGCGGTCGAGAAGAACGTCGCGTCGATCTTCTCGAAGCTGGAGCTGACACCCGACACCGCGGACCACAGGCGCGTGCTCGCCGTCCTCCGGTACTTGGGGCGCGACACCGGAAGGTGACGGTGCTCAGCGCCGGGCACCCGCCACGCGCCGCAGCACGTCGGCGAGGATCGCGGCGGACGCGTCCCAGGCGAACCTGTCGGCGCGCGCACGTGCGGCCGTGGATCGGCGCTCCCACTCCCCGCCGTCTGCCAGAGCGCGGACGGCCTCGGCGAAACCCTCGGCGTCACCCGGGTCCACGTACGCCGCAGCATCACCGCCGATCTCCCGGAACACCGGGATGTCGCTGACCACGACGGGCGTGCCGAGGGCCATCGCCTCGACGAGCGGGATGCCGAACCCCTCGTCGCGCGACGCCGAGACCAGGGCTGTCGCACCCCGCAGCACCTGCCAGTACTCCTCGTCGGTCGCGCCGTCGTGGAAGACGAGCCGTTCGGCTCCGGCCAGGTCCGAGAGACGCGTGCGGTCGGACGGTGTGACCCGGCTCATCAGGTGGAGCACGTGCCCGGGCAGCATCGCCACGGCCCGGGCGAGGGTCTCCACGTTCTTGTACGGCATGAACGAGCCCATGTAGACGAGGACGCCGGGCCGTCGCTCGTGGCGCGACGGCGTCCCCGTCGGTAGCCCCGGGTCGGCAGCGTTCGTCACGACGGTCACCGGGCGGCGCGTGAGCCGGTGCCGCGCCATGAGGTGCTGGGTGGTGCGCGACACGGTGACGACGTGGTCCGCTCGGTTCAGCAGGGCCCGCTGGGGCCACCACGCGAGGTGGAAGGCGCGCCACAGCACCCGGACCGCGGCCGGCAGGCCCCCGGGTGGGGTCCGGTGGCGGTAGTAGATGAGGTCGTGCAGCGTGAGCACGAGCCCGTAGTCCCGGCCCCAGCTGCCCATCGTCTGCATCGGGCTGAAGACGACATCCGGGTGGAGGCGACGAACCTGCCGTGCCACGAAGGGCTCGCGCCAGCTCGTCGGGGCGCTGATCAGGTGCCACGGTAGGTCCGGGAGATGGTCGAGCTGCCGCTCGTCGCTGACGAGCAGCTCCACCGGTAGCAGCCATGCGAGCTCGGTGACGAGCCCGACGGTGAAGCGGCTGATGCCGTCGTGCCGGCCCACCCGCACGTAGCGACAGTCCACGAGCGCCCTCACCCGGACACTCCTTCCACGAAGTCGACGAGCGCCCGCGCCACCTCGTCGGGCGCCTCGTAGTGGGTCAGGTGGCCCACGCGCGGCAGCATCACGAGCCGCGCGTCCGGGAACAGGCGCACCAGCGCATGCTGGTCCGCCGGCGGCGCCACGCCGTCACGGTCGCCGGCGACGAGCAGGGTCGGTGTCGTCACGTGCGGCGCGAACGAAGCGACCTCGCCCGACACCGACGCGTCGAACGCATCCAGCAGCGTGCGGCGGTCGGCGAACGAGGAGAAGTGGCGATCGTGCTCGTCGTGGATCCACCGGCGCAGCCCGGGGTCCGGAGTGGTGACCATGAGGATGCTCGCCCCACGGGTCAGGACCGGGTGGCGCAGCACCCAGGTGCCGGCACGCTCCGGCAGCCTCCCGGCGAGGCGGTGGAGCAGAACCGTCCCGCGCACGGTCAGCCGGTGCCGTCCCCGCAGTGCGGACCTCGCGATCGGGTTCACCAGCACGAGGCCACGCACCGGGGGTCGCTCCTGACCGGCCAGCGCGGCAGCGGCCACGATCGACCCGAACGAGTGACCGGCGAGGACCGGACGGTGCTCGGTGGCGACCGCAGCGAGCAGGTCCCTCGCCCAGCGTGCGTACCCCGCGACGTCGTGCCGACCGGTGGTCAACGGCTGGGAGCGGCCGAACCCGGGGAGGTCGGGGACCACGACGCGCAGCGCGGGGAGGTGGGCGATGATCGGCTCGAGCCCGTGGTGGTCCCCGCGGTAGCCGTGCAGGAACACCACGCAGGGTGCGTCGTCGCGGCCGTACACCCACAGACGGGTGAGCGCGCCGCGGAGCACGATCTCCTCCTGCCGGGCCTGGAGGCCGGCGAGGAGCGGCGTGGAGGGGGAGGGCCACCCGGATCGACGAGGCATCGGCCTGAGCCTAGGTACCGGGACTCGGTCCACGGGCGCTTCGGATCATCCCGAGCCGGAACTCGGGGGACAGCCCCCCAGAGGGTCCCGCCTCTACTGCCGCGGTGGTAGCCGCCGGTCGCCGCGTCAGGGTGATGTGGGCGACGACGCCCGCTCAGGATGCTCACCGCGTGACCATCACGACAGCACGGCCGGCGACCGCCGCTGACCGCCAGGACGTCGGCACCCCCGCCGACGTCTGGCGGCCCCGCCCGCGTCGCCCGGAGAGCTGAGTGGGCGACCACGGTGCCGCCGTCCTGCTCGCTCTGCTGGGTGCCGCCTGCTTCGCGGTGGCCTCCACGCTCCAGCACCACGAGGTGCGCACGGGACGCAAGGGCTCGCGTGCCCGGCCCGGCCCGGACGACGGCGGCGCACACGACGAGCGCCTGGCGGCACGCCGCCTGCTAACGATCATGCGGCGTCCGCGGTGGCTCGCGGGTCTGGGCCTCGCGGGCGTCGGTGCCGCCGTCCACGCCCTCGCGCTGCTCCTGGCACCCCTGCGGGTGGTGCAACCGATCGGGGTCCTCGCGGTCCCGCTGACCGTGGTGATCGCGACGGCCCGGACCCGCCGACGTCCTCCGGGCGGTGTGGTCGTGGGCACGGCGGTGGCCGTCGCCGGGGTCGCCACCTTCGTCGCGGCGTCCGCAGGCACTGCGACGAGTCGCACGCCCACCGCCGGCGCCACGGTGGGCGCCGGCGTCGCTGTCCTCGTGCTCGTCGTCGCTCTCCGCACCGTGGCCGGCTCCGTCAGGTCCGGCACGGCGCGGTGCCTGGCGACGGCCACCGCAGGCGCGTCGGCGTTCGGGCTCGTCTCCGTCTTCGTCCGCGTGCTGTCGGAGGTGGTCACCTCCGACGGCGTCACGACGGGTGCGGCCCGGGTGCTCGGCACGGCCGGTGGCCTCGTGGTGGCGCTCGTCGTCGGGGGCTGGCTCGTCCAGCAGGCCTACCACGCGGGGTCGCCCGAGCTCGTGATCGCGTGCCTCACCGTCGTCGACCCGATCGTCGCGGTGCTCCTCGGCGCACTCGTCCTCGGCGAGGGCGCGGGCACCTCCCCGGCGACCTGGGCGCTGCTCGCCGTCGCGGCGGTGGCGGCCACGGCCGGGGTCCTCGTCCTCGCCCGTCACCACCCCGACGCCGTCCGCGCCCGCGCCGCCGCGAGGCCCGCTTCCCGCTCACACCACCCCTGGGAGTCACCATGGCTGCACTCCGGCTGCTCATCGGCGCCGAGACCTACCCGCCGGACGTGAACGGCGCGGCACGCTTCGCCGGACGCCTGGCCACCGGGCTGGCGGCACGGGGCCACGAGGTCCACGTCGTCGCGCCCTCTCCGACAGGCCCGCCCGGCGCGACCGTCGTGGACGGGCACACAGTCCACCACGTCAGCTCGAAGAGGTACGGGCCGCTCGACGCGATGCGGATCTGCATGCCGTGGGACGCCGCACGGGAGGCGGCGCGCATCATGCGGGACGTCGACCCCGACGTGGTGCACACCAACGGGCACCTCTCCGTCGGACGCGCGGTCGTGCACGCCGCACGGCGCTCGGGCCGCCGACTCGTCGCGACGAACCACCTGATGCCGGAGAACGTCGTCGGCTACCTGTCGCTGCCGGCCTTCGTCCGGGACGCCGTGGGCATGTGGATGTGGCGCGACCTGGGCCGCGTCTACTCCCACGCCCAGGTCGTCACGGCGCCGACGCCCCGGGCCGTGGAGCTCCTGACGACGCGGTCCGGGATCACGGCGGCGGTCGCGGTGTCGAACGGGATCGACACGGAGCAGTTCCAGCCCCGAGCGAGAGCGGCCGCCGTCGCGCCGACCATCCTGTTCGTGGGGCGCCTCGATCCGGAGAAGCGGGTCGACGACCTCCTGCGTGCTGTCGCGTCGATGCCTCACGACGTCCGCTGTCGCGTCGAGATCGTCGGAGAAGGGCCCAGACGCGCCGAGTGGACCGCCCTGGCGACGAGGCTCGGCATCGCCGACCGGGTGCGCTTCGCCGGCCGCGTCACCGACGACGAGCTCCTCGAGTGCTACGCACGCGCCGACGTCTTCTGCATGCCCAGCGTGGCCGAGCTGCAGAGCCTGGTGACGCTCGAGGCGATGGCCGCGGGCCTGCCGGTCGTGGCGGCAGACGCCATGGCCCTGCCGCACCTCGTCCGGCCCGGGATCAACGGCCGGCTCTACCAGCCGGATGACACGGAAGGGCTCGCCCGTCACCTGGCCGAGCTGATCGGCGACCGCGGGCTACGCGAACGGAGCGGGGCCGCGAGTCGCACGCTCGTCGCCGAGCACGCCATCGAGGCGACGCTCGACGCGTACGAGGCCGTGTACGCGCGGGTGCTCGACCGACAGCCCGTCGTCGCGGACGGCTCCACGCCCTCGCAGATGCCGCCCGTGCAGGTGCCGGGGCGACGAACGGCCCCGGACCGGTCCGTAGGGTGAGCACCATGGACAAGGGCCGAGCGGCCATGGGTTGGATCCGTCGTCATCCTGCGACCTCGGACCTCGTCCTCGGTGCCGGGCTCACCCTGCTCTTCGTGATCGGTGCGATGGCCGCGCCGGGCTGGCTGGATGAGGGCGCGCCGGTCGATCTCACCCTCACCCCACCCGGGGTCGCGCTCACGGTGCTGACCGGCGCCGCTCTCACGCAGCGACGTCGTCGTCCGGCCGCGACCCTCGTCGTGGCCACGGCAGCGACGGCTGCGTCGGTGGCTGCCGGGTGGCAGGTCCACCTCGCGCCGCTCGCGCTCGCACTGACGATGTACGGGTACACCGTGCGGAGCAATCGCGCCCGCGCCCTCGTCGCGGCGGGTGCCGCCGCGATCACGGTCGGGATCGGCGGGGTCGTCGCCGGTGTGCGGCGCGACGACTGGGACCGGCTGGACACGATCATCCTGCTGGTCGGGACCTCCACCGCGATCGCGCTCGCCGTCCAGGCCCGACGGGCGACGATCGCCGCGCTCGAGGACCGCGCTCGTCGCGCCGAGGAGTCGCGCGAGGCGACCGCGCGACGCCGCGTCGCCGAGGAGAGGGTGACGATCGCGCGCGAGCTGCACGACGTGATCGCCCACCATGTGGCCGTCATGAGCGTCCACTCGGGCGTCGCCGAGCACCTGCTGGAGCGGGACCCGGCGGCGGCCCGCGCGGCGATCGGCCATGTCCGGGATGCGGGCCGCGCGGTGCTGAGCGAGCTCCAGTCGGTCCTCGGTGTCCTGCGGCAGGACGAGACGGCGCTGCCCACCGCGCCCGCGCCCGGCCTCGCGGCGCTCGAGGGACTCCTCGCCTCCTTCCGGGCGACGGGTGCACCCCTTGAGACCCGGATCCCGACGCCCCTGCCCGTTCTGCCCCCGGCGGTCGACGCCGCCGCACTGCGGCTCGTGCAGGAGGCCCTCACCAACGTGCAGAAGCACGCGGCGGCCGCCTCGACGACGGTCCGCCTCGAGGTGGACGGCGGCTCCGTCCTCGTCGTCGTGACCAACGCCCGCCCGCCCGACCGCTCACCCACCCCCGATCCAGGCGGGCCGGACGTGCCGGACACCCGTCCGGGTTCGGGCCTGGGCCTCGTCGGCATGCGGGAGCGGGTCGTGGCGGCCGGTGGCTCGCTCGAGACCGGACCGACCCCTCACGGCGGCTTCATGGTCGCCGCCCGACTGCCCCTGACCCAGGAGGACCGATGACGGTGCGAGTCGTGATCGCCGATGACCAGGCGCTCATCCGTGGAGGCTTCCGCGTGCTCGTCGACGGCGCCGACGACCTGGAGGTCGTCGGCGAGGCGTCCGACGGCGAGCAGGCCGTCGCGCTCGCCCGGAGCGAGCGGGCCGACGTCGTCCTCATGGACATCCGGATGCCCGGTCTCGACGGGCTCGAGGCCACCCGACGCATCAGCGCCGACGAGGACCTCGCCGGGGTCAAGGTGCTCATCCTGACGACCTTCGAGCTCGACGAGTACGTGTACCTCGCCCTGCGCGCCGGCGCGAGCGGGTTCCTCGGCAAGAGCGTGGACCCCGACGAGCTCCTCGCCGCCATCAGGCTCGTGGCTGCGGGTGAGGCGCTGCTCTCCCCGGCCGCGACCCGCTCGCTGATCATGAGCTTCCTGGCGCAGCCGAGCCGGGTCGCGGCAGCCGGCTCCACCGTGCAGCTCCACCAGCTCACCGAACGGGAACGCGAGATCGTGTCCCTCGTCGCGGCCGGCCTGACCAACGACGAGATCGCAGCGAGGCTCTTCATCTCGCCGATGACCGTCAAGACCCACGTCAACCGGTCGATGACCAAGCTCGACCTGCGCGACAGGGCGCAGCTCGTCGTCGCCGCCTACCAGTCCGGGCTGGTGCAGGTCGGTCCGCTGCCTCCGGGCGGCGTACCGCCTCCGGTGTAGCCGCGAGGCAACGCACCAGGGCGACGCGGGGCACCGGGCCCGCTCGACATGCTCGAGCGGTGACGACCCACCAGGACCGTCGGTGGCCACCGTCACGGTCGAGGACGTCAACCACTCCCTGGAGGTCTCGTGTCGCCCTACCCAGATCACGCCGTCGTCGACCGGCTGCCGGGGAGCGCGCCCCCGTCCCGCCCCGACGACGCCGCCGCGATGCTCGTGGGGGCAGTCAAGCGGTACGGCTCCGGCGGTGCGTCCGTCGTCGCGCTCGACGACGTCACGATCGCGTTCCCGGCGGGCAGGTTCACGGCGGTGATGGGTCCGTCCGGCTCCGGGAAGTCGACGATGATGCACTGCGCCGCCGGGCTGGATCGCCTGAGCTCGGGCCGCGCCTTCGTCGGCGGTACGGATCTGTCGACGCTCGACGACCGCGAGCTGACCTTGCTGCGCCGCGAGCGGATCGGGTTCGTCTTCCAGGCGTTCAACCTCGTGGCGACGCTCACGGCGGAGGAGAACATCTGCCTGCCGTTGACGTTGTCGGGCCGACGCCCGGACCGTGCCGTGCTCGAGCAGGTCGTCTCGATGCTGGGCCTCGGTGATCGCCTGCACCACCGACCCGCGGAGCTCTCGGGCGGCCAGCAGCAGCGCGTGGCCGTCGCCCGGGCGCTGGTCGCCCGGCCGCAGGTGGTGTTCGCCGACGAGCCGACCGGCAACCTCGACACCCGTTCCGGGCACGAGATCCTCGGGTACCTGCGATCGGCGGTCGACCTGCACCACCAGTCGATCGTCATGGTCACGCACGATCCGAACGCCGCTGCCTGGGCTGACCACGTCGTGTTCGTCGTCGACGGCCGGGTGCACGACGTGATGGATCGCCCGTCGGCCGACGCGGTGCTCGACGTGGTGAAGGGTCTGGGGCGATGAACGGCATGGCGCGGAGCGCAGCCCGCAGCGTGCTCACGAGCCCGAGCCGACTCGTGCTGACCGGCACCGCGATCACGCTCTCCGTCGCGTTCCTCGTCGCGACACTCGTGCTGACGGACTCGATGCGCGGCCGAGCCGCGCGCGACATCGCCGAGGCGTTCGCCGGGACGGACGCGGTGGTGCAGGGCGTCGAGCTGGGCGAGCCCGGCGGAGGGCCGGGGGACCCGGTCAGGTCGGTGCAGCAGGCCCTCGACACCGGCATCACCGAACGCGTCGCCGCGGTCGACGGCGTCTTGGGGGCCGCCGCGCAGTGGGTCGGCTTCGCGAAGCTGGTCGTCGACGGGTCGTCGGTCGGGGCCGGCACGGCGAGCGACGTCGGGCGCACGTGGGTCTCGGACCCGGGGCTCAGCCCGTTCCGCCTCGCGAGCGGACGAGCGCCGAGCGAGGTCGGCGAGATCGTGGTCGACCGCTCGCTCGCGACGGCTGCAGACGTGGCTCCGGGCGACGTCGTGCAGGTGCTGACGGCGACAGGGATGCACGACGCGACCATCACCGGCGTCGCGACCTTCGCGTCGGCGGACGCGGCTCCGCTGCAGCGCACCGTCCTGCTGCCCGACGCGGCGGCAGCCCCCTGGCTCGACACGGTGGCACCGACCGAGGTGCTCGTCGACGTCGCGGAGGGCGCCGACCGGGCCGAGGTGCTGGGCCGGGTGGCGGCGCTGTCCGACGGTGACGTGGTCGACGGCGCCGCCTACGTCCGGACGGCGCAAGGCGCCGCGACCTCTCCGCTGGAGTTCCTGAACGTCTTCCTCCTCGCCTTCGCCGTGGTCGCGGTGGTGATCGGGGTGACCATCATCTTCAACACGTTCGGGCTGATCGTCGCCCGTCGTCGGCGGGAGTCAGGACTGCTGCGTGCGATCGGCGCCGAGCGGCGGCAGGTGGTCGGAGGGGTCGTGGTCGAGGCCGCGCTCGTGGGGACGCTCGCGACCCTGGTCGGCCTCGTGTGCGGGGTCGCGGGGGTGGGGGCGCTGCGCTGGGTCGTCGGGCTCACCGGGATCAGTCTGCTCACCGGGCCGACGATCGTGACCCCCGCCTCGATCGGGATCGCCGCGACCGTCGGGATCGGGGCGACGATCCTCGCCGCATGGATCCCGGCGCGCCGCGCGGGGGCGACGCCGCCGATCGAGGCGCTGCGCGAGAGCGCGGCGGAACCCCGGCGCGTGCCTCCCGCGCGGACGGCGAGCGGGTTCGTCCTCGCCGTGCTGGCGATCGCCGGAGGAGCGGTCGCTGTGGTGGGCTCCACCCCCGCGTGGCTCGTGCTCGTGATCGGCATCGTCCCGGCGATCGTGCTGTGCGGCCCGGCGATCGTGACCGCCACGGCACGCTGGAGCTCTCCGCTGGCCCGCCGCGCCGCGGGTGTGGGTGGTGTGATCGCAGCCGGCAACCTGGGGACGAGCCCGCGCCGGTCGGCGTCGACCGGGCTCGCGCTCACGCTCGGGACCGCGATCGTCACGCTGTTCGCGATCTTCGCGAGCTCACTGGCCAGCGGGGTAGGGACGGACGTCCGTGACGGGCTCCAGGCGGACATGGTGGTCACCTCGGCGACACCCGACGTGTCGACGATCGACCCCACCCTGGCCGACCGGATCGAGGCGCTGCCCGACGTCGGCGCCGTCGCGGCCGTGACGAAGGCCGAGGGCGTCGTGGCGGGGGCGGCCGAGGCGATCGGCGGCATCGACCCCGCGGCGCTGCCCACGATGTTCGACCTCGACCCGATCGCCGGGGACCTCGCCGACCTCACCGGAGGAGGCGTGGCGGTGGTCGGCGACGACCCGGCGCGGCTCGGCGACGTCGTGTCGATCGAGTTCGAGCGCTCGACGCTGGAGGCGCCGGTCGTCGCCGTGGTCGCCAGGAGCACCGGCGGTTTCGAGGCACCCGTGCACTTCGTCGACCGAGCCACGCTCGACGCCGCCGCAGGGAGTCAGCTCGACGCGCTGGTGCTCGTGGACCTCGCCGACGGCGCCGGCCGCGACGCCGAGGACGACGTCAGGGCGCTGGTCCGGGACGTGCCCGGCTCGTTCCTCGAGACCCGGGCAGAGCACGTCGCCAACAGCGGGAGCTCCGTCGCGGCGTTCGGCAACTTCATCGACGGCATGCTCATCCTCGCGAGCCTCATCGCGCTCCTCGGGGTCGCCAACACCACGGCGCTCGCGATCAACGAACGGAGGGGGGAGATCGGGCTGCTGCGGGCCGTCGGCACGACCCGCCCCGAGCTGCGTCGCATCGTGCGCCTCGAGACGGGCCTGCTCTCGTTCGTTGCAGCGGTGATCGGCGTCGCCGTCGCGGCCGGCTTCGGCTGGGCTCTGATCGATGTCACCGGGGGCTCGGAGATCCCCTCCGTGATCATGCCGTGGTCCCGCATCGCGCTGACCCTCGTCGTCGCCGTCGCCGCCGGGGTCGCCGCCGCTGCGTGGCCCGCGTTCCGGGTCTCCCGGGTGCCCGTGCTCGAGCTCGTGAGCCGGGACCGCTGACGTGGTGGTCTCAGGTGCGATAGGCCTGCAGGAGGCGCAGGAACTTCCTCTCGAGTGCGGGGACTAGCGGGCCGTCCCGATGGATCGCCCAGTGGATCATCGCGCCGTGGTAGGTGACCTCGAGCAGCTCCGCGAGGGCGTCGAGGTCTGTGCCTGCCCGGAGCTCCGCGGTCGACTCGGCCTCACGGAGCCGCTCGACGATCTTCGCGCGCAGGCGCACGGCGCCGTCCTGGGTCGAGGCGTGGAACTCGTCGTCGGCCAGCCCGATCTGGAGGAGGGACACCGAGTTGGCCATCTCCTGCGCCGTGGTGTCGGCGTCGACGGCGTGCACCATGCCGGCGATCAGCCGGTCGAGAGCAGAGCCGGTGTCCGGTACGGCGTCCATGCCACCGACCCATCGCTCGACGGCCCAGCGGTCGGCCGCCAGCAGGAGCTCGCGCTTGGAGCCGAACCGCTGGACCAAGGTCGACGGGGACAGCCCGGTCTGCTGGCCGGCCGCGGTGAGGGTGAACCTCTCAGGCCCGATCCGCTGCACGAGGCGTAGCACCTCGGCCAGGACGGCTTCGTCGCTGATGAGCTTCGGGCGCGGCATCAGGCGGGGAAGCGGTAGACGGACTGCACGGCACCCTGCTCCGTCGACGTCGACGAGACGAGCTGGGCGCGGATGGCGGCGGGCACCGGGCCGAAGAGCGGGATGCCGTCGCCGAGGACCACGGGCACTCGCGTCACCGTGAGGTCGGAGAGACGCCCGAGGGCCAGGAACGACTGGACGGTCCGACCGCCGTCCGCGTAGACGCGTCCGACGCCTGCCGCCTCGAGGCCTGTCACCAAGGACGGGATGTCCCGGTGGGCCGTCACAGGTGACGGACCCATGTCGGGGAGCGGACCGGGCGTCATCGTGGACGACAGGACGTGGATGGGCGTGCCTCGGTAGTAGTCCGGAGCGGACTCGGCCATCACCTCGTAGGTCGCCCGGCCCATCGCCAAGGCCTCGACGGACGCGAAGAACTCCTCGTATCCCGTGTTGTCGAAGGACGTGAGCCAGTCGAGCTCGCCGTTCGGCCCCGCGATGTACCCGTCGAGACTGCATCCGAGGAAGGCGTGGAAGGTCGTCATGAGGCAAATAGTAAACGAACGTGCACTTATATGGCTGCCATCAGGCTCGGACCCCGACGATGGCTGGGGAGCAGCGGGCGCTACCACGTCACCCCTCTGAGCGCCGGGATCGCGGCCGTGCCGACAGGCGTCACGTCCGTCACACGCCGACCCGCTCAGGAGGGTCGACCGCCGGTCGATCAGTGAATCGATTCGAGGGCGGCGATGAAGGGGGACGGCGATGATCGAGGAAGAGCGGGCCACGGAGGGCACGGTGCCGCCGCGGCGGGCGGCATCCCGGCGACGGTTCCGGGACCTGGCGGTCGCGGTCCGGATCGGTACCGCCGTCGGGGCACTCGCGGTCGTCGCCGCCGGGATGGGTGGCCTCGGCATGCTCACGGCCCAGCAGCTGAACGCCGGCCAGCACAGGTTGTACCTCGAGCACGTGGTCCCGATGGACCAGCTCGACGAGATCCAGCGCACGCTGCAGGGCAGCAGGGTGCGCGTCAACGCGTACACGTTCGAGCCGGAGGACACGCGCGGTGACCTGCGGGCCGAGATCGCCGAGCGCCGTGCGACGCTCGAGAGCCTCGTGGAGGGGTACCTGCCGCTCGCGGCCGACGCGGACCGCACGTCCGACGGGCTCGCCTCGGCGCTGCAGTTCCACGCCGAGTTCGAGGCCCAGTTCGCACCCGCCATCGAGCGAGGTGACCAGGCCGCGCTCTCCGCGCTCTACGACGACGTGATCTACCCCGCGGCGGACGCCGCACTCGACGCGTTCTCGGCCGAGGCCGAGGAGCAGGCCGTTGCGGCGGCGGACGAGTACGCCGTCGGCGAGGTGATGGTCGCGGAGCGGCGCGTGCTGATCGTCGGCGCCCTCGTCGCGGGCCTGGGCGCTGCCCTCGCGCTCGCCTGGGTGATCGTCCGTGGCATCACCACGACGGTCGGCGAGGTCAGGGCCGCGGCGGGTGCGATGGCCACCGGCGACCTGACCCGCGCACCGAAGGTCGACTCGCACGACGAGCTCGGCCAGATGGCCGGTGCGTTGGCTGGCGCCCAGGTCGCGTTGCGGCGCACGCTCGCGAGCGTGGGGGAGGCGTCGGCGACCATCGCCGCAGCATCGGAGAAGATGTCCGCGGCCGGGAGCCAGGTCGCGGCGGGTGCCGAGGAGACCTCGGCGCAGGCGGGCGTGGTCGCCGCCGCCGCCGAGCAGGTCTCGCGCAACGTCGAGACCGTGTCGGCGGGCGCCGAGCAGATGGGTGCGTCGATCCGGGAGATCGCGCAGAACGCGCACGAGGCGGCGCAGGTCGCTGAGCGCGCCACCGCTGTCGCTGCCTCGACGAACGCCACCGTGACGCGGCTGGGCGCCTCGAGCCAGGAGATCGGCAACGTCGTGAAGCTCATCACCTCGATCGCCGAGCAGACGAACCTGCTCGCCCTCAACGCGACGATCGAGGCGGCGCGAGCGGGTGAGGCCGGGAAGGGCTTCGCCGTCGTGGCCGGCGAGGTGAAGGACCTCGCGCAGGAGACCGCCAAGGCGACGGAGGACATCGCGCGCCGGATCCAGGCCATCCAGGGGGACAGCGCCGACGCCGTCGCGGCGATCGGCCAGATCTCCGACATCATCGGGTCGATCAACGACTACCAGATGACCATCGCCTCGGCCGTGGAGGAGCAGACCGCGACGACGACAGAGATCTCGCGCGGCGTGACGGAGGCGGCCACCGGCTCGGGCGAGATCGCGGTGAACATCACGGGCGTCGCGTCCGCTGCGTCGACGACCACCGAGGTCGTGGCCCAGATGGAGGCCTCGACGAGGGAGCTCGCGCAGATGTCGGCCGAGCTCAGGGCCCGCGTCGACACGTTCACCTACTAGGCCGCCCGACGGAGGACCTTCGACCGGGAGCCACCGTGCGGCGTCGGACGAGCATGGATCTGTGCCCTCCGACCTGAGTGCCGTGCCACGCAGCGCCCTGGCCGTCGCAGACCAGTGGGTGAGGCTCGCCGCACCGACGCCCGTTCCGGCTCCGTTCGACCCGACGTGCGTGGACCGCCTGCCGATCCCGGTCGCGCGGTGGGTGCGGCACTCCATCGCGCCGGGCACACCGCTCACGCGCACCCTGCTGCTCGAGATGGACGGGCTCATCCGCCTCGGGGCATGGCGGCCGTTCACCGCCAGCCAGGTGCTCGCCAGCTCCCGTGGGTTCATCTGGACGGCCTCGGCCCGGTTCGGTCCGGTGCCGGTGGTCGGGTACGACAGGTGGGCCGAGGGCCAGGGTGAGATGCGCTGGCGGATGGCCGGACTCGTCCCCGTGATGTCCGGGACGGGCCCGGACGTGACGCGGTCGGGTGCAGGGCGGCTCGCGGCCGAGGCCTTCCTCAGCCCGACGACGGCGCTCGATCCTTCCGTCGCGTGGCGGGGCGTCGACGACCACCGAGCGGTCGCGGAGCTGGAGGTGGGCGGCTGGACGCACGCGATCGACGCCGTGGTCGACGACACCGGCCGACTGACCGAGGTCTCGTTGCCCCGGTGGGGCGGCCCGGCGGGCGAGCCCTTCGCGCTGCACCGGTTCGGGGTGTTCTTCACGGGGGAACGGGAAGACGGCGGGGTGAGGCTTCCGGAGACGATCGAGGCGGGTTGGTTCCCCGGGACCGACCGGTGGTCCGCCGACGGCCTCTTCTTCCGAGCCGTACTGCGGCGGGTCGTGCACCGCTGACCGCGCGCCGAGGATCGCGCACCCCGATGCACACCACCTCTCCGCGAGGTCGCCACGGCACGACGGCCCACAGCCATGAGGCCCGCGCTACGGTCTGATCAAGGGTCGGGAGTGCCCCGGCCGCCGCCCCGAGGAGGCCATGTGAGCAGGCGTCGACGTCGGTGCACGACCGTGGGTCTCGTCGCTCTCGGAGCGCTCGGGCTGGCTGGCTGCGGCGACCCCCCGGACATCAGCGTGACCAGTACCAGCGAGGTCGCGGTCTCCGTACGGATCGGCGACGAGGACGTCGGTGAGGTGCCCCAGGACGGTGGCGTCGTGCTGCTCGAGGTCACGGAGTGCTACGGCCCGATCGTCCTCGAGTACGCCGACGGTCGCACGGTCGAGCTCGACCAGGAGATCTGCCCCGGGCAGGAGCTGGCGGTCGACGGCACGGCGGCGAGGGTCGTCGACACGGCCACATCCGACTGAGCCCTCCGATGCCGACGCCCACCGCACCACGACCCGAGCCGTTCAGCGCGTTCACCACGCCCGCGTTCTGGGACGACCCGCACATCTCCGCCGGGATGCTTGCGCTGCACCTGGACCCCGACGCCGAGCTCGCGTCGCGGCCCCACGACGTGGTCGACCGCTCCGTCGACTGGCTCGTCCGGCACCTGGGCCTGGCGACCGGGGCCCGCGTGCTCGACCTCGGGTGCGGCCCCGGGCTCTACGCGCACCGTCTCGCACGTCGGGGGGTCCGAGTGACCGGGATCGACGTCTCACGTCGTTCGATCGCCCACGCGCGCGCCATCGCCTCGGCCGAGGGGCTGCCCGCAGAGTTCCGCAGGGCGAGCTACCTCGACGCGAGCCTGGGCTCGGGGTACGACGCCGCCCTCCTCGTCTACGAGGACTTCTGCGCGCTGAGCCCGACCCAGCGGGCGGGCCTGCTGCGCGCCGTCGCCCGCGCGCTCGTGCCCGACGGCGCGTTCGTGATGGACGTGACCGCGGCCGCGCGGTTCACCTCGGAGCAGCCCTTCGAGGAGAAGGATCACGACCTGGACGGCGGCTTCTGGGCGCCGTCGCCCTACGAGGGCCAGCACGAGCGGTGGACCTACCCCGAGCTGCGGCTCGTGCTCGACCGCTACACGATCGACGACGGCGCGTCCGAGCGGCAGTTCTGGAACTGGACGCACTGCCTCACTCCCGACGAGGTCACGCGTGAGCTCGAGGCCGCCGGCCTCGCCCCACCCGAGCTGTTCGGCGACCTCACGGGCGCGCCCTACGACCCGGACGGGCCGACGTTCGCCGTCGTCGCCCGCCTGCCGTCGGGCACCACACGCGGGAACCCATGACCTCGGGTGCCGTCGTCACCTGCGCGGCGGCAGGCGGTGCAGGACGACGTCCGCGAGCTCGCCCTGCGTCACGTGTGCCGTCACGTACGTACAGGCGGGCTGCCTGCGGCGGTCGGTCGGTGAGCCCGGGTTGAGCAGCCGTAGGCCGCGCGGGGTACGGGTGTCCCAGGGGATGTGGCTGTGCCCGAAGACCAGGACGTCCGCGGAGTCCGCGAAGAGGTCGTCGCAGCGCTGCTCACGGCCACGCGTCGGTCCCGTCTCGTGGACCACGGCCATGCGCACGCCGTCGAGCTCGACGCGAGCGACCTCCGGCAGCCGCGCGCGGAGTCCCGGGCCGTCGTTGTTCCCGTAGCACGCGACCAGGCGACGCGAGCGCTGCTCGAGCGCGTCGAGGGTGGCCTCGTCCACCCAGTCGCCCGCGTGCACGACGACGTCGGCGCCGTCGACCGCGGCCCAGAGCTCGCCCGGCAGGTCCTTCGCACGGACGGGCAGGTGCGTGTCGGCCATGAGCACGAGGCGCAGCGGCCCGCGGGCGATGGGCGCACGGGCGGCGCGAGCGGGGGAGGCGGGCACGGAGACATGCGACACCGTGGTGCCGCGGGCCGCAAGCGGGTACCCCTAGGATGCGGCAGGCCGGGTGCAGTCGAGCGCAGGGGACGGGACACGTGGGCCAGCCGAGCGAGGACGGACCGGACGCGGTCGCGGCGCCGACGGCGACCGTGGGGGTGGCCGTGCGCTCGACCCGGCGGGTCCTCGGGCTCACGGTCGAGGCCCTCGCCCAGCGCTCAGGGGTCAGCACGGGCGCCCTCAGCCAGCTCGAACGCGGTCAGGGGAACCCCTCGTTGCTCACGCTCCAGCGGCTCGCGACGGCGCTCGGCGTCCCGCTCGCGCGGTTGCTCCAGGGCTCGACCCCGCCCGACCACCTGGTGGTCCGCGCCGGCGAGCGGCCGCGGCTCCCGGCGGCGAACGGTGACCCCGAGGGGATCGACGTGGTCCGCGAGCTGCTCACGCCGTCGGGCGGGCGGATGCAGGTGATCCGCAGCGAGCTGCCGCCCGGGTTCAGCAACGAGGGCCGCTCGTACCGACACCTCGGCGAGGAGTGCGTCGTCGTCCAGCAGGGTCGGCTCACGGTGGGCGTCGGCGACGAGGTGGTCGAGCTCGACGAGGGCGACGCGATCACCTACGACTGCACTGTCGCCCACTGGTGGGCGAACCGCGGGAGCGGCACGGTGGTCGTCCTCGGCTCGGTGACGCCGCTCGCGTTCTAGCCCTCCGCGCGACCGCCCGAGGCCCGCTCGGCGGCCGCGGCCCGCAGCTCGCGCAGGAGGACGGGGTCCAGGTGGCCGTCCACGAGTCGGTGCTCGACGTTGGCGAGGTGGGCCCACGCGGCGAGGCGCTGGGGCAGGGGCCCTTCGGGCAGCCCCACGCTGCCGAGAAGGTCGTCGACCGTGCCCGCCACCGCGTCCGTCAGGGGGACGAGGAGCGTCTCGTCGGGCGGGTCGAGGACGACGTGCTGGCGGCCGAGGAGGCGCGCGAGCTCGTCGACGGGGTTCGGGTGGTCGTCGACCCGCAGGTCGGTGCGCAGACCCCTCCGCAGGGACGGTGCGTCGTCGGCTCCGAGGACGAGCAGGGCGGCGCTCTGCCGGCCGCGCCGGTCACCGCCGGCGCGTTCCCCGGCGCGCAGCGCGTCGAGCAGCCGTGCGTCCAGGCGACCGGTCGCCGTCAGGAAGGCGTCGCGCATCGCGTCGAGCACCTCCTCGGCCGCGAGCAGGTTGCCGATCACCGCCCAGCCGTCACCTGTCCGGTGCCCCGCCGGTCGGGTGCACGCATCGCCGGTCACGGCGGCGCCCCATCCGCGCGGCCCGACGAGGGCGACCTGGCGCTGTGCCGCCTCCGGGTCCAGGCCGAGGAGGTCCGTCACGGCGGCGGTGGGATCCCGACCGTCCCGCAGGAGGTCGAGCCCCTGCCCCCGCAGCGAGGGGTTGGTGTGTCCCTGGCTCGCGACCGCGCCGAGCCCCGGGGCCACCGCGGGCACCGTCGCGCCGATCGCGAGGAACTTCGAGGCCGTGGCGACCCCCAGGGCACCGTCGGCGTCGCGGGCGACGATCGAGTAGGTCATGACCCTCCGCGGTCTCGGTGGCGCGTGCCTTGTGTCACCAGCGTGTAACGACCGTGGTCGATGCTTGACGTGGACGACATCGCCTTCGACATAATGACGGATCCTCACCATAGTGATGCAGGGTCCGGTACGTGAAGCACCGGGCACACGACCCCGGAAGGAATCCCCCATGAGGCGAGCAGCACGATGGATCAGCGCAGGAGCCGCAGTCGGTCTGCTGGCCGCATGCTCCACGGGGGAGGGCGTCGACCTCGACGGCGACGAGGGCACGGGCGGCGACGCGACGGGCGAGGTCCTCGTCGCGGCCATCGCGGGGGAGCCGGACCAGCTCGACCCGCACCGCACGTCGTCGTACTTCTCGTTCCAGGTCCTCGAGAACGTGTTCGACACGCTCGTCGAGCCGGATGAGAACCTCGAGATGCAGCCAGCCCTGGCCGAGTCCTGGGAGGTCAGCGACGACCAGCTGACCTGGACGTTCGACCTGCGTGACGGTGTCACGTGGCACGACGGCTCGGACTTCACGGCCGACGACGTCGTGTACTCCTACACGCGGATCATCGACGAGGAGCTCGCGAACGCGTGGCGCTTCGCGGCCGTCACCGAGGTGAGCGCACCCGACGACGACACGGTGGTGATCGAGGTGGCCCAGCCTTCGCCGAACCTCCTCTCGAGCATCGGTGGCTTCAAGGGCATGGCCATCGTGCAGCAGGAGAACGTCGAGAGCGGGGACATCGTGACGGCGCCCGTCGGCACCGGGCCGTTCTCGGTCGCCGACTACGCGGCGGGCGAGGCCATCGACCTCACCGCCAACGCCGACTGGTGGGGCGGGGCACCCGAGGTCGGCGGCGTGACCTTCCGGTTCGTCCCGGAGCCGACGACGGCCGTCGCCGAGCTCACCGCGGGCGACGTGCACTGGACCGACAACGTGCCGCCGCAGCAGGTGAGTGACCTCGAGGGGAACGACGACGTCGTCGTCGGGGCGGCCGCGAGCAACGACTACTGGTACCTCGCCGCGAACCAGGCGCGCCCGCCGTTCGACGACGTGCGCGTGCGGCAGGCCCTCGCGTACGCGATCGACCGCGAGGCGATCGCGCAGGTGACGCAGTACGGCAACGCGACCGTCAACCAGCTCGCGATCCCGGAGACCAGCGGCTGGTACACCGCGTACGACACCTACAGCCACGACCCTGCGCGTGCGAGCGAGCTGCTCGAGGAGGCCGGGGTCGACGGGCTCGAGATCGACATGATGGTCACGAGCGAGTACCCCGAGACGGTGACGGCGGCCCAGGCGATCGCCTCCCAGCTCGCGGAGATCGGCGTCACGGTGACGCCGCGTGAGCTCGACTTCGCCACGTGGCTCGATGAGCAGGGCCAGGGGAACTTCGACCTGCTGATGCTGTCGTGGCTCGGCAACATCGACCCCGACGACTTCTACTACGCCCAGCACCACAGCACGGGCTCGTTCAACTTCCAGGGCTACGCCAACCCCGAGGTCGACGCGCTGCTCGACGAGGCCCGGACCGAGACCGACGAGGCCGCCCGCAAGGACCTCTACGCCGAGGCGGCCACGCAGATCGCCGACGACGCGAGCTACGTCTACCTCTACAACCCCGACGTCGTGCAGGCCTGGGTCCCCGAGCTCGAGGGCTACGAGGCCCGCGGTGACGGCGCGATCCGGTTCCGCGACGTGAGCCTCGCCGACTGATGCTGCGCTTCACCCTGCTGCGCGCCGGGCACGCCGTCGTCGTGCTGCTCGGTGTCACGGTCGTGGTGTTCGCGCTCGTGCACCTCGTGCCCGGGGACCCCGTGCGGGTGGCCCTGGGCACGAGGTTCACGCAGGAGTCCTACGACGCGTTGCGCGCCGCCTCGGGCCTCGACCAGCCGCTGCTGACGCAGTACGTGCAGTACCTCGGCAGTGCCGTCACGGGTGACCTGGGGGTGAGCTTCCGCACCGGTCAACCGGTGACGACCATCCTGCTCGAGCGGCTCCCCGCGACGGTGTCGCTCGCGGCCGCGGCGCTGGTGATCGCGCTCGTCATCGCGTTCCCGCTCGGCGTCTTCGCCGCGACACGGCACGGTCGGGCGTCGGACACCGTGGTGCGGGTCGCGAGCCAGGCGGGCGTCTCGGTCCCGGACTTCTGGCTGGGGATCATGTTCATCCTGCTCTTCTCGGTCACGCTCGGCTGGCTCCCGCCCTCGGGCTACGTCCCGCTCACCGAGGACCCGCTCGAGTGGGCGCGTCGCGTGGCGATGCCCGCCCTCGCCGTCGGCCTCGTCTCGGGGGCGATCCTCACGAGGTTCGTGCGCAGCGCGGTGCTCGAGTCGCTGGGTTCGGACCATGCGCGGACGGCGCGCGCCAAGGGCCTGCGGGCGAGGGTCGTGCTGCTGCGGCACGTGGTGCGCAACGCGCTCGTGCCCGTCGTGACGGTGATCGGCGTCCAGGCCGCGACCCTGCTGGGCGGGATCATCGTCGTCGAGGTGGTGTTCGCGTGGCCCGGGCTCGGGCGGTTGACGTACGACGCCGTCGCCGCACGGGACTACCCGGTGCTGCAGGGCTCGGTGCTGCTGGTGGCCGCCCTGTTCCTGCTGGTGAGCTTCCTGGTCGACGTGCTCTACGGCCGGATCGACCCGAGGATCTCGGCCCGATGAGCGCCTCGACGAGCGCATGGCGCCTGCTGCTGCGCAGCCCGGTCGCGGTCGCGGGACTGGGCGCGCTGGGTCTGCTCGTGGTGCTCGCCCTGCTGGGACCCGTGCTCGTGCCCTACGGCGCGAACGCCGTGGACGTGACGCGCGCGCTCCAGCCGCCGAGCGGCGCGCACTGGTTCGGCACCGACGACCTGGGCCGCGACGTGCTGAGCCGGGTGGTCCTGGCGGCGCGCGCGTCGCTCCAGGTGAGCGTGGTCAGCGTGAGCATCGCGCTCGTGCTCGGCGTGGCGCTCGGCCTGGTCGCGGGCTACTTCCGTGGGTGGGCCGACGCCGTGGCGATGCGCGTGGTCGACGTGCTCTTCGCGTTCCCTGTGATGCTCCTCGCGATCGCGATCGTCGCGGTGCTCGGCCCCGGCCTGACCACGGCCATGATCGCGATCGGCATCGTCTACGTACCCGTGTTCGCCCGGGTCACGCGCGCGAGCGTGCTCGGCGTGCGCGAGGAGCCGTACGTCCGCGCCGCCGTGGCGATCGGGGCCGGGCCGCTGCGCATCATCCGCACGCACGTGCTGCCCAACGTGACCGCGCCGATCATCGTGCAGACGTCACTGAGCCTCGCGTTCGCGATCCTCGCCGAGGCCGCGTTGTCGTTCCTCGGACTCGGGATCCAGCCGCCCGAACCCTCGTGGGGCCGCATGCTCTTCGACGGCAAGGGCTTCACGGGGTCGTGGTGGATGAGCGTGTTCCCCGGCCTCGCGATCTTCGTGACCGTGCTGGCGTTCAACCTGGTCGGGGACGGGCTGCGCGACGTGCTCGACCCACGCCAGAGGTCCGTCCTGGAGTCCCGGAGGGACCGATGAGCACGACGACGGCGGCCCTCGCGGTCGAGGACCTGCACGTGACCATCGGTCGGGGCGCCCGGGTCGCGCGGATCGTGCGGGGTGTGTCCTGGTCCGTCCAGCCGGGGCAGACCCTCGGCGTGGTGGGGGAGTCGGGCTCCGGCAAGTCGATGTCGGTGCTCGCCGCGACCGGCCTCGCCCCGGCCACGGCGCGCGTCGAGGGACGCGCGTTCCTCGACGGCACCGACCTGCTCGGACTCGGGCCGGGCGAGCTGCGTCGCACCCGCGGACGCGGGCTCGGCTTCGTCTTCCAGGACCCGATGACCTCGCTCAACCCGCTGCTGACGGTCGAGCGGCAGATCACCGAGGGGATCGAGGAGCACCTGGGCGCGACCCGGCGCGCGGCGCGCACCCGTGCGCTCGAGCTGCTCGAGATGGTGGGCATCCCCGACGCCGCACGCCGCCTCGAGGCGTACCCGCACCAGATGTCGGGCGGCATGCGTCAGCGGGTCATGATCGCGATCGCCCTCGCGTGCGAGCCCACGATGCTTGTCGCGGACGAGCCGACCACCGCGCTCGACGTGACGACGCAGGCGCAGATCCTGGACATCGTGCGCGAGCTCCAGGAACGCATCGGCATGGGCGTCGTCTGGATCAGTCACGACCTCGGGGTGGTGGGTGGCCTCGCAGACGAGGTCGTGGTCATGTACGGCGGCCAGGTGCTGGAGAGCGCGGGCGTGCAGACCCTGCACGACGCCCCGGCCCATCCGTACACGCGCGGGCTGCTCGGTGCCCGCCCTCGTCTGGGCAGGCTGCGCGAGGAGCTCGTCGCGATCCCCGGCGCACCACCCGACCCGCGCGCACTGCCGGGCGGATGCGTCTTCTACGAGCGGTGCCCGATCAAGGCGGAACGGTGCGCGCACGAGGTCCCGCCGCTGGCCGAGGTGGCACCAGGTCATCTCGCGCGGACGTTCTGCACGGAGGAGCGATGACCCCCGACGACGCGTCCACGACGGACCGCCCGCTGCTCTCGGTGCGCGACCTGAGCGTGCGCTTCCCGGCGGGGCGCGAGGGCCGCGTCCGGCGATGGGTGCACGCCGTCGAGGGCGTCGGGTTCGACGTCGAGCGCGGACGCACGCTCGGGCTCGTGGGGGAGTCCGGCTCGGGGAAGTCGACCATCGGCAACGCCCTCACCGGACTCGTCCGTGCGACGTCCGGCACCGTCCACCTCGACGGGACGGACGTGCTCACCGCTCGCGGCCGCGCGGCCCGGGAGCTTCGCCGACGCATCGCGATGGTCTTCCAGGACCCCTACGCGTCGCTCGACCCGCGGCGGAGCATCGGCGCGACGATCCGCGAGCCCCTCGACGTGCACCGACTGCTCGCGTCGCGCGCGCAGCGGGCGGCCCGCGTCGCAGAGCTCCTCGACCTCGTCGGGCTCCCCGCCCAGGCCGCCCAGCGCTACCCGCACGAGCTCTCTGGAGGTCAGCGGCAACGCGTCAGCATCGCCCGGGCGCTGGCCGCCGATCCCGACCTGATCGTGCTCGACGAGGCGACGGCGTCGCTCGACGTCTCGGTGCAGGCCCAGATCATGAACCTGCTGCGCCGCCTGCAGCGCGAGCTCGGACTCACCTACCTGTTCATCTCGCACGACCTGGCAGCTGTCGAGCACATGAGCCACCGGGTCGTGGTGATGTACCTCGGGCGTCTCATGGAGCAGGGGGAGCGGTCGGGCCTGTACGAGCGGCCCGCGCACCCGTACACGCAGGCCCTGATGTCCGCGATCCCTGCGGACGACCCTGCGGTCGAGCGCACACGTGAGCGGATCCTGCTGAGCGGCGAGCTCCCGAGCCCCGTCGACCCGCCGTCCGGCTGCGTGTTCCGCACGCGCTGCCCGCTCGCGATCGACGCCTGCGCCGACCACGTCCCGCCGGTCCACCTCGACGTGGACCACACGGCATGGTGCCTGCGCACCGACGCCGCGCTGGCGGGCCGAGCCCCTCGATAGCGGGGCCCGCGCGGCTCAGGCGTGCCCGTCGGCCGACGGCGCACGCTCGTGGCCCTGTACCGGCGTGACGGGGAGGCGCACGACGAACTGGGTCACCCCGTGAGCGCTCGTGACGGCGATCGTCCCGCCGTGGGCGCCGACGACGGCGTCCACGATGGCCAGACCGAGGCCCGTGGAACCGCTCCGCGGGCTGCGGGCCTCGTCGCCGCGCGTGAACCGGCGGAAGAGGTGCGGCACCAGCTCCGGCGCGATGCCCGGGCCGTCGTCGCGCACGGTCAGCACGACGTCGCCGTCGTCGCGACGGACCGACGCCACCACCGTGGTGCCGGGCGGGGTGTGGACCCGCGCGTTCGCAAGGAGGTTCACGAGCACCTGACGCAGGCGGTGCTCGTCGCCGCGCACCACGGTCGGCGGGACGTCGTCGTCGGGTGCGGGGACGTCGAGGTGCCACCGGTGGTCCGGGCCGGCGACGTGCGCGTCGGTCACGGCGTCGGCCGCGAGGAGCGAGAGGTCGACCGGCGCACGCTCGAGGTCGCGGCCCGCGTCGAGGCGCGCGAGCAGCAGCATGTCCTCCACGAGCCGCGTCATGCGCTCGGACTCGGCCTCGACGCGTCCCATCGCGACCAGCACGTCGTCGGGAACCTCGGAGCGCATCCGCCGCACGAGCTCGGCGTAGCCGCGGATCGACGCGAGGGGTGTGCGCAGCTCGTGACTCGCGTCGGCCACGAACTGCCGCACCTGGGTCTCGCTCGCGTGGCGCGCCCCGAGCGCGGCCTCGACGTGGTCCAGCAGCCGGTTGAGCGCACTACCCACCTGGCCCACCTCGGTGCGCGGGTCGGTGTCGACCGTGGGCACGCGGGCGACGGGAGCCACCTCGCCGCGAGCGAGCGGCGCCGCTGCGACGTGAGCGGCCGTGCTCGCGACACGCTCGAGGGGACGCAGCTCCCTGCGCACGAGCGCCCCGCCCACGACCACCGCCGCGGCGACACCGGCGATCGTGACCAGCAGCTCGACGACGAGGTAGCTCGTGACCGTGCCCTCGACGTCCTGCGCCGACACCCCGGTGACGACCAGGTCGCCTGAGCTCGTGGTCGTCGCGAGCGCCCGGTAGGTGCCCAGCTCGCCGAGCTCGACGGTGGTCGGCCCGGCGGCCGGGTCCAGCGCCCGCAACGTCGCGACCGCGGCGTCGGAGAGGGCCTGCACCTGCCCCTCGGCGTCGATCCGCCCCGCGACCACCTCGCCGTCACGGATGCTGACGGTCACCGTCCCGACGGCCTGGCCCCGGACGTCGAGCCCCGGAGGTGGCTCACCGAGCGGCCCGTCCGCCTCCCAGGGCGGGAGGTCGGTCTCGTCCGAGGGTGCGGAGCCCGCGCGGGGACGGTCCTCGGCGCCGAGCACGCGCTCGCTCGCGGCCCGAAGGGTGTCGTCGAGGCGGTCCACCAGGCTTCCGCGCAGCGCGAGGGTCGACACCGTGCCCATCGCCCCCGCGAGCACCACGACCATGGCGGCGACGAGCACCACGAGGCGCCGGCGGAGCGTCCAGCCGGTCACGGGCGCGCGGCGTCGTCGGCCGGCTTGAGCACGTAGCCCGCACCGCGCAGCGTGTGGATCATGGGTGCACGTCCCGCGTCGATCTTGCGACGCAGGTAGGAGACGTAGAGCTCGACGATGTTGGCCTGGCCGCCGAAGTCGTACTGCCACACGCGGTCAAGGATCTGCGCCTTGGACAGCACACGCCGCGGGTTGCGCATGAAGAAGCGCAGCAGCTCGAACTCCGTCGCGGTCAGGCGCACCTCCTGGCCGGCGCGGGTCACCTCGTGGCTGTCCTCGTCGAGGACGAGGTCACCCACCACGAGGGCGCCGTCCTCCTGCGCCTCGGTGAGCCCCGAGCGGCGGAGCAGCGCGCGCAGGCGTGCGACGACCTCCTCGAGGCTGAACGGCTTGGTCACGTAGTCGTCACCGCCCGCGGTGAGTCCGGCCACGCGGTCCTCGACGGCGTCGCGCGCGGTCAGGAACAGCACGGGGACGTCCGGGTGCACCGCGCGTATGCGGCGCAGCACCTCGAGGCCGGACATGTCGGGGAGCATCACGTCGAGCACCACGACGTCGGGCCGGGTCGCGCGTGCCGACCGGATCGCGGGCTGGCCTGCGGTGACCGCCTCGACGTCCCACCCCTCGTAGCGCAGCACGGTCGACAGCAGCTCGCCGAGCGACGGCTCGTCGTCGACGACGAGGGCGCGGACGCGCGAGCCGTCGGCGCGGGTCAGCACGGCGTGAGGGGCGGGGCGGGGGCTCATGACGCGATCGTGCGCGCGCGACCCGAGGAACCGCTGGGAGGAGTCTGTGCGCCACCTGTGGACCGCGGCTCACACCGGACGCACAGGATCCGCTGGGCCACGCCACAGCGCACGTCGCGAAGGTCGTGGCGACACACCGACCCAGGGAGCCCTGATGAACGCCGCCGTGCCCTACCTGCCCTACCTCATCGACCTCGTCGCGATCCTCGTGCTGACGTTCGCGCTGTACGTACCCCGGCACCGGCGCCGTGACCTCGTGGTCGCGTTCCTCGGCGTCAACGCGGGCGTGCTCGCGGTCGCCACCGTGCTCGCGCAGTCGACCGTGGCCGTAGGCCTGGGGCTCGGCCTGTTCGGGGTGCTGTCGATCATCCGGCTGCGCTCGACCGAGCTGGGCCAGCAGGAGGTCGCCTACTACTTCTCGGCGCTCGCCCTGGGGCTCGTCGGTGGGCTCGCACCGAACCCGGGCATGGCCGCAGGGCTCAGCGCGCTGGTGCTGGGCGTCGTCGCCGTGGGCGACCATCCACGGCTGCTGCGCAGGCACCGCGCCCAGCTCATGGTCCTCGACACGGCCTTCACCCGGCACGACGCCCTGGTGGCCCACCTCGAGGGTCTGCTGGGCGCCCGCGTGCACCGCGCCGACGTCGTGAAGGTCGACCAGGTGCTCCAGACGACGCTGGTCGAGGTCCGCTACGAGGTCCCGCCCGTCGATGCGCCCTCCGCCGCGGTCGCCCGGGACCGGCTCGGGGTCGCCGCGTGAGCGCCCTCGCGGGTGTGCCGGGCCGGGCTGTGACCGACCTGCCCCCGGTGGGTCTGGACGAGCTGATGGACCGGGCCGCCCTGCTGACCCGCACCGACCGCAAGTACGTCGTCCCGGACGCGGCGGTCACCGGGCTGGTGCGCGCGCTCGCATCGCTTCCCGGCGGTGCCCGTGTGCTCGACATCGACGGCCGCCGGAGCTTCGGCTACCGGTCCGTGTACCTCGACACCCCCGCGCTCCAGTGCTACCGGGAGGCGGCGCACCGCCGTCCGCTGCGCTGCAAGGTGCGCACCCGCTCCTACGTCGACTCGGGTGGGGAGTGGCTCGAGGTCAAGACGCGCGACCGGCGCGGGCGCACCACCAAGCACCGCGTGCCGCGCGACGGGAGCAGCGCCGACGACCGCGCGCTGAGCGTGCCCGAGCGCGCATTCGTCGCGCAGGTGCTCGAGGACCACGGCCTCGGGCTCCCGACCGACCAGCTCAGGCCCGCGCTCGTCACCTCCTACCGACGCACCACCGTCTGGCTCCCCGGTGACGACGTGCGCGTCACCGTCGACACCGAGCTCGTGTGCCGCTCGCTCGGGGCCGGGGTCGCGCTCGCACGCCGGGCCGTCGTCGAGACGAAGTCTCCCGGGGCGCCGTCGGCCGCCGACCACGTGCTGTGGCGGGCGGGGCACCGGCCCGCACGTGTCTCGAAGTACGCGACGGGCATGGCGGCGCTCGACCCCGCACTCCCCGCGACCCCGTGGCGGCCCGTCCTGAGCCGTCATCCCTTCGTCTGCACCACCGTCACCGAGCCGTCCAGGAGGACGTCATGAAGCGCAGTCACCTCACCCGATCCCTGTCCCTCGCCACCGCGCTGGCGCTCGTCGGAGCGTGCGGGACCACGACCGCGACGTCGGCGTCCACCTCGTCGGGGACGGCGACGGTCGAGCAGGACGCAGCGGTCGCCCAGACGGCCGCGACGTCCGAGAACATGGTCGACCACGACGAGCCCGACGACCACGTGTGGGACGTGGCCGACGAGGAGGTGGTGGCGCTCGACGGCACGGGCGCCACGTCGTCGTCGGACGCGGTCACGGTGGACGGAGGCACCGTGACGGTGACGCGGGCCGGCACCTACCGGGTCACCGGGACCCTCACCGACGGCCAGCTGCGCGTCTCGACCCAGGACGAGGGGATCGTGCGGCTCGTCCTCGACGGGGTGGACATCACCAGCACCACGGGCAGTGCGCTCTACGTCGAGGAGGCCGACGAGGTGGTGGTCGTGCTCGCCGACGGGACCACGAGCACGCTCACCGACGCGACCGCGTACGTGCTGGCCGACGGGGTCGACGAGCCCAACGCGGCGCTGTTCTCGACCGCGGACCTGACCCTCGCGGGCAGCGGGGACCTGGTGGTGCAGGGGCGCAGCAACGACGCGATCGCGTCCAAGGACGGGCTCGTCGTCACCGAGGACCCGACGATCGAGGTCGACGCCGTCGACGACGGCGTGCGCGGCAAGGACTACGTGCTCGTGGAGGGCGGGACGCTGGACGTCACGGCGGGCGGCGACGGCCTGAAGGCGGACGAGGACGAGGACGCGACCGCGGGCTACATCCAGGTGACGGACGGTGAGGTGACCGTCACCGCGGACGGTGACGGCGTCGACGCCGTCACCGACGTCCTCGTGGACGGCGGGAAGCTCCACGTCACAGCCGGAGGCGGCCACACGGCGGCGCCGGACGAGGAGGTCTCGACCAAGGGGCTCAAGGGCGGCGTCCACGTGGCCGTCGCGGGTGGGACGGTGGCGGTGGACGCGAGCGACGACGCGGTGCACGCGAACGGCACCGTGAGCGTCACGGGCGGCGACCTCACGCTGGCGTCGAGCGACGACGGCGTGCACGCCGACGGCACCCTCGCGGTGGACGGCGCCCAGGTGACCGTCACGTCGTCGTACGAGGGCCTCGAGGGTGGCGCGATCGTCGTCGCCTCGGGCGAGGTGGACGTGACCGCGGACGACGACGGGCTGAACGTCGCGGGCGGCGCCGACGGCTCCGGCTTCGCGGGTCCGGGCGGTGCGGCCGACGGAGGCATGCCAGGCGGCGGGCCGGCTCCGGCGGACCGTCCGTCACGCGACGACGGCTGGGGCGGTGATCGTGGTCCCGCGGCGACCGGGAGCGCGGACGACGGGGACGGCATCGTCACGACCGACCAGCTCGCCCTCACGACGCCCCGCGCGACGGGTGCGCAGCAGGCGGCGACGGGTGCCGCACCGCAGCCGGGCGACGAGGGCTCGCTGGTGATCTCGGGGGGCACGGTCACGGTGCACGCCGACGGTGACGGCCTCGACGCGAACGGATCGGCGGCGGTGACGGGCGGCACCGTCACCGTGCACGGCCCCACGAGTCAGGGCAACGGTGCGCTCGACGTCGACGGCACCTTCGTGGTGAGCGGCGGGACGCTCGTCGCCGGCGGGAGCGCGGAGATGCTCGTGACGCCGCAGGGCGACGGGCAGGGCGTCGCCGTGGTGGCGTTCGGGTCCGCGGCCCCGGCCGGTGCGACGATCGAGCTCGTCTTGGAGGACGGCGCCGTCGTCGCGACGCTGGTGAGCGAACGCGCGACGGAGGCTGTCGTGGTGAGCTCACCTTCGCTGACCGCGGGGACGACGTACGGGGTGCTCGTCGACGGACGCGAGCTCGGCCCCGTCACAGCGGGATGAGGTGGGGTCCGGGCGGGGTACCGGCGCGGTGCTCCGCCCGGACCCGTGGTGTCGCCGGGTCCTAGGTCCCGGCGACCGCGCCGTCTCCGGCGGTGTCATGGCCGCGAGAAGCGCACCGGGAGGCTCGCATGGCACTCGACTTCGTCGCGTTCGACTGGGAGACCGCCAACGGTGCGCGGGGCTCGGCATGCGCCGTCGGGCTCGTCCGGGTTCGGGACGGGCAGGTGGTCTCGACGTGGTCGAGCCTGCTGCGGCCACCCGCACCGTTCGCGGGGTTCGACCCGGCGAACACCGCGGTCCACGGTCTGTGCGCCGACGACGTCACCGAGGCCCCGTCCTTCGCCGAGGCGTGGCCCACGGTCGAGTCGTGGCTCGTCGCGGACACCGCGGTGGCCCACAACGCGAGGTTCGACCTCGACGTGGTCAAGGACGCTACGTGGGCGAGCGGCCTGCACTGTCCACGACTGAGGTACGGCTGCACGCTCACGCTCGCGCGGCGTCACTTCGACCTCCCGTCGTACGGCCTCGACGTGGTCGCCGAGGCGGCCGGCGTCACGCTCGAGGCCCACCACGACGCCCTCGCGGACGCGCGTGCGGCAGCCGAGGTGCTGCTGCGGGTCTGCTCCGACGTCGGCGCGACCAGCGTCGAGGAGGCGTTCGACGCGCACGGCATCGGTCTGGGATGGTCCACCGGGCCGGAGGCCGTGCCGTGCCGTGTCGTCGGCCGGTCGCGCTGGCACGGGTCGCCCCGCGGCACAGCGCAGCACGTCGAGCCGACCCTCTGGTGACCCCGGCTGGCGCTGCTACCTCGACAGGAGGAGCCGCCGTCGGGCTGGCATGCTGACGCCGTGGCGAACCCCCCGATGCCGATGACGGGCACGGGTGCGTCCGAGCCGCACGCCGACACGGCGAGCCGGTGGGCGCTGCTTCCCGCCGCCGGGGTCTCCGCGTCCGCACTCCTGCTCTTCGGGCTGCACGTGCGACCGCTCGGGTACGTGGTGCTGCTGCTCAGTCTCGCGGGGGCCGTGCTGGTGGACCGGGTGCTGGCCAAGGACCTGCTGCTGATCGGCCTCGGGATCTCGATCGTCAGCACCACCTCGATGGAGGCCGACGTCTCGTGGGACCGGTTCTTCGCGATCGGGACCGCACTGACGCTCGCGGTCGCCGTGCCGTTCCTCGTCGACAGGTTCGTCTACCGCAGGCGGGCGATCCGGTTCCCGTGGCGCACCGGGAGGCGCTGGCCACGGATCGAGAAGGCCTACCTCGTGCTCGTGCCGCTGCTGGGGTGGGCGATCCTGCCGTTCTACTTCATCTCCTCGGGCGCCTACGAGAACTGGCCGCACATCACCGACGGCAGCGAGCTCGCGCGGTTCTTCGTCGGGGTCAACGCGGTGGGGACGTGGGACGAGCTGTTCTTCATCTGCACGTGCTTCGCCCTGCTGCGCCGGCACTTCCCGGTGTGGCAGGCCAACCTGCTGCAGGCGACGATCTTCGTCTCGTTCCTGTGGGAGCTGGGCTACCGCTCGTGGGGGCCGCTGCTCACGATCCCGTTCGCGCTGCTCCAGGGCTTCATCTTCACGCGCACGGGGTCGCTCACGTACGTGCTGATCGTCCACCTGCTGTTCGACGCGATCGTCTTCCTCGCGATCGTGCACGCGCACAACCCCGACATGTTCGCGATCTTCGTCTACTAGCGCGCTCCGCGGGTTCACTCCCGCAGGGCGTCGAGCAGGTGCAGCCAGATCTCGCTGCGCGTGGGGAACGCGGGCACGGCGTGCCGAAGCCGCGCGATCGGCACCTCGCCGACGACGGCGATCGTGGCCGCGTGGAGCATCTCGGCCACCTCGGTCCCGGTGAGGGTCACGCCCACGAGCACGCCGCGGGCCTCGTCGACGAGGAACCTGCTGGTGCCCGCGGTACCCGCACCGTGGAAGGTCCCGCCCGCGTTGCCCGAGGTCGGCACGTCGACCACTCGCACCTCGAGCCCCGCCCGTGCGGCCGTGCGCGTGGTGTGGCCCACGGCCGCGACCTGCGGGTCGCTGAACACGACTCTCGGCGCGAGCTCGTCGTCGGCGCCGTGCCGCACCGCGGTGTCCCGCCCGAGCACGGCGTCGGCGACGAGACCCGCGCGGTACTTGGCCATGTGGGTGAAGGGGGCCCGGCCGTCCAGGTCGCCGAGCACGTACAGCCACGGCAGGCCGCCGACGCGTCCGTCGAGGCCGGGGGACAGGGTCGCGTCGTCCGCGAGGCCCACGGACTCCAGGCCGAGGCCCGTCGTCTGCGGAGTCCGCCCCAGCGCGACGAGCACCTCGTCCGCCTCGACGGAGCCGCCGTCGTCCAGGGTGACCTCGACCCGATCGGCCGTGCGCCGCACCGCGGTCGCGCGTGCACCCGTGCGGATGTCCACCCCGGCGTCGCGCAGCGCCGCGGTCACCTGCTCGCACGCGAACTCCTCCTCACGCGGGAGCAGGTGCCGCTCGCCCTCGACGAGCGTGACGTCCACGCCGAGCGAGCGGTACGCCTGGGACGTCTCGACCCCCACCACACCGCCGCCCAGCACGACGAGGCTCGCGGGCAGGCGCGCGGCCGTGGTCGCCTCACGGTTGGTCCACGGCCGCGCCTCGGCCAGACCGTCGATCGGGGGGACGGTCGGTGTCGAACCGCCCGCGAGCACCACCGCGCGCCGCGCCTCGAGCACGCGCCCGTCCACCTCGACGCGCTGCGGGCCGACGAGCCTGCCCCACCCGCGGTAGAGCGTGATCCCCCGCTCGTCGAGCCACGGGAGCTGGGCGGAGTCGTCCAGGTGGTTCACCACGTCGTCGCGCCAGGCGAGCACCGCCGCCGTGTCGAGCTCGCCGGAGACGGAGGCGGCCGCGCCCGGCACGCGCCGCGCCTCGGCGAGCACCTCGCCGGGGCGCAGCAGCGTCTTCGAGGGCATGCACGCCCAGTACGAGCACTCGCCGCCCACCTTGCGGTCCTCGACGATCGCGACGTCGAGCCCGGCCTGCGCGAGGTAGCCCGCGGCCACCTCCCCGCCCGGGCCGGCACCGATCACGACGACGTCGTGCACCGCACGCTCGGGTGTCGCGTCCATGGCCGTCCCCTCACCGCGGGGACGGTCCCCGCCTCACGCGCCAGTGTGGACCCACGACGGGCGGCGCGGCGAGGGTGGGGCCGCGCGGGCCAGGGTGCCCGGCGCGGCCCCACCCTCGCGCGTCACGGCACCCGGACGCCGTCGCGCAGGTGCGGGTGGTGGGCCTCGACGACGTTCGGGTGCGCGCGCACGCGGCTCTTGAGCGCGTTGTAGCCGTACTCGTCGAGGATCGCCTCGTCATCGGCGTCGGGCCGCACCCCGGGCGCCTCGGCAGCGAGCTCCGCGGGCAGGGTCAGCCGCGGGAAGACCGCATCGAGGCGGGGGTTGTGGAAGTACGGCACCGAGATGCGGTCGGTGCCCGGCTCGGGTGCGAGCACGCGGTGGCGGGTCGCGCGCAGGTAGCCGTCGGTCGCGTACTCGAGCATCTCGCCGATGTTGACGATCAACGCGTCCTCGTGGGGCGGTGCGTCGAGCGGTTCGCCCTGGTACTCGACCTGCAGGCCACGGCGGCCTGGCTCGACCAGCAGCAGCGTGAGCACCCCGAAGTCGTTGTGCCACCCGACGCCCTGGTCCGTGCCGCCCTCGACCCGACCCGGGTAGCGCACGACCTTCGTCAGGGTCGCCGGGGTCTCGGCGAAAGCGGGGTCGAACACGTCCTCCTGCTGGCCGAGGGAGACGGCCCACGCGCGCAGCAGCCGGTCGGCGACGGACGCCATCGCGGTGTTCCAGGCGGTGAGCACCTCACGGAGCTCGGGCAGCTCCTCGGGCCACAGGTTCGGGCCCTGGAGCACGTTGTAGGCGGGGTGCTCGGGCCCGCTCGGCAGCACCGGGCGCTCGGGCCCGACGTCGATCTGCTCGCGCCAGTCGACCTTGCCCTGGGTGCGCTCGCCGCCCACACGGGTGTAGCCGCGGAAGTGCGGGCTGCGGGTGTTCTCGATCCGGAGCTTGCGCTCCTCGGGGAGCGCGAAGAAGCGGCGAGCCGTGGTGATGACGCGCTCGGTGAGCTCACGGCCCGCACCGTGGCCCACGAGGTAGAAGAAGCCGTGCTCGTGCGTGGCCTGGCGCAGCGCGGCCTGGAAGTCCGCGGCCGTGGCCGGGTCGTCCGCCGTCGAGAGGTCGAGGACGGGGAGGTTGAGGACGGGACGGTCGAGGGTGGTGGCAGACATGAAGGGTCCTTTGGGGGTCTGGTCGTGTGGTGGGCGTGCACGGGCGGCACCTCGTGACGAGGGCGGCCCGCGCCGCGCGACGCGGTCCCGGAGGAGGGCGTCGCGGGCGTCCGGCTCAGACGGGCTGGCTCAGACGCGACACAGACACAGACAGCTGCCGGTGCGCAGCAGGTCCACGTGGACACGGCGCACCAGGAGCGGGGACATGGAGCCGAGGGTACACACGTGCGTCGGGACGGACCACGGGCGTGCCGCCGTCGTGAGACGGCAGGGCGCCCGTGATCGTGTGCGTCAGCGACGCCGCATCCGGTCCATCTCGGCCTGGATGGCGCGCTCCGACGGCGGACCGGAGTACACGTCCCAGGCGTGGAAGGCGAGACCGATGCCCCAGCCCGCGATCGGGAACAGCGGCCAGAAGAAGCCGTCGGGGCTGGAGACGAACCAGATCCCCACGAGGAACGCGTTGACCAGCACGTAAGCGAGCGCGTTGGCCCCCAGGTCGCGCTTGGCTCGCAACCGCTTCTCGGCCTGACGCCGCAGCTCGAGCTCCTCCACCGGCTCCGACATGTCCACTCCTGCTCCTGCGGGCGGCCCGCGTGGCCGTCTCTCCGACGGTAGCGCTCCCGGGGCACGTCGCGGGAGCCGTCCGGGCGTGCGAGCGTGGGGGATCGTCCGACGACGGAAGGGGCGGGACGTGGCGAGGCAGGAGCAGCTCGGGGCCCCGGCCGCCGACGACGTCGACCCGGTGACCGCGCTGCGGGCCGCGCGTGCGGAGCTCGACGCCAGGCTCGCCGAGCTGCGGTCGAGCCACGAGGTGCTCGTCGACGCCGGCTCGGGCTCCAACATCGACGACGAGCACGACCCCGAGGGCGCGACGATCGCGTACGAGCGTGCTCAGATCGACGCGGTGGCGCGCGCCGTGCTCGCGCGCCTCGCCGAGGTCGACGCCGCGCTCGGGCGGGTGGCGGACGGGAGCTTCGGGATCTGCGGGCGCTGCGGCGACCCGATCGCCCCGGGCAGGCTCATGGCCCGGCCCGCGGCGCGCACGTGCATCGCGTGCGCGGCGCTCGGCCCCTGAGGCGCAGTCCTTCGGGCCGGTTGCCGCGGCCGCGGCCTGGGGCCAGGCTGTCCCACGAGCCGTCCCGCCGGGGCGACCGCGAGGAGGACCCATGGCGCATCTACCCGAGCTCGCCCGGACCCATCTCGAGGCCGCGCGCGCCTCCGAGCACGGACGCAGCGCCGAGCTGCTCCTGCACGACGGCGTGCTGCGGCAGACCGTCATCGCCCTGGTGGCAGGCACCGAGCTCGCCGAGCACAACTCCCCGCACGCGGCCTCCCTGCAGGTGCTCGCCGGTCGGCTCGAGGTCACGGGGGAGCCGAGCCCTGTCGTGACCGAGGGCGACCTCGTGCTCCTGACGCACGAGCGGCACGCCGTCCGCGCGCACGAGGACTCGGTGTTCCTGCTCACGACCGTGACCAGCGTGCCTCCCGCGGGGGATCCCGAACGCGCACGCTGAGGGACGTAGGTCCTCGCTCGCCCCCGGCGCGGTGCGGTATGCCGGGAGGAGCTGAGGAAGCCGGTGAGCGTCCATGTTCCAGGTCAGGTTCCACGGCCGCGGCGGCCAAGGTGTGGTGACCGCCGCCGAGCTCCTCTCGGTTGCGTGCTTCGCCGAGGGGCGGTACGCGCAGGCCTTCCCGAGCTTCGGCTCGGAGCGCACGGGCGCGCCCGTCGTGTCCTACTGCCGGATCGCGACCACGCCGATCAGGGCGCACGAGCCGGTGGTCGACGCCGACGCCGTCGTCGTCCAGGACCTCACGCTGCTGCGCCTCGGCGTCCTGAGCGGTCTGCGGCGCGACGGCTTCCTCGTCCTCAACGGGCCTGCGGCCGCCGTCCCCGCGGGTGTGGTGCCGGCGACGCACATCGCCGCGATCGGCGCGACCGAGATCGCGCTGACGCATGTGGGCCGCGCGGTGCCCAACGTCCCACTGCTCGGAGCCTTCGCCGCGCTCACCGCTCAGGTGGGCGTCGACGCCCTCGTGACAGCCCTGCGTGAGCGCTTCACCCCACCGGTGGCCGAACGCAACGCCGCCGCCGTCCGTGCGGGCTTCGACGCGGCGACCCACCCGGAGGTGCACGGTGCTGCGACAGCGTGAGGGCTCGGCGGCGGTGGCGCTCGCGGTGGCCCGGTGTCGACCGCAGGTGGTCTGCGCCTACCCGATCTCCCCGCAGACCCACATCGTCGAGGAGGTGAGCCGCCTTGTCGCGGCCGGCGAGCTCACGTGCGAGTTCCTCACCATGGACTCCGAGACCTCCGCGATGTCCGGGGTGATCGGCGCGAGCGCGGTGGGCGTGCGCTCCTGGACCGCGACCGCGAGCCAGGGCCTGCTGCACATGAGCGAGGCGGTCCACAACGCAGCCGGGCTCGGCCTGCCGATCGTCATGACGGTCGCCAACCGCGCGATCGGCGCACCGATCAACATCTGGAACGACCACTCCGACTCGATGTCCCAGCGCGATGCGGGCTGGGTGCACCTGCACGCTGCCTCCAACCAGGAGGCCGTCGACCTGCACCTGCAGGCCTTCCGTCTGGCTGAGTCCCTCTCGGTGCCGGTCATGGTGTGCATGGACGGCTTCGTGCTCACCCACGCGACCGAGCCCGTCGACGTGCCCGAGCAGGGCGTGGTCGACGCCTTCCTCCCGCCCTTCGTGCCGCGCCAGCGGCTCGACCCGGAGGCGCCGGTGTCGATCGGGGCGATGGTCGGGCCCGAGGCGTTCACCGAGGTGCGGTACCTCGGTGACCGGCAGCTCAGGCGTGCGCTCGAGGAGGTACCCCGCGTGGCGGACGAGCTCGCGCGCCACCTGGGCCGCCACAGCGCCGGCCTCGTGCAGCCCTACCGCACCGACGACGCCGACGTCGTCCTGGTGGGTCTCGGCTCCGTCATGGGGACCGTGCGCGACGTCGTCGACACCGAGAGAGACGCGGGCCGCCGCGCAGGTGCCCTGACCGTCACCACGTACCGTCCCTTCCCGGCCGCAGCCGTGGCGGGCGCCGTGCCCCCGGGCGCACGGGTGCTCGTGATCGAGCGCTCGCTCGCGCCGGGGTCCTCCGGTCCCGTGACGGCCGACGTCCGTGAGGCCCTCGTCGGCCGCGACGCCGCCCTGCACACCGTCGTCGCGGGCCTCGGCGGACGCCCGGTGACGTCGCGCGCTCTCGCCGAGCTGCTCGCGCGCGAGCGCAGCGGTCTCCTCGACGGCACGACGTTCCTGGACCTGCGGTCCGACGTCGTGGCCCATGAGGTGGGGAGGCCGGCATGAGCACGCACCTGGGGATGCCGCTGATGTACTACCAGGTCGGCAGCTTCGCCGTCGGCAACCGGCTCGTCGACCCCGACCTGCGCAGCGAGCAGGCGAGACCTGACCGCGCCGCGTCGCTCACCAAGGGGCACCGGGCGTGCCGGGGATGTGGCGAGGCGCTCGGGGCCCGCTACGTCCTGGACACCGCGATGCGCGCCACGGGAGGCCGGATGGTGACGGTCAACGCGACCGGCTGCCTCGAGGTGTTCTCGACCCCGTTCCCCGAGACCTCCTGGCGCGTCGCGTGGCTCCACTCGCTGTTCGGCAACGCGCCCGCGGTCGCGAGCGGTGCCGCCGCCGGGCTGCGCGCCCTCGGCACGGACGTACGGGTGGTCGCGCAGGGCGGTGACGGCGGCACCGTGGACATCGGTCTGGGCTGCCTCTCGGGGATGTTCGAGCGCGACGACGACGTCCTGTACGTCTGCTACGACAACGGTGGGTACATGAACACGGGGGTCCAACGCTCGGGTGCGACCCCGCCCGCGGCTCGGACCACGACGACGCAGCCGGTCGGACACTCCTACGGTCATGCCTTCGGTCAGGGCAAGGACGCCCCCCGGATCGCCCTCGCGCACGAGATCCCCTACGTGGCCACGGCGACCGTCGCGGACCTGCGCGACCTCGAGGCGAAGGTCGAGCGTGCGATGTCGCTTCGGGGCGCCCGGTATCTGCACGTGCTCGTCCCGTGCCCGCTGGGCTGGGGGACCGCACCCCACGAGACCGTGCGGATCGCGAGGCTCGCGACGGAGAGCGGGTTCTTCCCGGTCTTCGAGGGTGAGCGGGGCCGGGTGACCACCGTGCGGCGGATCCGGCACCGCGTCCCGGTCGAGGAGTACCTGCGTCCGCAAGGGCGGTACGCCCACCTGTTCACGCCGCACCGACGCGAGGACGTGCTCGGTCGTCTCCAGCAGATCGCCGACGCGAACGTCGAGCGGTACGGCCTCGCCGCGCCCGCGGCGGCGATCAGTACGGCCGGGGGCGGGCCGGACGGTCACGGGGAGGTGCCGTGATGGAGCTGCCGTACGGGATCACGCTGCCCGTGGGTTCGAGCCTGGGCAACCGGACCGGCGCCTGGCGCGTCGAGCGACCCGTGTACGCCGACGGACGTGCTCCGTGCGGGCACGCGTGCCCGGCGCACGAGGACCCTCAGGACTGGCTCTACGCGGCCGAGGAGGGGGACTACCGCACCGCCTGGACGCGGCTGGTCGCCGCGAACCCGTTCCCTGCGGTGATGGGACGCGTCTGCTACCACCCCTGCGAGACGGCGTGCAACCGGGGGCGGCTCGACGAGGCGGTCGGCATCAACGCCGTCGAGCGCTTCCTCGGTGACCACGCCCTCACGCACGGCTGGGACCTGCCGGGGCCGGGGCCGGCGACCGGTCGGCACGTCCTGGTCGTCGGGGCGGGCCCGACAGGTCTGACCGCGGCCTACCAGCTGCGGCGCCTCGGTCACGAGGTCACCGTGCGCGACGCCGGGCACGAGCCCGGCGGGATGATGCGCTACGGCATCCCGACCTACAGGTTGCCCCGGGACGTGCTGGACGCGGAGATCGCACGCATCGTCCGGCTCGGCGTCGGCCTCGAGCAGGACAGCCAGGTCACCGACCTCGACGCGGCCCTGGAGGAGGGCTTCGACGCGACGCTGCTGGCGGTCGGAGCCCAGCTCGGTCACCGCGCGTACGTGCCGGCCGGAGAGGCGGCCCGGGTGCTCGACGCCGTCACGCTCCTGCACGACGTCGCCGAGGGCGCCGCTCCGCGCATCGGTCGCCGGGTCGTCGTCTACGGCGGCGGGAGCACCGCCGTCGACGCGGCGCGCACCGTGCGCCGCCTCGGGGCCGAGGAGTCCGTGATCGTCTACCGACGAGACCGAGCGCACATGCCGGCGCACCCCGCCGAGCTCGCCGAGGCCCTCGACGAGGGCGTGGTCGTGCGATGGCTCACCACCGTCGCGCGCGCCGAGCCGGGCCGTCTCGCGGTCGAGCGCATGGAGCTCGACGAGGCCGGGTTCCCGCAGCCGACCGGCGAGATCGAGGAGCTGTCGGCCGATGCACTCGTGCTCGCCGTGGGACAGGACTGCGACCTCGCGTTCCTCGACGGCGTGGCGGGTGTCGAGGTGCGCGACGGGGTGGTCCAGGTCGACGAGTTCCTGCGCACGGGCCGCGCGGGGGTGTTCGCCGGCGGTGACACGGTTCCCGGGCAACGCAGCGTCACCGCCGCGATCGGCCACGGCACGCGCGTGGCACGCTTCATCGACGCGTGGCTGCGCGGTCGCGAGCCGACGGTGGCCGCCGAGCTCCCCGTCGTGGACTTCGAGCAGCTCAACCCCTGGTACTTCGCCGACGCCCCGCACGCCGTGCGACCGCGCCTCGAGGCCGCGCGTCGCGTCACGGGCTTCGAGGAGGTGGTCCAGGGACTCGACGAGACCACCGCGCTCTACGAGGCGCGCAGGTGCATGTCGTGCGGGAGCTGCTTCGAGTGCGACAACTGCTACGGCGTGTGCCCCGACGACGCCGTGGTCAAGCTCGGTCCCGGCCTGCGGTTCGAGATCGACTACGACTACTGCAAGGGCTGCGGGCTCTGCGCCGCCGAGTGCCCGGCGGGGGCGATCCTCATGGTGCCCGAGCCCGTCCCGCCGAGCTGAGGGCGGCTCAGAGCCGGCCGAACTCCCAGTGCCACGGCTCCTGCGGGCCGCCGCCCCCGGGCTCCATGATGCGCGGGTGGTACCAGCCGAACTCGGCCGCGTGGGCCTTCATCCACCGGTACCGCGGGCTCGAGAACTGGCCCACGTCGCCGAACCCGCCGAGGTCCACCGCGAGGCCCAGACCGTGGTTGGACGTCCCAGGGGTGGCGGCGAGGGAGCCTCGGGACGCCTTGGTCGAGATCTGTGCCGAGTAGCTCCGGTACGAGCTCGTGACCTCGAGATCTGCGCCGAACTCGGCCCGGTAGGCGACGTTCAGGCGCTCGAGGGCCTCGGCCGCGTCGCAACGCAGCCGCACGTCGGCGTCGAAGCCGACGTCGCACAGCACGTCCGCGGGGATCGCGCCGTTGCCGGCGTCGCGCGCGACGGCGATCTTGCGCTCGCGCTCGGCCGCCGCGGCCTCGGCAGCGAGGCGCGCGGCCTCCTGTGCCGCAGCGGTCTCCTGCGCCGTCTGCTCGACCTGCTGCGAGAGCGTCCCGACGGTGGCGGCGGCCGCGAGCAGGTCCGACGTGACGTCGAGGTCGATCGACTCGGTGTCGAGCGCGAGCAGGGCCGCGGAGCTCGCGCTCGGCGTGGGCGTCTCGGGTGCCGTGTCGGCCGCGGGGTCCTCCGGGGCGGGGACCCGCGCCGCAGGCGTGCGGGTCGTGGGCCGCACGGGCGGAGCTGCCGCGGCGGTGCCGGCGTCGTCCGCGGGAGCGGGTGCCTCGGCGGTCTCGGCCGGCTCCGGGGAGCGCTCGACGTCCTCGCCCGAGCGGGAGGCCGGCGCCGTCGTGCGGTCGGCGACGGTGACCTCGGGCGCCGGGGCCTTCTCGACGAGGGCCGAGAGCTCGGCGACAGCCGACTCCAGGTCCGCAAGACCCTCCTCACCCAGCACCGGCGCGGCGCCGTCAGCGGCCGTGCTCGCCACCAGCAGGGCCTCCTCGGCCACCGCGAGGGCCTCGAGACGCTTCTGCGCCGCGTACGCGTTGGCCTGGAGCGTGAGGCGGTTCGCCGACGCCTGGTCGGACCGTGCTGCCGCGAGCCGCGCCTCGAGCTGGGCGGAGCGCTCGGCGGCCGCCGCCTCGGCGGCGCCCGTGAGCCCGGACGACGTCGGGTCCACCTGGAGGTAGCTCAGGCCGCTCGCCACGAGCGCCCCTGACAGGGCAACCGTGACCAGTCCCTTGGCGGCGGCGGTCGGCGTGCGACGACGCGCGGGTGCCGCGGGAGCCGCGGGAGCGACCAGGGCGAACGGACGCGTGCACGAGGCATCGGCCGAGCGCAGGTCCCGCCGGCGAACGGCGGGCGCACCGGAGGAAGGGCTCGCGACGAAGGCCGCACCCGGCCGCGGACCGCTCGACGTCGCGCGCGGGCCGTGGCCCTCGCGCGACGTGGCAGGAGCCGTGCCCGCGCGCAGGTCGCGACGACGGACCACCGCGGGGGGAGCGGTGTGCGGCGTCGACGTGGGTGCGGGCACGGCCGCCGGGCGCCGTACGGCGTCCTCGGCACGCCGGAGCTCGCGCCGCGTCAGCGGGCGGGGGGCTGGCTCCGTCATGTGGTGGGTGGTCCTCGGCTTCTCGTGGTCGGCGGTCGCGGCCCGGCGGGGGACCCGGGCCTTCATCTCTCTGTCGGTCCTTCCTACGTCGACCTGAACGCCCACCCGGGTGACATCCACCGAATGCGCACACGGAACGCGTCGTCCTCAGGTCAGGACCGGGGCGAGACGCGTCAGAGGTGCTTCGCGGGTTGGTCAGGTCATGGGACGTCTTGTCGCTCCGCTCGGTGAGGTGCGGGCGGGGACGGGCCGCTCCGGGCGAACCGGGGCCACCGCGGAGGCCGGCCCGCCGAGCCGCAGATAGTCTCGCCGCATGGTTCGCAGGTTCCCCGTGAGCGGTGTCGTCCGCCGAGTCGTCGGGGGGCCCCCCACCGCACCCGTGGGCGTGCGCGCACGCGACGGGGGCGTCGAGGACGCCGTCGCGCTCGCGACCGTCGAGCTCGCCGTGCGTGTGGGCGAGGCGATGCTCGCCCTCGGTGCGGCAGCCGTCGACGCGACCCGCACGGTGCGCGGCCTCCTGCGCACCTTCGGCCTGGCCGGGGCACAGGTCGAGGTCACGTTCACCTCGCTCGTCGTCTCGTACGCGCGCGGAGGTGCGGGCCAGCCGCTGACGGTGATGCGCATGGTGGACGACCGCGTGCCGGACTACGGGCGCCTCGCCGCGGTCCTGACCGTGGTCGAGCCTCTGCTGGCCGAGCGGGTCCCGGCCGGCGACGTCGTCCAGCGCCTCGCCGAGGCGCACGAGGAGCTCGACGCCGTAGTGATGGCACCGCGGCCCTACCGCCGGTGGGTCGTGACGGTGGCGCTCGCAGCGCTCGCCGGTGCCGTCGCCGTGCTCCTGGGCGGCGGAGTCGAGGTCGTCATGGTCGCGGCCGCGACGACGGCGCTCATCGACCGCGTCACCTGGGCGCTCGGACGCCGTGGCCTCCCGCCGTTCTTCCTCCAGGTCGCAGGCGCCGCGGTCGCGACGTTGGTCGCCGTCGCCCTCTTCGTGGCCGTTCCCTACCTGCCCGTCGACCTCCCCGTGCTGCCACCGTCGCTCGTGGTCGCCTCGGGCATCGTCGTGCTGCTGGCCGGACTGTCGCTCGTCGGCGCCGCCGAGGACGCGATCAGCGGCTTCCCGCTCACCGCCGGCGCACGCACGTTCGAGGTGGTCGTGCTGACCCTGGGCATCGTCGTCGGTATCGGCGCGGTGCTCGACGTCGCGCGACGCCTCGGCGTGCCGCTCGAGGTGGTCCAGGGAGCAGGCACGGGCGGGCCCGTCCTGCGGCAGGTGGTCGCCGCTGCGGTGATCGCCATCGCCTGGGCCGTCGCGTCCTACGCAGGTCCGCGCGCGATCCTGCTCGCGGGCGCCGTCGGCGCCGTCGCGTGGCTCGTCCTACGCGCCGTCGGCGAGGCCGGCGCGGGTCCCGCGGTCGCGAGCGCCGCGGCGGCACTCGCGGTGGGGGTGCTGAGCGAGACCCTCGGTCGGCGTCTGGGTGTGCCGTCGGTGGTCACGTCGGTGTGCGGGATCGTGCCGCTGCTGCCCGGCCTCGCCGTCTACCGGGGCCTGTTCGCGCTGGTGAACGAGGAGACCGGGCTCATCCTCGGGATCGAGGAGCTGCTGGGCGCCGCGATGATCGGGCTCGGCATCGCCGCGGGTGTGACGCTGGGGGAGTTCCTCGGCGCACCGATGCGGCTCGGCGCGCGCCGCCGCCGCGAGTTGCCAGACCTTCGGCGTCGTCGCCCGGCGATGGATCGGCTGCGGCGCCGCCGGCCGGCGGCCTCGAGCGAGGACGCAGGCGCGGCGACCTAGGTGGTCCCATGGCCGGCTGCACCGTCCTCAGAGGGCCAGCCGCATCTCCGCGTTGGGCACGACGACCCCACGTACGGCGTTGGCACGGCGATCGACCACCTGGAATCCTTGCCGGGCGAAGACCGGCTCGGCCACGAGGCTCACGAACGCGTGCAACCCGGTGAGATCTCGTCGCCGGCCCTCGGCCAGGACCGCGCGCAGCAGCCGCGAGCCGGCACCTCGACCGCCGGCACGCGGATGGACGAACAGCATGTCGACGAGGCCGTCCGGCCGGAGGTCGGCGAAGCCGACGACCGTGGCATCCAGCTCGGCGACGACGGTGAAGGCACCGTCACGTCGCCCGTCCCACGCGCTCAGGTCCGTGAGCTGCGGGCCCGCCCAGGCCTCGACCTGGTCGGCCCGGTAGTGGTGCGCAGCCGTCTCGTGGATCGCAGCGCGGAAGGTCGCGTACGTCGCCTCGGCGTCCTCGCTACGCCGATACCGGCGAAGAGAGATCGACTGCTCGGCGCTGACCATGCGAGCACCGTAGCGACCTGCGCCCTGCGCCCTGCGCCAAGGGGCTGCGGACGCCGCGAGGGCGGCCGGGATGTCCCGACCGCCCTCGCGTGGTGCGCTGCTGGAGCGTCAGCTGCAGCCGCTGGTGCTGCCGCAGCCCTCGCACACGTGGCACGAACCGGCGGGCCGCATCTTGATGCCGCAGTTCATGCACAGCGGGGCATCCGCCTCACGGCCCTGGATCAGGTCCATGAGCTCGGCCGACGAGTGCACCGACTCCGAACGGACGGGGGCCGTCGCGGCGGCCTCCGGCGCTGCGGACGCGGGCTCCGCCGCGACCGCCGGGGCGGCCGACGCCGCCGGCGCCTGCGGTGCCTCGGCCGACGCCGACGGCTCGACGACGGGCTCGTAGCTGCCCGTCTCGAGCTGACGCTGGCGCTCCTCGACCGTGTAGATGCCGAGTGAGGCACGGGTCTCGAACGGCAGGTAGTCCAGCGCGAGCCGACGGAAGATGTAGTCCATCATCGACTGCGCCATGCGGATGTCCGGGTCGTCCGTCATGCCCGCCGGCTCGAACCGCATGTTGGTGAACTTCTGCACGTAGGTCTCGAGCGGCACGCCGTACTGGAGGGCGACCGAGACGGCGATCGAGAACGCGTCCATGACGCCGGCGAGCGTCGAGCCCTGCTTGCCGAGCTTGACGAAGAGCTCGCCCAGGCCGTCACCGGGGTAGGAGCCCGCGGTGATGTACCCGTCGGCGCCGCCCACCGTGAACGACGTGGTGAGCGAGGTGCGCTGGCGAGGCAGGCGCTTGCGCGTCGCCCGCGCAGGAGCGGACGGCTCGGCGGCCTCGACAGGTGCCGGGGCCTCGGCGACCTTCGCCTTGGCGTCCGAGAGCGGCTGACCCACCTTGCAGTTGTCGCGGTAGATGGCGAGCGCCTTGATGCCCATCTTCCACGCCTTGAAGTGGATCTCCTCGATCTCGTCGATCGTGGCCGTCTCAGGCAGGTTGACCGTCTTGGAGATGGCACCCGAGATGAACGGCTGCACGGCGGCCATCATCCGGACGTGACCCATGGGGGAGATGGCACGCTCACCCATGGCGCAGTCGAAGACCTCGTAGTGCTCGGTCTTGAGGCCGGGGGCGTCCACGACGTGGCCGTGCTCGGCGATGTACTCGACGATCGCCTCGACCGTCTCCTCGGCGTAGCCCAGGCGGCGCAGCGCCCGCGGGATCGTCTGGTTGACGATCTGCATCGAGCCGCCGCCCACGAGCTTCTTGAACTTGACGAGCGAGAAGTCGGGCTCCACGCCCGTCGTGTCGCAGTCCATCATGAAGCCGATGGTCCCGGTGGGGGCGAGCACCGACGCCTGCGCGTTGCGCCAGCCGTTCTTCTCGCCGAGTGCGTTGCCCTGGGCCCAGACGCGGGTCGCGGCCTGGTGGATCGAGGCGTCCATCGAGTGCAGCGTGCGCACGTCGTCGTTGGCGGCGGCGTGCTTGCGCATGACGCGCTTGTGGGCCGCCGAGTTGAGCGCGTACCCCTCGTACGGGCCGACGACGCCCGCGAGCTCGGCCGACCGCTTGTACGCGGTGCCCGTCATGAGCGAGGTGATCGACGCGGCCAGCGCACGGCCGCCCTCGGAGTCGTAGCCGTGACCGGTCGCCATGAGCAGCGCGCCCAGGTTCGCGTAGCCGATGCCGAGCTGGCGGAACTTGCGCGTCGTGTCGCCGATCGGCTCGGTCGGGAAGTCGGCGAAGCAGATCGAGATGTCCATCGCCGTGATGACCAGCTCGACGGCCTTCTCGAACCGCACCACGTCGAACGTGTCGTCGGCCTTGAGGAAGGTCAGCAGGTTGAGCGAGGCGAGGTTGCAGGACGAGTTGTCCAGGTGCATGTACTCGCTGCAGGGGTTGGACGCGGTGATGCGGCCCGACTCGGGGCTCGTGTGCCAGTCGTTGATCGTCGAGTCGTACTGCAGGCCCGGGTCGGCGCACTCCCAGGCCGCCTTGGCGATCTTGCGGAAGAGGTCACGTGCGTCGACGGTCTCGATCACGCTGCCGTCGGCGCGCGAGCGCAGGCCGAAGCTCGTGCCGTCCTCGACCGCCTGCATGAACTCGTCGTTCACGCGGACCGAGTTGTTGGCGTTCTGGTACTGCACCGAGACGATGTCGCGGCCGCCGAGGTCCATGTCGAAGCCTGCGTCGCGCAGCGCACGGATCTTGTCCTCCTCGCGCGCCTTCGTCTCGACGAACTCCTCGATGTCCGGGTGGTCGACGTCGAGCACGACCATCTTCGCCGCACGACGGGTCGCGCCACCCGACTTGATGGTCCCGGCCGAGGCGTCGGCGCCGCGCATGAACGAGATCGGGCCGCTCGCGGTGCCGCCCGACGAGAGCAGCTCCTTCGACGAGCGGATGCGCGAGAGGTTGAGGCCGGCGCCCGAGCCGCCCTTGAAGATCATCCCCTCCTCGCGGTACCAGTTGAGGATCGACTCCATGGTGTCGTCGACCGACAGGATGAAGCACGCGCTCACCTGCTGCGGCGAGGGCGTCCCGACGTTGAACCACACGGGCGAGTTGAAGCTGAACACCTGGTGCAGCAGCATCCAGGTCAGCTCGTGCTCGAAGACGGTCGCGTCGTCCTCGGTCGTGAAGTAGCCGTGGTCGCGGCCCGCCTTGGTGTAGGTGAGCACCACCCGGTCGATGAGCTGCTTGAGGCTCCACTCGCGCTGCGGCGAGCCGAGCGCGCCCCGGAAGTACTTGGTCGTGACGATGGTCGTCGCGTTCATGCTCCAGGCGTCGGGGAACTCGACACCCTTCTGCTCGAAGATCGTCTCGCCCGACTTCCAGTTCGTCTGGACCACGTCGCGGCGGTCCCACGTCACCTCGTCGTAGGGGTGGACGCCGGGCGTGGTGAAGACCCGCTCGATCGTCAGTCCCGCCGTGCGGCCCTTCGCGGTGCCGCGTCCCGCGCCCTTGCGTGCGCTCTGGGACGTCTCAGTCATGTCGTGCTCCTTCAGGCTCCAGGATGGGGCGGGTCGGTACGAGCGGCCTGCCGGTTCTTCGGGTGGTGCGAGGCCGCGGTTGTCGCCCGGGCCGTGCGTCTGCGATGTCGACGGATGTCAGTGCTGCGGGCACCCGCTCGCGGGTACTCGTCCTGCGTGCTGCTGTGGGTCCCGCTGTGGGAAACCTGTGGGTGGCCGCGGATGTCTGTGGACATCTGTCGCGGGCCGATCACCACAAGCCGTGCCCGAACTACATGCTGGTAACCACTATATGTAGTGCCTGCGACATTGAACACCGCCCAGGTCGTCCCATCACCACGCACCGCTGCCCGGCCCGTCGCGTCGTCGCAGGTGAGCGCACACCCGACCGCGGCGCGACGCCCCCGGGGTCACCCGAAAAGCCGATCAGGGGCGGCGTGTCGCCGGTGGGACGTACCGGACAGACCGGACGCGGAGGTGGCGTCGGACCGCCGTCAGCGTCCGGCGACCCGGCCCGTCGGCAGGGACGAGGGTGTGGACGGCCGCGGTGAGCGTGCATCCACAGGCGGGCCGAAGCTCGCGCGCGTCGCGACCCGGCGCAGGCCGCGCAGCACGGGGCGGGACAGCACCGCGAGCCCCACGGCCGTCGTGACGGCGCGGCCCACGTCCCAGCCGAGCGAGGTCGCGGCGGTGAACGTCGCGAACCGAGCGAGGTTCGTGCCGAGCGGGTCGCCCGCCACGTAGGAGAGCTCGGTACCGGGGCCCACCTGGAAGGGCCAGAACGAGAGGTTCATGGCGACGCCGAACGCCAGCCCCGCCGCCGCGCCGTAGGCGACGAGCAGCGCGACCTCGCCCCTGCCACGGATCCCGCGCGGGAGCAGCCCCGCGCCGAGACCGATCCAGGCGGCGCCGAGCATCTGGAACGGGAGCCACGGCCCCACGCCCCCGGTGAGGAGCGCCGACGAGAAGATCGTGGTGGCACCGAGCGCGAAGCCGAAGCCCGGTCCGAGCGCGCGACCACCGAGCACCACGACCACGAAGACGAGCTCGACCCCGGCCGTCCCCGCCGACAGCGGCCGCAGCACCGAGCCGATCGCCGCAAGCAGGCCGAGCATCGCGACCGCCTTGACGTCGAGCCCACCCTCGCCGAGCGCGACCGCCAGCACCACCACGACGGCGGTCAGGACGACGGCGAGCACGAGCGGGGCGTCGAGCCCGTGCTCGAGGCCCGTGCCCGGGTCCACGAGCAGCGGCCAGCCGAAGGCGAGCAGGCCGGCGAGGCTTGCGAGCACGAGCGCGGTCGCGGTGCGCGGGCGCAGCGTGAGCGCGTCGACGCGCGGCGGCCGCGCGGCGTTCACGGGCGGCCCGTCCCCGTGGCTGCGCCAGGTCATGCGCCGACCTCGAGCGACGGTCGCAGCTCGTCGACCGTCAGCACGGGATGCGGGTGCATGATGCGGGCGACCTGGGGGGCGAACGTGGGCGAGGCGACCAGCACGTCGCGCGCCGCGCCGTCGGCGACCAGCTCGCCCTCCGCGAGCAGCACGACGCGCTCGGCGCACACGGCGACGAACTCGACGTCGTGGGTCGACAGCAGCACGGCACCCCCCGCGCGGGCATGGGCGACGAGATGGCTCGCGAGACGTCGTTTGGCGCCGTAGTCGAGCCCCCGCGTGGGCTCGTCGAGGAGCAGGACGCGGGGCTGCGCCGCGAGCTGGATCGCGAGGACGAGCCCGAGCCGCTGACCCTCCGACAGGTCCCGCGGGTCCTGGTCGGGAGCCGCCTCGGGGACCAGGCCTCGCAGGAGGCGCGCCGTCGTGCCCGCAGGGGCGCCGGCCTGGCGGTCACCGGCCGCGCACTCGGCGGCCACCGACTCGAGGTAGAGGAGCGCGTCCGGGTCCTGCGGTACCAGGCCCACGTGTCGCCGCGCCTCCGCGGGGGCCATGGTCGACGGGTCGCCCGCGACCTCACCACGGCCCGCCACCCGGACGGTCCCGCGGCGGCGGGGGCCCGACCCCTGCAGCGCCCACAGCAGGGACGACTTGCCGGCACCGTTGCGGCCCATGAGCGCCGTGACCTCGCCCGCGTGGAGCTCGAGCGAGACCCCGCGGACGGCGGCGACCCTGCCGTGCTGCACGTGGACGTCGTCGGCCCGGAGCAGCGCCGCGGGGGCGGCGTGGTCCCCAGCGTGCGCGGGTGGGGCAGGGAGGGACCTGACGTGGGTGGGAGACGACCCGCCGCCGGCGTCGAGCCCTTCACGCAGCCCACGTGCCCGACGGCGGGCGTCGCGTACCGAGAGCGGCAGTGGTGACCAGCCCGCGAGCCGGCCGAGCTCGACGATGGGCGGCGCGACGCTCGCGACCGCGAGCACCTCGTCCGGGTCGCCCTGCTGCACCGTGCCGTCGGCGCGCACGTGGAGCACGGTGTCGGCGTGCTGCACGACCCGCTCGAGGCGGTGCTCGGCGAGGAGCACCGTGAGGCCGAGGTCGTGCACGAGCCGCGTGAGCGCCGCCAGGACGTCCTCGGCCGCCCCGGGGTCCAGGGCCGACGTCGGCTCGTCGAGGACGAGCACGCGCGGACGTGCGGTCAGCACCGCCCCGATCGCGACGCGCTGCTGCTCGCCGCCCGACAGGTCGCCCAGCGCGCGCCTGCGCAGCGACGCGAGGCCGAGCAGGTCGAGCACCTCCTCGACCCGTGTCCGCATGACCGTCGCCGGCACGGCGAGCTGCTCCATCGCGTAGGCCAGCTCCTCCTCGACCGTGTCGGTCACGAAGCCGCGCGCCGGGTCCTGCACGACGACGCCGACGACGTCGGCGAGATCACGGGGGAGGTGGGTGCGGGTGTCGCGGCCCTCGACCAGGACGCGCCCGGTGAGCAGGCCGCCGGTGAAGTGCGGCACCAGCCCCGTGGCAGCGCGGAGCAGCGTCGACTTGCCTGAGCCGGTGGGGCCGACGACGAGGGCGAGGGCACCTTCCTCGACGGTGACGTCCACCGCGCGCAGCGCGGGCCGTTCGCTCCCGGGATAGGTCACGCCGACGTGCTCGAAGCGGATCATGCCGGCCTCCCCGGGAGAAGGGCGGGGACCACGGCCGCAGCGACGCTGAGCACCACGACCGGGGGGAGGGCGGGCCAGCGCAACGGGTGGAGCGAGGGCTCGAGGAGCGCGGGGTCGCTCGCGGTGACGGCGACGAGGACCGTCCCCGCGAGGACGCCGCTCGCCGCGACCACGGTCTCGGCCACGCCCCAGCGGTCCGGGCGGTACCGCGTGCGCCGGACGGCGCGCCCCGCGAGCAGCGAGCCCAGCACGGCCGCGACGGCTCCGGCGAGGAGCACGGGGACGCCGAGCCAGCCGGGCGTCGTCGCGTCCAGCAGTCCGTAGCTGCCGACGGCCGCCGCGAGCAGCGCGACGAGCAGGAGGGCGGCGACGCGTCGGTCGCCACCTGCGCGCACGGCTCGGGCGTACCCGCGCGAGTCCATCGACGCCGCGAGCGCGAGCGAGCGGTCCAGCGCGTCGTCGAGCACGGGGACGGCGAGGGCGACGAGGCCGCGAGGTCCGCGCGGCTCCTGGCCGCGCAGACGCTGCGCGCGGCGGACCTGCCCCGCAGAGGTCACGAGCGCGGGGCTCACGCTCATCGCGATCACCACCGCGGTACCGATCTGGTGCAGGGCCGCGGGCAGCGCACGCAGGGCGCGCTTGGGGTTGGCGAGCGCGTTCGCGGCGCCGAAGCACACCACCAGCGCGGCCAGGCGCAGGCCCGCGTAGACGGCGCCGAGCAGCCCCTCCACGGTGACCGGGCCCAGCAGGTGCACGGCCACCGCCCACTCCGGGAGCGGGACCCGGGGCAGGTCGAGGAGCACCTGCCCCGGTCCCTTGATCCCGACGACGACGTGGAACGCCACGCGCATGACCAGCACGGCCGCCGCGAGCAGGAGGTACCCCCGGAAGGCGCGGGCCCACGGGGTGTCCTCACGCCGTGCGAGCACGACGACGACGGCCGCGAGCAGCACGAGGCCCACGACGAGCGGGTTCGTCGTGCGGGTGGTCGCGACGGCGAGGCCGAGCGCCCAGACCCACCACGCCCAGGGGTGCACGTCAGTCCTGGCCGCCCGGGCCGTGCGGGTCGCGGCGACGACGGGTGAGGCCGACGACGGCCGCGACGAGCAGCACCGCGAGCGCGGCGCCGAGCACGAGCGGCGTCACCGACCCGGGCTCGTCCTCGTCGCCCGGGGTCGTCCCGGCGTCGTCCGCCGCAGCGCCGTCCGACCCGGTCTCGTCGCCCGGCTCGTCCTCCTGCGCGACCTCGGCCGTGGCGAGGGCCTCGGCGGGCGTGACGGTCGGGCCCGCCGAGCCGTCGAAGTAGCGCCAGCCCTCGACCGCGCCCGGCTGCGGCGTCGACTGGTCGGCGCCGACCTCGTACGCCACCCACTCGCCGTCGGCCTCGGCCGACCAGTAGGACCACCAGCTGCCCTCGAACGTCGTCGGGCAGGGGTTCGGGAGGTCGTCGATCGCGCAGATCATCTGCGCCGAGTCGCGGGTGTCCGTGAAGCCGGCGTCCGCGAGCGCCTGGGCCCCCGAGGCGGGCGTGCCCTCGGCGCAGCCGACCTCGACCTCGCCCCCCAGGTCCGTGAGGTCGACGACCACGGTGACGCCCGCGTCGTCGGCGCAGGCCTCGCCCGTCGGAACGGCGGTCAGCACGGGGGCAGGGGCGGCCGCGGCCGCGGTGAGCGGCAGCGCCGTCGCACCGGCGGCGAGCAGGGGGAGCAGCAGCACCCGGAGGGATGCGGGACGGACGTGCACGTGGAGCCTCAATTCTGAGCGGCCCGTGACGGGCCCGGCCCAGGGCGGTGGCCTGCGCCTGGTCCCACGGGACGCGCAGACCGCCGGTCGCGGCCCGGGCTCCGTCCCGTTGCCTCGACGGTAGGAGCCTCTCGCGCGGTGCAGGTGCTCCGGCTCGCCGCCCCGGGGGGCGACCTACGGTTGCGGGACAGCGCCGGACTCGGACCGGCTTCCCCTGCGACCACGCGTCGATCTGCCGCCGGACGGCGGCGCGTCTCAGGCTACTCCCTCGCGCGACCGGGGCGTCCGACGTGACACCCTGCGGCCATGCGCATCTACACGAAGGCGGGCGACGACGGCACCACGGGCCTGTTCCTTGGCGGGCGGGTCTCCAAGGCCGACGTGCTCGTCGACGCGTGCGGTGACGTCGACGAGGCCGTCGCGGTGCTCGGGACGGCACGCGCCCTGTGCGCGGACGAGCGCCTCGCGGCGATCCTGTTCGACCGGCAGCGCGAGCTGTTCGTGGTCGCGGCGGACCTCGCGACGAACCCCGCGCACCGGGACCGCCGCACGCCCGGCGTGTCCCAGGTCACGCGTGAGATGGTCGACGGGCTCGAGAGCCTCATCGACACGCTGGTCGCCGAGAGGCCGTTGCGGCCGGTCTTCATCGTGCCGGGCTCGACCCAGGTCTCGGCCGCCGTCGACCACGCGCGCACGGTGATCCGTCGCGCCGAACGGCACGTGGTCCAGGCGGCGGAGGCCGGGCACGAGGTCTCACCACTCGCGCTCGAGTACCTCAATCGGGTGTCCGACCTGGTCTTCGTGGTGGCGCGGCACGCGGCGGGCGAGGTCGAGGAGCCGCCGAGCCACGACTGACCTGTCTATAGTCGCGCCCGACGGTGCACACGCCGGCTGCGCGGCCGGCTCGACGAGGAGGACGCCGGGGTGTCGTTCGATCTCGATGGCTGCCGTGTCTACGCGGAGGCGGGGGAGCTGCTCGCCGACGGGCACGTGCGCGAGACGTACGACGACGCGCTCCTGGTCGAGGCCGAGCACTTCACCGGACGGTGGCTCGAGCCGGGCGACGCCGTGATCGTGCAGGTGCTGAGCGCCGTTCGCGGCGAGTGCGTCTACGACGCGGTCGTCGCGTGGGCGGAGACGGGTCGGGTCGAGGTGCGCGAGCTCCGGCTGCGCGAGGCGGTCCAGAAGCGTTCGGCCGTCCGCGTGCCGACGTCCCTGCCCTTCCGCGTGACCCACCGCCTCGAAGGGCGCGAGCAGGTCGAGCTCGACAGCCCGCTCGACCTCGTGGTGGTCGACGTGAGCGCCCACGGCCTGCGGTTCTCGGCGCCGGTCGAGATCGAGCCCGACACGCGTCTCGCGCTGCACTTCCAGGCGGACGGCGTGGACGCACCGATGGTGGTGCGCGTCCTGCGGGTCACCGAGATGCCCCGCGGCTACGCCCACGGCTGCACCATCGAGGGGCTCGACGAGCGGCGCACCGACGACCTCTTCTCGTTCGTCCTCGCGGAGCAGCGCCGCCAGCGCGCCGCACGGCTCGACGCGATCTGAGGCGACCCGCGACCGCACGTCGGGCGGCGTCCGCCCGATGGTTGAGGCGTCACGTACCCTGACCCGGTCAGTCCGGGGCAGGGCCCCGCCGATCGCCGGGGAGACGCCGTGAGCACCAAGCGCACCGCCAAGGACGAGCGCCGTGAGCGCATCGCCGAGCTGCAGGCACGCCAGCAGCGCGCCGAGCGTCGCCGTACCTGGCTGATCCTCGGGATCTCGGGCCTGGTCGCCCTTGCCCTGGTGGTGCCCACGGCACTCGTGCTCACGGGGGAGCAGCGGCGCCAGGACGAGGTGGCCGCCGCGGCCGAGGCCCCGATCGAGGGCGTGACGGAGGTCACCGACCTCTCGGCGACGCACGTCACCACGCCGGTGGACTACGAGCAGACGCCGCCCCTCGGCGGTGACCACCACCCCACGTGGCAGAACTGCGGCTTCTACAGCGAGCCAGTGGTGGACGTGCACGCGGTGCACTCGCTCGAGCACGGCGCGGTCTGGATCACCTACGACCCCGAGCTCGACGACTCCCAGGTGGCCGAGCTCCGCGCGCTCACCGAGCGGCACCCGTACCTCCTGGTGAGCCCGTACGACGGCCTCGAGGCCCCCCTCGTCGCGAGCGCCTGGGGACTGCAGCTCCCGCTCGAGGGCGTGGACGACGAGCGGCTCGAGCCGTTCCTCGTCAAGTACCTCCAGGGGCCGCAGACCCCTGAGCCCGGCGCTGCCTGCAGCGGGGGCATGGGCGCGTGACGGCACCCGTGCGCCCGGCAGGTGCACGGCCGGGGGTGGTGGCCGTGGCGGTCGGCCTCGTCGCGCTGGCGGCCGGCGTCGCCGTCGGGCTGCTGCTCGCGGGGTCGCTCGTGCGGGCCGACCACCCGGTCGAGGGGTCGGCGGACGTGGGCTTCGCCCGGGACATGCAGACGCACCACGCGCAGGCGGTCGAGATGGCGGTGCTCGTGCGCGACCGCTCGGACGACGACGAGCTGCGCCAGGTGGCCCTCGACATCGAGCTCACGCAGCAGAACCAGATCGGCCAGATGCACGGCTGGCTGTCCGTCTGGGGGCTCCCGCTCGCCGGGACCGCCGAACCGATGGCGTGGATGGCCGACCACGGGCACGGTGCGGGCGCCGACGACGGCGAGGTGACCCGGATGCCGGGGCTCGCGACCGAGGAGCAGATGGCGGCGCTCGCCGACGCGGAGGGCGTCGAGGCCGAGCGCCTGTTCCTCGAGCTGATGATCCCGCACCATCGGGGCGGGGTGGACATGGCGCGCGCGGCGCTCGACCGCGCCGAGCAGCCCGAGGTGCGGCGCCTCGCGCAGGCGATGGTCGACGCCCAGACCGCGGAGATCGTCGTGCTCGAGGCGCTCCTCGCCGCGCGCTGAGCCGACGGGCGCCGCCGGTCCCGCACCGCGGCGACGGCCGGCCCCGGGTATCACGGGGCAGGCGGCGCAGACGCTCAGCGGGAGTGACGCTCGGGGCGTCGGGTGCGGTGGTGCGTCCCGGGGTGCGCGGTCGCGCGGGCCGCCGAGCGCCCCTTGGGCCCCGTGTCGACCTGGATGCGCAGCGGTCGCCCACCCACCCGTGCGGCACCGATGCGACGGAACGCCTCGGGGTCGAGGTCGCGGCGGATCTCCACCAGGCTGAAGCTCGCGAAGATGTCGATCTTGCCCAGGTCCTTGCCGCTGAGCCCGCCCTCGCCCGTGAGGGCGCCGACGATCGCCTCGGGCCGGGCTCCGTGGGTGTGGCCCACGGCGACCTTGTAGCGCGTCACGCCGGGGTCGCCCGCGCGGCGGGCCGCGGTGCGCGCGCGCTCCTCGCTCGTGAACGCGACCCGACCGTCCTCGACCTGGGCGCCGCGCGCCTGCTGGGCGGGAGACGGCTCGAGCTCCGACGCGGCCTGGGGCCCTTCGTCGCCCACGCCCATCGCGGCGAGCACCGCGGCGACGTCGAGCAGGTCCATGCCCGATCTCTCGACGTGCGCCGCCACGGCCTCGCGGTACATCTCCAGGCGTCCCGCCGCGAGGCGGTCGGGGCTGCGGTCGAGCAGCTGGCGCACCCGGTGGGCGGACACGGCGGCCGGGCTGGGGACCGTGATCTCCTCGAGCCGCTGGCGGGTCGTGCGCTCGATCGCGCGCAGCCGGCCCTGCTCGTTGGGCGTCACGAAGGTCAGCGCCTCGCCGGTGCGGCCGGCCCGGCCCGTCCGTCCGATCCGGTGCACGTAGGCCTCGGGCTCGGTCGGCACGTCGAAGTTGACGACCAGGCCGATGCGGTCGACGTCGAGGCCGCGGGCGGCGACGTCGGTCGCGACGAGCACGTCGAGCGCCCCGGCACGCAGTCGCTCGACGATCTTCTCGCGGTCCTTCTGCGCCACGTCCCCCGAGATGGTCGCGGCCGACACGCCGCGGGCGACCAGCGCCGAGCCGACCTCCTCGGCGGCGCCGCGGGTGCGGGTGAAGACGATCGCCGCCTCGGCGTCGGACGTCGCGAGGACGCGTGCCAACGCACCGGTCTTGTGACGGTGGGGGACGACGGCGTAGGCCTGGCGCACCGCGGTCACGGTCGAGGACTGCCGCGCGACGGCGATCCGGACCGGGTCGGTCAGGTGGGCCGCCGCGACGCGCACGATGGGCGGCGGCATGGTCGCCGAGAACAGGGCGACCTGGCGCTGCGCGGGGGCGTGACCGAAGACCTTCTCGACGTCCTCGGCGAAGCCCATCCGCAGCATCTCGTCGGCCTCGTCGAGCACGAGGTAGCGGACGGAGTCGAGCCTCAGCGTGCGGCGCTCGAGGTGGTCGATGACGCGTCCGGGCGTCCCGACGACGACCTGCGCACCGCGCGCGAGCGCGCGCTGCTGGGGGAGGAACGGCGCACCGCCGTAGACGGGCACGACGGCGACGCCCGGGAGGTGCCGCGCGAAGGACTCGAGGGCCTCGGCGACCTGCAGTGCGAGCTCGCGCGTGGGGGTCAGCACGAGGGCCTGGACGTGCTTCGCACCGGGGTCCACCTGCGCGAGGAGCGGCAGGCCGAACGCCGCCGTCTTGCCCGTGCCGGTCTGCGCGACGCCGGTGATGTCACGGCCCGCGAGGAGGGCGGGGATGGCCTCGGCCTGGATGGGCGTGGGCCGGGTGAAGCCGAGGTCGAGGACGGCGCGGAGCACGGGCTCCGGGAGGCCGAGGTCGATCAGGTCGGGCTCGCGCTCGGGGCGTGCGTCGGTCAGGGCGTGCTCAGGCATGGGAGATCCGGTCCGTCGTCGGGTGGGAGCTGCGGTGGGACGCCGAGGGGCGGCCCTGACGTCGCGGTCCCGATCCGTTACGAACGGCCGGCCGAGCCGGCGGCACACCGCTGCCGCACGCGGCGGCAGGCACACAGGGAGAGGCGACGCACTCCAGGGGTCGTCCCGAGTCTACGGGGAGGACGGCGCCGGAGGCGAGGTACGGCCCCGTGAGGCGCGTCACCCGGACCGTTGACCGCGTCTCGGGCGCGACCGTACCGTGCAGTAGCTTCGGGCGGGAGACCCCCGCCGCGGACGAGAGGCGGGTGGGCACATGTCCCTGTTCCCCGAGGTCGACTGGCACGTCCCGCAGGTGGGGGGCGAGGCCGCCGGTGGCGCGTCGTCGGCCGCCCGCCGCCCGGCCGACGTGCTCGTGCTCGCCCCTGACGACCCGCTCGACGCGACGACGCGCGAGCGCCTCGAGGCGGGCTGCGGTCTCGTCGTCGTGGGTGCAGGGCCGTGGGGGGAGGCCGTGCGCACGCTGCTCGCGGAGCGAGGCGTCGAGGTCACCCCGCACCACCCCGCGCGTGGACCGCTCGTGCGCGACGGCGCAGCAGTCGCCGGCACTGGGCAGGACCTGCTCGCGCGGGTGGTCGACCCGGAGGGCACCGTCGGGGCACATTTCGCCGCGCCCCCGGGTACCGCGCCGCTGCTCCGCAGCGCCGACGGCGCCGTCGCGGCCCTCGTCCTGCCCGCAGGGGACGGGGCGCCGGAGGGCTCCGGACCCGGTCGGGTCGCCGCCGTGGCCGTCGACCTGCCGTCGGCGCCCTGGGCGACCGAGCTGCTGCACAACCTCGTGGCCTGGGCCGCGCCGGCCCGGCGCACGGACGCCGCCGCGACCACCGCCTCGGGTGCGGTCGCGGACCCGGCGTGGAACCGCCTGAAGGACGCCGTGGGCGCACTCCAGGCCCTCCAGGCCAAGGACGGCTCGGTGCCCGAGCCCGGGGACCACGCGCGGGCTCGGGACCTGCTCGCCGAGCTCCGGGGCGCGGTGGGTGAGCTCGCGCGCTGGTTCCCGCACGACTCCGCCTACCTCGCGGCGCTCGACGCCGACCTGGCCCGCTGGGCGCTGGACCTGGGCGTACCGGACTTCCTCGACTCGCTCGTGGCCTTCCAGCCCCAGACCCAGCGCGTCGACGGTCTGCAGCACCTGGTCGTCTTCCCGATGTACACCCAGAACGGCAGCCCCGACAGGCACCTCGAGGCCGTGCTCGTCGAGGTGATCTGGCCCGCGTTCGTCGCCGAGCTCGAGGCGGGCGACTACTCGAACAGGCTCTTCGTGCCGATCCGGTTCGTCGACTTCACGGCCGGCTACGACACGAACTCGGCCGTGCTGTTCCCGGAGACCGTCGCCATGCGCGCGGTGCCGCAGTTCACCTGGGGCGCGATCTTCGCCGACCGCGAGGCCGCCCGGTTCCGGCGGGTGGTACGCGCCGCGGCGGAGACCACCTCGCTCGCGCTCCCGCCCGACGCCGCGCGTCTGCTCGAGGACCAGGACCTCGCCGAGCAGACCTTCGTCATGTGGGACCTCATCCACGACCGCACCCACATGCGCGGCGACCTGCCGTTCGACCCCTTCATGATCAAGCAGCGCATGCCGTACTTCCTCTACTCGCTCGAGGAGCTGCGCTGCGACCTCACGGCCTTCCGCGAGTCGGTCGCCCTCGAGGAGCGCGGAGTGCCGCACGCGCGGCTGGTGCAGTACGCCGTCGTCTTCGACCGGATCTTCCGGTTCGCCATCACGGGCTCGCGCGTACGCAACTACGACGGCCTGGGCGGCCAGCTGCTGTTCGCGTGGCTCCACCAGCACCATGTGCTGCACTGGACCGACAACCGGATGACCATCGACTGGGAGGGGGTCCCCGAGGCGGTGCTCGAGCTGGGCCGCCGCATCGAGGACCTCTACTGGCGCTCGATCGACCGGCCCAAGATCGCGCACTGGCTCGCCGCCTACGACCTCGTCTCGCAGACCCTCACGCCGCACCCGGCGTCCGTGTGGGCCCAGGGGCCCGCGGCCCTGCCCCTCACCGCCCCGCTCAAGGAGATGACGGACGCGGTGCTGCCCGACGAGTTCCCGCTCTCGATGTTCTACGAGGCGCTCAGCCGCAAGATCGGCGACGTGGTCGCCTCGACCTCGGGGATCACGGGCCGGGGCTGAGCCGCAGCGGTGAGAGGATCGCCCGCGTGACGCTCCACGACCCGACCCTGCGCGGCTTCGCCTCCGACAACTACGCCGGCATCCACCCCGAGGTGCTCGCGGCCATCGCCGCGGCCAACGAGGGGCATCAGGTGGCCTACGGCGAGGACCTCTACACCACACGCCTGCAGGACGTGATGGCCGAGCACTTCGGCCGCGACGTCGAGGCGTTCTGCGTGTTCAACGGGACCGGCGCGAACGTGCTCGCGCTGCAGTCGATGCTGCCGCCGTGGGGCGCCGTCGTATGCGCCGAGACCGCGCACGTCAACACCGACGAGAACGGCGCCCCCGAGCGTGTCGCCGGGATCAAGCTGCTCACGGTGCCGACCCCGGACGGGCGGCTCACGCCCGAGCTCGTCGACCGGCAGGCCTGGGGCTGGGGCGACGAGCACCGTGCCCAGCCCCTCGTGGTCTCGATCACGCAGACCACCGAGCTCGGCACCTGCTACACGCCCGAGCAGGTCGCGGCGATCTGCGCGCACGCGCACGAGCGCGGCATGCGGGTGCACATGGACGGTGCGCGCATCGCGAACGCCGCGGCGTCCCTCGACCTCCCGCTGCGGGCGTTCACGACCGACGTGGGCGTGGACGTCGTGTCGTTCGGCGGGACGAAGAACGGCGCCCTCGCGGCCGAGGCCGTCGTCGTGCTCGACCCCGAGGCCAGCACCGGGCTCACGTACCTGCGCAAGATGAACATGCAGCTCGCGTCGAAGATGCGCTTCGCCTCGGCGCAGCTGCTCGCCCTGCTCGAGGGCGACCTGTGGCTGCGCTCGGCGAGCCATGCCAACGCGATGGCGCAGCGCCTGCGCGACGCCGTGATCGACCTGCCGGGCGTCGAGGTGGTGCGTCCGGTCGAGTCGAACGCCGTGTTCGCGATCCTGCCCGACGGTGTCGCGGACCGGCTGCGCGAGCGGTTCCGGTTCTACGACTGGGACGAGGCCACGGGCGAGGTCCGGTGGATGTGCGCGTTCGACACGAGCGAGTCCGACGTCGACGCGTTCGCAGGTGCGCTGCGCGAGGAGCTGGCCCGGCGTTGAGGACGCGGATCGGCCCGGGGCCTGGTCCTCAGAGCAGACCCGCGTCGATCAGACGCAGCGCGAGCACGTTGCCGTCCGGTCCTGTGACCGTCCGTGCGACGTCCGCCGGGTCGAGACGCTCCTCCTCGTTCGGCGTCGGCGTGCCGTGCGCGAGCATCTGCTCGGTGGGGGAGAGCTGGCGGATCGCGATGAGCTCGACCCTGTCCGGGTGCTCGGCGGCGATGGTCCGGTAGATCTGCGGGTCGTGCTGGCCGTCGTCGCCCACGAGCACCCAGCGCACGTGCGGGAACTCGGCGATGAGCCGTCGCAGCGTCGCGAGCTTGTGGTCCTGCCCGCTGCGGAACCAACCCGTGTTCGTCGGCCCCCAGTCGGTGAGCAGCAAGGGCCCGACGGGGTAGCCGTGCCTGCGCAGGAAGCGGCCGACCATCGGTGCGACGTTCCAGGCGCCCGTCGAGAGGTAGAACGTCGGGGCACCCGGGTGGGAAGCCTGCCAGCGGCGGTACAGCCCGGCCATGCCCGGCACCACGCGGCGCGCGTTCTGGTGCAGCACCAGGGAGTTCCACGCCGCGAGGAGCGGACGGGGCAGGGCCGTGACCATGATCGTGTCGTCGATGTCGCTGACGAGCGCCGTGCTCTGCTCGGGCCCGACGACCAGGACGGGGGCGACCACCACCTCGCCCCCGAGCGCGAGGCGTGCCTCGTGCCAGCCGGGTTCGAGCGCGACCTCGAGCATCGCGTCGACATAGCCTCCACGGTCGGAGCGCACCTCGAACCGCCGGCCGCCCAGCTCGACCTCGACGGCGACGTCGGGCACCTGGGCCGTGAGGAACGAGCGCCAGCCGCGCACCGCCCGCCGTTCGGCGTCGGGCCCCCGCTCGGCGGCCTCGTCCGCGTGCGTGCCCGGTGCGGCGAGCAGCGCCCGCGCGAGGATGCGGACGCGGTCCGGGCTGCCGTAGCCGGTGTACGGCTCGACCCGGGGGACCCAGCCGCGGCGTCCGAGAGCGCTCGACAGGACACGGTTGAACCTGTCCTCGAGCCGGGCGGCGAGGTGCGGGCGGCTGGTGCGGCTCGTGCCGCTCGGTGCTGTCTCCACGGCACGCGAGTCTGGCACCCGGCGCGCGCTCCCGCGCGAGGAGCCCCTCTCGACGGCGGAGGGACGACGCTCGGCGGGCGGGCGTGCGCGGCCGACGGTAGGAAGGTCGCGTGACTCCCATCGGCTTCCACGCGTCCCACGAGCAGATCCACCCCGCCGAGCTGCTGCGCGCCGTCCAGCACGCCGAGCAGGCGGGCTTCGACATGGCCATGTGCTCCGACCACTTCGCACCCTGGAGCGAGCGCCAGGGCCACTCGGGCTTCGCATGGTCCTGGCTGGGCGCGGCACTCGCGACCACGGACCTGAGGTTCGGCGTCGTCAACGCGCCCGGCCAGCGCTACCACACGGCGGTCGTGGCCCAGGCGATCGCGACGCTCGGCGCCATGTTCCCGGGACGCTTCTGGGCGGCCCTCGGCTCGGGCGAGAACGCGAACGAGCACGTCACGGGCGATCCGTGGCCGGTGAAGGACGTGCGCGACGACCGCCTGGTCGAGGTGGTCGGCCTGATCCGGCGGCTGCTCGCGGGCGAGGAGGTCACCCACCACGGCCTCGTCACCGTGGACCGGGCTCGGATCTGGACCCTGCCCGACGTCGTGCCCCCGCTCGTGGGCCCTGCCGTCACGCCCGCCACAGCGCGCCGGGCCGCGGGGTGGGCCGACGGCCTCGTCACGATCAACCAGCCGCACGACGTGCTGCGCGAGGTGGTCGACGCCTACCGCTCGGCCGGCGGGCGCGGCCCGCTCGCGCTCCAGGTGCACGTCTCGTGGGCGCCGGACCAGACGGAGGCCGAGGAGATCGCTTTCGACCAGTGGCGCTCGAACGTCTTCCCGCCGCCCGTCTGCTGGGACCTCGCGACGCCCGAGCACTTCGACGTGGCGACCTCGCACGTACGGCCCCAGGACGTGCACGCCGCCGTCCGCGTCTCGTCGTCGACCGCGCAGCACGTGCAGTGGCTGGGGGAGTACGCGGAGCTCGGGTTCGACGAGATCTACCTGCACCACGTGGGACAGGAGCAGCGGGGGTTCATCGACACCTTCGGCGAGCACGTGCTGCCGCAGCTGCGCACGGCGGGGTCGAGCTCGTGAGGATCACCGACACGGGCGACCTGTGGTGGAAGAACGCCGTCGTCTACTGCCTGGACGTCGAGACGTTCATGGACTGGGACGGCGACGGGACGGGGGACTTCCAGGGGCTGGCCCAGCGCATCGACCACCTCGCCGAGCTGGGCGTCACGTGCTTGTGGCTCATGCCCTTCTACCCCACCGCCGATCGCGACGACGGCTACGACATCAGCGACCACTACGGGGTCGACCCACGCCTGGGCACGCACGGCGACCTGGTCGAGCTGGTCCGCACGGCCAAGGACAGGGGCATGCGGGTGATCGCGGACCTCGTGGTCAACCACACCTCCGACCAGCACCCGTGGTTCCGGGCCGCACGGCGCAGCACGGACAACCCCTACCGCGACTTCTACGTGTGGCGCTCGGTCCCGCCGCCCGACACCTCCGACCAGGTGGTCTTCCCCGACAAGGAGGACGGCATCTGGGAGCTCGACGACCGCACCGGTGAGTACTACCTGCACCGGTTCTACAAGCACCAGCCCGACCTGAACGTCGCCAACCCGAAGGTGCGCGACGAGATCGCCAAGGTGATCGGGTTCTGGCTCGAGCTCGGTCTCGACGGGTTCCGGGTGGACGCCGTGCCGTTCTTCCTCGAGACCCTCGGCATCAGCGAGCACGAGTCCGAGGACTTCGGGGACCCCCACGCCTACCTGCGGGCGCTGCGCACCTTCCTGAGCCGCCGCAACGGCTCGGCGATCATGCTGGGCGAGGTGAACCTGCCGCATCCCGAGCAGATCACGTACTTCGGCGACGGGCACGGCGACGAGCTCACGATGATGTTCGACTTCGTCGGCATGCAGGCGACCTACCTGTCGTTCGCACGCGCCGACGCCCGGCCGCTCGCCACGGCCCTCGCCGGACGCCCACGCATCCCCGCCGACTGCCAGTGGGCCAACTTCCTGCGCAACCACGACGAGCTGACGCTCGACAAGCTCACCGACGAGGAACGCGAGGAGGTCTTCGCGGCGTTCGGGCCCACCGCGGACATGCAGCTCTACGGGCGAGGGCTGCGCCGTCGGCTGCCTCCCATGCTCGACGGTGACCCGCGCCGGCTGCGCATGGCCTACTCGCTGCTCTTCGCGCTCCCCGGCACCCCGACCCTCTTCTACGGCGAGGAGATCGGCATGGGTGAGAACCTCGACGCGCCGGGGCGCCTCGCCGTGCGTACGCCCATGCAGTGGTCGGCCGAGAAGAACGGCGGCTTCTCGACCGCCGCCCCCTCACGCCTCGCGGGTCAGGTGACCGGCGGCGGGTTCGCGCCCGAGTTCGTCAACGTCGCCGACCAGCGTCGCGACCCCGACTCGCTGCTCAACTTCATCCAGCTGCTCGTGCGGCGCTACCGCGAGTGCCCCGAGCTCGGATGGACCGACGTCGAGGTCCTCGACCAGCCGCGCACGTGCGTCCTGGCGCTGCGCAGCTCGGTCGACGACGCGGCGGTCGTGACGCTGCACAACATGAGCCCCGACCCGTGCACCGTCCCGCTCGACCTGCCGGACGACGCGGGCAGCCGGCTGGTCGACCTGCTCGAGCGGGGAGAGGCGCACGTCGACGACCGCGGCCGCGTCGAGCTCACGCTCGAGGGCTACGGGTTCCGCTGGCTGCGCGTCGCGCATGCCGGTCACCGCAGGCTGGTCTGACCGGTGCCCACGCCGGGTCAGGAGGTCAGCGCAGCCACGGTGCGCAGCGCGTCGAGATCGCCTTGGACGAGCATCGTCGTCACCACCGTGGGTTCCCACGCCGCGAGGCGCTCACGGATCGCCTCGCGCGGGCCCACCAGGGCGACCTCCTCGACCAGTGCGGTCGGGACCGCCGCGGCGGCGTCGTCGCGGCGCCCTTGCGCGTACAGGTCGGCGATCTGCTCGCACGCGTCGACGTAGCCGAGTCGCTCGACCATCTCGCGGTGGAAGTTCGCGGTGCGCGCACCCATGCCACCCACGTACAGGGCGACGAACGGCCGCACGGCGTCCGCGGCCTGCTCGACGGTCGGCGCCACCACCACGGGCACGGTCGCGCTCACCTCGAAGCGCTCGGCGGGGCGCAGGCGCTCCGAGCGCTTCGCGAAACCCTCCGCGAGCACCTCACGGTAGTGCGCGTCGACCCTCGGCGCGTAGAAGAGGGGCAGCCAGCCGTCGGCGATCTCGGCCGCGAGGGCGACGTTGCGCGGGCCCTCGGCCGCGAGGTGGATCGGCAGGTCACCACGGAGCGGGTGCACGGTCGGGCGCAGCGCCCGCCCGAGGCCCGTGCCCTCGCGTGCGGGCAGCTGGTAGAAGGCGCCGTCGTGCACCACGGGCGCCTCGCGTCGCAGCACCTGCCGGACGACGTCGACGTACTCACGCGTCCGTGCGAGGGGCCTCGGGTACGGCACGCCGTACCAGCCCTCGACCACCTGGGGCCCGGAGACGCCCAGTCCGAGCTCGAAGCGACCACCGCTCAGGTGGTCGAGCGTGAGGGCGGCCATCGCGGTCGCCGTCGGCGTGCGCGCCGAGATCTGTGCGATCGCCGTGCCGAGACGGACGCGCCGTGTCCGCGACCCCCACCACGCGAGCGGGGTGAACGCGTCGGAGCCGTAGGCCTCGGCGGTCCAGACCGAGTCGAGACCGAGCTCCTCGGCCGCGTGGACGGCATCGGCGGCGTGCGGATCGGGGCCCGCACCCCAGTACCCCAGGTGGTAGCCGAACCTCATGGCGACACCGCCTCGGGCAGGTCACCCGCGGGCCGACGTCGTCGTCGGCGCCTGGCTGTGCGCACCGCCACCACGGCCATACCCGCGAGCAGCACGAGCACCAGCAGCGGCACGAGGACCGCCGAGAGGCTCAGCGCGAGGCTCGTCGCGTCCTCGGCGGCGCTCACCACCGGCGCACCGACACCCAGCGTCAGCGCGTTCACCACGCCCCGACCGAGGGCCTTGGCGACGTGCACGACGAGCGCGAGGAGCACGCCGATCGCCACCGGTACCCAGTCTCCCGACGTCACGAACGCCTCGGGGTCCGTGACGGCCGTCGTCTGTGCACCCGAGCCCGCACCGAACGCGAGCCCGCCCGCGGTGGGCCGCACGACGGTCTGCACGACGTCGTTGACGTGGTCGACGCCCGGCACCTTGTCGGCCACGACCTCGAGCACGAGCAGCACGGCCAGCACGGCCAGCACCCACTCGCCGGACAACCACTGCCAGCCCTCGGGGAGCGTGACCAGGCCCGTCCAGCGATCGAGCGCACCGAGCACGAGCAGGGGCAGCGCCGCGTTGAGGCCGGCCGCCGTGGCCAGCCCGGTGCCGGTGAGGACCTCGAGCATGCGCCCAGCATGGCAGGCGCCCGCGCGAGCGGCGACGACGTACGTCGCGGCCTAGGGTGGCCGCGTGCCCCGGCCCCACCGCGTCCTGCGCGCGAACGACGACGTCGTGCGCGCGGGACTCGCCCGCATCCGGGCGGAGCACGAGGTCCCGGTCGAGTTCTCCGGAGCCGCGCTCGAGGAGGCCGCGACCGCCGCGACCGCAGCGCCGAGCCGCGAGCGGCGCGACCTCACCGGGCTGCCGTTCGTGACTCTCGACCCGCCGGGCTCGACCGACCTCGACCAGGCGATGCACCTCGAGCGCCGCGGCTCCGGCTTCCGCGTGCGGTACGCGATCGCGGACGTCGGCGCCTTCGTGCGGCCCGGCGGCGCGCTCGACGCGGCGGCCCACGCACGCGTCCAGACCGTGTACTGCCCTGACACCCGCGTGCCGCTGCACCCGCCCGTGCTGAGCGAGGGCGCGGCCTCCCTGCGTCCCGGCGCGGACCGGCCCGCCGTGGTGTGGGAGCTCGACCTCGACGCGACGGGGGAGCGGACCGCCGTCCGGGTCGAGCGCGGCGTGGTGCGCAGCGTCGCCCGTCTCGACTACGGCACCGAGCAGGCACGCCTCGACGCGGGCCTGGACACCGACGAGCCGATGTCCCTGCTCGCCGAGATCGGCTCGCTGCGGGCACGGCTCGAGCGGGAGCGGGGCGGCGTGTCGCTCGGGCGGCCCGAGCAGGAGGTCGTCCAGCACGAGGACGGCGGGTGGGAGCTCGCCTACCGCGCGACGCTCCCGCTCGAGGACCACAACGCCCAGATCTCGCTGCTCACGGGCATGGCCGCCGCCGAGCTCATGGTCGGCGCCCGCGTGGGGGTGCTGCGCACCATGCCCGCGGCCGACGAGCGCGATGTGCGCCGGCTGCGCCGGCAGGCGCTCGCGCTCGGGGTCGCGTGGCCGGTGGGCCGGGACTACGGCGACGTGCTCACCGACGTCGACCACACGAGCCCTGGGGGCGCCGCGTTCCTCGCGGCGGCGACCACGCTCTTCCGCGGGGCCGCGTGGACGCCCTTCACCGGTGACCCGCCGGCACCTGCGGAGCACGGGGCCATCGCCGCGCCCTACGCCCACGTCACGGCACCCCTGCGGCGCCTCGTCGACAGGTACGGTCTCGAGATCTGCCTCGCGGCCTGCGCCGGGCGCGCGGTCCCGGGCTGGGTGCTCGAGGCTCTCGACGACCTCGGTGGGACCATGGCCGACGGCGCCCGACGCGCGTCGGCCGTGGACCGCGCGTCCACGGACCTGGTCGAGGCAGCAGTGCTGCAGCACCGCGTGGGCGAGGAGTTCGACGGGGTCGCGCTCGACGAGCGCACCGTCCAGCTCGCCGAGCCCGCCGTCGTCGCCCGCACCGAGGGCGACCCGCTGCCCGAGGGCGAGCGCGTGCGGCTGCGCCTGGTGACCGCGGACGTCGTCGAACGGCGCGTCGCCTTCCGCCAGGTGGCTGACGGCGGCGCGTCCCCGTCCCGCCCGGCACCGTCCCGCCCGTAGGATCGACGGGACGGACCGCGACGTCGGCGCGGTGAGGGCGCGAGCGACCCGGTCGCGGGGTGACCGGGGGCAGGGTGGACGTGGACGATGTGGGCAGGCCGACGCGGGAGGCCGCGGTGAGCTCTCGACGCTCGGAGCTCATGACCCTGCCCAACCTCATCAGTGCCGCCCGCCTGCTCCTCGTGCCCGTGTTCGCCGTCCTGCTGCTCCAGGGCCACGACCTGTGGGGTCTGGTCGTGCTCGCCGTCGCCGCGGCCAGCGACTGGGTCGACGGCAAGATCGCCCGTGCGCTCGACCAGGTCTCGCGCCTGGGTGAGCTGCTCGACCCGGCGGCCGACCGCCTCTTCATCCTCGTCACGCTCGTCGTGCTCGTGATCCGTGACGTCGTGCCGTGGTGGGTCGTGGGCGCCGTCGTCGGGCGGGACCTGCTGCTGACCGTCGTGCTCGCCGTCCTCATGGTGCGCGGCGTCGGCCCCTTGCCGGTGCACTTCCTCGGCAAGGCCGGGACCTTCGCGCTGCTCTACGCGTTCCCCCTGCTGCTGCTCGCGCAGTGGCCGGGCACGGTGGGTGCCGCCGCAGGCCTGGTCGGCTGGGCGTTCGCGTGGTGGGGGATCGGGCTCTACTGGTCGGCCGCGGGCGTCTACGTGCGCCAGGCGGCAGGTGCCCTGCGAGGTCGCGCGGCATGACGCCCGGGGAAGGGCGCCGAGAGGGGGCCGGTCACGCCTGGTACGGGCCCGTGCGCGCCGGCGGTACCCACGCGGCGCCCGCCGTCGACGCGTCCATGAGCCTGCTCAACGAGGTGATGTACCGGCCGGTCGACACGGCCTACGCCGAGGCCGCCGAGCGACCGCGCGTCGAGCGCAGCCGCGCAGCCCGCGTGCGCCGCGCGACGGTGCACCTGGTGCTGGCTGCCGCCCTGGGTGCGCTCACCGTCAGCGCGATCTCCGCGCTGCGCACGCCGCCGCCCGAGGCGGTGTCGGGGCGGGCCCTGCTGCGCGAGCAGATCGAGGAGCGCTCGGCCGCGGTCTCGGCGCTGCAGGAGGAGACCGGAGCGCTCTCGGCCGAGATCGCCGACCTCCAGGAGGACGCGGTCGCGGCCGAGAACCCCGAGCTGTTCGCCCAGCTGACGCGGACCGAGCTGGTCTCGGGTGCGGTCGCCGTCCAGGGCCCGGGCCTCGAGGTGGTCCTCGACGACACTGCCGGCGGTGACACCCGCACGGATCCGCTCTCTCGTGTCCAGGCGCTCGACCTCCAGGTGCTCGTCAACGGCCTCTGGTCGGCCGGGGCGGAGGCGATCGCGATCAACGGCGAGCGGCTCACGGCGCTGAGCGCGATCCGCGGCGCCGGGCAGGCCGTGCTGGTCGACCTCGCCCCCGTGCTCCCGCCCTACCGCGTGGAGGCCGTCGGAGACGTGCGCGCGCTCCAGACGGGTCTCGCGCGCTCGGGTGCCCAGAGCCACCTGATGTCGATCGCGGGCACCTACGACATCGACGTGACCGTGCGTGCCGTGCCCGAGCTCCTGCTTCCGGGCGCGGGCTCGAGCCGCCTGCGCTTCGCCGATCTCCCCGATGACGCGCCGCTGGTCCCCGACGGGACCTCGACGGCTGCGGATGTGGAACAGTCGGCACCCCCGGACGGAGGGACACCATGATCGCCGTGCTCGGGCTGCTCGTCGGAGCAGCCGTCGGACTTCTGCTCGAGCCGACCGTGCCGTCGGTGCTGCAGCCCTACCTCCCGATCGCCGTGGTCGCGGCGCTCGACGCGCTCTTCGGAGGGTTGCGTGCCCTGCTCGACGGGACGTTCAACGACAGGGTCTTCCTCGTCTCGTTCCTGTCCAACGTCGTCGTCGCCGCCCTGATCGTCTTCCTCGGCGACCAGCTGGGGGTCGGCACGCAGCTGTCGACCGCCGTCGTCGTCGTCCTCGGGATCCGGATCTTCTCGAACGCCGCGGCCATCCGCCGCCACCTCTTCCGAGCCTGACATGACCCCCGACCACCGCAAGGACGCACCCTCCCCGCACGGGCCGCCCACCCCCACGGTCGCCTCGTCCTGGCGCACCGTCGCGCGGGCCCTGCGACCACGGCTCAGCCGTGCGCAGCTCACCGCGGGTGTGCTGAGCGCCCTGCTCGGCTTCGCGCTGGTGGTGCAGGTCCAGGCGAACCGCGACGTCGGGCTGGCGGGGCTGCGACAGGACGAGCTCGTCCGGATCCTCGACGAGGTCACCCAGCGCAGCGACGAGCTCGAGCGCGAGGCTGCCGACCTCCGTCGCGAACGGAGCGAGCTCGTGACCGGCTCGGACACGCAGCGGGCTGCGCAGGAGGCTGCCGAGGAGCGCGCCGTCGTGCAGGGGATCCTCGCGGGCACGCTGCCCGCCGAGGGGCCGGGGATCGAGCTCACGCTCACCGAGCCCCAGGGCAAGATCCCGGCGCACGTGCTCTACAACGTGCTCGAGGAGCTGCGGAACGCCGGGGCCGAGGCGATCCAGCTCAACGACGTCCGGGTGACCGCGTCGACCTACGTGATCGAGACCGAGGACGGCGTCGAGGTCGACGGCCGTGTCCTGGAGGCGCCCTACCGGTGGCGCGTGATCGGTGACCCGGGGACGTTGACGACGGCGCTCGACATCCCCGGCGGCGCCCTCGCGTCCGTGCGGAACGCCTCGGGACGCACGAACGTCACGACGCCCGACCTGGTCGAGGTCGAGGCGATCAAGGAGGCCCGCGTCCCCGAGCACGCGACCCCGGTGCCTCCCGAGTCCACGGACTGAGGCTGCCGCACCGCATGCTGTCCGCATAGGCTGTGCCTGCTGGTGCACCACCCGCCTGCCCGATGCCGAGGAGGAACCATGGACGAGCGCGACGCGCCCGAGCAGCGGGGTGCTGCCGACACGACGATGGCCTTCGGCGAGGGCGTCCTCACCGGTGTGGATCACGACGCCGGCCCGGTGGGGCTCAGTGCCGAGGAGCAGGCCGCCGTCGCGGCCCTGCCGCCCACGTCGGCGCTGCTCATCATGCAGCGCGGCCCGAGCTCGGGCGCCAGGTTCCTCCTCGACGCCGAGCGCACCGTGGCGGGGCGCAGCCCCAACGCCGACATCTTCCTCGACGACGTGACCGTGTCCCGCAAGCACGTCGAGTTCGTCCGCGAGCTCGACGGGTTCGTGGTGCGCGACGTCGGATCGCTCAACGGCACCTACGTGAACCGCAACCGGATCGACCAGGCGCTGCTCCGTCCGGGTGACGAGGTCCAGATCGGCAAGTTCCGGATGACGTTCCACCCGAGCCCGAGCCGTGGCGGCGGCTACGAGCCGCGTCACGCGGGCACGGTGCAGTGAGCCCTCGCGCCACCGCGGCGCGGCAGGGCGTCGACGGGGTCGGTCGTGCCGACGCCGCGGACGCGCCCGGGGCGCCCACCGAGTCCGCCCCCTCGGCCTCCGGCGAGCCGTGGCCGCGGGGGGTGTCGCGAGAGCCCTCGATGCGGATCTCCGACGTCCTCGCGGATCTCGGCGCGGACTTCCCGGCCGTGACGCCGTCCAAGCTCCGATTCCTCGAGGAGCAGGGACTCGTCGAACCGCGTCGCACGCCCGGCGGCTACCGGCAGTACAGCCCGGCCGACGTCGAGCGCCTGCGCTACGTGCTGCGTCAGCAGCGCGACCGCTACCTCCCGCTCAAGGTCATCGGCGAGCAGCTCGCCGAGCTCGACGCCGGGGCGGGGGAGGAGCCGCTCACCCCACGGCTCGCGACCCTCGACGGCGAGCGGACCGGCGCGGCCGTCGCGGCACCGACCGTCCACCAGGTGGCCGAGGCCGCGGGTGTCGGGGCCGAGCTCGTGTCGGAGCTCGTCGACGCCGGCGTGCTCCGCACGCTGCCCGGGGGGCGCCTGGACCCGTGGGCCGAGGAGGTCGTCCAGGTGGCCGCCGCGCTCGGCGAGCACGGCGTGGACCCACGTCACCTGCGCGCGTTCCGCGCGGCGGCGGACCGTCAGGTCGCGATCGTCGAGCAGATCGTGGCTCCCGTGCGCGGGCAGCGCTCGGCCACCGCCCAGGGACGTGCGGCCGCAGTGGCGGGCGAGGTGGGCGAGCTGTGCAACCGGATGCACACCGCGCTCGTCCGCTCGGGCGTCGCCGGCCTGGTCCCCTGACGCGTGGCCCCGGCGCGCGGCGTAGCGTGGGTACATGGCTGACGAGGAACTGGTCGAGCTCGAGGTGCTGGGCGTGCGCAGGCAAGCACCCCTCGACCAGGTCGTCGTGCTGCTGCTGGACGTCGCCGGGCGACGCCTCCTGCCAATCGTCGTCGGCGTGGCCGAGGGCTCGTCCATCGCGGCCGCGCAGGCCGGGGTCGCCGCGCCGCGGCCGATGACCCACGACCTCCTGGTCTCGCTCGTCCGCACCCTGGGGGCCGAGGTCGAGCGGGCCGAGGTGACGGCCCTGGTGGACGGTGTCTTCCACGCGGCCCTCGTGCTCGACTCGGGGCAGCGGGTCGACGCCCGCGCCTCCGACGCGATCGCGGTGGCCGTGCGGACCGGGAGCCCGGTGCTGTGCGCGCCCGAGGTCCTCGAGGAGTCCGGCCTCGAGGTCGAGGAGCGCGCGCCGGAGGACGAGGTCGAGGAGTTCCGCGCGTTCCTCGACACCGTCAACGCGGACGACTTCGGCTCGGGGGACGAGGGCGGACGAGGCCCCTCGGCACCCTCGTGAGACCGAACCGTGACCTTCAGGTTCAGGTTGAGACACGCCGATGCGACACACCGGGCCCGGCGCGCCGCGTGGCGTCGTTGACGGACCTGGGGCGCCGCTCTAGCGTGACTCGTGAACATCCCGTGGAGCCCCGGACATCGGTGCTGACCAGCGGATGGACGACGAGGAGGGCCCGTGAGCGGCAGCGGTGACAACGCGGAGGACGTCGTCGGCGTCCCCCAGCGAGCCCAGGGCCTGCTGTTCGGCGACGAGCTGCCGGACCTGGACACGACGACCGGCTACCGCGGGCCGACGGCCTGCCGCGCGGCAGGCATCACGTACCGCCAGCTCGACTACTGGGCGCGCACCGGCCTGGTCGAGCCCAGCATCCGCACCGCGAGCGGGTCGGGCACCCAGCGGCTGTACAGCTTCCGGGACATCCTCGTCCTCAAGGTCGTCAAGCGCCTGCTCGACACCGGTGTCTCGCTCCAGCAGATCCGGACCGCCGTCGGCCACCTGCGCGAGCGCGGCGTCGACGACCTGGCGCAGATCACGCTCATGAGCGACGGCGCGAGCGTCTACGAGTGCACATCGGCCGACGAGGTGATCGACCTGGTCCAGGGCGGGCAGGGCGTGTTCGGGATCGCCGTCGGCCGCGTCTGGCGCGAGGTCGAGGGATCGCTCGCGACCCTTCCCACGGAACGGGCCGAGGACGACTCGACCGCTCCCGCGTCGACCGCGGGTGACGAGCTGGCAGCGCGCAGGCGTGCCCGGACGGCCGGCTGAGGTCTCTTGACCTGGGGCGCAGCCTTCGTGGGAAGCGTCTTGACCAACCGCTGAGGTGATCGTGACCTTCGGCGCGGGATGGTCACGCCGTGGACGGCGTCCGTCTCGCGGGACGGACAGGGCGCACCGTGCTCCCACCGGGTACGGTGCACCTGCCCCACGACCCATGAGGTGAAGCGTGTTCTCCAAGGTTCTCGTCGCCAACCGCGCAGAGATCGCGGTCCGTGGCTTCCGCGCCGCGTACGAGCTCGGCGCCCGTACCGTCGCCGTCTTCCCGCACGAGGACCGTGCGTCGGAGCACCGCCTCAAGGCCGACGAGGCGTACCCCATCGGGGAGCCCGGCCACCCCGTGCGCGCGTACCTGGACATCGACGAGATGATCCGGGTGGCGCAGGAGGCCGGGGCCGACGCGATCTACCCGGGGTACGGCTTCCTGTCCGAGAACCCCGAGCTCGCACGCGCCTGCGCACGTGCCGGGATCACGTTCGTGGGCCCGCCGGCCGAGGTGCTCGAGATGGCGGGCAACAAGGTCAGCGCGCTGCGCGCCGCACGCGAGGCGGGGATCCCCGTCCTCGCCTCGTCCGAGCCGTCGTCCGACGTGGACACCCTCGTCGCGGCGGCGGACGAGATCGGGTTCCCCGTGTTCGTCAAGGCCGTCGCGGGCGGCGGCGGACGCGGCATGCGACGCGTCGACCAGCGCGAGGACCTGCGCGACGCCCTCGCCGCAGCCATGCGCGAGGCCGACAGCGCGTTCGGCGACCCGACGGTGTTCCTCGAGCAGGCCGTGCTCCGACCGCGGCACATCGAGGTGCAGATCCTCGCCGACGCCACGGGCGAGGTGGTGCACCTGTTCGAGCGCGACTGCTCGGTCCAGCGTCGGCACCAGAAGGTCATCGAGATCGCCCCGGCACCGGACCTCGACCCGGCGATCCGCGACGCGCTCTGCCGCGACGCCGTGACCTTCGCGCGCAGCATCGGCTACGTGAACGCGGGCACGGTCGAGTTCCTCGTCGACACGGTGGGGGAGCGCGCGGGCCAGCACGTCTTCATCGAGATGAACCCGCGGATCCAGGTCGAGCACACGGTGACCGAGGAGGTCACGGACATCGACCTCGTCTCGTCGCAGCTGCGGATCGCGGCGGGGGAGACGCTCGCAGACCTCGGCATCTCCCAGGACTCTGTGCGGGTCAACGGGTTCGCCCTCCAGAGCCGGATCACCACCGAGGACCCGGCGAACGGCTTCCGCCCGGACACCGGCCGCATCATCGCCTACCGGTCGCCGGGCGGCGCCGGGGTGCGGCTCGACGGTGCGACCGCGTCGGCCGGCGCAGAGATCAGCGGCCACTTCGACTCGATGCTGGTGAAGCTGACGTGTCGCGGCCAGGACTTCCCGATGGCGGTGCGGCGCGCCCGCCGAGCGCTCGCCGAGTTCCGCATCCGCGGCATCCGGACGAACATCCCGTTCCTCCAGGCCGTGCTCGCGGACCCCGACTTCGTGGCCGGGGGACTGGCCACCTCGTTCATCGAGGAGCGGCCGCACCTGCTCGCGGCCAAGGAGAGCGCCGACCGCGGGACCAAGCTGCTCGCCTACCTCGGGGACGTCACCGTCAACCGGCCGCACGGCCGCCCGGAGTCGATCCTCGAGCCGCAGCGCAAGCTGCCCCGGCTCGACCTCACCCAGCTGGCCCCCGACGGCACCCGGCAGCGGCTCCTCGAGCTCGGCCCCGAGGGCTTCGCGCGTGCCCTGCGCGAGCAGACCGCCGTCGGCGTCACCGACACGACGTTCCGTGACGCGCACCAGTCGCTGCTCGCGACGCGGGTGCGCACCTACGACCTCGCGACCGTCGCGCCGTACGTGGCGCGCATGACCGGCGGTCTGCTGAGCGTCGAGGCCTGGGGCGGTGCGACCTACGACGTCGCGCTGCGCTTCCTGGGTGAGGACCCGTGGGAGCGTCTGGCGATCCTGCGCGAGGCGTTGCCCAACGTGGCGCTGCAGATGCTCCTGCGCGGACGCAACACGGTGGGCTACACGCCCTACCCGACGGAGGTCACCCAGGCCTTCGTCCGCGAGGCGACCGCCACCGGCATCGACATCTTCCGCATCTTCGACGCCCTCAACGACGTCGACCAGATGCGCCCCGCGATCGAGGCCGTGCGCGAGACCGGTACCTCGGTCGCCGAGGTGGCGCTCTGCTACACGGGCAACCTGACGGACCCGGGGGAGAGCCTCTACACGCTCGACTACTACCTGCGGCTCGCCGACCGCATCGTCGACGCGGGCGCCCACGTGCTCGCGATCAAGGACATGGCCGGTCTGCTGCGTCCGGCGGCCGCGCGCACCCTCGTGACCGCGTTGCGCGAGCGCTTCGACCTCCCGGTCCACCTGCACACGCACGACACCGCGGGCGGGCAGCTCGCGACGCTCCTCGCCGCCGTGGACGCCGGCGTGGACGCGGTCGACTCCGCCTCGGCCGCGATGGCAGGCACCACGAGCCAGCCGTCGATGTCGGCGCTCGTCGCCGCGCTCGAGCACACCGAGCGTGACTCGGGCCTGTCGCTGCGGGCCGTGAGCGACCTCGAGCCCTACTGGGAGGCCGTGCGGCGCATCTACGCGCCCTTCGAGTCCGGCCTGCCGGGACCGACGGGCCGCGTGTACGAGCACGAGATCCCCGGCGGACAGCTCTCCAACCTGCGCCAGCAGGCGATCGCGCTCGGCCTGGGGGACCGGTTCGAGCAGATCGAGGCGATGTATGCCGCGGCCGACAGGATCCTGGGACGGCTCGTGAAGGTCACGCCGTCGAGCAAGGTGGTGGGCGACCTCGCGCTCCACCTGGTGGCGCGGGGCGCGGATCCCGAGCACTTCGCGGCCGAGCCGCAGGAGTACGACATCCCCGACTCGGTCATCGGCTTCCTGGGGGGAGAGCTGGGCGACCCGCCCGGCGGGTGGCCCGAGCCCTTCCGCTCGCGCGCCCTCGCGGGTCGCACCGCGCACCGCGAGCCTGCGCGGCTGAGCGACGAGGACCGCGCCGACCTGGACGGCACGTCCGAGGCGCGCCGGAACCGGCTCAACCACCTCCTGTTCCCCGGGCCCACCAAGGAGCTCGAGCAGGTCCGCGCCGCCTACGGCGACGTGAGCGTCCTCGACACGGCGCGCTACCTCTACGGGATGTCGCCGTCCACCGAGGTCGAGGTCGAGCTCGACAAGGGTGTGCGGCTGCTCGTGGGCATGGAGGCCGTGGGGGAGCCCGACGAGCGCGGCATGCGCTCGGTCATGTTCACCCTGAACGGGCAGCTCCGCCCGCTCCAGGTCCGCGACCGCTCGGTCGAGGTGGACCAGACGGCGGCCGAGAAGGCGGACCCCGGGACTCCCGGCCAGATCGCGGCGCCGTTCGCGGGTGCGGTGACACCGTTGGTCCAGGAGGGGCAGAAGGTCGAGGCCGGCCAGGCCGTCGCGACGATCGAGGCGATGAAGATGGAGGCCTCCATCACGAGCCCCGTGGGTGGGACGGTCCAGCGGCTCGCGATCGGTGCGGTGCAGCAGCTCGAGGGTGGCGACCTGGTCTGCGTCATCAGCTGACGCACGCCTCGCCTGGCGTCGGTGCACGCCGGGCGAGGTGCGGGCCCGACCCGTAGGCTTCGGTGCACGTCGGCCAGGCACTGCACGGAGGTTCGTCATGTCCCAGAGCACGCCTTCCCCGGATCCCCACGGCCACCGCGGCGCGGAGATCGAGGTGCCCCACCTCGAGGCCGACGAGACGGTCCCGCCGCGCCCCGAGGAGGAGCTCGCCGACGCGGTGCGCTCGGACGAGCGACCGCAGGGCTGAGATCAGCCGCGGATGGGCGGCTTGGCCTCGTCGCTCTCGGTCGGCGGGATGTCCGGGTAGGGCGCTGTCGCGGGAGACACCGGGCTCGAGCCGCTCGGCGCCTGCGCCTGGTCCGGCGCGAGACCCGCGGCGTCCCCGCTGCTCGGCTCCGCCCCGGAGTCGAGCTCGGAGCGCCGGGTCTGCAGCACCTGGACCACGGGCAGCCGGTTCGCGTGCGCACGCTCGTAGTCGAGCAGGGCGTCGATCTGGTCGCCCGTGAGCGAGCGGATCCGGTGCCCGAGGCCGGTCACCGGCAGGTGGTCGTAGTCCGGGATGGGCAGCTGGTCGCGGCTGTGGTCGGCCATGTCGGGCTCCTTCCGTCGTCCTGAGCCTTCGACCCTAGGTCGATCGGGCTCGGGGCGCAGGGGAGCGGTCGGCCGGTGCGGTCAGGTCCCGGCGGTCTCGCCACGCCGGCGGACCTGCTCGACGTCCCAGGCGCGCTTGAGCTGGACCAGGCCGGCGACGGTGACGACGGCACCGATGGCGACCATCACCCAGGTCAGCGCGATGGCGGTGCCGTCGGCAATGACCGAGTACTGGTACGCCGCGACGGCGATCCCGACGACGACCATGAGGGCGGGGGACCACCACCAGCGCCGGTCGAGCGGGACGTTGCCGGCCCACGTGCGCTCCTCGCCGTCACCCTGCGGACGGCGGTCGGGGGACGTCTCGTCGGGGGAGGGACGCGCATCAGGCATGGCCCCAGGGTCTCACGGCCCGCCTGGGCCCACGGAATCGAACGCCTGTACGACCGTCGTGCCACGGAGCGTCGCGCCAGGGGAGAGCCACCGAGCGGGCATCATGGCGTCGTGGTCACGATCCGAGCCCTGGACGAGGACGACTGGGAGCGCCTGCGCGAGGTCCGGCTCGCGGCGCTGCGCGAGTCGCCCGACGTGTTCGGCTCCTCCCTGGCGCGCGAGGAGGGGTTCCGCGAGCCGCACTGGCGGATGCGACTGCGCGGGAGCCCGTGGTGGCTCGCGTCCCGCGGGCAGGACGACGTCGGGCTCGTGTCCCTGATCCAGGAGCCGGGGGCACCCGCGGACCAGCGGCACGTGGTCGCGCTCTGGGTCGCACCCGGCGCACGACGCCTCGGCGTCGCGTCGGCACTCGTCGAGGCCGTGGTCCAGCACGCGGCCGACGACGGCGCGGCCGGGGTCACGCTGTGGCTCGTCGAGGACAACGACACCGCCGCGGCCCTGTACCGCGCGCACGGGTTCGTGCCGACGGGCGAGCGCATGGCCCTGGTGCGTGACCCGTCACGACTGGAGGAGCGGTGGCGTCGTGAGCTCACGGGGTCGCTCCAGGCGTAATGACATAATGTCCATTATCGGCTTACGTCAACGCTGACCTGGGACCGACGAGGACCGACCGTCGGGCATGATCGACGGATGACGGCACACACCGCCACCGAGCGCGTCAGCACGGGGTTCGAGGGCCTCGACGCGGTGGTCGACGGGTTGCGCATCGGCGACAACGTCGTGTGGCAGGTCGACGACGTCGCCGACTACCGGACCGTCGCCCGCGCGTTCGCGGCGCGCGCCGTCGCCGACGGGCGGCGCGTCGTCTACGTGCGGTTCGGAGGGCACGCACGCCTGATCGACGACGTCCCGGGAGTCGTCACCGTCGAGATCACCCCCGACCAGGGCTTCGAGGGTGTTGCGCTCACCGTCCACGAGCTCGTGACACGCGAGGGCACGGGCGTCTTCTACGTGTTCGACAGCCTGACCGAGCTGCTCCCGCTGTGGTTCTCGGACCTGATGATCGCGAACTTCTTCGCAGTCACCTGCCCGTACCTGTTCCGCCTCGACACCGTGGCGTACTTCGCCCTCGAGCGCGGAACCCACACGCCCCGCACGGTCGCCCGGATCCGCGAGACCACGCAGGTGCTGCTCGACCTGTACCGCGTCGACGACGAGGTCTACGTGCACCCGCTCAAGGCCTGGCGGCGGTACTCGCCGACCATGTTCTTCCCGCACCGCGTGCGCGGCGACCAGGCGCAGCCGGTGACGTCGAGCGTCGAGGTCGCCCGCCTGTTCTCGCGCGTACCTCGCCAGGGCGACCGTGCCGACCCCTGGCACGTCGCGTTCGACCGCGCCCGTGACGCGCTCGACCTGCCTACGCGCGAGCAGCTGCCCGTCGCGGCAGAGCTCGTGCGGATGCTGCTGGGCGGCTCCGAGCGGATGGTGCGGCTCGCCGAGCGGTACGTGTCGCTCGCCGAGCTCCTCCTGGTGGGCGCACGCACGCTCGGCACCGGCCGGATCGGCGGCAAGAGCGCGGGCATGCTGGTGGCGCGAGCCGTCATCGAGCACCACGGCGACCCGGAGGTGCTCGCATCGCTCGAGCCTCACGACTCGTTCTACGTGGGCTCGGACGTCTTCTACACGTACCTCGTCGAGAACGGGTGGTGGCTGCTGCGCGCCGAGCAGCGCACCGCGGGCGGCTACTACGCGCGCGCGGCAGAGCTGCGCGAGCGGGTGCAGCACGGCCAGTTCCCGGCCGAGGTGCGTGAGCAGTTCGTCGAGATGCTCGAGTACTTCGGCCAGTCCCCCGTCATCGTGCGCTCGAGCTCGCTGCTCGAGGACGACTTCGGCAACGCCTTCGCCGGCAAGTACGACAGCGTGTTCTGCGTCAACCAGGGCGACCCCGCCGAGCGCCTCGCGGCGTTCGAGGACGCGGTGCGCACCGTCTACGCGAGCGCGTTCAGCGAGGAGGCCCTGAGGTACCGCGCGGCCCGCGGGCTGCACGAGCACGACGAGCAGATGGCGGTCCTGGTCCAGCGCGTCTCGGGTGACCGGCACGGCGACGCGTTCTTCCCGCACGCGGCGGGCGTCGCCGTCTCGCAGAACCTGTACCTGTGGGATCCGTCCATCGACGCCGGTGCGGGCATGATGCGCGTCGTCCTGGGCCTCGGCACGCGCGCGGTCGACCGCACCTCCGCGGACTACGCGCGCATCGTCTGCCTCGACGACCCGACGCGGCTCCCGCCCACGGCGTACGGCGACGCCGCGCGGTTCGCGCAGCGCCGCGTCGACCTGCTCAGCCTGAGCGAGAACGAGTGGACCAGCCGGCGGTGCTCCGAGGTGCTCCCGACGCTCGGCACCGACGCGGCTCTGCTCGCCGGTCCCGACGTCGCGGGCGAGCGCCTCGCGGCCGACGAGGGACGCCCCACGGCTCTCCCCCACCTCGTCGACCTGCACGGCCTGCTGACCCGCACCGAGCTCCCGGCGACCGTGCGCAGGACGCTCGACCTCCTCGAACAGGCGTACGAGCACCCGGTGGACGTCGAGTTCACCGTGAACCTCGCACCCGACGCGACCGTCCGCATCAACGTCGTCCAGTGCCGACCGCTGCAGACCCGCGGCCCCGGCTCGCCTGTCGTGATGCCGCGTGCCGACGCGGCCACCCGGCTGCTCCAGGCCACGGGCGGGTTCATGGGAGGCAACGTGCGGATCCCCGTCGAGCGCGTCGTCCTGGTACGGCCCGATGCGTACCTCGCGCTGCCCGAGCAGGGCAAGCACGCGGTCGCTCGCGCCGTCGGGCGCCTCAACCGCGTGGTGGCGTCCGAGCACTCGACGCTCCTGATCGGCCCCGGCCGCTGGGGTACGACGACGCCTGCCCTCGGCGTCCCCGCGCGGTTCTCCGAGCTGAGCCGGGTGGCGGCGCTGGTGGAGGTCGCCGCGCCCGAGGCGGGGATCGACCCCGAGCTCTCCTACGGCAGCCACTTCTTCCAGGACCTCGTCGAGCAGGGCATCTTCTACGTCGCGCTGCACGACGGCCGGCGCGGTGCACAGATCAGCCCCGAGCGGGTGACGGAGCTCGAGAACCTGCTCGCGCAGGTGCTGCCCGACGACGCGCCGCTGGGTCCCGCGCTGCACGTAGCGGCGCCCCGCGGGTGGTGGCTCGCATCGGACATCGCGAGCCAGGCGGTGGTCTGCGGCCCGGCGTGATGCGCCCCACGGGCTCCCGGGGCAGCCTGGGGACCAGGTGCTGATGCGATCCGGCGACCGGAGGGCTGATCATGTGGTTCGACTCCTGGGGCGACCTGCTCCGCGTGCTGCTCGTCGGGGCGGCCGCCTACGCCTGGGTGGTGCTCGTGCTGCGCGTCAGCGGCAAGCGCACGCTCGCGAAGCTGAACGCGTTCGACCTGGTGGTGACGGTCGCCCTGGGGTCGACCCTCGCGACGATCCTGCTCAGTGCTGACGTCAGCTGGTCCGAGGGGGCGCTCGCGCTCGCGCTGCTCGTCGCGCTCCAGGCGGTCGTCTCCTGGGTGACGGTGCACCTGCGCGCGGGGCGTGCCCTCGTGACGGCCTCGCCCACCGTGCTGCTCGAGGACGGTGTGATGCAGCAGGACGAGATGCGACGCCGCCGCGTCACGCCGTCGGAGGTCCGTCAGGCCGTGCGCGCCACCGGCGTGGGCGGGCTCGACCAGGTCGCGGCGGTCGTCCTCGAGACCGACGGCACGATGTCCGTGATCACGCGGGAGCAGCGGGGTGACGGCTCGGCGCTCGCGCTCTGACCCGGCGCCGTCCGTGGGTCGACGGGAGCGCGCCGAGGATCGCGGACACGAGGCACACGGCGCCCGCGCCTGCGGCGAGGGCCGTCGGCGGGACGATGTCACGCAGGCCCCCGACGAGCGCGGAGCCGACCGCCTGCCCGGCACCGAGGGCGATGAACAGCAATGACGTCCCCGCTCCCCCGGCCTCGGGTCGAACGTCTCGCGCCCACAGGATCAGGGCCCCCGAGAGCGCCATGTACGCGGCTCCGAAGACGGCCATCGCGGCGTGCGCGAGCACGACGCCCGTGGTCGCGAGGGCGGCGCCGAGGCCGCCCGTGGCGAGCGCGAGCACGGCGGCCGTGAGCACCCACCCACGCCGCAGGCCGGCCCGGTCGACGAGGGCTCCGGTGAGGACCCCGAGCAGGCCGCCCGCGCCCAGACCGATCCACAGGCCGCCGGAGTCGTCGGGCGCGACCACCCCGCCCTCGGCCAGGAGCAGCGGGCCGAACGTCCAGACGAACGCGGAGCCCACGCCTGCCACGACGGCAGCCATGACGGGGACCGAGAGGGACGCGACGAGCCCCTGCACGGACGGTCCCTCGGCGCCGGGCACGCGACCGGTCGGAGCGCGGCCACGCACGGCGAGGACCCACGCGCCCGTCCCTGCCGCGGCGCAGCACGCGGCCATCACGACCCACGCGACGCCCGCACGCGTCGCCACTGATGCGACGGCCCCGGCACCGATGACACCCACCGCGGTGCCCGTGTTCACGACCGACTGCGTCAGGGCCCGCCTCGCCGAGGGCACGAACCCGTCCACGACCCGCACGAGCGCAGGCGACGCGAACCCCGCACCGGCGCCCGCCACGAGCACCGCGCCGACGAAGGTCGCGCCGTCCTGCGCAGCTGCGATGCCGAGGCATCCGGTGGTCGCGGTCCCACCCGCGAGGAGGACGCCGAGACGCGGGTTCCGGTCGACCCATCCCGCGGCCGTCGCGGCGGCGACGCCGTACGACACGTACTGCCCGGCAGCTGCGATCCCGATCGCTCCCGCGAGCCCCGGTCGCTCGGCGACCAGCACGGGCGCGAGGAGCCCCACGCCGAACCGGGCCATCCCGTAGGTGGTGGCGATGAGCAGCATCCCCGCCACTCCCATGAGCGGCCACGCCAGGGTGCGCCCCTCCTTCTCCTTCGCGGCCACGACACCACCTCCGAACTGTAACGAGCGTTATGCACAACGGTCGTTACAGTAGACGCATGGTCCGAGGTGCGCCCACCCAGCAGAGGATCCTCGACGCCGCAGAACGTCTCTTCTTCGGCGACGGCATCGCCGTGACGGGGATGGATGCGCTCGCGGCGGAGGCCGGCGTCTCCGTGGTGACGATCTACCACCACTTCGGTTCGAAGGACGGGGTGCTCCAGGCCGTCCTCACGCGTCGCCTCACGGCGTGGACGACAGCGTGGGACACGGCGATCGCGCGTGCGGCGACGCCCGAGGATCGGCTGCTCGCGGTCTTCGACGCGATCGAGACCTTCCGATCCGCGAACGGTCGCACGCAGTGGTGCTGCTTCCTCTCCACGGTCTCGGAGCGTCCGTCACCGACGGGTGCCGACCCCGACCCCGTGCACGCCCTGGTGCGCCAGGACACCGCCGAGCTCGTCGGCAGGCTCGGGTCGCTCGCCGAGGCGGCGGACCTCACCGATCCCCGCGCCACGGCTGCGACGCTGCTGGTGATCTACAACGGCGTGCTGAGCAGCCTCCTGCGCGGCGAGCCCGAGGACCCCTTCCAGGCCGCGCGGGTGGCGGCCCGCCTGGTCGTCTCCGCCGCCCGACGGCCCGGGTGAGGCGTGCTCTCAGGCACCCACGTACGTGGCGAGGTGCTCACCCGTGAGGGTCGACCGCTCCGCGACCAGCTGGGCGGGCGTGCCCTCGAACACGACCTTCCCGCCGTCGTGACCAGCGCCCGGCCCCAGGTCGATGATCCAGTCCGCATGCGCCATCACGGCCTGGTGGTGCTCGATCACCACGACGGTGGTGCCGCCGTCGACGAGCCTGTCGAGCAGCCCGAGCAGCTGCTCGACGTCTGCGAGGTGCAGACCCGTGGTCGGCTCGTCCAGGACGTAGACGCCGCCCTTCTCCCCCATCTGGGTCGCGAGCTTGAGCCGCTGGCGCTCGCCCCCCGACAGGGTCGTGAGCGGCTGGCCGAGCGTGAGGTAGCCGAGGCCGACGTCGGCGAGACGGTCGAGGATCTTGTGCGCCGCCGGCGTCCGGGCCTCGCCCGCACCGAAGAACTCCTCGGCCTGGGTGACCGACATCTCGAGCACCTCCGCGATGCTGCGACCCGCGAGGAGGTAGTCGAGCACCTCGGCCTTGAAGCGTCGACCGTCGCACTCCTCGCAGGTCGTGGCAACGGTCTCCATCACACCGAGCTCGGTGTAGATGACACCTGCCCCGTTGCACGTGGGGCACGCGCCCTCGGAGTTGGCGCTGAACAGCGCGGGCTTGACCCCGTTGGCCTTCGCGAAGGCCTTGCGCACCGGCTCGAGCAGTCCCGTGTAGGTCGCAGGGTTCGAGCGGCGCGACCCACGGATCGCGCCCTGGTCGATCACGACGACGTCCTCGCGACGCGCGAGGTTGCCGTGGATCAGCGAGCTCTTGCCCGAGCCGGCGACGCCCGTGACCACCGTCAGGACGCCGGTCGGGACGTCGACGTCGACGTCCTGGAGGTTGTTCTGCCGCGCCCCGCGGATCTCGAGGGCACCCGTGCGCTCGCGCACCTCGTCCTTGAGCCGCGCGGTGTCGTCGAGATGCCTCCCGGTGAGCGTCCCGCTCGTGCGCAGGCCGTCGACCGGGCCCTCGTAGCCCACCGACCCGCCCGCCGACCCGGCGCCGGGCCCGAGGTCGACGACGTGGTCGGCGATCGCGATCGTCTCGGGCTTGTGCTCGACGACGAGCACCGTGTTCCCCTTGTCGCGCAGCCGTAGCAGGAGTGCGTTCATGCGCTGGATGTCGTGCGGGTGCAGGCCGATCGTGGGCTCGTCGAAGACGTAGGTGACGTCGGTGAGCGCCGAGCCCAGGTGCCGGATCATCTTGGTGCGCTGCGCCTCGCCGCCCGAGAGCGTGCCGGCGGGCCGGTCGAGGCTGAGGTAGCCGAGCCCGATCTCCACGAACGAGTCGAGCGTGTCGGCCAGGGTGCCCACCAGCGGGGCGACGCTGCGGTCGTCGATCCCCCGCACCCACGTCGCCAGGTCGCTGATCTGCATCGCGCACACGTCGGCGATGCTCAGGCCGCGGATCTTCGACGAGCGCGCGGCCTCGCTGAGCCGCGTGCCCGCGCACTCGGGGCACGTCGTGAACGTGACCGCGCGGTCGACGAACGCCCGCACGTGGGGCTGCATCGCCTCGCGGTCCTTGGAGAGGATCGACTTGCGGATCTTGGGGATCAGCCCTTCGTACGTGAGGTTGATGCCCTCGACCTTGATCTTGACCGGCTCCTTGTGCAGCAGGTCGTCGAGCTCGCGGCGCGAGTAGTCCTTGATCGGCTTGTCGGGGTCGAAGAAGCCGCTCCCGGCGAAGATGCGTCCGTACCAGCCGTCCGCGCTGTACCCGGGGATGCGGAACGGCCCCTCGCTCAGCGACTTGCTCGCGTCGTAGAGCTCGTCCAGGTCGAGGTCGGTCACGTTGCCCGTGCCCTGGCAGCGCGGGCACATCCCGCCCGTGATCGAGAACTCCCGGCGCTCCTTGACGGTGCGACCCTCGCTCTCGAAGGTCACCGCCCCCGCACCGCTCACCGACGCGACGTTGAACGAGAACGCCTGCGGCGACCCGACGTGCGGCTCGCCGAGCCGGCTGAACAGGATCCGCAGGAGCGCGTTGGCGTCCGTGGCCGTCCCGACCGTCGACCTGGGGTTCGCGCCCATGCGCTCCTGGTCCACGATGATCGCCGTCGTCAGGCCCTCGAGGAGGTCGACGTCGGGCCTCGCCTGGGTGGGCATGAAGCCCTGGAGGAACGCGCTGTAGGTCTCGTTGATCATGCGCCGCGACTCCGCGGCGATGGTGCCGAACACCAGGGAGCTCTTGCCCGAGCCCGAGACCCCGGTGAAGACCGTGAGCCGACGCTTCGGGAGCTCGACGTCCACTCCGGTCAGGTTGTTCTCGCGCGCGCCATGCACCCGGATCACGTCGTGCGCGTCCGCCGGGTGCGTCGTCGTCCGCTGCGTCCGCTCGGCCTGCGTCGTCATCGTGCCTCTCCCTGCCGCAGCCGCGGCGTCGTCGGCCTGCTCAGGCCCGCTGCTGGATCCGGACCATGTTCCCCGCCGGGTCGCGGAACGCGCAGTCGCGCACCCCGTAGTCCTGGTCCGTCGGCTCCTGCACCACCTCGACGTCGGCCGACTGGACCTGGTCGAACGTAGCGTCGACGTCCGACGTCGCGAGGATCACGCTCGCGAAGGTGCCCTTGGCCATCATCTCGGTGATCGTCTGCTGCTCGTCGGCGGTGACCCCCGGGTCGGCGCCCAGGGGGTAGAGCACGATCGAGGTGCCGCTGCCGCCCGGCGGGCCGACGGTGATCCAGCGCATGCCGGCGTAGCCGACGTCGTTGCGGACCTCCAGGCCGAGCACGTCGCGGTAGAACGCGAGCGAGGCCTCGGGGTCCAGCTGCGGAAGGAACGCGTGCTGCACGGTGATGTCCATGCCGGTCACGCTAGGTACGGACGTGCCGCGGAGGCTTCTCGATTCCTGACCGGTCGCGTGACCTTCTTCGCCACGCACGGCGGGAGACCGACGTCGGCCGCGGCCGTCGCGCGCCGGTAGGCGCCCGGCGACATGCCGACGAGCTCGGTGAACCGCGTCGTGAACGTGCCGAGGGACCCGCAGCCGACGGCGAGGCACACCTCGGTCACGCTCAGGTCGCCGCGGCGGAGCAGCGTCATCGCGCGCTCGATCCGGCGGGTCATCAGGTACCGGTAGGGCGACTCGCCGTAGGCGGCACGGAACCGACGGCTCAGGTGCCCTGCGGACATGTGGACCCCGCGCGCGAGCGCCTCGACGTCCAGGGGCTGCGCGTACTCACGGTCGATCCGGTCCCGCACCTGCCGCAGCCGCGCGAGCTCGCGCAGGCGTTCGGGCTCACGAGCGGCCATCCACCCGATGCTGCCACAGGCGCACCTCGCTCCACCACGTCCGTGAGCGGTCCGGGACGAGCGCCCGCTGCCCGGGGACGAAGCGGTGGGTGTCGGCCCCGTGCGGCATGCTCAAGGCATGGACGACGCACGCCCCTCCCCCGAGCTCGACGAGCTGATCGCCACCGTGACCGGCCAGGTCGAGCGCCTGACCCTCGACCGCTTCGACCACGACGACGCCTGGCTGCTGGGTACGTCGCTGGTGGAGCTCGCGCGCTCGCGGGGCCTGCCCGTGGTGGTCGACGTGCGACGGCCCGACCACGTGCTGTTCCACGCGTCGCTCGCGGGCACCGTGCCGGACAACGACACGTGGGTCGAGCGGAAGTCCCGCGCGACCCTGCGCTTCGGGGCGCCCTCGTTCCTCCTGGGGCTGCGAGCACGGGCTCGGGGCACCACGTTCGCGGCACAGACGGGGCTCCCCGAGCAGGAGTACGCCGCCCACGGCGGCTCGTTCCCCCTCGTGGTGCGTCATGTCGGGGTCATCGGCGCGGTGACCGTGTCCGGCTTGCCGCAGGCCGACGACCACGCGCTCGTGGTCGAAGCCCTCGAGGCCTTCGTCGCCGGGCGGCGGCCCTGAGCACCGTCCCGCCCTCGGACCGCGAGCTGCTGCGCCGCATCTGGGCGCTGCTCGCGCCCTACCGGGGCTCGCTCGTGCTCGTCGCCGTCACCATCGTGGTGGGTGCTGCTCTCGGGATCGCGATCCCGTTCCTGACGCAGGCGGTCTTCGACCGCGCACTGTTCCCCGCGGACGGTGGAGGCGTCGACCTCGCGCTGCTCGGCTGGCTCGTGGGCGCCATGGTCGTGGTCCCCCTGCTGAGCGCCGCCGTCGGGATCGGCCAGACGTACCTGACCACGCGCGTGGGCAACCGGGCCATGGCCGAGCTGCGCGGGCGGCTGTTCGAGCACCTCGAGCGCATGGAGCTCGCCTTCTTCACGGCGACGCGCACCGGCTCGATCCAGTCGCGGCTCGCGAACGACGTGGGTGGTGTGCGATCGGTGCTCACCACCACGGCGTCGTCGATCCTGTCGAACTCGGTCACGGTGATCGCCTCGCTCGTGGCGATGGTGCTGCTGTCGTGGCAGCTGACCCTCATCTCGCTCGCGCTCATGCCCGTGTTCCTGGTGCTGCAGCGCCGCGTGGGTGCGCGTCGGCAGGTGCTCGCGCGCCGGACGCAGGAGTCGCTCTCGGACATGACGGCGATCACGGAGGAGGCGCTCAGCGTCTCCGGCGTGCTCCTCGCGAAGGTCTTCAACCGTGCCGACGCCGAGGTCGAGCGGTACCGGGCCGAGAACGAGCGGCAGGTCGACCTCCAGGTGCGTCAGGCGATGGCCGGACAGGGCTTCTTCGGCGTGGTCACCGCGTTCATGGCCATCACCCCGGCGCTCGTCTACCTCGCGGCCGGCTGGATGATCACCGGGGGCGCCGACGTGACCGCGGGGACGCTCGTGGCGTTCTCGACCCTGCAGGCGCGCCTGCTGATGCCACTGGTGTCGCTGATGCGCGTGGCCCTCGACGTCACCACCTCGCTCGCCCTGTTCCGACGCATCTTCGAGTACCTCGACCTCACGCCCGCGATCCGCGACGCCCCGGCTGCCCATGTCCTCCCGCCCGGCGCCGTGCGCGGCGAGATCGAGCTGCGCGACGTCTGGTTCTCGTACCCGCCTCCCCCACGGCTCGTCGCCCCGCTGCCACCGCCCGCCCCGCGCGGTGGCCAGCGCGGGGGGTTCGCGGGGTACGTCGCACCGGGTGGGCACGTGGGCGCCACGGCCGTGCGCGTCCCCCGCGAGGCCCCGTCCCCGGCGGACGACGGCCCGATGCCCGAGCCCGGCTCACGTGATCGCGCCTGGGCCGTGCGAGGGGTCAGCCTGCGCATCGAGGCCGGGCAGCTCGCGGCGTTCGTCGGCCCCTCGGGAGCGGGCAAGACGACGCTCAGCTACCTCGTCCCGCGGTTGTACGAGGTCGACCGCGGTGCCGTGCTGATCGACGGGCACGACGTACGTGACCTCGCGCTGTCGTCGGTCGCCGAGGCCGTCGGCATGGTCACGCAGGACCCGTACCTCTTCCACGCCAGCATCGCCGACAACCTGCGCTACGCCCGTCCCGGCGCGAGCGACGACGAGCTCGCGGACGCCGCGCGCGCGGCGAACATCCACGACCGCATCATGGCGTTCCCCGAGGGCTACGCGACCACCGTCGGCGAACGCGGGTACCGCCTGTCGGGCGGCGAGAAGCAACGCCTGGCGATCGCCCGGGTGCTCCTGAAGGACCCGCGCGTGCTGATCCTCGACGAGGCGACCTCGGCCCTCGACAGCGCCTCGGAGAGGCTCGTGCACGAGGCACTGACCCGCCTGATGTCCCACCGGACCACGATCGCGATCGCGCACCGGCTGTCGACCATCCGGCACGCGGACGTGATCTTCGTCGTCGACGACGGCCAGGTCGTCGAGCACGGGACGCACACCGAGCTGCTCGAGGCCGACGGTCTCTACGCGCGGCTGCACGCCGAGCAGTTCGGCGGCGGTCGCGTCGAGGCGCGGTTCGCCGACGGCGTGATGTTCACCGACGGTGTGGTGCTCGCGCAGCAGGCGGACCGCCCACGCGCGTGACGTGGGCAGCCGGACCGGGAGCGTACCGCCGCTCGAGTTGCGGGCACCGCGGCGGGGCGGGACCGTGGTCAGCGCAGGAACGGGCGCATCGACCGCAGGCCTGGCGGTTCCCGGGACACGTTCACCGGACCTTCACGCGCGGCCGGAACACCCGTCCCGGCGCGCACGTTGATCCGGGAGACGCGGCCCGCACACCCCTCGCGGGGACGCGACCACGACACCGAGACCACGGCGAGCTCGACCCGCGCGGAGCACCGCACGGCTCGTCCCAGCGGAAGGAACGGAGGCCGCACCATGGCTGACCGATCACTGCGCGGCATGCGCATCGGCGCGAACAGCCTCGAGTCCGACGAGGGCGTCGAGTTCGCGCCGCGGTTCCAGGCGCACTACGACTGCCCGGACGGGCACACGATCATCCTGCCGTTCTCGGCCGAGGCCGACGTGCCGCCGGTGTGGGAGTGCCGCTGCGGCAAGGAGGCGCTCCTGCGTGACGCGACCCGTCCCGAGCCCAAGGCGACCAAGCCCCCGCGGACGCACTGGGACATGCTTCTCGAGCGTCGCACCGTGAGCGAGCTCGAGGACCTTCTCGCCGAGCGGCTCGAGCTGCTCCGCGCGGGCAAGCTGCGCCGGTCTGCCTGAGGCGCTCGCCCCACCACGCGAACCGGCCCCGAGCAGGCCCACACATCACCGCGCGTCGCCCCGGCGGCGCGCGGTGAGTCGTCTCCAGGTCTCCTGACCTCCCCACAGGGTCGTCCGCACGAAGGCCTCCGCGACGATGCGTCGGCTCATCTTCGACCGCCCGGCATGGCGCTCGACGAACCGGATCGGCACCTCGGCGACCCTGCCGCCCTCGCGCACCACGCGCCAAGCCATGTCCACCTGGAAGCAGTACCCCTGGGAAGCCACCTCGTCGAGCGCGAGCCTGCGCAGCGTCGCCGCCCGGTAGGCACGGAAGCCTGCCGTCGCGTCGTGGACGGGCATGCGCAGCAGCAGCCGCGTGTACGTGTTGCCGGCGCGGGACAGCAGCTCCCGTCGCCGCGGCCAGTTCTCCACGCTGCCGCCCGGCACCCATCTCGAGCCGATGACGAGGTCCGGCCCCGCGTCGTCGCCGAGGGCGTCGAGGAGGCGACCGAGCTCCTCCGGCCGGTGCGAGCCGTCGGCATCCATCTCGACGACCACGTCGTAGCCCTGGTCCAGCGCCCAGCGGAAGCCCGCGACGTAGGCAGGACCGAGCCCCTGCTTGCCGCCGCGGTGCAGCACGTGCACGGACGGGTCACGCGCGGCGATCTCCTCCGCGAGACGCCCCGTGCCGTCCGGGCTCGCGTCGTCGACGACGAGCACGTCGGCCTGCGGCACCGCCGTGCGCAACCGACCGAGCGTGCCCGGGAGCGTGTCCGCCTCGTCGTAGGTGGGCACCACCACGACGACCCGTGGCTCGCTCACCACTCCCCCGGCCCCGGACGGTCCGCGCGGCGCACGCGCGCCGCCCCCGCCATGCCGGCGAGCAGCACGACCACGGCGAGCCCGCGCACCGACCAGGTCAGCGCGTCGCCCCACCGGGTGGCGGGGGTGAGCTCCGTCCGCAGGGCGAGCGACGCGACCAGCTGGTCGGGCGTGAACAGCTCCGTGCGCTCGACGACCACACCGCTCGGCGTGATGACGCCGCTGACGCCGACCGTCGAGATCTGCACCGTGGCCCGGCCGTGCTCGACCGCCCGCAGGCGCGACATCGCGAGCTGCTGGGTGGACTCGTCCGTGTGCCCGAACGTCGCGTTGTTGGTGGGGATCACGAGCACCTCGGCCCCCGCGAGCACCGAGTCGCGCACGATGTCGTCGTAGGCCACCTCGAAGCAGATGCCGACACCCAGGCCCACCGAGCGCTCGAGGCGTGGCACCTCGACCTCGAGGAGACCCACCTCCGTGCCGGGAACCATGTCGGTGCGCACGCGGTCCACCGCGTCCGAGAACATGCGCGCGACGTCACGCATCGGCACGTACTCGGCGAACGGAGCCGGGTGCTGCTTGGAGTAGGTCGCACCCGGCCCGTCCTCGGGGTCCCACAGCAGGGCGTCGTTGAGGCGACCGCCGCTGTCCGGGTAGCTCTGCGTCCCGACGAGGATCGGCGCCCCCACGGCTCGGGCGGCCTCACCGATGGCGTCGGCCGCGTCGGCGTCGACGCGCGGGTCGATGTCCGAGCCGTTCTCGGGCCACAGGACGACGTCGAGCTCGCCCGGGTCGACCTGGTCCAGCAGCGCGTGGGTACCCGCGACGTGGTTGTCGAGGACCTCGCGGGCCTGGGCGAAGGCGTCGAGCCCGCGATCCGGCACATTTCCCTGCACCGCCCCGACCTCGAGCCGTCCCGCCTGGGCGCGCGTGTCGAGCGGGATCAGGAAGGCTCCGCCGAGCACCAGCACCGCGACCAGCACGTATGCGCTCATCTGGCCGAGGTCGACGCGACGGAGGGCGAGGAGCGCGAGTGCGAGGAGCGCCCCGACGAGCGCGACCGCGAACGAGACCAGCGGCACGCCACCGAGCCACGCGAGCCGCAGCAGCGGCGAGTCGCCCTGGGAGAACGCGAGCCTGCCCCACGGGAAGCCGCCGAAGGGCAGGACGGACCGGGCCTCCTCCGCGGCGGTCCAGAGCAGCGCGAAGGCGGGGACCTGGAACCGCGCCGCACGCCAGATCACCGCACCGCGGCGCGCCCACGCCCACGCCGACCCGAGGAGCGCGACGAAGAGCGCCTCCGCGAGCGACAGCGCGAGCCACGGGACCCAGCCGACGGCGTACTGGGCCCACGTGATGTGCGGCAGGAAGAAGGCGAGCCCGTAGACCAGTCCCACGAGGAAGTTCCAGCGTGCGCTGTCGCGACCGAACGCGATCACGAGGAGTGCGACGCCGAGAAAGGCGGCGGGCCACCACCCCAGACCAGGGAAGGCCGCGTCGGTGAGCAGGCCTCCCACGAGGGCCAGGACGAGCGTCGTGAGGCGGCGGGGGGCTGCGAACGGCACCGGCCAAGACTAGCCGTCGCGACGGCACCGACCGACTGGCCCGCGTGTCCTTCGGACCGGACGACGCACGCCCGAAGGGGCATCGTCCGTTGTCTACTGAACACGCGGGCCCAGCCGGTGCCCTCGACCCGTGCCGGCGGGTGCGCGACGCCCCCGGAGAGACGCCGCCCGGTCGCGTGACCCAGGGAGGAACGAGACGAACCTATCGACTCACCAGGCTGCGTCAAGGCTGCGAAAGCGCAGGTCAGAGCCGTTTGTGCAGGTCACTGAACATTCGGCTGTTCGGGTGACTTCACCCGCTCCCGGCGTGTCGCCCCGGCGTGTCGGGAACACCCGCGCGTCGACCTCTCAGCTCAGGTCGTCGTGGACGACCTCACCCGCCCGTAGCGTGCGCAGGCACGTCGGACGAGCCACGTCGTCACCGAGCACCGGGAGCAGGGGCGTCCCCGCGCGCGCGTCGGTGCTCCAGGCAGCCAGCCGACCGTCGGGGGCCTGGACGGCGAGCTCGTCGGCGCGCCAGATCGCGAGGTCGGCGGGCGCGCCGAGCCGGATCTCGCCCGCACCCGTGTGGTCGAGGCGCGCCGCGCGCCACCCTCCGCGCGTGTGCGCGCGGAAGGCCGCCCGAGCGGAGATCCGTTGACTCGGCTCGTGGTGCTGGAGGCACGCGAGGACCGCACCCCACGGGTCGAACGGCGTCACCGGGGAGTCGGACCCGAGCGCGAGCGGGACCCCTGCCCCGGCCAGGTCGGCGAACGGGTTCATCGCCGCGGCACGGACCGGGCCCAGGCGCGCCGCATACATGCCGTCGGCGCCACCCCAGGCCGCGTCGAAGCCGGGCTGCACGCTCGCCATCAGGCCGAGCAGGACCATCGCGCTCAGGGCGGGCGCGTCGATCATCTCGGCGTGCTCGATGCGATGACCTGCCGCCCTGACCGCTCCGACACCGTCCACGTCGCTCGCGGCGCGGAAGCCGAGCAGCACCTCGTCCATCGCGTGGTCGCCGATCACGTGGAAGGCCGCCTGGACACCGGCACGCGTGACCGCCGTGACGTGGTTGGTGACCTCCTCGGCGGTGAGCTGGAGCGAGCCCCGCAGCGACTCCGGCACGATCCCCGGCCCACCGACCAGGTCGCTGTACGGCGCCCGGAGCGCGGCGGTGCGCGAGCCGATCGAGCCGTCGACGTTGAGGTCTCCCCCGATCCCCGCGAGCCCGGGTACGGCCGACAGCAGGGCGCGCGCGTCCTCGACGGTCTCGCACAGCTCGGCGCGGTACCCCACCACCCCCGGCAGGCCTGACGACGGCTCGGCCGTCAGCGCGAGGAGGTGCGCGAGGCCTTCGCGGCTGTCGGTGTGCGGGTGACTGTGCTCGTGCACCGAGACGATGCCCGCAGCAGCGGCCGCCCCCAGCGACGCCCGCACGAGGCGCTCGCGTCGCTCGTCGGACACCTCGCGAACGGCGTCACGTGCGCGGTGGTGGGCGGCACCCGTGACGAGCCCGTCCGCGCCCCAGCCCGCGAGCGGCACCAACCCTGCGACCTCGGCGAACGAGCTCGACACCACGGCGGAGTGCATGTCCACCCGCGCGAGGTAGACCGGGGCCCCACCGGTCGCCCGGTCGAGCTCGTCGCGGCTCGGGGCGCGCCGCTCGGGCCACGCGGTCTCGTCCCAGCCGTAGCCGACCAGCGGGCCCACGTGCCCGTCGCGCCGCGCAGCCGCGGCGCCGCGCGCCACCCGGTCGAGGCAGTCGGCCAGGGACGCGGCGTCGGCGAGGTCGAGCGCCTCGAGGGCGAGGCCCGTCTCGAGCACGTGCACGTGCGCGTCGACGAACGCGGGTGCCACCAGGGCACCGTCGAGGTCCACGACCTCGACGTCCCCCGAGCCGGCGAGCAGCGAGTCCACCGAGTCCTCGGCACCGAGCCAGGCGACCTGGCCGTCCGCGACGAGCAGGGCCTCCGCGAACGGGTCGCTGCGCGAGTGGACGACGGCGTTGCGGTACAGGGTGGGACGCACGGGGCGACGGTAGCGCAGGCCCGCGACACGGACGGCGCCGCGCCGCGGGCACCCGATCCCGTGGGCGAGGCGCGGTCGCTAGACCGAGCTGTAGGCGACCACGCCGCGGCGGAGCTGCTCGACCGCGCGTCGAGCCGTGGCGCGGGTCGCCGCGGCCGGGGCCGCGTCACCGATCTGGTCGAGCAGGTCGATCACCTGCTTGCACCAGCGCACGAAGTCGCCCGCGGCGAGCTCGGTGCCCTGGAGCACCGAGCTCAGGTTCCGACCGGTGGCCCACCTGTGGACGGGTTCGACGAGGCCGGTGTCGGGCGCCCGCGTCGGCTCGAGCCCCCGCACGCTCTCGAGGTCGTCGAGGTGCGACCACAGCCGTGTGGTCGCATCCAGGGCACGTGCGAGACGGCCGTGCGGGCCGCCGGGCACGGGCGTCGCGTCGTCGCGCTCCTCGCGGCGGGCCTCGTACACCACGGTCGACACCACCGCGGCCAGCGCCGGCGCGTCGAGCCCGTCCCACGCCCCGGTGCGCAGGCACTCGGCCACGAGCAGGTCGCTCTCGGCGTAGAGCCGCCGCAGCCACCGCCCGGCGGGAGTGACCACGGTGCCCTCGCCGTGACCGGGGACGCCGACCTCATCGCCCTTCGGCTCCACGGGCCCGTGGTCGGCAGGCTCCGAGGCTCGCTGCGTGAGGTAGCCGGTGACCGTCAGCACGTCGCAGATCTTGTCGAACACACGCGCGATCGAGCTCGTCCTGCCCTCGATGCGGCGCACCAGCGCGTCGTGCTCGCGCTTGAGGCGGTGGTAGCGCTCCGCCCACCGCGCGTGGTCCTCGCGCTCGGCGCAGCCGTGGCACGGGTGTGCGCGCAGCGCGCGGCGCAGCTGCGCGATCGTCGCGTCGTCGGCCGCGGTCGCCGGAGCGCGCACGGACCGCTGCTGCGCACGGTCGCCGCGGGGCGGCTCAGCCAGCGCACTCCGTGCCCGCGAGGCGAGGTCACGCTTCGCGCGTGCGTCACGCGGCGAGAAGCGCTGCGGCACGGCCACGGTCGTCACGGTCCGCAGTCCCTGGTGCAGGTCCCCGGCGGAGAGCACGCGGACCTGACGCTCGAGCGTCAGGACCGTCGGCCGGGGCCCGTCCAGGCCCGCGTCCCGGCCCGGGTCCAGCACCACCGCGTACCCGGCGCGCCGGCCGGTCGGGATCTCGACCACGTCACCCACGCGCAGACGCTGGAGGCTCGCGAGGGCCTCGGCCCGCCGTGCCCGCGCCGACTCGCGCGAGAGCGTGCGTTCACGGTCCGACAGCCTGCGGCGCAGGGCCGAGTACTCCTCGAAGTCGCCGAGGTGGCACCGCATGGCCTCGGCGTAGCCGTCCAGGGCCTCGGCGTGGGTCTGGGCCTGACGAGCGAGGCCGACGACGGCGCGGTCCGCCTGGAACTGCGCGAAGCTCGTCTCGAGCACCTCACGGGCGCGGTCGCGGCCCACCTGGGCCACGAGGTTCACCGCCATGTTGTACGTGGGCCGGAAGCTCGAGCGAAGCGGGTACAGCCGACGTGAGGCGAGACCTGCGAGGGCCACCGGGTCGAGCGCGCCGTGGTCCACGACCACCGCGTGGCCCTCGACGTCGATCCCGCGGCGTCCCGCCCGGCCGGTGAGCTGGGTGTACTCCCCCGGCGTGATGTCCACGTGGGCCGAGCCGTCCCACTTGACGAGCTTCTCGAGCACCACGGACCGGGCGGGCATGTTGATGCCGAGGGCGAGCGTCTCGGTCGCGAAGACCACCTTGACCAGCCCGCGCGAGAAGAGCTCCTCGACCGTCTCCTTGAACAGCGGCAGCAGGCCCGCGTGGTGCGCGGCGATGCCGCGCTCGAGCCCTTGCGCCCACTCCCAGTAGCCGAGCACCGCGAGGTCCTGGGGCGGGATCGTCGCGCACCGCTGCTCGACGACGTCCCTGATCTCGGCCTCCTGCTCGGCCGTGGTGAGCCGCAGACCCGCACGCAGGCACTGGGCGACCGCGGCGTCGCACCCGGCACGCCAGAAGATGAAGAAGATCGCGGGCAGCAGCGCGTCCCGGTCCAGGGCGTCCACGACGGCGAACCGTGGCGCCGGGCGCCGCGAGGGCACGGACGCACGCGCGTCACGACGACCGCCGCGTCCGCGCCGGTCGCCCGGCGGCCCACCACGGCCGCGCGGGCCGTCCCGGCGCTCCTCGCGCCGCAGGGCCTGGGCGAGCTCGGGGTTGATCGGCGGGTCGGTGCCGGGCGCGGTGGGGTCCACGTGGCCCGCGTAGAGGTCGTACAGGTCGTCGCGCGCCATGACGTGCTGCCACAGCGGCACCGGACGCACCTCGCTCACGACGACGGCGGTGTCGCCGCGCACCATGGTGAGCCAGTCGCCGAACTCCTCGGCGTTCGAGACCGTCGCGGAGAGCGAGACCAGCTGGACGTCGTCGGGCAGGTGGAGGATGACCTCCTCCCACACCGGACCGCGGAACCGGTCCGCGAGGTAGTGCACCTCGTCCATCACGACGTAGCCGAGGCCCTCGATCGTGGGCGAGCCCGCGTAGAGCATGTTGCGCAGCACCTCGGTGGTCATCACGACCACGGGTGCCTCGCCGTTGACCGTCGTGTCGCCCGTGAGCAACCCCACCTGCTCGGGACCGTAGCGACGCACGAGGTCGCCGTACTTCTGGTTGCTGAGCGCCTTGATCGGCGTCGTGTAGAACGCCTTGCGGCCCGCGGCCACGGCGAGGTGCACCGCGAACTCGCCGACCACCGTCTTCCCGGCGCCCGTGGGCGCGGCGACCAGGACCCCTCGACCGCCCTCGAGCGCCGTGCACGCCTCGACCTGGAAGTCGTCGAGCTCGAAGTCGAGGGTCGCGACGAAGCCCGCGAGGCGCGTGCGCTGCTGCGCCGCCCGTCGCCGGGACGCGGCGTAGCGCTCGGCCGGGGAGGACATGTGCCCAGCCTAGGTCGCCGCGACGGCTCAGGCGGTCAGGACGCGGACGGCGCCCGGACGCACCTCGACCTGCAGCGGCAGGGCTCCGAGGGGCTCGCCGTCGCTGAACGTCTCGGGCGGTAACGGTCCGAGCGGGCTCGCCTCGAGCAGCACGCGCGTGCTGCGCAGCACCTGGCACGCGGGGTGGCGCACGTGGTCACCCGAGTAGACGCGCGGGAAGATCGCCACGAGCCCGGCGCGCGTGAGCGGACCAGCGACCACCACGTCGAGCACGCCGTCGTCGAGCCGCGCCGCGGGCGCGATGCGCATGCCTCCTCCGAAGGACGGCGCGTTCGCGACCGCCACGAGCGTCCCCGTCGACTCCCACACCCCGCCGTCGAGCGTGATGCGGTAGCCGTACGGACGGAACGTGCGGAGGCGGTCGACGAGCGCGCGGACGTACCGCCCCGAGCCACGGGGACGCCGGAGCTGGTTGGCCCGCGCGTTGACCGCGGCGTCGAAGCCGGCCGACAGCACGCCCACGAACCACTCCTGGGCGTGGAAGTCGGGTGGACCCGCGACTGCGGCGTCGATCGCGCGGCCACCGGTCTCGAGCCCCGCCTCGAGGGCGCCGACCGCCGCATCGACGTCGTGCAGGGGCAGGCCGAGGGCCCGTGCGACGTCGTTGCCGCTGCCCGCTGCGACCACCCCCAGAGGCAGGTCCGTCTCGGCGACCACGTTCACGCCCAGGTGGACCATGCCGTCACCGCCCACCACGACCAGCGCGTCGAGGCCGTCCACCACGGCCTGGCGCGCGTGCCGGGCCGCGGTGTGGAGGTCGGCCCCGGTGAGGTCGACGACGTCGTGCCCACGAGCCGCGAGCGCCGCCAGGACGTGCGGGCCCCGGGCACCGCCGCGTCCGCTGCCCGCCGTCGGGTTCACCAGGACGCCCAGGCGGGCGCCGCTCACGCGGCCTCGGCGAGCTGGTCGCGCCGCGCTCGGTCGCGACGCCTGTCGAGCACGTGGCACAGCCCCACGGCACCGAAGTACAGGCCGCACATGGGCAGCGCGAGCAGGATCATCGTGATCGCGTCGGGGGTCGGGGTCGCGAACGCGGCGAAGACGAACACGAGCAGCACCGCCCAGCGCCAGCCGCGCAGCCAGGTCGCACCTCGCACCAGGCCCACGGCGGTCAGGGCCACCATGACGACGGGGAGCAGGAACGCGACGCCGAACGCGAGCACCACGCGCATCACGAAGCTCAGGTAGAGCTGCGCGTCGATGAGGTTGGCCGCGTCCGCGGGCGTGAACTCCGTGAGCAGCGCGACCGCCGTCGGCAGCACCCGCCACGCGAGGTAGGCACCGGCGAGGAACAGCGGCACCGCGGCGGCGACGAACGCGAGCGCGGTGCGCCGCTCGCGCCGCGTCAGGCCCGGCGTGATGAAGAGCCACAGCTGGAGCAACCACCACGGGCTCGCCACGAGCACACCCAGGAAGACCGAGACCTTGACGCGCATGTCGAACGAGGTCGCGACGCCCGTGAAGTTGAGGGCGACCAGACGCCCGTCGGTCGCGCGCGGCAGCGGCTGCTGGAGCGCGTCGATGACCGGTGGGTAGAGGAACCACCCGAGCACGGCCGCGACGGCGATGCCGGCCGCCGCGAGGACCACGCGGTGACGCAGCTCGCGCAGGTGCTCACGCAGAGGCATGCGCCCGTCGGGCGACCGCCGACGCGGGGTGCGCGCCACGTCGGGTCAGGCCCGGGGGCCGCCGTCGGTGTCCCGACGTGCGTCGGGGCCCCCTGCCCCGGACTGGGGCGGGGTCGCGGTGTCACGGGGCGCCGTGGCGTCGTGGGGCGTGGCGTCACGACGAGGAGCCGAGGTGTCGTCCTCGCGGAGCTCCTTGACCTCGTTCTTGAAGATCTTGAGCGACTGCCCGACGCTGCGCGCGAGGTCCGGCAGACGGTTGGCGCCGAAGAGCAGCACGATCACGACGAGCACCACGACGATGTGCCAGAACTGCAGTCGCATGGTTCCTCCTGTGCTCGCGGTCGCCTGATCGTAGCCCCGCGGGGGCTCAGCGGGAGAACGCGCGCCAGCGCGCGTACGTGCGCTCGTGCCGCTCGGCGCGCGCCGCGCGTCGACGCGCGGTCGCGAGGCGCGCCAGCGCGCGACGCGCACGCGCGGGTCCAGGGTCGGCCAGCTCGACGGGAGCCGGGCTGGTCAGGGGGAGCGTCGCGGCGAGCTCCTCGGCGCGCTCGGCCACCTGGCCCAGCACGTCGGCCGCGCGCTCGAGCTCGACGAGCAGCGCACGCGCCTTCCGGTACAGGTCGCGCAGCAGGAAGAACGCACCGACGAGCGTCCCCACCACGAGGACCGTCCAGACCGTGAACCAGAGCACGCGGTCAGGCTAGTCGAGCGCGCCGTCCGGCGGCGTCCGGTAGGCCGCGAGGGCCCGCTCCGCGGCGCCGCCGACCGCACGCGCGCTCGCCACCGGCGTCACGCGACGCACGTCGTACGCGAGCCGCAGCACCAGGTGTCGCAGCCACGCCTCGGAGGACACGCGCAGGCGCACCCGCAGCCCGCCGTCGGGCAGGTCCTCGGTCGCGTCGACCGGGAGCTGCTCGGAGACCCAGCGCGCGCGCCCGTCGAGCTCGATCTCGACGACGGCGTGCTCGTCGTTCGGCACGAACGTCGGCTCGCGCGCGTCGCCCGAGGTCGTCACGAGCTCCTCGAGCACGTCCGCGGCGAGGATGCGGTCGAGGCGGAACTGGCGCTCGCCACGCGCGGCGTGGCACCAGCCCTGGAGGTAGGAGTGCTCGTCGCCCGTGAGCAGGCGCCACGGGTCGACGTCGCGCTCGGTCACACGGTCGGCCGCGTCGACGTAGCGCAGGTGCAGGCGGCGGCCCTCGGCGATCGCCGTGCGAGCGGCTGCGAGCACCTCGGGTGCTGCCGTGACCGAGAGGCGCACGTCCATGGTCGCGGCCGCGTCACCCGTCGCGGCCGTGAGGATGTCGAGGGTGGATGCGAGCACCTCCCGCTGGGCGGGGTCGAGCGCCTCTCCCGCCGCCTCGCGCAGCGCCCGCAGGGCCGCGACGAGTGCGACGGCCTCGCGCGTGCCGAGCCGCAGCGCGTGCACCATGCCGCGCGCCTGCGTGAGCCGCACCACGCCGGACTCGAGCGACCCCGCGTCGAAGTCGATCAGGTCGTCCGGCCAGTAGCCGGGCGTGCCGGACATCCACAGCGTGTCGACGTCCTTGAGCACCTGCTCGACGCTCACCTCGAAGTGCGACGCGAGCTCCTCGACCGGGACGCCGGGGTGCCGGTCGAGGTAGGCGACCATGCCGAGCAGCCGGGTCAGCCGTTCGGGCGTGCGCTCAGCCACGAGCCACCTCCTCGACCCGGGCGGCCATCGCGACCGCGGCCTCGAGGCGTCGCACGACGGCGTCGCGCAGGGTTGCGGGCCCGAGCACGACGACGGCGTCCGTGTAGCCCGTCACCTCGTCGGCGAGCTCGGCCGTGCGCGTGTAGGGCACCGCGACGACGTCCGTGCCCGCAGGAGGCGCGGGCAGGTCGCCGGGCGGCGGGCCGGGGTCGACGAGACCGCGCGAGCGCAACGCACCCGCACGGTCGGGCGCGATCGCGAGCCAGGCGGTGCGGCCCTCGTCACGCTGCGCGCTGGTGACCATCGCGCGCGGGTCGACGTCGTCGGGCACGGTGAACGCCCCCGGCTCCCCGGTGGGCCGCACCGCCCCCTCGATGCGGCTCAGGCGGAAGACGCGGGGAGCCGCGCGGTCACGGTCGTGGCCCACGAGGTACCAGCCCCCGCGGCTGCCGATCACGCGCCACGGCTCCACGGTGCGGCGCCGGACCTCACCCGTGCTCGCGGTGCGGTAGGTGAACGTGACGACCCGCCGCTCGTGGGCGGCGTCGAGCAGGGGGCCGAGCGCGGGGCCGGCGGGGTGCAGGCGCGGGGCGAGGCCCGCCACGGCGTCGGTGGCCGACGGGGTGGCACCGACCACCCGGAGCTTGGTCAGGGCACGTGCCGCGTCGCTGCGCAGCACCTGGCCTTGCCAGAACTCGGCCGCGAGGGCCAGGACCCCGAGCTGGGCGGAGGTGAGCTCCATGGGTGGCAGCGCGTACGCGTCGGTGTCGACGCGGTAGCCCTGGTCGTCGCCGTGGGCGACGTCGGTCACGGTCACCACGGGCACGCCCAGGTCACGCAGGGTCTCCTTGTCGCGCTCGAACATCCGCTCGAACGCGTCGACAGACGCGGCGTCGTCGTAGCCCGCGACCTGCGCGCGGATCTGCTCCTTGGTCATCCGCCCGGTCGTGTTGACCAGGGCGATGACGAGGTTGAGCAGGCGCTCGGCCGGGGGCAGGTTCTCGCTCATCACGCCCCACGCTAGCGGCCGGTAGCGTGACGACGTGATCAGCTGGCGTGCAGGGACCGTGGTGTCGCGCGGACGCGAGTGGCCGGGCGCGGTCGAGCTCGTGGTCCGGGCCGAGGACGGCGACGAGCTGCGCGCTCTCGCGCACCCGCCCCTGGTGGGCGAGCCCGCCGTCGGCGACCGCGTCCTGCTCAACGTGACGGCACAGGCACGAGGCCTCGGCACGGGCGGCTACGCGATGGTGGTCGCGCTGCCCGACGCCCTGCCCCCCGACCGTCCCGCAGGCCCGGGCCACCTCGTGAAGGCCCGCTACACGCCGTTGCAGACCATGGTGCTGGGCGTCGACGAGCAGGAGTCGCCCCACCACGAGGCGCTCCGCACCGCCGACGACCTCGCGGGGCTGCCCGTGGTGGTCGCGGACCTGCACTCCGCGCTGCCCGCCGTGATCGCCGGAGCACGGCACGCCGCGGCCCGTGCTGGGACCGGCATGCCGCGCGTGGTCTACGTCATGACCGACGGCGGCGCCCTGCCCGCGTGGTTCTCCCGGAGCGTCGCGGGGCTGCGCGACGCGGGCTGGCTCGCCGCGTGCGTGACCGTGGGCCAGGCCTTCGGTGGTGACCTCGAGGCGGTCACGGTGCACACCGGCCTGCTCGCGGCCCGGCACGTCCTGGACGCCGACCTCGTCGTGGTGACCCAGGGGCCCGGGAACCTCGGCACCGGAACGAGGTGGGGGTTCTCAGGTGTCGCCGCGGGCGAGGTCGTCAACGCCGCCGAGACGCTCGGCGGACGCGCGGTCGCGAGCCTGCGCGTCTCGGGTGCGGACCCGCGCGAGCGCCACCTCGGGGTCTCCCACCACTCCCTCACGGCCTACGGGCGCGTCGCGCTCGCCGCCGCCGACGTCGTCGTCCCCGTCGAGGACGCGACGTCGCCGCTGGAGGGCGTCGAGGACCGTGCCGCGCTGCTCGCGCGCGTGCGCGAGCAGGCCGCGAGCCTCTGTGCGCCCCGGGGCCGGCACCGCGCCGTCGAGGTGCCCGCGGGCGAGCCCCTGCGCGCCGCGCTCGCCCAGTGCCCCGTCGGGCTGTCGACGATGGGACGCGGCCTCGAGGCGGACCCCGAGCCCTTCCTCGCCGCCGCGGCCGCGGGCGTCCACGCGTTGGCGCTCACGGGCTGACCGGTCAGTCGTCGCGCTCGGTCCTCGAGTGCCGGTCGACCAGGGTCGCGAGCCTGCGGGCCTCACGGCGCGCGTAGGCGCCGTCGGCCTGCTGCACCGCCATCACGGCGAGCGTCGTCCCGTCCGCGAGGTCGAGCTGGACCCAGGGCCTGTCGGGCCCGAAGCGCACCGAGTGCACCTCGGCCCAGCCCAGTCGCGTCGTCCGCACGAGGTTGCGCACCACGAGGCCCTCGTCGTCGGGCACCGCGCGCACCCCCGCATGCCGCAGCACGACCCACGCGACGAGCAGCCCGAACGCCAGGAGCCCCGCACGGTCGCCCCAGCTGTCGCGTGCGGGCGCGACGCGGGGCAGCAGCACTGCGAGGGCCACCATGAACCCGGGCACGGCGACGGCCAGCCCGATCCCGACGAACCTCGCGGCCCGTGGCCGGAACGCCCGGTACGCCTCGGTTGCCGGCCGCTCGTCGCCGTCGCTCAGACCGTCACGGGGCATGGGGCCCGGCGGACCTCAGAGCCGGCACGCGTGGATCGACGTCACGAGGATCGCGCGGGCACCCACGTCGTACAGCGCGTCCATGACGCGGTTCGTCTCGTCGCGGCGCACCATCGCGCGCACGGCCGCCCACTCGCGGTTGTGCAGCGGCGAGACGGTGGGCGACTCGAGCCCGGGGGTGATCGCGACCGCACGGTCCACGAGCGCGAGCGGCACGTCGTAGTCCATCAGCACGTACTGGCGCGCGGTGAGCACGCCCTGCAGGCGGCGGGTGAGCACGTCGAGCCCCTCGGGCTCGGTCGCACCCTCGCGTCGCACCAGCACCGCCTCCGAGCGCAGCAGCGGGTCCCCGAACACCTCGAGCCCCGCGGCGCGCAACGTGGTCCCCGTCTCCACGACGTCGGCGATCACGTCGGCCACCCCGAGCCGGATCGCGGTCTCGACGGCACCGTCGAGGCGGACCACCCCGGCGGGCTCGATGCCGCGTGCGCGCAGGTGCTCACGCACGAGCACGGGATAGGACGTCGCCACGCGGTGCCCCGCGACCTGCTCGACCGTCGTCAGCCGCCCCGCGGGCGCCGCGAAGCGGAAGGTCGACCGCGCGAAGCCCAGGGCGAGGTGCTCGACGGCGGTCGAGCCCGAGTCGAGCATCAGGTCGCGACCCGTGATGCCGACGTCGACGGTGCCCTCCCCCACGTACACCGCGATGTCGCGCGGACGCAGGAAGAAGAACTCGACGTCGTTGTCCGGGTCGGGCAGCACGAGCTCACGCGCGTCGCGCCGCTGCCGGTACCCGGCCTCGCGGAGCATCTCGGCGGCCGGCTCCGACAGGGAGCCCTTGTTGGGAACGGCGATGCGGAGCACGGGGGTCCTCGCGGTCGGTGGGCCCTCGGGGCCACGGCGGTCGGTCGATCGGCGGACGGTGCGGGCGCCCGCCCCGGTCACAGGTGGGTGTAGACGTCCTCGAGCGTCAGGCCGCGCGCGAGCATGAGCACCTGGAGGTGGTAGAGGAGCTGGCTGATCTCCTCGGCCGTGCGCTCGTCCCCCTCGTGCTCCGCCGCCATCCAGACCTCGGCCGCCTCCTCGACGACCTTCTTCCCGATGGCGTGCACCCCGGCGTCCAGCTGGGCGACGGTGCCCGAGCCCGCGGGGCGCTCGACGGCCTTGGCGGACAGCTCGGCGAACAGCTGGTCGAACGTCTTCACGGGGCAGAGCCTAGACGCCCGACGACGACGTCGGGCCCGGTGTCCGCGGCGGGGCCGCCGTCCGAGGTGCCGCGCGGGGCCGCGCCCTCGACGCGCTGGGCGCGCAACCACACGGTGAACCCGTAGGCCACGACCACGCCGTAGACGGCGTACAGCACCGCCGACGGGTAGTACCCGGCAGAGAGCAGCAACGGCACACCCACGAGGTCGACCGCGATCCAGACGAGCCAGAACTCGGTCCACCCGCGCGCCATGCCGTAGGTCGCGAGCAGGCTCCCGGTGAAGATCCACGCATCCGCCCACGGTCCCCACGAGCCGAGCGCCTCGAAGACGAGGGCGCACGCGACGGTGCCGGCGGCGGCGCCGAGCACGAGCGCGACGCGCTCGCGGCCCGTGGCCCACCGCGGCACGACCGCGGGGCCCTCGGCGCGGCCGCGCGACCGGCGCCAGCGCACCCACCCGTAGACGGACACGGCGACGAAGAACACCTGCCGACCGGCCTGGCCGTAGAGGTCGGTGGCCTGCGGTGTGTCGAAGACCCCGCCCAGGAAGACGGTGAACAGCAGCACGTTCCCGACGATCCCGACAGGCCACGCCCACACGCGTCGGCGCAGCCCGCCCACCGCCGACGCGAGGCCGAAGCCGTTCCCGACCACCTCACGCCACAGGATCGGGTGGCCGAGCACCGTGAGCTGCGCGTCGAACAGCCACTCGAGCATCAGCGCAGCGCCAGCACCGTCGCGACGGCGGCCTCCGCCGCCTCGCGACCCTTGTCCTCGCGCGAGCCCGGCAGGCCTGCACGGTCGAGCGCCTGCTCCTCGTCGTCGCACGTCAGGACGCCGAACCCGACGGGCTTGCCCGTGCGCACCGAGACCTCGGTGAGGCCCGTCGTCGCCGCCGAGCACACGTAGTCGAAGTGCGGCGTGCCACCGCGGATCACCACGCCGAGCGCAACGACCGCGTCGACCTGGTGCGCGAGGTTCGACGCGGCGACGGGGAGCTCGAACGACCCAGGCACGCGCACCACGCGCACGTCGGTCACCTGAGCCTCGCCCAGCGCCCGGAGCGCACCCGCGAGCAGCCCGTCCATCACGGTCGTGTGCCAGCTCGCCGCGACCACCGCGACCTTGAGGCCGCTGCCGTCGAGCGTGAGGGTCGGGGCGCCTGCGCCACTCATGAGATCTCCTCGGGGGTCGTGACCGGGGACTGACCGGCCGTCGTGGTGGTGGGTGCCGTGAGCAGGTGGCCCATGGCGTCGGCCTTGGTGCGCAGGTAGCGCTCGTTCTCGGGCGTGCGGCCCACCTCGATCGGCTCGGCGTCCACCTCGAGACCGTGCGCCGCGAGACCCGCGACCTTGGCCGGGTTGTTGGTCAGCAACCGCAGCCGCACCAGGCCCAGGTCCTGCAGCATGGCGGCCGCCGCGCCGTACTCGCGCCTGTCGGCAGGGAGCCCGAGCTCGAGGTTCGCCTCGACCGTGTCGCGCCCCGCGTCCTGGAGCGCGTACGCCGACACCTTGGCGAGCAGCCCGATCCCGCGGCCCTCGTGACCGCGCAGGTACACCACCGCGCCGCCCTCGCGCGCGACGCGCCGCAGGGACTCGTCGAGCTGCGGACCGCAGTCGCACCGCAGCGAGCCGAACGCGTCGCCCGTGAGGCACTCCGAGTGCACCCGGACCACGGGCACCGAGGCAGGCTGCTCGACGGCGTCGGGGACGAGGGCGACGTGGCCCGCGCCCGTGCGCAGGTCGCGGTACGCGTGGACCGTGAAGCGACCGTGCGCCGTGGGCAGGACCGCCGAACCGGTGCGGTGCACACGTGCACCGGACGCGGCCGGTGCGCCGGCCGTGGGGTCGGCGTCGTTCTGCCGACGCCAGGCGACGAGGTCCTCGATCGTCAGGAGGACCAGGCCGTCACGCTCCGCTAGGCCGGCCGCGTCGGCGAGGCGCATCATCGAGCCGTCGTCGTGCACCAGCTCGGCGATCCCGGCCACGGGCTCGAGGCCCGCGAGACGGCACAGGTCGACGGCGGCCTCGGTGTGCCCGCCACGGTGCAGCACGCCCCCGGGCACGGCGCGCAGCGGCAGCACGTGACCCGGCCGGATGATCGAACCCGGCCCCGACGCGGGGTCCGCGAGCACGCGCAGCGTCCGGGCGCGGTCCGCGGCCGAGATGCCCGTGCTGACCCCGTCGGCCGCGTCGACCGTCACGGTGTAGGCGGTGCGGCGCGGGTCCTGGCTGTGCGGGACCATCAGCGGCAGCTCGAGCGCGTCGGCCCGCGCCGACGGCATGGGCGCGCACAGGTAGCCCGAGGAGTGCCGGATGGTCCAGCCGACCCACTCCGCCGTGGCCGACTGGGCGGCGAGGACCACGTCGGCCTCGTTCTCACGGTCGGGCGAGTCCGCGACGAGGACGGGCCTGCCCGCACGCAACGCGTCCAGCGCCTGCGCGACGGTGCCGAGCCGGATCTCCTCCGCGGCGCTCACCGGGCACCGCCCAGCAGCCGCTCGACGTACTTGGCGATCACGTCCACCTCGAGGTTCACCCGGTCCCCTGCGGTCAGGCTCCCCAGCGTGGTCGCGGCCAGGGTGGTGGGGATGAGCGAGACGCCGAAGCCCTCGTCGTCCACCCCCGTGACCGTGAGCGAGACCCCGCTCACCGCGATCGAGCCCTTCTCGGCGACGTAGCGCAGCAGGGCCGGCGGCGCGGTGAAGCGGAGGTCGTCCCAGCGCGCGCCCGGATCGCGTCGCACCAGGACGCCCACGCCGTCCACGTGGCCCTGCACCAGGTGACCGTCGAGGCGCCCGTCCGCCCGGACCGCGCGCTCGAGGTTGACGCGCGCGCCGGGGGCCAGGCCGCCGAGGCTGCTGCGGTCGAGCGACTCCGGCATCACGTCGCACGCGAACGCGTCGCCCGCGAGGTCCGTGACCGTGAGGCAGACGCCGTCGACGGCGATCGAGTCGCCCAGGCGGGTGCCGTCGGTCACGGTCGCGCCACGCACGCGCAGGCGCACGTCGCCCGGGCCGCGCTCGACCGCGAGCACGGTGCCGATCTCCTCGACGATGCCGGTGAACATCAGGGGCCCTCCTCGGGCGGGACGGGGACGGAGACGAGCAGGAGGTCCGGACCTAGCCGGTGGACCTCGTGGGGCACGAGGCGACGGGCGTCGGCCATCGTGGGGACGTCGAGGTCGCCGAGCGCCGCGCGGCCCGAGGCGCCGAGCAGCACCGGGGCGACGTAGGTGTGGACCTCGTCGACGAGTCCTGCCCGCAGCAGCGCCGTGACCAGGGTGGGGCCGCCGTCGACGAGCACGTGACGCACCTCGCGTGCCGCGAGGGACCTGAGCGCGCCGTCGAGGTCGCGTGTGCGGAGGTGGAGCAGCTCACCGCCGGGCCCGCGCATCCGGGCCCCCTGGGGGACGTCGCGCTCGCCCACGACGACGCGGAGCGGCTGGTGCGCTGCGGGCGTGCCCTCGGGCGTGCGTGCCGTGAGCGCGGGGTCGTCGGCGAGGACCGTCCCGGTGCCCACCACGACGGCGTCCACCTCCCCACGCAGGCGGTGGGCGTGGAGCCGGGCCTGCTCCGAGGTGATCCAGCGGCTCGAGCCGTCGGCCGCGGCGACGCGACCGTCCAGGCTCTGGGCCGTCTTCACGGTGACCCAGGGGCGGCCGCGGCGCACCGACGTGAGCCAGATCCGCAGGAGCTCCTCGCCCTCCGGGGCGCGCACACCACCGACCACGTCGACACCACGCGACCGCAGGGCGTCCGCTCCCCCGCCCGCGACGGGGTTCGGGTCCGCCACCGCGTGCACCACACGGCGGACGCCGGCCTCGGCGAGCAGCTCGCTGCAAGGCCCGGTGCGCCCCGTGTGCGCGCACGGCTCGAGGGTCACGACGGCGGTCGCGTGCTGCACGGCCACGCCGCGGGCCCGCGCGTCGGCGACGGCAGCCGCCTCGGCGTGCGGCGAGCCCGCACCCGCGTGCCACCCCTCGGCCAGGACCGCGCCGTCGGCATCGAGCAGGACGCAGCCCACGCGCGGGTTCGGGCCGTGCGCAGGGCCGCGTCGCGCGAGCTCGAGCGCACGCAGCATCGCGCGGTCCTCGACCTCGCTCACGCTCGCCGGCTGCGTCACCGCCGCCTCCTCCGGGCCTCAGGCTCCGGGGTGGACGCGGACGCGCGTCAGGACGTCACCGGCTCCGGCCGCGGCCGTCGTCGGGACGCCACGTGCTTCCTCCCATCCGGACTTTCACCGTCGGTCCTGGAGTTCCACCAGGTCAACCGGACCGGCACGCCCGGGTGGGCGAGCACGGACCGGGTCGCGGACTGTCACCGCCGGCTCGGACTTTCACCGACCCCGGAGCACGTACGTTCTCTCCGGCCGAGTCTGCCACATCCACGCCGTGGCGCGGTCAGGACCTCAGTCGTGACGGTGGGCACCTCGCGCGAGCTCACGCAGCTCGTGGATGGCCGCCGCGGCGTCCTGCGCCCCGTAGACCGCCGAACCCGCCACGAAGACGTCGGCGCCCGCCTCGGCCGCCCGTTCGATCGTCTCGACCGACACCCCGCCGTCCACCTGGACCAGGACGTCGAGGCCCGCCTCGCCGACGGCGGCTCGCGTGCGGCGGATCTTGGGAAGGGTGCCGTCGATGAATCCCTGGCCCCCGAACCCCGGCTCGACGGTCATCACGAGCACCATGTCCACCTCGCCGAGCAGGTCGAGGAACGGCTCCACCGGCGTCGCCGGGCGCAGCGCGACGCCTGCGCGCGACCCGAGGGCGCGTAGCTCACGGGCGAGCCGGACGGGCGCGCGTGCGGCCTCGGCGTGGAAGGTGACCGACGAGGCGCCGGCCTCGGCGAAGCCGGGCCCCCACCGGTCCGGGTCCTCGATCATCAGGTGGACGTCCACCGGCACGGGAGCGACCTCGATGATGCGCTCGACGACGGGCAGGCCGAACGTCATGTTGGGGACGAAGTGGTTGTCCATGACGTCCACGTGCACCAGGTCCGCCGACGCGATGCGGCCGAGCTCTCGCTCGAGGTTCACGAAGTCCGCGGACAGGATGCTCGGCGCGATCTTGACGTCCATGGCGCCCAGCATGGCATCACCTGCGCGGCCGGGCGGCGGTCAGGAGGTCCGACGCAGGAGCGTGAGGTGCATCGCGTCCGTCCCGTGCACGTGGGGCCACAGCTGCACGTGCGGGCCCGGTCCGAGCGGGACGTCCTCCCCCGCCACCGCACGCACCGCCTCGCGCGCGTCGAGCTGTTCGACGTCGCCGCGCCGCTTGAGCACGTCGCGCACGGTCAGCACCGTCTCGGCGACGTGCGGGGAGCACGTGACGTAGGCGACGACGCCGCCGGGTCGGACGGCGTCGAGGGCCGCGGCGAGCAGGTCGCGCTGGAGCGTGCCGAGCGGCCCGAGGTCGGCGGGGGCGCGCCGCCAGCGGGACTCGGGACGACGTCGCAGGGCACCGAGGCCCGTGCACGGGGCGTCGACGAGCACACGGTCGTACGTCGCGGGCTCGTCGTCACCCGCGCGGCGCCCGTCACCGTGCCGCACGTCGACGGCGGGGGCGACGGCCTGCACGCTCTGGCGCACGAGCCTCACCCGGTGCTCGGCGACCTCGTTCGCCACGACGTGCGCGCCGATGCCGGCCCCGAGCGCCCCGAGCAGCGCGGCCTTGCCACCCGGCCCCGCGCACAGGTCGAGCCAGCGCTCGCCGCCGTCCTGGGCCGGCGGGTCGATCGGGACGGCTGCCAGCGCGAGCGCGACGAGCTGACTGCCCTCGTCCTGGACCCCGACCGTGCCCTCGCGGACCCCGGGGACGTCGAGCGGGTTCCCTCCGTCGAGCACGACGGCGGTCTGCGTCCACGCTCCCGGCCGTGCACCGGGTGCGGAGGCGACCACTGCATCCCGCTCGGCGAGGCCCGGACGGGCCACGAGCGTCACCGCCGGAGCACGGTTGTCGGCAGCGAGCAGGTCCGCCAGCTCGGCCACGTCGCGCCCGTCCGCCGCGAGGGCCTGACGCAGCGCCCGGACCACCCATCCGGGGTGTGCGTGGACGGCCGCGAGACGCTCGGTCTCGTCCTCCCCTGCGGCCTCGGCGACGCGCTCGAGCCACGCATCGGAGGGGGTCGCCGCGACCTTGCGCAGGACCGCGTTCACCATCTGCGCCGGACCGGCCCCGACCGCCGACCGCGCGAGCGCGACCGTCTCCGAGACCGCGGCGTGCGCGGGCACCCGCATCCCGAGGAGCTGGTGCACGCCGAGCCGCAGCACGTCGAGCAGCGGCGGGTCGATGCGCTCGACAGGCCGGTCGGAGACCAGACCCACGACGGCGTCGTACGTCCCGCGCATGCGCAGGGTGCCGTACGCGAGCTCGGTCGCGAACGCGGCGTCGCGCCCGGTGATCCCGCGCGTGCGCAGCAGCGGCGGGAGCACGAGGTTCGCGTAGGCGTCCGAGCCGTCCACCTCGCGCAGCACGTCGAAGGCCGCGCGTCGGGCCGGGTCCCCGGTGCGTCGACGCGCCGAGGGCGCCTGGGCACCGCGGTGCGTCCGGCCCTCGGAGCGCGCACGTCCGCGTTCACGCCCCGCGGCGTCGCGTCGCTCAGCCACGGTCGCCCCCCAGCACCGCGTCGTCGGTGAGACGTGCCCCGCGTGCCCAGTCGGTCGCGGGCATCGCCCGGCGCCCGGCGGGTGCGACCTCGCCGAGCGCGACCGCGTGGGTCGCGGTGCCGACGAGCACCTCGGTGCGCTCGACCCGTACGGCCCCCGGCGCCAGACCCGTGACCTCGGGCCGCAGCCGCACCGGCCCCACCTTGAGCCGTCCGCCGTCGGGCGCGAGCGTCCACGCACCCGGTGCGGGGGTGCAGGCCCGCACGCGGCGGTCCGTCGCGAGCGCGGGGTGCTCCCAGCGGATCCGGCCGTCGTCGCTCGACAGACGCGGGGCGAGGCTCACGCCTTCGTCCGGCTGCGGCACCGCCACCAGCTCGCCCCGCTCGAGCGCGTCGAGGGTCGCGACGAGGAGGCCCGAGCCCGCGTGGGCGAGCCGGTCGAGAAGGTCACCCGAGGTGTCCCGTGCGCGCACGCTCTCGGTCAGGGTGCCGAGCACGGGGCCCGTGTCGAGCCCCTCCTCGATCCGGAACACCGTGGCGCCCGTGACCTCGTCGCCCGCGAGCAACGCGTGCTGGACTGGTGCTGCGCCACGCCACGCGGGGAGCAACGAGAAGTGCAGGTTGACCCAGCCGTGCGTGGGCACGTCCAGGACCTCGCTCGGCAGGAGCGCGCCGTACGCGACCACGGGCGCGCAGGCGACGTCGAGCTCACGCAGCCGTGCGACGAACTCCTCACCCCGGGGCCGCTCGGGCGTCAGCACCTCGAGGCCGAGCTCCTCGGCGCGGGCACGCACGGGGCTCGGCGCCGTCCGGCGACCACGACCCGCGCGGGCGTCGGGCCGGGTGAGCACGCCGACCACCTCGTGCTGCGACGCGACGAGCGCGTCGAGGGCGGGCAGGGCGACGTCGGGGGTCCCGGCGAAGAGCACACGCATGCCCCGATCCTAGGTGCGCGGCGAGGTCACGAGATGTCGAGCGGCTCGACCTGCACGCGGACGGTGCCGGGCTCGCGGCGCGCCGCCCTGACGGCCTGGGCCGCCCGGACCGAGGCCGTGACCTCGGCCGCGACGGCCCACGGGCTGCGGACCAGCGCGCGCACGGGCCGCTCGTCCTCGGGGACCAGGAGGGTCGCCTGCGGTGTGGGCTCCGCGCGGGGCGGCGCGGGCAGCACGTGCGGTCCGAGCACCTCGCTCCCGGGCGGGAGGTCGACACGGCGGAGCACCGACACGACGGCCTGCCGCGGCCCCTCGAGCGTGACCACGTGTGCGGCCGGCGGCAGCCGCAGCTCGGCGCGCTCGGCGAGCTCACGCTCGGCGAAGGTCACGGGGTCCCACCGCACCAGCGCCTGCGTGGGCGCAGGTGCGCCGTCCCCGACGAGCAGCACCACGCCGTCAGGGGCGGGCCGCACGAGCGCGGCCGCGACCATCCACGTGCGCAGCGCCTGCTCACCCACGTCGAGCGCCGACCGGCCCGTGACCACGGCGGCGTCGAGCAGCAGCGCCGCCGCGTACCCGTCGGCGGCGCGCGGCTCGGCGCCCGGGGTGGCGACCACCAGCGCGGGCCTGCCCTCGACCACGCGGAGCACGCCCTCGCTCGCCGTGGCCCCGGAGGTGCGTACCGGGGTCCCTGGGAACGCGCGCCCGAGCTCCTCCGCCGTGCGCTCGGAGCCCACGCGCACCGAGCGCAGCCGGTCCCACGTGCACGTCGAGCAACGCCACCCGCCGGCGATGCGACCGCACCACCGGCACTGCGGCGGGTCACCCGGGCCCCCGAGACCGAGCGGACCGGCACAGGCAGGGCACCGCGCGGGCTCGCGGCAGCGGGCGCACGCGACGACGGGCAGGTAGCCCGCGCGGGGCACCTGGACCAGCACGGGACCCCGGGTGAGCGCGTCGCGCACCGCGCGCCACG
>NZ_JAACYI010000006.1 GCF_009996735.1 Cellulomonas sp. APG4 | reverse complement strand
GGCGCGCGCCGTGACCGTCGAAGGACGGCGTCCGCGCCGCGCGGGCCGTGACGCGGGTGCTCCCGCGTCGGACGACGCCCGTGCCGACGACGCGGGCCGCGGCGACGGTGCGGGCCGTGCGTCGGCCCAGGACCAGGGCCGCGCGCAGGACCAGGACCGCGCGCAGGACCAGGACCGCAGGGACCAGGGTCGCGGCCAGGACCAGAACCGCGGCCAGGACCAGGAGCAGGACCGCGACCAGCGCAACCCACGGCGCGACGACGAGGAGTCCGGGGGACGCCGTCGGCGTGGCCGGTACCGCGACCGCGACCGCAAGGGCCGCCGCGGCGGTCGGGGCTCCCAGGGTGACCTGCCGTACGACGAGCCCGAGGTCGCCGACGACGACGTGCTCCTGCCCGTGGCGGGGATCCTCGACATCAAGGACAGCTACGCGTTCGTGCGCACGTCGGGCTACCTGCCCGGCGACAACGACGTGTACGTGTCGATGAACCAGGTCAAGAAGCACGGCATGCGCAAGGGCGACGCCATCATGGGCGCCGTCAAGCAGCCGCGTGACGGCGATCCGCAGCCCCAGGGCCGCGGCTCCAAGGTCAACGCCCTCGTACGGCTCGACTCGATCAACGGGATGAACCCGGACGAGGCCCGCCGCCGGCCCGAGTTCGGCAAGCTCACGCCGCTCTACCCCCAGGAGCGGCTCCGGCTCGAGACCGAGGCGAACGTGCTCACGACGCGCGTGATCGATCTCGTCGCCCCCATCGGCAAGGGCCAGCGCGGCCTCATCGTCTCCCCGCCGAAGGCCGGCAAGACGCTCGTGCTGCAGGCGATCGCCAACGCGATCACCACGAACAACCCCGAGGTCCACCTCATGGTCGTGCTCGTCGACGAGCGCCCCGAGGAGGTCACGGACATGCAGCGCACGGTCAAGGGAGAGGTCATCGCCTCGACCTTCGACCGACCCGCGGACGACCACACCACGGTCGCGGAGCTCGCGATCGAGCGCGCCAAGCGCCTGGTCGAGCTGGGCCAGGACGTCGTCGTGCTGCTCGACTCGATCACCCGGCTGGGCCGCGCCTACAACATCGCGGCGCCCGCCTCGGGTCGCATCCTGTCGGGCGGTGTCGACTCGAGCGCGCTCTACCCGCCCAAGCGGTTCTTCGGCGCGGCGCGCAACATCGAGAACGGCGGCTCGCTGACCATCCTCGCGACCGCGCTGGTCGAGACGGGGTCCAAGGCCGACGAGGTCATCTTCGAGGAGTTCAAGGGCACCGGGAACATGGAGCTCAAGCTCTCCCGGCAGCTTGCGGACAAGCGCATCTTCCCGGCGGTCGACGTGGACGCCTCCGGCACGCGGCGCGAGGAGATCCTCATCCCGGCCGACGAGCTCAAGATCAGCTGGAAGCTGCGCCGCGTGATGAGCGCGCTCGACCAGCAGCAGGCGATCGAGCTGCTGCTCAACAAGCTCCGGGAGACCCACTCGAACGTCGAGTTCCTCCTCCAGGTGCAGAAGACCACGCCGACGGCGCCCGGTCACCGCGAGGACTGAGCCCGCTCGTAGGTCACGACGCCCCCGGCACCCAGCGGTGCCGGGGGCGTCGTCGTCCTCGGCGTGATCCCGACCTCGTCCCGCCGGACCGTGGAGTCCTCGCGCCGCCGGGGGTGCGCACGTTCTGCGATCTCCTGCTGATGCGGCGCCCTCAGGTGACGGGCGGACGAGCGCGGGCGGCGGCCGCGAGGCCGACCGCCTGGGCGCGCACGAACGCGCGGTCCACGACCGCGCCGTGCCCCGGGACGACGACGTCCCGCGCAGCCATCCGCCCGGCGAGGGCGGTGAGCTGGCGCGCCCAGCGGGCCGGGTCGCTGTCGATCTCGAGGCTCGGCTCACCCGACTCCTCGACCACGTCCCCGACCACCCACACGCCCGCGTCCGGCACGTGCACCACGAGATCGCACGTCGTGTGGGCGACGTCGAGAGGGCGCAGCACGAGGTCGCGACCGCCCGGCCGGATCGTCGTCGTGCGCGGGACCGGGACGTCCGGGGGAGCGAGGTCGACGTCGTCCCACGGTGCGTCGTCGTCGGGTGCGTGGTCGCCCGCGTGCCCCGTGGCGAGCTCGGCGGCCTCGTGCTCCGCGAGGTGCACGATGTAGCGGTGGTGCGCCCAGCTCGGGACGTCGGCGTACGCGCTCGCGCCGAACGCGTGGTCCCAGTGGGCATGCGTGAGCACGAGGCCGACGACGGGCGCGGACGTCACCTCGGCGAGCAGCCCGCGCGCACGGCGCGCCTGCGTGGGCGACCCGAGCGCGTCGACCACGACCACGCCGTGGGGCCCGACGACGGCCGTGGTCGAGACGTCGATCGCGTCGGGCCGGTGCCGTAGCACCAGCACCCGGTCCGCGACCTCGACCCACGACTCCACGGTGCCGAACCTAGCGGGGAAGATTTCGACCGGCGCCGCTGTTCTGGCAGACTGTCCCCTTGGTCTCCGGTTCACGTGGGCATCCGCCCACGACCCGGCGTCCCCGTGACGAGGAGAATCCTGTGAAGAGCGACATCCACCCGGAGTACGTCGAGACGACGGTGACCTGCACCTGCGGGAACACGTTCACGACGCGGTCCACCGCGACCTCCGGCCACATCCACGCCGACGTCTGCAGCGCCTGCCACCCGTTCTACACGGGCAAGCAGAAGATCCTCGACACCGGTGGCCGCGTGGCCCGGTTCGAGCAGCGCTACGGCAAGAAGGCCGACGCCGCCAAGTAGCATCCCGCCGCCGGCGGAGCGAGCACCCCGTGGTGCGGCTCCGCCGGCGTCGTCATGTCCGGGCAGGGCCGGCGGACGCCGGACGAGGAGGAGCGCGTGAGCGACGGCTTCGAGGCAGCGGCACCACTGCTCGACGAGCACGCCCGGATCGAGGCCGAGCTCGCCGACCCCGCGGTGCACGAGGACCAGTCACGCGCTCGCTCGCTCGCACGCCGGTACGCCGAGCTGGGCCCCGTGGTCGCGGCGTGGTCGCGCTGGCGCGCCGCGTCCGGTGACGCGCAGGCCGCGGCCGAGCTCGCGGACGACCCGGGCTTCGCGGCCGAGCTCCCGGCCCTGCGCGCGGCCGAGGACGAGGCCGCCGACGCGCTGCGGCGTGCGCTCGTCCCGCGCGACCCGGACGACGCGCGTGACGTGCTGCTCGAGATCCGCGCGGGTGAGGGCGGTGAGGAGTCTGCGTTGTTCGCGGGAGACCTGCTGCGCATGTACCAGCGCTACGCCGAGCGCAAGGGCTGGCGCACCGAGGTCCTCGAGTCCACGGCGTCCGACCTGGGCGGCGTCAAGGACGTCACGCTCGCCGTCAAGGCGCGTGGCACCACGGCCCCCGAGGACGGCGTGTGGGCGCACCTGAAGTACGAGGGCGGCGTGCACCGCGTCCAGCGCGTGCCCGTCACCGAGTCCCAGGGCCGCATCCACACGTCGGCGGCCGGGGTCGTCGCGCTGCCCGAGGTCGAGGACGCGGGCGAGGTCGAGATCGACCCGAACGACCTGCGCATCGACGTGTACCGGTCGTCGGGCCCGGGCGGGCAGTCGGTCAACACGACCGACTCGGCCGTGCGGATCACGCACCTGCCCACCGGGCTCGTCGTCTCGTGCCAGAACGAGAAGTCCCAGCTGCAGAACAAGGAGCAGGCCCTGCGCATCCTGCGTGCCCGGCTCCTCGCGGCGCGGCAGGAGGAGGCCGCGGCCGAGGCCTCGCAGGCGAGACGCTCGCAGGTGCGCACCGTCGACCGCTCCGAGCGCATCCGCACCTACAACTTCCCCGAGAACCGCATCGCGGACCATCGCACGGGCTTCAAGGCCTACAACCTCGACCAGGTGCTCGACGGCGACCTCGACCCGGTGATCCGCTCCGCGATCGAGGCCGACGAGACCGCGCGCCTCGCCGCCCCGGGCGCGGGGTCCGCGTGAGCCCCGCCGCGCCTGCGGGCCCGCCTCCGTTGCGGGCGCTCGTGCAGGGCGCCGGCCGCGTGCTCGCCGAGGCGGGCGTTCCCTCGGCAGCGCACGACGCGCACGCGCTCGCGGCCCATGTGCTCGGGGTCGACAGGATCGAGTGGGCCCTCGCGCCTGCGGACGCGCCCGACGGGTTCGCCGAGGCGTTCGCGGCCGTGGTCGACCGGCGTCGTCGTCGCGAGCCTCTCCAGCGCATCCTCGGCCGTGCGGCGTTCCGTCATCTCGAGGTCGAGGTGGCGGACGACGTCTTCATCCCGCGTCCCGAGACCGAGGTGGTGGCGCAGGTCGCGATCGACGAGGCCGCGCGGCTCGTACGCGAGGGCGCCCGACCGCTCGTCGTCGACCTCTGCAGCGGCTCCGGGGTGATCGGGATCAGCGTGGACGTCGAGGTCGACGCCGCGAGCGTGGTCGCGGTCGAGCTCTCGCCCGCGGCGGCGCGGACGACCGAGCGCAACGCGCGCCTGTGCGGTGCCCCCACCCACCGCACCGTGCCCGGGGACGTGCGTGACCCCGGTCTGCTCGCCGAGCTCGCGGGTGCCGTCGACGTCGTCGTCGCGAACCCGCCGTACATCCCGCCCCACGCCGAGCCGCTCGAGCCCGAGGTGCGTGACCACGACCCGGACCTCGCGCTCTACGGGGGAGGGGCCGACGGCCTCGACGTCCCGCGCGCCGTCGTCGTCGCAGCGGGGCGTCTGCTGCGCCCGGGCGGGCTCCTCGTGATGGAGCACGCCGAGGTCCAGGCCGCGGGAGCGCGTGCGGCCGTCGACGCGACCGGCGCGTTCACCGACGTGCGGAGCGAGGTCGACCTGACGGGACGCGAGCGCATGGTCGTGGCTCGACGGGCCACGACGGACGGCACGGGTGCCACGGCGACCTCCGACGGCGTGAAAGACTCGCGGCCGTGAGCAGCGTGATGGATGCCACCGACCCGGCGAGCTGGGGCCCGGCCCTGGACGAGGCGGTCCACGCCCTGGGTCGCGGCGGCCTCGTCGTGCTGCCGACGGACACCGTGTACGGCATCGGTGCCGACGCGTTCGCACCGCCCGCCGTCGCGGCCCTGCTCGCGGCCAAGGGACGCGGCCGCCAGATGCCGCCGCCCGTGCTCGTGCCTGACGCCCGCACCCTCGACGGTCTGTGCACGGACGTGCCGGACGAGGTCCGGGCACTCGTCGACGCGTTCTGGCCCGGCGGTCTCACGGTGATCTGCCGCGCGCAGCCGTCGCTCGCGTGGGACCTCGGCGAGACCCACGGCACGGTGGCCGTGCGCATGCCGGACCACCCCGCGGCGCTCGCCCTGCTGCGCCGCACGGGTCCGCTCGCCGTCTCGAGCGCCAACCGCACGGGCAGGGCCGCCGCGCTCACGGCCGACGACGCCCGCGCACAGCTCGGCGACGCCGTGCACGTCTACCTCGACGCAGGCACCGCCCCGGGTGGCGTGGCCTCGACCATCGTCGACGCGACGTCAGGCCTGCGGCTCGTGCGCGACGGAGCGATCAGCCTCGAGCGGTTGCGCGAGGTGGCCCCCGTGACGGGCCCGGACGACGCGGCGTCGTCCAGTGACGCCGTGGGTGGCCGCGGGTGAGGGTCTACCTGCTGGTCATGCTCGTCGCGGCGGCCGTCACGTACCTGACCACGCCGCTCGCGCGCTGGGTCGCGCTGCGCACGGGGGCGATCACCGCCGTCCGCGCGCGTGACGTCCACTCGGTGCCCACCCCGCGCCTGGGCGGGCTCGCGATCCTGCTCGGGATGGCGGCCGCGCTGGTGCTCGCGTCGCAGATGCCGTTCCTGGCCGGGGTCTTCGACTCACGCACGGCGTGGGCGATCCTCGGCGGCGCCACCCTGGTCGCGCTGCTCGGTGCCGCCGACGACGTGTGGGACCTCGACTGGTTCACCAAGCTCATCGGCCAGGTGCTCGCCGCGGGCCTGATGGCGTGGCTCGGCAACGTCCAGCTCGTCTCGGTGCCGATCGGCGGACGCACGATCGGCTCGGCCTGGCTCTCGCTCGCCGCGACGGTGCTCGTGGTGGTGATCGCGATCAACGCGGTCAACTTCGTCGACGGGCTCGACGGGCTCGCGGCCGGGCTCATCGCGATCGGTGGCGCCGGGTTCTTCGTCTACACCTACCTCCTCACGCAGGACGTCAGCCGCACCGACTACTCCAACGTCGCGACCGTGGTGATGGCGGTGCTGGTGGGCGCGTGCCTCGGGTTCCTGCCGCACAACTTCCACCCCGCCCGCATCTTCATGGGGGACTCGGGGTCGATGGTCATCGGCCTCACGATCGCGGCGGCGGGCATCGTCGTCACGGGGCAGATCGACCCCGCGATCGTCTCGGAGCAGCAGGCGATCCCCGCGTACCTGCCGATCCTCCTACCGGTCGCGATCCTCGTGCTGCCGCTGCTGGACATGGGCCTCGCGGTGATCCGCCGGGTGGGAGCGGGCAAGTCGCCGTTCCACCCCGACGCGCGGCACCTGCACCACCGGCTGCTCCAGCTCGGTCACTCGCACCGGCGCGCGGTCGTCATCATGTACCTGTGGACCGCGCTCGTGGCGCTCGGCGCCGCGGCCCTGGCCCGCTGGAGCGCGACGACGACGCTCGCCGTCGTCGGCGTGGGCGTGGTCGCGAGCGTCGCGCTCACGCTCGGCCCGCTCCGCGGGCGCGTCCGCCGTCCGTCCCACCACCGAGGAGCCTGATGTCGACCGAGCCGACCGAGCCCGCAGAGCCGGACCCCACGGTGCCCGAGGGTGCCGCGGGGGCCGCGGGGACGAGCGCGCAGGCCGAGGCGGTGCGCGCGGTGCTACGCCGGGCGCTGCGCGACATGCTGGTGCTCGTCGCCGTCCTCGCGGTGGTGGGGATCGCCGTGGGCGCCTGGGTCGCGGGGGCGCCCGGGGTGTGGGGCGCGGTGATCGGGGTGGTCGTGGCTCTCGTGTTCAGCGGGACCACTGTGGTGAGCATGCTCCGCACCGCCGAGGCCCCCGCGGCCACGACGGCAGCCGTGATCCTCGGTGCCTGGTTGGTCAAGATGATCGTGCTGGTCGCGCTGTTCGCGATGCTCCGACCGCTCGACTTCTACGACCGCAACGTCCTGGCCGTCGTCGTCGTCGTGGGTGTGCTGGGCTCGGTCTACCTCGACTACCGCGCGGTCACGCGCGGTCGAGTTCCCTATGTCGAGCCGGACGGTGGCGACGCGCCGGAGGCCTGACCGCGTCCAGGACCAACGTCCGTGGACCGGCCGTGTGAAAGACTTCACAAGTTCCGGACGGCGGTCGGATCGCCCTGCCGGATGGGTTACGATTTCGGCGATCCAACAAGGCCTGGTCCCGATGGCGTGCCCGCAGTCCGGCAGCCGAGGGGACCCACGACCCGGGGGAGTGCGCTCTGTCCACCGTCGCGACGAACCTGCTGCTCGCCGCCAGCGGTGACGACGGTGGGTTCCACCCCCCGTCGATCGCCGAGTTCTTCCCCGCCGGCTTCCTCTTCGAGGGCACGCCGTTCGAGATCAACCGCATCATCCTCGTCCGCATCGTCGCGGCCGTCGTCCTCATCGCGGTCTTCGTGATCGCGGCCCGCAAGGCCAAGCTCGTCCCGGGCCGCGGGCAGAACGTCGCCGAGATGATGCTCGACTTCGTGCGGGTCAACATCGCCGAGGAGACCCTCGGCCACAACGCGCGGCGCTTCCTGCCGATGCTGACCACGATCTTCTTCGCGGTGCTCGCGTTCAACATCACGGGCGTGATCCCGTTCCTCAACATCGCGAGCACCTCGCTCATCGGCATGCCGATCGTGCTCGCGCTGTGGGTCTACGTGATGTACCTCGCCGTGGGCATCAAGAAGTTCGGCGTGGGCGGGTACCTCAAGAACAACCTCTTCCCGCCCGGGATGCCCAAGGTGCTGTACGTGCTGGTGACGCCGATCGAGGCGCTCCAGGTGTTCGTGTTCCGGCCGGCGACGCTCGCGCTGCGACTCACGGCCAACATGATCGCGGGGCACCTCATCCTCGTGCTCTGCTTCGGCGCGACGCACTTCTTCCTCTTCTCGGCCGGCGGGGCCCTCAAGGCGATGAGCGCGCTGTCGCTCACCGCGGGTGTCGCGTTCACGCTCTTCGAGATCCTCGTCGCCGCGCTGCAGGCCTACATCTTCACCCTCCTCTCCGCCGTGTACCTCAACATGGCGGTCGAGGAGGAGCACTGATCGACCGCTCATGCACCGCATGAGCACCGACACGACGTCCGGGCACCCGGGCGCCCAACGGAAGGAACACGCACGTGGACACCACTACGCTCGCTGAGGTCAGCGGCAACGTCGCGACCATCGGTTACGGCCTCGGCACGCTCGGCCCGGGCATCGGCCTCGGCATCCTCATCGGCAAGGCGCTCGAGGGCATCGCGCGTCAGCCCGAGGTGGCCGGTCAGCTGCGCACCACCATGTTCATCGGTGTCGCCTTCGTCGAGGTGCTCGCCCTGCTGGGTCTGGTCGCCGGCTTCCTGTTCGGGGCGTGACCGCAGTGCTTGCCGAGGTGCTGGCTGCCGAGCCGGGCGAGGAGGTGCAGGGCCTCAACCTCCTCATCCCGGCGGACTACGACATCATCTGGTCGCTCGTGGTCGCCGTGATCATCGGGATCGCCTTCTACCGGCTCGTGCTGCCCAAGTTCACGGCCGTGCTCGACGAGCGCACCGAGAAGATCGAGGGCGGCCTGGCCAAGGCCGAGAACGCGCAGGCCGAGGCCGCGGCGGCGCTCGCCGAGTACCACCAGCAGCTCGCCGAGGCGCGGGCCGAGGCCGGTCGCATCCGTGAGGAGGCGCGTGCCGAGGGCAACGCGATCGTCGCCGACCTGCGGCAGAAGGCGTCGGACGACGCGGCGCGCATCCTCGAGAACGCGCAGCGCCAGATCGAGGCCGAGCGTCAGCAGGCCGCCGTCGCGCTGCGGGCCGAGGTCGGGACGCTCGCGACCGAGCTCGCGTCGCGCATCGTCGGCGAGGCCCTCGCGGACTCGGCTCGGCAGACGCGCGTGATCGACCGCTTCCTCGACGAGCTCGAGGAGACCACGGTCGCGAGCTCGACCAAGGAGGCGTGATGCGAGGCTCGAGCCAGGCCTCCCTCGAGGCCGTCGCCAGCGGGTTCGACGCCGTGCTGCGGACGGCGGGGGGCGACGCGGCGACCCTGGGGGAGCAGCTGTTCTCCGTGGTCGACGCGCTCGACGGCTCGGGCTCGTTGCGGCGGGCGCTGAGCGACCCGTCGCGCGACCCGCAGGCGAAGGCGGGCCTGGTGGCGAGCCTCCTGACGGGCAAGGTCGACGACCGTGTGGTCGAGGTGGTCTCCGCGGCCGCGCGCGCCCGTTGGTCGGCCGAGCAGGACCTGGTCGAGGCCGTCGAGGAGCTCGCGGCCGAGGCGGTGCTCGCCTCGGCCGAGAACGCGGGCGACCTCGCCCAGGTCGAGGACGACCTCTTCCGGTTCGGTCACATGCTCAGCGGCCAGCGCGACCTGCGCCGGGCGCTCACCGAGCGCAGCGCCGGGGCGGACGAGCGCGGGCGCCTGGTGCGCACGCTCGTCGAGGGCAAGGTCGAGCCCGCGACGCTGCAGCTGCTCGAGCGTGCGGCGCGCGCGCCGCGCGGACGCAGCATCACGGCGTCGATCTCGCTGCTCGAGCGCCTCGCGGCGCGCCGTCGCGAGCGTCTCGTCGCGTCCGTGACGGCGGCGACGCCGCTCACGAGCGCGCAGCAGGAGAGGCTCGCGTCGATCCTCGAGCGCGCGTACGGCCGCACCGTCCAGCTCAAGGTCTCCGTGGACCCCGAGGTGATCGGCGGCGTGCGGGTCGAGGTGGGCTCCGAGGTCGTGGACGCGACCGTGCTGGCGAACCTCGAGGACGCACGACGCCGGCTGGCGGGCTGACGCCGGCACCGACCACCGGGACCACCGCCCCACGGCGGGTCCTGCGCAGAACATGACGACCGCACCACCGGTGGGGTCACGACAGGAGAGATGACCATGGCTGAGCTGACGATCAAGCCCGAGGAGATCCGGGCGGCTCTGGACAGCTTCGTGAAGTCGTACGAGCCCACCGGCGCCGTGCGCGAGGAGGTCGGCCGCGTGACGCTGGCCGGCGACGGCATCGCGCAGGTCGAGGGCCTCCCGGGTGCGATGGCGAACGAGCTGCTCGAGTTCGAGGACGGCACCCTCGGGCTCGCGCTCAACCTCGACGTCCGCGAGATCGGCGTCGTCGTGCTCGGCGAGTTCACGGGCATCGAGGAGGGCCAGACCGTGCGACGCACGGGCGAGGTGCTCTCCGTGCCCGTGGGCGACGGGTACCTGGGCCGCGTCGTCGACCCGCTCGGCAACCCGATCGACGGCCTCGGTGAGGTCGCGACCGAGGGCCGTCGTGCGCTCGAGCTCCAGGCACCCGGCGTGATGGCGCGCAAGAGCGTGCACGAGCCCCTGCAGACCGGCCTCAAGGCGATCGACGCGATGATCCCGATCGGTCGCGGTCAGCGCCAGCTCATCATCGGCGACCGCCAGACCGGCAAGACGGCCATCGCGATCGACACGATCATCAACCAGAAGGCCAACTGGGAGAGCGGCGACCCGACCAAGCAGGTCCGCTGCATCTACGTCGCCATCGGGCAGAAGGGCTCGACGATCGCGTCGGTGCGCGGTGCGCTCGAGGACGCAGGTGCGCTCGAGTACACGACCATCGTCGCGGCGCCCGCGTCGGACCCGGCGGGCTTCAAGTACCTCGCGCCGTACACCGGTTCGGCCATCGGCCAGCACTGGATGTACGACGGCAAGCACGTGCTGATCATCTTCGACGACCTGTCGAAGCAGGCCGAGGCCTACCGTGCCGTCTCGCTGCTGCTGCGCCGCCCGCCGGGCCGCGAGGCGTACCCCGGTGACGTCTTCTACCTGCACTCCCGCCTGCTCGAGCGCTGCGCGAAGCTCAGCGACGAGCTGGGCGCGGGCTCGATGACGGGCCTGCCGATGATCGAGACCAAGGCGAACGACGTGTCGGCGTACATCCCGACCAACGTCATCTCGATCACCGACGGCCAGATCTTCCTCCAGTCCGACCTCTTCAACGCCGACCAGCGCCCCGCCGTCGACGTCGGCATCTCGGTGTCGCGTGTCGGTGGCTCGGCCCAGGTCAAGGCGATGAAGAAGGTCTCCGGGACGCTCAAGATCGACCTCGCGCAGTACCGGTCGCTCGAGGCGTTCGCGATGTTCGCCTCGGACCTGGACGCGGCCTCGCGTCAGCAGCTCACCCGTGGCGCGCGCCTCATGGAGCTCCTCAAGCAGCCGCAGTACTCCCCGTACCCCGTCTCGGAGCAGGTCGCGTCGATCTGGGCCGGCACCAAGGGCAAGCTCGACAAGGTCGCTCTGTCGGACGTGCGCAGGTTCGAGCAGGAGATGCTCGACCACCTGCGCCGCCACACCGACGTGCTGTCGACGATCGAGGAGACGGGCCAGCTCTCGGAGGACACCGAGAAGGCGCTCGAGACCGCCGTCGACGACTTCGCCCAGGGCTTCGTCGCGGGGGAGGACGCCGAGCTCACGACGGACGCGACCCTCGCGGACGGCGAGGAGGCGGACGTCGCGCAGGAGCAGATCGTCACGCAGAAGCGGGGCTGAGCCATGGCAGGCCAGCAGCGCGTCTACCGGCAGCGGATCCGGTCCACCCAGTCGCTCAAGAAGATCTTCCGGGCGATGGAGCTCATCGCCGCGTCGCGCATCGGCAAGGCGCGGGACCGCGTGAGCGCCGCGTCGCCGTACGCCCGCGCGATCACGCGTGCGGTCTCGGCGGTCGCGTCGCACACCGACATCGACCACCCCCTCACCACCGAGCGTCCCGACGCGAAGCGCGTCGCGGTGCTGATGGTGACCTCCGACCGCGGCATGGCGGGCGCGTACTCGGCGTCGGTCATCCGGGAGGGCGAGCGGCTCATCGAGCAGCTCACGTCGGAGGGCAAGGAGGTCGTGCTCTACGTCGCCGGCCGTCGCGCGGTGTCCTACTTCACCTTCCGCCACCGCGAGATCACGGGGCAGTGGACGGGCTCGTCGGACTCGCCCTCGGTCGAGACCGCCGAGGAGATCGCCCAGACCCTGCTCCAGGCGTTCCTCGCCGACCCGGCCGACGGCGGCGTGGGCGAGCTGCACGTCGTCTACACCGAGTTCGTGAACATGGTCACGCAGACCCCGCGCGTGATCCGGATGCTCCCGCTCGAGGTCGTCGAGGGCGTCGCGGACGACACGCACGAGGCCCTGCCGCTCTACGACTTCGAGCCGTCCCCGGAGGTGGTGCTCGACGCGCTGCTGCCGCGGTACATCTCGAGCCGTATCTACGCGGTCCTGCTGCAGGCGGCGGCGTCCGAGCTCGCTGCCCGTCAGCGCGCGATGCACACGGCGACCGAGAACGCCGAGGACCTCATCCGCACGTACACCAGGCTCGCCAACCAGGCCCGCCAGGCCGAGATCACCCAGGAGATCAGCGAGATCGTCTCCGGCGCGGACGCGCTGGCCTCGGCCTCCTGACGGCTCCCCACGCACACGACCACCGACCCGCTGCACACCACCGGAGAGACCATGACTGCCACCACCACCGACGCCGCGGCCCAGCCGACGGGTGCTCCCGGCACCGGCCGGGTCGCGCGGGTCATCGGCCCGGTCGTCGACATCGAGTTCCCGACCGACGCGATCCCGGAGATCTACAACGCGCTCGAGGTCGACATCGACCTCACGGCCCAGGGCGAGGACGAGACGGCGTTCACGCTGCGTCTCGAGGTCGCGCAGCACCTCGGTGACTCGATGGTCCGCGCGATCGCCCTCAAGCCGACCGACGGTCTCGTGCGCGGCGCCGTCGTCCGCGACACGGGCGCGCCCATCTCGGTGCCCGTCGGCGACGTCACCAAGGGCCACGTCTTCGACGTCACGGGTGAGGTGCTCAACCTCAAGGAGGGCGAGAAGCTCGAGATCACCGAGCGCTGGCCGATCCACCGCAAGCCCCCGGCCTTCGACCAGCTCGAGTCGAAGACGCAGATGTTCGAGACCGGCATCAAGGTCATCGACCTGCTCACGCCGTACGTCCAGGGCGGCAAGATCGGCCTGTTCGGCGGTGCCGGCGTCGGCAAGACCGTCCTGATCCAGGAGATGATCTACCGCGTCGCCAACAACCACAACGGCGTCTCGGTGTTCGCGGGCGTCGGCGAGCGGACGCGTGAGGGCAACGACCTCATCGAGGAGATGACCGACTCGGGCGTCATCAAGCAGACGGCGCTCGTGTTCGGCCAGATGGACGAGCCGCCGGGCACGCGTCTGCGCGTCGCCCTGTCGGCCCTGACGATGGCCGAGTACTTCCGTGACGTGCAGAAGCAGGACGTGCTGCTCTTCATCGACAACATCTTCCGCTTCACGCAGGCGGGCTCGGAGGTCTCGACCCTCCTCGGGCGCATGCCCTCGGCCGTCGGCTACCAGCCGAACCTCGCGGACGAGATGGGCCAGCTCCAGGAGCGCATCACCTCGACCCGCGGCCACTCGATCACGTCGCTCCAGGCGATCTACGTGCCCGCGGACGACTACACGGACCCGGCGCCTGCCACGACGTTCGCGCACCTCGACGCGACCACCGAGCTCTCGCGTGAGATCGCCTCGCGCGGTCTGTACCCCGCCGTGGACCCGCTCGCGTCGACCTCGCGCATCCTCGACCCCCGCTACGTGGGTCAGGCGCACTACGACGCCGCGGTGCGCGTCAAGCAGATCCTGCAGCGCAACAAGGAGCTCCAGGACATCATCGCGATCCTCGGTGTCGACGAGCTCTCGGAGGAGGACAAGATCGTCGTGGCGCGCGCCCGGCGCATCCAGCAGTTCCTCTCGCAGAACACGTACATGGCCGAGCAGTTCACGAGCGTCCCCGGCTCGACCGTGCCGCTCAGCGAGACGATCGAGGCGTTCACCAAGATCGCGGACGGCGAGTTCGACCACATCGCCGAGCAGGCCTTCTTCAACATCGGTGGTCTCGAGGACCTCGAGAAGAACTGGGCCCGCATCCAGAAGGAGCTCGGCTGAGTGTCGCCGACCCTCGTCCTGCCGTCCGAGAGCTAGGAGTCACCGTGGCACACCTGGAGGTCGAGCTCGTCGCGACCGACCGCAAGGTCTGGTCGGGCGCCGCGAGCATGGTCAGCGCCCCGGCGGCCGACGGCGACATCGGCATCCTGCCGGGACACGCACCCCTCCTGGCCGTCCTGCGGCCGGGAGTGGTGCGCATCCACCCGCGTGAGGGGAGCGAGCGCACCGTCCGCGTGGGCTCGGGCTTCCTCTCGGTCGACACGGACCGCGTGACCGTCGTGGTCGACCAGGTCGAGGACTCGGGCACGGTGGACGTGTCCGCCGCGGCACGCCGCTGACGGGCCCGCTGCGGTGGAGGCGCTCGGCTGGGTGGTGATGATCGGGCTGCTGCTCGCCGTGCTGCTGCTCGTCGGGCTCTTCCTGTCACGACAGCGCACCCTCTCGCAGCGGGTCGGCTCGTTCGCGTGCTCGCTGCGCCCGGCCGGCACGGGTGAGGCCGCGTGGACGCCAGGGATCGCCCAGTACACGACCGGCCGTCTGGTGTGGTGGCGCACGCTGTCGCTCGCGCCGCGGCCGGCGCACGGCTGGTCGCGTGCCGAGCTCACGCTGGTCGAGCGCGTCAGGCTCGACGAGGTCGACCACGCGGGCCAGCAGGTGCTGCTGGTGCGTTGCTGCCACGGTTCCGAGACGTTCGAGCTGTCGATGAGCGACGCGGCCTGCGCGGGTCTCGTCTCGTGGCTCGAGTCGGGCCCCCGCCCCGTCGGCCGCGTGATCTGACGCGACCGCTCCGCCGTCCCAGCGGCCCCTTCCTCCCGTCACCGTCACCCGTCACCGCCGAGGAGGCCACGTGAGGCTCGTCGTGGCGCGCTGCGCCGCCCGCTACACCGGGCGGCTCGCCGCGCACCTGCCGCTCGCGACCCGGTTGCTCGTCGTCAAGGCGGACGGCAGCGTTCTGCTGCACTCGGACGGCGGCTCGTACAAGCCGCTCAACTGGATGAGCCCGCCCTGCACCATGGCGGTGGTGGCGCCCGACGCCGAGGCCGTCGAGAGGGGTGTCACGGCCGTGTGGTGCGTGCAGCACACGAAGTCGGACGACAGGCTGGAGATCGACCTGCACGAGGTGCTGCACGACTCCCAGCACGAGCTGGGTGTGGACCCAGGACTCGTCAAGGACGGCGTCGAGGCGCACCTGCAGGCGCTGCTCGCCGAGCAGATCCAGCTGCTCGGCGACGGTCACACCCTGGTGCGCCGCGAGTACCCGACCGCGATCGGACCGGTCGACATCCTCGCGCGTGACGCGGGCGGGGCGTCGGTCGCCGTCGAGATCAAGCGCCGTGGCGACATCGACGGTGTCGAGCAGCTCACGCGCTACCTCGAGCTGCTCAACCGGGACCCGCACCTGAGCCCGGTGCGCGGCGTGTTCGCGGCGCAGGAGATCAAGCCCCAGGCGCGCGTGCTCGCCCAGGACCGCGGCATCACGTGCCTGGTGCTGGACTACGACGCGATGCGCGGCGTCGACGACGTCGCGTCCCGCCTGTTCTGACCCGCCCGGCACGCCTTCCAGCGCGTGGCCCGGCAGGATGGGGCCGTGGAGAACGCAGCCGCACCCGACCCCCACGACGCGCCGCTGGACGCCGAGCTGCGGCGGGCGCGGCTCGCAGCGCTGCGTCGCTCGTACGCACGCGCCCAGCTGCGCGAGGAGGATCTCGCGCCCACGCCGGTCGAGCAGTTCCACGCGTGGTTCGACGACGCCGTGCACGAGGGACTCACCGAGCCCAACGCGATGGTCCTCGCGACCGCAGCGCCGGACGGGACGCCGTCGGCCCGGACGGTGCTCCTGAAAGGGGCCGACGAGCGCGGCTTCGTGCTGTTCACCAACCACCGCTCCCGCAAGGGCACCGAGATGCTCGCCAACCCGCGCGCGTCCCTCGTCTTCCCCTGGTTCGAGATCGACCGTCAGGTCGTGGTCACCGGGGTCGTCGAGCAGCTGCCCCGGGCGGACTCGGCGGAGTACTTCGCGAGCCGACCGCACGACTCGCGGCTCGGTGCGTGGGCGAGCCCCCAGTCGAGCGTGGTGGCCGACCGTGCCGAGCTCGACGCCGCGTTCGACGCGCTCCGGACCCGGTACCCGGAGGGCAGCGACGTGCCGCTGCCGGACCACTGGGGTGGCTTCCGCGTGGTGCCGCAGACGGTCGAGTTCTGGCAGGGGCGCGCGTCGCGCCTGCACGACAGGCTGCGCTACCGCAGGGTCGACGGCGGCTGGGGGATCGAGCGCCTCGCGCCCTGACCGGTGGCCGCGGGGCGACGTCGCACGGGGGTGTCCTTCCCGCGAGCGGGAACGCTCCCGAACGGTGGGACGGTGAGCGCGAATCGGTTCGACCCGTGCATCATGTGGCCCCATGACGACGACGCCATCCGGCCGCACCTTCCCCGACTCGTTCGTGTGGGGAGCGGCCACCGCCTCCTACCAGATCGAGGGCGCCGTCAAGGAGGGCGGCCGCGGTCCGTCCATCTGGGACACCTACTCGGGCACCCCCGGGCGCACGCTCGACGGGCACACGGGAGAGGTCGCAGCCGACCACTACCACCGCACGGCCCAGGACATCGCGCTCATGAAGGAGCTGGGCCTCGACGCCTACCGCTTCTCGATCGCGTGGCCGCGCATCCAGCCGACGGGCTCGGGTGCCTTCAACCCCGAGGGCCTCGACTTCTACTCCCGCCTGATCGACGACCTGCTCGAGGCGGGGATCGACCCGGTCGCGACGATGTACCACTGGGACCTGCCGCAGGACCTCGAGGACGCGGGCGGCTGGCCGGCACGTGACACCGCGCTGCGCTTCGGCGACTACGCCCGCAAGCTCGTCGAGACCTACGCCGACCGCGTCAAGGTGTGGACCACCCTCAACGAGCCGTGGTGCTCGGCGTACCTGGGCTACGGCTCGGGCGTCCACGCACCGGGCCGGACCGACGGGGCCGACGCCCTCGCCGCCGTCCACCACCTCAACCTGGCCCACGGCCTCGGCGGACGCGCGGTGCGTGAGGTGCTCGGCGACCGCGCGACGCTCTCGCTCACGCTCAACCTGCACGTGGCCCGGCCGGACGACCCGACGTCGGAGGCCGACGTCGACGCCGCCCGCAAGATCGACGCCCTCGCGAACCGGGCGTTCCTCAACCCCGTCCTCGACGGCCACTACCCGCAGGACCTGCTCGACGACACGGCGAAGGTGACCGACTGGTCGTTCGTCCAGGACGGTGACCTCGCGATCACGCACACCGAGCTCGACGTGCTGGGCGTGAACTTCTACTCGACGCAGCGTGTGCGCCGGTTCACGTTCGACCACGAGAAGGCGATGGCCGACGGTCACGGGGCGTCGAAGGCGTCCGCCTGGGTGGGGGCCGACGACGTCGAGTTCCTCCCGCAGCCGGGGCCGTACACCGCGATGCGCTGGAACATCGACCCGTCCGGGATGACCGAGCTGCTCACGGGTCTCGCGCGGACGTACCCGGACCTGCCGCTCATGATCACCGAGAACGGCGCCGCGTTCGACGACGAGGTGAGCGCGGACGGCCGGGTCCACGACGTCCAGCGGGTCGACTACATCGCGCGCCACCTCGAGGCCGTGGGCCAGGCGATGGACGCGGGCGCCGACGTGCGCGGCTACTTCGTGTGGTCGCTCATGGACAACTTCGAGTGGGCCTACGGCTACCACCGCCGCTTCGGGATCATCCGGATCGACTACGACACGCTCGAGCGCATCTGGAAGGACTCGGCCTACTGGTACCGCGAGGTCACCCGCACGCACACGCTGCCGCCGGTCACGGCGGCCGCGACCCTCGCGGGCTGAGTCCCGGGCCGCTCGCCATGCCGTCCCGACGTCGCGGGAGGCGCCCCTGGGCGTCCGAACACCCCGAGCTCGACCTCGAGCGCGCCCGGGGTGGGAGCCGCGTCGAGCACGGGCCGGACGGCGACTGGGTGGTGCGCACGGTAGGCGCGGCGAACGCGACCAAGGCCTACCTCTGTCCAGGGTGCCGGCAGGAGATCCCGCCCGGGACGGCCCACCTGGTCGCCTGGCAGCAGGACCACCTGCTCGGGCCCGAGGCCGCCGTCGGTGACCGCCGCCACTGGCACACCGGGTGCTGGCGGCACCGTGGGAGCCGACGGTGACGTCGGCCGGGACGAGCGGCGGTGGGGTGGCGCCGGCCGGGACGGCGCGCACGGTCCGTCCGCGGCTGGTCGCGAGCGACCTCGACGGGACCCTGCTGCGACCCGACGGCACGATCTCCGACCGCACCGCACGCACCCTCGCCGCGCTGCACCAGGCCCGGATCGACGTCGTCTTCGTGACGGCACGGCCGCCGCGCTGGGTCGACGAGGTGGCCCACGCGGTCGCGGGTCACGGGGTCGTCGTCTGCCTCAACGGGGCCTTCGTCTACGAACCTGCTGCGGGCCGCGTGCTCGAGGCGCACCCGATCGGCGACGCGCTGGTGCGCGAGATCGTCGGGGACCTGCGCGCGGCCCTGCCGGGTGCGGCATTCGCCGTCGAGGGCGTCGCCGGCATCGCCTCGGAGGAGCACTTCGACCACGGGGAGCACCCGGTGCCGCACGGCGCCCCGGTCGGCCTGCTGGTCGAGGAGCTGCTCGACGGCAGTGCCGGCAAGCTCCTCGTGCGGTGCCGCGGCACGAGCACCGACGCCCTCGTGGCCAGGGTCGAGGAGGTCCTCGCCGGGCGCGCGGTCGTCGCCAACTCGGGCGCCGTGGGGCTCGCCGAGGTCTGCGGGCCCGACGTGAGCAAGGGCATCGCTCTCGCGCGCTGGGCCGCCTCGCGCGGTGTCGCGCCCCACGAGGTGTGGGCCTTCGGGGACATGCCGAACGACCTGCCGATGCTGCGCTGGGCGGGCCGGGCGTTCGCCGTCGCGAACGCGCACCCCGAGGTGCTCGCGGCAGCGCACGAGGTGTGCGGCTCGAACGCGGACGACGGCGTGGCGGCGCGCCTGGAGATGTTGCTCACCTGAACGCATGCGCGGGCCGGACGACGGGCCGGGGACGCCGACGGCGGACTAGGCTCGACAGCGGTCCGCGGCGGGCGCGCAGGCGCACGAGGAGAGGGAGACGATGACGAAGGACGGCATGCTCCGGCTGCACACCCTGCGGCAGGGGGAGCCCACGCTCCCGCTCGTGCTGCTGCACGGCTTCCCCCTCGACCACCGCATGTGGCTCGACGTCACCGACCTCCTGGCGGGCGACCGGACCGTCTACGCCCCCGACCTGCCGGGCTTCGGCCGGTCGCCGAGCGGGCCCGACGTGGCCGAGGGCCTGGGGCGGGACAGGGCCGTCGCGTCGCTCGAGGTCATGGCCGACGGCGTCGCCGCCGCGCTGCGCGCTTCGGGTGTCGAGCGCGCCGTCGTGGCCGGCCTGTCGATGGGCGGCTACGTCGCGATGGCGCTCGCCGAGCGTCACCCGGAGCTCGTCGCGGGTCTCGGGCTGATCGACACCAAGCCCACCGCGGACGACGACGCGGCGCGGGCCCGCCGGCTCGAGCTCGCGGACACCGTGGTCGCGGAGATGCGCGTGGACGCCGTCTTCGGGATGCGTACCTCGGTGCTCGGTGCGACGAACCGCGTGGCGCGACCGGACCTCGTCGAGCGCATCGAGCGTTGGATCCGGGACCAGGGGCCCTACGCCGTCGCGTGGGCCCAGCGGGCGATGGCGGCGCGACCGGACCGCACGGAGGTGCTGCGCGCCTTCGAGGGCCCCGCGGTGGTCGTCGTCGGTGACGAGGACGAGATGGTCTCGATCGACGTGGCGCACGAGATGGCGCAGACCCTGCAGGACGCCAGGCTCGTCGTGGTGCCACGTGCCGGGCACATGACGAGCAACGAGAGCCCCGAACCCGTGGCCTCGGCGCTCACCGCTCTGCTGCGGCGGGCCGAGCAGCGCGACCGCGCCGCGGCGGAGGCGCAGGGCTGAGGCTCAGCCCCGTGCGGGCGCGTCGCCGAGCGCGATCGCGAGGGCGTCGGCCAGGTCGATCGACTCCCCGTCCCGCGCGCCCTTGCCGAGCACGAGCGGCGGGTCGCTGGGCTCGAGCGTGGCGCCACTCAGGCGCGCCCGGAGGCTCGCGGGGACGTTGAGCAGGTAGAACGCACCATCGGTGCCCACCGCGACGGACTCGTTGCGGCGCAGGTACCAGCCCTCGGTGCTCGTCCGGTAGCGGCTCCTGCCGTCGTAGCTGCGGGCCTGCAGCCGGACCGGGGCGATGCCCCGACGCCGCGCCTCCTCGACGAACTCCAGGAGCATCTCGTGCGCGCGAGCCGACTCGACGGCGCGGCGACGTTCGAGGGCCTCGGCGTGCGCCGCCGCGGCGTGCGTGCGGTGGTCGCGCCAGTCCTCGTCAGCCACGGCCCTTGCGTGGTCCGGCCGGCTCGGCACGGGCCTCGTCCTCGTCCGGCGCGACGGCGTCCTCGGGCTCGTCCTCGTGAGGTCCAGCGGCCTCGGGCTCGTCGAGGTCCAGGTCGAGATCCTCGTCGGCAGAGCCGTCGGCGGCCTCGGTGTCGTCGGTCGCGGCGGGGGCTTCCTCCCCGGCGGCGTCCTCCCCGGCGGTCTCGTCGTCGGCGCTCTTCTCGACAGGCTCCTCGTCGCCCTCGCCGTCGGTGGCGTCCTTCGCCTCGGCCGGCTCGAGATCCGCGGACGTGGCGTCCACGGACGCGTCCTGCTCAGGCTCCTCGCCCACGATCGCGGTGGTCTGCGCCTGCGCGTCCTCGTCCGGGACGACGTCCCCGGCCGACGCGGCCTCGAAGCGCGCCGCCATGTCGTCGGCACGTTCGAGCGTCTGCCGGTTCGGCACCGGGTCGTGGCCCAGCAGGTTCCGCAGCTCGTCGAGGTAGGACGTGATCGACTCCCGCTGGCGGTTGAGGTCCTCGACCTGACGCTGGGCGCTCGTGCGCTCGCGCTCGGCCTCGGTCATCGCCTCCGACAGCGTCTTCTCGGCGTGCTCACGGGCCTCGGCGACCACGCGGTCGGCGTTGCGGCGGGCGTTGGAGAGGAGGTCCTTCGCGTGCTCGTCGGCGTCGCGGCGGATCTTCTCGGCCTGCTCGAGCGCGTTGGCGACGCGCTGCTCGGCCTCCGCGGCGTGCGCCTCGGCGTCGGCGACCAGCCGCTCGGTCTCGGCACGCGCGGCCTCGTGGCGCTCGGCGTCGGCGCGCTCGGCGGCCTCTCGTCGCGTGGCCACCTCGACCTCGGCGTCCGAGAGGAGGCGCTCGGCCTGCCCGCGGAGCGCCTCGGCCTCGGCCTTGGCGCTCGCACTGAGCTCGGCGGCCGCCCGGCGAGCCTCGGTGGTGAGGCGGTCGACCTCGAGCCGCGTCCGCTCGCGCAGCTCGCTCGTCTCGCGCTCGGCGACGGCGCGCAGCTCGGCGACCTCGCGCTCGGTGGTCTCGCGCAGCTCGGTCGTCTCGCGCTCGGTGGTCTCGCGGAGCTCGGTGGTCTCGCGCTCGGCCGTCGACCGCAGGTGCGTGACGTCCCGGGCGGCGCTCTCACGCAGCTCGGCGACCTCGCGCTCGGCCGTCGTGCGCAGCTCGGTCACGTACTCCTCGGCCTCGGTGCGCAGCGCGGTCACCTCGGTGTCGAGCTCGCTGCGCGTCGCGGCGACCTCGTCGGCGACCGCCGAGCGCAGCTCGGCCACCTCGCGGTCCGCCGTCGCGCGGACGAATCCCGCGTACTGGTCGGCCTCGGCGCGCAGGGCGGCGGTCTCGGTCTCGGCGCGCCTCAGCGTCGCGCGTGCGTCCTTGTCGGCCGTGGCCCGCACACCGTCGGCGTACTCGGTGGCCTCCGAGCGGAGCGTCGCGGCGTCGGCCTCGGCCGCCCGGGTCATCTCGGTGACCGCGTCCTGGGTCGAGCGCCGCAGCGTCGTCGTCTCGGTCTCGGCCTGCCGCCGGAGATCGGTCGCGTACTGCTCGGCGTCGCTGCGCAGGGCCGCGGCCTCCGCCTCGGTGCGCTGGCGCAGCTCGGAGGTCTCGGCGTCGGCGGTCGCGCGCAGGTCCTGCGCGTAGTGCTCGGCCTCCTCGCGCTCGCGCGTCGTCTCGGCCTCCGTGGTGCTGCGCAGCTCGGCCGCGGCGCGTTCGGTCGTGACCCGCAGCTCGGTGGTCTCGCGCTCGGCCGTCGCCCGGAGCGTGCCGAGCTCCCGCTCGAGGCTCGTGCGCCGCTCGCTCTCCTCGGTGGTGATCGCGCTCTGGATGCGCGCGGCCTCGCGCTCGGCCGAGCCGACCAGCTCCTCGGCACGGCGCTGGGCAGAGCTGAGCGTGCTCTCGGCCTCCGAGCTCGCGGTCGAGCGGACCTCCTCGGCCTCGCGGCGAGCCGTGGCCAGCAGCTCGGCGACCTCGTTCTCCGCGCGGGCGCGCATCTGCCCGGCGGCGAGCTTGGCGCGGGCGAGGGCGTCCGCCGCCTGGGCGTTGGCCTGCGCGACGACGTCGGACGACTGCTCCTCGGCCGAGCGCAGGAGCTGCTCGATGCGCGAGCCGAGGCCCGAGTAGGTGGGTCGCTCGGCCTCGCGGAGCTGTCGGTGCGCCTCCGAGAGCTCGCCCGCCACCTGCATGGCGCGGGCGTCGAGCTGCTCGACCTGGCTCCGTGCCTCCTCGAGCTGCTGCTCGAGCCGCTGCAGCCGCTGCTCCACCTGGACGCGGTCGTAGCCGCGCATGACCACGGGGAACATCGAACGCTCGTCGGCCACGGCCATCCTCCTCGGGCGACGGCGGTCGCCGTCGTGTCGGTCCTGCGCGTCGTGCCCGCCCTGCGCCCCGCGACGGGGGCCTCAGGCACCGCCGTCCAGCGTATCGGTGGACGGGCGCGGGACGTAGTGGCCGGCGGTACCCGCCTCGGCCCGCCGTCCCGAGCGCGTCCCGGGCGCGTGTCACGCGGACGCGAAGAGGCTGTGTGCTCCTCGTGAGGGACGTCCCGGACCCCGGCTCCCGCGCGCCCGCGCCCTGCGCCCTCGCCTAAGGTGGAACGTCACGTCGGAAGGGACGATCCGTGCTGCAACGCGTTCTCGCCGCCCTGCTGTGCCTGCTGGGGCTGGCGGCCATCGGCCTCGGGGTCGCCTCGGCGACCCTGTGGCGCGCCTCCGACACGCTCGCGGCCTCGGCGACGCCCGCGTCGGGCACGACGATGGTCGTGACGGCGCCGGGCGTGCTCGATCTCGCCGCCGACGAGGTGACCGTGCGCGCAGATGCGCCCGGCGCGGTCGTCGCGCTCGGCAGGACCAGCGACGTCGAGGCCTGGGTGGGCGACGACGCGCACGCCGTCATCACGGGCCTCGCCGATCTCGAGACGCTCGCGACCGACGCCGTCGCTGCCGTGGAGGAGGCTCCCGCCGACGGTGAGGAGGCTCCTGCGGAGGGTGAGGAGGCTCCTGCGGAGGGTGAGGAGGCTCCCGCCGAGGGTGAGGCGGCGGCACCGGCTCCCGCGCCCGATCCGCGAGGGTCCGACCTCTGGATCGCCGAGACCTCGGGCGAGGACGCGGCGCAGCTCACCTGGCAGGCGCAGCCCGGTCGGTGGAGCGTGCTCGTGGCGAGCACGGGTGAGTCCGCGACCGCACCGACCGTGACCCTGACCTGGCCGCAGGAGGTCACCACGCCGTGGCTGCTCCCGGGCGTGGGTGCGGGCGCCGTCCTCCTGCTCGCCGGTCTCACCTGGCTGGCCCTGCTCGTCCTTAGGTCGCGGCGCGAGCAGCGTGGACCTGCGGTGCCCGCGCGGGTACCCGCGACCGTGGGCGCCGAGGCCGCGAGCGCGGCGACGCCGTCCGGACCGCACGCCTCCGCGTCGGGCGCAGTGCCCTTGACCGCGACGACCTCGCTCGGGACGATCTCCGGCCCGGGCGCGGGCGCGGGCCCGGGCCCGGCGCCCGGGCAGCCCCTCACACGCCGCCAGCTGCGCGAGCTCGAGCGCACCGGTCAGATCGGCCCGGCGACGACGGGGTCGCTCCCCGTGGTGCCGCCCGCCGCGCAGGCGCCGGCAGAGGATGCCGCGTCGGCGGCGCCCCGGGCGACGGGAGGGCCTGCCGCGGGGGCGCACGCGCCGACGCCACCCTCGCCCCCCGCTGGATCCCAGCGCGCGACGACCGGTACCGCGTCTGCCGATGCGCCTGAGCGCGCGAGCGCCGGACCGGCCCTGGGAGCCGGCGTCGTGCCCGCGGCAGGACGCCACGCGCCGCCGACCGACGGTGCCCGGCCTCCCGTCGCGGCGGAGGGCGCCGGGGAGCGGCCGACGTCGTGGGTCGAGGCGGTGCGCGCCGGGCGGTTCCCCACCGCCGCGCGCGCGGGCACGGAACGGTCCGACCGGCCCGCGCAGGCCGGCCGGCCCGCTCCGTCGGACAGCCCTGCGCAGTCGGACAGCCCCGTGCAGTCGGACAGCCCGGCGCAGTCGGACAGGCCCTCGGCGGGTTCGCACGCCGGGTCCGCCCCGGTGACGAGGTCGGCGACGGGCGCCTCGCCGTCGGCGACGCGGCCGCCTGCCGCGGGCAGGCCACCGACCGAGGACGACGTGGCTCCCGCCTTCCGCTCGCGGCTCGCGGCGCGCTTCGCCCGGCGCCCCCGGCCCGACGGCGACGGCGCGCGTGCCGACGCACCTCCAGCGGGATCCGGTCCCGCACCGACGCCCGTCACACCCGCGGAGCCCGTCTGGACGCCGCGGCCGGGACAGCAGGGTGCCGGTGCGTCGGCCGACGCGTGGCGACGCGCGTGGGGCTTCGCACCCGGGGAGACCGAGCAGCGCGACGAGAAGGACGACACCGACGAGGGAGGGGCGCGATGACCCGCACCACGGCGCGCCGCGTACGCGCGGCACTCGCGGCGGGCGCGCTCGCCATGGTCGCCGCCTGCAGCACGCCCCTGCCCGAGCCCAGCCCCGAGCCCGCCCCGGCGGTGCCTCCTGCCGCAGTCAGCACGGAGCAGGTGGAGCGGATCCTCGCGGACCTCGACGCGGTGCTCGCGGCCGGCGACGAGGCGGAGGACGCCACAGCCCTCGAGCCTCGGATCATCGGCCCCGCCCAGACGATCCGCGAGGCGCAGTACCTCGTGGGGGACGAGGGCGAGGCCCTCACCACGATCCCGACCACGGCGCAGACGGTCGCGGTCGAGGCGACCGACGCGTGGCCCCGCACGATGTTCCTCGTCACGGACCCGCCCGAGGACCTGCAGGCCCCGTTGCTCCTGACGCTCGTGCAGCCGACGCCGCGCGACCAGTTCCGGCTCTGGTCGTGGGCGCGCCTGTTCCCCGGCGTGGAGATGCCGGCGACCACGCAGCCGCAGGCAGGCAGCACCCCCGTGGCAGTGGACGACGAGTCCCTTCGGCTCTCGCCGGCGGCGACCCTGGCCGCGTACCTCGACAGGCTCTCCCGCGGGACCCGCTCCGAGCACTGGGAGACCTTCGGGGAGGATCCGCTGAGCACGGGGATCTTCCAGACGCGTGACGCCTACCGCAGCCTCGTCGAGGACAAGGGAAGCCTCACGGAGACCCACGAGGCCCTCGACTCGGGCCCCTACGCGATCGGCACGGCCGACGGCGGCGCCATCGTCGTCGGCTCGTTCCGCACGGTGACGACGATCACGCTCGACGACAGCACGCTGACGATCGGTGACGAGACGGCGGAGCTCGTGGGCACGGACACGCTCGAGTCCAACCTCACCCTGAGCTGGGTGAGCGTGGTCGCCTTCCACGTGCCGCCCGCGGGCTCCGAGGAGCCCGTCGAGGTGCTGGGCGGCGAGCACGTCCGTGTCGCCGTGACCGGCGAGTAGCCTGCCTGCCGGACGACCCGTTCCCGACCTGGAGAAGCGACCCGACATGACCCAGCCCACCGGTCCCCAGCCGCGACTCGACGTGCGTGGCGCCGTCGACCTCTCGGGCCTCGGCCGCACGCCGACGCCGGCGCCCGGCGGCCCCGCGTCCGGAGCGGGCGCCCAGGCCCAGGGCGCCGTCGTGGACGTGACCGAGGCGACGTTCGCCGACGTCGTCCAGCAGTCGCTCGAGGTGCCCGTCGTCTTCAGCCTGTGGGCCTCCTGGAGCGAGGCGAGCAGCACGGTGACGGCCGACCTCGCGCGTCTCGCGGGTGAGCTCGAGGGCAGGTTCCTGCTCGCACGCGTGGACGTCGAGGGGTCACCCCAGATCGCGCAGGCCTTCCAGGCGCAGTCCGTGCCCGCGGTGGTCGCGGTGCTCAAGGGGCAGCCCGTGCCTCTCTTCCAGGGTCCGGCGTCGTCCGAGGACGTGCGCGCGGTGATCGACCAGCTGCTCCAGGCCGCCGCCGCGAACGGGGTGACCGGTCGGGTCGCCGTCGAGCAGACCCCGCAGGCCGACGAGCCCGAGGAGCCGCCGCTGCCCCCGCTCCATCAGGCCGCGTTCGACGCGATCGAGCGGGGTGACCTCGCCGCCGCGGCCGAGGCCTACGACCAGGCCCTGCGTGAGAACCCGCGTGACGACATGGCCTCCGCGGGCCGGGCGCAGGTCGCCCTGCTCGAGCGGACGCGTGACGTCGACCTCGCCGCCGCGCGCGAGGCCGCGGCGCAGCGCCCGGACGACGTGGCCGCCCAGCTCGCGGTCGCCGATCTGGACCTCCTGGGCGGCAAGGTCGACGACGCCTTCGCGCGTCTCGTCGACCTGGTGCGGCGCACCGCGGCGGACGAGCGCGAGCAGGTGCGCGTGCGCCTGGTCGAGCTCTTCACCGTCGTCGGCGACGCAGACCCGCGCGTGCTCGCGGCACGGCGGGCGCTCGCCAACGCCTTGTACTGACGGGCGTCAGGTCGGCCGTCAGCGGTCGATCGGTGCCTGCTCCTCGGGTACCAGGTAGAGCACACCCAGCGGCGGGACGCGCAGGTCGACCGAGAACGGCTGGGCGTGGTGCGGCACGTCCCGCGCCTCGACCCGGCCGAGGTTGCCCACGCCGGAGCCCCCGTACACGTCGGCGTCGGTGTTGAGGGCCTCGCGCCAGCCCCCGGCCTGGGGGAGGCCCACGCGGTAGCCCTCGTGAGGCGTGCCGGCGAAGTTCACGACCACGACGACGCAGCGTCCCTCGCCGTCACGTCGCACGTAGGTGAGCACGTTGTGGCCTGCGTCCTGCGCGTCGACCCACTCGAAACCGGCGGGGTCGGAGTCGAGGCGCCACAGGGCGGGCTCACCCCGGTAGAGGTGGTTGAGGTCCGTCACCAGGCGTGACACCCCGGCGTGCCGGGCGTCGTCGAGGAGGTGCCAGTCGAGGCTGCGACCCTCGGCCCACTCGGCCGCCTGGCCGAACTCGCCGCCCATGAACAGCAGCTGCTTCCCCGGGTGGGACCACTGGTAGGCGAGCAGGGTGCGCAGCCCTGCGGCCTGCTGCCAGTGGTCACCGGGCATCTTCGCGAGCAGCGAGCCCTTGCCGTGCACCACCTCGTCATGGCTCAGCGGCAGCACGAAGTGCTCGGAGAACGCGTAGACGAGCGAGAAGGTCACCTCGTGGTGGTGGTAGCGCCGGTTGATCGGCTCCTCCGCGAGGTAGCGGAGGGTGTCGTTCATCCAGCCCATGTTCCACTTGAGGCCGAAGCCGAGGCCTCCCGCGTCGGTCGGGGCCGTGACGCCCGGCCAAGCGGTCGACTCCTCCGCGATCATCATGATGCCCGGGGTCCGGCGGTAGGCCGTCGCGTTGGCCTCCTGGAGGAACCGGATCGCCTCGAGGTTCTCGCGCCCGCCGTGGACGTTGGGCCGCCACTGGCCGTGCGAGCGCGAGTAGTCCAGGTAGAGCATCGAGGCGACGGCGTCGACCCGGAGGCCGTCGACGTGGAACTCCTCGAGCCAGTAGGTGGCGTTGGCGACGAGGAAGTTGCGCACCTCGTTGCGGCCGAAGTTGAAGACGTAGGTGCCCCAGTCCGGCTGCTCGCCGAGCAGGGGGTCGGGGTGCTCGTACAGCGGGCTGCCGTCGAACCGTCCGAGCGCCCACTCGTCCTTGGGGAAGTGGGCCGGCACCCAGTCGAGGAGCACACCCACGCCGGCCTGGTGCAGGCGGTCCACGAGGTGACGGAAGTCGTCGGGGTGGCCGAACCTCGCCGTCGGCGCGTAGTACGAGCTGACCTGGTAGCCCCACGAGCCCCCGAACGGGTGCTCGGCCACGGGCAGCAGCTCGACGTGGGTGAAGCCGAGCTCGGTGACGTACTGCGTGAGCTCGTCCGCGAGCTCGCGGTACCCCAGCCCCGGTCGCCACGAGCCCAGGTGGACCTCGTAGACGCTCATCGGACCGTGGTGGGGGTCGCGGGCGGCCCGCGCGCGGAGCCACTCGTCGTCGCCCCAGGTGTGGTGCGAGTCGACGACCACCGAGGCCGTGGCCGGCGGGACCTCGGTGCCCCGCGCGAGGGGGTCCGCCTTCTGCCGCCACGACCCGTCACGCGTGAGGATCTCGAACTTGTACCGCGCGCCCGCACCGACGTCGGGGACGAACAGCTCCCACACGCCGGTGCTGCCGAGCGAGCGCATCGCGTGGGCGCTGCCCTGCCAGTGGTTGAAGTCGCCCACCACGCGCACGGCGCGCGCGTTCGGGGCCCAGACCGCGAACGACGTGCCCTGCACCTCGCCCAACGTCCCCGGGTAGGAGCGCAGGTTGGCCCCGAGCACCTTCCAGAGCTCCTCGTGCCGACCCTCCGAGATCAGGTGGAGGTCGACCTCGCCGAGCGTCGGCAGGAAGCGGTACGGGTCGTCGGCGGTCGTCGTCGACTCGCCGTACGTCACGCGCAGGCGGTAGTCGGGGATCGCGGCGGCGCTCACGGCGCAGCGCCAGATCCCGTGACGCTCGTGCTCGGCGGCATGCTCGCCGTCGGCGGTCACGACGACGACGGCATCGGCGAGCGGTCGCAGCACGCGGAAGGTGACGACGTCGCCCTCGGGGCGCGTGTCGAGGTGCGCGCCCAGCACGCGGTGCGGGTCCTGGTGGGTGCCCGAGGCGATCGCATCGAGCTCCTCGACCGGGACGGGTCGGGGCTCGGGGGCGAGCCGTGCCGACGCGGACGGGGGGTTCGGCGGCAAGGTCATGCCGTCCACCCTGCCACGCACCGTGCCACCCTGCACGGGTTGCGTGCGCCCGGCTCTCAGCCGGGCGGTGCAGCGGGCGGGTCGGAGACCAGGCGGTCGACGCCCGCGAGGGGGATGTGCTGCCAGTCGGGCCTGTTCCGCGCCTCGTAGACCACCTCGTAGAGCGCCTTGTCGAGCTCGAGGGCGTGCAGCACCGCGGAGTCACCGGCGCCTTCCGCGGCGCCGGCGTGCGCGGCGTCGGCGTGCGCGGCGTCGTCGAGCTCGGCGACGTAACCGGCGACGAGGCGCTCGCGCGCCCGCTCGACCCACGCCGGTGAGGTCGCGTGCCCGACGGCGGCCGCGTAGTCGAGCGAGCGCAGCATGCCGGCGAGGTCACGCAGCGCCAGGTCGGGCCGGGTGCGTTCCTCGGCCGACGCCTGGGGCTCGCCCTCGAAGTCGAGCACGCGCCAGCCTTCGGGCGAGTGGAGCACCTGGCCCAGGTGGTAGTCACCGTGGACGCGTTGGAGCGGGGGCAGGCGCTCGACCGTCGCGAGGCGGCCGAGCACCCGCTCGACACCGGCGGCGCGGTCGCCCAGCTCGGGCACCGCGTCGAACGCGGCGCGGGCCCGCTCACGCAGTACGTCGGCGACACGGTCGAGCGACGCGACGTCGTCGGGCACGGGCAGGGCGGTCCGCAGGGCGCGGTGCATCTGGGCCGTCGTCCGGCCCAGCTCCTCCGCCAGGTCGCCCAGGTCCTCGCCCGCCGCGGCCCGCTCGCACGCGAGGCGGAACCCGTCCTCGGCCCTCGGGACGAGCTCGCTCAGCACACCGAGGTGCCCGACGACGCCCTCGAGGTCTCGCGGGTCGGGCCACCGCGCCGCGAGCCACGCGAGCGGACGGGGGACGCCCGTCCAGCCGACCGAGCTGAGGGCGAGGGGGACCTCGACGTCGGGGCTCGGGCCGGGTGTCAGTACGCGGAAGACCTTGAGGATCCCGGCGGGGCTCGCGGCGGGCAGGAGCACCGAGGTGTTCGACTGCTCGCCCTCGAGCACCCGCATCTCGCGGACGGCGGCGTCGACCTCGGCGGCCCTGGCGTCCGGGGCACGGGGGTGCGGGTCCGCGGGTGTCGCGGCGGCGAGCCAGGCCCGCACGAAGGCGGGGTCGTGGGGGCCGTCGCGCACGGTGAGGGAGCCGAGGGTGCCGAGCACGGCCCGATCGGGCGGGTCGTCGGCGTCCTGGGGACGGCCGCCGTCGCCGTCGCCGTCGCGCAGGGTGAGCGGCACCTGGAGCACGCCGCCGGTGGGCAGGGCGAGCAGCCGCACCTCGACGCGGGCTCGCCCGAGCGGGTCGGGCAGCTCGAGCCGGGCGACTGGCCGCAGCTCTCCCTGGGCGCCCTTGGCGGGGAACCACCGCTGGTCGCCGAGCGACTGCGTGAGCAGCGCGTGGAGCTCGTCGGCGCGTGCGGCGGTGGCGGACTCGTGGCTCTCCGTGGTGTCCATCACACTCCCCATCCTCGGGCGAGGTCGCGCCGCGCGCGCGTCGGGCTCAGGGTCCGGGGGTCACCGTGAGCCAGAAGAAGTCGCGTGACCCGAGGGTGACGGTGCACGTCCCCGCCTCGCTGACGGACGGGAACCCGGCGCCGCCGAAGACGTCGTGCAGCTCGTGCCCCGCGTGGTCGGGCAGCTCGATCGTGGCCGAGCGCGGCGTCGACGCGAGGTTGGCGATGCACAGCACGGTCTCGTCCGCGTTCACCCGCAGGTAGGCGAGCACCGAGTCGTGGTCCGCGCGCAGGGCCACGAAGTCACCCGTGCCGAACACCGGGTGCTGCCGGCGCACGGCGAGCATCCCGTGGACCCAGTGCAGCAGCGACGTGGGCTGCGCGAGCTGGGCCTCGACGTTGATCGTGCTGAAGTTGTGCACGAGGGACTGGATGACGGGGAGGTAGAGCTTCCCTGGGTCCGCCGTCGAGAAGCCCGCGTTGCGGTCGGGCGTCCACTGCATCGGCGTGCGGACGGCGTCACGGTCGGGAAGCCAGATGTTGTCGCCCATGCCGATCTCGTCGCCGTAGTACAGGCACGGACTGCCCGGGAGCGAGAGCAGCAGTGCGTGGGCGAGCTCGATCTCCGCGCGGGAGTTGTCCAGGAGCGGTGCGAGGCGGCGCCTGATGCCGACGTTGGCGCGCATGCGTGGGTCGGGGGCGTACCACCCGTACATCGATGCGCGTTCCTCGGTCGAGACCATCTCGAGGGTGAGCTCGTCGTGGTTGCGCAGGAACGTGCTCCACTGGCCGCCCGCGGGCACCTGGGGCGTGTCGGCGAGGATGTCGACGATCTGGTTCGCCCGCTGGTCCTTGATCGAGTAGAAGATGCGCGGCATCACCGGGAAGTGGAAGCACATGTGGCACTCGGGCGCCTCGGCGGTCCCGTAGTAGGGGATCACGTCCTCGGGCCACTGGTTGGCCTCGGCCAGCATGATCCGTCCCGGGAACTCGGCGTCGACCATCGCGCGCAGCTCGGCGAGGTAGGCGTGCGTCTGCGGGAGGTTCTCGCAGTTCGTGCCCTCCTCCTCGAACAGGTACGGGACGGCGTCGAGGCGGAACCCGTCGACGCCCAGCCGCAGCCAGAAGCGGGCCACGTCCTTCATCGCCTCGCGCACGTGCGGATTCTCGAAGTTGAGGTCGGGCTGGTGGCTGAAGAAGCGGTGCCAGAAGTACTGGCGACGGACGGGGTCGAACGTCCAGTTGGACGTCTCGGTGTCCACGAAGATGATGCGTGCGTCCTGGTACCGCGACGTGTCGTCGGCCCACACGTAGAAGTCGCCGTACGGACCCTCGGGGTCGGAGCGCGAGGCCTGGAACCACGGGTGCTGGTCGCTCGTGTGGTTCATGACCAGGTCGATGATCACGCGCATGCCGCGGGAGTGCGCCTGCTCGAGCAGCTCGACGAAGTCCGCGATCGTGCCGTACTGCGGGGCGATCGCGGTGTAGTCGGACACGTCGTAGCCGCCGTCGCGCAGCGGCGAGGGGTAGAACGGCGGGAGCCACAGGCAGTCCACGCCCAGCCACTGGAGGTACTCGAGGCGGTCGACGAGGCCCCGCAGGTCGCCCGACCCCGCTCCGCTCGAGTCGGAGAACGAGCGGAGCATGACCTCGTAGAAGACGGCCGTGCGGTACCACTCCGGGTCGTCGGCGAGGCCGCGAGGGCTGATCTCTGGCAGGTGCGCGGTGGGCTGCGGGCGCGCCGGCAGCGCGCGCGCGGGATCCACGGTGCGGGGGTGGCCGGTGTCCACGGGCGCGGGCTCCTGGGTGTGGTCGACGGTCACAGCGTCCTCACGGAGAGCACGTGGGCGCAGCGGCTCCACGGGTCGAGACGGACGTAGGGCCGGGCGCCCCACGCGTACGTCTCTCCCGAGAGGAGGTCGTGGGCCGCGAAGGCGGGGGAGACGCCGTCGTGCGGCGCGTCGACGCCGAGAGCGGCGAGGTCGAGCTCGACGACACCCTCCCGGGTCTGGTGCGGGTCGAGGTTGACCACCACGATCACCGTGTCTGCGCGGCCGTCGGGTGACTGCGCAGGGGTGACGTGCCGGGAGAAGCACAGCAGCTGGTCGTCCGTGGTCGGATGGACGGTGAGCCCGCGCAGGCGGCGCAGGGCCACGTGGTCGCGGCGGATCTCGTTGAGCTGCGTGAGGAGTGTCGCGACGCCGAGCTCTCCGGCGCGTTCCCAGTCGCGGGGCTTGAACTCGTACTTCTCGTTGTCGATCTGCTCCTCGACCCCGGGCCGCGGCACGTTCTCGACCAGCTCGTAGCCCGAGTAGATGCCCCACGTGGGGGAGCCCGTCGCCGCGAGCACGGCGCGGATCGCGAACGCGGCCGCCCCGCCGTGCTGCACGTAGGGCGTGAGGATGTCGTGCGTCGTCGGCCAGAAGCTCGGGCGCATGTAGGCCGATGCGGGTCCCGAGACCTCCTCGAGGTACTCCGCGAGCTCCTCCTTCGTGTTCCGCCACGTGAAGTACGTGTAGGACTGGTGGAACCCGATCCGCGCGAGCGTGTGCATCATCGCCGGCCTGGTGAACGCCTCCGCGAGGAACACGACGTCGGGGTGCGCGTCGTTGACGTCCGCGATCAGGCGTTCCCAGAACGTCAGCGGCTTGGTGTGCGGGTTGTCCACGCGGAAGGCCGTGACGCCGTGGTCGATCCACACCTGGAGCACGCGGCGGATCTCGGCGTAGATGCCCTCGGGGTCGTTGTCGAAGTTGAGCGGGTAGATGTCCTGGTACTTCTTGGGCGGGTTCTCCGCGTAGGCGATCGTGCCGTCGACGCGTGTGGTGAACCACTCGGGGTGCTCGGTGACCCACGGGTGGTCGGGTGAGCACTGGAGTGCGAGGTCGAGCGCGACCTCCATCCCGAGGCCGCGCGCACGGTCGACGAACGCGTCGAAGTCCGCGAACGTGCCGAGCTCGGGGTGGATCGCGTCGTGACCGCCGTCGGGTGAGCCGATCGCGTACGGCGACCCGGGGTCGCCCGGCTCGGTGTCGAGCGAGTTGTTGCGGCCCTTGCGGTAGGTGGTCCCGATCGGGTGGATCGGGGTGAGGTACACCACGTCGAAGCCCATGTCCGCGATCGCCGGCAGGCGCTCGGCGGCGGTGCGCAGCGTGCCCGAGCGCCAGGTGCGCGTCGCGTGGTCGTACGACGCTCCCTCCGAGCGGGGGAACATCTCGTACCACGAGCCCACGAGGGCGAGCTCGCGCTGCACCTCGAGCGGCAGCGTGCCCGACGGCGACACGTGCTCGCGCAGGGGGTGGGCGGCGAGCGCCGCGCGGACCTCGGGCGAGAGCGCGGCCGCGAGCCGGGCCTGCGGCGGGCGACGCGTGTCGGCCAGCGCGGTCACGGCGTCACGCAGCACGTGCGCGTGCTCGGACGCCATCTCGGGACGGTCGGCGCAGCGGGTCAGGAGCGCGTGGCCCTCGGCGAGCATGAGCTCGACGTCCACGCCGGCCGCGACCTTGATCTCGGCGTCGTGGCTCCAGGTGCCGTACGGGTCGGACCAGCCCTCGACGCGGAAGGACCAGCGACCCGTGCGGTCGGGGACGACGTCGGCGCGGTACGAGTCGAGGCCCGGGTTGACGACACTCATCCGCACGCGCTGGTGCTCGTTGCCCTCGGGGTCCACGAGCACGGCCGTCGCCGCGACGGCGTCGTGCCCCTCGCGGAACACGGTCGCCGTGATCTCGACGGCCTCACCCACGACCGCCTTGGCCGGCCAGCGGCCGCAGGCGACGGACGGCCCCACGTCGAGCACGGGGATCCGGCCGATGACGGGGACGTGCGCGGGGTGCGCGTCCGCGGGTGCGCTGGTCGAGGGACGGGCCGGCGGGGTGGCGGCCGGGACGGCGCGGTCCGCGCGCCCGGCGGCGCGGTACGCGGGCCCGGCCGTGGGGGTCGCCTCCGCGGGGGCGACCGTGGTCGGCGGTGGCGTCGGCGAGGCCTGGCGGGACGGGCGGCGAGGCGGGCGCGCGGGGGGCTGGGTCGGCGTCACACGACGAACCTACCCACGGCGCGCGGGGGTCGGCATCTGCACGGCGCGACGGCGGGGCGTGTCGGTGCGCGCTCGCCGGTCTTTCGGCTGAATGCTTGCAGAATCTTGCAGCAAACGTTGGGTCCTGGGACCTCCACCCCTTAGGCTCGGGCCCGTGAGAGCCATCCGTCGATTCACCGTCCGCACCGTCCTGCCCGCAGAGCTCGCCGACCTCGACGAGCTCGCGCACAACCTGCGCTGGTCCTGGCACGCGCCCACGCGCGACCTGTTCTCCGGGATCGACCCGCAGCTGTGGTCGCAGGTCCACGGCGACCCCGTCGCCCTCATCGGCGAGCTCGGTCCCGACCGCCTCGCCGCCCTCGCGCGCGACGAGCAGTTCGTGAGCCGTGTCCGCGCGGAGGCCCAGGACCTGCGCGCCTACCTCACCGAGCCGCGCTGGTACCAGCAGGCCGCGGCCGCCTCGGCCGAGCAGCTGCCCGCCGCCATCGCGTACTTCTCGCCCGAGTTCGGGATCACCTCGGTGCTCCCGCAGTACTCGGGAGGTCTCGGCATCCTCGCGGGCGACCACCTCAAGAGCGCGTCCGACCTGGGCGTGCCGATCGTCGGGGTGGGGCTGCTCTACGGCTCGGGGTACTTCAAGCAGGCGCTCACGCGCGACGGCTGGCAGGTCGAGACGTACCCCGTGGTGGACCCGGACGGGCTCCCGCTGCGGCTCGTCCGCGAGGCCGACGGCTCGCCCGCGCGCGTCTCCCTCCCGCTCCCGGGTGGACGCACGCTGCACGCGCACATCTGGCGGGCCGCCGTCGGTCGGGTGCCCCTGCTGCTGCTCGACTCGAACGTGCCCGAGAACGACGACCTCGCGCGCAAGGTGACCGACCGGCTCTACGGCGGTGGTGGCGAGCACCGGCTCCAGCAGGAGCTGCTGCTGGGCGTCGGCGGCGTGCGTGCGCTGCGTGTGTGGTCGCGCCTCACCGGTGCACCGGCGCCGGAGGTCTACCACACCAACGAGGGGCACGCGGGCTTCCTCGGCATCGAGCGCATCCGCGAGCTCGTCACCGACGCGCGCCTGGGCTTCGACGACGCGCTCGAGGCGGTGCGCGCCGCGACGGTCTTCACCACCCACACGCCCGTGCCCGCGGGCATCGACCGCTTCGAGGCGTCGCTCGTCGCGCAGTACTTCGGCGGGGAGAACGCCTACGGCGACGTGCCCGTGGACCGTGTGCTCGCGCTGGGCGCCGAGGACTACGAGGGCGGGGACCCGACGCTGTTCAACATGGCGGTCATGGGGCTGCGCCTCGGCGGCCGCGCCAACGGCGTCTCGCAGCTGCACGGCCACGTCTCGCGCGGGATGTTCAACGGCCTGTGGGCAGGCTTCGACGAGTCGGAGGTGCCGATCTCCTCGGTGACCAACGGCGTCCACTCGCCCACCTGGGTCGACCGCCGGCTCGTGGACCTCGCCGCGTCCCGCCTCTCGGAGAGCGAGCTCGCCGACGGCACGGGGTGGCTGCGTACCGACGCCGTGACCGACGCCGAGCTGTGGGACATGCGGCGCACGCTGCGTGCCCAGCTCGTCGATGACGCGCGCGAGCGTGTGCGCTCCTCGTGGCGCCGCCGCGGCGCGAGCCCTGCCGAGCTCGGCTGGGTCGACGACGTGCTCGACCCGGACGTGCTCACGATCGGCTTCGCCCGTCGTGTGCCGACCTACAAGCGCCTCACGCTGATGCTGCGTGACCCCGAGCGCCTGCGCGCGCTCCTCACGCACCCCGAGCGCCCGGTCCAGCTGGTCATCGCGGGCAAGTCGCACCCGGCGGACGACCAGGGCAAGCGGCTGATCCAGCAGCTCGTGCGCTTCGCGGACGAGGAGGGCGTGCGTCACCGCATCGTGTTCCTGCCGAACTACGACATCGCGATGGCCCAGAACCTCTACCCGGGCTGCGACGTCTGGCTCAACAACCCGCTGCGCCCGCTCGAGGCGTGCGGCACGTCGGGCATGAAGGCCGCGCTCAACGGCGGGCTCAACCTGTCCATCCTCGACGGCTGGTGGGACGAGTGGTTCGACGGCGAGAACGGCTGGGCGATCCCCACGGCCGACGGCGTCGAGGACGCCGACCGGCGTGACGACCTCGAGGCGGCCGCGCTCTACGACCTCGTCGAGAACCAGGTCGCACCGAGGTTCTACGACCGTGACGAGCGCGGGCTCCCGGTGACCTGGCTCGAGATGGTCCGGCACACCCTCGCGACGCTCGGCCCGAAGGTGCAGGCCACGCGCATGGTCGCGGACTACGTGCACGAGCTGTACGCGCCCGCGGCGGTGGCCGGCCGCACGCTCGACGGCGAGGGCTACCCGGGTGCGCGCGAGCTCGCGGCGTGGAAGTCGCACCTGCGCGCCTCGTGGCCGGCCGTGCGCGTCGACCACGTCGAGTCGGCAGGTGTCGACGAGGTCGCGCAGATCGGCGACGTGCTGCAGGTGCGGGCCTACGTCTCGCTGGGTGAGCTGCGTCCCGAGGACGTCGCGGTGCAGGTCGTCTACGGCAAGGTCTCCGAGGCCGACGAGATGAGCGAGTACCGCTACGAGGAGCTCGCGTGGGCCGACAGCTACGAGGCCGGCCGGCACGCGTTCGCCGGTGATGTGCGCCTCGCGCAGTCGGGTCCGTTCGGCTACACGGTGCGCGTGGTGCCCAAGCACCCGCAGCTCACGTCGGTCGCCGAGACCGGCCTGGTGGTCAACGCCGGCTGACGCCGACACCCGACGTGCGGCCCCGCTCCTCGCCGGAGCGGGGCCGCACGCGTCCCGGACCGGCTCAGGTCACGCGCAGCTCGTGCTCCGGGAGCAGGTCCTCCTCGCGCAGGGGCCAGCGGCTCCGGCTCAGGCTCATCCGGTCCGTGTAGGGCATGTGGTCCTCGCGCTGCGTCGCCGGGGGCCCCGTCACGCGGCAACGGTGCACGAGGAGCTGTCGCCGCAGCCACAACGGGTCCTCGTCGTCACGCGACCCGCACCCGGGGCTGAGGACGGGGTCAGCGGTCGCGATGTCCACGTCGCCGTCCCAGTTGAGGTGCACGCCCTCGTGGTCCACGTAGAACCGCGAGACGCCGGTCGCCCAGCGCGAGTTCGACCCCCACCCGTGGGACAGGTCGTCGGCGGGCCGGGTGGCGCGGCGGTTGGTGAACCACAGCGTGCTCGACGTCGCCGTGCGCGGCTCGAGCAGCCACCGGGGCGACCTGACGACGACGCCGGCGCGGAAGAGCAGCAGGTCGCGCAGCCGTAGGCCGGGCCACAGGACGTCCTCGACGACGACGCGGTCGAGGGCGTCGTCGGGCACGACGGTGACGAGCTCGTGGTGGACGGGGGAGAAGTGGTCGGCGTGCTCGAAGGGCTCGAGCCCGATCGCCTCGAGGAACTGCGTGCGCAGCGTGAGCAGCGACCCGTCGAGCACCGGGGGCAGGCCGCCCGCTGCCGTGGCGGCGTGCGGCACCGCCCACGAGATCAGGTGGTCGTGGAGCACCCCGAGCGCGAACAGGTCGTGCTGCGCCGGGAGGTCGGTGGTGCCCGATCTCCGCCGCGGACCCCTGGTGCCGAGGTGGGCCGCCGCCCCCAGCCGCGCACGGGACGCCCCCCGCCAGGCCTCGAGCGTGCCCTCGACGGCGCGGCGCGTGCGCGCGTCGACGGGGTGGCCCTCGGGTGCGAGGCCGTGCAGCGCGAGGAGCGTCTCGTGCAGCGCGCGCCAGAGGTTGATGTCGTCCACGGCAGGCATCCTGCCGAGATCCCGCGCCCGCGGCGGGCGTCGTCCACAGGGTGCGGTGAGGTCTCAGCCGAGGGCGGCGGCGGCGCTGCGCCCGGCGACGCGGCCCGAGAACAGGCAGCCGCCCAGGAACGTCCCCTCGAGCGCGCGGTGCCCGTGCATGCCACCGCCGCCGAAGCCCGACGCCTCGCCCGCGGCCCACACGCCCTCGAGCACCGACCCGTCCGGCCGCAGCACACGGCCCTCGAGATCGGTGTGCAGCCCTCCGAGGGTCTTGCGCGTCAGGACCGAGAGCCGCACGGCCAGCAGCGGACCGTCGTCGGGTGTGAGGAACGGCCGCGGCGGCGCGACTCGCACGCGGCGATCCACGACGTAGCGCCGCGCCATGGCGGTCGCGACCACCTGCGGGTCCTTGCCCAGGCCGGAGGCGACCTGGGCGTCGCGCGCACGGATGGTCGCGTCGAGGCGCGCCCCGTCGATCCTGTCGGTGCCCGTCAACGCGTTCATGCGCGCGGCGAGTCCGTACGGGTCGTCGGCCCAGCAGAACTCCTGCGACTCGGCGGCGAACCGCTCGACCGGCGCGACCGCGCCCGGCAGGGCGCGCTGCACGACGGCGCGCAGGTCCTTGCCGGTGAGGTCCGGGTTCTGCTCCGAGCCGGACAGGGCGAACTCGACGCCCATGACCGCCCGGTTCAGCACGAACCATGAGTGGTCGTCGCCGCGCCCGACGACGTGCCGCAGGGCGCCCAGTGCGTCGAAGCCCGGGAACAGCGGGGCCGGCAGGCGGCCGCCGTCGGCGTCGAGCCACAGGGCGCTGGGTCCCGGGAGGATCCGGATGCCGTGGTGGCTCCACACCGGGCTGTGGTTGGCGATCCCCTCGGGGTAGTGCCACATGCGGCCCGCGTGGACCACGTGCCCGCCCGCGTGCGCGACGGCGTCGACCATCGCGCCGTCCACGTGGTCGGGTACGCCCGAGAGCATGCGCTCGGGCAGCCGTCCGTGCTCGGTCGGCCACGCGGCCCGGACCCTCGCGTGGTCGCCGCCCAGTCCGCCCGAGGTCACGACGACGGCGTCGGAGGAGATCTCGAAGGCGCCGACCACCTCGCGGCTCGAGGGCGCGCCGCGCCGGGCATCATCCGGCGCGAGGACGTCGCCCCGCACCCCCGTGACGCGTCCGTCGGTCACGACGAGCGACGTCACGCGGTGCCGGGTGCGCAGGCGGAGCAGCCCCGCCTCGCCCGCGGCGTGCATCGCGCGTACGAACGGCTCGCACACGCCCGGGCCGGTGCCCCACGTGATGTGGAAGCGCGGCACCGTGTTGCCGTGCCCGCCCGTGGGGTAGCCGCCGCGCTCGGCCCACTGGACGAGCGGGAACCACCGCACGCCCAGGTCGTGCAGCCACGCACGCATGGGCCCGGCCGCGAAGTGGACGAACGCCTCGGCCCACGCGCGCGGGTTGCGGTCGAGCGGGTCGTCCGGGTCGAAGCCCGCCGAGCCGAGCCAGTCGGCGAGCGCGAGGTCGACGCCGTCGTGCACGCCGAGGCGGCGCTGCTCGGGGCTGTCGACCAGGAACAGGCCGCCGAACGACCACCACGCCTGGCCACCCAGGCTCGCGCGGGGCTCGGCATCCAGGAGGGTCACCCTGCGGCCGGCGGCGGTCAGCTCGGCGGCCGCGACGAGGCCCGCGAGGCCCGCTCCCACGACCACGACGTCGGTGTCGGTCATGCGACCCGACGCTAGTGGAGCGTCAGCCCGACGTGTAGACGCGCAGCGAGAGCGGTTCGACCAGTGCGTGGCCCGGAGCGCTGCCGTTGCCCCAGTCGGGGTCCGTGATCTCGTCGGGATGCTCCGCGACGCTGTCCCACGCGAGCTGCCACGGCGCCTCGGGCGAGGGCGGCAGCGTGACGTCGACCGCGTCGAGTGCGCCGTTGATCACCACGACCGTCGACGTCCCCGCCGACGACGTGCGGATCATCTGGAGGGTGCGGACCGTCGGGTCGTGCCAGAGCCGGTGGTCGAGCGGGCTGCCGTCCGCGAGCCGCCAGTCGAGGTCGGGGCGCGTGTCCTGCGGGCCACGGGGCCGGCCGAGGTAGAAGTCCCACGTGCGGAGCTCGGGCCGGCGTGCGCGCAGCGCGAGCAGGTGGCGCGTGGTGGCCAGGAGGTTCTCGCGCCACGGGGCGAGGTCCCAGCGCAGCCACGACGTCGGGCCGTCCTGGCTGTACGCGTTGTTGTTGCCGTGCTGCGTGCGACCCATCTCGTCCCCCGCGCACAGCATGGGTGTCCCGGCCGAGAGCAGGAGCGTCCCCATGAGGTTGCGGATCGAGCGGCGCCGCAGCGGCAGGATCTCGCCGCCCGGTGCCCCGGCCGCCACCGGTCCCTCGACGCCGTGGTTCCACGAACGGTTGTCGTTCGTGCCGTCGCGGTTGCCCTCGCCGTTCGCCTCGTTGTGCTTGTGCTCGAAGGCCACGAGGTCGGCCATCGTGAAGCCGTCGTGCGCCGTCACGTAGTTGACCGACGCCACGGCTCCCCGGGTGAGCGGAGGGTCGCCGTGGCCGAACAGGTCGACCGACCCGGCGAGGCGCGTCGCGAGCTCGCGGACGCCGTGCCCCGGGCGCCCGTGGGCGGCCTGCCCTGGGTCGACGAGCCAGAACGTGCGCACCGCGTCACGGAACCTGTCGTTCCACTCCGCGAAGGGTTCGGGGAAGGCACCCGTGCGCCAGCCGCCCGGGCCCAGGTCCCACGGCTCGGCGACGAGCTTGCGGTCGCGCAGCACGGGGTCGGTGCGCAGCGCGACCAGGAACGGGTGGGACGGTGTGAAGCCCTCGTCGTCGCGGCCGAGCGTCACCGCGAGGTCGAAGCGGAAGCCGTCCACGCCCACCACGTCGGCCCAGTAGCGAAGCGAGTCGAGGGCCATCTGCACCACGCGCGGCCTGCGGAAGTCGAGCGAGTTGCCGCAGCCCGTCACGTCGGCGAAGCGCGCCGGCGAGCCGCCGTCGTGCAGGTAGTACACCGTGGGGTCGAGCCCCCGCCACGAGATCTGCGGCCCGTCCGTGCCGCCCTCGCACGTGTGGTTGTAGACGACGTCGAGCAGCACCTCGATCCCGGCCTCGTGCAGCAGGCGGACCATGCCCTTGACCTCGGCGAGCACCGCCTGCGGGCCCTGTGCGCGCGCCTGGGCGGTCGCGTACCGGGGCTCGGGCGCGAAGAAGCCCAGGGTGTTGTAGCCCCAGTAGTTGGTCAGGCCCTGGCGCAGCAGGTGCGGCTCGCTCACCGAGGCGTGGATGGGCAGCAGCTCGAGGGTCGTGACGCCGAGACGGCGCAGGTGGGCGATGGTCGCGGGGTGCGCCGCACCCGCGTAGGTGCCGCGAAGGTGCTCAGGGACCTCGGGCAGCTGCTTCGTGAGGCCTCGCACGTGCGCCTCGTAGACGACCGTGTCGGCCCACGGGACGCTCGGGCGCGGCACAGGGGCCGCGTCGAACCCGTCGTCGACGACGACGGCGTGCGGCACGTGGGCCCGCGAGTCCGTCGGGTCGAGCTCGGGGGTGCGCCCTGCTGGCCGACCGTGCTCGTCGTGGCCCTGCCCGTCCACGCCGTGCTCGTCCATGCCGTGCTCGTCGAGGCGGTGCCCGTGCACCGCCTGCCCCAGCACGAGCTCGCCGTCGATGCCGCGTGCGTAGGGGTCGACCAGCAGCTTCGCCGGGTTGTAGCGCAGGCCGGCGGCCGGGTCCCAGGGGCCGTGGGCGCGGAAGCCGTACCGCTGCCCCGCGCGGACGCCGGGCACGTGACCGAGCCACACGCCGTGCACCGGACCCTCGAGGGGCACGCGACGCTCGGTCCACCCGTCCGGCGACGCGGCGTCGCGGTCGAGCAGGGACAGCTCGACCGCGGTCGCGTGCGACGCCACGACGGCGACCTGCACGCCGTCGCCGTCGAGGTGCACGCCCAGGCGGTGCCGGTACCGGGCCGCCGCGCGGTGCTCGGGCACGCGGGCTGGTTCGGAGGAGGACCACGGGCTCACGAGGGTCAAGTGTGGGCCATCCGCGGGCCGGGCCGCAGAGCGGTCCACGAGACACCGTGCGGCAGGCCGGCGACCGGCACGCCCGTGCGGGAGCCGGCCACCGGCACGCCCGCGCGGGAGCCGGCCACCCCACACCTGCACACCCGCGCGGGAGCCGGCCACCGGCACGCCCGCGCGGGAGCCGGCCACCCCACACCTGCACACCCGCGCGGCCATGGGCGCGCGTCGGCGCCAGGCCCGGCCGGGCGGTAGCCTGCCGGGGGCACGCGAGACGAGGGAGACGTCCTGGCATGAAGATCGTGGTCTGCGTCAAGCACGTCCCTGACGTGCAGGGTGACCGAGGCTTCACGGACGACGGGACCGTCGACCGTGGCCAGGGCGACGGGACCCTCAACGAGCTCGACGAGAACGCCGTCGAGGCCGCGGTCCAGCTCGTCGAGCAGCACGGCGGCGAGGTGACGGTGCTCACCATGGGGCCCGCCGACGCCGAGGACGCGGTGCGGCGTGGCCTGCAGATGGGTGCCGCGCACGCGGTGCACGTGCAGGACGACGCCCTCGAGGGGTCGGACGCCTTCGCGACGGCCTCGGTGCTCGCCGCCGCCGTGCGGCGGATCGCCGAGGACGGCGCGGTGGACCTCGTGGTCACGGGCATGGCGTCGCTCGACGGGCTCATGTCCGTGCTGCCGAGCCTGCTCGCGGCCCGCCTGGACCTGCCCCAGGCGACGCTCGCGGCCGAGGTGACGGTCGACGGCGGCGTCGTCCGCGTGCGGCGCGAGCTCGACCACGCCACCGAGGTGCTCGAGGCCCCCCTGCCCGCCCTCGTCTCGGTCACCGACCAGGCGAACCAGCCGCGCTACCCGAACTTCAAGGCCATCATGGCCGCCCGCAAGACCCCGGTGACCACGTGGTCGCTCGCGGACCTCGGCCTCGACGCGAGCGAGGTGGGCGCCGCCGGGGCGCGCACACGTGTGCTCGAGGCCACGCCGCGGCCGCCGCGCGAGGACAGGGTGCTGATCACGGACGAGGGCGACGCGGGCGTCCGCATCGCGCAGTACCTCGTCGAGAACCGGCTGGTGTGAGGAATCCCATGACTGCTCCCGTGCTCGTCCTGGTCGACCACCACGACGGCGTGCCCCGCGCCTCGGGGCTCGAGCTGCTCACCGCCGCCCGCGACCTCGGTCCGGTCGAGGCGGTGTGCATCGGCGAGGCCGGTGCACAGGCTGCCGCCGAGGTGGGCCGGTTCGGCGCCGGCGCGCTGCACGTGCTCACCCCGGGGACGACGGCGCCCGTCGCGCTCGCGGCCGCCCTCGCGCGCCTCGTCGAGACGACCGGTGCGGCGACGGTGCTGATGTCCTCGACGTTCGAGAACAAGGAGCTCGCTGCGCACCTCGCACTCGTGACCGATGCCGGACTGGTCGTGGACGCGGCCGGACTCGAGACCGCCGACGGCGGGCGCGTGGTGACCGTGCAGCAGGCGTTCGCCGCGACGTGGACGCTGCGCAGCGAGGTGCTGCGCCCGCGTGCCGTCGTCGCGCTCAAGCCCAACGCGGTTCCTGCGACGCCCGTCGACACGCCGTTCGAGCCCACGGTCACGACCCACGACGTCGACGTCTCCGCGATGCGCGAGCGTGTCGTCGAACGCACGCCGCGACCCACGTCGGGACGCCCCGACCTCACCGAGGCCCAGGTGGTCGTCGTGGGCGGCCGCGGGACCGAGGGCGACTTCTCGGCGGTCGAGGAGCTCGCCGACGTGCTGGGCGCGGCCGTGGGGGCCACCCGTGTCGCGACCGACGAGGGCTGGATCGGCCACGAGGCCCAGATCGGTCAGACGGGCGTCACCGTCTCGCCGCGGCTCTACGTGGGTGCCGGGGTCTCCGGCGCGGTGCACCACCGTGGCGGCATGCAGGCGTCGGGGACGATCGTCGCCGTCAACGCGGATCCCGAGGCGCCGATCTTCGAGATCGCGGACCTCGGCGTGGTGGGCGACCTCTTCACGATCCTCCCGCAGGCAGCCGCCGAGCTGCGCCGCCTTCGTCCCGAGGGCTGAGCCTCACGGCGTCCTGAGCCTCACGGCGTCCTGAGCCGCAGCGTGCTCTGGCTCAGAACGTGCTGAGCCACGCGAGTGCGGCGCGGCCCTGGGCGCCCTGGAACGCGCGCAGGTTCGCGATGCCCCGCGGCGGCGGCTGCACCGAGCCGTGGACGAAGTAGCCGGCCAGGCCCGCGAGCGCGGCGCGCACGGCGTCCCGGTCGGCGCCACGGGCATTGGGGTGACGCCAGAAGTGCTCGGCCGGGTCGCCGCCACCCTGCATCGCGACGCTCGGCAGCATCCCCAGCAGGTCGAACCAGCGCGCGCCGTCGGCACTCGCGTGCGGCCAGTCGATGAGCCAGACGCGCTCGTCGTCGGCGTCGAGCAGGATGTTGTCCGCCCGCAGGTCGTTGTGGACGAGCGTGGTGCCGGTCGCGGCGCGCGGTCCCTCCGTCTCGAGCTCGCACAGCTCGTCGAGGTGGGCGCGGAGCCATGCACCGTGCGCTCCGGCGGCATCGACGGCCCGGTCCAGGGCCGCGCCGTCCTGCGCGAGCGCGCGCCAGCCCGACATGAACCGGGCCAGCCCGGCGGCGAGCGGGGGCAGCCGCCCGGAGAAGGGCGTCCCGTTGTCCGCGAGCTCGGCCACCGCCTCGAGCACCCGGCTCAGCTCGTCCGCGCGCCACGGGCTCTCGGGGGTGCGGCCGTGCACCGGCGCGAACCCGAGCAGCACCCACGTGCCGTCGTCGTCCGACCACAGGAGCTCGGGTGCGCAGACACCGTCGGGCACGTGCTCGGACGCGCGCATCTCGGCGCGTGCGAGATCCGGAGAGTCGGGGTTCTGCTCGGGCGAGACCGCCTTGACGAACACCTGCGTGCCGTCCGCGAGATCGAGCACCGCGGCGTACCCCGGGCTGAACCCGTTGGTCGCGCTCGCCTCGGCGGTGACCTCGGCCCCGGCCATCTCGGCGATGCGACGGCGCACGGCGCGGGGGAGGTCCGCCCAGCCCAGCCGTGAGCCGCTGAAGGCGAGAGGGGTGGGTGGCTGCTCGGTCACCGGGGAATTGTGCCAGGTGGTGCGGTGGCTGCGGTGGAGCAGCTGTGGGGGAACCGTGGCGGGGGCTGCGGTACGGGCGGGCTCCGCCGTCCTCCGTAGACTCGCGGCCGTGTCCTCACTCGGAGCCGGCCGGGAGGCGTACCTGGATCACGCGGCGACCACCCCGATGCACCCGCTCGCGCTCGAGGCGATGGCCCGCGAGCTCACCCGCACCGGGAACCCCTCGTCCCTGCACGCCGCAGGGCGTGCTGCCCGTCGCGTGGTCGAGGAGTCACGGGAGCGCATCGCGGCCGCCCTTGGTGCGGACCCGGGCGAGGTGCTCCTGACGTCGGGGGGCACCGAGGCCGACAACCTCGCTGTCAAGGGGATCGCCTGGGCACGGCGCAGGGCCGATCCCGCCGCCAGACGGCTGCTCGTCTCGGCCGTCGAGCACCATGCCGTCCTGGATCCTGCACGCTGGCTCGTCGAGCACGAAGGGGCCTCGCTCGTCGAACTGCCCGTCGACCGCGACGGCGTGCTCGCGCTCGGCGGGCTCGCCCGGGCCCTGGACGCCGACGACGCCGAGGGCGCCCCGGCACTCGTGAGCGTGATGTGGGCGAACAACGAGACGGGCGCCGTCCAGCCGGTGCGGGGCGTCGTCGGGCTCGCGCACGAGCGGGGTGTCCCGGTGCACGTCGACGCGGTGCAGTCGGTGGGCACGCTGCGGGTCGACCTGCAGCAGGTCGCGGCCGACGCCGTCAGCGTGTCGGCGCACAAGGTGGGCGGACCCGTCGGCATCGGTGCCCTGGTCGCCCGGCGCGGTCTCGCGCTCGAGCCTGTGCTGCACGGCGGCGGTCACGAGCGTGGCGTCCGTTCGGGCACGCTGCCGGCCGCCGCCGCGGCGGGTTTCGCCGCGGCGCTCGAGGCCGCGGTCGCGTCGCGAGAGGCCGAGGCGAGGCGCCTCGAGGGGCTGTGCGAACGCCTCGTCGAGGGCGTGCGTGCCACCGTGCCCGACGCCGTCCTGCAGGGGCCCAGGATTGGGGCCGCGGGCGAGGACGGCGGCCCTGCGCGGCTGCCGGGCATCGCGCTGTGGACCTTCCCGGGCTGCGACGGCGACTCCCTCATCTACCTGCTCGACACCGCAGGCGTGCGGTGCTCGACGGGTGCGGCGTGCACCGCGGGCGTCGCGCAGCCGTCACACGTGCTGCTCGCCTCGGGGCTCGGCGAGGAGCAGGCGCGCGGCGCGCTGCGGCTCTCGCTCGGGCGCACCTCGACGGAGGCCGACGTCGATCACGTGCTGGCCGTCCTGCCAGACGCCGTCGCCCGCGCCCGCCGCGCCGGTCTCGCCTGAGCTACGGCGACGCGCTCGGCAGGCGCGCTCGGCAGGCGCATGCGGCGGGGCTCGCGGAGCGGGCGCGCGGCGGGGGACGCGGAGCGGGCGTGCGACGGGGACGCGCAGCGGACGTGCGGCGGGGGGACGCCGATGGGGCATGCGACCGGCTGTGGACGGCGCGCCGGATCACTCCGCCGTAGCGGCAGGATCGGCGTGCGCCGGCGGTCGGGCGTAGCGACGGCCCAGGGGAGAGGTCCACGTGGTGCTGCCCGTGGTCGGGTCCCGCACCGGCGTCCAGCCATGGTGCGTCTTGAGACGGTGGTGATGGCGGCAGAGGGCGTGCAGGTTCTCGGCCCGCGTCTGCGTGTCAGCCGGACGCGAGCTGTCGAAGGGCTCGATGTGGTCGAGGTCGCAGCGCGACGACGGCACCTGGCAACCGGGGAACGTGCACGTCACGTCGCGCTCGATCACGAGCCGCGCGAGGGCAGCGCCCGGGCGGTAGCCGATCGTGTCCGGTGATCTCTCCGCCGACCCGCGCGCGCGGCTGGGCGCCGCGGGTCCTGGGGCGCTGGACGCGAGGGAGGGTGACGGGGGTGACTCCTCGCGCGTGGAGGGCTCGCCTGGGGGTGGCTCGCCGGGCGCTCGTTCGCGCGGGGTGCGCTCGTGCCGGGGTGGCTCGCCCGGCGCTCGTTCGCGCGGGATGCGCTCGTGCCGGGGCGGCTCGTCCGGCGACGCCTCGTGCGAGGTCCGCGTGGCTGGGGACGGCTCGTGCGAGGATCGCGGCGTCGGGGAGCGGCGCCACCCCTGCGCGGGGCCGGCGATCTCGCCCGTGCGGGGGTCGATGACGACGGGCTCGAGCGTCGCGTCGTGGAGCGACTCATGGACGAGGACGGTGGGGATCGCGCCGTAGCCCGCGAGCTCCGCGACGTCGTCGGCGTGCAGGCCCGTGAGCGGCACGGTGACCTGGAGGTGCGGGCGTCGGGTCCTGCGGACGGGCAGCGGACCATCTGGTCCGACCCCTGCGTCGAGGACGCGACGCATCACGTCGGTCAGCGCATCGGCACGGCGCGCATCCACGGAGCGGTCGTCCTCGGGCCGCACCGACGCTGCGATCGCGTCGACGGCGGTCATCACCGTCATCGCGTCGGTCGCGGGCAGGAACGCCGTGACCCACGCCATCGCGTCGGGGGCCGGGGTCATCCGGACGCAGCGGTCACCGCGGGCGCGCGTGTGCCTGACGCGCAGCGCCGCGGGGTCGAGCGCCGCCTCGGCCCGGCGCACCGCCGCGCGCAGCTGCGGAGCCGTGCGGGACGGCGCCGTCGGCAGCACCTGGGTGAGGATCTTCCGGGCGTCCTCGAAGGACCGGTGCCGCGTCTCTCGCACCAGCGCGTCCGCCTTGCGCACGTCGAGCAGACCCGCGGCGAGGGCGTCGTGGACCTCGGGCAGGTGGGCCAGCGCGCGTCCGCGATCGACGAGCTGCTCGGCCGAGCGCCGCGAGGTGGCGAGCCGCACCGCGATCTCGTCGGCCACCGCCTCGAGGCGTGCACCACCGGCTCGGCGCTCGACCTCGGCTGCCGCTGCGGCCTGGCGCGCCGCAGCCCACGCGATGGCGCGCTCCCACCCCGCCACGACCTCGAGCAACGTCGCGTCGTCGAGGTCGCCCGGCTCGAGCGACGCGAGCTCGGTGACCAGCTCGGGGTCCGGAGCCCGGTCCTCGAGGCGCGCCGCGACGGGGTGACGGTCGGCCCACGCCGCGGGCTGCGGCACGCGTGGGCGAGCACGCACCACCTCGGCGGCGAACATCAGCTCGCTCGGGCCGGGGTGGGGGACCAGGGACATACCCCGACAGTACGGACGACGTCCGACACACATGCGAGGCACGGAGAAGCAACGTGCGGGGTGCGACGTGCGGGGTCCGGGGTGCGCCGGCGAGCCACCGGCGAGCCCCTCGCTACGATCGCCCGATGCAGCCGGACCTGTCCCGCCCCCACGCCCCGGCGAGCGATGCCGTCGTCGTCCTGCGCACGGACCGCCTGCTGCTGCGCGCGTTCGGCCCCGACGACGTCGCGGCGTTCGCGGCGATGAACGCGGACCCGGTGGTCATGGAGCACTTCGTACGACCCCAGACCCCTGCCGAGACGGAGGCCTTCGTCGCCCGCATCGAGGCGCACTGGCGTGAGCACGGCTGGGGGCTGTGGGCGCTCGAGCGACGCGACACGGGCGCGTTCATCGGATACACCGGGCTGTGGCCCGTGCGGTTCGAGGCGACCTTCCAACCCAGGGTGGAGGTGGGCTGGCGTCTCGCGGCCGCCCACTGGGGCCACGGGTTCGCCACCGAGGCCGCCCACGCCGCCCTGGACCACGCCTTCGGGGCGCTCGGCTGGCCCGAGGTCGCGTCGTTCACCGCCCGCGGCAACCTGCGCTCGCGCGCCGTGATGGAGCGGATCGGGATGCGTCGGGACCCGTCGTGCGACTTCGAGCACCCGGCCGTACCCGTGGGTCACCCGGTGCGTCCGCACGTCTTCTACCGCATCGCCGCCGGCGACCCGCGGCCCGAGCACCCCCGCGCCGAGCGCCTGCGCCGCTGAGGACCTTCCCGGTGATGGGCCGGCCGGCCCGGGGTCACTGCCGTCCGGGGTCGGGCGCCGTCCGCGTGGCCCCGAGCCGCCACGTACCCTGGCCGCATGCGTGTCCTGGCAGCGCTCTCCGGCGGCGTCGACTCGGCGGTCGCGGCCGCACGCGCGGTCGACGCCGGCCACGACGTCGTCGGCGTCCACATGGCGCTCTCGCGCAACCGTGACCAGATGCGTACGGGCTCGCGAGGCTGCTGCTCGATCGAGGACGCGGGCGACGCGCGCCGCGCGGCCGACGTGCTGGGCATCCCGTACTACGTGTGGGACCTGTCGGAGCGGTTCGAGCAGACGGTCGTCGCGGACTTCCTCGCCGAGTACGAGGCGGGGCGCACACCCAACCCGTGCGTCCGCTGCAACGAGCACATCAAGTTCGAGGCACTGCTCGACAAGGGCGTGGCGCTCGGCTTCGACGCGGTCTGCACGGGTCACTACGCGCGCGTGGAGATCGACGACGACGGCGTGCGCGCGCTGCACCGGGCCCGCGACGCGGCGAAGGACCAGTCGTACGTCCTCGCCGTCATGGGGCCCGAGCGGCTCGCACGGGCGATGTTCCCGCTGGGCGACGCCGCCACGAAGGACGACGTGCGCCGCGAGGCCGCCGCTCGGGGGCTCTCGGTCTCGGCCAAGCCCGACTCGTACGACATCTGCTTCGTGGCCGACGGCGACACGCAGGGATTCCTGCGCGAGCGCCTCGGGAGCCGCCCCGGCGACGTCGTCGACGCGGACGGGACCGTGGTCGGCCGGCACGACGGCGCCTACGCCTACACGGTGGGCCAGCGGCGCGGGCTCGCGCTGGGCCGACCGGCTGCCGACGGCCGCGCCCGCTACGTGCTCGAGGTCCAGCCCGCGACCAACACCGTGGTGGTCGGCGCGGCCGAGCTGCTCACGGTGCACCGCCTCACGGGCGAGCGTGCGGTCTGGTTCGACGACGCACCGCGGGCCTGGCGGGAGTGCGCGGTCCAGGTGCGGGCGCACGGCACGCCGGTCCCCGGGCGGGTGCGTGCCGCGTCCACGGGTGCCCAGGACCTCGAGGTCGAGCTGCACGAGGGGCTGCGTGGGATCGCGCCCGGTCAGTCCGTGGTCCTCTACGACGGGACGCGCGTGCTCGGTCAGGCGACCGTGGCCGGGTCCGGCCGGTGACGGGCGTCAGCGTCCTCGGCCCGTGGCCCGGGACGAAGGTGCTCGAGGCGCAGCGCACGGCGGTCGACGAGCTCGCCCGCGCCCCGCACGGCGTCGAGCCGCTCCCACCGACCGTCCAGCTGCCCTCGCGCGGGCCGTGGGCGGAGTCGGTCGCGCGTACCGCGGCGCTCCTGCCCGAGATGCCTGTGGAGCTCGGGCCGCACGGCTGGAAGCTCGCCGACCGCCCGGGGGCCGACCAGCGTCGCACGGAGGCGTTGCTGCGGGAGGACCTCGACGCGCTCGCGGTCGCGGCCCACGGCTGGACGGGGCGGCTCGTGGTGTCGGTGCGCGGCCCGTGGAGCCTCGCCGCGATCCTGTACCTCGCGCGCGGCGACCGTGTGCTCGCCGACGCCGGCGCGGTGCGCGACGTCGTCGCGGCGCTCGCCGAGGGGCTCGGTCCCCTCCTCGCCTCGGTGCGCGCGTCGGTGCCCGGTGCCGAGCCCGTCGTCGTGCTGCGCGAGCCCATGCTTCCCGACGTGCTGGGCGGCACCGTCGCGACGTTCTCGGGGCACGGTCGACTCGCGGCGGTCGAGGGCGAGCTGGTCGCCCAGGGCTTGACGTCAGTGGTCGACGGTGCTCGTGCGGCGGGGGCCGTCGAGGTGGTCGCCCACGGTGGGCTCCGCTTCGCGTCGAGGGCGCTCACGGCCCTCGCGGCGAGCGGGGCGGACGCGGTGGGCCTCGGGGCCGATGCCGTGCGCGGGCCCCAGTGGGAGCAGGTGGCGGCCGTCGTCGAAGCGGGCCGTCGCATGTGGTTCGGGCTGCCGCCCGAGCGCAACGGACGCCGCACCGACGTCGCGAAGGTCGCGCGTGGGATCGCCCGGCCCTGGACCGCCGTCGGTCTGCCGGCGCGTGATCTCGCCGACGTCGCCGTGCACGTCGAGGCGTCGCCGACGCTCACGGGCGGCGACCTGGTGATCAACGACCTGCGCGCGCTGCGCCCTGCGATCGCGTCGGCGGTGCGCGTGGCCGCCGAGCTCGCCGAGACCGCCGACGCCGGCTGAGGCATCCGTCAGTCGCGCGGCGAGAGCACGCAGAACTCGTTGCCCTCGGGATCCGCCAGCACGACCCAGCTGACCTCCGGACCCTGGCCCACGTCGACCCGGGTCGCGCCGAGCTCGATCAGACGCTGGACCTCGGCCGCCTGGTCGTCATCGGCGCGTGGCGCGAGGTCCAGGTGCAGTCGGTTCTTCACCGTCTTGCCCTCGGGCACCGGGACGAAGACGAGGCCGGGCCCCTGCTCCTCGACCGGGACCGAGGCCCTCGCGGTGAGCGCGTGCGGCGGGACGAGCACCACCTCGTCGTCGGCCTCGTAGGCCTTCTCCCAGCCGAGGGCCGTGGCCCACCACCGGGCCTGGGCGTGGACGTCTGTGCAGTCGACGACGACGGAGTACCAGCGGACGGGCATGACGCGCTCCCGGGGCGAGGACGAGGTGACGGGACTCAGGTCGAGCCCGTCACCCGGACGCTAGACCCGTGCACCGACACGTCGCGCCTCGTTCAGCCCGCCAGCCGCTCCCACAGGAACCGGTACGCCAGCGCGGACATGTGCGCGGCCTGCGAGTTGTCCGCCGCGCCGCCGTGCCCGCCCTCGACGTTCTCGTAGTACGTCACGTCCTTGCCCCACTCGCGCAGCCGGGCGGCGAGCTTGCGGGCGTGGCCCGGGTGCACGCGGTCGTCACGGGTGGAGGTCGTGAGGAGCACGGGCGGGTAGTCCGTGCTCTCCTCGACCAGGTGGTACGGCGAGAAGGTGCGGATGAACCCCCACTGCGCAGGGTCGTCCGGGTCGCCGTACTCGGCCATCCACGAGGCACCCGCCAGCAGGCGCGAGTACCGGCGCATGTCGAGCAGCGGGACCTGGATGACGACGGCACCGAACAGGTCGGGACGCCGCACGAGCATGTTGCCCGTGAGCAGACCGCCGTTCGAACCGCCCTGGATCCCCAGGTGCGCAGGCGCGGTGACGCCCCGGCCCACGAGGTCCTCCGCGACCGCCGCGAAGTCCTCGTAGGCACGGTGCCGGTTCTCCTTGAGCGCGGCCTGGTGCCAGCGCGGGCCGTACTCGCCGCCGCCACGGATGTTGGCGACGGTGTAGACCCCGCCGCGCTCGAGCCACGCACGGCCGAGGCCGCCCGAGTACGAGGGCAGCAGCGAGATCTCGAACCCGCCGTAGCCGTAGAGGAGCGTGGGCGCGGTGCCGTCGTGCTCGAGGTCCTCGCGGGCCACCTGGAAGTACGGGACGCGCGTGCCGTCGGCCGACGTCGCGAAGTGCTGGCTCACGGCGAGGCCGGTGGTGTCGAAGAACGCGGGCATCCCCTTGAGCGGCTCGGGCGCGGCGTCCGCCCCCACCGTCGCGAGCGAGAGGGTGGTGGGCGTGAGGTAGTCGGTGGTGACGAGCCAGACGTCGTCACTCTCCACGCGGTCGACGGCGCGCACGCCGACGGTCCCGATCGAGGGGACCCCGGCCAGCTCGCCACGCTCCCACGGGACGCCGGCCACGGCCTCACGCGGCGGGGTCAGCACCTCGAGGCGGTTCTTGACGTCGTCGAGGACGGTCAGCACCAGGTGGTGGCGCGTGAACGCCGCCCCGGACAGGGATGTCGTCGGGCTCGGGGCGAACAGCACCGTGAGGTCGCGGGACCCTGCGAGGAAGTCCTCGAGCGGTGCGGCCAGCAGCGAGCCGCCTGCGAAGGTCGGGCCGCCCTCGACGGGAGTCCAGTCCTCGCGCAGCGTGACCGTGAGCCACTCGCGGTGGAAACCGACCTCGGCCGAGGTGGGGACCTCGACCCGGACGAGGGCGCCCTCGCGCAGCAGGAAGGTCTCCTCGGCGTAGAACGCGATGGTCCGCACCACGTACTCCCGCTCGAACCCCGGCGTGCGGTCCTTGAACGCCGCGATGTACATGTCCGTCGCGGCGCCCTCGTACACCGTCTCGGCGGCCTCCAGCGGGGTCCCGCGGCGCCAGCGCTTGGCGATCCGGGGATACCCCGACGGCGTCATCGACCCCGGCCCGAAGTCCGTCGCGACGAAGATCTCGTCCTCGTCGACCCACGACACCGTGCCCTTGGCCTCGGGACGCAGGAAACCGCCGTCGGCGGGGTCGACGAACTGCTTGGTGACCAGGTCGAGCTCGCGCGTCACGTCGGCGTCCGAGCCGCCGTGGGACAGCTCGACGAGGGCCTTGCGGTACTCGGGCCGCAGCACCGTGGCGCCGTGCCACACCCAGTCCTCGCCCTCGGCCGCGTTGAGGGCGTCCAGGTCGAGGACCGTCTCCCAGTCGGGTTCGGGCGTGCGGTAGCTCTCGAGCGTCGTCCGCCTCCACAGCCCGCGCGGGTGCTCGGCGTCGCGCCAGAAGTTGTACAGGTGCTCGCCGATCCGGCTGACGTCCGGGATCTTGGCACGCGAGTCGAGCACCTCGCGGATCGCGTCGCGTGTGGCACCGAACTCGGGGGTCGCGCCCAGGGCCGCGGCGGTCTCGGCGTTGCGCTCACGTACCCAGGCCAGCGCGCGCTGCGACTCGACCTCCTCGAGCCAGGTGTACGGGTCGCCAGGGGTCTCGGGGGAGTCGCTCACGGGCACACCCTAGGAGGTGCCCGGGCGTCCGGGGCGCCGAGGGGCGCCGGGCGGGTACGTGGGCGCTGGACGATGTGCGGGCGCGCGGGGTGTCGGTGGCGCGCGCCATGATGGGCCCGTGACCGAGCCGCCCCAGCCCGTGACCGCGCAGCCCCAGCCCGACACCCCTCTCGACGAGCGCGACGTCGGCCTCGACGAGGCCGCGGCGCGACACCGCTGGGAGGACCTCGCGCGCGAGGTCACCGAGCACCAGTTCGCCTACTACGTGCGGGATGCCCCCACCGTCAGTGACGCGGAGTACGACGTGCTCCTGCGCCGGCTCAGCGCGCTCGAGGACGCCTACCCCGAGTACGGGCTGCGCACGCCGGACTCGCCGACGCAGAAGGTGGGCGGCACCTTCTCGACCGAGTTCACCGCCGTCGAGCACGTCGAGCGGATGCTGAGCCTCGACAACGCGTTCTCGGCCGACGACGTCGCGGCGTGGGACGCGCGCGTGCGGCGCGAGCTCGACACGGCGGCAGCCGACCTCCACTACCTGTGCGAGCTCAAGATCGACGGCCTCGCGATCGCGCTGCTCTACGAGCACGGGCACCTCGTCCGAGCCGCGACGCGCGGTGACGGGCGCACCGGCGAGGACGTCACGCTCAACGTGCGGACCATCGAGGGCGTGCCCCACCGGCTCACGGGCGACGACCTGCCCGAGCTGATCGAGGTGCGCGGTGAGGTGTTCCTCCCGGTCGAAGGGTTCGCCCAAGTCAACGCGCAGCAGGTGGCCGCGGGCAAGCCGCCCTTCGCGAACCCCCGGAACACGGCGGCCGGGTCGCTGCGGCAGAAGGACCCCCGCGTCACGGCGTCGCGCCCGCTGCGCATGTTCTGCCACGGGATCGGAGCCCTGCGCTGGAGCGGTCACGACGCCGCGACGGCACGGCAGTCGGACACCTACGCGCTGCTCGCGCGGTGGGGCCTGCCGGTGTCGCCCTACACCCAGGTCGTCGACGACCTCGCGGGTGTGCAGCGGATGATCGACCACTACGGCGCGCACCGGCACGACGTCGAGCACGAGATCGACGGGATCGTCGTCAAGGTGGACGAGACCACGCTCCAGCGACGGCTCGGCGCCACCAGCAGGGCACCCAGGTGGGCGGTCGCCTACAAGTACCCGCCCGAGGAGGTGAACACGCGCCTGCTGAGCATCGAGGTCAACGTCGGCCGCACGGGCCGGGTGACCCCCTTCGCGGTCATGGAGCCCGTCAAGGTCGCGGGCTCGACCGTCGCGATGGCCACGCTCCACAACCAGGACGTGGTCAGGGCCAAGGGCGTGCGCATCGGCGACATGGTGGTGCTGCGCAAGGCGGGTGACGTGATCCCCGAGATCGTCGGTCCGGCACCGCGGGCCGCCGACGACGACTGGCCGCGCACGGACTTCGTGATGCCGAGCGAGTGCCCCGCGTGCGGCACGCGGCTGCGCGCGCTGCGCGAGGGCGAGGTGGACCTGCGCTGCCCGAACGCGCGCACGTGCCCCGCCCAGGTGCGCGGCCGCGTCGAGCACATCGGGTCGCGCGGGGCGCTGGACATCGAGGCCCTGGGGGAGGTCACCGCAGCGGCCCTCACCCAGCCTCAGGTGCCGCAGACCCCGCCCGTGGTCAGCGACGCGTTCCTGTTCGACCTCGTGGGCTACCCGCAGGACGCTGACGAGGCCACGCGGCAGCTCGTGCGCGAGGCCAGCCTCGCCCGTCTCGCCGAGGTCGAGGTCGTGGTGCGGGACCCGGACACGGGCGAGCCGCGCGCGGACGACGACGGCGTGGTGCGGCGTCGCGCACCGTTCCGCCGTCGGCTCACCCACACCAAGGCGGCGCGGCAGGCCGCCGAGGCCGAGGGGCGCACGCTGGCCGAGTGGGAACCGTCGGGTGCCGCGCGCACGCTGCTCGACGAGCTCGACGCGGCCAAGAGCAAGCCCTTCTGGCGCGTGCTCGTCGCGCTCAGCATCCGCAACGTCGGACCCACGGCCGCCCGAGCACTCGCACAGCGCTTCGGCGCGATGTCCGAGCTGCGTGCGGTGCTCGACGGTGACCGTGAGCAGGCGGTGGCGACGCTCTCGGAGATCGAGGGCCTGGGCCAGGTGATCGCCGAGTCGATCCTCGACTGGTACGGGGAGGAGTGGCACCGCGAGGTCCTCGACCGGTGGTCCGCTGCGGGTGTGCTGATGCGCGACGAGCAGGACGCCTCGCTCGAGCGCACGCTCGAGGGCCTCACGGTCGTGGTCACGGGTTCGCTCGAGGACTACTCGCGCGACGGCGCGAAGGAGGCGATCCTCGCCCGGGGTGGAAAGGCTGCCGGGAGCGTCTCGAAGAAGACCGACTACGTGGTCGTCGGCGAGAACGCCGGTGCCAAGGAGGCCAAGGCGCGCGAGCTGGGCCTGCGGATCCTCGACGAGGAGCAGTTCACCGTGCTGCTGACCCAGGGTCCCGGCGCCCTGGGCGACGACTGACCGGGGCCTCGCGCCCCCCCGGAACCGAGGAGTCCCATGCAGATCCGTACCGCCCACGAGGACGAGCTCGCGCGCGTCGGCGACCTGACGGCGCAGGCCTACCTCGCGGACGGTCTGATCGAGGCCGACCACGACTACGTCGACGAGCTGCGTTCGGCCGTGCGCCGTGCCCACGAGGCCACGGTGCTCGTGGCGGTCGAGTCGGGTGCGGTGGTGGGCACGGTCACGCTCACCGGGCACGGATCGGAGTGGGCCGAGGTCGCGCGCGACGGCGAGGCCGAGATCCGGATGCTCGCCGTGGATCCCCTGGCGCGAGGGCGCGGTGTCGGCGAACGGCTCGTGGTCGCCGCCGTGGACGCGGCGCGTGAGCGTGGAGCCCGGGCGTTCGTGCTGTCGAGCCTCGAGGAGATGCGCACCGCGCACCGCATCTACGAGCGTCTCGGCATGGTCCGGGTGCCGGAGCGTGACTGGTCGGTCGAGGGCTACCGGATGCGTGTCTACTCCCTTGCGCTCGCGGGCCATGGCCCGGCCGGGAGCGAGGAGGCCGACGGTGCCGACGGAGCCGTCGGCGGTGCGCACGGCGATGTCTGAGGAGCTTCCCGCGCCGGGAGCCCTCATCGAGACCGCGACGTGGCCTCCCGTCGACGTCAGCGAGGTGGGCGGGTGGCGCGTGGGGCGGTCGGGCGGCTTCACCCGCAGGGCGAACAGTGCCTTGCCGTCGCTCGCCGCGCACCGGACGCGCCTGGGCGACCTCGCAGCGACGGCGGCCGTGGCCAGGACGCTCGGCGAGGTCGAGGCGCTCTACGCCGAGCACGGTGCGCGGAGCGTGGTGCGCCTGGACCCCCGCACGGCCCCGGGCCTCGACCGCCTCCTGGCCGAGCGTGGCTACCGCGCGGTGGCGCCGACCGTGGTGATGGCTGCGCCGCTCGCCGGCACGTCGCGCGAAGGCGCGCTGCCCGGCGGCACGCTGTCCGACCGCACGCTGTCCGACCGCACGCTGTCCGCCCGCACGCCGTCCGCCCGCACGCCGTCCGGCGGCACGCTGCCCGACGGCATGGTGCCGTCGCGCGTGTCCTCCACGCGCGCGACCGGAGCCGACGGGTTGCGGGTCGCGTGGTCCGAGCGCCCGGACGACGGGTGGCTCGAGACATGGCTCGGCGTCAAGGCGACCACCACCACCGACGCCACCCTCGCGCGGCGCATCCTGGAGGGGGCGCCCGCCCGGTACCTGACGGCCCACGACGCTGGCGGACGCATCGGCGTCCTCCGTGCAGCGCCGTCGCACGGCTGGCTTGCTCTGAGCTGCCTGGCGGTGGAGCGGCGCGCCCGGCGCAGGGGAGTGGCGCGCGCACTCACCCGCGTCGCCCTCGAGGGCGCCCCGGCGGGTGTAGGGCGCGCGTTCCTGCAGGTCGAGGAGTCGAACCGGGCCGCCGTCGCGCTCTATCGCCAGATGGGGTTCGTCCCCGTGGACGCGTACCACTACCGGGAGCGCTGAGCCCCGGCCGGGTGCTGAGTCCGGACCTCAGGACAGGAGGGCGTCGATCGCGGTGGACGAGAGCACGTGCTCGGCCGCCATGGAGCTCGCGCCGAGCACGCCCGCGCGGCCCCGGGTCCGGCTCTGGACGATGCGCAGGTGCTGGGTCGCGAGCGGGAGCGACCTGCGGTAGACGACCTCGCGGATGCCCGCGAGCAGGTGCTCGCCGGCCTCGGCGAGGTTCCCGCCGATCACGATCATCGACGGGTTGAGCATGCTCACGCACGCGGCGAGCACGCCACCGATGGTGCGGCCCGCCTCGCGGACCTCGTGTCCCGCACGAACGTCGCCGGATCGCACGAGCGCGACGACGTCGGCGCTGGTGGCCGCCGGGACGCCCTGCTCGGTGAGTCGCGTGGCGACCGCCCTGCCGCTCGCGACCGCCTCGAGGCAGCCGGTGTTGCCGCACCGGCACAGCAGGTCGGGACCGTCGGGAACGGCGATGTGGCCGAGGTCGCCCGCGGCGCCCTGCGCCCCCCGGCGGATCCCGCCGTCGCTGATCACCCCGGCACCGATGCCGGTCGCGACCTTCACGAAGAGCAGGTGGTCCACGTCCGGGAACTCGGCGCTGTGCTCGCCGAGGGCCATGAGATTGACGTCGTTGTCGACGAGCACGGGTGCGCCGAGCAGTTCGCGCAGCAGGCCGGGGACGTCTGCGTCGTCCCACCCGGGCATGATCGGCGGGTTCGTGGGCCGTCCCGTGGCGTGGTCCACGGGACCAGGGAGCCCGACCCCGACGCTGACAAGGTCCGACATCGAGCGGCCCGCCTGGTCGACGAGCGCACGGCCCACCGCCGCGACGTGGTCGAGCACGGGTTCTGGACCGTCGGCGATCGCGATCGGCTCGTGGTGCTCGGCGAGCACGGTCGAGGCGAGGTCGGTGACCGCGAGGCGCGCGTGCGTCGCGCCCAGGTCGACGGCGAGCACCACGCGTGCGCTCGGGTTGAAGGCGAACGTGGCGGGCGGGCGCCCGCCCGTCGAGCTGGCCTCACCCGCCGGGGCGACGAGGCCGGAGGCGAGGAGGAGGTCGACGCGCGCGGCGATCGTGGAGCGCGCCTGGCCCGTCACCTGGGCGAGCTCGGCCCGCGTGCGCGCCCTGCCGTCGCGCAGGAGCTGGAACATCTCGCCGACCCCGGTGGGCCGGGCGACGGTGCGGGCATGCGACTCCATGACGCGCAGTCAAGCACAGGACGAGGCAGAAGATGGGCCACTTCGACAGGTCACATTCCCATAACGCGTCTCATACCTGGCAACTTTTGCTTGACGCTCGACAGAACCTGAGTAGTTTCGCCCGCATGGTCGCTGATGCCCACCACGAGCCGCTGCTTCACATGCGCGGCATCGTCAAGCACTTCCCCGGTGCGAAGGCCCTCGACGGCGTCGACCTCGAGATCCTCCCGGGGGAGGTGCACTGCCTGCTCGGGCAGAACGGCGCCGGCAAGTCGACGCTCATCAAGGTGCTCGCGGGAGCGCACCGGCCGGACGCCGGGACGATCCTGTGGAAGGGCGAGCCGCTCCGGACGACGTCGCCCGTGGCGGCCCTCCGCGCGGGCGTCGCCACGATGTACCAGGAGCTCGACGTGGTGCCGGGTCTCACCGTCGCCGAGAACGTCTTCCTCGGGCACGAGCTCGCGACCGCCGGCGTGACGCGCCGCCGCGAGCTCCACCGCAGGACGCAGGCGATCCTCGCCCGCCTGGGACACGGGGACATCTCGCCGACGCGCGAGGTCGGACAGCTCTCGGCCGCCGGCCAGCAGATCGTCAGCATGGCGCGGGCACTCTCGCACGACGCCCGTCTGATCGTCATGGACGAGCCGTCCGCCGTCCTCGACTCCGAGGAGGTCGCGAACCTCTTCCGGGTCGTCCGCCAGCTCACCGCCGACGGGGTCGCGGTGGTCTACATCTCCCACCGTCTCGAGGAGATCCGCCAGGTCGGCGACCGGATCACCGTCCTCAAGGACGGGCGCACGGTCGGGGCCAACCTCCTGGTCGGCGACACGCCGACGGCCGACCTCATCCGGCTCATGACGGGCCGCACGGTCGAGGGCTCGTTCCCGGAGCGCGCCGCGGTCGACCGCGACGCGGAGGAGCTGCTCGCGGTCGAGGGGCTGGGGTTGCGCGGCGTGTTCGACGACGTCTCGTTCACCGTCCGCGCAGGTGAGGTCGTCGGCCTGGCCGGGCTCGTCGGGGCCGGACGCTCCGAGATCCTCGAGACCGTCTACGGGGCCCGACGCGCGACCGCCGGCCGCGTCACCGTCGCGGGTCGCCGGCTGCGTCCCGGCTCGGTCGGCGCGGCCGTGCGGGCCGGGATCGGGCTGGCGCCCGAGGAGCGCAAGAGCCAGGGGCTGCTCCTCGGCGAACCCGTCTACCGCAACATCACGCTGTCGAGCTTCGGGCGGTTCGCCTCGGCCGGCTTCCTCGACGAGCGCGCCGAGCGCGCCGCCGCCCGCGAGCAGATCACGGCGCTCGACCTGCGCCCCGACGACCCCGACCGCGACGCCCGGACGCTGTCGGGAGGCAACCAGCAGAAGGCGATGCTCGCGCGCTGGCTCGTGCACGGCTGCCGCGTGCTGCTGCTCGACGAGCCGACCCGCGGCGTGGACGTGGGTGCGCGCGCCGAGATCTACGGCCTGATCCGCGACCTCGCCGCACGCGGCGCCGCGATCGTCGTCGTCTCGAGCGAGATCGACGAGGTGCTGGGCCTCGCCGACCGCGTCCTGGTGATCTCCGAGGGCCGCGTGGTGCACGCGGGCCCGTCCGACCGGATCGACGAGCACGGGGTCCTCGACCTCGTGATGGAAGGAAGTGTCGCGTGAGCGAGCAGACCCCGCCCGGCCTCGCGACGGCCGGCAGCATCCCGCCCGACCCGGACGACCCGGTCCGCATGCAGCGCACGGGCCCGACCGCCACCGCGAGCCACGGCCCCTCGCCGTCGGGCGCGTGGCGGCGGCTGGTCGCGGGCGGCGCGGGGCGCAACCTCGGCCTCGTCGTCGCCCTGCTCCTCATCTGCGCGGTCGGTGTCGCGACCGCGGGGGAGCGCTTCGCGAGCGTCGACAACCTCATGACGATCCTGCGGCTCGCGGCCATCTACGGGGTGCTCGCGATCGGCATGACCTTCGTCATCACCGGGGGCGGCATCGACCTCTCGGTCGGCTCCGTGCTGGGTCTGTCGACGGTGTGGGCCAGCACGCTCGCGACCCAGACGATGGCGCGCGAGACCCACTGGGCGGTCATCGTCTTCACCGCGCTCGCCGTCGGGGTGGTCGCCGGGCTCGTCAACGGGGTGCTGATCGCCTACGGCAAGGTCGTGGCGTTCATCGCGACCTTGGCGATGCTCGTCGCCGCCCGTGGCCTGGCCGAGGTGATCGCCAACCGTCGCACGCAGATCGTGGACGTCCCGGCGTTCCTCGACGTCTTCCGGGCGGACGTCCTGGGGGTCTCGGTGCTCGTGTGGATCTTCGTCGTGGTCGCCGTCGCCGCCTGGGTGGTCTTCAACCGGACGACGTTCGGCCGCCGGACGCTCGCCGTGGGCGGCAATCCCGAGGCCGCCAGGCTCGCCGGCATCGACGTGCGGCGTCACACGATGTGGCTGTACGCCCTCTCGGGCCTGACGGCGGGGATCGCGGGCGTCATGATGCTCGCGCGCACCACGGCCGGCTCCTCCACGAACGGCCAGCTCTACGAGCTCGAGGCGATCGCGATCGTCGTCATCGGCGGCACGCTCCTCGCGGGCGGGCGCGGCACGATCGTCGGCACCGTCATCGGGGCCGTGATCTTCGCGACGCTGGCCAACGTGTTCACCCAGAACAACCTCTCGATCTCGGCGCAGTCGGTCGCCAAGGGGGCGATCATCGTCGTCGCCGTGCTGCTGCAGCAGCGCTTCGCCGCGCGCCACCGGTCCACCTGACCCCATCCGCAGCACACGCCCACCCGCAGCACGCACCCTTCCGCAGCACTGCCGTCCGTCACTTCAAGGAGGAAGTCATGTCCGCACACCTGCGCCGCCGCTGGATGCTCACCACCGGAGCACTCGCCGCGTCCGCCGTCCTGCTCGCCGGATGCACGTCCAACACGCCCGAGCCGCAGGACGAGGAGGACGGCGGCGACACCGCCCAGGGCGCGACCTCGAACAACGACGAGACGGGCGAGACGGTCACCATCGGCTTCTCGGCGCCGGCCGCCGACCACGGCTGGATGGGTGCGATCACCCGGGCCGCCCTCGACGAGGCCGCGAAGTACGACGACGTCGAGCTGGTGGTCGCGGAGGCGACCAACGACGTCAACCTCCAGATCAGCCAGGTCGAGACCTTCATCAACGACGGCGTCGACGCCATCGTGCTCCTGCCGTTCGACGGCGCCGCGCTGACCGAGGTCGCGACGGAGGCGATGGAGGCCGGGATCGCCGTCGTCAACGTCGACCGCGAGTTCGCGAGCCCGTTCGCGGCCCGCACCACGGTGCTCGGCGACAACTACGGCATGGGCGTGAGCGCGGGGACGTACATCTGCGAGCAGGTCGGCGACAACCCCGACGCGGTCGTCGCCGAGATCGCCGGCATCGACTCGCTGCCGCTCACCCAGGACCGCAGCCAGGGCTTCGCCGACGCGCTCGCGGACTGCGGGCTCGACGTCGACAACCGTGTCGCAGCCGACTTCACGGTCCAGGGTGGTCAGTCCGCCGCGGCCAACCTGCTGCAGGCCGCGCCGCAGATCGACGCGCTCTGGAACCACGACGACGACCAGGGCGTCGGTGTGCTCGCAGCGATCGACGAGGCCGGTCGCGACGAGTTCCTCATGGTCGGCGGCGCCGGCTCGGCGAACGTCATGCGCGCCATCCAGGCCGACGACTCCGTGCTCAAGGCGACCGTCATCTACCCGTCCACGCAGGCGGCGGACGGCATCCGGCTCGCGCGCCTGATCGTCCAGGGCAAGGCGCTCAGCGACCTGGTCGAGGTCGAGGTGCCCCGCACCGTCCAGCTCTACGCGCCCGTGGTCACCAAGGAGAACGTCGAGGAGTACCTGCCGACGGCCTTCGAGTCCTGAACCTGCCGCAGGGAGGGCGCGCCCGCGGCACGGGCCGCGGGCGCGCACCGGACGAGACGAGAGGACGGCGTCCATGACGCACGAGGACGTTCCCCGCCTGGGGATCGGGATGATCGGTTACGCCTTCATGGGCGCGGCGCACTCGCAGGCGTGGCGCGTCGCCCCGCGGTTCTTCGACCTGCCCCTGCGTCCGGAGATGACCGTGGTCGCGGGCCGCAGCCGTGACGCGGTCGACGCCGCGGCGCGGCGGCTCGGCTGGCACGATGCCGAGACCGACTGGCGGCGGCTGATCGAGCGGGACGACGTCGACCTCGTGGACATCTGCACCCCCGGTGACACGCACGCGGAGATGGCGGTCGCCGCGCTCGAGGCCGGCAAGCACGTGCTGTGCGAGAAGCCGCTCGCCAACTCGGTGGCCGAGGCCGAGGCGATGACCGCCGCGGCCGAGGCGGCGAGCGCGCGCGGGGTGCGCGCGATGGTCGGCTTCACCTACCGGCGGGTGCCGGCCGTCGCGCTCGCCCGCGAGCTCGTCGCCGAGGGCCGCATCGGGGCGGTGCGCCAGGTGCGCGCGCAGTACCTGCAGGACTGGCTCGCCGACCCGGCCGCGCCGCTCTCGTGGCGGCTCGACCGCGCCAAGGCCGGGTCCGGGGCACTGGGCGACATCGCGGCGCACGTCGTCGACCTCACGCAGTTCATCACCGGCGAGGTGGTCACGGGGGTCAGCGGCATGCTCGAGACGTTCGTCCACGAGCGCCCCGTGGCCACGGAGTTCTCGGGCCTGCACGGCTCGGCCGGGGCGGAGCGCGGTCGCGTCACGGTCGACGACGCCGCGCTGTTCACGGCCCGGTTCTCGGGTGGCGGGATCGGCACCTTCGAGGCGACGCGCATGGCCTGGGGTCGCAAGAACGCCATCCGGGTCGAGGTCAACGGCACACGGGGCTCGATCGCGTTCGACTTCGAGGACATGAACGTGCTCCACCTGTTCGACGCGGCCGACGACGCGCGCGTCGCGGGGTTCCGGCGGATCGTCGTGACCGAGCCCGACCACCCGTACGTGGGTGCGTGGTGGCCCGCCGGTCACGGGCTCGGCTACGAGCACGGGTTCGTCCACCAGGCCGTCGACCTGGTGCGTGCGCTCGGCGCGGGCGAGCAGCCGCGTCCGTCCTTCGCCGACGGGCTGCAGGTGCAGCGCGTGCTCGACGCGGTCGAACGCAGTGCGGGCGCGTCGAGCACCTGGACCGACGTCGCCGGCTGAGCGGCACCGAACACACCACGAGGAGCTGACATGGCACGACCGATCACGCTGTTCACGGGCCAGTGGGCCGACCTCCCGTTCGAGGAGGTCGTGCGGCTCGCCGCGGGCTGGGGGTACGACGGCCTCGAGATCGCCTGCTGGGGCGACCACCTCGACGTGCGACGCGCGGCCGAGGACGAGGCGTACGTCCAGGCGAAGCTCGCGCTGCTCGAGGAGCACGGGCTGCGGGTCTGGGCGATCTCCAACCACCTCACGGGCCAGGCCGTGTGCGACGACCCGATCGACGAGCGCCACCGCGGCATGCTGAGCGACCGCGTGTGGGGCGACGGCGACCCCGAGGGGGTGCGACGGCGTGCCGCCGAGGAGATGCAGCTCACCGCGCGCGCTGCCGCGAACCTCGGCGTGCGGACCGTCGTCGGCTTCACCGGCTCGTCGATCTGGAAGTACGTCGCGATGTTCCCGCCGGTGAGCGAGGAGCTGGTCGAGGCCGGGTACCGCGACTTCGCGGACAGGTGGAACCCCGTCCTCGACGTGTTCGACGAGGTGGGCGTGCGGTTCGCGCACGAGGTGCACCCGAGCGAGATCGCCTACGACTACTGGACGACGGTGCGCACGCTCGAGGCGATCGGGCACCGCGAGGCGTTCGGCCTCAACTGGGACCCTAGCCACTTCGTCTGGCAGGACCTCGACCCGGTGGGGTTCATGTGGGACTTCCGGGACCGGATCTACCACGTCGACTGCAAGGACGCGAAGCGCCGTGTCGGCAACGGCCGCAACGGCCGCCTGGGCTCGCACCTGCCGTGGGCCGACCCGCGCCGCGGCTGGGACTTCGTCTCGACCGGCCACGGCGACGTGCCGTGGGAGGACTCGTTCCGCATGCTCAACACGATCGGGTACGACGGGCCCGTCTCGGTCGAGTGGGAGGACGCCGGCATGGACCGGCTCGTCGGGGCGCCCGAGGCGCTCGCCTTCGTGCGCCGGCTCGCGTTCGACCCGCCGTCGGCGTCGTTCGACGCCGCGTTCAGCACGCGGTGAGGGTGGTTCCCCTGGGGTGAGCCGGTGAGGGTGGCACCTGCCGGGCGGCGGTCGCAGCGCCGCCGCCCGGCGGGTGACCGATACTGGGCCGATGATCTCCCAGCACCTCGCCCAGGCCCTGCGCGACGCGGGCGTCCGGTGGTCCCCCGCCGCGGGGGACCGGTTCGTCATCCCGCAGCCCGAGCTCGACGGCGAGGTCTTCACCCTGAGCGAGATGACGATCGAGGCGCGTGAGTACCCGACGGGCACGATCCTCGGCTTCAACGGGACCACCGAGTGGGCTCTCGACTCGGTCGCGCAGGACGACGCGCTGTGGTTGCCGCGCGAGGACCAGCTGCGCACGCTCCTCGGTCGCACGTTCGTCTCGCTCGAGCAGACGGACCCCGACGGCGCCGAACCGTGGGTCGTCACGACCCGCCGGGACGGCGGGACGGAAACTTTCGCAGCCGACGCCGCCGCCGAGGCCCTCGGACTCGCGGTTCTCGACCTCGCCCGCCGTGCGACGGCACCCATCACCTGACGGACTTCCCTCCTGAGCGGTCGTCTGGCTAGGCTGAGGTATCGATCGCATCGGCGAAAGTATCGCCACCCCGCAACGGAGCGGGCGCACCGGTCACCGGTCCGCCGCGCGCGGGAGACCGAGGAGGCCGAGTGGATCCGTACTTCGCCACGTCCGACCCGTGCTGGCTGCGACCCGAGAACGCGCGCGCGCTGCTCGACCGGGAGGTCGTCGTGCGCGGCGACGGATGCGCGGCGACCGTGCGACGCGATGTCGACCTGCTGCGTGCGCTCACGGGCCTCGCTCCCGTGGCCGGTCGCGGGCGCGTACTCGTCGCGACGGTCGGCGACCTCACCGCCGAGGGCGACGACGACGTCGTCGGCCGCGTCCCGGAGGGGCTGACGGCCGACGGGTACGCCGTCGTGCCCGACGACGAGGGCGTCGTCGTCACGGCGCTCGACGAGCGTGGACTGCTGCACGGCTTCTACGCGCTCCAGCGCCACGGCGAGCAGCTGCTCACGACCGACGTCCCCGTGCTCGACGTGCCGGGCAACCCCGTCCGCATGATCAACCAGTGGGACAACATGCGTGCCGACGGGCCGATGGGCTCGGTCGAACGCGGGTACGCGGGCAGGTCGATCTTCTACGCGGACGGCCGGGTGGTCGCCGACAGGTCCCGCATCCGCGACTACGCGCGCCTGCTGGCGTCGGTGGGGATCAACGCGCTGTCGCTCAACAACGTCAACGTGCACGCGGACGAGAGCCGGCTGCTCACCGAGCACCTGGCCGACGTCGCCGACCTCGCCGGGATCCTGCGCGAGTACGGCATCGCGGCCTACCTGAGCGTCAACTTCGCCGCGCCCATCGAGCTCGGCGGTCTCGCCACCGCGGACCCTCTCGCCCCCGACGTCGCGGCCTGGTGGCGCCGCACCACGGACGCCGTCTACGAGGCGATCCCGGACTTCGGCGGCTACGTGGTCAAGGCCGACTCGGAGAACCGTCCGGGCCCGTTCAGCTACGGGCGCGACCACGCGGACGGGGCGAACCTGCTCGCCGCCGCACTCGAGCCGCACGGCGGCCGCGTCTTCTGGCGCTGCTTCGTCTACGACCACCAGCAGGACTGGCGTGACCGCAGCACCGACCGCGCCCGTGCCGCGTACGACCACTTCATGCCGCTCGACGGGCGCTTCGCGGACAACGTGGTGCTCCAGGTGAAGATGGGGCCGATGGACTTCCAGGTGCGCGAGCCCGTGTCGCCGCTCATCGGTGGGCTCGAGCGGACCAACGTCGCGGTCGAGTTCCAGGTGACCCAGGAGTACACCGGTCACCAGAAGCACGTGTGCTACCTCGTGCCGCAGTGGCGCGAGGTGCTCGACTTCCCGACGCGTGGGGACGACGGCGCGCCGGTGCGCGAGATCGCGGCGGGCCGCACCTTCGCCCGTCCGGTGTCCGGGGTGTGCGCGGTCTCGAACGTCGGTGACGACCGCACGTGGACGGGTCACCCGCTCGCCCAGGCCAACCTGTACGGGTTCGGACGGCTCGCCTGGGACCCGACGCTCGCTCCCGACGTCGTGCTCGACGAGTGGCTCGCGCTGACGTTCCCCGGCGCGGACGAGGTGCACGCGGCGCTGCGCGAGATCATGGCGGGCTCGTGGCTCACGTACGAGCGCTACACGGCGCCGCTCGGCGTCGGCTGGATGGTCAACCCCGGCAGTCACTACGGGCCGAGCGTGGACGGGTACGAGTACACGGCCTGGGGCACCTACCACTTCGCCGACCGCGACGGCGTGGGCGTGGACCGCACGGTGGCGACGGGCACGGGGTTCGCAGGTCAGTACCACGAGCCGTGGGCCTCGACCTACGAGGACGTCACGACGTGTCCCACCGAGCTCGCGCTCTTCTTCCACCACCTGCCCTACGACCACACCTTGCGCACGGGCAGCACCGTCATCCAGCACATCTACGACACGCACTTCGTCGGGGTCGAGGAGGTCGAGGCGATGGTCACGCGCTGGCAGGGTGTGGCGCACCTGGTGGCGGCCGAGGTCTCCGACGAGGTCTCCCGGCGCATGGCCGAGCAGCTGCGGAGCGCGCGTGAGTGGCGCGACCAGATCACCACCTACTTCTGGCGCAAGTCCGGGGTCCCGGACGCCCACGGCCGGGCGATCCACTGAGGTCGGGCGACCTGGGGAGGGCGCGATGGCGGGGTCGAAAGTCTCGGGCGACGCGGCGACACCTCGTGGTGTCGGCGAGGACGGCGCCGCCTCGTCGGTGGCGACCGGGCCCGGCACGCGGGCGGACGACGAGACCCCGTGGAGGCGGTCCGGACGGCTACGATCGTCCGTGGGGCACGACGGTGCCGCGGCGTCCCGGGCCCGGACCCGGGCGGGAGCTGAAGGGTTGACGGAGATCACCACCCCACGCACGACGATCGCAACGATCGCCCAGGAGGCCGGGGTCTCGGTGCCGACCGTCTCCAAGGTGCTCAACGGCCGCGCCGATGTCGCGGACGCGACGCGTGAGCGCATCGAGGAGCTCATCCACCAGCACGGCTACCGGCGCCGCAGGGCCGCGTCGCCGGCCACGGCCCCGATGGTGGACCTCGTCTTCCACCAGCTCGGCAGCGCCTGGGCGATGGAGCTGATCCGCGGCGTCGAGGAGGTCGCGCGCGACGCGGGCGTCGAGGTGGTGCTCTCGGAGTGCGGCGAGGGACGTGTCCCGCGCAAGGAGTGGCTCGAGAGTGCGCTCAAGCGCCGACCGCTCGGCGTGATCATGGTGTTCTCCGACCTCGAGCCCGCGCAGCGGCGTCAGCTCGAGGCCCGCAACATCCCGTTCGTGATCGTGGACCCGGTGGGCGACGAGAGCGACGACGTCCCGTCGATCGGCTCGGCCAACTTCAGCGGTGGTCTCGCTGCCACACGGCACCTGCTCGGGCTGGGCCACCGACGCATCGGCATGATCGGCAGCGCCGTGGACGTCGCGTGCAGCCGCGCCCGCATCGCCGGCTACCGCGCCGCGATCGAGGGCCACGGGATCGTGTACGACCCTGCGCTCGTGCGACACGGAGACTTCTACGTCGACGGCGGCCATCGCCACGGCCGTGACCTGCTGCAGCTCGACGACCCTCCCACGGCGATCTTCGCCGGCAGCGACCTGCAGGCCCTCGGTGTGTACAAGGCCGCGCGGGAGCTGGGCCTCGAGATCCCGCGCGACCTGTCCGTGGTGGGCTACGACGACCTGGACGTGGCCCGCTGGGTGGGGCCCACGCTGACCACCGTCGAGCAGCCGCTCATGGAGATGGCCGAGCAGGCCACGCGCCTGGTCCTCGCGCTCAGCCGAGGTGAGCGCCCGTCGAGCACGCGGATGGACCTCGCGGTCTCGCTGGTGGTGCGCGAGAGCACCGCGCCGCCGGCGCGCCCGGCCGACACCGCGCCGCCGGCGCGTGCGGGCTGACCGGCCGGGTCCGGTCGTCGTCCCGGTGACGGGGCACCACTAGACTCGGCGACCATGTCCTCCCTCTCCCGTGACGAGGTCGCGCGCCTGGCCGGCCTGGCCCGGATCGACCTGACCGAGACCGAGATCGACCGCCTCGCGGGTGAGCTCGACGTGATCGTCGAGTCCGTGGCGCGCGTGAGCGAGATCGCCACGCCCGACGTGCCCGCGACCAGCCACCCTCTGCCGCTCACGAACGTGTTCCGCGACGACGTCCCGGCCGAGCCGCTCCCGGTCGACGACGCCCTCGCCGCCGCACCCGCCGCCGAGGGTGGTCGCTTCGCCGTCCCCCAGATCCTCGAGGAGGACTGATGCCCGGTCGCCACGCCGCCGGACCGAGCTCCGAGCTGACCCGCCTGAGCGCCGCCGAGCTCGCCGAGGCCCTCCGGGCCGGACGCGTGACCTCGGTCGAGGTGACCCAGGCCCATCTCGACCGGATCGCCGCCGTCGACGGCGCGGTCCACGCCTTCCTGCACGTGTCGGCGCAGGACGCGCTCGCGACCGCGCGTGACGTCGACGCGCGCCGCGCCGCGGGCGAGGAGCTGCACCCGCTGGCAGGTGTGCCCGTCGCGGTCAAGGACGTCGTCGTGACCAAGGGCATGCCCACGACGGCCGGGTCGCGGATCCTCGAGGGCTGGGTGCCGCCCTACGACGCGACCCTGGTCGAGCGCCTGCGCGCGGCGCGCATGCCGATCCTCGGCAAGACGAACATGGACGAGTTCGCGATGGGCTCGTCGACCGAGCACTCGGCGTACGGGACCACCCACAACCCGTGGGACCTCGAGCGCATCCCGGGCGGTTCGGGGGGTGGCAGCGCCGCGGCGGTCGCCGCGTTCGAGGCGCCGCTCGCGATCGGCACGGACACGGGCGGCTCGATCCGCCAGCCGGGGGCCGTGACGGGCACGGTCGGGGTCAAGCCCACCTACGGCGGAGTCTCGCGCTACGGCCTGGTCGCGCTCGCGTCGAGCCTCGACCAGGCGGGGCCCGTGACGCGCACCGTGCTCGACTCGGCGCTCCTGCACGAGGTGATCGGCGGGCACGACCCGCGGGACTCGACCTCCCTGACCGACGCGCTGCCGGACCTCGTGGGCGCGGCCCGTCGCGGGGCCACGGGCGACCTGACCGGCGTGCGCGTCGGCATCGTCGACGAGCTCAACGGCGAGGGCTACTCCGACGGCGTGCGCGCACGCTTCGACGAGTCCGTCGCCCTGCTGCGGGAGGCGGGCGCCGAGGTGGTGCACGTGTCGTGCCCGCACTTCGGGTACGCGCTCGCGGCCTACTACCTGATCCTGCCGAGCGAGGCGTCGAGCAACCTCGCCAAGTTCGACGGCATGCGCTTCGGCCTGCGGGTGGAGCCCGAGGACGGTCCGGTCACGGCCGAGCGCGTGATGGCCGCCACACGCGGCGCGGGCTTCGGTGACGAGGTCAAGCGGCGCATCATCCTGGGCACCTACGCGCTCTCGGCGGGCTACTACGACGCCTACTACGGCAGCGCCCAGAAGGTCCGGACCCTCATCCAGCAGGACTTCGCGGCCGCGTTCGAGCAGGCCGACGTCCTGGTCTCGCCGACCGCGCCGACGACGGCGTTCCGGCTGGGCGAGAAGCTCGACGACCCGCTCGCGATGTACCTCAACGACATCGCGACGATCCCGGCCAACCTCGCGGGCGTCCCGGGCATGTCCGTGCCCAACGGGCTGTCGGACGACGGCCTCCCGGTGGGCTTCCAGATCCTCGCGCCCGCGCGCGCCGACGACCGGCTCTACCGCGTGGGTGCAGCCCTCGAGGCGCTCCTCGAGAGCGGCTGGGGGCACCCGCTCCTCGCCGAGGCGCCCGAGCTGCCGACGACGGTGACCGTCCCGACGACCGAGGAGAGCATCCGATGAGCACCCAGGTCACACGGCTGGTCGACTACGACGACGCGGTGCGCCGGTTCGACCCGGTGATCGGCATCGAGGTGCACGTCGAGCTCGGCACCCGCACCAAGATGTTCGACGCGGCGCCCACCGAGTTCGGTGCCGAGCCGAACACCCAGGTGACGCCGGTCTCGCTCGGCCTGCCCGGCACCCTGCCGGTGCTCAACCGGACCGCCGTCGAGCACGCCATCCGGATCGGTCTCGCCCTCAACTGCGAGATCGCCGAGACGTGCCGCTTCGCGCGGAAGAACTACTTCTACCCGGACGTGCCGAAGAACTTCCAGACCTCCCAGTACGACGAGCCCATCGCGCACGACGGCTGGGTGGACGTCGAGCTCGAGGACGGCACCACGGTGCGCGTCGAGATCGAGCGCGCGCACATGGAGGAGGACGCCGGGAAGAACACGCACGTGGGCGGCGCCACGGGGCGCATCCACGGCGCGGAGTACTCGCTGGTCGACTACAACCGCGCGGGCATCCCGCTCGTCGAGATCGTCACCCGCCCCATCACCGGTGCGGGGGAGCGGGCTCCCGAGGTCGCGCGCGCCTACGTGCAGACCCTGCGCGACCTGTTCCGGGCACTGGGTGTCTCCGAGGCGCGGATGGAACGCGGCAACGTGCGTGCGGACGTGAACGTGTCGCTGCGGCCGTCGCCCGAGGCGCCGCTCGGGACGCGCACCGAGACGAAGAACGTCAACAGCTTCCGCTCGGTCGAGCGTGCCGTCCGCTACGAGATCTCGCGCCAGGCCGCGGTGCTCGACGCGGGCGACCGCGTGGTCCAGGAGACGCGGCACTGGCACGAGGACACGGGGATCACGACCTCGGGCCGCGTGAAGTCCGACGCCGAGGACTACCGCTACTTCCCGGAGCCGGACCTGCTGCCCGTGGCTCCCAGCCGCGCCTGGGTCGAGGAGATCCGCGCGACGCTGCCCGAGCTGCCGGCGGTGCGTCGCCGGCGCCTGCAGGCGGAGTGGGGCTTCGCCGACGCCGAGATGCGCGACGTGGTCAACGCGGGCGCGGTCGAGCTCATCGAGGCGACGGTCGCCGCGGGTGCCGCACCCGCGGCCGCACGCAAGTGGTGGATGGGTGAGCTCGCGCGCACGGCCAAGACCGACGGCGTCGAGCTCGCGGCGATGCCCGTCACGCCCGCGCAGGTGGCCGAGCTCCAGGGGCTCGTGGACGCCGGCCGGATCAACGACAAGCTGGCGCGGCAGGTGCTCGCGGGCGTGCTCGCGGGGGAGGGCTCGCCCGAGCAGGTGCTCGTCGCACGTGGCCTCGAGGTCGTCTCGGACGACGGCGCGCTGCTCACCGCGATCGACGAGGCGCTCGCGGCCCAGCCCGACGTGGTGGCCAAGGTCAAGGCGGGGAACCTCGGCCCGGTGGGCGCGATCATCGGCGCGGTCATGAAGGCGACCCGCGGGCAGGCAGACGCCGGACGTGTGCGCGAGCTCGTGGTCGAACGCATCGAGCAGTCCTGACCGGTCGCGTGCCACCACGCGACCGCCGTCACTGAGGAGCGACATGAGGACACCCCGGCTCGGCGGAGAGCTCGTCACGCTGCGTCCCGTGGGGCCGCAGGACGCCGACGGCATGTGGGAGATGGTCAACGATCCCGAGGGCCGCCGGCTCACCGGGACCACCGCGACGTTCACGCGCGCCGAGATCGACACGTGGTGCGCCGAGGTGGACGCGCGTCCCGGGCGTCTCGACTGGGCGATCCTGCACGACGACGACGAGTACCTGGGCGAGATCGTGCTCAACGACGTCGACGACCACGCCCGCAGCGCGAACCTGCGACTCGCGCTGCGTCCCGGCCAGCGCGGGCGCGGGTTCGGCGGCGAGGCGATCCAGCTCGTCCTCGAGCACGCGTTCGCCGACGCGCCCGAGGGGCTCGGCCTGCACCGGGTGGGCCTCGACGTGCTGAGCATCAACCCGCGTGCGCGGGCGCTCTACGAGAGCCTCGGCTTCGTCGAGGAGGGGCGTCTGCGGGACGCGCACCGCGACGGTGAGTTCTGGTGCGACGTCATCCTCATGGGGCTGCTCGAGGACGACGACCGCCCCGAGCGCTGAGGGCGCCGGGCAACGGTCGGCGCTCCGGGCCCACCGCGTCCGGGCGTCAGGCGACGCCTGTGGCGCGCGGGGCGCGGGGGGCGCCGGTCGAGCCGCGCACGAGCAGGCGGGTGGGCAGCCGCACGTGGGTCTCGCGGTCCGTGACTCCGCGCATCAGGTCGAGCAGCAGCGTGATCGCCTCGGCGCCCATGCGCTGGAGGGGCTGGCTCACGGTGGTGAGTGAGGGCTCGACGACGGCCGACTCGGGGATGTTGTCGAAGCCCACCACCGAGACGTCCTCGGGCACGCGCAGGCCCAGCTCCCGGGCGACCTCGAGCACCTGGATGGCCGAGAGGTCGTTGGCCGCGAAGATCGCCGTCGGGCGCTCCGGCATCGTGAGCAGCTCCCGGGCGGGCCCCTCGGCGGTCTCCGGGCGGTAGCCGCCGACGCGCATGAGCGCTGGGTCGACCTCGATCCCGGCGCCCGCGAGCGCGGTCCGGTACCCCTCCTCGCGCAGCCGGGCTGACTCCAGGTCTGCTCGGCCGCCGAGGAAGCCGATCCTGCGGTGACCGAGGTCGAGCAGGTGCTCGGTCGCGCGGATGGCGCCGTGGGCGTTGTCGGAGTCGATCGTCGGCATGCCCGTGGGCCCCAGGTGCGGGTCGACGGCCACCACGGGGATGCCAGGGTCGGCCTCCATGACGGTCGGGGTCACGAGGATGGCACCGTCGATCAGCGTCCCGCTCAGCCGCGAGAGGTAGCGGCGCTCCCAGCCCACGTTGCTGCCGGCCCGGCCGCCACCGGAGTACGCGAGGAGCTCGTACCCCGAGCCGTGGATCGCGCTCGAGGTTCCCTTGAGGATCTCGGTGCTGAACGGTTCGAACTCGGCGACCAGGATGCCGATGACGTTGGTGCGCCGGCTGCGCAGGCTGCGGGCGACGAGGCTCGACTCGTAGCCCAGCTGGTCGATGACCTCCTGCACCCTCGCGGAGGTGGAGACAGCCACCCCGTACCGGCCGTTGATGACCTTCGACACGGTCGCGACGGAGACACCGGCCATGCGCGCGACGTCGTTGATCGTCACGCGCGTCCTTGGCTGCATGACGACATCATAGCGGTTCGGTAACGTTATCGATATCGGTTGACACGGCTGCTCTCCTGTGTGAGAGGCTCGCCACGCCAGCCCGTGACAGGGAGAGGAGCGTCAAAGAAGACCCGGGCTCCGAAGTCGCCGCGAGAGCCGCCCGGCCTCGCCCCACGGAGCCTGAAAGTCCCCGACAGCCGATCCGGCGTCGCGGCGCTGGTAGACCCTCCGCCCTCGGGCGGAGCTGCCCACCCCGGCAACTCAACGAAGAGGACGATCATGAAGACTCGCAAGCTCATGGCGCCAACAGCTGTGCTGATGGCGACCGCGCTCCTGGCCGCGTGCGGCGGCGGCGACAGTGGTGGTGGCGACGGTGGTTCGGGTGGGGAGGACGGAGGCGACACCACGCTCACGTTCTGGCACAACTCCACGACCGGCCCCGGCAAGGAGTACTGGGACGAGACCGCCCAGATGTTCGAGGACGAGACCGGCGTCAAGGTCGAGATCCAGTCCATCCAGAACGAGGACATGGACGGCAAGCTCCAGACCGCGCTGAACTCGGGTGACGCACCCGACGTCTTCATGGCGCGCGGTGGCGGCAAGCTGGCCGACATCGTCGAGGCCGGCCAGGTGCTCGACCTCACCGGGCTGATCGACGAGGACGTCGAGGCGGCCGTCAGCGGCACCCTCAACGCGTTCACGATCGACGGCAAGCCCTACGGCATGCCGACGTCCGTGCTCCCGGGCGGCATCTACTACAACGAGACGATGTTCGAGGAGGCCGGCATCGAGGGCACGCCCGAGACGATCGCCGACCTCGAGGACGCCGTCGCGAAGCTCAAGGAGATCGGGATCGACCCGATCGCCCTCGGTGGCAAGGCGGCGTGGCCCGCGGCCCACTGGTACTACTTCTTCGCGCTGCGCAGCTGCTCGCAGGACGTCATGGAGAGCGCTGCCGAGTCGATGTCGTTCGACGACCCGTGCTGGACGGAGGCGGCCGAGGCGCTCAACGACTTCGCCGCGACCGAGCCGTTCAACGAGGGCTTCCTCACCACCGACGCCCAGGGCAGCGCGGCCTCGTCGGCCGGCCTGATCGCCAACGACCTCGCCGCCATGGAGCTCATGGGCGCGTGGAACCCGGGCGTCATCGCCGACCTCACGCCGGAGAAGCAGCCGAAGGAGGACCTGGGCTGGTTCCCGTTCCCGGCCGTCGAGGGTGGCGAGGGTGACCCGACCGCGATGATGGGTGGCGTCGACGGCTACTCGTGCTGGGCCCAGGCCCCGGCCGAGGAGTGCGCCTCGTTCCTCAACTTCTTCATGTCGCAGGAGCGCCAGGAGGCGTACGCCGAGGCGTTCGTCACCCTTCCCGCGAGCCAGGAGGCACAGGGCGTCGTCACCGACCCGGCCCTCCTCGACGTCCTCGAGGCGTACAACGAGGCCGCCTACGTCCAGGTGTGGCTCGACACGCTGTTCGGTCAGAACGTCGGCAACGCGCTCAACGCCGGTGTGGTCGAGATGCTCGCGGGCAACGGCAGCCCTGACGGTGTCATCAAGGCCGTGAGCGACGCCGCCGCCAAGGAGTAACCACACCCATGAGTGACTCCCTGGGCGAGAACACGCTCACGACGACGTCGCCCGAGGGTCCCTCGCGGGCCGGGGGCGGTGCCACCACGGCGCCGTTCCCGGCCCGGCGGTCGCGCCGCCGCGGCCCGGACTGGGTCAAGCGCGGCGAGATCGCGCTGCTCGCGGGCCCCGCCGTCGTCATGTTCCTCGCGTTCGTCATCTTCCCCGTGGTGATGGCCGCGTACTACGGCTTCTACAAGTGGAACGGGTACGGGTCGCCGACCGAGTTCGTCGGCCTCGACAACTACGTCGCGATCTTCGGCGACAGCACGTTCCACGACGCGCTCAAGCACAACGGCTTCATCGTGGTGATGTCGCTCGTCCTGCAGGGACCTGCGGCGGTCGCGATGGCCCTGCTGCTCAACCAGCGCATGCGCGGCCGGTCGCTCATCCGGGTGCTCATCTTCGTGCCGTACGTCATCGCCGAGGTGATCGTCGGCACGGGCTGGTCTCTCATGCTGCGCACCACGGGCGCGGTCAACGCCGTGCTCGACGGCATGGGGCTCGACTGGCTGTCGATGGACTGGCTCGCCGACCCTGACGTGGCCATCTGGTCCCTGATGATCATCATCACCTGGAAGTACATCGGCTTCGCGGTGATCCTGTTCCTCGCGGGGCTCCAGAGCATCCCGGAGGAGCTGTTCGAGGCCGCCGCCATCGACGGCGCCTCCTACTGGCAGATCCAGCGTCGCATCACGCTGCCGCTGCTCGGCCCGACGATCCGGATCTGGGCGTTCCTGTCGATCATCGGCTCGCTCCAGCTCTTCGACCTCGTCTACATCATCTGGGGTCAGTACGTGTCCGCGACCGCGGGCACGTCCACGATGGCGACCTACATGGTCCTCAACGGGCGACTCGCCGGGAACTACGGCTTCGGCAACGCGGTCGCGGTCGTGCTGTTCCTCATCTCCCTGGCCATCGCCCTCGTCTACCAGCGGTACGTGCTGCGTCGGGACACCGAGGGCGCGCTCACGGAAAGGAAGAAGCGATGAGCGCGAGCGCCGTCTCCGCACCACCGCTGCCGCCGGCGCGGCGCACCCGCCGCAGGCGCGAGAGCGGTCGGCTGGGCCGCAGCGGACCCCTGACCTACCTGGTCGCCTTCTTCTTCGTCGGCATCTGCATCGGGCCGGTCGCCTACATCATCCTCGGCGGCTTCCGGAACAACTCGCAGATCATCACGAGCCCCGCCGGTTTCCCCAACCCGTGGGAGTTCACCAACTACACCAGCGTGCTGCAGAACGACATCTTCTGGCGGCAGATGGGCAACTCGGCGATCAGCGCGATCACGACCACGCTGGGCGTCGTCGTCCTTGGTGTCATGGCCAGCTACGTGCTGGCACGGTACGACTTCAAGGGGCGCGGAGCGCTGTACTCGCTGTTCGCGGCGGGCCTCATGTTCCCCATGACCGTCGCGATCACGCCGCTCTACATCCTGATCCGAGACATGGGGCTGACGAACACCCTCGCGGGCATCATCCTCCCGCAGATCGCGTTCGCCCTGCCGACGACGGTCATCATCCTCGTGCCGTTCCTGCGGGCGATCCCCAAGGAGCTCGAGGAGGCGGCCGCGATCGACGGTGCGAGCCGGCTCGGCTTCTTCTTCCGGATGGTCGTGCCGCTGTCCCTGCCCGGGGTGATCACCACCGGGATCCTCGCGTTCATCGCGAGCTGGAACAGCTACATGCTCCCGCTGTTCATCCTGAGTGACGAGGCGTCGTACACCCTGCCGCTCGGGGTGCAGGCGTTCGCGGCGCAGTACTCGGTCGACACGGCCCGTGTGCTCGCGTTCACGTCCTTGTCGATGATCCCCGCCCTGATCTTCTTCTCGCTCTTCGAGCGGCGGATCGTCGGCGGCCTCACGGGAGCCGTCAAGGGATGATCCCCGGGTCGCGGCGGTGGCCCACCGCCGCTGCCGCGACCCGCGGGTCCGACTGCACCTGCCCTGAGCGGCAGGGGCCCCGCACCACGTACGTCCTGAACGACAACCGATCGCACCCGCCCGGGCCACGGCCCCGCGGTGCGCACGGCCTGGGTCCCGCCCGGCGGGAGCGCCAGGTACCAGCCGAGGAAAGAAGGATCCGGTGACCGACGTCCCCGCCATGCCCGAGGTGTCCGAACGCGTCCGCGCGCTCCACGCCCGCATGACGCTCGAGGAGAAGCTGGCGCAGATCGTCGGCTACTGGATCGACCAGAACGGGACGGTCGCGCCCATGCAGGCCGAGATGGCCGCGGGCGAGGGGGACCCGTCGCGGCTGGGTGAGATCACCCGGCACGGCATCGGCCACTACACCCGGGTGTACGGGACCCGTCCCGTCGAGCCCGCCGAGCGGGCCGCGTGGCTCTGGGCCGAGCAGCGCAGGCTCAAGCGCGAGACCCGCCTCGGGATCCCGGCGCTCGTGCACGAGGAGTGCCTCACGGGCCTCGCCGCGTGGCGGGCCGCGACGTTCCCCACGCCGCTCGCGTGGGGTGCGTCCTTCGACCCGGAGCTCGTGCGCGAGGTCGGTCAGGTGATCGGTGACTCGATGCGCACCCTGGGTGTGCACCAGGGCCTCGCGCCTGTGCTCGACGTCGTGCGCGACCCGCGGTGGGGGCGGGTCGACGAGTGCATCGGCGAGGACCCGTACCTCGTCGGCACGGTCGGCACCTCGTACGTGCGCGGCCTGCAGGACGCCGGGGTGCACGCGACCCTCAAGCACTTCGTCGGCTACTCGGGATCGCGCGGCGGCCGCAACCACGGGCCGGTCTCGGCGGGTCCCCGTGAGGTCGCCGACGTCCTGCTCCCGCCGTTCGAGATGGCGATCCTCGACGGCGGCGCGCGCTCGGTCATGAACTCGTACTCCGACGTCGACGGGATCCCCGCGGCGGCGGACGCGGGGCTGCTGACCGAGCTCCTGCGCGAGCGCTGGGGGTTCGACGGCGTCGTCGTGGCCGACTACTTCGCGATCGCCTTCCTCGAGGTCATGCACCGCGTCGCGGCCGACCGCGGCGAGGCCGCCTCGCTGGCCCTCCGCGCCGGGATCGACGTCGAGCTGCCGAACGGCGACGCGTACCTCGAGCCCCTGGCCGAGCAGGTGCGCTCGGGGGCGCTCGACGAGCGCTTCGTCGACCGCGCGGTGCTCCGCGCACTCGCGCAGAAGGAGGTGCTCGGCCTGCTCGACGACGACGCGTTCGAGGACGAGCCGCCGTCGTCGGTCGACCTGGACACCCCGCGTCACCGCGAGCTGGCCCGGCGCCTCGCCGAGGAGTCCGTCGTGCTGCTGGCGAACGACGGCGTGCTGCCGCTCGCCGGGTGGGGCACGCCGCCCGCGCGCGTCGCCGTGGTCGGACCCAACGCCGACCGTTCCGAGGCGCTGATGGGCTGCTACTCGTTCGCGAACCACGTGCTGGCGCACCACCCGGGGGTCGAGCTGGGCTTCGAGATCGCCTCGGTCGCCCGTGCCCTCGAGGGTGCGTTCGCACCGGCCGGGCTGCCGCAGCCCGAGCTGGTCCACGTCGAGGGCTGCACGGTCGAGGGCGACGACAGGTCCGGCTTCGCCGCGGCCGTCGACGCGGTGGCCGGTGCGGACGTCGCGGTCGTGGTCGTCGGCGACCAGGCGGGGCTCTTCGGCCGCGGGACCGTGGGCGAGGGGAACGACGCGGAGTCGCTCGAGCTTCCCGGTGTCCAGCGCGCCCTCGTGGAGGCGCTCGTCGAGACCGGGACCCCGGTGGTGATGGTGCTGCTGACCGGACGGCCCTACGCGATCGGGTGGGCGCTCGACGGCGCGGCCCCCCGACCCGCGGCCGTGGTCCAGGCGTTCTTCCCGGGTGAGGGTGGAGGCCTGGCCGTGGCGGACGTCCTGACCGGCCGGGTGAACCCGTCCGGTCGGCTCCCGGTCTCCCTGCCGCGGGGGACCGGTGCGATGCCGTACGGCTACCTCCAGCCGCTCCTGGGTGGTCCGTCGGACGTGACGTCGGCCGACCCGACGCCCGTCCGCCCGTTCGGCTTCGGCCTCTCGTACGCGTCCTTCGCCTACTCCGACCTCGAGGTCGACGCGTCGGTCGCGTCGTCGGGGAGCTTCACGGCCTCGGTCACCGTGACCAACACCGGCTCCGTCAGCGGCGCCGACGTCGTGCAGCTCTACGGGTCCGACGTGCAGGCGAGCGTGACCCGTCCGGTCGTGCAGCTGCTGGGCTACGCGCGCACGGAGCTCGCGCCCGGCGAGTCGGCACGCGTGCGCTTCCGCGTCCCCGCGACGCGGGTCGCCTTCTCCGACCGGCGCATGGTGCGGATCGTCGAGCCGGGCGACCTGGAGGTGTGGGTGGCGGCGCACGCCGCCGCGTCCGGCGACGGCGCGGCCACCAACCACACGGACGGCGCCATCCCCTCCGGGACCCGCGAGCGACACGTGAGCCCGCGCGGGGCGGCGACGCCGCGCGCTCGCGTGACGATCACGGGTCCGGTGCACGAGGTCGGCGTCGCCGACCCGCGGTGGGTCGAGGTCGACGTCGAGCGCGTCGCGAGCGGCGTGCCTGCATGAGCACGGTGCACAACCCGGTGCTCCCAGGGTGCTACCCCGACCCGACGGTCTGCCGCGTGGGCGACACGTTCTACCTGGTCACCTCGACGTTCGAGTACCTGCCCGGGCTTCCGGTGTTCCGCAGCACCGATCTGGCGACGTGGGAGCAGATCGGCCACGTCGTCGACCGGCCAGATCAGCTCGACTACACCGGCCTCGCGTCCTCGAGCGGGCTCTACGCGCCCACGCTGCGCCACCACGACGGCGTCTTCTACCTCGTCTGCACGCTCGTGGACCAGAAGGATCCCGCGCGCGGCGGCAACTTCGTCATGACGGCGACCGACCCCGCCGGGCCGTGGTCCGACCCGCACTGGCTCGGGATCTCCGGCATCGACCCGTCGATCTTCTTCGACGACGACGGTCGCGCGTGGTGCCACGGCACGCGCCTCGCCGAGGAACCCGAGTGGCACGACCAGACCGAGGTGTGGCTGCGCGAGCTCGACCTCGAGCGCCTCGAGCTCGTCGGGCCCGAGCACGTGCTGTGGAGCGGGGCCCTGCGCGGGGCGGTGTGGGCCGAGGGTCCGCACCTCTCCAAGGTCGACGGGACCTACTACCTCCTGGCGGCCGAGGGCGGTACGGAGATCCACCACGCCGTCTCCGTCGCGCGCGCCGACGCGGTCACGGGACCGTACGAGGGCTGCCGGGCCAACCCCGTCCTCACGCACCGGCACCTCGGCCGGCGCGCGGACGTCGTCGGCGTGGGCCACGCGGATCTCGTCCAGGCGCCCGACGGCTCGTGGTGGGCGGTCCTGCTCGGCATGCGCCCCTACGGCGGTTACCACTACAACCTCGGGCGCGAGACGTTCCTCGTCCCGGTCGAGTGGGAGGACGGCTGGCCCTTGTTCGCGCCCGACCGCGGGCGCGTGCCGCTCGAGGTGGAGCTGCCCTGGGCGGTCACGGCGCGGCCTGGTGCTGCGCAGGGCGCGACGACGGGCGTCGTCCCTGCGACCGACCTGCGGTGGACCGCCGTGCGCGCCCTCCCGTCCGAGGTCGCCGTCGCCCGTGGCGCGGGCTGGGACCTTCCCCTGCGGCCGAGCACCCTGTCGGACGTCGACGTGCCGGCTTTCGTGGGCGTGCGCCAGCAGCACCGCGACGTCGACCTGCGTGCCGCAGTGGTCGTCGAGCCGGCGCCGGGGGAGGAGGCGGGGCTGGCGATCCGGCAGTCCGAACGTGACCACGTACGCCTGTGCGTGACGACGGCCGAGGACGGCCCCGGCCGGCGGGTCGTCGCCGTCCACGTCCGCGGCGGGGTCTCGACGGTCCTCGCCCAGCTACCGCTCGACGGGCCGGCGTCCGAGCCCGTGGGGCTGGTGCTCTCGGCGCGTGGGCAGGACTACCGGCTCCTCGTCGAGCAGGGCACCGGTGACCGCCTGCGGCGGACCACGGTCGCCACGGTCGACGGGCGCACGCTCGACACCGTCGCCGCCGGCGGGTTCCTGGGCCTCTGGCTCGGTGCCTACGGCTCGAGCAACGGGCGCCCGACGTCGTCCGTCGCGCGCGTGCAGCAGGTCGAGTACTGCCCGGTGGGCTGAGACCTCCGCGGTCTCACGTGGCTGGCCCGAGGGGCGGCGCCCCACCTCGACGACGCCGATCCTCGACGGTGTCCCACCCCGGTGGGAGAGTGGACGCCATGGCATCGCTGACCGCCGCCGAGGTGAGCCGACAGGTCGACGCGAGGCACTGGCGCGTCGTCCTCGGCCGTCTGGAGGCGACCTTCCGCACGGGGACGTTCGCCGCGGGGGCCCAGCTCGTCGGGCGGATCGCGGAGGCCGCCGAGGCGCGCGGGCACCATCCCGACGTCGACCTTCGCTACCCGCACGTGCACGTGCGGCTGGTCTCGCACGACGCGGGCGGGCTGACGTCGCGTGACGTCGACCTCGCCGCCGCGGTGAGCGCGGTCGCCGACGAGCTGGGGCTCGACGCCGAGCAGGCTGCGCCGCAGGCGCTCGAGGTCGCGGTCGACGCGCTCGACATCCCGGCCGTGCTGCCGTTCTGGCGCGCCGTGCTCGGCTACGTCGACGAGCCCGCACCCGCCCCTGACGCGCTGCCCGCCCTCGTCGACCCGCGCGGGGTGGGTCCGGCGTGCTGGTTCCAGCAGATGGACGAGCCCCGGCCCCAGCGCAACCGCCTGCACGTCGACGTCAGCGTGCCGCACGACGTCGCGGAGCAGCGGGTGGCCGAGGCCATCGCCGCGGGCGGCCGACTCGTGAGTGACACCCGTGCGCCGGCGTTCTGGGTGCTCGCCGACGCCGAGGGCAACGAGGCGTGCGTGTGCACCTGGCAGGCGAGGGACGAGGCCGGCTGAGCCCGCGCACGGCGGGGTGCCCGCATGCTGGTCGACCGGAGTGCGACCCGTCCCACGGCGGCGCCCGCCGCGGTCCTAGACTCCGGCCATGACCGAGCAGAGCCCCGCCGTCCAGTCCAGCACCGGGTCCGTCGCGGGTGGTGCCCCCGACATCAAGCCCCGCAGCCGTCAGGTGACCGACGGGCTCGAGGCCACGGCCGCGCGCGGCATGCTGCGCGCCGTGGGACTCGGCGACGAGGACTTCGCCAAGCCACAGATCGGCGTCGCGAGCTCGTGGAACGAGATCACGCCGTGCAACCTCTCGCTCGACCGGCTCGCCAAGGCCGTGAAGAACGGCGTGCACGCCGCGGGCGGCTACCCGCTCGAGTTCGGCACCATCTCCGTCTCCGACGGCATCTCGATGGGCCACGAGGGCATGCACTTCTCGCTCGTGAGCCGCGACATCATCGCCGACAGCGTCGAGACCGTGATGCAGGCCGAGCGGCTCGACGGGTCGGTGCTGCTGGCCGGCTGCGACAAGTCGCTGCCCGGCATGCTCATGGCGGCCGCACGGCTCGACCTCGCGTCGGTGTTCCTCTACGCCGGCTCGATCGCCCCGGGGTTCGTCAAGCTCACCGACGGCACCGAGAAGGAGGTCACGATCATCGACGCCTTCGAGGCCGTCGGGGCGTGCGCACGTGGCCTCATGAGCACCCAGGACGTGGACCGGATCGAGCGCGCGATCTGCCCGGGTGAGGGTGCGTGCGGCGGCATGTACACCGCGAACACCATGGCGTCGGTGGCCGAGGCCATGGGCATGTCGCTGCCCGGCTCGGCGGCCCCGCCGTCGGCCGACCGTCGTCGCGACACGTTCGCGGTGCGCTCGGGCGAGGCCGTGGTGGAGATGCTCCGCCGCGGGATCACCGCGCGGCAGATCATGACCAAGGAGGCGTTCGAGAACGCGATCGCCGTGGTCATGGCGTTCGGCGGCTCGACCAACGCGGTGCTCCACCTGCTCGCGATCGCGCACGAGGCCGAGGTCGACCTGTCGCTCGACGACTTCGCACGCGTGGCGGCCAAGGTGCCGCACCTGGGCGACCTCAAGCCCTTCGGCCGCTACGTGATGAACGACGTCGACCGCATCGGCGGCGTGCCCGTGGTCATGAAGGCCCTGCTCGACGCCGGGCTGCTGCACGGCGACTGCCTCACCGTGACGGGCCGCACGGTGGCCGAGAACCTCGCGGACGTCGCGCCTCCGGACCCGGACGGCAAGATCCTGCGGGCGCTCGACGACCCGATCCACCGCACGGGCGGGATCACGATCCTGCACGGCTCGCTCGCACCCGAGGGGGCGGTCGTGAAGTCGGCGGGCTTCGACTCCGACGTCTTCGAGGGCACCGCGCGTGTGTTCGACCGCGAGCGTGCCGCGATGGACGCGCTCGAGGACGGCACCATCCAGGCGGGTGACGTCGTCGTGATCCGGTACGAGGGCCCCAAGGGCGGCCCGGGCATGCGCGAGATGCTCGCGATCACGGGTGCGATCAAGGGGGCCGGGCTCGGCAAGGACGTCCTGCTGCTCACCGACGGGCGCTTCTCGGGAGGCACCACGGGGCTCTGCGTGGGCCATGTCGCCCCCGAGGCCGTCGACGCCGGGCCGATCGCCTTCGTACGGGACGGCGACCGGATCCGGCTCGACGTCGCGAACGCGCGGCTCGACCTGCTCGTCGACCCGGCCGAGATCGAGGTGCGCCGCACGGGCTGGGCGCCGCTGCCGCCGCGGTACACCCGCGGCGTGCTCGGCAAGTACACCAAGCTCGTGCAGTCGGCCAGCACCGGCGCCGTGCTGGGCTGACCCGTGGCGAGGGTGATCGACGAGATCGACGCGAAGGTCCGCGCCTTCATCGAGGCCCAGGCGGTCTTCTTCGTCGCGACCGCGCCCCTCGCGGCCGACGGTCACGTGAACCTCTCGCCCAAGGGCGGGACGGGCACGCTCGTCGTCGTGGACCCGCACACGGTCGCGTACCTGGACCTGACGGCGTCGGGCGCCGAGACGATCGCGCACCTGCGCGAGAACGGGCGCATCACGGTGATGGTGTGCGCGTTCGAGGGGCGGCCGTCGATCGTGCGCCTGCACGGCCGCGGCCGCGTGGTGGCCGCGGTGGACCCGGAGTTCGCCGCATGGGTCGAGCGGTTCCCGGCCCACCCGGGGGCTCGCGCCGTCGTGGTCGTCGACGTGACACGGATCTCGGACTCGTGCGGCTTCGCCGTCCCGCTCATGCAGCTCGTGGGGGAGCGCGACGTGCTGGACCAGGCCAACGCGCGCAAGGGCGAGGACGGGCTCGCGGCGTACCGTGCCACCAAGAACCGCGTGAGCATCGACGGGCTTCCCGCGGTCGACTGGTGACGCGGTGTCCGTGCGGGCGGTCCCGGATGGCGGACCTGTGATCCGGATGCTGAGACGGCCGGGGCGGTGCGTGACATCGAGCCTACGCAGGCGTAGGCTCGCCGACGTGCAGATGAACCTCGTAGTAGTTCTGTAGGCGCCGGACACGTCCGCCCCGCAGAGCGACTCGTCCGCGCGCCCACCCCTCGAGAGCCCAGCCGGGCCGAGGGGTTTTTTCATGCAAGACCCCTTTTCACGCACGAACCCGAGGCAGGGAGATCGACGATGGTCCAGGGCCCGAACCCGGCGGCCCCCACAGGGGCGGCCAGCGGCGTGCACGAGGCGACCCAGGTCGCGCGACCGGCCCGCGGGGTCACCCCGGCCGACGTCGTACGTCCCGCCGGCGCAGCTCCCGTCGTCACCAACGCCTCGGACGTCCCGGCGCAGGGCAAGGAGATGACCGGCGCCGAGGCCATCGTCCGGTCCCTCGAGCAGGCCGGGACGGACGTCGTCTTCGGCATCCCGGGCGGCGCGATCCTGCCGACGTACGACCCGCTGATGGACTCGAAGTCGCTGCGGCACATCCTCGTGCGCCACGAGCAGGGCGCGGGCCACGCGGCGTCGGGCTACGCGTACACGAGCGGGAAGGTCGGCGTGTGCATGGCGACCTCGGGGCCCGGGGCGACCAACCTCGTGACCCCGATCGCCGACGCCAACATGGACTCGGTGCCGATGGTCGCGATCACCGGTCAGGTGGGCGCGTCCATGATCGGTACGGACGCGTTCCAGGAGGCCGACATCGTCGGCATCACGTTGCCCATCACCAAGCACAACTTCCTCGTGACGGACCCGGCCGAGATCCCGACCGTGATCGCCCAGGCCTTCCACATCGCGCGCACGGGCCGTCCCGGTCCGGTGCTCGTGGACATCGCCAAGTCGGCCATGCAGTCGACGACGACGTTCCGGTGGCCCAGCTCGATCGACCTGCCGGGCTATCACCCCGTCACCAAGCCGCACGCGAAGCAGATCCGCGAAGCGGCCCGCCTGCTCGCGACCGCGCGCCGTCCCGTGCTCTACGTGGGCGGCGGGGCGATCCGCTCGGGCGCGAGCGCCGAGCTGCGCCGGCTGGTCGACCTCTCGGGCGCCCCGGCGGTCACGACCCTCATGGCCCGCGGCGCCCTGCCCGACTCCCACCCGCAGAACCTCGGGATGCCCGGCATGCACGGCACGGTGCCCGCGGTCGCGGCCCTGCAGAAGGCCGACCTCATCGTGGCGCTCGGTGCCCGTTTCGACGACCGCGTGACGGGCAAGCTGAGCTCGTTCGCGCCGCACGCGACCGTGGTGCACGCGGACATCGACCCGGCCGAGATCGGCAAGAACAGGCGGGCCGACGTGCCGATCGTGGGTGACCTCCGTGAGGTCATCTCCGACCTGCTGCCCGAGCTCGAGCGTGAGCACGCCCAGCACGGCAGGCCCGACCTCGAGGGCTGGTGGCGTCAGATCGACGACTGGCGCGAGACGTTCCCGCTCGGCTACACCGACCCGGAGGACGGCCACCTCGCGCCGCAGCACGTCATCCAGCGCCTCGGCGAGCTCGCCGGACCGGAGGCCGTGTACGTCGCGGGCGTGGGCCAGCACCAGATGTGGGCCGCGCAGTTCATCCGCTACGAGCGGCCCAACGCGTGGCTCAACTCGGGGGGCCTGGGCACCATGGGCTACTCGGTGCCGGCCGCGATGGGCGCCAAGGTGGGTGACCCCGGCCGCACGGTGTGGGCGATCGACGGCGACGGCTGCTTCCAGATGACCAACCAGGAGCTCGCGACCTGTGCGATCAACGAGATCCCCATCAAGGTCGCGGTGGTCAACAACTCCTCGCTCGGCATGGTGCGCCAGTGGCAGACGCTGTTCTACGAGTCGCGCTACTCGAACACCGACCTCCACACGGGCCACGGCACGCGACGCATCCCGGACTTCGTCAAGCTCGCCGACGCGTACGGCTGCGTCGGCCTGCGGTGCGAGTCCGCGGCCGACGTCGACGCGACCATCAAGCGCGCCATGGAGATCGACGACCAGCCCGTGGTCGTGGACTTCACGGTCTCGCGGGACGCGATGGTGTGGCCCATGGTCGCGGCCGGTGTGAGCAACGACGAGATCCAGTACGCGCGCGGCATCAGCCCGGCCTGGGAGCGGGAGGAGTGATGCCCGCGATGCGACGCCTGGGTCTGCTGGGCGGCACGTCGTGGGAGTCCACCGCTCACTACTACAGCGGGCTCAACGAGGGCGTGCGTGCGCGGCTCGGCGGTCACCACTCGGCCGACCTGCTGCTGCGCTCGGTCGACTTCGCCGACGTGGTGCGGCTCCAGGAGGCGGGGGACTGGGACGAGCTCGGCCGCCGCTACGCCGCCGAGGCCGCCGTTCTCGCGGGTGCCGGGGCACAGGTGCTCGGCATCCTCGCGAACACGATGCACCTGGTGCACGACGACGTCGTGCGCGGCTCAGGGCTCGAGGTCGTCCACGTGGTCGACGTCGTCGGCCGCGCGGCGCGCGCGCTCGGCGTGACCGCCGTCGGGCTGCTCGGCACGCGCTACACGATGGCGCACCCCACGCTCTACCCCGAGCGGCTCGAGGCGCACGGGGTGACGACGATCGTGCCGGGCGAGGCCGACCAGGCCGAGGTGCACCGCATCATCTACGCCGAGCTCGTGCACGGGCAGGCGCGCGACTCCTCGCGCGAGGCGCTGCGCGACGTCGTCGGGCGGCTCGCCGAGGCCGGCGCCGGCGCCGCGGTGCTCGGCTGCACCGAGCTGGCGATGCTCCTCGACGCGAACGACCCCGCCGCGGCCCCGCTGCCGCTGCTCGACACCACGTCCCTCCACGTCACCGCACTCCTCGACGCGGCGCTCACGCCGCAGGCCTCGGCCGTCCACACAGAAGAAGGTGCAGCATGAGCAGGCACACGCTCTCGGTGCTCGTCGAGAACAAGCCCGGCGTCCTCACGCGCGTCGCGGGCCTGTTCGCACGGCGTGCGTTCAACATCCACTCGCTCGCGGTGGGGCCCACCGAGCACGACGAGATCTCGCGCATCACGGTGGTCGTCGACGTCGAGGAGAACCCGCTCGAGCACGTGACCAAGCAGCTCAACAAGCTGGTCAACGTCATCAAGATCGTCGAGCTCGAGCCCGAGGCCTCGGTGCAGCGCGAGCTGCTGCTGGTCAAGGTGCGGGCCGAGCTGGCCGTGCGCTCGCACGTCCTCGAGGTCGTCGAGCTGTTCCGTGCCCACGTCGTCGACGTCGTCCCGGACGCCGTCACGATCGAGGCCACCGGCAGCCCGGGCAAGCTCGACGCACTTCTCAACGCCCTCGAGCCGTTCGGCATCCGCGAGATCGTGCAGTCCGGCACCGTCGCGATCGGTCGCGGCTCGCGCTCGATCACCGACCGTGCCCTGGAACGCGTGAGCCGTTCCGCCTGAGACCCGTCAGACTGACCCGTACACGAACGAACCAAGGAGAAGCCCCGTGGCTGAGATGTTCTACGACGACGACGCCGACCTGTCCCTCATCGCCGGCCGGAAGGTCGCCGTCATCGGCTACGGCAGCCAGGGGCACGCGCACGCGCTGAACCTGCGCGACTCTGGCGTCGACGTGCGCGTCGGCCTGCGTGAGGGCTCGGCCTCGCGCGCCAAGGCGGAGGAGCAGGGCCTGCGGGTGACCTCGGTCGCCGAGGCCGTCCAGGAGGCCGACGTCGTCGTGATCCTCGCGCCGGACCAGGTGCAGCGGCACATCTACCGCGACGAGATCGCTCCGAACCTGCGCGAGGGTGCCGCCCTCGTCTTCGGGCACGGCTTCAACATCCGCTTCGGCTACATCACCCCCGAGGCCGGGCACGACGTCGTCATGGTCGCGCCCAAGGGCCCGGGCCACCTGGTGCGCCGCGAGTACGAGGCGGGCCGTGGCGTGCCCGTCATCGTCGCGGTCGAGCAGGACGCGTCGGGCCGGGCCTGGGACCTCGCGAAGTCCTACGCCAAGGCCATCGGCGGCCTGCGCGCGGGTGGCATCAAGACCACCTTCACCGAGGAGACCGAGACCGACCTCTTCGGCGAGCAGGCCGTGCTGTGCGGCGGTGCGTCGCAGCTGGTCCAGTACGGGTTCGAGGTGCTGACCGAGGCTGGCTACCAGCCCGAGGTCGCGTACTTCGAGGTGCTGCACGAGCTCAAGCTCATCGTCGACCTCATGGTCGAGGGCGGCATCGCCAAGCAGCGCTGGAGCGTCTCGGACACCGCCGAGTACGGCGACTACGTCTCGGGCCCGCGGGTCATCTCGCCGCAGGTCAAGGAGAACATGAAGGACGTGCTCGCGGACATCCGCAGCGGTGCCTTCGCCGAGCGCTTCATCGGCGACCAGGACGCGGGTGCCCCCGAGTTCAAGGAGCTGCGCGAGAAGGGTGCTCAGCACCCGATCGAGGCCACCGGTCGTGAGCTGCGCAAGATGTTCTCGTGGATCGAGAACCGTGACGACGACTACACCGAGGGCTCGGCCGCACGCTGACCCTGGCCCGTCCGTGACCACGGAGGGACCTGCGCCACGCCGGTGCGGGTCCCTCCGTCGTCCCGGCCCGCGAACCATCCGACATTCGAGAACTGCGTCCCGAGGTGTGGGACGCGGACTAGGATCCGAGGCATGTCGAACACCGTGAAGCTCGCAGTCGTCGCCGGGGACGGGATCGGGACGGAGGTCGTCGAGCAGGGCCTGCGTGCACTCGACGCCGCGCTCGCGGGCTCGGGCGTCACGGTGGCCACGACCGAGCTCGACCTGGGCGCGCGCCGCTGGCACGCGACGGGGGAGACCCTCACGGACGCCGACCTGGCGACCGTCCGCGAGCACGACGCGATCCTGCTCGGTGCGATCGGTGACCCGTCGGTCCCGTCGGGAGTGCTCGAGCGCGGCCTCCTCCTGCGCCTGCGGTTCGAGCTCGACCACTACGTGAACCTGCGCCCCGCACGGCTCTTCCCGGGCGTGCGCTCGCCGCTCGCCGAGCCGGGCGACGTGGACTTCGTCGTCGTCCGCGAGGGCACCGAGGGCCCGTACGTGGGCAACGGCGGCGCGATCCGCGTCGGCACGCCGCACGAGGTCGCGAACGAGGTCAGCGTCAACACCGCATACGGCGTCGAGCGCGTCGTGCGCGACGCCTTCGCCCGGGCCCAGGCCCGCTCGCGCAAGCACCTCACCCTGGTGCACAAGCACAACGTCCTCGTGCACGCCGGTCACCTGTGGCGGCGTACCGTCGAGGCCGTCAACGCCGAGTTCCCCGAGGTCACCACCGACTACCTCCACGTGGACGCGGCGACCATCTTCATGACCACCAACCCCTCGCGGTTCGACGTGATCGTCACGGACAACCTCTTCGGGGACATCCTCACCGACCAGGCCGCCGCGATCACGGGCGGCATCGGTCTCGCGGCGTCCGGGAACATCAACCCCGACCGCACCAGCCCGTCGATGTTCGAGCCCGTCCACGGCTCGGCGCCGGACATCGCGGGGCAGGGCAAGGCCGACCCGACGGCGACGGTGCTCAGCGTGAGCATGCTGCTGGCCCACCTGGGCCACGCCGACGCCGCCGCCCGCGTCGAGCACGCGGTCGCGGCAGACCTGACCGAGCGCGGCGACACCCGCCGCAGCACGGCCGAGGTGGGCTCGGGCCTGGTCGCCCGCATCACGGGCTGACCGTCCTGCGGTCGGGGCGTGTCGCGGACGGCACGGCCCCCGGTACCGTCGACCCCGAGCACGGTCGTCGACCGGCTCGGCGAAAGGAACCCCATGAGCACCACCGTGGACCCCGCTCCGGCGACGGCGGCCTTCGAGATCCGCCCCACGTCGAGCCCGTGCCCGGACGCCGAGCGCGCCGAGCTGCTCGCGACGCCGACCTTCGGCACGGTCTTCACCGACCACATGGCGCGCGTCACGTGGTCGGCCGAGCACGGGTGGCACGACCGCCGCGTCGAGCCCTACGGGCCGCTCGCGCTCGACCCCGCCGCCGCGGTGCTGCACTACGGCCAGGAGGTCTTCGAGGGCCTCAAGGCGTACGGGCACGCCGACGGCTCGGTGTGGACCTTCCGGCCGTGGGCGAACGCGACCCGCTTCGCGGCCTCGGCCCGCAGGCTCGCGCTGCCCGAGCTCGCGGTCGAGGACTTCCTCGGCTCGATCGAGGCCCTTGTGCGCACCGACGCGGCCTGGGTGCCGTCGGGCGAGGAGACGAGCCTGTACCTGCGCCCGTTCATGTACGCGTCGGAGACGTTCCTCGGCGTGCGTCCGGCGCGTGAGGTCGAGTACGTCGCGATCGCCTCCCCGGTGGGCCCGTACTTCGCGAGCGGCGTCAAGCCGGTGTCGATCTGGGTGGTGCGGGACTACCACCGCGCGGGCCCGGGCGGGACGGGCGCGGCCAAGTGTGGCGGCAACTACGCCGCGAGCCTGCTCCCGCAGCAGGAGGCGTACGCGCGCGGCTGCGAGCAGGTGTGCTTCCTCGATGCCGCGACCCACAGCGAGCTCGAGGAGCTCGGCGGGATGAACGTGTTCGTCGTCGGTGCTGACGGCTCGGTGCGGACGCCCCCGCTCAACGGGTCGATCCTCGAGGGCGTCACGCGCTCGTCGGTGCTCACGCTCCTCGCCGAGGCGGGTCACGACGTGCAGGAGGCGCCGATCCGGCTCGCCGACCTGCGCGCGGGCCTCGAGGACGGTTCGGTCGCCGAGGTGTTCGCGTGCGGCACCGCCGCCGTGGTCACCCCGATCGGCCGGCTCGCGAGCGACGACTTCGACCTGACGGTCGCCGACGGCGGCACGGGCCCGGTCACGGCCGCCGTCCGCGGCCAGCTCACCGACATCCAGTACGGCCGCGTGAGCGACACCCACGGCTGGATGCACCGCCTGCTCTGAGTGGGACGAGGAGTGCTCGCGCTGGCGAGGTGGCCGCGCGAGCACCCCTCACCACCCGACGGCGACCAGACCCTGCTGGCCGAGGTGGACCACCGACGCCCCGTCCCACACGAAGAGATCGGGATCCGCGTCGCTCCGGGCTGGTCGCGCGAGGACGGCCACGCGCGTGCCGTCCGCGGTCCCGGCTGCGTCGATGACCGCCATGCCCGCGAGCTCGGCGATCTCACCGTCCGCGCGGCCGTCCGGCCCGACGGTCAGCACACGGTAGGTGTCAGGTCCCGGATCGAACCCCCACCCGTGGGCCGCGAGCAGGAGCCTGCCGTCCGCGAGCGCCTGCGGGGCGTTCGCGCTCTGCTCCTCCGTGGTGCCGAGCCGGTGGGAGGCGAGACCTTCGAGAGTCGTCGTCGTCTCGGGGTCGATGCGCACGACGTCGAGCCCTTCGCCCCACCCCACGGGCAGGTAGAGGCTCGTCCCGTCGCTCGACCAGCTCGGCTGTCCGATTGCCCGGGCCACGTTGTACTCGTCCCACGTGACGTGCCGTACCTCCTCCGTCGCGAGGTCGACGATGTTGAGGCCGAACGACTCCGCCCCTTGTGGTGCGTCGGGGTCGGCACCCGCGAACGCGAGGGTGCGGCCGTCCGGGCTGAGGGCCGGCCCGTACCCGCGCAAGCCCTCGAAGACGGGCTCCGCGTCGCCGTCGGGGAGGGACACCCGCAGGATCCCGAAGCCGTCCCCGTAGTGGCCGACGTACGCGACCGTCCGGTCGGCGGACACGGTCACGTGCGTCTTGAGCGGGTCGCCGTCGATGGCGATCCCATCGGTGACGACCTCGACGCGGTCGCCGGTGACGGGATCGATCATCACGAGCTCGCCGGCGGTCGTGACCGCGACCAGCGACGCAGGCCCCGCCGGGATCGGGGGCTCCTCCTCATCCGTGTCCGGAACGTCCTGCGTGGGCTCCTCTGTGTCCGGGGCGGGGTCGTCGTCCGTCCTGGGTTCGGAGGTGGGCTCCGGGGCCGGATCCGTGGTGGGCGCCGCTGGGGGTGGGTCCTGCGTGGCCCATGGTGCGGCCTGGACGGCGACGGCCAGGGCGAGGACGGCTGCGGTGCCGAGCCCGGCGGTCAGTCCGGTGCGCACCGCGCGGCGTCGGCGCACCGAGCGCACGACGTCGTCGGGCTCGACGGGGGCGGTGGGGAGGTCGGCGGAGTCGCTGAGGCGGCGCAGGCCTGCGCCGAGGTCGTAACCCATGTCAGCTCCTTCCTGCGCGCTGGGGGGGGGGGGGGTGGACGGTCGCGTCGTCGTCGTCCGCGGGTGGCTCGATCGGGCCGAGGTGGCGCTCGAGCTTGGTGAGGGCGTTGCTGAGGTAGCGCTTGACCGTTCCGGTCGCGAGTCCCATCGCGTCGGCGACCTGGGGCTGGGTCATGTCCTCGAAGAACCGCAGCACGACGACGGCGCGTTCCTGGGGGGACAGTGCGCCCAGAGCCTCGGTCAGGGCGGCGTTGTCCGTCACGGCGGCGTCGTGGGCGTCGGTGTGCTCGGGTGTCGCGACGAGGTGCTGGACGCGGCGGAACGTGCGCCCGCGGCGGTACCCGTCGACGTAGAGGTTGGCGATGGTGCGTCGGACGTAGGCCTCGAGTGCGGTGGCCTCGAACCCCGAGCGGGTGCGCAGCACCACCTTGACCAGCGCGTCCTGGACCAGGTCCTGCGCCGCGGCGACGTCGCCGGTGAACAGGTAGGCATACCGCGTCAGCGGCTCGCCCCGTGTCCGCACCAGCTCAGCCAGTGCGGCGTCGCGGTCTCGGCTTCGCATCGCTTCCTCTCCGTGGTCGTCGGGCAGCTCCGCCCCGGCCCTCACCTCCCCGACGGTCGCCGCTCCCGAATGGTTGTAGCAGCGCACCCGTCCACTTGTGCGGACCTCCGAGTCCGCAGACATCGACCTGGGCTGCGGACCCGGGCACCCGGGTCACGTGCTCCGGGCCCGCTGGCCCGGTGCGACCGTGGTCGGTGCGGACGACTCGGACGAGATGATCACGCGTGCCCGCGCGGACGCTCGGCGGGGTCCTTCGGCCGCGGCTCTCACCAGTCGACAGCGACGATCCCTGTCGACAGCACCCTGGGTCCCGACCCCACGTCCCAACGCGTCAGGGCGAACGTCCAGGCACCGGGGTCGTCGTCGTCGAGCTGAGCGTCGACGTACAAGCCGACCGGCCCCGACGGGTCACCGCTGAGGGACCGGGGGTAGGGGGCCGACGGGACGACCTCGTGCAGCACCTCACCCGACACCTCGTCGACGACGGCGAGGAGCGGTTCCGGGTCGGCGTCGTAGTAGCCCGCCTCTCCCGGGCTGACGACGTCGTCCCATGCGCCCTGCTGCCCGGCGACCAGCAGCCGTCCGTCGCCGAGAGAGGCGACGCGGTTCCATGCCACGCCCCACTCCTCCGTGTCCGTCGTGGGACCGAGCACGGCTCCCGCCTCGACGGACGCGCTCTCGGCGCCGGGAACGACGTCGATCGTCAACACCTCGGTCGCGTAGGGGCTGTCGAACCAACCCGCGACGACGTGCACCTCGGTGCCGTCGCTCGACCAGGCGGGGCTGCCGAAGACACGCTCGCAGGCCGTGCACGTGTCGTCGGGCACGTGCCTGACCTCACCGGTGGCGAGATCCAGGAGGTTGAGCCCGTAGAGCTGTCCGTCGCCACCGGGTGGTGGCCCGATGTACGCCAGGGTCACGCCGTCGGGGCTGACGGCCGGACTCCAGCCCGATGTCACCAGGGTCTCAGCTGCGCCGGTGGCGAGGTCCACCCGCTGGATGCGCGCGTCCTCCCACTGGCCGTCGGCGACGTACGCCACGCCACGCTCCCGGTCGACGGCGAGGTCCCATGTGCTCCAGGCATCGGCACCGGATGTCCGCGCCGCAGCCTCGCGTACCGTCCGCAGGACCTCACCGGTGCCGGGGTCGAGCTCGACGAGGTGACCGTCGACCGTGAGCCCGAGTGCGGGTGGCGGGGGAGGGGGCTCGGGCTCGTCCTCGACCGTCGGCGGAGACTCGGTCTCCTCCTCGGGTTCGGGGCTCTCGCTCTCCTCCGGCGCCGGCTCGATCGTCCGCTCATGGGTGGGCGTGGGCGCCGCTGGGGGTGGGTCCTGCGTGGCCCATGGTGCGGCCTGGACGGCGACGGCCAGGGCGAGGACGGCTGCGGTGCCGAGCCCGGCGGTCAGTCCGGTGCGCACCGCGCGGCGTCGGCGCACCGAGCGCACGACGTCGTCGGGCTCGACGGGGGCGGTGGGGAGGTCGGCGGAGTCGCTGAGGCGGCGCAGGCCTGCGCCGAGGTCGTAACCCATGTCAGCTCCTTCCTGCGCGCTGGGTGGGGTGGGGGGGGACGGTCGCGTCGTCGTCGTCCGCGGGTGGCTCGATCGGGCCGAGGTGGCGCTCGAGCTTGGTGAGGGCGTTGCTGAGGTAGCGCTTGACCGTTCCGGTCGCGAGTCCCATCGCGTCGGCGACCTGGGGCTGGGTCATGTCCTCGAAGAACCGCAGCACGACGACGGCGCGTTCCTGGGGGGACAGTGCGCCCAGAGCCTCGGTCAGGGCGGCGTTGTCCGTCACGGCGGCGTCGTGGGCGTCGGTGTGCTCGGGTGTCGCGACGAGGTGCTGGACGCGGCGGAACGTGCGCCCGCGGCGGTACCCGTCGACGTAGAGGTTGGCGATGGTGCGTCGGACGTAGGCCTCGAGTGCGGTGGCCTCGAACCCCGAGCGGGTGCGCAGCACCACCTTGACCAGCGCGTCCTGGACCAGGTCCTGCGCCGCGGCGACGTCGCCGGTGAACAGGTAGGCATACCGCGTCAGCGGCTCGCCCCGTGTCCGCACCAGCTCAGCCAGTGCGGCGTCGCGGTCTCGGCTTCGCATCGCTTCCTCTCCGTGGTCGTCGGGCAGCTCCGCCCCGGCCCTCACCTCCCCGACGGTCGCCGCTCCCGAATGGTTGTAGCAGCGCACCCGTTCATCCCGTGCGGACCTCCGGTCGCAGGGATACCTTGATGTCGAGATATCTGGAGGCTTCGTCGTATGTGGGACCCGCAGACCTACCTTGCCTATGCCGACGAGCGCAGCCGACCTTTCGGTGAGCTCGTCGCGCGCATCCGCGTCGACGACGTGCGCGCGGTCGTCGACCTGGGCTGCGGGCCCGGGCACCTGAGTCACGTGCTCCGGGCCCGCTGGCCGGGTGCGACGGTGGTCGGTGTGGACGCCTCGGACGAGATGATCACGCGTGCCCGCGCGGACGACGACGATCCGCGGACCCGCTACGAGCGCGCCGACCTGCGCGCATGGCAGCCCGGCGAGCCCGTCGACGTGGTCGTGACCAACGCGGCGCTCCAGTGGGTGCCCGGCCACCTCGACCTGCTGCCGGCCCTCCAGGACGCCGTCGGGCCGGGGGGAGCGTTCGCCCTGGGGGTCCCGGGGAACTTCGAGGCTCCCAGCCACGTGCTCCTGCGCGATCTCGCGAGTCGGCCGGACTACGCGCCGCACCTGCGTGAGGTGGTGCACCCCGCGGCGCACGACGCCGCGACCTACCTGGAGACTCTCGCGCGCCCCGGGTGGGCGGTCGACGCGTGGGAGTCCACCTACCTGCACGTGCTCCAGGGTCCCGACCCCGTTCTGCGCTGGGTACGGGGCACGGGCGCACGGCCCGTACTCGCGGCGCTACCTCCCGACCTCCGTGCACGCTTCGAGTCCGAGTACGGTGCGGCCCTGCGCGCCGCCTACCCCGAGCGTGCGCACGGCACCGTCCTGCCGTTCCGTCGTGTCTTCGCCGTTGCCCACCGGACCGCGTGACACGAGCGGGCGGCGTCTTCCTGCGGTGGCGTAGGTATGGCATGATGCCCGCGTGACCCAGTTCACCCTCATTATCGAGTAGCGCGTTCGGCACACTCCGCCGAACGCGCAGACCTCCCGCATCCCGGGGGGTCTTTTTGTTGGTCCGGGCACCACCCCCGCCCGGTACCGGCGTCGTCGTCCGCGCCCGGCACACCCCGTCGGGACCCTCCCCGCAGAGCTCGTGGACGACGCATGCTTTCCTGGCAGTGACGCAGCACCCGACCCGCCGGCCCGGCGCCGGCGGCGGACGAAGAGAGCCACGCGTGCAGACCACGACCTTCGACGTCTACGACACGACCCTGCGCGACGGTGCGCAGCAGGAGGGGATGAACCTCTCCGTGGCGGACAAGCTCGCCATCGCGCCGCTGCTCGACGAGCTCGGGGTGGGCTACATCGAGGGCGGCTGGCCGGGTGCGATCCCCAAGGACACCGAGTTCTTCAGGCGCGCCGCCAAGGAGCTCGACCTGCGCAACGCCGAGCTCGCGGCGTTCGGATCGACCCGCAAGGCAGGCACGACGGCGTCCCAGGACGCCCAGGTGCGCGCGCTGCTCGACTCCGAGGCCCCGGTGGTGACGCTCGTCGCGAAGTCCGACGTGCGGCACGTCGAGCGTGCGCTGCGCACCACGCCCGAGGAGAACCTCTCGATGATCGCGGACACCGTCGCGCTGCTGGTCCGCGAGGGCCGGCGTGTGGTGCTCGACGCCGAGCACTTCTTCGACGGCTACGTGTTCGACCGCGACTACGCGCTGCGCGCCGTGCTCGCCGCGTTCGAGGCCGGGGCCGAGACCGCGTGCCTGTGCGACACCAACGGCGGCATGTTGCCGGACCGTGTCCACGAGATCGTGAGCGCCGTGCGCCGCGAGACCGACGGGCGCCTGGGCATGCACGCGCACAACGACTCGGGCTGCGCGGTCGCGAACACCCTCGCGGCGGTAGGCGCGGGCGCTGCACACGTCCAGGGCACCGTGAACGGCTACGGCGAGCGCACGGGGAACGCGGACCTGCTCACGGTCGTCGCGAACCTCGAGCTGAAGGAGGGGCGCACGCTGCTCGCGGGTGACGGGCTGCGCGACATGACGCGCATCGCGCACGCGATCGCCGAGATCACGAACATCGCGCCGTTCGCGCGGCAGCCGTACGTGGGGGCGAGCGCGTTCGCGCACAAGGCCGGCCTGCACGCGAGCGCGATCAAGGTGGACCCGGACCTCTACCAGCACGCCGACCCGACGGCCGTGGGCAACGACATGCGCATGCTCGTCTCGGACATGGCCGGGCGCGCGTCGATCGAGCTCAAGGGCCGAGAGCTGGGCTTCGACCTCGCCGGTCGTGACGACGTCCTCACGGCCGTGACCCAGCGGGTCAAGGACGCCGAGGCCCAGGGGTACACCTACGACGCGGCGGACGCCTCGTTCGAGCTGCTGCTGCGTGAGGAGCTCGACGGCGCGCGTCCACGTTTCTTCCGCACGGAGAGCTGGCGGGTGCTCGTCGAGACCGTGCCCGGCGACCCGACCGAGGCCGATGCCGAGGCAACGGTGAAGATGCACGTGGGCGGCGAGCGCGTGATCGCGGTGGGGGAGGGCAACGGGCCGGTCAACGCGCTCGACCACGCGCTGCGCAAGGCCGTCGCCCCCTGCTACCCGGAGATCGAGCGGTTCGAGCTGATCGACTTCAAGGTGCGGATCATGGACACCCAGCACGGTACGGACGCCGTGACACGCGTGCTGGTCGAGACCATGGACACCGGCTCCGAGGCCGTCTGGAGCACCGTCGGCGTGGGGCCCAACGTGGTCGAGGCCTCGTGGGAGGCCCTCGTCGACTCGATCGCCTTCGGCCTGCTGCGCGCGGGGGTGCCGAACCGGTCCTGACGCCGGGCTCAGCGCGTCGACGCGCAGCCCTCGTCGCCGGGGAGCAGCACGCGCACCCACAGCTCGAGGACCTCGCCGTCGTGCTCGACCCTGTCGTTGGCGCGGGCGTCGGTGAGCATCTCGGCGAGCGCGGTCGCGTCCTCCCCGTCGACGACGGTGCACTCCTCCGGTGCCTGCGCGAGCGGCCACGTGTGCACGGTCGGGGCGGGGTCGGCGGTCTCGGCCGCGGGGTCGACCGGGCGGGTCATCACCGCGAACGCGTCCGGCACCCACGGACCGGTCTCCTCGGCGTCCGCGACCGAGGCGCGCACGTCCTCCAGGAACGCGGAGAGCGTCGTGCGCGCCATGCGTTCCTCCTCGCTGAGCCCCTCGACGGCGATGCCGTCGCCGTCCTCGCCCGGGCCCCCGCCGATGCCCAGTGCCTCGGCCCGGTGCACCCACGTGTCGCCGTCGCGGCGGATCGTGAGCTGTGTCGCGCCCGCGTCGGCGACCGGCGGGGTGCCGTACTCGACCTCGGAGAGCAGGCCGGCCTCCTCGGCCTGCGCGAGGAGGGCGGTCACGACGTCGTCGGGCACGTCGTGGGTCACGAGGTTGGGGAGCATGCGCCCCGGGTACTCGAGCGTGGTGGGACCGTGCGTGACGGCGGTCCCGTCCGGGTAGAGCGTGAGCTCGGCGACCGTCAAGAAGTCCCATCCCACGGGCACGAAGCCGCCCACGTGCGCGATCTCGAGCGCGGGCTCGCCGAGCTGCGGCGGCCGGGCGGTCTCCTCGTCGGCGGGGACGTCACCGGAACCACCGGCAGGCGTCGCGCCGTCGTCGCCACCGAGGCTCGCGCAGGCGGTCAGCGTCAGCGCGAGCGCGCCGAGGGCGGCGACCGGCCAGGTGTGCCGGCGGGTCGTGCGTCCGGGTGTGCGCATGGTGCTCCCTCCTCCGTGCGGACCGGTGGGCCCGTCACCACGTCTGTGTGCGCAGCCGTGGTGACCTTGCACGGGGAGGAGGGTCAGCCCAGGGGCGTGTGCGCGGGGTCGACGCGCTCGGCCGCGGGCGGCGGGCCGGGCGGGGTGCCGTCGCCGAAGGGACGCCCGCCGAGCTCCTCGCGTCCGTGGGGCGTCGTCCAGCCGGAGAGGTCCGGGCCCTGGGGCACGATCTGGTGCGGGTTCAGGTCGGTGTGCACCACGTAGTAGTGCTCCTTGATCTGGGCGAAGTCGATCGTGTCGCCGAACCCGGGCGTCTGGAACAGGTCGCGCGCGTAGCCCCACAGCGCGGGCATCTCGCTGAGCTTGTTCCGGTTGCACTTGAAGTGCCCGTGGTAGACGGCGTCGAAGCGCGCGAGTGTGGTGAACAGGCGCACGTCCGCCTCGGTGATCGTGTCGCCCACCAGGTAGCGCTGGGTGCTCAGGCGCTCCTCGAGCCAGTCGAGCGAGGCGAACAGACGGGCGTAGGCGGCGTCGTAGGCCTCCTGCGAGCCCGCGAAGCCGCAGCGGTAGACGCCGTTGTTCACCTCGCTGAAGACACGCTCGTTGACCTCGTCGATCTGGGCGCGCAGGTGCGGTGGGTACAGCTCGGGTGCGCCCTCGCGGTGGTGGGCGGTCCACTGCGTCGACATGTCGAGGGTGATCTGCGCGTAGTCGTTGGTGACGACCTGGCCCGAGGGGACGTCGACGATCGCGGGCACGGTGATGCCGCGCGAGTACTCGGGATCGCGTGCCAGGTAGGCGTCGCGCAGCCGCTCGATGCCGAGCACGGGGTCGCGGCCGTCGGGGTCGAGGTCGAAGGTCCACGAGCGCTCGTCGTGGGTCGGCCCCGGCATGCCCACCGAGATCGCGTCCTCGAGGCCGAGCAGGCGTCGCACGATCAGCGTGCGGTTCGCCCACGGGCACGCGCGCGCGGCGACCAGGCGGTAGCGGCCGGCCTCGACGGGGAAGCCGTCCTCGCCGCCCAAGGTGATCCGCGTCGGGATGTACCGGGTGTCGCGCGTGAACTCCTTGCCCTTGACCGAGTAGGTGCCCTGGGTCGCGTGCTCGGGGTGGTCCTGCTCGCGCTCGGTCGTCGTGCCCTGCGTCGTGTCGTCCACGGTGCTGTCCCTCCCGGGTGATTCACGTTTCAACTATCCTAGCCTGGTCGTGCGAGAGGCGCGCGGCAGCGGACATAGGGTGGTGACATGCGCGGTGAGTACAAGGTCCCCGGCGGCAAGCTCGTGGCGGTCGACGTCGAGGTGACCGACGGTCGCCTGTCGCACGTCGTCGTGAGCGGCGACTTCTTCCTCGAGCCGGACACCGCGCTCGAGAGCATCGACGCCGCGCTGCTCGGCATGCCGGAGACGGCCAAGGTCGACCAGCTCACCGCGATCGTCGAGAGCGTGCTGGGCGACGACGTGACGATGGTCGGCTTCAGCCCCGAGGCCGTCGCGATCGCCGTGCGCCGCGCGCTCGGCCACGCGACCCGCTGGGAGGACCACGAGTTCGAGGTGGTGCACGAGGGCCCCGAGTCGCCCGCGATGCACATGGCGCTCGACCAGGTGCTCGCCGAGGAGGTGGGCGAAGGACGCCGCCGGCCGACGCTGCGCATCTGGGAGTGGGGCGCACCCGCCGTCGTGATCGGCTCGTTCCAGTCGCTGCGCAACGAGGTCGACCCCGAGGGCGCCGAGCGGCACGGGATCACCGTGGTGCGCCGCATCTCGGGCGGCGGGGCGATGTTCATCGAGCCCGGCAACACGATCACCTACTCGCTCACCGTGCCGGCCTCCCTCGTCGAGGGCCTGAGCTTCGAGCGCTCGTACGCGTTCCTCGACGACTGGGTGCTCGGTGCGCTCGGACAGCTCGGCATCGACGCCACGTACGTCCCGCTCAACGACATCGCGTCGCCCGCGGGCAAGATCGCCGGTGCCGCCCAGAAGCGCATGGCCAACGGCGCCGTGCTGCACCACGTGACCATGGCCTACGACATCGACGCGTCGAAGATGCTCGAGGTGCTGCGCATCGGCCGCGAGAAGATGTCCGACAAGGGCACCAAGAGCGCCAACAAGCGGGTCGACCCGCTGCGCTCGCAGACGGGCATGGCCCGCGCCGACGTCATCGAGGCGTTCAAGGACCACTTCCGCTCCCGCTACGCGACGGTCGACGGCGCGGTGACGCCCGACGAGCGTGCCCGTGCCGAGGAACTCGCGCGCAGCAAGTTCTCGACCCACGAGTGGACCTCGCGCGTCCCCTGATCCGTCGATCGCGCGCGGACGGCTCGGGCCGCCAGCCGCTCAGCGGCGTCGGACGCGCACGGTCGTCACAGGCGCCGGGCGCGGTGGGACGTGAACGCCGCGAGGACGATCAGCATGACGCCGATCGCGACGGTGCCGAGCGAGTCGACCACGGCGCCGCCGGCGGTCATGCGGCCCAGGCCGATACCGGCGACGACGATGCCGATCGCCCCGACGATCCAGGCCAGGGCGACCAGGGCGCGTGCGGCAAGACTCGGTGCGTGGGCGGGGACGCTGCTCATGGGGCTCTCACTCCGTCGTGGGGGCCGCCGGAGCAGGGGAGGCTCCGGCTTCTCGCGCGGTCCAGCATCCCGGAGCGCGGATGTTCTTGTCGAGAGGCGGTCCGCCTCGCGGGCGGCTCGCGCCTCAGCGCGGCGGGCGTTCCCCGAAGACTGCGGTGCCGAGCCGCACGATCGTCGCGCCCTCCGCGACCGCGAGGGCGGCGTCGCCGGTCATGCCCATCGAGAGCCCGCGGGCGTCCCCCGTGCCGGGGACTCCCGACTCCACGAGGTCGTCACGCAGCCCGCGCAGGCGCGCGAACCCCGCCCGCACCACGCCGTCGTCGGGGGAGCGGGCCCCGATCGTCATGAGGCCCGTGAGCCGCAGCCGCGGGAGCGAGGCGACCTCGGTCGCGAGGGCGAGCGCGTCCTCGGGCGCGACGCCGAACTTGCTCGCCTCACCCGAGACGTTGACCTGCACCATCACGTCGAGCTCGCGGTCGGTGGCCTCGCACCGGGCCGACAGGCGGTGCGCGAGGTCGAGCGAGTCCACGCTCTCGACGCAGGCGACCCAGCGCAGCGCGGCGTTGACCTTGTTCGACTGCAGGTGCCCGATCAGGTGCAGCTCGACGCCGTCGGGCAGGTCGGGGGCCTTGGCGAGCACCTCCTGCACGCGGTTCTCGCCGAGGAGGGTCGCGCCGGCCGCGACCGCCGCGCGCACGACGGCGGTCGACATGGTCTTGGTCGCGAGCAGCAGCCGGACGTCGGCCGGGTCCCGGCCGGCGGATCGGGCGGCGTCGTCCAGACGGGAGCGCGCCGCGGCGAGGCGCTGCGCGACGAGCGCCGCGCGGTCGTCGTCGGAGGGCACGGGACGACCCTACCGACGGTCCCGTGCCCGGGTGGTGCGAGGTGACGCGGGCGCGCAGGCACGGCACAGTGGCGGCATGAGAACCCTGCTGAACATCATCTGGCTGGTCTTCGCGGGGTTCTGGCTCGCACTCGGCTACGCGGCCGCGGGGATCATCTGCTTCGTGCTGATCGTGACCATCCCGTTCGGCATCGCGTCGTTCCGCCTCGCGGGGTACGCGCTCTGGCCGTTCGGTCGCGAGGTCGTCGAGCGCCCGACGGCGGGCGTGATGAGCGCGATCGGCAACGTGATCTGGCTGGTCGTGGCCGGGATCTGGCTCGCGATCGGGCACGTCGTCACCGCGATCCCGCTGTTCGTCACGATCATCGGGATCCCGATGGGCTGGGCGAACCTCAAGCTGATCCCGGTGAGCCTCATGCCGCTCGGCAAGGAGATCGTGCCGAGCTCGCACCGCTTCGGCGAGCGCTGAGCGTCACACCTGGACGGCGCGACGCGTCATCCCCGTGGCGGCGGTGTGCCGCCGATCCCGAGAGGACGTGCGCATGGATCAGACCGAGCTCGCCGACCAGTTCGAGCTGCACCGGCGCAGGCTCGTGGGGGTGGCCTACCGGATGCTCGGCTCGGTGGCCGAGGCCGAGGACGTCGTCCAGGACGCGTGGGTGCGGCTCGCGCGTACCGAGGCGCAGGTCGACGAGCTCGGTGCGTGGCTCACGACCGTGGTCTCGCGCCTGTGCCTGGACCGGCTGCGCTCGGCCCGCGCCAGGCGTGAGCAGTACGTGGGTCCGTGGCTGCCCGAGCCGCTCGTGCACGACCTCGCCGGGCACGCCGTCGGGCCGGCCGAGCTGGTCGAGGTCGACGAGTCGGTGCGGCTCGCGCTGCTCGTGGTGCTCGAGCGGCTGAGCGCCGAGCAGCGCGTCGCGTTCGTGCTGCACGACGTGTTCGACGTCCCGTTCGGCGAGGTCGCGGAGGTGCTCGGGACGAGCCCGGCGGCGGCGCGGCAGCACGCCTCGCGCGCGCGTCGCGCGGTGCACGCGGAGGCTCCGGCCACCGCGCCGCCGCCAGCGGGGCAGAGCGAGGTGGTCGAGGCGTTCTTCCGCGCGGCCGCGGGCGGGGACCTGCACGCGCTGACCCGCACCCTCGCGCCCGACGTCGTGCTGATCTCCGACGGTGGCGGCCGGGCGCGGGCGGCGCTGCGCCCGATCCACGGCACCGACAAGGTCGCACGCTTCCTCCTCGGCCTGGCCGGGTACTACCCGGGCGTGCCGTTCAGCGGGCGGCCCGTGCTCGTCAACGGCGAGATCGGGCTGGTGGTGCAGGTGCGGCCGGACCCGGCCGGGCCGCCCGACGTGAGCGTCGTCGTGCCGCACGTGGGCGCCGACGGGCTCGTCCACGGGATCGACGTGCTGCGCAACCCCGAGAAGCTCGGCGACCTCGAGGCGCTCGCGCGGCTCGGCGGAGGCTGACCGCTCATCGCTGCGACTGCGGCTGCGACGACGGCAGTGCGCACACCGCGGCATCGGTGAAGCCCTGGCTCGTCAGCCCCAGGGCGTGGTTGATCCGCGAGCGGTGGTTCTCGAGCGCGACCAGGAACGTGAGCTCGACGACCCCGGCGTCGCCCAGGTCCTCACGCAGCTCGGCCACCTGGGCGTCGGTGACCGTGGGCGGGGTCGCGGTCATCGCGTCGGCGTAGGCCATCGCGCGCTTCTCCACCGCGGTGAACAGGTCCGAGGAGGCGTAGTCCGGCACCGCGAGGATGCGCTCGGGCGTGAGGCCCTCGCGCAGGGCGAGCATCGCACCGAAGTCGATGCACCAGGGGCAGCCGATGGTCACGGCCGCACGCTGCAGCACGAGGTCGCGCAGAGGGCGTGGCAGCCGGTGCCGCATCGTCATGAGGCCGCCCTCGTGCGCGAGGGTGCGCCAGAAGATGCCGCCGTGGTGAGCCGCGAGCCGGCTCGGCTCGAGGTCCTTGCCGAACAGTGCGCGTGAGGCGGCGAGGGCCGCACGGCGGGCGGGGCCGAGGCGGGTGGGGAAGGGTATGCGGGTCACGGGAACCTCCGTCGTCGGGTGCGCAGGGGCGCTGTCACCCTCCTGACGACGCGGACGCGCCGGATGTGACACGAGCTCAGCCCGACGACGCAGGTGCGTCCGTGCGAGGTGCGATCAGCCGCGGGCGATGTCGGCCACGACCGCCTCCGTGAGACGCACGAGGTCCGCGGGCGCGAGCTCGACGTCGAGACCGCGACGTCCCGCCGAGACGAGCACCGCGTCGAACAGCTCGACGCTCTCGTCCACGACTGTGGGGTGCCGCTGGCGCTGGCCGAGCGGGGAGATCCCGCCGACGACGTACCCGGTGGCCCGCTCGGCCACCGCGCGGTCGGCCATCGCCGCACGCTTGCCGCCCACGGCGTGCGCGAGGGCCTTCAGGTCCAGCGTCGTGGTGACGGGCACGACGGCGACCGTGAGCACGCCGTCGACCGTGGTCATGAGGGTCTTGAAGACCCGCTCGGGCTCGACCCCCAGTGCGTGCGCCGCCTCGAGCCCGTACCCGAGGTCGGACGACGCGTCGTGCGTGTACGCGTGCACGGTGTGCGGGATCCCGGCGGCCTCGAGCGCCCGCAGCGCAGGCGTCCCGCCGCTGCCGCCACCCCCATCCCGACGTGCCACCCCGCCACCCTAGGGCCGCGACCCGCCAACCCAGATCGCGGGGGAGTGGGTCAGAGGGGGCCTGCGGTCAGGATGCGGAGGGTGACCTCGCCCGCGGCGTCGGTGGCCGTGAGGTCGACGTCGGCGTCGATGCGCCAGTCGTGGTCGCCCGCCGGGTCGTCGAGCACCTGGCGCACCTCCCAGCGGCCCGGGTGCTCGGTGATCCGCAGCAGCGCCGGGCCGCGCGCGGCCGGGCCGATCCCGACGTCGTCGTGCAGGTCGAAGTACGGGTCCAGCGCGTCACGCCAGCGCTCGGCCGTCCACGGGGCGCCGTCGGCGTCCACGTCACCCAGGGCGCCGAGCGCCTCCCAGCGCTCGCGCGCGACCAGCTCGACCCGACGGAACAGGGCGTTGCGCACCAGCACGCGCAGCGCACGCGGGTTGGCGGTGACCGACGGCGGTGCGGGCTCGCCGGCCTCCGCGGGTGCGGTCGCGACGGCGTCGGGGTGCTGAAGGCGCTCCCACTCGTCGAGCAGGCTCGAGTCCGTGCCGCGCACCAGCGCCCCGAGCCACTCGACCAGGTCCTCGAGCTGCTCGTCGCGACGCTCGGGCGGCACCGTCTGGCGCAGCGCGCGGTACGCGTCGGCGAGGTAGCGCAGCAGCACGCCCTCGGTGCGCTCGAGGCCGTAGAGCGAGACGTACTCGGTGAACGTCGTCGCTCGTTCCACCATGTCCCGCACCACGGACTTGGGCGAGAGCTCGTGGTCGGCGACCCACGGGTTCGTCCGGCGGTAGATCGCGAAGGTCGTCTCGAGCAGCTCGGCGAGGGGGCGCGGGTACGTGACGTCCTCGAGGGCCTCCATGCGCTCGGTGTAGTCGTACCCCTCGGCCTTCATCGCGCCCACGGCCTCGCCGCGCGCCTTCTTCTCCTGCGCGTAGAGCACCTGGCGCGGGTCGTCGAGCGTCGCCTCGACCACCGAGACCACGTCGAGGGCGTAGGCGGGATCCTCGGCGTCGAGCACCTCGAGGGCGGCGTACGCGAACGGCGACAGCGGCTGGTTGAGCGCGAAGTCGGCCGGCAGGTCCATGGTGAGGCGCACCGTGCGCCCGTGGCCGTCGGGGCGGGGAACGCGCTCGACGACGCCCGCGGTGCGCAGGGACCGGTAGATCCGCACGGCCTGGCGCACGTGGCGCCCGCGCGCGGCGGCGGGCTCGTGGTTGTCTGTGAGCAGGCGCGTCATCGCCTCGACCGGGTCGGCGCCGCGGTCGCCGCGCGCGAGCACGTTGAGCACCATCGCGTGGGTCACCGCGAAGCTCGAGGTCAGCGGTTCGGGTGGGGCGTCGCGTAGGCGCTCGAACGTCTTGTCGGTCCAGTTCACCGAGCCCTCGGGCGCCTTCTTGCGCACGATCTTCTTGAGCTTCTTCGGGTCGTCACCCGCCTTGGCGAGCAGCTTGCGGTTCTCGATCACGTGGTCCGGTGCCATGACGAGCACCTCACCAAGGGTGTCGAACCCGGCGCGGCCCGCGCGGCCGGCGATCTGGTGGAACTCGCGCGCCGTGAGGTGACGCATCCGCACGCCGTCGTACTTGACCAGGGAGGTGAGCACCACGGTGCGGATGGGGACGTTGATGCCGACGCCCAGGGTGTCGGTGCCGCACACGACCGTGAGCAGGCCGCGCTGCGCGAGCCGCTCGACCACACGCCGGTACCGCGGCAGCATCCCGGCGTGGTGCACGCCGATGCCGTGCCGCAGCAGCCGCGAGAGCGTCTTGCCGAACCCGGTGCCGAAGCGCACGTCACCCAGCTCGGCCGCGATCGCGTCACGCTGCTCGCGTGAGGCGAGCGTGCTCGACATGAGCGCCTGCGCGCGCTCGACGGCGTCCTTCTGCGTGAAGTGCACCAGGTACACGGGTGAGCGGCGGGTCGCGACGAGCTCCTCGACCACCTCGTGCAACGGCTCGACCACGTAGCTGAACGTCAGCGGGACGGGCCGCTCGGCGCTCGTGACGGCCGCGACGGGACGGTCGGTGCGGCGCTGCAGGTCCTCGACGAAGAACCCCACGTCGCCCAGCGTCGCGGACATCAGCAAGAACTGCGTGCGCGGCAGCTCGAGCAGCGGCACCTGCCACGCCCAGCCCCGCTGCGGGTCCGCGTAGAAGTGGAACTCGTCCATGACCACCTGCCCGACGGCGTCCTGGCCGGGTACGGCCGGGTCGTCGCGGTGGTCCGGGCGTTCGGCGCTGCCGTCGCCCGTGCGCAAGGCGATGTTGGCGAGGATCTCCGCGGTGCAGCAGATGATCGATGCGCCCGGGTTGACGCTCGAGTCGCCCGTCATCATCCCGACGTTGTGGGAGCCGAAGGCGCGCACGAGGTCGAAGAACTTCTCGCTGACGAGGGCCTTGAGGGGTGCCGTGTAGTAGGTGCGCCGCCCCTGCGCGAGGGCGACGAAGTGCGCGGCCATCGCGACCAGCGACTTCCCCGAGCCCGTGGGCGTGGACAGGATCACGTGCGCGCCGGTGACGAGCTCGAGCAGCGCCTCGTCCTGGGCGGGGTAGAGCTCGAGGCCCTGGTCCGCGGCCCAGCCGACGAACGCCTCGTAGAGGGCGTCGGGGTCGCTCGGGTCCGCCGGGACGCGCGAGGCGAGGTCGGCCGGTGCGTCGGTGGTCTGCGTGGGGGTGGCGGGCGTCGAGGTCATCGCGCCCATCCTCGCAGGAGCCGCTGTGCGGACGCGTCAGACGAGCACCTGGGTGAGGGACGCGGCGCCGTCGGGCGCCCACCGCACGGTCGCGAGGCTCCCGTTCACGAGCGCCAGGTGCGGGGCGACGTGTCCGCAGTCGACGTCGAGCAGCACCGGCACGCCGAGGTCGCCGAGCGCGTCGGCCACGGCGTCGTCCTGGGAGTAGCCGGGCGAGCCGGGGGCGCTCGTGCGTCCCACGAGCACCGCCGTCGCGTGCTCGAACCATCCCGCGCGGCGCAGCGCGTGCAGCCGGCGGCCGATCTCGAACGCGGGCGCCTCGGCGGCCTCGAGGTGCAGCAGCAGGCCCTCGGGCGCGTGGTGCGCGACGAAGCCCGCGACGTCGCCCTCGGGTGTGCCCGCGAGGTTCGCCACCGTCTCGATGCAACCGCCGAGCAGCCGTCCGGTCGCGGCGAACGCGCCGTCGCCGTCGGCCCGTCGCCACGTCCCGGGCTCGGTGAGGCGGTACGTCGTCGTCGTCGGGTCGGCCACCCAGTCGTCGAAACCGGGTGCGCGGTGGAGCCGCGAGGGGCCCTGCACGACGACGGCGCCCGCGGGTGCCGTCACGACGTCGAGCCACGAGCGCAGTGGGGCGGGCACCGCGTACGGCGTGTCCATGAGGTTCTGGCCGTGGAGGGTTGCGACGCCCGTGCGCGTCGTCAAGGCGACCAGGAGCATCGCGATGTCGGAGAAACCGACCACCCAGGTGGGCTCGGCGGCGGCGATCCGCTCCCAGTCGAGCAGGGGGAGCAGGTCGACGGCGAGCTCGCCACCCCACGGTGGCACGACGGCCCGCACCTCGGGATCCGTCAGCATGTCCGTGAGCTCGGCGGCGCGCTCGGCCGCGGGCGCGCTCACGGGTCCGGAGCCGTCGAGGCAGCCACCCAGCCGCACGCGGAACCCGCGCGACTCGAGGTGCCCGACGGCGACGTCGAGGCGCGCTCGCAGCGCCGCCGGCACGCCCGACGACGGCGCGGTCACGCCGATCAGGTCACCCGTGCGGAGCGCCGCCGGGTAGCGGAGGCTCATGCGTCCTCGTCCAGGCCGGGGTCGAGCGTGCGGCACACGGCGACGAGTCGGCTGCGCAGGACGCTCGCGCGCTCGGCGAACTCCCGCTGCCGGGTGACGTACTCGGCCTTGCCCGCCGGGGTCTCGATCGCCACTGCCCGCTCGCCCAGGCTCGACACGTCGTAGGGCGACGCCTGCATGTCGAGGGTGCGGATGTCCCGTGCGAGCTCGAAGGAGTCGAGCAGCAGATCACCCCGTACCGCCGGCCCCAGCTTCAGTGCCCATTTCAAGCAGTCCATGTTCGCGTGGAGGCAGCCCGGCTGCTCGAGCTCGGGCTGGGTCTCACGGGTCGGAGCGAGCTGGTTGCGCGGTACGGCGTCGGGCGTGAAGAAGCGGAACGCGTCGATGTGCGTGCACCGCAGCCGGTGCGTCTCGACGACGGCGTCGGTGCCCGCCTGGCCCAGGCGCAGCGGCAGCGGGTGACGGTGCTCGGCCTGTCGGTAGACCATCGCCCACTCGTGCAGGCCGAAGCACCCGGCGAAGGCCGGGCGCGACGCGGTCGCGGCGAGCAGGCGGTGCACGTACCGCACCGTGCTGCCGCGATCGGCGAGGAACGTGGCGACGTCGAGCGAGACGACGCCGTCGTCGTCGGTCCGGTACCACCGCCACGCCGCGTGCGGAGGAACGGCGTCGGCCGGGTCCTCGGGGGCCGGGCCGAGCGCGGTACCGACGCCGGGGTGCCAGCGGCGCAGGCGCGCGGGCGTGAGCCCGTAGTAGTCGTAGAGGAAGTCGTCGACGGGGTGCGTCTCGCTGCGGGCGCGGCGTTCACGGCGTGCGGTCGTGAGCTCGTCGGCTCGGCGGGCGTGCGCAGCGGCGGCCTCGTGCCACGCGGCCGGGCCCAGGGTCCGGGACGTCGCGAGGGTCGGCGTGGTCACGCGACCAGGGTAGGCGGGGGACGTCGTCGGGGCGGCTGGGGCTCTCCCACACCACGTGTGTGGAGCGAATCCGGGGGCGACACGCCGCCGGGGCGCACGGGTCCGCTCCACATGGGTCGGGTTCGCTCCACGCAGTTGTCGGGTTCGCTCCACACCCGTCCGGGACGCTCCACACCCGGCCGACGGGCCGGCCTTAAGGTGTGCGCCATGCCTGAGCCCCACGCCGTCGACCCGCTGGCTCCCGAGCGCACCGCCGTCGAGATGTGGACGGACGGGGCCTGCAAGGGCAACCCGGGCCCGGGCGGCTGGGGCGCCTGGATGCGCACGGGCAGTTACGAACGCGAGCTGTTCGGCGGTGACCCGGTCACGACCAACAACCGCATGGAGCTCACGGCGGTCATCGAGGGTCTCAAGGCCCTCAACCGTCCGTGTGCCGTGACCCTGCACGTCGACTCGACGTACGTGATGAACGGGATGAGCCGCTGGCTCGCGGGCTGGAAACGCAACGGGTGGCGCACCGCCGACAAGAAGCCGGTCAAGAACGAGGACCTCTGGCGCGCGCTCGACGAGCAGGTCGCCCGGCACACGGTGACGTGGGTGTGGGTCAAGGGGCACTCGGGCGACCCGGGCAACGAACGCGCCGACCAGCTCGCCAACCGCGGGGTCGACCAGGTACGCGCCGCTCGCTGAGCCACCGATGGTCCCTGCCGACCATTGGCTGAGACGCATCGTCTTGTGTCTTGATACGACCGGCGGCGTGCGGGTTACTGGGGCCGTGAGCACCACCTACACCCACGGCCACCACGAGAGCGTGCTGCGGTCCCACCGCTGGCGCACCGCCGAGAACTCGGCGGCCTACCTGCTGCCCGAGCTGCGGCCCGGCATGCGTCTGCTCGACGTGGGCTGCGGCCCTGGGACGCTCACGGTCGACCTGGCGCGCCGCGTCACGCCGGGAGAGGTGATCGGTGTGGACCGCTCGGCCGCCGTGCTCGACCTCGCGCGTGCGGAGGCCGCCGGCCTCGACGGCGTCACCTTCGAGGTGGCCGACGTCATGTCCCTGCCGTACGAGGACGCGTCTTTCGACGTGGTGCACGCCCACCAGGTGCTCCAGCACCTGGCCGACCCGGTGGGCGCCCTGCGTGAGATGCGTCGGGTCACGCGACCCGGTGGGCTCGTCGCGGTGCAGGACGCGGACTACGCGGCCATGACCTGGCACCCCGCCTCGCGCGGCCTCGACGACTGGCTCGAGCTCTACCACGAGGTCACGGAGGCCAACGGGGCCGAGGCCGACGCGGGCCGACGCGTGCTCGCCTGGGCCCTCGAGGCGGGACTCGATGCCACCAGGCTCACCCCGGGCGCCTCGTCCTGGTGCTACGCGACGTCCGACGACCGGGCGTGGTGGTCAGGCCTGTGGGCCGAGCGCGTCACGTCCTCGGACTTCGCGCGGCAGGCCGTCGAGCACGGCCTCGCCGACGACGTCGCGCTCGAGGCCCTCGCCGAGGCCTGGCGCAGCTGGGGGAGCGCCCCCGGGGGGTGGTTCGCGATCCTTCACGGCCACGTGCTCGCGCGCGTCTGACCGCGGCGCGGGAGCGAGGTCGCCCCGCCGACGTCCCTCCGGCACGAGCATGTCGGCGAGGGCCGACGACGGCGTGTGCAGCACGAGCTCGAGCGGCCCCCGGCCGAGGGTGAGCCGCCACGCCGTCGTCGCGGCGAGGGTCACCACGACGAAGGCCGCGAGCCGCGCGTTGCTCGGGTCCCACACGGCGTCGTCGCCGATCGCCGCGATCGCGACGAGGTGCCCGCAGTACGCGGTGAGCGCGAGCGCCCCTGTCGCCGCGAGCGGCGCGACGAGCACCGGGACGTGCCGGACCGCGAGCAGGGCGAGCGCGAGCACCACGAGCGTCACACCCACGTTGCCGACCACCTCGGACGTCGAGTCGGCATGGGGCTCGATGCTCGTGAGGGCGGTGCGCAGCGTCCGGTCGGGCGCCCGGGCGAGCACGGCGGTGCCGAGCAGGCCGCCGCCGTAGCCGATCACCGCGGCGGCCACGCCGAGCAGCCCGAGCCGCAGCGGTGCGCGAGGGGCGAGCAGATCGGTGCGGCCGAGCGCGAGTCCCACCAGCAGGTAGGCCATCCAGACGGCCGCCGGGTAGTACTCGCCCACGAGCACGTCGAGCAGCTGGGGCGTGCCGCCGTCAGGGCCGCTCACGACGGGGCGCGCGAGCTGGACCACCACGGGCCCCACCAGGGCCACGACCCCGGCGACGACCAGCAGGGTCCGCACGCGCCACGACATCGCCACGGTGACCAGCGCGAACATCACCGCGTACCCCGGCAGGATCACCGCGACCGGTGTGCCCAGGGCGATCATGAGCGCGCCGATGGGCCACAGAAGCGCGGCGCGCACCAGCACCCGTACGCGCGCGTAGCGCAGCCGGGGGCCGGTGGACGGCCGCGTGCCACCGCTCAGCAGGGCCGCCGACAGGCCGGCGAGCAGCGCGAACGTCGCGGCCGAACGCCCGTCGGCGAGGTTCTGGTAGCCGTGGGGCGAGGTGAGGTCGGGCCCCGAGGCGCCGAGGTGCGCGGTGAACATCCCGAGGACCGCGAGCCCCCGGGTCACGTCGGCCCCCACCACGCGCTCCATCCCGGGAGCGTACGTCGCGCCCCTACGCTGGGCCCATGCGCATCGCGAGGTTCACCACCGGAGGAGACCCCCGCTTCGCCCTCGTCGAGGGTGAGCCCGGGGCCGAGGAGCTCGTCGTCCTCACGGGCGACCCGATCTACATGCCCGTGCAGCCGACCGGTGAGCGCGTGCCGCTCGCTGACGACGTCCGTCTGCTCGCCCCGGTGATCCCGCGCTCGAAGGTCGTGGGGGTCGGTCGCAACTACGCGGACCACGCGGCCGAGATGGGCAACGAGCTGCCGACCTCGCCTCTGCTCTTCCTCACCCCGAACACGGCCGTGATCGGCCCGGACGACCCGATCGTGCTGCCGCCGTGGTCGGAGGAGGTCCACCACGAGGCCGAGCTCGCCGTCGTGATCGGGAAGGTGGCCAAGGACGTGACGCCCGAGCAGGCGCTCGATCGCGTGTTCGGGTTCACCGTGGCCAACGACGTCACCGCGCGCGACGCCCAGCGCAGCGACGCGCAGTGGACGCGGGCCAAGGGCTTCGACGGCTCGTGCCCGCTCGGCCCGTGGGTGGTGCCCGGCCTCGACGTGGACGACCTCGCGGTCACCTGCCGCGTGAACGGCGAGACCCGCCAGGACGGGCGCACGCGCGACCTGGTCTTCGACGTCGCCTACCTCATCTCCTACGTCTCGGAGGTGTTCACGCTGCTCCCGGGCGACGTGATCCTCACCGGCACGCCCGCGGGCGTGGGCCCGGTGGTGCACGGCGACGTCGTCGAGTGCGAGGTCGAGGAGATCGGCGTGCTGCGCAACCCCGTGATCCGTCGGGCCTGAGCGGGTGCGGGAAGGCGGGACGGGCCGGCCCGCCCGTCGATAGCCGTCGGTGGTGCGCCACTAGGCTGGACCGGTGCCTGAGAACCTCGCGACGCCGTCCGCCCCCCTGCCCAGCGAGCCGCCGTCGGGCGTGCGTGTGCGCTTCTGCCCGTCACCCACGGGCACCCCGCACGTCGGACTGATCCGCACCGCGCTGTTCAACTGGGCCTACGCGCGGCACACGGGCGGCACGTTCGTCTTCCGCATCGAGGACACGGACGCGGCCCGCGACAGCCAGGAGAGCTACGAGCAGCTGCTCGACGCGCTGCGGTGGCTCGGCCTCGACTGGGACGAGGGCGTCGAGGTGGGCGGGCCGCACGGGCCGTACCGGCAGTCAGAGCGCATGGAGGTCTACACCGACGTCGCCCGGCGTCTGCTCGAGGCCGGTCACGCGTACGAGTCGTTCTCGACGCCCGAGGAGATCGAGGCCCGTCACCGCGCCGCGGGCCGCGACCCCAAGCTCGGCTACGACGGCTTCGACCGGCACCTCACGCACGAGCAGAAGGCCGCGTTCCGCGACGAGGGACGCGAGCCCGTGCTGCGCATCCGCATGCCCGACGACGACGTCGTCTTCACGGATCTCGTGCGGGGTGAGCTCACCTTCCCGGCGGGCTCGGTGCCGGACTACGTGATCGTGCGCGCGAACGGCCAGCCGCTCTACACGCTCACCAACCCGGTGGACGACGCCCTCATGGAAATCACGCATGTGCTGCGCGGTGAGGACCTGCTCTCCTCGACCCCGCGCCAGGTGGTGCTCCAGCGCGCGCTCGTCGGGCTCGGCCTCGCCTCGGGTGAGCCGGTGTACGGCCACCTGCCGTACGTGATGGGCGAGGGCAACCGGAAGCTCTCGAAGCGTGACCCCGAGTCGAACCTGTTCCTGCACCGCGAACGGGGCTTCACCCGCGAGGGCCTGCTGAACTACCTCGCGCTGCTCGGCTGGTCGATCGCTCCGGACAGGGACGTCTTCACCGTCGAGGAGATGGTCGAGGCCTTCGACGTCGCCGACGTGCTGCCGAACCCGGCCCGCTTCGACGTCAAGAAGGCCGAGGCGATCAACGGCGCCCACGTGCGCATGCTCGAGCCGACGGACTTCCGCGACCGGCTCGTCCCGTACCTGAACGACGCCGGCCTGGTGTCCGCGCGTGCGTACGACGGCCTCGACGCACGTGAGCGCGCCGTGCTCGACGCGGGCGCGCCGCTGGTCCAGGAGCGCGTGACGCTGCTCGGCGAGGCGGTCGGCATGCTCGGGTTCCTGCTCGTGGCCGACGACGTCCTGGAGGTCACCGAGGACGCGCGAGGTGCGCTGCGCGACGGCGCGGCGGACGTGCTCGACGCGGCGACCGCCGCGCTCGAGGCGATCCCGGCCGACGCGTTCACCACGGCCGCGACGCAGGAGGCGCTCACGGCTGCGCTCGTCGAGGGGCTGGGGCTCAAGCCCCGGCTCGCCTTCACGCCGCTGCGCGTCGCCGTCTCGGGCCGGCGCGTCTCGCCGCCCCTGTTCGAGTCGCTCGAGATCCTCGGCAAGGCCTCGACGCTCACCCGCGTCGGGGCGCTGCGCGCGACCCTGTGACGGATCCGAACGCACGGGCGGACCGCGGCCCGCGTCCGCTCGACGGCGTGCTCTTCGACATCGACGACACACTGGTCGACACGCGCGCCGCCTTCGCGGCTGCCCTCGCCCAGGTCGCCGCCCGGTACCTGGACGCCGACCACGATCCGGCCGAGGTCCTCGCGACCTGGCGGGCGGACGCGGGCGGTCACTACGCGCGCTACACGCGCGGCGAGCTCGACTACCGGACCCAGCGCATGCGGCGGGCCAACGAGCTGCACGCCGCGTTCGGCGGGATCGAGCTCGACGACGAGGCCTACGACGCGTGGGACACGGTGTTCGAGACGGGCTTCAGCGCGGCCTGGTCCGCCCATCCCGAGGCTCTGGACGTGGTCGAGGACCTGCTCGCGGCGGGCCTGGCGGTGGGTGCGCTGTCGAACGCGGGCGTCGCCTACCAGACGGGCAAGCTCGAGCGCGCGGGCCTCGCGCACCGCGTCCCGATGCTCGTCGGGGTCGACACCCTCGGCGTGGGCAAGCCCGCGCCCGAGGTCTTCCTCGAGGCGTGCCGGCGGCTGGGCACCGAGCCGTCGCGCACGGCCTACGTCGGCGACGAGCTCGACGTCGACGCGCGTGCGGCCGTCGCTGCCGGGCTCGTGGGCGTCTGGGTCGACCGACCGGGGCCACGCCGCGTCGAGGTGCCGGCCGAGGACGTCGCCGCGGCCCGTGCGGCCGGCGTCCACGTGGTCACGTCCCTGGTCGGGCTGGGTCGGGTGCTCGGTCTGGGCTGAGGCGGCCCGGCCTCGGTCAGTCGCCGACCCAGAGGACGACGGCGGCCGTGAGCGCGACCACGACGATGAGGGTGCGCAGCAGGGCCGCCGGGATCCGTCTCCCGACACGCGCGCCGATCACCCCGCCGATCGCGGCCCCCACGGCGATCAGGCCCGCGAGCCGCCAGTCCACCAGCCCGCCGACGATGAAGATGAGCGCCGAGATGAGGTTGGCGACGCCGGCGAGCACGTTCTTGGCGCCGTTGGCGCGTTGCAGGTCCGAGCTCCAGAGGATGCCCAGCAGGCTGATCAGCACCACCCCCTGGGCCGCGCCGAAGTAGCCGCCGTACACGCCCGTCGCGGCGATGCCGAGCGCGAGCCCGAGGGTGAGCGGGCGTGTCGAGAGATCCGTGTGGGTGGTCTCGGTCACGTCGGCGCCGGCCGCGCGCTCGGCCGCACGGCGCCGCACCCACGCGCCGACCCGCGGCTGCGCGGCCGCGAGCACGGCGGCGAGGACGAGCAGCCAGGGCACCACCTGCGTGAAGGTCTCGGCGGGCGCGACGAGCAGCAGCAGCGCGCCGAGCACGCCGCCGACCGCCGACATCGCGCCCATCCGGGCGACGGTCGGCCACCAGCCCGCGAGCTCGCGCCGGTACCCCCAGGCCCCGGTGACGGCCGCGGGGACGAGGCCTACCCCGTTGGACACGTTGGCCGTCAGCGGCTGGATGCCGAGCGTCACCAGCAGCGGGAACGTGATGAGCGTCCCCGCGCCCACCACGGTGTTGACCGTCCCGGCCACGATCCCTGCGAGCAGGACGACGGCCATCTGCCAGAGCTCCATCAGCGGCCCACCGCGTAGGCCTGCATGCCGCGAGGCGTCGCGGCGCCGTGACGCAACCCGTCGGGACGCGTGCCGGCGGCCGTGAGCCGGCCGAGCGACCACGGACCGGTCACCGTGACCTCATGGCCGCGGGCGCGCAGCTCCCCGACGACGTCCTCGCCGAGGCGTTCCTCGACGTGCACGCTGCGCGGCTCGACGACGCGCGGATCGAACGACGAGACGAGGTGGTTCGTGTGCCACGAGGGTGCGTCGATCGACTCCTGGAGGCCGCGGCCGCGGCCCAGGTGCTCGACCAGGAACGGCACCTGCCACTGGTCCTGCTGGTCGCCGCCCGGGGTTCCGCACGCGAGCTCGGGCACCCCGTCGCGAAGCACGAGCGTGGGGCTGAGGGTCGTCCGGGGCCGGGCGCCGGGTCGCAGCGAACCGGGCAGTCCCTCCTCGAGCCAGAACATCTGGGCGCGCGTCGACAGCTGGAACCCGAGCCCGGCGATGACCGGTGAGCTCTGCAGCCAACCACCGCTCGGGGTGACCGCGACGGTGTTGCCCCAGCGGTCGACGACGTCGAGGTGGCACGTGTCGCCGCGGGTGCTGCCGTCGGCTGCGACCTCGCCGTCGGACGGGGCGAAGGTGGGCTCGCCCGTGCCCGCGCTGCCGGACCGCGGGGCCGCGCTGCCGGCCATGAGCGCCTCGAGCACGCTGCGGGGCAGGCGCGGCTCCCGGCCGCCGGGGTCTCCTGGGCGGAGCCCGCCCGACGCCTCGGCACCGATGAGCGCACGTCGCGCGTCGGTGTAGGCGGGGGAGAGGAGGTGCTCGATCGGCACGTCGGTGTGGTCCGGGTCGCCGTACCAGGCGTCCCGGTCCGCGAGGGCGAGCTTGGCCGCCTCGACCGCCACGTGCACGAGCTCGGCGGAGCCGGGCGCGGTGTCGGCGAGGTCATAGCCTGCGAGCAGTGCGAGCTGCTGCAGGAGCACGGGGCCCTGGCCCCAGGGACCGGTCTTGGCGAGGGTGCGGCCCCAGACGTCGAGCGTGACGGGGGCCTCCTCGCGCACGCGCCAGCCCGCGAGGTCGTCCGCGGTGAGCAGGCCCTCGTGGGCGCGACCGGTCGAGTCGACGACCGCGGTGCGGCTGTGCCGCTCGACCGCCTCGGCGACGAAGCCCTCGTAGAACGCCCGGCGCGCGGCCTCGATCTGCTGCTCGCGACCCGGTCCGGCGGACTCGCCCGCGCGCACGAGGCGCTCGAGGGTGTCGGCGAGGTCCGGGTTGGTGAAGCGCGCGCCGACGGGTGGGCCCTGCCCGTCCGGGAGCCACGTGCGGGCCGACGTCGGCCAGTGCTCGCGCAGGTGGTCGGCGACCCGGCTGATGGTCGTGGCGGCCTGGGCGAGCAGCGGGTGACCGTGGCGCGCGTAGCCCAGGGCCGGGGCGACGACGTCCGCCAGGTGCCAGGTGCCGTAGCGCGCGAGGAGGTCGAGCCAGGTGCCCCAGGCCCCCGGGACCACGGCGGCGAGAAGTCCCGTGCCGGGGACGGCGTCGACGCCGAGGCGCGCGAAGGCGTCGGGCGTCGCCGCGGCCGGTGCCGTGCCCTGGCCGCACAGGACGAAGGGTGACCCGCCGGCCGTGCAGCCGATCACCGGGACGTCGCCGCCCAGGCCGTTGAGGTGGGGCTCCACCACGTGCAGCACGAGGCCGGTCGCGACGGCGGCGTCGAACGCGTTCCCGCCCCGCTCGAGCACGGACATGCCGGACTGGGACGCGAGCCAGTGCGTCGAGGCCACGACACCCAGGTCGCCGACCACCTCGGGTCGTGTGGTGAAGGCTGTCACGAGCGGCATGGTCGCACGTCGGACCCGTTTGGACGCGCCCGGGACGCTCGGGTAGAGTTCCCCGCCGGTACGACGTCCGGTCGCGACCTGCCCAAGCTCCCACGGGAGCCGGTAGGGAACCCGGCGTTATACCCCATGGGGTATGGTGTAATTGGCAGCACGAGTGATTCTGGTTCACTTAGTCTAGGTTCGAGTCCTGGTACCCCAGCGCAGGTCGGAGGCCCACGGGCAACCGGGCGGTGCGATCACGGTCACACCGCAGTGTGGTCAGCCAGGCCTCGAACATGAGGTAGAGTCTTCGCGGTCGATCCCCACGGGGAGAGATCATCTAGGCCCCCATCGTCTAGTGGCCTAGGACGCCGCCCTCTCACGGCGGTAACAGGGGTTCGAATCCCCTTGGGGGTACAGCAGAAGGCCCGGTCGCTCAGCGACCGGGCCTTCGTCGTTCCCGGGACGTGCTCCTCGGCGAGGCGGCCGTGCGTCGGCGTCCCGCACCGCGCATCCCCGGTGCGTGTGCGCGGGTGCCGAGCCTGGAGGTCGGCACCCGCGCACACGTCACTCGGCTGTGCGGCGCAGCACCTCGGTCAGCCGGTTCGCCGCTGCGACCACGGCGCCCGCGTGCAGGCGGCCGGGCTGGCGGCTGAGGCGCTCGACCGGCCCCGAGATCGAGACCGCGGCCACGACGCGTCCCGACGGGCCGCGCACCGGGGCCGACACGGACGCGACGCCGGCCTCGCGCTCGGACACGGACTGGGCCCAGCCGCGCCGTCGGACGCCCGACAGGATGGTGGCGGTGAACTTGGCGCCCTGCAGGCCGCGGTGCAGGCGGTCGGGCTCCTCCCAGGCGAGGAGGATCTGGGCGGCGGAGCCGGCCTGCATCGTGAGGGTCGCACCCACCGGGATCGAGTCGCGCAGGCCGATCGGACGCTCGGCGGCGGCGACGCAGATGCGCTGGTCGCCCTGACGTCGGTAGAGCTGAGCGCTCTCGCCGCAGTGGTCGCGCAGCGCGGTGAGCACCGGGTTGGCCGCCGCGAGCAGGCGGTCCTCGCCCGCGGCCGTGCTGAGCTCCGACAGGCGGGGCCCGAGCACGAAGCGTCCCTGCATGTCGCGCGCGACCAGCCGGTGGTGCTCGAGCGCGACCGCCAGACGGTGCGCGGTGGGTCGGGCAAGATGGGTTGCTGCGACCAGCTGCGCGAGGGTGGCCGGGCCCGCCTCCAGGGCGCTCAGGACCGACGCGGCCTTGTCCAGAACGCCGACTCCGCTAGAGTTGTCCATAGGTCGATATTGGCGTCTCGCACGCTGAGACGCAAGTGCCCGCCCCGAAGTGGTGGGAGCGCGACCGCCGACGGCTCACCCGGAGCCACCCATCCGGGCGACGGACGAAGGGATGCAGCACATGGCCGGCACGCTGGCGGAGAAGGTCTGGGACGCGCACATCGTGCGCCGTGGCACCGACGGGGCGCCCGACCTCCTCTACATCGACCTGCACCTCGTGCACGAGGTGACCAGCCCGCAGGCCTTCGAGGGTCTGCGGCTCGCGGGACGCCCCGTGCGCCGGCCGGACCTCACGATCGCGACCGAGGACCACAACACCCCGACGCTCGACATCGACCGTCCGATCGCGGACCTCACGAGCCGCACCCAGATCCAGACGCTGCGCGACAACGCACGCGAGTTCGGCGTGCGGCTGCACTCGCTGGGTGACGCCGACCAGGGGATCGTCCACCAGGTGGGGCCGCAGCTCGGGCTCACCATGCCGGGCCTCACGGTGGTCTGCGGCGACTCGCACACCTCGACCCACGGCGCGTTCGGCGCGCTCGCGTTCGGCATCGGCACGAGCGAGGTCGAGCACGTGCTGGCCACCCAGACGCTGCCGCTCGCCCCCTTCAAGACCATGGCGATCACCGTCGACGGCCAGCTGCCCGCGGGCACCACGTCCAAGGACATCATCCTCGCGATCATCGCCAAGATCGGCACGGGTGGTGGTCAGGGGTACGTGCTCGAGTACCGCGGCGAGGCGATCCGCGCGCTCTCGATGGAGGCGCGGATGACCATCTGCAACATGTCGATCGAGGCCGGTGCGCGGGCCGGCATGATCGCGCCCGACGAGACGACGTTCGAGTACCTCAAGGGGCGCCCGCACGCACCCGAGGGTGCCGACTGGGACGCCGCGGTCGAGTACTGGCGCACGCTGCGCAGCGACGACGACGCCGTCTTCGACGCCGAGGTCGTGCTCGAGGCCGCGGACCTCGAGCCGTTCGTGACCTGGGGCACCAACCCGGGCCAGGGCCTGCCGCTCTCGGGTCGGGTGCCGGTACCCGCCGAGATCGCCGACGAGGGTGAGCGCGTGGCCGCCGAGCGCGCACTCGAGTACATGGGTCTCACCCCGGGCATGCCCTTGCGTGACGTCGCGGTCGACACGGTCTTCATCGGATCGTGCACCAACGGCCGGATCGAGGACCTCCGCTCGGTCGCCAAGCTGATCCGGGGGCGGCGCAAGGCCGAGAACGTGCGCGTGCTCGTCGTTCCGTCGTCGGCCCGTGTCCGGCTCCAGGCCGAGGCCGAGGGTCTCGACCGGATCTTCCTGGACTTCGGTGCCGAGTGGCGCAACGCGGGGTGCTCGATGTGCCTCGGCATGAACCCCGACCAGCTCGCCCCGGGGGAGCGCAGCGCGTCGACCTCCAACCGCAACTTCGAGGGCCGCCAGGGCAAGGGCGGTCGGACCCACCTGGTCTCGCCGCTGGTCGCCGCCGCGACCGCCATCCGCGGGACGCTCTCGTCGGTCGCCGACCTGGGCCCCGACGTGGAGGCGCCCGACGGCAGCCCGCTCACCGACACGCCCGCCCACCTGCAGAGCGCCTGAACGGCGAGGAGAGTCCCATGGAGAAGTTCAGCCAGCACACGGGCGTCGGCGTCCCCCTGCGTCGCAGCAACGTCGACACCGACCAGATCATCCCCGCCGTCTACCTCAAGCGCGTGACGCGCACGGGCTTCGAGGACGCGCTCTTCGCCGCCTGGCGAGGAGACGCCGAGTTCGTGCTCAACCAGCCCGCGTACGCCACCGGCTCCGTCCTCGTCGCCGGCCCCGACTTCGGGACGGGGTCCTCGCGCGAGCACGCCGTCTGGGCGCTCAAGGACTACGGCTTCCGCGCCGTCCTGTCGTCACGGTTCGCCGACATCTTCCGCGGCAACTCGGGCAAGCAGGGCCTGCTCGCAGCGCAGCTCGCACAGGACGACATCGAGCTCATCTGGAAGGTGCTCGAGACGGCCCCCGGTACCGAGGTGACCGTCGACCTCGTCGAGCGTCAGGTGCGGTGCGCGGACGTGACGGTGCCCTTCCAGGTCGACGACTACACGCGCTGGCGCCTCATGGAGGGGCTCGACGACATCGGCCTCACGCTCCAGCACGAGGGCGAGATCACGGAGTTCGAGCAGACGCGTGCGTCGTGGCGGCCGCGCACCCTCCCGGCGAAGCACCTGCCGCCGGTCGAGATCCGCTCGGCGCGCCCCGTGGGTGCCGTGCACGGCGACGACGCACTGGCCTGAGTCACGTCCCCGGCGGGCCCTGACGCGCGAGTCCGAGGATCGCGTCGGGGCCCGCCGTCCGGGGGTCCCACCGGGCCTCGACCCACCACGTGGCCCCGGCCTCCGCGAGCGCCGACAGGTGCTCGCGGGCGTGCACGGCGTCGGTCGGCAGCTCGCCCTGCACCACGACGTCGAACGTGTCCGAGAGCACATGGCCGTCCGCCCTGAGCTCCTCGCGCAGCTCCCCCAGCATCGCGACGGCGCCGGCCACCTCGGAGGGCGTGAGCGGCCGCTCCTCACCGATCGTCTGGAGCACGGCGCCGTCCCAGCGGGCCGCGCGCCGCATCGAGCGGCGCGACCCGAGGCCTGCGACCGGCCACACGGGGACGCGGGGCCGCTGCACGGGGCGCGGGGCGATCACCAGGCCGTCGACGGTGTGGTGCCGGCCCGAGAAGGAGAAGGCCTCGCCGGTCCAGGCGCGCTCGAGGATCGCGAGGGCCTCGTCGACCTGCTCGGCACGGACGCGCAGCTCGGCGGCCTCGCCGCTCACCCGGCCGAAGCCGCCGTCGTCGAGGACGCCGAGGCCGACGGGGAGCACGAGGCGGCCGTGGGAGAGGTGGTCCACCGTGAGCGCCTCACGCGCGACCTTCCACGGCCGCCGTCGTGCGAGCGGGAAGACGAGCGCGCCGAGGGCGACCCGGCGCGTCGACGCCGCGACGGCGCCGAGGAGCACCCACGGGTCCCACGTGTCCGCGTCGCCGATGCTGATCCCGTCCCACGTGAAGAAGCCGTCCCAGCCGGCGTCCTCGACCTCGTGAGCCACCCGGACGTGGTGGTCGACGGTCCCGTACGTGCTCACGAGCCCCACCTTGAGCCGGTCCCGCGCCCGCGCTGGTCGCGCGCCCGTCCCCGTGCCTCCTGAGCCCTGCGTCATGGTGTCCCTCCGTCGCGGCCGACCGTCCGTGCGACGCACGCTAGGTGTGACCTCCGACACGGGACCGGCGTCCGACGGCGTGACGTGTGTGCGGGTGACGTGCGTCCCCGGTGGTGACCCGGTGCCCACCGGGTGGCCGTGACATGACGTACCCCTGCGCGTGCGCGACGATGGGGGCATGTCCGACGTCCTGCACATCAACGGTGGCACGCCCCTGAGCGGTGAGATCACCGTCCGCGGTGCCAAGAACTTCGTGTCGAAGGCGATGGTCGCCGCGCTGCTCGGCGACACGCCGAGCGAGCTGCGCAACGTCCCGGTGATCCGGGACGTCGCGGTGGTCACCGGCCTCCTCGAGCTGCACGGCGTGGCGGTGACCGCCGACACCGGGGCCGGGGTGCTGACGCTCGACCCGTCGAACGTCGAGTCCGCCCACGTCGCGGACATCGACGCGCACGCGGGCTCGAGCCGGATCCCGATCCTCTTCTGCGGCCCGCTGCTGCACCGCCTCGGCGAGGCGTTCATCCCCGACCTGGGCGGCTGCCGGATCGGCGACCGGCCGATCAACTACCACCTGGACATCCTCCGTCAGTTCGGTGCCGTCGTGGACAAGCGCGAGCAGGGCATCCACATCCGCGCGCCGCGGGGGCTCCAGGGCACGAAGATCGCCCTGCCCTACCCGAGCGTGGGTGCGACCGAGCAGCTCCTCCTGACCGCCGTGCGGGCCGAGGGCCTCACCGAGCTCTCCAACGCGGCGATCGAGCCCGAGATCCTCGACCTCATCAACGTGCTCCAGAAGATGGGCGCGATCATCTCCGTGGACACCGACCGGGTGATCCGGATCGAGGGGGTGCCTCGCCTGCGCGGGTACCGCCACACGGCGCTGCCGGACAGGATCGAGGCCGCGTCCTGGGCTTCGGCCGCGCTCGCGACCCGTGGCGACATCCGGGTGCTCGGCGCGAGCCAGCCCGAGATGACGACCTTCCTCAACACCTTTCGCAAGGTGGGCGGCGAGTTCGACGTCGACGACGACGGCATCCGCTTCTACCACCCGGGCGGCGACCTGCGCTCGATCGTGCTCGAGACCGACGTGCACCCGGGCTTCATGACCGACTGGCAGCAGCCGCTGGTCGTCGCCCTCACCCAGGCCAAGGGCCTGTCGATCGTGCACGAGACCGTCTACGAGAACCGGTTCGGGTTCACGGACGCGCTGCGCGGCATGGGCGCGACCATCCAGGTGTACCGCGAGTGCCTCGGCGGTCACCCCTGCCGGTTCGGCCAGCGCAACTTCTACCACTCCGCCGTCGTCTCGGGCCCCACCCCGCTGTCGGCCGCCGAGATCGAGGTGCCCGACCTGCGCGGCGGGTTCAGCCACCTCATCGCCGCGCTCGCGGCCAAGGGCACGTCGCAGGTCAAGGGGATCGACCTGATCGACCGTGGCTACGAGCACTTCACCGACAAGCTCGCGGCGCTGGGCGCCGAGTTCGAGCGCGACTGACCGACGGCGTCGTCCCGGTGGTCGTGCCCGACGTGCGACCACCGGGATGCCCGACGACGGCCCCCGGGTAGCATCGGCTCCCGTGCCGGCACCCAGACGCTCGAACCGCGCCTACCGCAACGTCGCGCGCGTGGTGCGACCCCTGCTGCTCGCGATCACGCGCCGCGACTGGCGCGGCACCGAGCACCTGCCCGCCGAGGGCGGCTTCATCGCCGCCGCGAACCACATGACGAACGTGGACCCGCTCACGTTCGCGCACTTCCTCTACGACAACGGGATCGCGCCGAAGATCCTCGCCAAGTCGTCGCTGTTCAAGGTGCCGCTCGTGGGGGCCGTGCTGCGGGCCACCGGGCAGATCCCGGTGCACAGGTACTCGACCGCTGCGGGCCAGTCGCTCCAGGCGGCCGTCGAGGCGCTCGAGGCCGGCGACTGCGTGGCCGTCTTCCCCGAGGGCACCCTGACGCGCGAGCCGGACCTGTGGCCGATGGCCGGTCGCACGGGCATCGCGCGCCTCGCGCTCACCACGCGCGTCCCCGTGGTCCCGATCGCCCAGTGGGGCGCCCAGGACCTGCTGGGCCGCTACGCGAAGCTGTTCAAGCCCGTGCCTCCCAAGCGCATCACCGTGGTCGCCGGCCCCCCGGTCGACCTCGCAGACCTCTACGACCGGCCGCTCGACTCCGCGACACTGCGTGAGGCGACCGAGCGCGTCATGACGGCGATCACGGGCCTGCTCGAGGAGATCCGTGGCGAGAGGGCCCCCGCCGAGCGCTTCGTGTGGCGTCGCGACCCGCAGGGCCGCGCATGAGTGGCGGCGCCGGTGCGCTGCGGAGAGCCACCGTGCTGGGGTCGGGCAGCTGGGGCACGACGTTCGCCGCGGTGCTCGCGGACGCGGGGTGCGACGTCACGCTCTGGGGTCGCCGGGCCGAGGTCGCCGAGGCCGTCAACCTCGAGCACCGCAACGAGCGCTACCTGCCCGGGGTCGACCTGCCCCCGTCGATCACGGCGACCACCGACGTCGCCGCAGCGGTGCAGGGCGCGCAGCTCGTCGCCGTGGCCGTCCCCGCGCAGACCGCGCGCGCGACGCTCGAGCCGCTGCGCGGCCTGATCGAGCCCGACGCCGTCGTCGTCTCGCTCATGAAGGGCGTCGAGCTGTCGTCCGACCGGCGCATGAGCGAGGTCGTCCAGGAGGCGCTCGGCCTGCCGCCCGAGCGTGTGGCAGTGGTCTCGGGCCCCAACCTGGCGCGCGAGATCGCGCAGCGGCAGCCCACGGCCACCGTCGTCGCCTGCACCGACGAGAGCACCGCCCGACGCGTCGCGGAGGCGTGTGCCTCGGGGTACTTCCGGCCCTACACCAACACCGACGTCGTGGGCGTCGAGCTGTCCGGTGCCGTCAAGAACATCATCGCCGTGGCCGTGGGGATCGCGCAGGGCCGTGGCTTCGGTCACAACACGATGGCGACCGTCATCACGCGCGGGCTCGTCGAGATCACGCGGCTGGGCCTCGCCCTGGGCGCGGACGCCGCGACCTTCGCGGGCCTCGCGGGCATGGGCGACCTGGTGGCCACGTGCGCGTCGCCCCTGTCGCGCAACCACACGCTCGGCGTGCACATCGGCCAGGGTGCGTCTCTCGACGAGGCGATCACCGCGACCGGCGGCACGGCCGAGGGCGTGAAGTCGTCGACCTCCGTGCTCGACCTCGCGCGGCACGTGGGCGTCGACGTGCCGATCACCGAGGCCGTGGTCGCGGTCCTCCACCACGGGCTCCCGGTCGACGAGATGGCCCAGATGCTGCTCGCCCGGCCGCACAAGCCCGAGCGCGTCCAGCCCTAGTCGCTCGTCGTCCGCGCGGCCTGCTGCAGGGCCTGGTCCAGGTCGGCCCAGAGGTCCTCGGCGTCCTCGACGCCGACGGCGAGCCGGAGCAGGTCCTCGGGCACCGTGGGGGACTCGGTCGAGAACCGCCGTCGGCGCTCGAGGCACGACTCGACGCCGCCCAGGCTCGTCGCCGGGACCCACAGCCGCACCGCGTCGACGACGGCGTCCGCCCCGGCGGCCCCGCCGCGGGGCCGCACACCGAGCACCGAGCCGAACCCGGACATGAGGCGGGCGGCGCGCTCGTGGCCCGGATCGCCCGGCAGCCCGGGGTGTCGCACCTCCTGCACGTCCGGGTGCGCGGCAAGGCGCCGCGCGAGCTCGAGCGCGTTGGCCTGCGACCGCTCGACGCGCAGCGCGAGCGTCCGCAGCCCGCGCAGCGCGAGCCAGACCTCCCACGGGCCCGCGACGGCACCGTGGACGGTGCGGTAGGTGTGCAGGCGCGCGCGGAGCTCAGGGTCCGACGTGACGGCCGCGCCGAGCACGACGTCCGAGTGGCCCGCGAGGTACTTCGTGACCGAGTGGACGACGACGTCGGCGCCCAGCACGAGGGGCTGCTGGCCGAGCGGCGTCGCGAAGGTGTTGTCGACGACGACGAGCGCCCCGGCGGTCCGCGCGCCCTCGACGAGCGCGGGCAGGTCGGCCACCTCGAGCATCGGGTTGGTGGGCGACTCGACCCAGAGCATGTCGGCGGCGCGACCGTCGGCCGCGCCGCGCACCGCCGCGAGCGTCGCGTCGGTGGCGGCGATGTCCACCAGGTCCACGTCGAGCCCCGCGCGCGTGCGCAGGTCGTCCACCAGCGCGCGGGTCATCTGGTAGCTGTGCCGCGGGAGCACCACGCGGCCGCCCGGCGGGACGAGCGACAGCGCCGCCGCGATCGCCGCCATGCCGGAGCCGGTCACGAGCGCAGGCAGCTCCGCGTGCTCGAGCGTCGCGAGGGCGTCCTCGAAGGCCGACCACGTCTCCGTCCCGTTGCGCGTGTAGAGGAGGTCTCCGGGAGCGGGCGTGCCCGTCGACACGTACGTCGAGGACAGCACGACGGGTGGGTTGACCGGGGCCTGGGGCGCGTGCGGCGGACGCCCGGCCGTGACGGCCAGGGTCGCGGGGGACAGGGCGCGCGCCGCCGTGCCGGGGGCGGCGTCGGACGAGGGTTCGGAGGTCACCGCCGCAGGGTACGCCCGGCCGCCGGTAGGGTCGGCCACGATGGATGCCACGACCGCCCCAGCCCCCGTCCCGGCGCCGCTCCCCGAGGGGAGGCCACGCGTCGCCGTCGTGTTCGGCGGACGCTCGGGCGAGCACGGCATCAGCTGCGCGACCGCGGGCGGCGTGCTCGCGGCGATCGACCGCGAGCGCTATGACGTCGTTCCCGTCGGCATCACGCGCACCGGTCGCTGGGTCCTCGTCGAGGACGAGCCCGAGCGCTGGCGCATCACCGACGGCCGGCTGCCCGAGGTGACGGACGCGCACGGCGCCGAGGTGCTGCTCCCGCGCTCGACGGAGGACACCGAGCTGACCGTCGTGCGCGCCGGCGCGGTCCCGAGCGTGCTCGGCAGGGTCGACGTCGTGCTGCCGTTGCTGCACGGCCCGTACGGCGAGGACGGGACGCTCCAGGGCATGCTCGACCTCGCCGGGGTGCGCTACGTGGGTGCCGGCGTGCTCGCGTCCGCCGTGGGCATGGACAAGCACTACATGAAGCTCGTCCTCGCAGGTCAGGGAATTCCCGTCGCCCCGTACACCGTGCTGCGACCTGGCGCGTGGGAGCGGGACCCGGCTCCGTGGACGGCCGCGGTCGAGGCGCTCGGGCTCCCTGTGTTCGTCAAGCCCGCGCGCGCTGGCTCGAGCCTGGGGATCTCGCGCGTCGACGACCTCGCCGATCTGCCGGCCGCGGTCGCTGCCGCCCAGGAGCACGACCCGAAGGTGCTGGTCGAGGCGGGCGTCCAGGGCCGAGAGGTCGAGTGCGCCGTGCTGGGCGGGCGCGACGGGGCGCAGCCGCGCACCTCGCTGCCCGGCGAGATCGTGGTGCTCGACCCGGAGCACGCGTTCTACGACTTCGAGGCCAAGTACCTCGACGAGGACGGCGTCGCGCTCAGCTGCCCGGCCGACCTGCCCCAGGACGTGATCGAGCGTGTACGCGACCTCGCGGCCCGGACGTTCGAGGCGATCGGCTGCGAGGGCCTGGCGCGGGTCGACACGTTCGTGACCGAGGGCGGCGACGTCGTGGTCAACGAGATCAACACCATGCCCGGCTTCACGCCGTACTCGATGTACCCGCGCATGTGGGAGGCCACGGGGCTCGCCTACCCCGACCTGATCGACGAGCTGCTCCAGCTCGCGCTCGCGCGCGGGACGGGCCTGCGCTGACCTCGGCTCGCGCCGTCGGTCACAGGCAGGCGCGGGTCTGCTCGACGAGAGCGACCGCGGGCCCCAGGTCGAGCAGGAACGACGTGGAACGGCTGCCCACCACCTCCGCCGGCACCCGCACCTCGACCGCCGGCGCGCGGCCGTAGGTCGTGAAGGTCCAGCCCACCTCGTCCTCGGCCGCCGTGGCGTCGTCCGGCACCGCGAGCCAGTCGACGGCCGTGGTGCCGTCGTCGGCGGTCACGCACTGCTCCGTGCTCGGTCCCGGCGGTTCGACCCCGCAGCGCAGGACGACGGGTGCGTCGCGCTCGCCCCAGGCGACCGTCGCCTGGCTGCCCGTGTCGATCCGCTCGAGGCCCTCGAGCGAGTCCGGCAGCGCGAGCACGACGGACGCGCAGAGCGGGTCCGCCGCGTACGGGGCGACCTCCACGGGGACCGGGTTCGAGCACGCCGCGAGGCCGACGAGCGCGGCGGCCGCGCTCGCCGCTGCGGTGCGGTTCCGGGCCGGGCGGCGAACCGCCGAGGGGGACGAGGTCGGCTGGGGCACACGGCCACCGTAGCCACACCTGCGGACGGTCACCGACTCGGTAGCGTGGCGGGCGTGGAACGGGTGAGCAGCACGGTCGGTGAGGGCGTGCGTGTCGGTGACCTGGGCGAGGACGAGCTGCTCGCGCGGGTGTTCCCGCTGCTGCCCGTCGGGAAGGCGACCCTCCTGGGCCCCGGGGACGACGCGGCCGTGGTCGCGGCGCCCGACGGACGTGTGGTGGTGTCGACCGACGTCCTCGTCGAGGGCCGGCACTTCCGGCTCGGCTGGTCCGGTGGCAGGGACGTGGGGCGCCGCGCCGCAGCGCAGAACCTCGCGGACGTGGCGGCCATGGGTGCCCGGCCCACGGCACTGGTCGTGGCGCTCGTGATGCCTGTCGGCCTCCCGGTCGCCTGGGTCACCGACCTGGCCCGCGGGCTCGCCGACGTGTGCGGCCCGCACGGCGTGGGGGTGGTGGGCGGAGACCTGTCGAGCGGGGACCAGGTGGTGGTGGCCGTCACCGTCCACGGCGACCTCGAGGGGCGCGCGCCCGTGCTGCGCTCGGGGGCGAGCCCGGGGGACGCCGTGGTCCATGCCGGCGTCCTCGGCTGGTCCGCGGCCGGCCTCGCGCTCCTCGACGCGGGCGCCGGTCACGAGCCCGGCGGCGCGGCCGTGGCGCATCTGCTCGCGGCGTTCCGGGCGCCCGCGCCGCCCGTCGACGCCGGGCGCGTGGCGGGCGGCGCGGGTGCGACCGCGATGCTCGACGTCTCGGACGGGCTGCTGCGTGACGCCGGGAGGATGGCGCGGGCGTCGGGCGTCGTGCTCGACCTCTCGCGTGACCTGCTGGCGGCCGACCTCGGGCCGCTCGGGGCGGCAGCGGACGAGCTAGGGACGGATCCCTGGCCCTGGCTGCTCACGGGGGGTGAGGACCACGGCCTGCTGGCGACGATGCCCGCGGGCTCGACCGTCCCCGACGGCTTCCGCCGCATCGGCCGGGCGCGGGCGCCTCTCGCGGGAGACGGACCCGGGGTGCTCGTCGACGGCGCCCGCGCCTCGGGCGTGCCGGGCTGGGACCACTTCGGTGGTCAGTCCCGCCGGTAGCGCACCTCGCGCAGCGGCTCGCCGTCCACGTCCTCGACGCGCTCCACGCCGTCCGCGGTGAAGCCGTTGCGGCGGTAGAAGTGGCGCGCGCGCTCGTTCGCGTCGGGCACCCAGAGCGTCACGGGCGCACCCTCCGGGACATCGGCGAGCGCGGTCCGCATGAGCTCGCGCGCGATCCCGCGGCCCCATGCCGACGGCTCCAGGTAGAGCGTGTGGATCTGCATCGTGCGGCGGTCGGCGTCCTCGTCGCCGCTCGGGCCGAGCGAGAGGAAGCCGACCGCACCGCTCTCGTCCTCGGCGACCCACACCGTGGTACCCGCGCCGGGGCTGTCGAGCAGGTCGCGCCACCACGCCGCGCGGGCCTCGACGTCGAGCCCCGCGAGGTACGCGTCGTCGACGAGACCCGCGTACGCGTGACGCACCGAGGCGACGTGCACCCGGGCGATGGGCTCGGCGTCGTCCACCGTCGCCCTACGGATCACCGGGTCGGCGAGATCGTCCACCATGACCGACACCATGCCATCTGGAGCCGGGCGAGGCCACCACCCGTGGACGGAGACGTCGCCGCGACGGACGGGGAGGCGTACGCCGTCGCACGACGGGCCCGGGGACAGCACAGCGCCCGCGGGGCCGGGGCTCCGCGGGCGCTGTGCTGTGCTGGGACTCAGGCGGTGCGCTGCACCTTGCCGGCCTTGAGGCACGACGTGCACACGTGCAGGCGCTTGGGCGATCCCGCCACGACCGCGCGCACGCGCTGGATGTTCGGGTTCCAGCGACGCTTGGTGCGACGGTGGGAGTGCGAGATGCTGTGCCCGAAGCCCGGGCCCTTGCCACAGACGTCGCAGTTCGCAGCCACGTTGTCTCCTGATCGGTGCATGCCGCGCGCTCACGTCGAGGACGGCTGTCGGTCTCGGTCGTACGAGGTCCCACGGCGGCCGCTCGGGGACCGCGAGGACGTCTCGCACCTGCCCAGGGCTCACCCGGGCAACCTCGCTAGGGTAGCCGATCGCGGGCCAGCCTCCCAAACGTCGGGCGGCGCCCGTACGGTGGCCTGCGCCGACCGTGCGTCGAGCGGCCCTGCGATGGTGCGCGGGCCGGTCGTCGACCGGTCGTGGACGCGGGACCATGACGGACGAGCAGGAGGAGGTGGCGTGCAGCGAGCCGAGCAGGCGCGGGCCGACGCCGCCACTCCTGCCGCCCGCGTCGACGCCGCGGGTGACGGCGCATCCCTCGACGCCGCCGGCGTCCGGCGATGGGCCGAGGGCGCACGCCAGGTACTCGCCGACCGGCGGCACGAGCTCGATGCGCTGAACGTGTTCCCGGTCGCGGACTCCGACACCGGCACGAACCTCTACCTCACGTTCGCCGAGGCCGCAGCCGCGGTCGGGCGGCTGGCTCCGGGGGCACCGACGGCCGACGTCGTGCGTGGGTTCGCGCGTGCCTCCGTCCGCGCGGCCCGCGGCAACTCGGGGGTCATCGTCGGGCAGTACGTCGCGGTGCTGTGTGCCGAGCTCGCCGCCGCGAGCCGCCGGCACGCCCTCGACGGCGCGGCGCTCGCGCGAGCCCTCGAACGCGCGGCCGAGGCGGCGCACGACGCCGTCGCCCACCCCGTCGAGGGAACCGTGCTCACGGTCGCGCGCGAGGTCGAGGCCGCCGCCGGCCGTCTCGTCGCGCCCGTGTCGTCGGGGCCCGCCGACGCCGTCGCCGTGCTCGACACAGCGCTCGACGAGGGCCTCGACGCGCTCGCGCGCACCTCCGGACAGCTGCCCGTGCTCGCCGCCGCAGGCGTGCACGACGCGGGTGCCTGGGGCCTGCTGCTCATCCTCGAGGCGCTCGCGCACGCCCTCGGCTCGTCGCACCCGCCGCGCGAGCCGCTGGCCACCGCGGAGGGGGACGCGACGCAGTGCCCGCACGACGCGCACGCCGTCGACGAGGGCGGCGACCTCGAGGTCATGTACCTCGTGGCCGCCCCCGCCGGTGCCCCCGTCGACATCGCCCACGAGCTGCGCACCGGCCTGGACGCGGTGGGCGGCTCGGTCGCGGTCGTCGGGGCGGAGGGCCTGTGGCAGGCGCACGTCCACACCGACGACGCCGCCGCGGCGATCGCCGTCCCCCGTGCGTACGCGGCCCTCGGCGTGACCCAGGAGCAGGTCAGCGTGCGGCACCTGCTCAGCCAGTCGGGCGTGCACGGTGCGCGCCGACCGGGGCTCGGCCTGGTCGCGGTCACCACCTGCCCCGGTCTCGCGGCGGACCTCGCGCGGGCGGGCGCCGTCGTCGTCGTCGCGCGCGACGGCGTGCCCAGCGACGCCGCCCTCGACCGGGCGCTCGACGACACGGGAGCCGACCGCGTGCTCGTGCTCTCGGCGCCTGGCCTCGGCGAGGTGCGGCACCGTGGCGGCCTCGGCGACGTCGTCGTCGACGTGCTCGACGCGATCACGGAGGTGCAGCTCACGGTCGGCGCTGCCACCCTCGCGTCGGGGGCGCGCCTGGCGCCCGACACCCTGCTCGAGGAGGTGCGCTCAGCGGTCGACGCCGTCCGCTGCGTCGAGGTGCCCGCGGGCGCCGATCCGGTCGAGGTGCTGCACGGCGTGGTCGACGACGCGACGGCGATCGTGACGGTGCTCGTGGCCGAGCAGACGCCGCCCGCGGCGGTCGAGCAGCTCCGGACGCACCTGAGGGCGACGTGCCCGGGTGTCGAGCTGGTCGAGCTCCCGTCGGGTCGCTCCGGAGCCGGGATCGTGCTGGGGGTCGAGTGAGCGAGGACCGGCTCGCCGAGCCGCTGCGCAAGGTGCTCGGGACGCGCACGGCCGGTGCGCTCGAGAAGCTCGGTCTCGTCACGGCGGGGGACCTGCTGCGGCACTACCCGCGGCGGTACGTCGAGCCGGGGCGCATGAGCGACCTCGCGTCGCTCGTGGTGGGCGAGCACGTGGCCGTGATGGCTCGCGTGCAGCAGGCGACCGTGCGCGACATGCGCTCACGTGGCGGGGCGATGCTCCAGGCCAAGGTCACCGACGGCGTGCGGTCGCTGCACCTGACGTTCTTCGCACGGCACCGCGGCTCCCTGCGGCCGCACGAGGACCGCCTGCGCCCCGGGCGCCTGGGCATGTTCACCGGGACGGTGGGCGAGTACCGCGGCGAGCTCCAGCTGACCCACCCCGAGTACCAGCTCGTCGGCGTCGACGCGGACGACGAGGCGACCGTCATGCTCGAGGCGAGCAGACCGGTCCCCGTGTACCCGGCGAGCGCCGCCATCCCGACCTGGCGCATCCAGCGCGCCGTCCGCACGGTCCTCGACCCGCTCGACCCGGCCGACGTGCCCGATCCGCTGCCGGACGAGGTGCGCGAGCGTCGGGGCCTGGTCGACCTGCACACCGCGCTGCGGCTCGTGCACGAGCCGTTCTCCGAGCGCGACTGGCAGCGCGCGCGACGCCGGCTGCGCTACGAGGAGGCGTTCGTCCTCCAGGCCGCGCTCGCGCGCAGGCGCGCGATCACCGCGGCCCTGGGTGCCGTGGCCCGGCCCGGCGCGTCCGACGGCGCCCCCGGGCTCCTCGCGGCCTTCGACGAGCGGCTGCCCTTCACCCTCACCGAGGGACAGCGGACGGTGGGTGAGCAGATCGCGCACGACCTGGCCCAGGCCGTCCCGATGCAGCGGCTGCTCCAGGGCGAGGTGGGCTCGGGCAAGACCGTCGTCGCGCTGCGCGCGATGCTCCAGGTGGTCGACTCGGGCGGGCAGGCCGCGCTGCTCGCGCCCACCGAGGTGCTCGCCGCGCAGCACGTGCGCACGTTGCGTGCCCTGCTCGGCCCTCTCGCCGAGGCCGGCATGCTCACCCAGGCCGAGGCCGCGACGAGGGTCGTGCTGCTCACGGGATCGCAGGGCGCCACCGAGCGACGCGAGGCGCTGCTCGACGCCGCGTCGGGACGGGCCGGGATCGTGGTCGGGACGCACGCGCTGCTCGGCGACAAGGTCCAGTTCGCCGACCTCGGCCTCGTGGTCGTGGACGAGCAGCACCGGTTCGGGGTCGAGCAGCGCGACGCGTTGCGCACGCGCTCGGGCACGACCCCCCACCTCCTGGTGATGACCGCGACGCCCATCCCGCGCACCGTCGCGATGACGGTGTTCGGCGACCTCGAGACCTCCACTCTGGCCCAGGTCCCGGCCGAGCGCGCGGGCGTGACCACGCACGTGGTCCCGGCCGACAACGCCACCTGGGTCGGGCGCACGTGGCGGCGGGTGCGCGAGGAGGTCGATGCCGGACGGCGTGCCTACGTCGTGTGCCCGCGGATCACGTCCGACGACACGACGGGGGTCGAGGGCACCGACGACGCCGACCTGCTCGCGGGGGAGGGTGAGGGGGCCCGGCCGCTGCACGCCGTGCTCGACGTCGCGGAGCGGCTGCGCGCCGACCCCGCGCTCGCGGGGGTCGAGGTGGGCGTGCTGCACGGGCGCATGCCCGCGGCGGAGAAGGACGCGGCGATGGCCAGGTTCGCCGACGGGCGGGCTCCCGTGCTCGTGTCCACGACCGTGATCGAGGTCGGCGTCGACGTGCCCGAGGCGACCGTCATGGTGGTGCTGGACGCCGAGCGGTTCGGGCTGTCGCAGCTGCACCAGCTGCGTGGACGGGTGGGCCGCGGGCGCGACCCGGGCCTGTGCCTGCTGCTCAGCTCTGCCGAGGACGGCACGGACGCAGCGACGCGTCTGCGCACGCTCGCCGAGACGAGCGACGGCTTCCGGCTCGCGACCGTGGACGTGCAGCTGCGACGGGAGGGCGACGTGCTGGGGTCCTCGCAGTCCGGGGGGACCTCGTTGCGGCTGCTGCGCGTGGTCGACCACGCCGAGGTCATCGAGGAGGCGCGTCAGGACGCGGTCGACGTGGTGGGGGAGGACGTCACGCTGCTGACCAGGCCCGTCCTGGCACGCGCCATCGAGGCGTGGCTCGACCCTCGGCGCGAGGAGTTCCTCGATCGCACGTGAGCCCGCCTAGGCTGGCGCGGTGACCAGGATCGTGGCCGGGGTCGCCGGCGGTCGGGGCCTCGCGGTGCCGCCGCGGGGGACGCGCCCGACGAGCGACCGCGTCCGCGAGGCGCTCTTCTCCCGGCTCGAGCACGCCGACGCGCTCGACGACGCCGTCGTGCTCGACCTGTTCGCGGGGTCCGGAGCCCTGGGGCTCGAGGCCGCGAGTCGCGGCGCGCGGACGGTCGAGCTCGTCGAGGCGGCGCGCGCCGCGGCCGCCGTGTGCCGACGCAACGTCGCGGCCCTCGGGCTCGACGGAGTCGTCGTCGTGCCCGACAAGGTGCTGGCCCACCTGCGGCGGCGCACGGGGGACCCGGTGGACCTCGCCGTGCTCGACCCGCCCTACGACCTCGGCGAGGACGACCTCGCCGAGGTGCTCGAGGTGCTCGTCACCCAGCTCGCGCAGGACGCGCTGGTCGTCGTCGAGCGCTCGAGCCGCAGCCCCGAGCCGCGCTGGCCCGCGGGGCTGCGTCGCGACGGCGACCGACGGTACGGCGAGACCGTGCTGCACTTCGCGACGTGGACCGGGAGCGGTCCTACAGTGGCCGGGTGAGCACCGCCGTCTGCCCGGGGTCGTTCGACCCGATCACCCTCGGCCACCTCGACGTCGTCCGGCGAGGTGCCGCCCTGTTCGACGAGGTGGTGGTCGCCGTCGCGAGCAACAGCGCGAAGCAGCCGCTCCTCGACGTCGATGAGCGGGTCGAGCTCGCCGCCCGCGCGGTCGCGGACCTGCCCAACGTGCGTGTCGCGCCCGTCACCGGCCTGCTGGTCGACTTCTGCCGCGACGCCGGTGCCGACGTGCTCCTCAAAGGGCTGCGTGGCGGGTCCGACCTCGACGCGGAGCTGCCGATGGCGCTCATGAACCGGCACCTCACGGGCGTCGAGACCGTCTTCCTGCCCGCGGGCCGCACCGTGCTGCACATCGCGAGCTCGCTGGTCAAGGACGTCGCGCGGCACGGGGGAGAGATCGACGACCTGGTGCCGCCCGGCGTGGGCGACGCGGTGCGTGCCGCGCTCGCCGCGAGGGGAGGGACGAGGCCATGAGCGAGTCGCACGAGCCCGTGGGCCGGGCCGGCGAGCGGGCCGGCGCCCACGAGCCACGGGAAGGGCTGACCGGCGTGCTGGGGGCCCTCGAGGACGCCGTCGGCCACGGCAGGGCCATGCCGATGTCGTCCTCGGTGCTCGTCAACCGCGCCGAGCTCCTCGACCTGCTCGCCCAGGCCCGCGAGATGCTCCCGGCGCAGCTCGCGGGTGCCGACGAGGTGCTCGCCCGGGCGGACGAGGTGCTCGCCCGTGCGGCCCGCCAGGCCGACGACGTGCTCGCCACCGCGCGGGCACGCGCCGAGGAGCTCGTCGCGCACGAGCAGGTGGTGCATGCCGCGCGCGTGCGCGCGGACGAGGTCGTCGCAGCGGCCGAGCGCGAGGCCGAGCGCCTGCGCCGTGAGGCTGACGACTACTGCGACCGTAGGCTCGCGGACTTCGAGATCGACCTCGGGAAGGTGATCGCGCAGGTCCAGGCAGGCCGGGCCAAGCTCGCGGGGCGCCTCGAGGGCCCCGAGGGCTGAGCGGCGCCGGGTCGGCAGCGGGTCTTCAGCGGGTTGGCCTCGTGTCGGCGCTGCGTCGGCACTGCGTCGGCACTGCGTCGGCGCTGCGGCGTTTGGGGGCGGTCCCGGCGATGCCGTAGCATTGCCCGTTGGTCCTGCCGCTCGCGGCGCGGACCGAGATCCCTCGACGCCGGAACCACTGCGGAGCCTGCCATCACTGCCGACCCCCCGTCGCCGTTCGTGCTCGATGTCCACGAGCTCGGTCGACGCCCCGGGACGATGCGTGAGGTGCGACGCACCGTGCCTGCACCGGAGGACCTCGGTACCGCCGTGATCGGCGTCCCCACCGGGAGCGACCTCGAGCTCGACCTGAGGCTCGAGGCGGTCATGGAGGGGATCCTGGTCTCCGGAAGCGTCCGGGGCCGGGCCGTCGGGGAGTGCGTGCGCTGCCTGGAGGAGGTCGTCGAGGACGTCGACGCACCCGTCCAGGAGCTCTACGTCTACCCTGAGCGCGCCCGTGCCGCGGTCGAGGACGGGGACGACGAGGAGGAGATCCGCGAGCTCGACGGCGACCTGGTCGACGTCGAGCCCGTGGTCCGGGACGCGGTGGTGCCCGCACTGCCGTTCCGCCCGGTCTGCTCGCCGGACTGCCCGGGTCTGTGCCCGCAGTGCGGTGCACGCCTCGCGGACCCGGAGAACGCGGACCACTCGCATGAGGTGCTGGACCCCCGGTGGGCTGAGCTCGACCGGATCAAGGACGTGTTGGACGACAGGAAAGAGAGCTAGCCGTGGCTGTTCCGAAGCGCAAGATGTCGCGCAGCAACACCCGTGCGCGTCGGTCGCAGTGGAAGACGACTGCCGCGACCCTCACCACGTGCCCCCGGTGCCAGGCGCAGACGCGCCCGCACCAGGCCTGCCCGTCGTGCGGCGCGTACAAGGGTCGTCAGTACGCCGAGGCGCTGCGCACCGAGCACGAGTCGCACTGACCCGTGCGTGACGCAGGCCCGTCCGCGACACCGCCTGCCCAGCTCGTCGAGAAGCTCGGGGTCCACCTGGACCCCGAGCTTCTCGTGCTGTCCCTGACCCATCGGTCGTTCGCGCACGAGGCCGGAGGCATCCCCACGAACGAACGCCTCGAGTTCCTGGGCGACACGGTGCTGGGTCTCGTCGTGACCGAGACGCTCTACCGCCGTCACCCCGAGCTGTCGGAGGGCGAGCTCGCGAAGATGCGTGCGGCAACCGTGTCGCAGCGTTCCCTCGCCGCGATCGCGCGCGAGCTCGACCTCGGCGCCTACCTGCTGCTGGGCAAGGGCGAGCTCGCGACCGGTGGCCGGGACAAGGACTCGATCCTGTCCGACACGCTCGAGGCGCTGTTCGGCGCCGTGTACCTGACGCACGGTCTCGAGCCGGCGCGGGAGGTCGTCGCACGGCTGGTCGAGGACACGCTCGCCAACGCGGCGGACCTGGGTGCCGGCCTGGACTGGAAGACGTCGCTCCAGGAGCTCACGGCCCGTCTGGGGCGCGGCGTGCCCGAGTACCGGTGCGAGGGCGAGGGACCGGACCACGCGCGCACCTTCACCGCGCAGATCGTCCTCGACGGGGACGTCGTCGGCACCGGGACCGGCACGGCCAAGAAGGTCGCGGAGCAGGAGGCCGCGGCCGACGCCTACCGTGCCCTGCAGGAGGCCGCGGGGGCGCCCGTCGGCCCGGTGGCCACCGAGGGCTGACGTGCCCGAGCTCCCCGAGGTCGAGACCGTCCGGGACGGCCTCGCGCGGCACCTGGTCGGCGCACGGGTGCGCGACGTCGAGGTGCGTCGTGACTCGAGCGTGCGCCGCCACGAGGGCGGCGCCGCCGACTTCCGTGGCCGGCTCGAGGGCCGCACGCTCACGGCCGCCGTCCGGCGCGGCAAGTTCCTCTGGCTCGTCCTGGACGACGCGGCGCAGGACGACGCGCTCATGGCGCACCTGGGCATGAGCGGTCAGCTGCTCGTGCGCGGACGCGCCGCATCCCCGGTCGGGCACCCGCACCTGCGCGCCAGGATCCACCTGGACGAGGGGCCGGTCGCGAGCCTCGACTTCGTGGACCAGCGCACGTTCGGCCACCTCGCGGTGACCGACCTCGTGCCCACCGCCGACGGCGCCCCGGGTGGGCACGGCTCCGGGCTCGCGGCCGTGCCGACGCCGGTCGCCCACATCGCGCGTGACCTCCTCGACCCCCACCTCGACCGCGCGGCCCTCGTCCGCGGCCTGCGTCGACGTCGCACCGACGTCAAGCGCGCGCTCCTCGACCAGACGCTCGTGTCGGGGATCGGCAACATCTACGCCGACGAGGCCCTGTGGCGCGCCCGGCTGCACTTCGCACGGCAGACGGACAGGCTCCGCCCGAGCGACGTCGCCCGTCTCCTCGACGCCGCGGCAGACGTGATGCGCTCCGCCCTGCGTGTCGGCGGCACGAGCTTCGACGCGCTCTACGTCGACGTCAACGGCTCCTCGGGCTACTTCGACCGGGCCCTGGCGGTCTACGGGCAGCACGGGCGGCCCTGCCCGCGCTGCGGCACACCCGTGGTGCGCACGCCGTTCATGAACCGCTCGTCGTTCACGTGCCCCCGCTGCCAGCGGCGTCCGCCACGCCACGCGGCGCCGGGTTCGGCCCTGGGGGCGCGCGTTCCCTAGGATTGGCCCGTGGCAGCCAACGTCCCGCCCGCCGCGTCCGGGCACACTGACATCGCCGTGATGATCGTCGACGACCACGAGGTGGTCCGACGGGGGATCGCGGAGGTGATCGACCGCAGCGAGGGCATGGGGGTCATCGCCGAGGCCGGTTCGGTGGCCGAGGGGATCAGGCGCGCCAACCTCGTGCGCCCGCAGGTCATGCTCGTCGACCTGCAGATGCCCGACGGCACGGGGATCGACCTCATGACGGCCCTGCGAGAGACGCTCCCGGAGACCCGAGCGATCGTCCTCACGTCGTTCGACGACGACGACGCCCTCGCCGCGGCGCTGCAGGCAGGTGCGGCGGCGTACGTGCTCAAGACGGTGCGCGGTGCCGAGATCGCCGACGTGATCCGTCAGGTGGCGGCCGGTCGCACGCTGCTCGACGAGCGCACCGTGACCCGACGGCGTGCGGGCCACGACGACCCGACGTCCGAGCTCACGCCGAGCGAGCGCAAGGTCCTCGACCTCATCGGCGAGGGCATGTCGAACCGCGAGATCGCGGAGCGTCTGGGCGTCGCCGAGAAGACCGTGAAGAACCACATCACGTCGCTGCTGGCGAAGATGGGCCTGCAGCGACGCACCCAGGCCGCTGCCTGGGTCGCGGGCCACAAGCGCAGCGCCTGGCGTCCGAGCGAGGACTGAGCCGGCTCAGTGCGAACGCAGCGGTGCCTGCCAGGCGAGGAGGGTGCCGCGGCCCTCGGCGCTCGTGCCGAGCGTGAACGAGCCGCCGTGCCGGCGTGAACGGGCCGCGAGGTTGTCCGTGCCGGACCTGCGCTCGCGCGCGGGCGGCAGGCCCGCGCCGTCGTCCTCGACCTCGACGGTGATCCGTCCGTCCGGGGCCTCGCCCGTGAGGTCGACGCGCACCGCGACGGACGACGCCCGTGCGTGCCGTGCGGCGTTCGCTAGTCCCTCGCGCACCACGGCGACGACGTCGTCGGCCATGTCCTCGCCCACGCGGTCGTCGAGCGTCCCCGCGTCCCCCTCGAGGGCGTCGGCGGAGTCGAGGACCCGCCCGTCCACGGTCACGACCAGCGACGGCGCGAAACCGAGGCCCGTGCGCGCGAGGGAGGCCTCGCGGCGCAGGCGTTCCGCGAGGGGGGCTGCGGCGTCCGGGTCGCGCAGCGCGTGCACGATCGAGCGGATCTGGCGCACCGTCGAGTCGACGTTGTCGAGGGCGTCCTCGACGATCCCGGTGAGCTCGGACGGGTCGACGCCGCGGGCCGCTCGCCTGCGGACGGTCTCGAGCTGCATGCCCGTGGCGAAGAGCTGCTGGATCGCGAGGTCGTGCAGGTCGCGCGCGATCCGCTCGCGCTCGTCGAGCAGCGCGGCGACGTCCTGCGCGTGCCGCGCCTCGGCGAGCACGAGCGCGATCGCCGCCTGCCCGGCGTACGACTCGGCGGTCGTGAGGTCGCTCGGGTCGAACGGCGCCGAGCCCACCCGGCGCAGCAGGACGAGCACGCCCACGCCGCGGCCGTCGGCCTGCATCGGGGCGTAGAGCGCCGGGCCGAACTGCCGCATCGCCTCGACCCGCATCGCGCGGCTGCGCGACAGCGAGTCGACCACGAGGCCGTTGCCGTCACGCAGCACCGTGCGGGCGCGCCCGTCGGGCGGCATCACCGTGCCCAGCAGCTCGTCGGCGCCGACCCCGTCGACGATCTCCATGACCAGGGAGTCGCCCGTGCTCGGCAGCACGAGAGCGGCCGTGTCGGCGCGCGCGACCTCGCGGGACGACACCGCGATCTGCTGGAGCACGTCCTCCTCGTCGGCACCCGAGAGCAGCATCGTGGTGATCTGCTGGCCGGCCTGGAGCCAGCGCTCGCGGTGCTCGGCCTGCGCGAAGAGCTGGGCGTTCTGGATCGCCACCGCCGCGGCGGCCGCGAGGGTGAGCACCGCCTCGTCGTCCTCGTCCGTGAACCCGCCCGGCTTCTCCGACAGGTAGAGGTAGCCGAACACCCGGTCGCGCACGCGCACCGCGGTGCCGAGGAACGAACCCATGGGCGGGTGGTGCGGCGGGAAGCCACGGAACGTGGGGTGCTCCATGAGGTCGCCCAGCCGCAGGGTGCCGTGCGCGGGGATCGCCGCGAGCACGCCGATCGCGTGCGGGGGCCGACCGAGCAGCTGCGCGAGCTCGGGTGCGAGGCCGGTGTGGACGAACGTGGTCGACCGCCCGCGAGCGTCGAGCACGTTGATCGCGGCGTAGCGCGCACCCGTGAGGTCTGCCGAGGCCTGGACGAACCGCTGGAGGACGGTCGGCAGGTCGAGGTCGCTCGCGAGCCCGAGGGCGGCCTGCAGCAGGTCGGCCGCGGCGAGGGACCCGTCGTGGTGCTGACGGATCGATGTCATCGGGTCTCCTGGTGCACCTCGGTCTGCCATGCGGCGCGGTAGGCGTCGGCCGCGGGGGAGGCCAGCAGCTCGTCGTGGGTACCGCGTGCTCGCACGCTACCCGTCCGGTCCAGCAGGATCACCTCGCTCGCGCGCTCGAGGCCCGCGAGGCGGTGCGTGACGACCAGCACACCCCGTCCCGGGGTCAGCGAACCGTCGAGCAGGCCACGCAGCACGGCGCCGTCGACGTCGTCGAGGTGCTCGGTGGGCTCGTCGAGGAGGAGCAGCGGCGCCGGGGCGAGGAGTGCGCGGGCGACCAGCACGCGGCGCCTCTCGCCACCGGAGAGGCGTCGCGCGTCGGGGCCGAGGACCGTGTCGAGCCCCTCGGGCAGCCGCGCGAGCCACGGACCGAGCCCGACGGCGTCCAGGGTGGCGGCCGCCTCGTCGGGCGTCACGTCGCCGCGGGCCACGCGGAGGTTCTCGAGCACGGTCGTGTCGAAGACGTGGGCGTCCTCGGCCGTCATCGCGACGCCGCTGGCGGCCTCCGCACGTGTGAGGGCACCGACGTCCCGCCCGTCGAGCGTCACCGAGCCCGCCGCCGGGGGGAGCAGGCCGGCGAGCGTCAGCAGCACCGTCGTCTTCCCGGCTCCGCTCGGGCCGACCAGGGCGATCCGCCGCCCGGGGGCGATGTCGAGGTCGAGGCCCCGGACCACCGGCGGAGAGCCGGGCCAGGCGCAGGCGAGGCGTCGCGCCCTCAGCGTCTGCGCCCCCGTGCCGGACGCGCCCGACGGCGTGGCTCCGGGCGCCGTCGGGACGGATGCCGCGCGGACCGGCTCCGCCGCGGCGTCGAGCAGGTCGAGGATGCGGGCGGCCGCGTGGTGCGAACGCAGCACCTGGACGGCCGCGGCGGGCAGCAGAGCCGCACCCTCGAACGCCGCGAGCGGGGTGAGGACGACGACGGCGAGCTCGACCGGCGTGAGCGCTCCGGCGGCCGTGGCGGGGATGCCCAGCACGAGGGAGCCGAGCACGGCGAGACCCATCGCCGCCGTTCCCGTCGCAGCCGCCACCGCCGCGGGACGCGCACCCGCGTCGACCGCGCGCGCGACCTCGCGCTCGCGTCGAGCGAGAGTGTCGAGCAGAGGGTCGACCTGGCCCGCGACCGCGAGCTCGGCCCCGCCCTCGAGCGCGGTGAGCGTCAGCGCGTCCACCTCGGTGCGGGCGGCCCGCGCGCGCCGCTCGGTGCGACGTGCGGCGCGCACCGCCCACCACGGCGCGACGATGCCCGCGAGCAGCAGGCACAGGGCGAGCCACGCGCCGGCCGCGGGCAGCAGGACGCCGACGAGGACCGCGCTGCCGAGTCCCACCACGCCCGCGACCGCCGCGGGCAGCAGGCCGCGCACCACGACGTCGCCGACGGCGTCGACGTCGGCGCCCACGGTGCCGAGCAGGTCACCGCGACGGAGGGCGACGAGGGGCGCGGTGCGGCCGTCGGCCAGCCGGCGGTAGACCTCGGTGCGCAGGTGCGCCATGCCGCGCAGCGCGAGGTCGTGCGAGACGAGGCGCTCCAGGTACCGCAGCAGCCCGCGCGAGATGCCGAACGTCCGCACGGCGACGGCCGCGACGGACAGGTGCAGCACGGGCGGCATCTGCGACGCGCGCGCGATGAGCCACGCGGAGACGGCGGCGAGCGCGACGGCGCTGCCGAGGGCCCCCGCGCCGGTGAGGACCGCGAGGGCGACGCGGGGCCAGCGCACCCCGAGCAGGGCGATGGCGCGCACGAGGGGGTCCCGGCGCACGCGCGTGCGGAACGGCTCAGTCATCCCGACCCTCCTCGCGCGCGGGTTCCGTGGCCGAGGCGCCGACGGTCACCACGACGTCGGCGGTCGCGAGGAGCTCGCGGCGGTGGGCGACCAGCAGCACGGTGCGGCCCTGCCGTCGCAGCTCGTCGACCACCCGGTGCACGACGGCGGCGCCATCGTGGTCGAGGTGGGCCGACGGCTCGTCCAGCACCACGAGCTGCTCGTCGCCCAGGAGGGCGCGCGTGAGCGCGACGCGCTGGCGCTCACCGAGGCTCAGCCCTGCTCCGCCGTGGCCCAGCACGTGCGACCAGCCGTCCTCCCGCGCGGCGACCACCTCGTCGAGACCGGTCAGCCGGGCCGCCCGGGCACGCGCGTCCGGGGCCACCTCGCGGTCCGCGGCGACGGCTGCGGCGAGCGAGCCCGGCAGGAGAGTCGGGCGCTGCGGGACCCAGGCCGTCTGCGCCCACCAAGAGGTGCGGTCGACGTCGGCGAGGTCCACGGGAGGAGCGCCGGCCGGCTGCAGCACCACCCGGCCCTGGTCAGGGGTGAGCAGCCCGAGGACGACGAGCGCCGCGGTGGTCTTGCCGACGCCGTTGGGGCCGGCGAGCGCGACGACCGAGCCGGGCCGTACGTCGAGGTCGAGGCCCGCGGGCGCGAGCGCACCGCGTCCGGGCGCGACGACCCCCACCCCGGAGAGCGCCACGGACGTCGTCCGCAGGTCGGGCGCCGCGAGCGTGCCCGAGGGCGGTGTGGGGCGCTCGAGGAGGTCGAACGCCTGCTCGGCCGCCGCGACGCCGTCGGACGACGCGTGGAAGTGCGTGCCGACCTGCCGCACGGGTGCGAACACCTCGGGAGCCAGCACGAGGACGGTGAGGCCGGTCAGGAGGTCGAGGTCGCCGTGGACCAGACGGAACCCGACGCCGACGGCGACCAGTGCGACCGACAGCGTGGTCAGCAGCTCGAGCACCATGCCCGAGAGGAAGGCGACCCGGAGCGTGCTCATGGTCGCGCGCGCGTGCGCCTCGCCGAGCGCGCGGACACGTTCGGCGGGGCCTCGCTCGCGGCCGAACGCGCGCAGGGTGGGCAGGCCCGCGAGCAGGTCGAGCACCTGGTCACCCAGCCGCTGCAGCACCACGAGCCGCCGCTGGGCGTACGTCTGCGTCGCGACCCCGACGAGCCACATGAACACGGGTACGAGCGGGAGCGTGAACGCGATCGTGGCCGCCGCGATCCAGTCCAGCCCGAGCACGACGGCGAGCGTCGCCGGCGTGACCGTCGCGGCGAGCACGAGCTGGGGCAGGTACCGGACGAAGTACGGCTCGAGGGCGTCGAGACCGCGTGTCACGAGGGTCGCGAGGGCCGGGCCCTCGCCGTCGCGCCGCGGTCCCAGCGCGACGGCGTGCCGGAGCACCTGACCGCGCAGGTCGGCGATCGTCCGGTTCGCCGCGCGGTGCGCCCAGCGCTCCTGCAGCCCCACGGCCAGCGCGCGGGCCGCGACGACGAGGGCGAGCCAGCCGATCACCCCCGCGACGTCGCCCCAGGCCGCGGTGCCCTCGACCACCGGTGCGAGCGCGCGCGCGAGGAGCATCGCCTGGGCCACGACCAGCGCCGCGGTGAGGCCACCGAGCGCGGCCGTGAGCAGGACGTAGCGGCGGGCGTCGCGCGCGCGACGCAGCAGGCGCGGGTCGAGCGGCCTCACACCCGCTCGAACGTGAGGCCGGTGTGCTCGGGGATGTGGGCCGTCGAGATCCGCTTGCGGAACACCCAGTAGGTCCAGCCCTGGTAGAGCAGCACCACGGGTGTGAGGACCACGGCGACCCAGGTCATGACCGTGAGCGTGTACGGCGTCGACGACGCGTTGTCCACGGTGAGCGAGTTGGCCGGGTCGAGAGCGGGCATCACGTCGGGGTACATCGAGCCGAAGATGAGCACGACGGCGGCGACGATCGTCACGGCCGACGCGAGGAACGCCCGGCCCTCGCGGCGCAGCCGCGTCGTGACGACGAGGGCGGCGAGCCCGGCCGCGGCGACCGCGGTGGCGACCCACGTCCAGCCCACCGAGTACGCGACCTGGGTCCACACGGCGAACGCCCCGGCGACGCCCGCGGTGACCAGGGCGAGCCGCTGCGCGAGGGCGCCCGCGGCGTGCCGCATGTCGCCCTGGGTCTTGAGCGCGAGGAACACGGCCCCGTGGGTGAGGAAGATCAGGCCCGTGGTCGCGCCGCCGAGCAGGGCGTAGGGGTTGAGCAGGTCGAAGAACGTGCCCACGTACTGGTGGTCGGCGTCGAGGTGCACGCCCCGCACGAGGTTCCCGAACGCGACGCCCCACAGCACTGCGGGAACCCACGACCCCACGACGAGGGCGCGGTCGGCCCAGGCGCGCCACGCGGGGTCGTCGATCTTGCCGCGCCACTCGAACGCGACCACCCGCACGATGAGGGCGAGCAGGATCAGCAGCAGTGGCAGGTAGAACCCCGAGAACATCGTCGCGTACCACTCGGGGAACGCGGCGAAGGTCGCTCCACCCGCGGTGAGCAGCCACACCTCGTTGCCGTCCCAGACCGGGCCGATGGTGTTGATCATCAGACGGCGGTCCTTGTCGCCGCGGCCCAGCACGGGCAGCAGCATGCCGACGCCGAAGTCGAAGCCCTCGAGCACGAGGTAGCCGGTCCACAGCACGGCGATGAGGATGAACCAGACGGTCGACAGCTCCATGGTCGTCTCCTCAGTACGCGAAGGACAGCGGCCGGTCGGACGCGTCGTCGGGCTCGTCGGGGTGGTCCGGGCGCCGTCCGTTCGGCCCGTCGGGGCTCGGGTCGACCTCCGAGTCGGCCACGCCCTGCACCGCGTAGCGGCGGATCAGCCGGAACCAGATCACGCCCAGCACCCCGTAGATGACGGTGAAGGTGATCATCGACGCGAGCACGGCACCCGGGCCCACGGCGGTCGAGACCCCGCGAGCGGTGAGCATCCAGACGCCGTCGACGCCCGTCGGGTTGGGGTTGGGCACGACGACCCACGGCTGGCGACCCATCTCGGTGAAGATCCAGCCGAACGACGACGCGAGGAACGGCATGGGGATCGCCCAGATGCCGAGGCGCGCGAACCACACGTTGCCCGTGACACGCCCGCGGCGGGTCAGCCACAGCGCCGCGAGCGAGAGGGCGACGCTGCCCGCCGCGAGGCCGATCATCAGGCGGAAGCTCCAGTACGTGACCAGAAGGTTCGGGCGGTAGTCCACGCCCTCGCCGTACTCGGCCTCGTAGCGGGCCTGGAGGTCCTCGACGCCCTCGATCGGTGCGCTGAAGTCGCCGGTGGCCAGGTAGGAGGTCAGTCCGGGGATCTCGATGACGTGCGCGACGCCGTCGCAGCTGTTGCTGAGGTCGCCGATCGTGAGGATCGAGAACGACGCACCGTCCTCGCTCTCGCACAGCGCCTCGGCGGACGCCATCTTCATCGGCTGCTGGTCGAACATCAGCTTGGCCTGCCAGTCGCCGCTCGCGCCGATGCCGATCCCGGCGACGATCATCGTCACCACCCCGAGCATGACGGCGGGGCGGTACACGTCACGGGCTTCCTCGGCGCGACCCGCACGCACGAGCCGCACCATCCACCACGCGGCGATGCCCGCGACGAAGGTGCCGCCCGTCAGGAGTGCGGCCGTGATGGTGTGGGGGAAGGCGGCCAGCAGCGTCACGTTCGTCAGCACGGCGCCGATGTCCACCATCTCGGCGCGGCCGGTCTCGGTGTTGAACACGGCGCCCACGGGGTGCTGCATCCACGAGTTCGCCGCGAGGATGAAGTAGGCCGAGAGCGTCGTCGCGATCGCGACGGCCCAGATGCACGCGAGGTGGATGCGCTTGGGCAGCTTGTCCCAGCCGAAGATCCAGAGCCCCAGGAAGGTGGACTCGACGAAGAAGGCGGCGAGGGCCTCCATCGCGAGCGGCGCGCCGAACACGTCGCCGACGAACCGCGAGTACTCGCTCCAGTTCATCCCGAACTGGAACTCCTGGACGATGCCGGTCGCGACGCCGAGCGCGAAGTTGATGAGCAGGAGCTTGCCGAAGAACTTCGTCAGGCGCAGCCAGCGCTCGTTGCCCGTGCGTACCCATGCCGTCTGCATGATCGCGACGAGCGGGGACAGGCCGATGGTCAGCGGCACCAGGATGAAGTGGTACACCGTCGTGATGCCGAACTGCCACCGGGCCAGCTCGAGTGCCTCCACGCTCGCCTCCGGGGTTCTCGATGCGGGGTCCTCCGACGGTACGGAGCGGGTCATGGGACGTCTCTGGGACCTTGGTCCCGGTTTCGTGACGGCTCGTCACCTCCGCTCCCGTCGTGTCGCGTGGTCCGCGAGAGCCCCTGTGCGATACTGACGCCGGTGGTTGGGGTCGCCACACCGGCTCCCTCCGCCGACGACGTTCCGCTGGACGAGGTCCGCGGCTCGCCGCGCGCCGCCTCACCTCCCAGGTGACCGGCAGGCGCCGGTGCCGCCCGCCCGCCCAGGCAGACGACCCGACGACTTCCGTCGCGAGGTGCGCGCACCCGTGACGACCGAACCGCCCGCAGGCCGGCGAGTGTGGACGGCCTCGGGCCGGAGCACCTCCGTGACGACCGAGAACACCCAGGGCGAGAGCCCGACCGCCGACGCCGCGACGACGCCCGAGAGTGCGCAGCCGCGTCGCCGCTCACGGCGCGCGACCAGCGCGTCCACGACCCCCGCGCCCGCCGCTCCCGTGGTCACGGCAGCCGACGTCCCCGCGGCGCAGGCCGATGACGCGTCCACCGGCACCCCCGCCGCTCCCGCTCCGGCCGAGAAGGCCCCTGAGGTCCCGGCCCGGGCGCGCCGCAGCCGCCGGGCCACGAGTCCGGCCACCGCCCCGACGGCCGACGCCGCCCACCAGGAGGCCGGCCGGGGCGCCAACGACACGGCAGAGGCCTCGAGCGAGGTCTCCGAGGCGCCCGTCCCCGCGGAGGCGCCCGCGCCCCGCACCCGGCGACGCAAGGCGACCGCGAAGGCGACGGCGGCCGCCGACGACGCCGCGGGCACCGAAGCCACGACCGCACCGGCCGCGGACGCGGCACCCGGGTCGACCGCTCCTGCCGAGGGCGGCGCCCCGGCGCGTCGCGGAGCCCGACGCAAGAAGCCCGCCACCGAGGCGACGGAGGGCGCCGCCACCGCGACGTCGTCCGAGGAGGTACCGCCCGGGGAGTCCGCCGCCGAGGACGAGAAGGCGCCGCGCGCCCGCAAGGGTCGCGGCACGACCAAGCGCAAGGCTGCCGACACGGCCACGGCTGAGGCTGCGACGCCCCCGGGCTCCCCGGCCGAGCGGGAGGCGCCGCTCGACGTGATGGCCGAGCTGGGTGGCCGGACGACGCCGCGGGCCGGCGAGAGCCCGCGGCTCGCGACCACGGCGCTGCTCTTCCAGGCCCCCGAGCCCGACCGTCCCCGTCGTCGTCGCGCGCAGGCCCCCGCGGGCCCGCCCGTGCCGGTCGAGGACGCCGAGATCACCGGCGAGGAGGTCGCCGACGAGGACGTCGAGGAGACGACCACGGCCGACGCCGCGCAGGAGGGCGAGGGCGCGTCCGAGGACACGACGCCCGACGAGGGCCAGGACGAGCAGGACGAGCAGGACGAGGAGTCGGCGGGCGCACGTCGCCGCCGCCGGCGCCGCGGTGGACGCGGCCGGCGCAGCCGGGGCGGTGACCGCGGCGAGGACGGCGACGGCGATGCCGACGCGGGGGACGACGCCGATGGCGACGCCCCGCAGGGAGGTGCCGCGTCAGAGGACGACGCGGGCGACGAGTCGGACGGGGAGGAGGGCGGCTCCTCGAGCCGCCGTCGTCGACGTCGGCGTCGCTCGGGCGGTGGCGGGCAGACGGACGAGCGACCCAGCCGGTCGACCCGTTCCGGCCGTACGTCGTCCGACGAGGTGACGGCGCTCAAGGGCTCGACGCGGCTCGAGGCCAAGCGTCAGCGTCGCCGCGAGGGCCGGGACGCCGGGCGCCGCCGGACCGTCGTGACCGAGGCCGAGTTCCTCGCCCGCCGTGAGGCGGTCGAGCGCGCGATGATCGTGCGCGAGCAGGCGGGGCGCGTGCAGATCGCCGTCCTCGAGGACAACGTCCTCGTCGAGCACTTCGTCTCGCGCTCGGCCCAGAACGCCCAGAGCTCGATGGCGGGCAACGTCTACCTGGGCCGCGTGCAGAACGTGCTGCCCAGCATGGAGGCGGCGTTCGTCGACGTCGGCAAGGGCCGCAACGCCGTGCTGTACGCCGGTGAGGTCAACTGGGACGCCGCGGGCCTCGAGGGGCAGCCGCGGCGCATCGAGCAGGCGCTCAAGTCGGGTGACTCCGTGCTCGTCCAGGTGACCAAGGACCCGATCGGCCACAAGGGTGCGCGCCTGACGTCGCAGATCACGCTCGCGGGCCGGTACCTCGTGTACGTGCCGGGCGGCGGCATGACGGGCATCTCGCGCAAGCTGCCCGAGAACGAGCGGTCGAGGCTCAAGAAGCTGCTCAAGGAGATCGTTCCCGACGCCGCGGGCGTGATCGTGCGCACCGCGGCCGAAGGTGCCTCGGACGAGGAGCTGCGGCGTGACGTGCAGCGGCTCCAGGACCAGTGGGCCGCGATCGAGAAGAAGGCGAGGACGGCGTCCGCCCCTGCGCTCCTGCAGGGCGAGCCGGACCTCGCGATCCGTGTGGTCCGCGACATCTTCAACGACGACTTCCGTTCGCTCGTGGTCCAGGGCGACGACGCGTGGTCGACCATCTCCGACTACGTGCAGGCGATGGCGCCGGACCTCGCGGACCGTGTCTCGCGGTGGGCCGGCGAGGGTGACGTCTTCTCGGCGCACCGCATCGACGAGCAGCTCGCCAAGGGCATGGACCGCAAGGTCTGGCTCCCGTCGGGTGGTTCCCTGGTGATCGACCGCACCGAGGCCATGACGGTGATCGACGTGAATACGGGCAAGTTCACGGGCGCGGGCGGCACCCTCGAGGAGACGGTCACGCGCAACAACCTCGAGGCCGCCGAGGAGATCGTGCGCCAGCTCAGGCTGCGCGACATCGGCGGGATCATCGTGATCGACTTCATCGACATGGTCCTCGAGTCCAACCGCGACCTCGTGCTGCGTCGCCTCGTCGAGTGCCTCGGTCGGGACCGGACCAAGCACCAGGTGGCCGAGGTGACGTCGCTGGGCCTCGTGCAGATGACTCGCAAGCGCGTGGGCCAGGGGCTCGTCGAGGCCTTCAGCGAGACCTGCGAGCACTGCCACGGGCGCGGCTTCCTCGTGCACAGCGACCCGGTCGAGGCCAAGGGCGGCGGGAGCCAGGACACCGAGTCCGAGGGTGGCTCGTCGAAGCGCTCGCGGCGCAAGAAGGGCGGCTCGTCAAGCGCGTCCGGGGCGCCGTCCGCCGCGCCCGTGCCGGCCGTGCCCGTGCTGCCCGCCGCGCGGGAGGCCGTCAAGGCGACCCTCGCGACGATCGCCGCCGCGGCGGCGCACGCCCACGAGCACGAGCACGAGCACGACGCCGTGACGGAGTCCGAGCACGGCGACGGTCCCTCGGACGGCGACGCGGCGGTCGCCTCGGGCGGCGAGGCCGCGGTGCCCTCGGGCGGCGAGGCCGCGGTGCCCTCGGGCGGCGAGGCCGCGGCCGCCGAGCTCGACGCCACTGTCGCGAGCGTGGCCGCGGTCGAGACCGAGGAGTCCGAGGACTGACGTGCTCGCGCCCGTTTGACCGGAGGTGGGCGCCTTCCGTACCCTGGAACGTCGGTGCGCCGTGAGCGCACCGCTTCCACGTGCCCCGGGCGCCGGGACTCCCCGAGAGCGCTTCGCACGTCATATGCGTGAGAACCGAGTAGAGATGAGCAGCAACGTGGTGTACGCGATCGTCAAGGCTGGTGGCCGCCAGGAGAAGGTGTCGGTCGGCGACGTCGTCGTCGTGGACCGGCTGTCCGGCGAGGCCGGCTCGACCGTCCAGCTGCCGGCCGTCCTGCTCGTCGACGGGGAGACGGTGACGTCGGACGCCGCCTCGCTCGCGAAGGTCACCGTCACGGCGGAGATCGTGCGGGACGAGAAGGGCCCCAAGATCGACATCCTCAAGTACAAGAACAAGACGGGCTACCGCGTCCGTCAGGGCCACCGCCAGAAGCTGACCCGTCTCAAGGTCACCGGCATCAAGTGATCGCCGGGCCTGCGGGCCCTCCCGGTTCTCCAGCACCAAGAAAGGTCAGTCATGGCACACAAGAAGGGCGCGAGCTCCTCGCGGAACGGTCGCGACTCGAACGCGCAGCGTCTGGGCGTCAAGCGCTTCGGCGGTCAGCTCGTGAACGCGGGTGAGATCATCGTCCGCCAGCGTGGCACGCACTTCCACCCGGGCGTCAACGTCGGCCGCGGTGGCGACGACACCCTGTTCGCCCTCGCCCCCGGCTCGGTGCAGTTCGGCGTGCGCCGTGGCCGCAAGGTCATCGACATCGTCACGGTCGACGCCTGATCCTCGACCTCCACGAAGGGGCGCACCGTTGGGTGCGCCCCTTCGTCGTCCCGGGTGACGACGCTCCGTGCGTGACCCGTCGCCGATCGCTCTGAGAGGAGCCCACCGTGGCCACGTTCGTGGACAGGGTCGTGCTGCACGCCACCGGCGGTGACGGCGGCCACGGCGTCGCCTCCATCAGGCGCGAGAAGTTCAAGCCGCTCGCCGGTCCCGACGGCGGGAACGGTGGCGACGGCGGCGACGTCGTCCTCGAGGTGGACCGCCAGATCACCACGCTGCTCGACTTCCACCACGCCCCGCACCGCCGCGCGACGTCGGGCACGCAGGGCATGGGGGACAACCGGCACGGCGCCAACGGGCAGGACCTCGTCCTCAAGGTGCCCGGGGGCACCGTCGTCAAGGCCACCGGCGGCGAGGTGCTCGCCGACCTCGTGGGTGACGGCACACGCTTCGTGGTCGCCGCGGGTGGGCGGGGCGGCCTCGGCAACGCCGCCCTCGCCTCGCCGCGGCGCAAGGCACCCGGGTTCGCGCTGCTCGGCGAGCCGGGGGAGCAGCGCGACGTCGTGCTCGAGCTCAAGACGATCGCCGACGTCGCCCTCGTCGGGTTCCCGAGCGCGGGCAAGTCCAGCCTCGTCGCGGCGATCTCGGCGGCCCGCCCCAAGATCGCCGACTACCCGTTCACCACGCTGGTGCCGAACCTGGGCGTCGTGCAGGCGGGATCGGCGCGTTTCACCGTCGCGGACGTCCCCGGACTGATCCCCGGTGCGAGTGAGGGCAAGGGCCTGGGGCTCGAGTTCCTCCGGCACGTCGAGCGGTGCGCCGTCCTGGTGCACGTGCTCGACTGCGCGACCCTCGAGCCCGGACGCGACCCGCTCACGGACCTCGAGGTGATCGAGGCCGAGCTCGCGGCCTACGCGGGCGACCTCGAGATCGCGGGCGGCGAGGTGCCGCTCACCGAGCGGCCGCGCGTCGTGGTGCTCAACAAGGTCGACGTCCCGGAGGCCCGTGACCTCGCGGACCTCGTCCGCCCCGACCTCGAGGCGCGGGGCCTGCGCGTGTTCGAGATCTCTGCCGCGAGCCACGAGGGTCTGCGTCCGCTGACCTTCGCGCTCGCCGAGCTCGTCGCCCAGGTGCGTGCACGGACCGAGACGGTCGAGGCGCCGCGTGTGGTGCTCAGGCCCCCGGCGGTCGACGACGCCGGCTTCACCGTCACCCGTCAGGAGAGCGGCGGTCGCACCTGGTTCCAGGTGCTCGGCAGCAAGCCCGAGCGGTGGGTGCGCCAGACCCAGTTCAGCAACGACGAGGCCGTCGGCTACCTCGCCGACCGGCTCGCCCGCCTCGGCGTCGAGGAGCAGCTGTTCGCCGTGGGCGCCACCCCGGGGGCCGAGGTGGTCATCGGGGCCGGTGACGACGCCGTGGTCTTCGACTGGGAGCCCACGATGATGACCGGCTCCGAGCTGCTCACCGGACCCCGCGGGACGGACCTGCGGCTCGAGGACCGTACGCGGGCCTCACGCGCCGAGCGCCGCCAGGAGCACAAGGAGCGCATGGACGCCAAGGCCGAGGCACGCGCCGAGCTGTGGACGGAGCGCGAGGCCGGTCACTGGACCGACCCGGACGGCGAGGCATGATCACCGACCGCTCGGGGCTCGCGACGGCCCGCAGGGTCGTGGTCAAGGTCGGGTCGTCCTCGCTCACGGGCGCGGACGGTCACCTGGACGTCGCGGCGCTCGGTCGGCTCGTCGACGTGCTCGCCGCGCGGCGTGCGTCCGGCGGTGAGGTGGTGCTCGTGACCTCGGGCGCGATCGCGGCAGGGATCGGCCCACTCGGGCTGGCGGTCCGGCCACGCGACCTCGCGACCGCGCAGGCCGCGGCGTCGGTGGGCCAGGGGCTCCTGGTCGCGCGGTACACGGAGGCGTTCGCGCGCCACGGCATGCGCGTGGGCCAGGTGCTCCTCACGGCCGAGGACACGATCCGGCGCGGGCACTACCGCAACGCCCAGCGAGCGCTCGCCCGGCTCCTGGGGCTCGGCGTGGTGCCCGTGGTGAACGAGAACGACACGGTCGCGACCGACGAGATCCGCTTCGGCGACAACGACCGGCTCGCGGCGCTCGTCTCGCACCTCGTCCGGGCCGATGCGATGGTGCTCCTCACCGACGTCGACGCCCTCTACGACGGTCCGCCCAGCAGGCCCGGTGCGCAGCGGGTCGAGGAGGTGCGGCGTCCCGAGGACCTCGAGGGCGTCGCGGTCACGGCCCGCGGCAGCGGCGTCGGCACGGGCGGCATGGTCACCAAGCTCGCGTCGGTCGCGATCGCGACGGGTTCGGGGATCCCGGTCGTGCTGACGAGTGCCGCGCGCGCCGCGGACGCCCTCGCGGGAGACCGCGTCGGTACGTGGTTCACCGCGACCGGACGACGCCGTCCGACCCGCATGCTCTGGCTCGAGCACGCGGCCCGCACCGAGGGCCGCCTGGTGCTCGACGACGGTGCGGTGCGTGCGGTCGTCGAGCGTCGCACGTCGCTGCTCCCGGCGGGCGTCACGGCGGTCGAGGGCAGCTTCGAGGCCGGTGACCCGGTGGACCTCGTCGACCCGCGGGGACGGGTGGTGGCCAGGGCCCTCGTCGCCTACGACGCGGCCGAGGTGCCCGAGCTGCTCGGGCGCTCGACGCACGAGCTGCGGGCCGAGCTCGGCGCCGGGTACGACCGTGAGCTCGCTCACCGCGACGACATCGTGCTCGTCCGGGCGCCGCGCACGGCCGCACGTCGGACGCCCCCTGCCCGGACGGCGACGCGCTGACTATCCTCGCTGCATGACAGCGGTGACCCCCGACGCACCCGCCACCGGCGGCGGCGCGCGTGCCCAGGTGCCCTCCGACGACGTCCAGGACGCCGTCCGCGTGATCGCCGAGCGTGCGCGCGTCGCGTCCCGCGTGCTCGCCCGCGCCACGCGTGCGACCAAGGACGCCGCGCTGCACGAGATGGCCGACGCCCTCGTCGCCGCGACCCCCGAGGTCGTGGCTGCCAACGCGGTGGACCTCGAGCGCGGTCAGGCCGCAGGCATCTCCGCGGGTCTGCTCGACCGGCTGACCCTCACGCCCGAGCGGATCCGCGCGATCGCGGACGCGCTCCGCGAGCTCGCGGCGCTGCCGGACCCCGTGGGCGAGGTCGTCCGGGGCTCGACCCTGCCGAACGGGCTACGGCTGCGGCAGGTGCGCGTACCGATGGGCGTCGTCGGGATGATCTACGAGGCCCGGCCCAACGTCACCGTCGACGCCGCGGGGCTCGCCCTCAAGAGCGGCAACGCCGCGATCCTGCGCGGAGGGTCGGCGGCCTCGGGCTCGAACACGGTGATCGTCCGCGTGCTGGGGGAGGCCCTCGAGCAGGTGGGGCTGCCGGCCGACGCCGTGCAGTCCGTCGACGGCCACGGCCGCGCAGGGGCCGTCGCCCTCATGCGGGCGCGTGGCCTGGTCGACCTGCTCGTGCCGCGCGGCGGCGCGGACCTCATCCAGACGGTGGTGCGCGAGGCGACGGTCCCCGTCGTCGAGACAGGCGTGGGCAACTGCCACGTCTACGTGGACGCCTCCGCCGACCCGGAGGTCGCGCTGCCGATCCTGATGAACTCCAAGACCCAGCGCGTGGGCGTCTGCAACGCGGCCGAGACCCTGCTGGTGCACGTGGACGCGGCGCAACGGTTCCTCCCCGCCGCGCTGGACGCGCTGCAGGCCGCCGGCGTCACGGTGCACGGGGACGCCCGTACCGCCGAGCTCGCGCCCGACGGCGTCACGGTGGTCCCCGCGACCGACGAGGACTGGGCGACGGAGTACCTCTCGCTCGACCTCGCGGTGCGGGTCGTGGACGACATCGAGCAGGCCATGGAGCACATCCGCACCTGGTCGTCGGGTCACACCGAGGCCATCGTCACGCGCGACCTCGCGGCGTCCGAGCGCTTCGTGGCCGAGCTCGACTCGGCCGCGATCATGGTCAACGCCTCGACGCGTTTCACCGACGGCGGACAGTTCGGCCTCGGCGCGGAGATCGGGATCTCGACCCAGAAGATGCACGCGCGCGGCCCGATGGGGCTGCCCGAGCTCACGACCACCAAGTGGGTCGTCAACGGCGACGGGCACGTGCGCGCCTGAGTCACCCGTTCGTACGCCGGCCTCGGGTCGCTGAAGGGATCGGCCCGCGAACCGTGCGACACTGGAGGACCTGCGCGGCGCACCGGCGCCGCCGGGTGAGGACGATCGCCAGGAGGTCGACGTGCACGCTGCCCAGATCGTTGCCGAGGCTGCCGCCGAGGGCGGGCACCTGGCGATGCCGCCGGTCGGCTTCGGCGTCGTGACGCTCGCGGTGCTGCTCGCCCTGCTCGGCGTCACGTGGTCGTTCCGCAGCGTCGGTCAGCGGCACAGCCCTGACGACCACGACCGTCACCCCTGAGGACGGCCCCAGCACCGCACGAGCCGGCAGCCAGGCCGGCCCCGACCTGCGTGGAGGAACGCGACGGCATGGCAACGCACCGGCCCCGGCTGGGGGTGATGGGCGGGACGTTCGACCCCGTCCACCACGGCCACCTGGTGGCCGCGAGCGAGGCGGCGGCCAAGCTCGACCTCGACGAGGTCGTGTTCGTGCCGACCGGACGCCCGTCGCTCAAGCAGCACCCGGGCGTCACCGCAGCGGAGCACCGCTACCTGATGACCGTGATCGCGACGGCCTCCAACCCGCGCTTCACGGTGAGCCGGGTGGACGTCGACCGCCCCGGGCTGACGTACACGGTCGACACGCTCGCGGACCTGAGCGCCCAGCGGCCCGACGCCGACCTCTTCTTCATCACGGGTGCTGACGCGATCGAGCAGATCCTCACCTGGAAGGACGCCGATCGGTTGTGGTCGATGGCCCACTTCGTCGCCGTGACCAGGCCGGGACACACGCTGTCGATCGAGGGGATCCCGCGCGACGCCGTCTCCGTGCTCGAGGTGCCCGCGCTCGCGATCTCGTCGACGGACTGCCGCGAGCGTGCCCGCGCGGGCCAGCCGGTCTGGTACCTCGTGCCGGACGGCGTCGTCCAGTACATCGCCAAGCACCGTCTGTATCGAGGTCACGATGACTGACGCCAGCATGGGGGAGCGCCGCCGTCGCCGTGAGGAGGAGCGTCTGCGGGCCCTGGCCGCCCAGTCCGACGCCGCGCCCGCACAGCCCGCGGCTGCACACCCCGCACCCGACCAGCCCGCACCCGCTCAGCCCGCACCCACGCAGTCCCGACCGCTGTCGCGACGCGAGCTGCGTGAGCGTGCCGAGGCCGAGGCGGCCCGGCGCGCGGCGGCCGAGGAGCGGGCCGTCGCGCCGTCTGCCTCGTCGACCACAGCAGACACCGTGCGTGGCGCACCCGCAGCACCGTCACGGCGCGCACTGCGCGAGTCCGGCCCGCCGCCGACCGTCACGTCGACCCCGTCGCCGCGTGTCACGCCGCCCGCGGCGACCGGCGGGATCCGCAGGGTCGACGCGACCGGGCACCTGACGCCCGTCGAGGCCCCCCGGCAGGAGCCCGCAGGGCGGGCGGACGCATCCGCCACGTCGGGGAGCGGTCCTGCTCCCGCACGTGCCACCGAGGAGGCCCCGGCGTCGAGCAGCCGCGCGCTGTACGAGCGCGCGCGCCGCAACGCGGGCGGCTCGGCCGCGCCGACGGGAGCCGCGGCACAGCCCGCGAGCGCGGCGAGCCTCACGCCCCAGGCACGTGCGGACGCGTTGCGTGCGCAGGCGGCGCGCGCCCAGGCCGAGCGCGAGGACGCCGCGCGCCGGCAGGCCGAGCGGGCACAGGCGCAGCGCACGCAGACCCAGCGGGTCCACGCCCAGCGTGCGCACGACGAGCGACAGGCGTCGGAGGCGCGCCCGGGTGCCTCACGCGCCCCGGGGCAGGCTCCCGCACCGCACGTGGCAGGCAGGTCCGGTCCGGGCGGCGTTCCCGAGGCCGCAGGTCTGCCCGATGCCGCCCCCGCGGTCGACGGCGTGCGGCCGACCGAGCCCGCGCGCAGCCGGCTCGCCTCCTGGCCCACCAGCGAGTGGCCGGCGCAGCCCCAGCGGCCGACGGTGCGGATCGTCACCGAGCCCGCTACCCGGCAGGGGCCGGCGAGCGTCTCGAGCGTCGTGCCCGCGGAGCAGGTCCCGCCGATCGGCAGCCCGGTCGCCGTCGTCCGCGCGCCGCAGGCGGCGCCGGCCGCGCCGCAGGGTTGGGCGCCCGTCCCCGCGACCCCGCACGCTCCGCGCGAGGCGCGCGAGTCCGTGCGACAGCCGGCCCCGGCGGCGAAGGTCGCAACAGCGCCACCGGGCTCCGCCACGCCGGTGCCTGCGGCTCCGCCGGGTCCGACCGCGGCCGAGCCCACGGTCGACGCGACCCCGTCGTGGCGCCCCGTGGAGCACGGTGCACCCGTGCCCAGTCCGCAGGCCGCTGCGCCGGTCGAGCACCTGCCCCAGCCGTCCGAGGCCGAGGCCACGGACCCGGACGAGCATCACGAGCCCCAGCCGGCGGCCGAGGCCGGCCACCAGCCGTACACGTGGAAGCATCTCGCCGTCCTGCTGCTCGTCGCGTTCGTGCTGGGCATGCTCATCGTCATGGTCGTGCTCCAGGACTCTGCCGGGGCAGAGGCCCTCGCCGACGCCGCGACCAGCACCGCCTCCGTCCTCACCTCACCGCCCGTGGGCGGCCTCGACCAGACAGGGATCCTGTGACCGCGACCGACCGTGCCCTCGAGCTCGCCTACGCCGCAGCGCGCGCCGCCTCCAGCCGCAAGGCGGAGGAGATCATCGCGCTCGACGTGAGCGAGCGTCTCGTCCTGACGGACGTCTTCCTCATCGCCTCGGGCACCAACGAACGGCAGGTCGGGGCGATCGTCGACGCGGTCGAGGAGGCGCTGCACGCGCACGGCGTCAAGGCGCTCCGGCGCGAGGGTGTCCGTGAGGGGCGTTGGGCCCTGCTGGACTACGGCGACGTCGTCGTGCACGTCCAGCACGCCGAGGACCGCGTGTACTACGCGCTCGAGCGGCTGTGGGCGGACTGCCCCGTGGTCGAGCTGCCTGCAGACGTGCGCGACGGTGACGGCGCACCCGACAAGACGTGAGCGCCGGGACCGTCGTCCTGTGGCGTCATGGCCGCACGGCCTACAACGCGCAGGCGCGCCTGCAGGGGCAGGTGGACATCGACCTCGACCACGTGGGTCGTTGGCAGGCGGGCCGGGCGGCCGAGGTGCTCGCGGTGCAGCACCGCCCGGCCCGGCTGCTGAGCTCCGACCTCGGGCGCGCGCGGGAGACCGCACAGGCGCTCGCCGAGCTCACGGGGGTGCCGGTCGAGACCGACGTGCGGCTGCGCGAGCGCAGCTTCGGCGAGTGGGAGGGCCTCACCGCGGACGAGATCGCCGTCCGGTGGCCCGAGGCGTACGGCGTCTGGCGTGCCGGACGGGACCCCGAGCGCGTGGGTGCCGAGACGCGCGCGCAGGTGGCCGATCGGATGTCGGCGGCGGTGCGTGAGCACGCCGTGGCGACGGACGGCACGCTCGTGTGCGTCTCGCACGGGGCGGCGGTGACGCTCGCGCTGACCGCGCTGCTGGGGCTCGACGCGCACGAGTGGCGCGGCATCGTCGGGCTCCACAACGCGCACTGGGCGGTGCTGCGCGCGAGTGCGGGCGACGCCGTCCCGCCGTGGCGGCTCGCGGGTCACAACCTGGGCCCGGCGGTCGACCTCGACGAGTGGAACGACGGTCCGAGCGAGCAGGTGCCGAGCACGACCGCGGACGCGCTCCGGACGTGAGCACGCCCCGCCGTGGGCGGGCCGCCGCGAGGTCGGGCCGATTGGAGTTCGGGGCGTGGTTGCCCCTAGACTGACCGAGCCCTCCGGGGCACCGGGGCTGTGGCGCAGCTGGTAGCGCACCTGCATGGCATGCAGGGGGTCAGGGGTTCGAGTCCCCTCAGCTCCACCGAGGACAGAGCTCAGAGGCCACGTCGGGACCCTTGAACGAGGGTTCGGCGTGGCCTTCGTGCGTCTCGGGCGGCGCGGTGGGAACGGCGCGGCGCGAGTGCTGGCCACCGCGTTCGGGAGGTCGCGCTGCGGGCTCGCACCGGACTCCCTACGGTGGCCGGATGAGCGACGAACGGCAGCTGTCCCTCGTCGGCTCGGTCTCTCTCGGTACCGGCGTCATGGTGGGTGCGGGCATCTTCGCGCTCGTCGGGCAGGTGGCCGAGCTCGCCGGGCCGCGGGTACCCGAGGCCTTCCTGCTCGGTGCCGTGGTCACGGCTTTCGCGGCGTACGCGTACGCGCGCTACTCGGCCGCGAACCCGACGTCGGGCGGCATCGCGATGCTGCTCAAGGCCGCCTACGGCCCGGGCTTCGTGGCCGGGTCGTTCTCCTTGTTCATGTACGTGTCGATGGTGATCGCGCAGAGCCTGCTGGCGCGCACCTTCGGGACGTACCTCCTGCAGCCGTGGGGGCTGCAGGACTCGGCCGTCCTCGTGCCCGCGCTCGGCGTGAGCCTGATCGCGGTCGCGGCGGTGATCAACGTCAAGGGCATCGGCTTCGTCGAGGGCTCGGCAGCGACGTCTGCGGCCATCAAGGTGGTCGGACTCGCGGTGCTTGCCGTGGCCGGCCTCGCCGCTGCGGGCTGGAGCTCGGTCGCGACGGCGCTCCTGCCGGCTGCCGGCACCGACGACGGCACGGGGGCCGGCTGGTTCGGGCTGGCGGCGGCGACCACCCTGTGCGTGCTCGCGTACAAGGGCTTCACGACGATCACCAACCAGGGCGACGACCTGCGCGACGCGGAGCGACAGCTCCCGCGGTCGATCCTGTGGTCCATCGTGGCGTGTGCGGTGGTCTACCTGCTGCTCACCGTCGCGGTGACGGCAGCGCTCACCCCGGCGGAGATCGCGGACGCCCGCGACTACGCGATCGCTGCTGCCGCGGAACCGCTGCTGGGCGTGTGGGGCGTGCGGCTCACCATCGGGCTCGCCGTCGTCGCGACGTTCTCCGGCCTGCTCGCCAGCATCTACGCGGTGTCGCGGCTCTACTCGATGCTGCACAGCATGGGGCAGGTACCCCTGCTGCCGGTGTCGGTCCACCGCCAGCCCGTCCTCCTCACGGCGGGCCTCGCGATGCTCACCACCGTCTTCTTCGACCTCACGCAGATGGCGTCGATGGGCGCGATCCTGTACCTGACGATGGACGTCGCGGTCCAGTGGGGCGTCCTGCGCCGTCTCGCGGCCGACATCGGCGCCAAGCGGTGGATCCCCGCCGTCGCGATCGTGCTGGACGTCGTCGTGCTCGCCGCCTTCGTGGTGCTCAAGCTGCAGCGTGAACCCGCGACGATCGTGGCGGGGGTCGGGGTGGCGGTCGTGGTGCTCGCGTCCCAGGCCCTCGTGGTCCGACGCCGGAGGGCCCACGAGGACGAGGGCGGCGCAGCGGGCCACGGCGCCTGACGGGTCCACGCCGGGGGCGTCCCCGCCCGTCGCCTCTCCGCGCGTCGCCGCACCGGCTCGTCGTGCACCACCCGCTCGGACCGCCTTAGGGTTCCGGTGTCCCCCCCGTCGACGACCCGGTCCGTGCGACGGCCCGGTCAGTGCCCACCCGGAGCCCCCGATGACCCGCCCCCTGCGCATCGCCCTGCAGATCCAGCCGCAGCACGCGCCCTACGCGCGCATCCGCGACGTCGTCGCCGAGGCGGAGGACCTCGGTGCCGACGTCCTGTTCACGTGGGACCACTTCTTCCCCTTGAGCGGCGATCCGGACGGTGCGAACTTCGAGTGCTGGACGACGCTCGCCGCGTGGGCCGAGCAGACCGAACGGGTCGAGATCGGCGCCCTCGTGACGTGCAACAGCTACCGCAACCCCGACCTGCTCGCGGACATGGCGCGCACGGTCGACCACGTCAGCGACGGCCGGCTGGTGCTGGGGATCGGGGCAGGGTGGTTCGAGCGGGACTACGTCGAGTACGGCTACGACTTCGGGACGGCCGGCTCGCGCATCGCCGACCTCGCCGACGCGTTGCCGCGGATCAAGGCGCGGTGGGAGCGGATCGTGCCACCGCCCACGCGCGAGATCCCGGTGCTGATCGGCGGCGGGGGAGAGCGCAAGACGCTGCGTGTGGTCGCCGAGCACGCGACGGTGTGGCACGCGTTCGGTGACGTCGACACGTTCCGGCACAAGAGTGCCGTCCTGGACCGCTGGTGCGCCGAGGTGGGCCGCGACCCGGGGGACATCGAGCGGTCGGTCGCCGTCGGGCACAGCGGCCCGCCCGGTGCCGACGCCGAGGCGCTCGTCGCCGCAGGTGCGACGCTGTTCACCGTGGACACGTCGGGACCGGAGCACGACCTCGACCGTCTGCGGACGTGGCTCAGGTGGCGCGACGCGCACCAGCGCCCATGAGCGTGTTCGCTCACGGCGAACACGCGGGGTGCTCCGCAGGTGGCCGACCGGACGAGGGAGAGGAGACGGGGGACGATGCCTGAGTCGCGTGGTCTGCCGACCCGTCTCGCCGCGCTCGGACGGCGACGCGTCGAGGGTCGACGCGTGCTGCGGTGGCTGCTCGTCGCGCTGCTCGTGCTGGTGCCGAGCGCGGCCTGGGGCGTCGCGACCGCCTCGGCCCAGGCGTCCCTCGGGCCGCACGTCGCGCGCTACGAGGTGACGCTCGACCACGAGATCACCGTGGACCTCGGCCCCCTGGGCACGCTCGTCATCGACTCCCCGCTGCCCCTCACCCTCGGGGCCAGGGTGGTCGTCCAGGAGATCCCGCGCGAGGTCACCGCCCTCCAGGGCGTGGACACCCTCGAGGCGCTCAGCGCCGACCTCGAGCGCTACGTCCAGTTCTTCGGGTCACCCTCGGCGACGCTCGAGGACGCCGTGTGGGCGCTGGTCGCGGACGCCGTGAGGCGCACGCTGCTCGCCGCGGGCCTCGTCGCGGTCACCGTGCTCGCGCTGCGAGCCCTGCTCGGTCCCGCACGACGACGCGAGGTCGCGCGCGAGCTGCGGCCGCACACCGCGGCGCTCGCGGGCGGCACGGCCCTCGCACTCGTGGTGGTCGGCACCGTGACTGCGAGCGACCACCGCGTCACCGTGGCAGCCGACGACCGGCAGGCGTCAGCCGTCTTCGACGGGACCCCGCTCGAGGGGGCCCGGATCACCGGGCGCCTGGCGGGGGTCATCGACACCTACGGCGGCTACGTGGTCGACGCCGTGCGGGACAACGACGCCTTCTACGCGGCGGCGCGCGGGAACCTCACGGCGGCCTGGGAGGCGCGCCGCGCGAGCGACGCCGCGCTCGCGGCGATCCGAGGTGAGCGTCCGTTCGGCGACCGACGAGACGCCGAGGGCGCCGACGCGCGTAGCGCGCCCGGCGATGCCGCCGACGACGCGGCCGTGGAGGGCGGGACGGAGCGCACGGGCCCGGCCGACGCCGCCCGCGGGGCGACGCCGACGCCCCCGCCGGCACGGACGGAGCCCACAGCCGACCCGACCGGCGAGCCACCGGGTGGGCCGACCAGCGAGCCGAGCGACGAGCCCACGGGCGAGCCGACCGAGGTGCCCGTCGACGTCGAGCCTGCGTCCGAGCTCGTGACGCTGCTCGTCGTGAGCGACCTGCACTGCAACGTCGGCATGGCGCCCGTGATCGGCGAGGCCCTGCAGCTCTCGGGTGCGCAGGTGCTGATCGACGGCGGTGACACCACCGTCAACGGCACCGCGGTCGAGTCGTACTGCGTGACCGCGTTCGCCTCGGCCGTGCCCGCCGGCGTCGACGTCGTCGTCGCGAGCGGCAACCACGACTCGACCGAGACCGAGGACCAGTACCGCGGCGCGGGCGCCGTCGTGCTCGACGGCGAGGTGGTGGACGTCGCGGGCCTGCGCTTCCTCGGGGACACCGACCCACGGGCGACGCGCATCGGTGCGGGCACCACGCTGCGCGGGGACGAGACGATGCTCGAGGTGTCCGCCCGGCTCGCCGAGGTGGCGTGCGAGGACCCGGACGGGGTCGACCTGCTGCTCGTGCACGACCCCGTGATGGGCGAGGAGACCCTCGGTCGCGGCTGCGCGCCGGCGCAGGTGTCGGGGCACATGCACCGCAGGGTCGGTCCCAGCCGCGAGGGCGAGGGGGTGCGCTACGTGAGCGCCAGCACCGCGGGGGCCGCGCTCGGGCGACCCACCGTCGGGCCGCTCAGCGGCATCGCCGAGATGACGGTGCTGCGGTTCGACCCGACGACGCGCCGGATCGTCGACTACCGCCTCGTGCGGGTGCACCCGGACGCGTCGGTCGACGTCGGGTTCGCCGTGCGGTGGCCCGACGGCCCGGCGGAGCCCGACCCGCCCCGCCGCCCGGTGGGGCCCCCGGTCGCGCGAGGCGCCGTGGGTGGACCGGGCACTCCCGCGGCCGTCGTACGGTAGGGGGCGGCGTCGGCAGGGCCGACGCGGGTGCGGACCCGACCGCACGACCCCGTCGACCGGCGTGCCGCGCCGAGGAGAGGAGAGCCGGTGCCCCGCAACGACCGTCCCGTGGCCCGGGCGGCCACCGCCCGCCTCCGGTCGGTGGCGCTGGTACTCGTACTTCTGCTCGGGACGTTCGGCCCGGCCGGTCCCGCGGCGGCCCACGACGTGCTGCTGGCGACCGACCCCACGGACGGCGCGACGCTCGACGAGGCGCCCACGCAGATCATGCTGACGTTCTCGGCGGACCAGATCGACGTGGGCACGGCCGTCCGCGTCGTCGACGCGGCGGGGCAGGACCACGCGGACGGAGCACCTCGGGTGGACGGCCCGACGGTCGTGCAGCCGCTCACCCCGCTGGCTCCGGGGACGTACGAGGTCGTGTGGCGCTCGGTCTCGAGCGACGGCCACACGCTCGACGGCGCCTTCGGTTTCGAGGTCGCCGGTGCCGCGGAGCAGCCCCCTGCCGAGCCGACGCCCGAGGTGACCACGGCAGCACCCACCGAGCCGGTCACCGGGCCCACGGCCGACCCGACACCCGAGCCGACCACGACCGACGCGCCGGCTGACGCGGGCACCGCCGACGGCGGAGGGGGACCGGCCCTGCCGCTCGTGCTCGGCGCCCTGGGCCTCGGCGTGGTCGGCGCGGCCGTCGCGCTCCTCGTGCGCAGGCGGCGGTCGTGAGCGCCGCGCGGCGGGACCGGCACGCACCGGACGTCCCGGGCCCCTCCCCGACGCTCCCGCCCGAGCACCGGCGCCGCTGGCTCGTGCGAACGGTGGTCGCCGTGGCCGTGGTGCTCGGCCTGATCGCCGGCGGCCCGTGGGTGTACGCGCAGCTGCTCGCCCCCGAGGCGGCTGCACCGCTCGCGTTGCAGACCCCGGCGCCCACGCTGGCGCGTGAGGTCGCGCCGAGCGTCGCCCCTGCGGACCTCGACGGCGCGTGGACGGTGCAGCCCGACTCCGAGGCCGGCTACCGGCTCGACGAGGTGCTCTCGGGGCAGGACGTCACGGTCGTCGGGCGCACCACCGAGGTCGCGGGGAGCATGACGGTGGCCGACGGTTCGCTCACCGCGGCCCAGGTGACGGTCGACGTCGCCTCGATCGCGACCGACGAGTCCGCGCGTGACGCCTACTTCCGGCGGGCGATGGACACGACCGCGAACCCCGAGGCGACGTTCGTGCTCGAGCAGCCCGTGGACGTGCAGGCGCTCGCGGCGACGGCGGAGGCGGTGCCGGTCGAGGCCGTCGGAGCGCTGACCCTGCACGGGGTGACCAGGCCCGTGACCGCCCAGCTCGAGATGCGCCGCACCGCCGCCGGCGTCGAGGTCGCCGGCAGCATCCCGGTCACCCTCACGGACTTCGGCCTCACCGCACCGGACCTGGGTTTCGTGACGGTCCAGCCCGCCGGGCTCGTCGAGATGCGGCTGCTGCTGAGCCGGTGAGCGTGCGGGTCGCGGGGGGCGGGCCCGACCGCGGAGGGCTCAGCGACGGCGCGTGCCGAAGATCGTGCGCGTGATCTCACGGCCGAGCGCGGTGCCGGCCGACCTCAGCAGCGCGTCGAGCGGTCCGTCGTCGCGTCGCCGGGCGGCCCGGGGGGCCCGTCGAGGCACGGTGCCGGGCTCGCGTCGCATCGACCGCTCGACCTCCTCGAGCTCCGCGGCGCGGCGCGCGGCGTCCTGGTCGGCCGCGGCGTCGGCGCGCGCCTGAGCGGTGCGCGCGGTCAGGAGCTCGTACGCGGACTCGCGGTCGACCGGGCTCCCGTACCGAGCTGCCACGGGTGAGGCCGCCACGAGCTCGCGCAGCCGCTCCTCGGGCGCGGGGGACATGGACGACTCGGGGGCCCGCAGCCGCGTGTGCGCGACGGGTGTGGGCGCGCCGTCCTCCGAGAGCACCGTGATGAGGGCCTCGCCCGTCCCGAGCGTGGTCAGCAGCTCGGCCAGGTCGAGGTCCGACCGTGGGAAGGTCCGCGCGGTGGCCCGGAGCGCGGCCTCGTCGTCGGGGGTGTGGGCACGCAGGGCGTGCTGCACACGGTTGCCGAGCTGGGCGAGGACGTCGGGTGGGACGTCCTTGGGCGTCTGGGTCACGAGAACGACGCCCACGCCCTTGGAGCGGATGAGCCGCACGGTCTGCGTGACCTGCGCGAGGAAGTCCTTCGACGCGTCCGAGAACAGCAGGTGCGCCTCGTCGAAGAAGAAGACGAGGGCCGGCCGCTCGGGGTCGCCGACCTCCGGCAGGCTCTGGAAGAGGTCGGCGAGGAGCCACATGAGGAACGTGGAGAACAGCGCGGGCCGGTCCTGGACCCCCGGGAGCTCGAGTGCCGAGACCACGCCCCACCTCCCGGCCGGCGTGTCGGTGGTGCGCAGCAGGTCGGCCGTGTCGAAGGCGGGTTCGCCGAAGAAGACGTCCCCGCCCTGGGCCTGAAGGGCCACGACCTCCCGGAGGATCACTCCCGCCGTCGCGCGCGACAGCCCACCGATGTCCTGGAGCTCGGCTCTGCCCTCCTCCGAGACGAGGTGCCCGATGACGGCCTGGAGGTCCTTGAGGTCGAGCAGCGCGAGACCCTGCTGGTCGGCCCAGTGGAAGACCAGCCCCAGGCTCGACTCCTGCGTCGCGTTGAGCCCGAGCACCTTCGCGAGGAGCAACGGCCCGAAGTCGGTCACCGTGGTGCGGATCGGGGTCCCGGTGCCCAGGCCGCCGAGGGTGTACGGCTCGACGGGGAACACCGTCGGCGTCCACTCCTGGCCGACGCTCGCGGCGCGCTCACGCAGCCGGTCGCCGTCGGTGCCGGGGGACGCCAGACCCGAGAGGTCACCCTTGAGGTCGGTGACGAAGACCGGCACGCCGGCGCGTGCGAGGCCCTCGGTCATGAGCTGGAGGGTGCGCGTCTTCCCGGTGCCCGTGGCCCCGGCGACCAGCCCGTGCCTGTTCATCGACCGCAGCGGAAGCCCCACCTGTGCACGTGGCTCGGCCGTGCCCGCCTCCACGAGCGCGCCCAGCGGGAGCACCGGACCGTCGGCTCGGTAGGCGTCGCGGACCTGCGCGGCGCGGGGGCTCAGACCGTCCCCGCGGTCCGCCCCCGCACGTGCCGGCACCTCCGCCGTCGACGAGCCCGACGGTGACCCGCGCCGCCCCGCCTCTGCGGTCGCGAGGTCGGCCGCCGCCTCCAGGGCGTCGGCCCTGTCTCCTATACACATCT
>NZ_JAACYI010000005.1 GCF_009996735.1 Cellulomonas sp. APG4 | reverse complement strand
GGGACCGGCCGTCGCGCCGTCGGCCGCGGTGGTCCTCGCGGGGCCGGCGGCCGACGTGCCCGCGCTCGTGGCGCTGCTGGGCGAGCACCTGCCCGCGCTCGTGGACCTGGACGCGGCGCGCCGTCGGGCGGCGGTGCGCGCGGGCGCGACCGAGGTCGACCTCGCCGACCTGGTCGACGCACTCCCGGGCGACCCCGCGACCACGGCACGGCTGCTCGACGCCGCCGGGACGGACCCGCACGTGCTCGAGCGGCTCGCGACCGTCGCCGTGCCGCTCGCGGACGGACGCGTGGTGCGCGGTGCACGCGGCCTGCTGCTCGCCCGCGACGTCCCACCCGCGGTGCTGCCGGTCCTCGCGCGCTGGGGGGTGCGCCTCGCCCACCCCGACGTCGTGCACCCGACGCTCGAGCGGCTCGGCGCGCACGCGGTCGGCGCGGGTGACCTGCTGCGCGACCCCGCGGTGCGCGAGCGGGTGCGCGCCGAGGACGACGACGCACCGGGCGTCCTGCTCGCGCTCGCGGCGGCCGACCCGGGGCACGACGAGGCCGAGCCGTGGTGGGGCGACGTGCTGCTCCCGGCCGCCGACGGCGAGCCGACCCCAGCGCGGGACCTCGTCCTGCCCGGCTCGGACGCGCAGCGGTGGTTCGACCCGTCGCGCGTCTGGGTGGTCGACACCGCGCTCGCGGACCGCTCCCGCGCCGCCCTCGAGCGCCTGGGGGTGCGCGCCGGCGTCGTGGTGCGCCGGACCGTGCTCGGCCCGGGCGACGACGACGAGCCCCTCGACGGCTGGGACGAGTACCTCGCGCGGGTCGAGGACCTCGCGGGCGTCGAGGCGGAGGCGCTCGACGCCGAGCCCGTGCCCGTGGTCGCCGACCTCGAGCTCGTGCGGCCCGAGGCCTGGGCGGAGGTGCTCGGCGTGCTCGCCCGGGGTGACGCACGCGCGGCGCTGGTGACCCGCGTCCGCGCGCACGCGGCGGGCCGCGCGGTCGAGCTGCCCGGCTACGCCGCATGGTGGCTGCGCGAGCGCTCTGGCCTCGGCCTGCCGACGGTGTTCGCGCTCCCCGGCGTCTCGCCGGCGGTGCGTGACCTGCTCGAGCCCGTGCCCCGTGTGCTCGCGGACCTCGACGAGCAGGTGCTGCGGGTTCTGGGCGGCGCGCGCGAGCTCGCCGACCTGGACCTCGACACGTGGCACGCGGTGCTGGGGGACCTCGCCGATCGGCGTCCCGGCGCGCGGCTCGACGGGACCGTGGCGGTCGCGGTCTGGCGTGCGCTGCGCGCCGACCCGGGTGCCGCACCCGACGTCGTTCCCGCGCTCACGCACGACGGGGTGCGTGCGGTCCCGCTCGACGACGTCGCCGTGGCGGACCCGATGTGGGCGCAGCTCGCGGCGGTGCGACCATGCCTCGTCGTGCCCACCCGCGCGGTCGAGGAGCTCGCGGACGCCCTGGACGTCGAGCCGGCCCCAGCGCGCTCGGCAGGTCGCGTCACGAGTCGGGGTGAGCCCGCCGTCGTGCCCGCGGACGTCGCACGGACGTGGCCCGCCGTGCCCGGCACCTACCGCGAGCACGACCGCCTCGAGGTCGACGGCGACGAGGTCGCGTGGTGGGTGCAGGACGGCGTCCCCCACGCCGCGACCGGTCGCGGCCTCGCTGCGGCGCTCGCGAGCCTCGTGGGCTGGGATGGGCGCGACGCCCTCGCGCGCGTGCTCGCGGGCGAGGCCGCGGACGACGTCGTGCTCGAGCAGGCGGGGGAGGCTCAGCGCGACTGACGCTCGGCGCGCGTGCGGCTCTCCCACGCCAGCGCCAGCAGCCCGAGGACGGCGCCCGTGACGCAGATCCACGGGATGCGCCCGTCGAGGTGGTCGGTCGCGGTGAGCACGACGCTCACGACGAGCGCCAGCAGCCACACGGCGATCCCCACGAGGAACACGGTGCGCAGGTCGACGTGCACGGGCTCGAGCTCGCTCGGCTGGAGCATGCGACGCGGCCCGGAGATCACGCTCCCACCCTAGTCGTGTGGTGCTCAGCACACGGGCGCACCTCCCGTGCGCGGCACGGGTTCTGCCACGCTGTGCGCCATGACGCAGACCCCCACGAGTGTGCGGCCGCGCAACGCCGTCGACCGTTACTTCATGATCACCGAGCGTGGCTCGACCCTCGGCACCGAGATCCGCGGTGGCCTGGTCACGTTCTTCGCGATGAGCTACATCGTCGTGCTCAACCCGCTCATCCTGGGCTTCGCCCCGGACGGCACCGGCCAGCTGCTCGGGGGCGGCACCGAGGGCAACCTCGGCATGATCGCCGCCGCCACCGCCCTCGTCGCGGGCGTGCTGAGCATCGTCATGGGGGTCGTCGCCAAGTTCCCCCTCGCGCTCGCGGCAGGTCTGGGGCTGAACGCCTTCGTGGCCTTCAGCATCGCCGGGATCGAGGGGATGACCTGGGCCGACGCGATGGGCATCGTCGTGCTCGAGGGGCTGATCATCCTCCTGCTGGTGCTCACCGGCTTCCGCGAGGCCGTCTTCCGTGCCGTGCCGAGCGAGCTGAAGACCGCCATCGGGGTCGGCATCGGCCTGTTCATCGCACTCATCGGCCTGGTGGACGCGGGCATCGTGCGGCCGGGCAACCCGGTGCTGGGCTTCGGGGCGAACGGCTCCCTGGTGGGGTGGCCGAGCCTGGTCTTCGTCCTGGGGCTCTTCCTGCTCGTCATCCTGCTGGTGCGCAAGGTCCGTGGGGCGATCCTCATCGCGATCGCGGCCACCACGGTGCTCGCCGTCGCCGTGGAGACCCTCACGGGTGGCCTGGGGCAGCGCAGCGAGGAGAACGCCGGCGGCTGGGGGCTGGTCGTCCCCGCCCTGCCGACGAGCTTCGCCGAGCTCCCCGACTTCGGGCTGCTGGGTCAGTTCTCGCTGCTGGGCTCGATCGAGAAGGTCGGGATCGTCACGGTCGTCCTGCTGGTGTTCTCGATCATGCTCGCGGACTTCTTCGACACCATGGGCACCATGGTCGCCATCGGCGGGGAGGCCGAGCTGCTCGACGAGCAGGGCAACCCGCCGCGCACCAAGCAGATCCTGATCGTGGACTCGGTGGCCGCAGCGGCCGGCGGCGCGGCGAGCGTCTCGTCCAACACCAGCTACATCGAGTCCGCGGCAGGGGTCGGCGACGGCGCCCGCACCGGGCTGGCCTCGGTGGTCACGGGCGTCGCGTTCCTCCTCGCGACCTTCCTGACCCCGCTCGTCGAGGTGGTCCCGTACGAGGCCGCCACCCCGGCGCTCGTCGTCGTCGGGTTCCTGATGATGATGCAGATCGCGGGCATCGACTGGCGCGACTTCGAGGTCGCGATCCCGGCGTTCCTGGTGATCGTCCTGATGCCGTTCACCTACTCGATCACCGTGGGCATCGGCGCGGGCTTCATCTCCTACGTCGTGCTCAAGGTCGCCGTGGGGAAGGCGCGCCTGGTCCACCCGCTGCTGTGGGTGTGTGCGGGGCTGTTCGTCGTGTACTTCGGGCTGAGCCCGATCCGGGAGCTGCTGGGCGTCTGAGCCCCGCGTCGCGGACCGGGACCTGGGGCGCCCCGAGGACCTCGCCCCGCCGACTACGGTGGGGCGAGGTCCGGCGGAGCGAGGAGTCACGGTGCAGGTTTCGGTCATCGGGTGCGGCTACCTGGGGGCCGTGCACGCGGCGTGCATGGCCCACCTCGGCCACGAGGTCACCGCGGTCGACGTCGACGCGGCGAAGGTCGCGACGCTCGCCGCGGGGCGCGCGCCGTTCTTCGAGCCCGGGCTCGACGAGCTGCTCGCCGAGGTCGCCCCCACGGGTCGGCTGCGCTTCGGCACGGACCCGGCCGCCGTGGCCGGCGCGCGCGTGCACTTCCTGTGCGTCGGCACCCCGCAGCGCGCGGGCGACTACGCGGCGGACCTGACCTACGTCGACGACGCCGTCGCCGCGCTGCTGCCGCACCTGGCCCCGGGTGACGTGGTGGTCGGCAAGTCGACCGTGCCCGTCGGGACGGCCGAGCGGATCGCGGCCGAGGTCGCGCGCGTGCAGCCCGAGGCCACCGTGCTGTGGAACCCCGAGTTCCTGCGCGAGGGCTACGCGATCGGCGACACCCTCCGTCCCGACCGCATCGTCTACGGCCTCGAGGACGGGCCGCGGGGCGAGCGGGCGCGGGCGCTGCTCGACGAGGTCTACGCCGCGGCGCTCGCCGACGGCGTGCCGCAGGTGGTGACCGACCTCGCGACCGCCCAGCTCGTCAAGGTCGCGGCCAACTCGTTCCTCGCGACCAAGATCTCGTTCATCAACGCGATGGCCGAGCTGTGCGAGGCGACGGGGGCCGACGTGACCAGCCTCGCCGACGCGATCGGGCACGACGACCGTATCGGCCGCAGGTTCCTCAACGCCGGGCTCGGGTTCGGCGGTGGCTGCCTGCCCAAGGACATCCGCGCGTTCATGGCGCGTGCCGGTGAGCTCGGCGTGGACCAGGCGCTGACGTTCCTGCGCGAGGTCGACCAGATCAACCTGCGCCGCCGCACGCGGCTCGTGGACCTCGCGCGTGAGGTGTGCGACGGCTCGCTCGTGGGGGTGCGGGTGGCCGTCCTCGGTGCCGCGTTCAAGCCCAACAGCGACGACGTGCGCGACTCACCCGCGCTGAGCGCCGCCGCACAGATGCAGCTCCAGGGCGCCCACGTGGTGGTGACCGACCCGAAGGCGGTCGAGAACGCTCGCGCCGTCCTGCCGGGGCTCGCGTACGCCGAGACCCTCGAGGACGCCGTCGGGCAGGCGGACCTGGTGGTCCTCGCGACCGAGTGGTCGGAGTACCGCGAGCTGGACCCGGAAACGGTGGGTGCGCTCGTCGCGCACCGCCGGGTGCTCGACGGTCGCAACGTGCTCGACCCTGCCCGATGGCGTGCGGCCGGCTGGACCTACCGCGCCCTCGGCCGCCCCTGAGCCCAGCCCCGTGTGACGGGATCCCGGCCCGTGCCCGGGCCCAGGCCCGTGTGGAGGGAACCCGGCCCGTGTGGAGGGAACCCGGCCCGTGTGGAGCGGTTCCGGCCCGTGTGGAGCGTTCCCGGCCCGTGTGGAGCGTTCCGGGTGCCGTCAGCGGCGTGTCGCGCCCGGGAACGCTCCACACCAGGAGGCCGGCGTCGTGCTCTCGGCCCCGTCCCAGACGTGAGCGCACTCACGTCTCGTTTCCTTGGGTAATGACCTAAGATAAGGAAACGTGCCTCCCGCCCCTCTCGCCAGTGCGAAGCTCACCGACCTCGCGGGCGACCTGCGCGTCGCGCTCACGCTCGCCGTGCGGCGGATCCGCCTCGAGCGCAGCGACGACACGATCTCCGACGGCCAGTACGCCGTCCTCGCCCACCTCGCCAACCACGGACCGCTGACCCCGTCGCGGCTCGCGGACCTCGAGCACGTGCAGCCACCACCGATGACGCGCACGGTCAACTGCCTGGTGGACGCCGGCCTGGTCGCACGCGAGCAGCACCCCACGGACGGTCGCCAGGTGCTCGTGCGGCTCACCGACGCGGGGATGGCCGAGGTCACCGAGACCCGACGGCGCCGCAACGCGTGGCTCGCCGGCCGCCTCGCCGAGCTCCCACCCGACGAGCGCGAGGTCCTCACCCGCGCCACCGAGATCCTGAGGAGGATCACCACCACGTGAGTCCCACCTTCGCCTCGCTGAGGTTCTTCAACTACCGGCTGTGGTTCGCCGGTGCCCTCGTGGCGAACATCGGCACCTGGATGCAGCGCGTCGCGCAGGACTGGCTCGTCCTGACGGTCCTGACGGACGACTCGGGCGTCGCCGTCGGCATCACCACCGCCCTGCAGTTCGCACCCGTGCTCGCGCTCTCGGCCTGGGCCGGAGTGCTCGCCGACAGGCTCGACCGCCGCAAGCTGCTCATCGCCACGCAGGCGTCGATGGGTGTGCTCGCGGCCGGGCTCGGTGCCCTCGTGCTGAGCGGTGCGGCCCAGCTGTGGCACGTGTACCTCTTCGCGCTGCTGCTCGGCTGCGTCTCCGCGATCGACGGGCCCGTGCGTCAGACGTTCGTGGCCGACATCGTGCCCGCCGAGCGGCTCTCGAACGCGGTCGGGCTCAACAGCGCCTCGTTCAACGCGGCCCGCCTGATCGGTCCGGGTCTCGCCGGCCTGCTGATCGCACTCGTCGGCACCGGCTGGGTCTTCGTCCTCAACGCCGCCACCTTCGCGGCCACGATCCTCGCGCTCACCCGGATGCGGGTGCACGAGCTCCAGGCCCGGCCCGGGACCCCGCGTGCCAAGGGCCAGATCCGCGAGGGTCTCGCCTACGTGCGGGGGCGGTCCGACATCGTCGTGATCATGGTGGTCGTCGGCGTCGTGAGCACGTTCGGCCTCAACTTCCAGCTCACCAGCGCGATGATGGCCCGCACCGAGTTCGGCAAGGGCCCCGAGGAGTACGGCGTCCTCGGCTCGGTGCTCGCGATCGGTTCGCTCGCGGGCGCGCTCCTGGCCGCGCGTCGCGAGCGGCCGCGCGTGCGCCTCGTGATCGGGGCCGCCCTCGGCTTCGGCGTGACGACCGGGGTCATGGCGCTGATGCCCACGTACCCGGCGTACGCGATCGCGACCATCCCCGTGGGCCTCGCGTCGCTCACCATGATGACCGCGGCGAACTCGACCATCCAGATGTCGACGGACCCCGCCATGCGTGGCCGGGTGATGGCCCTCTACATGATGGTGTTCCTCGGGGCCACGCCCGTGGGGTCGCCCATCGTCGGCTGGATCGCCGAGGCGTACGGTGCGCGCTGGGCCATCGGCATCGGCTCGATCTCGGCCCTGCTGGTCGCGGGCGCCGCGGCCTTGTGGGCCGTGCGCCACTGGCACCTCGAGGTGCGCTACTCGCTGCGCTCGCGGCCGCACCTCCAGGTGCGCTACCTCGATGCCGAGCGCGAGGAGGCCGAGGCCCGCGCCGAGGCCGCGCGCGCGATGCAGGCCCAGCAGGCGGCGGACCGCGCGTCCGCGGCGTGAGCCCACGACCCTGACCGTTCCGACCACCCGGCCGGACGGGTGAAATGGTCGGGCGCAGGCAGGTCCCAGATGTCCGATATGCGACGATCAGGGAGTGACTGCCCCGACCGCCACCGCGCCCGCGGTGCTGCCCACCGCCCAGGAGCGCCGCCCGCGCCGTCGTCGGCGCCGGGTGCTCGTGACGCTGGTGGTTCTGCTGCTCGCGGGCCTCGTCACGACGGGATGGCTCGCCTGGCGGGCCCAGCAGGTCGCGGGGGCGCTCGAGGGCGCCGTCCCGGTGATCGGCGAGCTGCGGCAGGACCTCGCGGCGGGCGACGTCGAGGCGGCGACGGCACGCCTGCCCGGCCTGCGCGCCGCCGCCGACGAGGCCAGCGCGGCGACGTCGGACCCGGTCTGGCGGGTCGCCGAGCGGGTGCCGTGGCTGGGGCGCCAGGTGACGGCGGTCTCCGACGTGACCCGCGCGTTCGACCTGCTCGCGCGCGACGCCGTGCCCGCCCTCGCGCAGGCGGGGGCGGGACTCGACGCGCAGGCGCTGCGTCCGGTCGAGGGGCGGGTCGACCTGAGCCCGCTCGTGGCGGCGGCCCCCGAGCTACGCACGGCGTCCTCGTCCGCGACGCGTGCCCAGGAGATCGTCGACGGCATCGCGACCGACGGCCTGGTGCCGGCGCTCGCCGAGCGTGTCGTCGAGGTCCAGGAGGTCGTGGGGGAGGCCGCGGGCCAGCTCGCCGCGGCGAGCTCGGTCGCCGACCTGGTGCCGGCCATGCTGGGTGCCGAGGGCCCGCGCGACTACCTCGTGCTGGTGGTCAACTCGGCCGAGCTGCGCGGTGGCGGCGGGATCGTGGGTGCGGTCGCGAAGGTGACCGCCGACGACGGCGCCCTGGCGCTCGTCGACCACCGGGCGGCACGCGACCTGCCTTCGTTCGACACGTCGGTCCTCCCGCTCACCGAGGGCGAGGAGCTCGTCCACACCTCACGGCTCGGCCGGTTCATCCAGAACGCGACCATGACGCCCGACTTCCCGCGCGCAGCCGCGATCGCCACGGAGTTCTGGGAGCGGGCCACGGGTGAGCGCGTGGACGGCGTGCTCGCGATGGACGTGGTGGCCCTCGCGTACGTCCTGGGGGCCACGGGCCCGGTCGAGCAGGAGGGCGTGCGCCTCGACGCGGACGGCGTGGTCCGGACGCTCCTGCACGAGTCCTACCTCGAGCACCCCGAGCCCGAGGAGACCGACGCCTACTTCGCGGGTGCGGCGGCGGCGGTCTTCGGGGCGCTCGCCTCGGGCCAGGGGGATCAGCGCGCACTGCTCCCGGCCGTGTCACGAGCAGTCGAGGAGCGCAGGCTCGCCCTCTGGTCCGCGCGTCCGGCCGAGCAGGAGCACCTGACCACCACCGTGCTGGGCGGGGGCTTCCTGTCGGGCGCCGCGGACTCGGCGGGCGGGTTGTTCCTCGACGACGCGACCGGGTCGAAGATCGACTACTTCCTCGACGTCGGCCTCGCGGCGCGCCCGGCGACGTGCGACGGCGCCGCCGGCACCGCGGGCGACGTCGCGGTCGACGTCGTCCTGCGCTCGGACGTCCCGGCCGACCTGGGTCACCTGCCCGCGGACGTCGTCGGGTGGGACGTGGCGGTACCGGCCGGCACCGCCCGCACCACGGTGACCGTCTACGGCCCCGTCGGCGGCGAGGTGGTGGAGGTGCGCCGCGGGAGCGCTGTCGTGGGGGGAGTCGTCGCGGAGCACGCCGGACGCGAGGTCGTCGTGCTGACCTCCGAGCTGGCCCCGGGCGAGGAGGAGGCGTACCGGGTCGTCCTCCGCCCGGCCGAGGGGCGGACCGTGAGCGAGCTCTGGACCACGGCGACGGCGGCCTCCCCGGGACGCATGTCGATCATGGGCTGCGCCTAGCCGGGGCCGCGCGCACGGCCCTCGCGCCCGGACGGGTGAAAAGGTGCACGAGCGCCACACGAGGGGCCACGAACATGCCATGATGCATGCAGATGTCCGTTTCGTACCGAAACGTCCGGCGTCGAGACGAGCTCCCGAGGAGGGCGAGATGAAGCGAGTGCTGCGGACCATGGCCGCTGCTGTCCTGGCGATCGGCGGTGTGGTCGGTGTCACGAGCGCGGCGTCGGCGGTGGACCCGCCGGCCAACGGCTGCGAGGACCAGGGTGACGACTACTTCGGCGGCGGCGTGTGCCAGTCGGTGGTCGAGGCGACCGCGGTCTGCGTCGACGACGTCCCCTACCTCGACTACACCGCGGTCCTCGAGGGCACCACGGCCTCCGAGCTCACGGTGACGTGGCTGAACCCCGCCGGCGAGAGCGTCGTCCTGACCAACCAGCCCCTCACCGGGCGCCTGCTGTGGCCGGGCGTCGAGCTCGGGCCGGACGGGGTGCCGACCGACTACCCCGGCTGGGTCCGCAACGCCGACGGCACCTGGACGCCGGGCGACTCGATGGGCTGGGTCGCCGGGAGCGTCGACGTGAACTTCAAGGCCAACCCCGAGGCCACCGCGACGGTGCAGTACCCCGGCGCCGACGGCTGCATCCCGGGCGGGGCGGTGACCCAGGTCTCCTCGGGCGGCGGTGCCGCTTCGGGTGGCGGCGTCCTCGGCCACTCGGTCACGGCGGCCGAGCTCAGCGAGACCGGCTTCTCGGCGGTCCCGCTCGCGGGTGCGGCCGGGGGCCTGGTGCTCGCGGGTGCGCTGCTGCTGCTCGTGACCCGGCTGCGCGGCCCCCACGAGGAGCGCTGAACACGGGCTGACGGGTCGGGCCGGGTGTGAGAGGCCGGCCGGACCGGCGAGTGACGACGGCCGCCGTCCTTCGGGGCGGCGGCCGTCGTCGTGCCCGGACGCCGTCGTCGTGCCCGGGCGCCGTCAGGGGACGGGGGTCGCCAGGCCCCGGTGGACGGACCGGAGCCCGAGGGCGACGGCCGTGCCGCCGGCGACGACGAGCACGGGGACCATGAGGAACGCGGTGTGGGCGCCCACGACGTCGGCGAGCGTGCCGAGCAGGAAGGGCGAGATGCCGATCGCCAGGCCGACGGCGATCGAGGACCGTGCCTGGGCCTGGTCCGGGCGCCCGCCGGAGGACCGCAGGACGAGGGCCGTCGCGAGCGGGTAGTGCGCGCCGTAGCCGAGCCCGGCGAGGACGAGGCCCGCGACCGCGAGACCCGGTGCGGTCGCGAGCCAGAACACGAGCCAGCCGAGCCCGGCGATCGCGTACGCGACCACGAGGAGCTTCTCGGGCGCCTTGCGGAGCGACAGCGGCCCGACGACGTAGCGCGAGACCGACATCCCGAGCACGAGGGCGGAGACCGAGGCGGTCGCGACGGAGTCGGAGGCTCCCGTGCGCTCGAGCAGCAGCTCCGGCGCCCAGAAGGTGGTCGAGAACTCGATCGCGGCGCCGCACACGGTCGCCGTGATGAACAGCCGGAACGTCAGGCCGAAGGGTCGACGCCCGGCGCGACCCGGGCCGTCGTCGGCGCGGGGGTGCGCCCAGCGGGGGCGGGCGACGAGGCGCCTGCGTCCTGCCACCGCCCGCCCGCCCGCGGCGGCGCCCGGGACGACGGCCTCGGCGACCAGGCCGCCCGGCGGCAGCGCTGCGTCCTCCGTGCGGCCGAGCGCCCGCGAGCCCTTGCCCAGGGCGCCCGTCGCGCGCAACGGGACGAGCATGAGCCCCGCCGCCGTCGCGAGCACGAGCACGAGCGCGACGGCGGGCCGCCAGCCCCAGCCGAGGCCGACCGAGGCGCCGAGCGCCAGGGGTGCGAGCAGGCCGACGGTCGCGCCCATCGCGTTGGCCTCGGTGAGGGCCGCGGGACCCGCGGCGCCGTGGTGCACCGACAGCGCAGGCTGGGCCGCGGAGAGCACGAAACCGCCGCCGATGGACGTCACCAGGACGGCGGGCAGGGTGACGGCGAGGTGCGAACCCGTGAGCAGGGCCGAGACGCCGACGAGCACGAGGCTGAGGCCGAGGAGGCTGAGGGCCTTGCGGCCGAGGTGCAGCGCGAGCGTCGAGCTGATCAGCCCGGTGAGGATCGTCCCACCCGCCATCGCGGTGCCGTGGAGGCCGGCGGCGCCGAGCGAGATGCCCTGCTCCTCGGCGATCAGCGGCACGGCGGGCGAGAAGGCGTACAGGTACCAGCCCCAGGTGACGAACCCCGCGTAGAGGGTGACGGTGAGCCTGTCGCGCGTGAAGGTGCGGGTGCCGCCGCCGGGCGTCATCGCAGCCGCTCGACGACGTGGTCGACGCACGCGGTCAGGGCCTGGACGTCGGCGGGGTCGATCGCGGGGAACATGGCGACCCGGATCTGGTTGCGACCGAGCTTGCGGTACGGCTCGACGTCCACGACGCCGTGGTGCCGCAGCACCCGGCACACGGTGGGAGCGTCGACGTCCGGGTCGAGGTCGATCGTCCCCACGACGGTGCTGCGCACCGACGCGTCCGCGACGAAGGGCGTCGCCCACGGACGGGCGTCAGCCCAGCCGTACAGGTGCGCCGCCGACTCGGCCGTCCGCGCGGCCGCCCAGGTGAGCCCGCCGTGGTCGAGCATCCACTCGACCTGCTCGGCGAGCAGCACGAGCGTCGCGATCGCGGGGGTGTTGAGGGTCTGGTCGAGGCGCGAGCTCGCCAGCGCCGTGCTCAGCGACAGGAACCCGGGAACCCACCTGCCCTCCGCGGGTGCGGCGGCCTCGACCGCGGCGGCCCGCTCGACCGCCGCGGGGGACAGGAGCGCGAGCCACAGGCCGCCGTCGGACGCGAACGACTTCTGCGGTGCGAAGTAGTAGGCGTCCGTCTCGGTCACGTCGACCGCGAGCCCACCCGCCGCGGACGTGCCGTCGACGAGCACCAGCGCACCCTCGTCCGTCCCGGTGGGCCGGCGCACGGGCACCGCGACCCCGGTCGAGGTCTCGTTGTGCGGGAAGGCGTACACGTCCATCCCGGCCTCGGCCTCGGGCAGGACGTACGAACCGGGCTCGGCCGCGCGCACCGAGGGCGCCGTCAGGAACGGGGCCCGGTCGACGGCCCGTGCGAAGTTCGTCCCGAACTCCCCGAACGTGCACAGCTGGGCGCGGTCGCGCACGAGGCTGCACGTGGCGATCTCCCAGAACGCCGTCGAGCCGCCGTTGCCCAGCGCGACCTCGTAGCCGTCGGGAAGCGCGAAGAGCTCGCCGAGCCCCGCACGCACCCGGTGCACGAGCGTGCGCACGGGCGCCTGCCGGTGCGACGTCCCGAGCAGCGACCGGCCGACGGCGGAGAGCGCCTCGACCTGGGCGGGGCGCACCTTGGAGGGGCCCGAGCCGAACCGGCCGTCAGCGGGGAGCAGGTGGGCGGGGAGGTCGATCCGGGGGTCCACGGCCCCACTGTAGGGGCGCGCGGCGACGTCGCCGGGCTCGGTCCGGGGCCGGGCGGGGCGGCGGGCGTCACGCGGCGGACGGGACGGCGCGGCCACGACGTCGCCGGGCACCGTAACCTTGGGTCCGAACGCGGCGGGGCCGGGCGGAACGGACGAGAGGTGCAGGCGTGAGTGACCTGATCGACACCACGGAGATGTACCTGCGCACGATCTACGAGCTCGCCGAGGAGGGCATCGTCCCCCTGCGGGCGCGCATCGCGGAGCGGCTCGGGCACTCGGGCCCCACCGTCTCGCAGACGGTCGCGCGCATGGAGCGCGACGGCCTCGTGGTCGTCAGCGGTGACCGCCACCTCGAGCTCACCGACGCGGGCCTGCTCAAGGCGACGCGGGTGATGCGCAAGCACCGCCTCGCCGAGCGCCTGCTCACGGACGTGATCGGTCTCGAGTGGTCCTTCGTCCACGACGAGGCGTGCCGCTGGGAGCACGTGATGAGCGACCGTGTCGAGAAGCGGCTCGTCGAGCTGCTCGACCATCCTCAGCACTCGCCGTACGGCAACCCGATCCCTGGCCTGGCCGAGCTGGGCGAGGAGCCGTCGAGCGAGCAGTTCCTCGACGGCGTGGTCTCGCTCGTGGTGCTCGCGCGCGCGGTCAGCGCCGCCGCCCCCAGCGAGGCCGCCGCGGTGGCTGCGGGCGGGGCCGTGGGCGTGTCGTCCGGCGAGGGGCCCGTCAGCGCGGTCGTGGCGCGCCTCGGTGAGCCGTTGCAGACGGACGTCGAGCTGCTCGAGCGCCTCGCCTCGGCCGGGGTCGTGCCGGGCGCGTCGATCGAGGTCGAGCGCGGCCAGGGCATCGTGACGGTGGGTGCACCGGGGGCCGGCATCGTGCTGGACCTGCCCGACGAGGTCGCGCGCCACGTGTTCGTCCGCGCCGAGGACGAGGGCCCCGCCGTCACGCGCTGACGCCCTCGTGTGACATGCGCCACGTCGGAGGGCGGACCTACGACCCTCGACGTGGCGGCCCGGTGGGCCGACGGTTCTGCGTCCGCCCTGGTGAGACGCACGGACGGGGCGCGGCCGCCTTGGTGGCCGGCACTGCTCCGAGCGGGTGACGGCACCGCCGCCGAAACCCGTCGTGACCTGAGCGTGACATTCGGGGAAACCCTCGGGTAGCCTCCAACTGCTTCGCGGAACCCTCCTCCGCGGCGCCCTCGAGCAGAACGCCAAGTCCTGCCGCTGCCCGGGGTCCGTTCGAACAGTCGGCAGGAACGGGGGAACCAGGTAGGCGGGCATCGTCCAGGCGATGCCCTTGGGGTGAAGCCGCAGGAGCCACGGACGTCGTCCGGGGTGAACGCGGCCGGGTGATCTCCCACCCGAACCCGACAGCTCACCTCGTAGGCGTCAGGAGAGGTACCGAGTGACCGAGAGCCCCCAGCGCGCACGGCACCGCGCCGCGCGTCGTCCCCTCACCCCCCTCGACGACTTCGCGAACGCTGCCACCGGCAGCCTCCAGACGGTCGGTCGCCGGTCCGCCGTCGTCGCCGCCTCCGGCGGTCTGATCATGACGATGGCCCTGCCCGCGTCGGCGGCCCCGGCCGACGGCCAGGCCGGCAACCTCCCCGCCGTCGACGTCGCGGCCCTCACGGCCAAGGCGCGCGAGGCCCTCGCGACGTCGCCCGCCGTCACGGTCCCGGTCGACGCCGCCTGGACGTTCGACGCGGTCGAGTTCACGGTCGAGGCGAACCCCGAGCCTGAGCCCGAGCCGGAGCCCGTGCGCGCCGCACCGGCGGCGTCGCGCTCCTCCGAGCGCACCACGTCGAGCGCCGCCGCGACCGCGAGCGTTCCGCAGTCGGTCTCGGGCAACGCCGTGCTCGAGGTCGCCGCACGGTACGTCGGCACGCCGTACGTCAGCGGAGGTACCACGCCCTCGGGCTTCGACTGCTCGGGCTTCACCTCGTACGTCTACGCGCAGCTCGGCATCACGCTCCCGCGCACGTCGACCGCGCAGAAGGCCGCCGGCACCATCGTCTCGCGCGCCGACGCCCGGCCTGGCGACCTCGTCTGGTCGCCCGGTCACATCGGCATCTACGCGGGCGGTAACCAGATGATCGACTCGCCCCGTCCGGGCAAGACGGTCCAGTTCCGCGCCATGTGGCAGAGCAACCCGGTGTTCATCCGGGTCGGCTGAGACCTCTGTGGGGCGCTGCCGCCCCGCCACGGCCGACGAGGCCCTCGGACCTGGGTCCGGGGGCCTCGTCGCGTCCGGGACCGCCGTGAGGGGTCGAGCTGCCCGTGTCGACGCCCAGAGCCCGACCGTGCCGACCGGGAACGAGGTCGGGCGCAAAGGTGCGGCACCCGTGGGCGCCGACCGCGTACGCTGGCAGCGCTCCACCAGCAGGGCCCGCGCAGCCAGCCGGGCCCGCGACCCTGGTCCGGGAGAGTTCCGTGCTGATGTCGACTCATCCGCCGATAGGCGGCCCCCCGCTCCCCGGCGCGCCCGTGCGCCGCGCCTCCTCCGCCCCGGCAGACCTGCCCGCCGCCCCTCAGGGTGCTGCGGACACGGTCGGTCGGGGCGTCGTCGTCCCAGGGGGTGAGGACGCCGGTGGGACGCATCGCCGGACCCTACTGCTCAACGCGAGCCGGGAACCTCTCTGCGTGGTGAGCGTGCACCGCGCGGTCGCACTGGTGCTGAGCGGCAAGGCCGTGGTGCTCGAGCAGGACACCCGCGAGCTGCGTTCGGAGCGTCTGTCCCTCCCGGTGCCCCAGGTGCTCTGCCTCACCCGCTACGTGCACGTCCCCTACCGCGGCTCGGTGCCCCCCACGCGGCGCTCGGTGCTCCAGCGGGACGCGCACCGGTGCGGCTACTGCGCCGGACCGGCCGACACGGTCGACCACGTGCACCCTCGATCGCGTGGCGGGGCGCACGAGTGGACGAACGTCGTGGCGGCGTGCGCGCGGTGCAACCACCGCAAGGCCGACCGGCTGCTCAGCGAGATCGGCTGGCAGCTGCTCGTGACGCCGACGGCGCCGCGGGTGCGGGCCGCGGTGCTCGCCGCGGCCGTACGCCCGCACCCCTCGTGGGGGCCGTACCTGGGTGGATGAACGCCCTGCCGAGGCGGCGCGGGACCCGCGCGGACGGCCCGGGCACGGCACACTGGGAGGGGGTGGAACGTCGGAGGGAGCAGCGATGACGCAGCAGGAGGACGTGGTCCTCGTCGGGGTCGACGGGTCGCCCGCAAGCCTGCACGCCCTCGACTGGGCGGTGGGCCACGCACGCACCCACGGGTTCGGCCTGCACCTGGTGTGCGCCTACTCGGTCCCGTCGTTCACGGCCGCGGCACTCGACGGCGGCTACGCGGCGATCGACGACACCGCGATCCAGGAGGGTGCGCGCGCCGCGCTCGACGAGGCCGTGGGTCGCGTGGGCGGCGCGGTGCGCACCACCGCGGCGGTCGCGACCGGGGATGCGGCTGCCGTGCTGGTCGAGCTGTCGCGCGGAGCCGCGACGGTGGTGGTCGGGACGCGCGGACGTGGTGGGTTCGCCGAGCGGCTGCTGGGGACGGTCTCGTCGGCGCTGCCCGCGCACGCGCACTGCCCCACGGTCGTGGTGCCGCACCGCGGCGGCGAGGACGCGGAGAGCATCGAGCCGGTGCGCCCCGTGCGCCGCATGGTCGTGGGCGTCGACGGCTCGCCTGCGGCTGAGGCCGCCCTCGCGCGCGCCATCCACGAGGCCGAGGTGTGGGACGCCGAGCTCACGGCGGTGGCGGGCGTCCCGGTGGGCTCGGGCAGCGGGATCCTCGCGTGGTTGCCCGCGGCCGTGGACCACGAGGCGGTGCTGCGCGACGTCGCCGAGGGGCTGGACGTGGTCGTGGACCGGGCACTCGCGGACCATCCCGGTGTCCAGGTGCGCCGGCACGTGCTCGACGGCACGGGCGCGGCTCTGCTGACGGAGTTCTCCACGGCGGTCGACCTCGTGGTGGTGGGCTCGCGTGGACGCGGCGGCTTCGCCGGGCTGCTGCTCGGCTCGACGAGCCAGGCCGTGCTGCACCACTCCGTGTGCCCGGTCATGGTCGTCACGACCAAGGCCGACGACGGCTGGGACCCCACCGCCGTCGGACGCTGACCAGACGGCCCCCGGCGACGCTCGCGACAGGGTGGAGCGAGCGCCGACTAGCTGCGGTTCCGGTAGAGCCGCATCGTCAGGGGCGCGACGACTGCCGTGAGCGCGGCCGCGGCGACGAGGGCCCAGGACACCTCGGTGAACGTCGCGGTGCCGTCCATGAGCCCGCGCACCGCCGTGACGAGGTGGCTCACGGGGTTGACGCCCACCCAGCCCTGGAGCCAGCCCGGCATGGTCGACGGGTCCGCGAAGATGTTGGACGCGAACGTGAGCGGCATCAGGATCATCATCGACGTGCCCATGACCGCGTTGGGCGAGCGCATCACGAGGCCGAGGGCCGTGAAGATCCAGCTCAGGCCGAACGCGAAGACCAGCAGCAGCACGACCCCGCTCAGGACGCCGATGACGCCCCCGCCGGCCCGGAAGCCGAGCAGGAAGCCGAGGCCCAGCGTGATCGTCGAGGCGATCGAGTAGCGCACCGTGTCCCCGAGCAGCGCGCCGACGATCGGCGAGGGCCGCCACACGGGCAGCGAGCGGAACCGGTCGAACACGCCCTTGGTGATGTCCGTGTTCATGGTGAAGCCCGTGTAGACCGTGATGATCAGCACCGTCTGCACCAGGATGCCGGGCAGCAGGTACTGCAGGTAGGTCTGGACGTCGCCCGCGATCGCGCCGCCGAACAGGTACGTGAACATGAGCGTGAAGATGATCGGGCTCACGGTCACGTCGAACAGCTGCTCGGGCACGTGCTTGATCTTCAGCAGCGCACGCCAGCCGAACGTCAGGGCGTTCGCGACCGGGCCCGGTGGGGTCGGCTGGTCGCGGCGTGAGATCGCTGCACGCAGGGGGTTGGTCTCGGTGTGCGGCGCGCGCTCGCGCGTCGCGACGCCGTCGGGCTCGGGGTGCGGGACCGCGGTGCTCATGCCACCTGCTCCTCGTCGGACTCGTCGTCGACAGGGCGGCCCGTGAGGGCCAGGAAGACCTCGTCGAGGCTCGGCTGCCCCAGCGAGAGCTCGGAGACCTCGACCCCCGCGTCCAGCAGCGCCGGCAGTAGGCTCGCGGCCGAGCGGGCCCCGTCGATGCGCGCCGACAGGGCCGAGGTGTCCGAGGTCGTCTGGACGTCGACGCCGAGCTCGCGGCCCATGACCTCCTGCGCGAGCGGTCGCTGCGCGGGGTCCACCAGCCGCAGGTGCACCGAGCCGCTGCCGACGGACGCCTTGAGCTCGCTCGCGGTGCCCTCGGCGATGATGCGCCCGTGGTCGACGACCGCGATCCTGTCGGCGAGCTGGTCGGCCTCCTCGAGGTACTGCGTGGTGAGCAACACGGTCGCGCCGTCGTCGACCAGCACGCGCACGATGTCCCACACCTGGTTGCGGCTGCGCGGGTCGAGACCCGTGGTGGGCTCGTCCAGGAACAGCACACGCGGGCTCGTCACCATGCTCGCGGCGAGGTCGAGGCGGCGGTGCATGCCACCGGAGAACGTCTTCACCTGCCTGTCCGCGGCCTCGTCGAGGTCGAACGCGTGCAGCAGCTCGGCGGCGCGCGCGCGTGCGGCGGGGCGCGAGTAGCCGTAGAGGCGCGCGATGAGCACGAGGTTCTCGGAGCCGGTGAGGTCCTCGTCCACCGAGGCGAACTGCCCGGTCAGTCCGATGAGGCCGCGCACCTTGTCGGCGTCGCGCACCACGTCGTGCCCCAGCACGGTCGCGGAGCCCGCGTCGGGCCGCAGGAGGGTCGCGAGCATGCGCACCGCGGTCGTCTTGCCCGCGCCGTTGGGACCGAGGACGCCGAACACCGAGCCCGCGGGGATCGCGAGGTCGACGCCGTCCACGGCCTTGGTCGAACCGAAGTGCTTGACGAGCCCGTGGGCCTCCACGGCCAGTTCGGTGGACATGTTCGCCATGCTGCACCCGGCCACCGACACGGACCAGACATTTCGCCGCGGGCTGAGCGGGCACCCGGCCCGGGGTGTCAGCCCTCAGGCGGGCGGGAGGTCCTTGCGCACCAGGGCCGTGAGCACGACCGTCGAGCGCGTGCGCACCACGAACGGCTCGGCGTTGACCCGCTCGACCACCTCGTCGAGGTGCCGCACGTCGCGCGCGCGCACCTGGAGCACGGCGTCGGCCTCGCCCGTCACGGTGCTCGCGGCGACCACCTCGGGGTAGCGCACGAAGGCGTCGCGCATCGTCGTGGGGCTCGTCGCCCCCGTGCAGTGCACCTCGACGTAGGCCTCGGTGGCCCAGCCGAGCGACGCGGGGTCCAGGCGCACCGTGAAGGCGTCGATCACGCCGTCGTCGCGCAGGCGGTCCACGCGGCGCTTGACGGCCGAGGGCGACAGGTTCACGCGTCGGCCGATGTGCGCGAAGCTCTCGCGCGCGTCGCGGGCGAGGTGCTCGAGGATCAGGGCGTCGGTCCGGTCGAGCCGGTCGGGGCCCTCGGACCACGTGCTCATGACGCACAGCATGCCCGACGGCGGGCCACCGGTCGGCAGCCCGCCCGCGCGGCGCGCGACGCACGCACGACGCGAGGGGCGTCGGCTGCCGGTTCAGTGCAGCGCGTCGACCAGCCGGTCCAGGCCCCAGTCGAGCTCGTCGCGCGTGATCGTGAGCGGCGGCGCGATGCGCACCGTCTGCCCGTGCGTGTCCTTGACGAGCACCCGACGCGCGAGCAGGCGTTCGCTCAGCGCGCGCCCGGAGCCGTGGACGACGTCCAGGTCGACGCCCGCCCACAGCCCGACCGTGCGGGCTGCGACCAGACGGCCCTCGGCCACCAGGGCGTCGAGCCGCGCCGCGAGGTGCCGCCCGAGCTCGGCGGCGCGCGCCTGGTGCTCGCCGGTCTCGAGCAGCCCCACGACCGCGAGCGCGACGGCGCACGCGAGCGGGTTGCCGCCGAAGGTCGAGCCGTGGGTCCCGGGCGTGAGCACCTCGAGCACGTCCCGGCGCCCGACGACGGCCGAGACCGGCACGATCCCGCCCCCGAGCGCCTTGCCGAGCAGCACGAGGTCGGGCACCACGCCGACGAGGTCGCACGCGAGCGTGGTCCCGGTGCGGCCGAGGCCCGACTGGATCTCGTCGGCGACCAGGAGCACGTCCGCCTCGGTGCACGCCGCCCGCGCCGCCGGCAGGTAGTCGGCCGGTGGCACGATCACGCCCGCCTCGCCCTGCACGGGCTCGAGCAGCACGGCGACGGTCGTCTCGTCGATCGCCGCGCGCAGCGCCTCGGCGTCGCCGTAGGGGACCACGCGGAAGCCCGGTGTGTACGGGCCGAAGCCGCGCCGCGCGTCGTCGTCGGTCGAGAACGAGACGATGGTCGTGGTGCGGCCGTGGAAGTTTCCGTCGGCCACGACGATCGTCGCCGCGTCGGGTGCCACGCCGCGCACGTCGTAGCCCCACTTGCGTGCGGCCTTGATCGCGGTCTCGACCGCCTCGGCGCCGGTGTTCATGGGCAGCACGAGGTCGTCGTCGCGCAGGCCCACCAGGCGTGCGAGGCGCTCGGCGAACGGCAGCAGCAGGTCGTGGTCGAACGCGCGTGAGGTGAGCGTGAGGCGGTCGAGCTGGGCGTGCGCCTCGGCGATCAGTACGGGGTGGCGGTGACCGAAGTTGAGCGCCGAGTAGCCCGCGAGCAGGTCGAGGTACTCGCGGCCCTCGACGTCGCGGACCCAGGCCCCCTCGCCGCCCGCGAGGGTCACGGGCAGCGGCCGGTAGTTCCCGGCGAGGTGCCCGACGACGTGCCCGGTGGCGAGGGGGGTGTCCACGTCAGGCCCGGATCTCGAGGGTGCAGCACTTGGCCCCGCCGCCGCCCTTGAGCAGCTCGGTCGTGTCGACCGGGTGGGGCTCGAACCCGCGCTCGGCGAGCTCGCGCGCGAGGTCCACGGCGGCGGGGGCGACGACGACGCGGCGTCCGTCGCTGACCGCGTTGAGGCCGAGCGCGACGGCGTCGGCCTCGGTCGCGAGGATCGCGTCGGGGTAGCGCTCGGCGAGGACGCGCTGCGAGGCGGGCGAGAACGCGGGCGGGAAGTACGCGACGAGCGGGTGGGCGGGGTCGCTGTCGATCACCGCGAGGGCCGTGTCGAGGTGGTAGAACCGCGGGTCCACGAGCTCGAGCGTGATCACCTCGCGGCCGGTGAGGCGCGCGAGCTCGGCATGGGCCTCGCGGTCGGTGCGGAAGCCCGTGCCGCCCAGGAAGGTGTCGCCTACGAGCAGGATGTCGCCCTCGCCCTCGTTGACCTCCGCCGCGGTGTGCGTCACGAAGCCCGCGTCGGCGAACCACTTCTGGTAGGCCGGGCCCTCGGCGCCGCGCTCGGGGTAGCGGAAGCGCGCCGAGTAGACGAGGCCGTCGACGACGGTCGCGCCGTTGGCCGCGTAGACCATGTCGGGCAGGCCCGGCAGGGGGTCGATGAGCTCGACCGTGTGGCCCCAGGCGAGGTAGGTGTCGCGCAGGGTCTCCCACTGGCGGACGGCGCGCGCGTTGTCGGTCTCGCGGGTGACGTCCATCCAGGGGTTGATCTCGTAGCTGACCTCGAAGTGCGTGGGTCGGCACATCAGGTAGCGGCGGGGGGTCGAGACGCGCACATGGCCTCCTGTCGTAGCGGTGGTTCGAGGGTAGGTGGGCCCGTGTGTCAGGGGGATGTCGCAACGGTGCGCGTCGCGGTCACGATCGTTGCGCGCAGGGCCTCGTCTGCGGCAGATCGTTGCGGGGGGGGTGCGGGGAGTGCGGGGAGTGCCGGGGAGTGCGGTGTGCGGCGGGTGGGCGCGGCACGGGCGGCGACGACGACGGCGGAGCTCGCGTGCGGTCGGGCCGCGGGCTCAGGCCTCGAGCTCTGCGGCCATGCGACGCAGCGCGAGGCCGACCATGAGCCGCAGCACCGGCCCGACGAGCCTCGCGCTCGCTGCCGACCACAGCCGCAGCGCCCGCGGCCCGCGCACGTGCACCCGCTCGACCCACGTGACCTGGCACAGCTGGGCCCCGAGCGGCCGCACGTGCACCTCGGCGGTGCCGAGCAACAGCGGTCCGGTCTTGCGGAACACGGCCACGCCGGTGCGCCGGGCATCGTCGTCGGGCGGGTCGAGGCTCTCCACGACCATGGTGTCGGCCAGGCCGGGCAGGCCCCGCGTCGCGCCGGGGCCGCTGACGGCGGTGAAGGACGCGCCGGTCTGGAGGTGCGCCGGTGCGTCGATGCGGGTCAGCGGGATCCACGCTGCGTGCCGACGGACGTCGGTCGCGGCGGCCCAGGCGACGGCCGCGGGCACGCGCACGGTGCGCGCCGCACGCACCGGCCGGGCGACGAACTCGTCAGGCACGGGACCTCCTGGGGGCGGGTCCCACGCTAGCCGCGCACGCCGTCGTCGGCGCGCCGGTCTGGTCCTGGAGGGCGTGCGGGCGGGGTAGCGTCGGGGGCATGGAGACGCGGGTTCTGGGGCGCACTGGTCGCCCGGTGAGTGTGGTCGGGCTGGGGTGCTGGCAGCTGGGTGCGGACTGGGGTGACGTCGCCGAGGAGCAGGCGATGGCGATCCTCGACGCGGCGGTCGACTCGGGGGTGACGTTCCTCGACACCGCCGACGTGTACGGCGACGGGCGCAGCGAGCGCCTCGTGGGCCGGCTGCTCGCGCAGCGCGGGCCCGACGCGGGGCTCACGGTCGCGACCAAGATGGGCCGCCGCGCGAACCCGCACGTGCCCGAGGCGTTCACGCTCGACCAGTTCCGCGCGTGGAACGACCGGTCGCGCGAGAACCTGGGCGTCGACACGCTCGACCTGGTGCAGCTGCACTGCCCGCCCACGCCCGTGTTCAGCAGCGACGCCGTCTACGACGCGCTCGACACGATGGTCGACGAGGGCCGCATCGCCGCCTACGGCGTCTCGGTCGAGACCGTGGACGAGGCGCTCACCGCGATCGCGCGGCCGAACGTCGCGAGCGTGCAGATCATCCTGAACGTCTTCCGGCGCAAGCCACTCGAGCAGGTGCTGCCGGCGGCGGCCGAGGCCGGCGTGGGGATCATCGCGCGTGTGCCGCTCGCGAGCGGCCTGCTCTCGGGCAAGTACGACGAGTCGACGACGTTCGCCGCGAACGACCACCGCACGTTCAACCGCGGCGGCGAGGCGTTCGACGTGGGCGAGACGTTCGCGGGCGTGCCCTTCGACGTCGGCGTGGCTGCGGCCCGCGAGGTCGCCGGGCTCACCCCCGAGGGTGCGACCACGGCCCAGCTCGCGCTGCGCTGGATCATCGACCAGCCCGGCGTGACCACCGTGATCCCGGGTGCCAGCCGACCCGAGCAGGCGCGCGCCAACTCGGCCGCGGCCGGCCTCGCGCCGCTGGACGGCGACACGCTGGCCGCCCTCGAGCGCATCTACGACGAGCGCATCCGCGAGCACGTCCACACCCGCTGGTGACCTGACCCGAGGTCCGCCGTCAGCCGGGGGTGGGCCAGTCGGAGGGGGCCGATGGCGGGGACGGGGGTGCCGCGGCGTCGGCGCGCGGCGTGACCTGACGCACGGGCGCGGCGTCGTCGGCCCTCGTGACGGCGAGCGCGATGGTCTGCGTGAAGTGCGGGGGAGGCGGGCCGAAGGCACGGCGTGCGCCGTCGACGACCGTCTTGCCGAGCGCGCGCGCCCCCGTGGCCCCGATCACCGCGCCGATGCCGAAGGGCGCGAGTCGGCCGAACGCGAGCGCGCCCTGCTTGGCCGCCTGGCGCCGCACGAGGCGACGGGTCAGGGCGGTGTTGACGCGCTTGATGGTGCTCGTCGGCATGTTGACCAGGAGCGTGCGCGCCCACGCCTTCGTGCCCAGGCCCGTCTCGGCGCCGACCGTCTTCGCGCCCTGGTCACCGAGCACGGTCGCGAGCAGCAGCGTGCGCCGTCGGGCCGTCTCCTCGATCCCGATGCCGTGCACGTCCGCGACGGCGAGCGCGAACGCCGACGACGCCGCGAAGAACGTCGCGACCTCGCTCGTGGTGAGCGCGACCCCCACGCCCGTGCCGATCGCGGGCGTCGCTGCCGCGGCACCCACGGCCCCACCCGAGGCCGAGACGGCGAGCAGGTACTGCTTCTCGAGGATCTGCACGATCTGCGCCGGGCTCGCGTGCGGGTTGCGCCGCCGCAGCCGCTCGACGTGCGCGTGGACCACGGCGGACGGGATCTGCACGGCCTTGTCGAACGCCGCGTCGATGAACCGGATGCCGGTGATCTCCTCGACCCGCGGCTCGTCCTCGCGCGGCCCGCCCGGGGCGACGGCGCGCTCGTCCGCGCGGGTGATCTCGCGTCGACTCATGCGCACGATGCTCGCACGGAGCCCGGGCGGACGGCGCGCGGGGGAGGCAGGCCGCCGCGCGCGGCGCCGGACGTCGCGTGCGCGGGACGGGGCGCCATCGGACGCGGCGTGCGCGGGACGGGGCGCCATCGGACGCGGCGTGCGGGGGATGGGGCGCCGTCGGACGCACGCCGTCGTCCGCTGGCGCTCAGCGCGGCGCGTGCGCCTCGACCGAGGCGAGGGCGTCGCGCAGCGCGTCACGCAGCGCGCCGGCCTGGGCGGGCGTCAGGTCGGCGAGCATGTCGTGCTGCACGGCCAGCCCGGCCGCGACGGCCTCGTCGACGAGCGTGCGACCCGCGTCCGTGAGGCTCACGAGCAGGGAGCGCCGGTCGCCCGGGTCGGGCTCGCGACGCACGTGACCTGCGCGTTCGAGCCGGTCGAGCCGGCCGGTCATGCCGCCGGTGGTGAGCATGAGGCTGTCCGCGAGCCTGCTCGGGGAGAGGCGGAACGGCGGGCCCGAGCGGCGCAGCGTCGCGAGCACGTCGAAGTCACCGCGCGTGAGGCCGAAGCGGCCGTAGGTGCGCTCCATCGCGTCGCCGCTGAGCCGGGAGAGGCGGTAGATGCGGCCGAACAGCTCCATGGCCGAGGTCTCGAGGTCCGGCCGCTCGGTGGCCCACTGCTCCACGATCGCGTCGACGCTGTCGCCCATGCCGGCAGCGTACAACCGGCGAGATACTTGCCAAACGCTAGATGGCAAGTATCTTAGTGGTAAGCGATCTGGGGGGTGGGCATGGGCGCACGATGGGGCCTGGTGGCGGTGACCGCCGTCGCGCCGATGGCGTGGGGGACCACCTTCCTGGTGACGACCGAGCTGCTCCCGCCCGACCGTCCGCTCCTGGCCGCGACGCTGCGCGCCCTGCCGGCGGGGCTGCTGCTCACGGCCGTGATGCGACGCCTGCCGCGCGGCGAGTGGTGGTGGAAGGCCGCCGTGCTGGGCGTGCTCAACATCGGAGCGTTCTTCGCGCTGCTCTTCGTCTCGGCGTACCGGCTGCCCGGCGGGGTCGCGGCGGTGCTGGGGGCCGTCGGCCCGCTCGTGGTCGCGGCGTTGAGCGTCCCCCTGCTCGGGGCCCGTCTGCGGCTCACCTCGCTCGTGCTCGGTGTCGCGGGGGCCGCGGGCGTCGCCCTCGTGGTGCTGGGGGCGACGGCCCGGCTCGACCTCGTCGGCGTGCTCGCGGGCGTGGCCGCGACGACGTCGAGCGCCGCCGGGATCGTGCTGACCAAGCGGTGGGGCAGGCCCGTGCCGCTGCTCGCGTTCACCGGCTGGCAGCTCGCCGCGGGCGGGCTCGTGCTCGTCCCGCTGACGCTGCTCGTCGAGGGGCCGCCCCCGGCCCTCACGACGGCGAACCTCGCGGGCTTCGCGTACCTGGGTGCCGTGGGCACGGCGCTCGCGTACACGCTCTGGCTGCGCGGCATCCAGCTGCTTCCGGCCGAGAACGTGAGCTTCCTGGGGCTGGTCTCGCCGCTCGTCGCGGCGACCGTCGGCTGGCTCGTGCTGGGCCAGGCCCTGACGCCGCTCCAGCTGGTGGGCGTCGCGGTCGCGCTCGCGAGCATCCTCCTGGCCCAGCTCCCACCCCGCGTCGCCCGCCCCGTCCCGGCCTCCGTGCCCGCCGAGATCATGGGTCCGGCGCCGAGCTCGGTGGGTCTGGCCGACGATCTCGCGTGCGGGGTGACGAGGTTGCGGTGAGGGTGGGCGGGCTAGCATCCGCGGGTGCCGTCGTACCGCGTCCGGATGGTCGTGGGGATGATGCGGGCCGGGGTGGATCCCGCGACCGTGCTCCCCGCCGCTGCCGACGCCGCGCGTGAGCACACCACCGTCGAGGCGAGTGACGTCGAGGTGGTCCGCGCGGTGCCGCGCCTGACGGTGCGGTACGAGGCGCTCGACGACCTGACCGCCTCGACCGTCGGGCGCGCCGTCGTCGACCGCGTCCAGGAGCTCGTCGACGTCGAGGCGAGCCGCGTCACCCGCCGCTACGGCGCCCGCTGGTACCCGCTGCGCTGAACGGTGGACGGGGGCGTCAGGTGTCGGGGATGGTCGAGCCGCGCACCTGGATGCGGACGGGCATGGTCTCGACGCCGTGGGCCGCCTCGCCGCCGATCGCCTCGACCAGGCGCTGCGCGGCACGGCGCCCGAGCATCTCGAAGTTCATGTCGATGCTCGTGAGCTGGGGTCGCGCGCCTGCGGTCATGGTCTCCCAGTTGTCGAAGCCCATGACGGCGACCTGCTCGGGCACGTGCACGCCGCGGTCGCGCAGCGTGTCGAGCGCGCCACGGGCGATCTGGTCGCTCGCGCACAGCAGGGCGTCCACGTCGGGTGTCTCGTCGAGCACGCGGTGCGTCGCCGCGCGCCCCCACGCCTCGGTCCAGCTGCCGTAGCGCACGGGCCCGAGCGGCTCGAGGCCGGCGGCGGCCAGGGCGGTCGCGGCGCCGAGCGCGCGGTCCTGTGCGGCCGAGTAGTGCACGTCGCCCGAGATGTGGGCGATCCGACGTCGCCCCGTCGCGACCAGGTGCTCGACGGCGAGCACGCCCGCGTTGACGTTGTCGGGGATCACCGAGCAGTCGCGCTCGTCCTGCGACGGCGCGTACGCGTAGACCACGGGCACCGGCAGGTCGCGTCCCAGGCTGGGCCGAGGGTCGGTGTTGCTGCCCACCACGATCAGGCCGTCGACGCGCCGGCCCAGCAGGGCGCGCAGGTGGTACTGCTCGCGGATCGCGTCGTCGCGCGCGTCGCACAGGAAGATCGACATCTGGCCGGCCCCGAACGCGTCCTCGGCGCCCATGAGGATCGGCAGGCTGAAGCGACCCTCGAGGTCGTTGGTGAGCAGGCCGACCGTGCCCGTCTGGCCCGCGAGGATCGCCTGGGCGAGCGAGTTGGGCGTGAACTGGATGCGCTCGGCGGCCTCGACCACGCGGCGACGCGTGTCGGGGTGCACGTTGGCGCGCCCGTTGAGCGCCTTGGACGCCGTGGCGACGGAGACCCCGGCGAGCCGTGCGACGTCGCGCAGCGTGGGCGCCTTGGGCCGCGACGCCGCGGGTTCCTCGGTGGTGGTCACGCGCCCCCTCCCTGGTGCCGTCGTCGGCCCGGACGGTGGGCTCACGGTCCGGTGAACGGGCCGAAACATCACAAACACGTGACGAAGCCCGCACCGATCCTAGAGCCCGTTGACCGAGCGCAACAGCGATGCTAGCGTCCCGAAAAGGGTTTCGGAAGGTTTCCGCAGGCGCCGACGACGGCGGCCCGCGGAACCGGGGGGCGGGGCCCGCGAGCAGGACGCACATCTCCATCAACGAGGACGGACGGCCCCCGCAGGGGCGGTGACGACCTCGCCCATCGCAAGGAGCTGCAGATGTTCACAACCAGGAGCGCCCGGCAGCGACGCCGCGCGCTGGCCCTCACCTCGATCGCCGCCGCGGGTGCGCTGACGCTCGCCGCGTGCGGCAGCTCGGGCGAGGAGGCCGGGGCGGGCTCGTCGGACGACGGCGACGCGGCCGACGGCGAGCTCTCGGGCACCGTCACCGTGTGGCACTACTTCAGCGAGGACAACCAGGTGGGGCTCATGGACGCCTACGCCGAGAAGTTCGAGTCCGAGCACGAGGGCGTGACGGTCGAGAACGTCTTCGTCCCCTACGACCAGATGAACTCGAAGCTCGTCTCGTCGGCCGGTGCCCAGACCGGGCCCGACGTCGTCGTCTTCAACGGCGCCGAGGCCGCGACCATCGCGCTCGGAGGCGCGCTCGCCCCGATGGACGACTACTGGGCCGACTACGCCGACGCGGGCGAGTTCCCCGACTCGGTGATCCACCAGATCGACGGCACCACCTACGCCGTCCAGGGCTACGTCAACCTGCTGGGCCTGTGGTACAACGCCGAGATCCTCGAGGAGATCGGGGTCGAGCCGCCCACGACGCTCGACGAGCTCGAGGACGCCATGGCGGCCGCTGCCGAGGCGGGCCACGACGGCATCACGCTCTCGGGCCTGCCGCAGTCGCAGGGTGAGTGGCAGGCCTACCCGTGGCTGAGCGCCGAGGGCTTCACCTACGAGGAGCCCGACGCCGGTGCCCTCGAGGCCGGCCTGGCGCGCGTGCGCGGCTGGGTCGAGAACGGCTGGCTCTCGCAGGAGGCCGTGACCTGGGACCAGACGGTGCCGTTCCAGCAGTTCACGTCGGGTGGCGTCGCGTTCGCCGAGAACGGCAACTGGCAGATGGGCGCGGCCGAGGCCGACGCCGGCTTCGAGTACGGCGTGGTCCCCCTGCCGCTGGGCGACGACGGCCAGGTGTACCTGGGCGGTGAGGGCCAGGGCATCGGCGCGTTCTCCGAGAACCCCGACCTCGCGTGGGAGTACCTCGCCTCGACGTACTACAGCCCCGAGGGCCAGGTCATGGCCGTCGAGCAGGTCGGCTCGATCCCCGCGCGCGCCGACGCCGCGGGCGACGACGCCGTCTCGAGCAACCCGCTGCTCGAGCCGTTCGCGGCCAGCATCGAGCAGTACGGCGCGAACTACCCCGCGCCGAACATCCCGCCGGCCGCCGTGGCCGACGTCCAGCTGACCGTGGGCCAGGCGTGGAGCGCCGTGCTCGGTGGTCAGCAGCAGGCCGGCGCCGCCGCGCAGGCCACCGTGGCGACCCTCGAGGGTCTGCTCGCGCCGCAGTGAGACGTCCGGCGGTCGCCCGTCCCCTGCGGGCGGCCGCCGGGCCCCGCTCCTCGACCCACCGAGCGTGAGGACGCCCCCATGACCACGCAGTCCGCACCCGTCGGCGCTGCCGCCGCGGCCGTGCGCACGCGCCGCACGGACCCGGCGGGACGCACGGGCCGCCGTCGGCCCCGGCAGGTGCGCCTGCTGTTCCTGCTGCCCGCGGCGATCTTCCTGGGCCTGCTGAGCCTGTTCCCGCTGATCCAGCTGCTGCGCATGAGCGTGAGCGCCGTGACCTCGGCGACGCTCAACCAGTCGTGGGACTTCGTCGGGTTCGAGAACTTCGCCGAGGGCTTCGCGACCGGCCAGAGCACCGAGGCCCTCCAGCGCACGCTCGTGTTCGTGCTGGTGGTCACCGTGCTGGGCATGGTGCTCGGCCTCGCCGCGGCGATCGCGCTGCGGTCCCGCGGCCGGTGGTCGGGGTTCCTGCTCGCGCTCATGGTGTTCGTCTGGGCCCTGCCGCCCGTGGTCAACGGCTCGGTGTGGAAGTTCCTGCTCGGTGACGCCGGGCTGATCAACACCCTGCTGCTCGACTCCGGGCTGCGCGACGCACCCGTGCCGTTCCTCTACGACCAGTACTGGGCGCTCATGTCGGTGGCCTTCGTCAACTCGTTCGCCGTGATCCCGTTCAACGCGCTCGTGTTCCGCGCGGCGCTCATGAACATCCCGCCGGAGACCTTCGAGGCCGCGGCGCTCGACGGCGCGAACCGGTGGCAGGAGGTGCGACACATCATGCTGCCGGCCGTGCGGCCCACGACCCTCGTGCTGCTCGTGCTGACCCTGGTCTACGGGTTCCGCAGCTTCGACTTCATCTACGTCATGACCTACGGCGGCCCCGGCACGGCGACCAACACGCTGCCGTTCCTGGGCTACCTGCAGGCCTTCGTCCGCTACGACTTCGGCCTCGGCGCCGCCACCTCGGTGGTCACCGTGGTGGGGGTCCTGGTGCTCGCCGTGGTGTACGCGCGCAGCATCCGTCGAGAGGAGGCCGAGTCGTGAACCGGCGCTCGGGTCCCGTGGTGGTGGCGGTCAAGCTGCTGCTCACCCTCATGTACGGCGTGCCGATCCTGTGGATCCTGCTGACCTCGTTCAAGAGCTCGGCCGACGTGTTCAGCACGCAGTCCTCGTTCCTCTTCCGCCCCGTGACGACGGCGTACGTCGAGGCGTTCGACGGCGCGTTGCTCGAGGCGCTGCGGCAGTCGGTGGTCATCGCGACGGGCACGACGGCGCTCGTGCTGCTGCTCGCGATCCCCGCGGCCTACGGCCTGGCGCGCACGCGCGGCTGGCTGCCCTCGCTCGGCCTCGGCCTGCTCATCGTGCTGCAGATGATGCCGCAGACGGCCACGGTGATCCCGCTGTTCCAGATCTTCGGGCGCTGGCGGCTGCTCGACTCGACGTTCGGGGTGATCCTGGCCGACGCCGCGCTGCTCATCCCGTTCGCGACGCTGCTGCTGCGCCCGTTCTTCCGCGCGGTGCCGCCGCAGCTCGAGGAGGCCGGCTCGATCGACGGCGCCTCGGTGCTGCGCACGTTCTGGTCGATCGTGCTGCCCGTCGCCCGCAACGGCGTCTTCACGGTCGGCACGCTCATCTTCCTGCTGGCCTGGGGCGAGTTCCTGTACGCCGTGAACTTCTTCCTCTCGCCCGGCAGCTACCCGCTCAGCGCGCTGCTCGCCCAGCAGGTCTCGGCCTTCGGCATCAACTGGCCCGGCCTCATGGCGCTCGCCGTGCTCACGTCCATCCCGATCCTCGTCGTGTTCACCGCGACGTACCGCCTGCTGCGCGACGGCCTCACGGTCGGCGCGGTCAAGTGACCGCCCGCCGCACCGTCGCACCCACCCGCCCGGGCACGCCGTCGTCGGCGGTCCGGGAAGAGACAGACCAGGAGACACCCATGCCTGCCAGCACCACGGCCGCCCGCGGCCTTCCCGTCGCCCCGTCACGCGGACGGCTGCGCCCGCTCGGCCTCGACCAGGTGAGCATCGACGGCGGGTTCTGGGGCGAGCTCCAGCAGCTCAACGCGACCACGATGATCGAGCACGCCGAGGGCTGGATGGAGCGGCTCGGCTGGACCGGCAACTTCGACGCCGCTGCCGAGGGGCGGCTGCCGGCGGACCGGCGTGGGCGCGAGTTCTCCGACTCCGAGATCTACAAGCTGCTCGAGGCGATGGCGTGGGAGTACGGGCGCACGCGTGACGACGCGATGGACGCGCGGCTGCGGCGTCTCGCGGCGCGGGTCGCACGCGCCCAGGAGCCCGACGGCTACGTCAACACGCGCTTCGGCCGCCCGGGGCAGCAGCCGCGGTACTCCGACCTGCAGTGGGGCCACGAGCTGTACTGCTTCGGTCACCTGATCCAGGCGGGCGTCGCGCGGGCGCGCACCGGGCACGACGACGAGCTGGTGCAGGTCGCGGTGCGGGCCGCCGACCACGTGTGCGCGACGTTCGGCCCCGACGGCAACCCGGGCGTGTGCGGGCACCCCGAGATCGAGGTCGCGCTGGTCGAGCTGTTCCGCGTGACGGGCGAGCAGCGCTACCTGGACCAGGCGCGGCTGTTCGTCGAGCGGCGCGGCCACGGCGTGCTGGGCGAGATCGAGTTCGGCCCCCAGTACTTCCAGGACGAGACGCCGGTGCGCGAGACGCCGGTCATGGTGGGGCACGCGGTGCGTGCGCTCTACCTCGCGGCCGGGGCGGCCGACCTCGCGGTCGAGGATGCCGACGACGAGCTGCTCGAGGCCGTCACCGCACAGACCCTCGCGACGCTCGCGCGCCGCACGTACGTGACCGGCGGCATGGGCGCGCACCACGAGGGCGAGTCGTTCGGCCAGGACTTCGAGCTGCCGCCGGACCGCGCCTACTCCGAGACCTGCGCGGGCATCGGCTCGATCATGGTCAACCAGCGGCTGCTGCTCGCGACCGGCGACGTGCGGCACGCCGACGCGGTCGAGCGCACGCTCTACAACGTGCTCGCGACCTCACCCGCGCAGGACGGTCACGGGTTCTACTACACGAACACGCTGCACCAGCGGGTGCCGGGCCGCGTGCCCGAGCCCGACGAGGTGAGCCCGCGCGCCGCGTCGAGCCTGCGCGCGCCGTGGTTCGCCGTGAGCTGCTGCCCGAGCAACGTCACGCGCACGGTCGCCTCGCTCGGCGCGTACGTCGCGACCACCGACGACGACGGCGTGCAGGTGCACCAGTACGCGCCGTCGACCATCCGCGCCCAGGTGGGGGGCGAGGACGTGGTGCTCGACGTGCGCACCGCGTACCCGGCCGACGGGCACGTGCAGGTCACGGTGCTCGAGGCGCCGTCGTCGGCGTGGAGCTTGAGCCTGCGGGTGCCCTCGTGGGCCACGGGCGCGACGCTGAGCGACGCGCAGGGGACGCGCGAGGTCGCCCCCGGGTACGCGACCGTGTCCGGGGAGCTGCGGCGCGGCGACGTCGTCGTGCTCGACCTGCCGGTGGAGGCGCGCTGGACGTGGGCGGATCCGCGGGTCGACGCGGTGCGCGGTCAGGTGGCCGTCGAGCGCGGGCCGGTGGTCATGTGCCTCGAGTCCGTGGACCTGGGGGCGGACGTCGCCACGGTGCAGGTCGCGACGGATCGTGCGCCCGTGGAGCGCGACGGCCAGGTGCTGGTCCCGGCCACCGTGCTGGACCTCGCCGAGCCCGAGGCGTGGCCGTTCGGCACCGAGCCGGGCGCGGGCGCCGTCGCGGCACGCAGCGAGCAGCGCCTGGTCCCGCTGGTCCCGTACCACCACTGGGCCAACCGCGGCCCGTCGACGATGCGCGTCTGGCTCCCCACGACCTGAGCCCGGGCACGCCGCGAGGTCAGCACCCCGCGCCGAGGTCGCCACTCACGAGCGGCGACGTCGGCGTGGAGCGGCGACCTCGCGGGAGGGTGCGGCCGCGTCAGCACCTCGGCGACCCGTGTCAGGCGGGTCGACCGTCGATGCTGCGCGACCGGGTCTGCCGGCCGGCCCGTCAGCCCAGGACGGGCGGGATCAGCTCGAGTGCGCGCACGACGAGCACGGCGCCACCGACGCCGATCGCGGTCCACAGGGCCATGCTCCCGGCGACGTAGCCGGCGACGCGGCTGCGCGGGGCGGGGGACTCGAGGCCCGGGGCCGGGGTCTCGCGGATCCAGCGGAAGACCTCACGCACGGGGCGGGTGCTGCCGGTGCGGGGGCGTGCGTGGTCGGCGGTCAGGGTGCTCATCGGGCGCTCCAGGGGTGCGGTTCGCGTGGTTCGTGGCCGGGGTCACCGGCCCCTCCATTGTCCACGATGCGGACGGTGGCGGAGACCGCCGAAGGGCCCAGGAGCGGGTGATCCTGGGCACGCCAGGCGGCTGTCAGGGCGTGCCCGACGACGCCCGAGGTGCAGGAGGTGCGCCGCCGTCGAGCTCGTGCTCGGCGAGCTCGCGGAACTCGTCGGGCACCGCCGCGCCGCGGCGCAGCAGCGCAGGCAGGTACCCCACGGCGTCGGTACCGAAGCGCTCGCGGATCGCGTCCATCTGGCCGTCGACGGCGCGCCGCGACGCCCCGGTGCGGGAGCCCGGTCGCCACGGGTCGGGTGGCGGCAGCTCGAGCTCGAGCTGCAGCGCGCGCTGCCGGTCGAGCTTGCTGACCGAGATGCCCAGCAGCGTGATCTCGGGCCGTCCGGCCTCGTCGATCGCCCCGGTCGCGAGACGCTCGGCCACCTCGGTGAGTGTGAGCGTCGCGGCGACGGGCTGGCTGAGCGTGCGCGCCCGCGTCACCGAGCGCATGCCGGCGAAGCGCACCCGCACCGTGATCGTGCGCCCGGCGACGCCCTTCGCGCGCAGGCGCCGCGACACCCGGTCGGCGAGGTGCGCGAGCACGGCACGCACCAGCTCGGGTTCGGGGGAGCGGCGCCCGAGCGCGGACTGCGCCCCCACCGAGCGGGCGCGGTGCGAGGTGACCACGCGCCGCGGGTCCTCGTCGTGCGCCATCGCGAGCAGCTTGTGCCCGACGGCGTGGCCGAGCAGCCGCTCGACCGCCGACGACGGCGTCGCGGCGAGCTCGCCGATGGTCGTGATGCCCTGGGCGGCGAGGCGTTCCTGGTGCACCGGCCCCACGCCCCAGATCAGCCCGACGGGCAGCGGGTCGAGGAACGCGCGCTCGGTGCCGGGCGCGACGACTACCAGCCCGTCGGGCTTGGCGACCTGCGACGCGATCTTCGCCAGGTGCTTGGTGCGCGCGACACCCACCGAGATGGGCAGCCCGATCTCCTCCCGCACCCGGGTGCGCACGTGCCGCGCGATGTGCTCGGGCGTCCCGAACAGGTGCGTGGCCCCCGCGACGTCCAGGAACGCCTCGTCGATCGAGATGCGCTCGACCAGCGGCGTGACGTCGGCGAGCACGTCCATCGCGGCGTCGCCGAGCCGCTGGTACTCGCGGAAGTGCCCGCGCACGAACGTGAGCTCGGGGCACAGCCGGGCCGCGCGCCACCCCGGCATGCCGCCCTGCACCCCGAACGCCTTGGCCTCGTACGACGCCGCGAGCACCACGCCACCGCCCGGCCCGCCGCCCACCGCGATGGGCCGCCCGCGCAGTGCAGGGTCCAGCAGCTGCTCGACCGAGGCGTAGAACGCGTCGAGGTCGGCGTGCAGGATCGTCGCGCCACTCACGGGCATGGTCGAAGGCTAGTCGAACACATGTTCGAACGACAGGCGTGGAACAGAACCGCCGTCGTGCCGCGTTGCCGCCCACATGCGAGCCATCACGTACTCCCGCTTCGGCGGCCCCGAGGTCCTCGAGCTCACCGAGCAGCCCACGCCCACCGTCCCGCCCGACTCGGTGCTGGTGCGCGTACGCGCCACGTCGGTCAACCCGGTCGACTACCTGGTGCGCGAGGGCAAGCTCGAGGGGCTCATGGACGCCTACTTCCCCGTCGTGCCCGGCTGGGACGTGGCCGGCGTGGTCGAGCAGGTGGGCCTCGACACCCCCGAGTACCAGGTGGGGGACGAGGTCTACGGCTACGTGCGGACCGACGTGCTGCACGGCGGCACCACGGCCGAGCTCGTCGCGGCCCCGGTGCGCACCCTCGCGCGCAAGCCGACGACGGCGTCGTTCGAAGAGGCCGCGGCCCTGCCGCTCGCGGGCCTGACCGCCCACCAGTCGCTGCGCCGCCTCGAGGTGGGCGAGGGCGACACCGTGCTGATCCACAACGCGGCCGGCGGTGTGGGCTCGTTCGCGGTGCAGATCGCCCGGGCCCTCGGCGCGCGCGTCATCGGCACCGCGTCGCCCGCGCGGCACGACTACGTGCGCGACCTGGGCGGCGAGCCCGTCCCCTACGGCGACGGCATGGTCGCGGCCGTGCACGAGCTCGCGCCCGACGGCGTCGACGTGGTGCTCGACCTCGTGGGCGGCGGCGCGGTGCGCAGCACGCCCGAGGTGGCCAAGGACGCCGTGCGCGTCGCGTCGATCGCCGACCCGCAGGTGGGCGAGGTGGGCGGGTTCTACCCGTGGGTGCGGCCCAGCACCGCCGACCTGACCGCGCTCGCGGCCCTGGTTGACGAGGGTGCGGTGCGGGTCGAGATCCAGCAGGTGTTCGACCTCGAGCACACCGCGGACGCGCACCGGCTCGTGGCCGAGGGGCACACCCGGGGCAAGGTCGTCATCCGCGTGAGCGAGGGCTGACGAAGCGCGCCGTCGTCGGCCCGGGCCCGGGCCTCCCGGTCGACGACGGCGCCCGTCAGAGCTCCGGGCGGTCCGTCCCGGCGCCGGGGTTGCCCTCACCCGCGCCGCGGCGGCGCAGGTACGCCTTGTCGTCGTTGACGTAGGCGTAGTAGAAGCCGATCAGCAGGCCGCCGCCCACGAAGTTCCCGAGCAGCGCGATGCCCACGTTGCCCGCGGCCAGGCCCACGTCGATGCCGTCGCGCAGGCCCACGATCCCGAACAGCACGGTGTTCGCGACCGAGTGCTCGAGGCCCAGGAACGCGAAGACGAAGACGGACATGATCATCGCGAGGCTGCGCGTGAGGTCGTCCTTGATCAGACCGTTGTAGACCAGCAGCATCGCGAGGTTGATGAGGAAGTTGCACAGCACCGCGCGCACGAACAGGTCGCCCCAGCCGGCCGCGCCCGCGCTCACGTACTCGAGCTTGTGCTCGACCGACGCGGCCATCTCTTCGCCGGGCGCGCCGTCGACCAGGGTCGAGTACTTCAGCAGCACCGCGACCAGCGCGCCGCCCAGCAGGTTGCCCGCGTAGCAGAGGCCGAGCACGCGCAGCGCCTTCCCGAGGCTCGTGCGCCGGTGGTACGCGCCGATCGAGACGATCATCATGTTCGACGTGAGCAGCTCGGACTTCGTGTAGTAGATGAACACGAGCGCCCAGCCGAACGTGAGCGCGCCCGCGATCCGACCCAGCGTGCGCAGCGTGGTGTCGCCCACCTCGACCGCGTCGAAGGCCGCGACCACGGCGTAGTTCGTCACGTAGAAGACGCCGATGAGGATGCCCGCCATCGCGGCGCGCTGGAGGTAGCGGCGCGCGAGCTCGCCGGACATCGTCGTCTTGGTCTCGAGCGCCTCGAGCGCGGTGCTGATGAAGAACTTGCCCGGGAAGAGCGAGGCGGGATCGGCGGCCATGGGCGTCACGCTGCCACGGGAGGTGTCGGCCGTGCGGGACTCCTGTCCCGCGGGAGCGGCTGCGGGAGGTGCTGCGTCGCCGGGCCGTGGCGCACCGATGCTCGCGACGCCCCCGTCGTGGGCGTCCCGACCGCGTGGCCGCCGCGTCACCGGACGCGGTCCGCGAGCCACGTGCGCACCACGGGCCGCAGGTCCGCCACGCCTCGGCGCAACGAGTGGTCGCCCGGGACCACCACCACCTCGGTCTGCGGGCCGCCGTCGGGCACGCCGTAGGGGTCGGTCGCGCCCTGCACCACGAGCGTCGGGACGCCCGCGCCGTCGAGCTCGTCCTGGCGCGACGGTGCGTCCGGGCGGCCCGGCGGGCGCGTGGGGAAGGCGAGGCACAGCACGCCGTCGGCCGCGGCGGCGCCCGCGGTGCGGCACGCGACGCGCGCCCCTGCGGACCGTCCGCCCTGCACCAGCGGCAGGCCCGCGAGCTCGTCGGCCCGCAGTGCGGCGAGCACCTCGAGCCAGGCCTCGTCGAGCGCGGGTGGTCGCGGCCCGGCCTTCTTGCCCGCCACCCGGTAGGGCTGCTCGACCCGCACGACGACGGCGCCCAGCGCGGTCGCCTCCTCGGTCACGGCCAGCAGGTCCGGCGCGTCGACGCTGCCGCCGGCGCCGTGCCCGAGGATGACGGCGAGCCGAGGGGCGCCGTCGGGCACGTGCACATGAGCGCGGGCCGTCCCGTGACCTGTCTCGATCTCGCGCATGCTCACGTCCGCCACGCTAGCGGGCGACACCCCTGCCGCGGGCGACACCCCCGCTGTGCTCGGCCGACGCCGCTGCGCCCATCCCACCCCGCGGGGGCGCAGCGTGGCGATCGCCGTCGGCTCGGCGGTCCGCCGGCGCGGTCCGCGCGACGTGTGGGTCCTATGAGGTGCGTGAGACGCCACAGGGTCCCCGCCTGTCCCCTCCGTCACGTCGACCGCGTGGGCGGACCGGCCGGGCTGGCGCAGGAGGGCGAGGATGGGGCGCATGGGATGGGACGAGGTCGAGGAGCGCCTGGCCGCGACGCTGCGTGGACTCGCCGAGGGCACGTCGGCGGTGGCCGACGCGGCTCCGGCGCGCGAGGCGGTGACCCGACGGCGGCGCCTGGGCGGGCTGGTCGGCGAACGCCGCGGGATGGTCCGGGCCTACGTCCAGTGGCTCCGGATTGACGACACGCTGCACTGCGAGTGCGTCGGCGGGCCGCAGGTGGGCGGAACGTTCCCGTGGTCGGACGCCGAGCACGCCGCGCTCCTGGCGCTCGGATGGTCAGCGCCGGTGCACGCGCGGGTGCCCACCTACACGCGCGTCTGGACGGGTTCGGACGCGGGCGACGACGTGCTGACCCTCGCGGCCCAGCTCGCCGTCCGCACGTTCCGCGACGTGCTGGGCAGTGCCGAGCCCGACGGCGTGACCGTGCAGGTGAACACCTGAGAGCGGTGGTGGCAGCACCACCGGGAGGACGCGCGCAGGCACTCTCGTGGCGCCGTCGGCTCCTCGCGAGGCTGGAGAGGCCCACCAGGGCTCCGGCCCGACGACCCGAGGAGAGCACCATGAGCACCGAGCACCCGAACCCGACCACACCGTCCACCCCGCCGTCGACGTTGGCTCCCGCCACCGCGCCGCAGGGCGTGACCCCGCAGCGCGCGTCCCGCGGCTGGTGGATCGCCGGCATCGCCACGGCGGTGGTGCTCACGAGCCTCGGCAGCAACGCGTTCGCGCGGACCGAGCTGGGGCAGGACGTCACGCAGAAGGTCGAGACCGCGACGGATCGTGTGGACCACGGCGTCGAGGGCTTCGTCGACGGCATCGACCGCGCCCTGCCCTGACCATGCTCTGTCCCTGACTGAGCGGTGTCCCTGCCCGTGCCGTGCCTCCGACCGGGCCCTGGCCCTGACCGCGCCCGCGTCCCCGATCCGATCCGATCGCGCGCCGAGGTCGTCACGTCGCGCCCACGTCGCCACTCGCGGGCGGCGACCTCGGCGGGGAGTGGCGACCTCGCGGTGGGTTTGGGCCTACGGCGGGGCGAGGCGGCGTTCGACGCCGTCGAGCACCAGGTCGAGGCCGCGCGCGAACTCGTCGTGGGGGTCGCGCCCTGCGGCGACGTACGCCTCGGCGACCTGCTGCAGGTGGGGGTACGTGCCGCCGTCGGGCACGGCGCCGGCCGCCTGCGCGACGTCGTCGGCCGTGCGCACGCGCAGCTGCTGCTCCTGGAGCACGAACCCGTAGACGTAGCTGTCCACCACTGACACGGCGCCGACGGCGTCGACCGGGGTGAAGCCGCAGGTCAACAGCGCACCCAGCATCCTGTCACGGTGGCGCAGGCCGGCGGGCCCCGCCTCACGCGACTCGATCAGCGCGAGCGCCCAGCTGTGCCGTGAGAGCACCTCCCGCGCCGAGGCCGCGACGTGCTGGAGCGCCTCGCGCCACCCGGCGCCCGGAGGTGGCTCCGAGATCTCGCCGACCACGGCGTCGACGATCCCGTCGAGCACGGCCTCCTTGTTCGGGACGTGGTGGTAGAGCGACATCGCCTCGACACCGAGCCGCTCGGCGACCTTGCGCATGCTCACGGCGGCGACCCCGGCGTCGTCCGCGACGGCGACCGCTGCGGCGAGCACCCGCGTGCGGTCGAGGGGCGGGCGGTCGGTGGTGCGGGGCACGGGCGCTCCAGGGTCTGGCGATGGTTTACGCGTGTAAGGTAGCGTGCCTCCTGTCGCCTTACACCCGTAAGTCTAGGAGTCCTCATGGCCAGCATCGAACCCAGCACCTTCGACACCACGCGCGGGCTCGATCCCAGGCGCGCGAGCATCGCGGCCGGCGTCTGCCTCGCCGTGGGCCTCGGCGCCGGGCTGGTCAGCGTGGTGCCCGTGCTCGAGCAGCCCGGGTACTTCCCGCAGCTGGCTGCGAGCGAGGGGCAGCTGATCCGCGGCGCCCTCGCGCAGGTGGCGATGGCGCCGGCGGTCATCGGTGTGGCGCTCGCCCTGCACCCGGTGGTGCGCCGTGCGGGCGCGACGCTCGCGCTCGGGTTCGTCGGGCTGCGCCTCGCCGCGGGCGTGCTGCACCTGGTGGCCGCGGCGCTCCTCCCGCTGCTCCTCGAGGTGGGTGCCGCGGGTGAGGACGCCGCCGTCACGGCCGAGGTGCTGCGCCGCGGCCGCGACCTGCTGAACCACGGCGCCGTCGTCATCGCGGTCGCGGGTTCGGACCTGCTGCTGTTCACCCTGCTGCGCCGACGGCGGCTCGCACCGTCCTGGCTGACGACGTGGGGCATCGCGGGGGCCGCGCTCGCGATCGGGGCGAGCGTCCTGGTGCTGGGGCGCGTGGTCGAGGTGGTGAGCACCCCGCTCTACCTGGCGCTCACCGCACCCGCGGCCCTGCACCTGGTGGTGCTCACGGTGTGGCTGCTGACGCGTGGCCTCTCGGCCGGGCGCGTGGCGACCGAAGCGAACGCACCAGCAGCGCGAGGCTGAGCAGCAGCACCACGTGGACGGCGGGGCTCATGGCTCCGTGCTCGAGCCACCCGCGCCATCCCGGCGTGAGCCCGTCCGGCAGGGGCGTGGGAGAGGCCGCACTCGCTCCGCCCACGACGACGAGCGTCCCGGTGACCAGCGCGAACGCGGCGGGCAGGGCGATGCGCCCGCGCCCGCCGTGGCCACGCAGGGCGAGCCACAGCCCCCCGAGCGCCGCCGCGCTCAGCACGGCGATCCCGCCGAGCGGCAGCACCGGGAGCCGCGGCTCGTCGATCGCGACGATCGTGTTCTCGAGGTCGACCACCGCCCCCGACTCCTGCGCGATCACCTGGATGCTCAGCACCCCCACGGCAAGCACGAGCAGCGCACCCAGCGCCGCCCCGGCCACGGCCCAGACGAGCCACCTCATGCGTCCCCCTTGATCGACTCCGTCGAGGGTGTCACACACCGCCGACGCCCAGACAGCCGGGCCCAGGTGCCCGGCCGTCTCACCGGCTCGGCCGTTCTGCCGGCCCCGCCGGCCCTTGCCCGCGTGCGGGCGGCCCTGCCCGCCGCGCAGCCCGCCGCCGGGCCGGCCCCGGCCGCACCTGCCACCACCACTGCGCCGAGGCGCCCGTCGTCGTCGCTGCGCCGGGCGGCGCAGACTGGGGGCATGGTGCGACGGCGGATGACGGTGCACGGGGTGGTGCAGGGCGTGGGCTTCCGATGGGCGTGCGTCGACGAGGCGGCGAGGCTGGGTGTGACGGGCTGGGTGCGCAACCTGCCCGACGGCGCGGTCGAGATCGTCGCTGAGGGGGCGGCCGACGCCGTCGGAGCCCTCGCGACGTGGGCCGAGCAGGGCCCGCCCGGCGCGACGGTGACGCGCGTCGACGTGAGCGACGAGCCGCCGTCGGGCGCGGTGGGATTCCGCATCCGTAGCTGACGTCGGTGTCAGCGCGCCGGGCCTCCGGGCTCCAGGCCGAGGTAGGGGCCGAGCAGGCGACGCAGCGGGGCGAGGATCGCAGCGCGCTCGTCGTCGGGGCTGGCCCGTGACCGCGCCCGGGCCTCCTGGGTGCTGCTGAGCACCATGGCGTCGATCATGTCCGCGACGGGCTCGGGTCGGCCTCGCCGTGCTCGCGCGTAGCCCGCGGTCAGGCTCCGAGCACCATGAGCAGCAGGGCCATGACCCCGACCATCGCGCCCACATGGACCAGCCCCGTGCGCCAGAGGTTGCCGGTCCGCGTCGCTCGAACGGCCGCGGCTGCGGCCGCCACCGGTAGGTAGATCACCACCATCGCGGCGATCACGTTGCCGACCGGCCAGGGCCCTGTCGACTCGGACGGCAGCAGCCGGCTCGCACTGGAGGTGACGGCGAGGTAGGCGACCAGCAGCCATCCCGCGGTCAGTGCGGCGGTCGCTAGGGTGCGCGTCATGCGATGCGAATGCGACCTTCGGGAGACGGTGTGCCCGTCGCTGCTCATGGGCGCAGAGTAGGCAGCCGTGGACGTCGCCGTCGTCGGCTCGACGAACCTGGACGTGGTCGTGACCCTCGCGCGCCGACCGGCCCCCGGGGAGACAGTGCTCGGGGACTCCTACGTCGAGGCCGCGGGCGGCAAGGGCGCGAACCAGGCGATGGCCGCCGCGCGCGTGGGCACGACGGCGTTCGTCGGCTGCGTGGGTCGGGACGCGGCCGGCGAAGTTCTCGTTCGCGCGCTCCACGACGCCGGGGCCCGGGCGCGCGTCGCCCGCGTCGACGTGCCCACGGGCCGCGCCTTCATCCACGTCACGCCGGACGGCGAGAACGACATCGTCGTGGTGCCCGGCGCGAACAGCGCCCTCGACGCCGCCGCCGTGACCCGTGCTCTGGACGACCTGAGACCGTCGGTGGTCGCCACCCAGCTCGAGATCAGCGCCGACGCGGTCACCGCGGCCGCTCGGTGGTGCGAGCGCGCGGGAGCCCGCTTCGTGCTCAATGCGAGCCCCACGCGTGACCTGCCTCCGTGGCTCGTTGCGCTCGCGGACCCGCTGGTGGTGAACGCGGGAGAGGCGGCCGCGATCCTCGGCACCGATGAAGACGCCGACCCCGCGCGCCTGGCCGAGGCGCTGCTCACTCGGGCCCGCAGTGCCGTCGTCACGGCTGGTGCCGGCGGCGCGTACGTCGCGGACGACGGCGACGTACGGCACGTTCCCGCCCCGCCGGCCACGGCACGCGACACCACGGGTGCCGGCGACGCCTTCGCCGGAACGCTCGCGGCCCGCCTCGCCCTGGGCGACCACCTCGTGAGTGGGACGTCGGCTGCGGCCGCCGAGGCATCCCACGTCGTGGCGCTCTCGCGTGACGAGCGCGGGCACTCGTCGTGATGTGCGGCCCGCGCTCATAGGCCGGCCAGCACGTCTTGGCCGGAACCGCGCTCGCTACCAGGTCGACGCCCGCGGGTGGCGGGGCGCGCCGAAGCAGGCGGGCGCGACTGAGAGGGGCCGCGGCGGTCGGTGGGCGCGATCACGCCGTCCGGCCGGTCGCCACGATCACGCCGGAACACGGGGCGCGCTCCAGCCACTCCGGTGGTCGACGCCACGCTGGTTCCATGAGTGCCCGGCCCCAGGTCGACGGCCCGCGGCCCACCAGGCGACGGACCGCCCGAGGGTGTTCCACTGCGCGACGGATCGCCCGGCGGCGATCCAGTGCGGGATGGATCGCCCGGAGACGATCCACTCGGCACCCGATCGCCCGGCGACGATCCACTCGGCACCCGATCACCCGGAGGCGAGCCACTCGGCACCCGATCGCCCGGCGGCGATTCACCACGTCGTCGTCCGCCGCGCGGACCTGTGATCGGTGCCCCGTCCGGGCCGGCGAACGACCAGCCGCCGCTCGTCGACCGGATCTGCACTCGCCGCTTGTGCACCAGGTCGTGGTGGTACCAGCAGAGCAGGATCCCGTTCTCGACCGACGTGGCGCCGCCGTGCGACCACGGGACCACGTGGTGGACCTCGCCGAGCGCTGGCGGAGCGTCACACCCGGGGTAGGCGCACCGGCGGTCGCGGGCCACGACTGCGCGGCGCAGCTGGCCGCCGTACGTGCGCTGGGCCCGGCCGACGTCGAGCACCTGGCTGTCCGGGCCGAAGACGATCCGCGTGATCTCGCTGTCGCACAGCAGCCGCTGGAGGACGGTGCCGGGAAGCGGCTCGCCGGTCTCGAGCTCGGCGGGCGCGAGAGCCGCTGGGTCGGCCACAGGGTCGGGGCTGTCGAGGGCCTGCATCGTCTCCCAGCCCACGTGCACCGAGATGTGCGGCCGCACCTTCGCCCCCGCACCGGCCAGGCCGCCGTCGAGCACGAGCCGTGCCAGGCCGGTGAGGCCCGCGGCGGCGCGCTGCTCGGACGTGCGCTCGTCGTCGGCAGCGGGCACGCCCGTGACGGCGCGCAGGGCCGTGGTCAGCAGCGCGCCGTGCTCGGCTGTGAGGAACCCCTGGAGCGCGACGCCGTCGTCCCGGCGGTAGAGCGTGAGGTGCTCCTTCGCGGCTGCCACCGCGTGCTCGCGCTCGGCGCCGTCGCGGTCCACCTGCGCCGCCCACGTCCGGACCCTCCGGCGGAAGACGTCGACCGGCGTGGTGCGGGCCAAGCGCACCAGGAAGTCCTCATTGCGATCCGGGAGGTCGCTCGCCAACGCCGCCCTGCGCGCCTCCGACGTCGGCCCGAAGGTGCTGAGCACCTGGGCGTGCTCGAGCGTGATGTCCCCACTCGCGACAGCTGTGCGCGTGCTCGGCAGCTGAGCCTCGAGTGCTCGCCCGAGCGCAAGCTCCCGACGCGCAGAGCCCACGGACGTGCCCTCGCGCCGCGCCACAGCCTCCGGGACGGTGCGCGCCCCACCCCCGGTCAGGCGCCCGTCGGCGTCGATGACGCTCAGCAGCCGGGCGGCGAGGACGCGCAGCTGGTCGGTCACTGCACGCAGCTCACCGTGGACGGCTGTCGCCTCGACAGGGTCGACCGTCCCGACCTCGATCGCGGCGAGCTCGGCGGCCTCGAGGCGCATCCGGGCGACACGGGCGACGAGGTCACTCCGGTTCCCAGCCACCTGCACCTCCTGCCGTCCACCACTCGGTCTGTCACGTCCCTGCGCCGCTGCTCCGCGGATGTCACCGCGTGAGTGGGCTGCTCGAACAAGTGTACGAACAGGGTCTGACACGGGCAGAACGGACAGGCTCGCCGTACACCTGGGTGTCATCGAGCCCGGCCGCTCGGCGCGGCGGCAGGCCGGCCGGTCTCACGCGCTCCTTGAGCGGAAGGCCTCGCGCGGTCGGGTCGTAGGACGGCCGAGCGCCCGCGATCTCGGCACCGGCGGCACCGGCGGCACCGGCGGCGCAGCCGGGTCCAGCTCGGCGCCGCGCAGCATCCGTCGCAACCCACGCACCGCCGTCGTCGACCCCACCACCAGCGCGATCATCGTCAGCGTCGACACCGCTACCTGCACTCCCGACTCCGCTGCCGGCGCACCGTAGAGCTGACGCACCGAGTTGACGGTCACCCCCGCGGTGTAGACCCCGGCCGTCGCGAGGCACGCGCCCAGCTCGCTCGCACGATCGACGCAGCGCTCGACCATCCGCATCCCGAACCGCGTGTCCGCCGTCCACCGCGTTCGCGGGTCCACCGCGCCGTCGTGCGTCTCGTGGAAGCGCAGCAGGTCGTAGGCGAGGTCGTGCTCGCGGCAGGCCTCGTCGAAGCCGAACAGCGTGCCGCCCGTCGGCACCGAGCACTCACCGTGCGGGCTCGTCAGCACGTCCGGCCGCCCGGGCGCAGGGACGGGCGCGTAGCCCATGACCCGCCGGAACTCCGCTGTCGGCGCGTCGAACGCTGGGCCCGCGTCCGGGCGCCACGGCCCGGGCGCCCACGCGAAGCCGCTCGTCGCCAGCAGCCCGAGCACCACGACAAGACGCCCGACGGCGGTGCGCACGCGGGTCTCGCAACCGACGGCGGTGCGTACGCGACCCTTGTACCCGACGGCGGTGCGTACACGACGCTCGCGCCGGACGGCGGTGCGCGCACGACGCTCGCGCCGGACGGCGGTGCGCACGGGAGCGTCGTGCCCGACGGCGGTGCGCACGGGAGCGTCGTGCCCGACGGCGGTGCGCACGGGAGCCTCGCGCCCGACGACGGCGTCCGCGCGCCCCTCGCGCCCGACGGCCGCGCTCGCGTGACCGAGACTCGCGACGGAAGCCAGGCCGACGTCGACGCCCGATCGGCGGAGCGGGTGGGATTCCGGCATGCCTCGACGCTAGGAACGGCGTCCGCGCAGGTCATCGTGCTGCGGGAGCGTCGGCGCATGGTCCCGCAGGCCGAACAGCAGCCGACGTGTCCGCCTCAGGTATCGGTCGGTTCGCTACCTCGGTAGCGGGGCTGCGCGCGCCACGCCGCCCTAGCCTGACGGCATGATCACCACCCCGTGGGCCCGCAACGCCCAGCAGACGGCGCAGCTGGTCGCCGAGTGGCTCGCCGCACCCCTGCGCACCCGCGAGGCCCCCGAGCCGTTCCGCACCCGCCTCGGCCGCCGCGCCCCCTGGATCGCCGTCGGCGCCGCGGTGCTCGTGCTGCTGTTCGGCGTCGACGCAGGCCCGGCGGTCCAGGCCTCCGACGCGGCCGAGACCGTGACCCCGGCCTTCGGCGCGGTCGAGCTCTCGACCGCGTTCACCGCGGTGATCGTCGGGCTCCTCGGGTGGCGGCCGCTGCTCGCCTGGCGCGCGGTGTGGGTGGTGACGCTGCTGTGGACGCTCCTCGGGACGCGCCCGGGCATCGACGTGTTCCTCGTCCCGGGCGCGATGCTGGCGGCGCTGATCGCGGGGACCGTCGTCGTCGCCGTCCGCCACAGCCGGCAGGTGGGCTGGGGCGCGATAGCGTGGACGGCCGCGCTGCTGGTGCTCGGGACCAGCCGGGCCGACGGCACCACGGCCCTCGTCCTGGTCATCGGCCTGGGTCTGGTCGGGCTGCTCATCGACGCGCGACGCCAGCGCTCGCGGGCGAAGGCCGAGGCCGCGCGTGAGCGGGAGGCGCGCGTGACGAGCGAGGCCGAGAGCCTGGTGCTCGAGGAGCGTGCACGCATCGCCCGCGACCTGCACGACGTCGTCGCGCACCACATGTCCATGGTCGCCGTGCAGGCCGAGACCGCGCAGTACCGGCTGGGCGGAGTCGAGGAGCCGGTGCGTGACGAGTTCCACTCGATCGCCCGGGCGGCGCGCGCCGCGCTGAGCGACGTGCGCGGCATCCTCACCGTGCTGCGCGACGCCGACGCCGAGGTCGAGCGTGCCCCGCAGCCGGGCCTCGACGGCCTCGAGGCGCTCGTGGAGGCGGCGCGCTCGGTGGGGACGGAGGTCGATCTGGCGGTGGTGGGGGACCGGCGGGCGTTGGCCGCGGCGCTCGAGATCGGCGCGTACCGGATCGTGCAGGAGGCGCTCGCCAACGCGGCCCGCCACGCGCCCGGGGCCGCGGTCGCCGTCGTCGTCGGGTACCGCGAGCGCGAGCTCGAGGTGACGGTCACGAACGGGCCCCCACCGAGCGGGCCCTCGCCGAATCGGCCCTCACCGGGCGGGGCGCCGTCGGGCACGGCCGACGACGGCGCAGCCCCGGCCGGGGGCGGGCACGGCCTGGTGGGCATGCGCGAGCGCGCCCACCTGCTGGGTGGCGAGGTGACCGCCTCACCCACGCCCGACGGCGGCTTCCGCGTGGCCGCGACCCTGCCCGCGGAGGTGGCGGTCGCGTGATCACGGTGCTGGTGGTGGACGACCAGGCGATGGTGCGCGAGGGCTTCGCGGCGCTGCTCGCGGCGCAGGACGGCATCGAGGTGGTGGGTGTCGCGGCCGACGGCGTGGTCGCGGTCAGTCAGGCGGCCGCGCTGAAGCCCGACGTGGTGGTGATGGACATCCGCATGCCGCGCATGGACGGGATCGAGGCGACGCGGCAGATCGTCGCGCAGTCCGAGCCCGGCGCGGTGCACGTGCTCGTGCTCACCACGTTCGACCTCGACGACTACGTGGTCGAGGCGCTGCGCGCGGGGGCCAGCGGGTTCCTGCTCAAGGACGCCGAGACCGAGCAGCTCACCGAGGCCGTGCGTGTGGTGGCGCGCGGTGAGGCGCTGCTTGCGCCCGCCGTGACCAAGCGCCTCATCGCCACGTACCTCGAGATGAGCGAGGCGCCCCTGCGGCCCGCCGTCGAGCTCGCGGACCTCACGCCGCGCGAGCTCGAGGTGCTCACGCTCATCGCCGAGGGGCTGTCGAACCAGGAGATCGCCGCGCGTCTCTACCTGGCCGAGCCCACGGTGAAGTCGCACGTGAGCCACGTGCTCGCCAAGTGCGGCATCCGCGACCGCGCGCAGGCGGTGATCCTCGCCTACGAGTCGGGGCTGGTCCGCGCCGGGCGGTGAGGGCGCGTCAGAGGGAAGACGTGACCTGAGGGCGCGACCTGTCCCGCCACAGCCGGAATCCCACCCACGCGAGCGGGCCCACTGGCACCCAGAGCACGACGGCGACGCCCCACGCGATCTTGACCCGCTCGCTGAGCCGGCGGTCGCGCCCGATCTCGTGCAACGCGTGGATCGCCATCCACACGTAGAGCGCGAGCACCACGAGCCAGCCGACGGCGAACAGGATCAGCTCCGGCTGCATGATTCCCCCTGGCATGGCCCATGCCCGGCGCGGTCCCCGAGCGTCGTCCTCCGCCCTCAGCCTGCCAGGTCCCGCTGACGCTCGGGAAGGGCCCCGTCGCTCAGCGCAGCAGGAGCGGGGCGACGGCGTAGCCGCCCAGGGGAGGCTCTGAGCGCGCACGGCCACGGCGCGGGTCGGGCTCGATCGCCGTCGTCGCGTCCAGCACCGCGCGGATGAGCACGCGCAGCTCGAGCGTCGCGAGCGGACGCCCCGGGCACACGTGGCGTCCGGTGCCCCACACGAGGTTGTGCGGGGCGTGGGTGAACGGGTCGAAGTGGTCCGGGTCGTCGAACACCTGCGGGTCGCGGTTCGCCTGCGTCCAGCTGAGCACCACCACCTCGCCGGCCGGAACCTCGTGCCCCGCGATCGCCGTCGGCCGCGTGGTGCGGCGACGGTTGGAGACGAACGGGTCGTCGATCCGCAGGATCTCGTCGAGCACCGCGTCCAGCTCGGCGTCGCTCACACCCGTGCGCAGGTGAGCCTGCAGGTCCGGATGGTCGGCGAGGTAGGTGAGCACCACGCCCGCGCACAGCGCCATCGAGCCCAGGTCGCCGCCCGTCCAGTTCCGCAGGATCGACACGATCTCCTCGTCGGTGAGCGGCCGCCCGCCCACGGTGTCGCGCACCAGCTCGGTCGTGACGTCGTCGGGCGCGGCGTCGCCCGCGGCCCGGCGTGCGTCGGTGACCGAGCGGATGATCGCGTCGAACCGCGCCGCGACCTCGGCCGTGCGCTCGCGGTCGCCCGAGCGCGTCGCCGCCTGGTTGTCGCCCATCCACGTGAGCAGCGGCTGCTCGAGCTCCGCGGGCCAGCCGAGCCACGCGCTCTGCGCCTGCACCGCGAACCACGACCCGAGCACGACGGCGTCCACGCGCTCGGGCAGGGAGAGCTGCGCCACGAGGTCTACGGCCACCTTCTGCACCACGGGCTCGAGCGTCGCCATGCGCTCGGGCGTGAAGTACCTGTCGATGACGCCGCGGAAGGCCGTGTGCTCGTCGCCGTCGAGCCCGTTGGGCACCTGGAGGAACCGCGAGACCGCGTTGGAGAACGTCGCGTCGTCGTGCGCGGCCGTGACCACGTCCGCGTGCGAGGTGAGCGTGACGGGGCCGCCGCCGTGGGCCACGGGGCAGCCCGACGGCGCGACGTCGGGCGTGGCGGAGTCGGCGGGCAGGTGCTCGGTCACGTGCTTGTCCTCTCACGGCGGCGTGCGGCCACCGCCCACCATGCCTGGTCAGGGCGGTGGAACGCACGTGGGCGCTAGGGTCACGCCGGTGATGAGAGAGGCCAGACGGGGAGATCGCCCGCGCACGTCGGACGAGGGTCCGCATCGCCAGCTGGACCAGTGCTCGTCGCCGGCGCTGTGGGGCGAGATGGTCGCGCGGGTGTTCGGGCTGGAGGGCGTGGTCGAGGGCCACAGCCAGGTGTCGCCGGCGTCCTCACGCGCCGTCTTCGTCGAGGACGTGCGCGAGGAGGTCGCGCCTGAGACGTCGTTGGCACCGGGGCAGCGGCTCGAGCCGGTCCACCTGCACGGCGTCGAGGACACCAGCCTCCACCTGGTCCTGCCGCCCGGACGCGGGGCCGAGCTCGTACGGCTGGGGTGGGCCGAACCACACCAGTTCGCGGACTTCGGCACCGAGTACATGGTCTACGGGCCGCGGGACCACGAGGAGCTCGACGTGGTGGTCGGGCTCGTCGAGGAGAGCCTGGCGTTCGCGCGGTCCGGCGAGGTGCCGACCTCCCGCGCCTGACGTCGCTTCGGGCTGCGGTACCCGCGCTCGGAGGCGTGGCTCAGGCGAGCGGCAGGCCGGCCTCGCGCCGGCGCATCGCGATGCGGCTGCCGATCACGAGGTTGATCGCGCCGATCACCAGCGGGACCACGCCGTTGCCTCCTCCCGGCGCCGCGGCGAGCACCACGCCACCGGCGAACGGGATCGCGCCGAACACCAGGTAGGTCCACATGCGGCGGCGCGACGGCGGCAGGGCCACGGCCTCGCGCAGCCCCTGGAACGGCGGCTGTCCCGAGGCCAGCTCGGTCGTCGGGACGCTGCCCCGCGGAGCCGGCGGCGACGACGGCCACGGCGAGGCGAGGACCTCGGCCGGGTCGGTCTCGAAGCCCGGGTCGATGGGCGTGCCCGGCAGACGCTCGAACCAGAACCGGTCCACGAGCTCGCCGATCAGCTCGGGTGCGACGCCGCGGCTGACCACGTGCACCACCTCGCGGTCCTCGTGGATCACCTCGTCGATGCCCGGCACGCGTCCGAGCATCTCGACGGTCCCGGCGACCAGGCCCTCGTAGGGGTGCGCGGCGACGTCCGAGAAGCCGAGCTCGGTGCGCAGCCGCCCGTCGCCCAGCGCCGTGACGTGCTCGATCCAGTAGACGGGCTCGTCGGCCAGCAGCCCCGGCAGTCTCTCCACGCGAGGTCTATCGGCGCGCCGGGCGCGCGGGATGAGCGCCGACGGCGACGCAGACGTGCCGCCCTCACCCCTCGCCGCACGCGCACGCGGCGTCGCGGGGCTGCCAGTCGTGCACGCGCCCGCGCGGGTCCTGCGCCACCTCGCAGCACGCGAGCAGCAGCTCGCGCAGCCGGGCGCGCCCACGCTGCACGCGCGACTTCATGCCCGAGGTGCTGATCCCTGCCGCCCGTGCCGCCTCGACCTGGCTCAGACCCTCGACCTCGACGAGCCGCAGCGCCGCCGCCTGCTCGGCGGGCAGGTCCGCGAGCAGGGGCCGCACGCACCCGGCCAGCTCGCGCTCCGCGGCGCCGTCGTCGTCGGCCTCCTCGAGCACGGGGTGCGGCTCGTCCGGCAGCTCGGGGACGGAGAGCTCGCGCCGGCGCCGCGCGGAGCGGTGGTGGTCGGTGATGGTGTTGCGCGTGACGGTGTAGATCCAGCCGGTCACGCGCTCGTCGTCGGCGACGGTGCCCAGGCGGGTGTGCAGGCGCAGGAAGACGGCCTGGAGCACGTCGTCGACGTCGGAGGGGTGCACGCGCCGCGCGATGAACCGGCGAAGGTCGGCCGAGAGCCGCAGCCAGGCGGCCTCGGTCGCGGCGGCGTCGGCGGGCCGGGCGGTGGGTGGTGCGGTCACGCGTCCTCCTCGCTCGAGCGCCCACCGTACGGCGCGTGCACCCGCGGCGTCATCGGCAGCCGCACCCGCCGCCGGCGGTCTGCGTGGGACCGCAGCACGTGGACTTCGCGCTGGCCTCGCAGCACGTGGACTGCTCGGTCGCGGAGCAGCACGCGGCGGCGGGCTCCTGGCTGGCCGTGGTGGGCGTGGACGAGGGTGCTGCGGTCATGTCGTCACCTCTGGTTCATCGACGGACCTCGGGCGCGGATGCGCCGAGGTGGGTGCCGGCGCAGGCGCCGACGGCGTGGTGCCGCTGGCGAGCGCCGACGGCGTGCGGGGGCGTCAGACGCCCACGGCGGAGAGCTGCTCGAACGCGACGGCGTGCGGGCGCCCGACGGCGCGTCCGGGCTCGCTGGTCATGGAGCTCAGGAAGGCCTCGGGGTCGAACTCGCGGCCCAGGCCCGCGAGGTAGGTGGCGTGCGCGCGCAGGGAGGCGACGCCGGCGTCCAGGTGGTCGGTCACGTCGACGGCGTGCGTGGGGGAGCCGCTGCCGAAGACGAGCACGCTGCGCACCCCGGCGTGCGGCTCGAGCCCTGCGTGCGTGAGGTCCGGGTGGATCCAGCGGTTGCCCGCGTCCTTGACGGCGTCGTAGGTCGCGAGGGCCACGTGCCGGTGGTCGGCCTGGTTGAGCTGCCGGTCCCCGAACGTCAGGTGGTGGGTGGTGGTGAGCACGACGTCGGGCCGGTGCCGGCGGATCTGCTCGGCCAGCAGGCGACGCAGCGCGACCGAGTACTCCACCACGCCGTCGGGCAGGCCCAGGAAGGTCACGTGCTCCACGCCGACGGCGGCCGCAGCGGTCACCTGCTCGCGGCGTCGCACGCGCGCGGCGGTGGCCGGGTCCATGCCGTCGATGCCGGCCTCGCCCGACGTCGCGATCACGTAGGCGACCTGCTTGCCCTGCGCCGTCCAGCGGGCGACCGCCGCGGCGGCGCCGTACTCCATGTCGTCCGGGTGCGCGACGATCGCCAGCGCGCGGTCCCAGCCCTCGTCCAGGTGCTCCATACGTCCCTCCGGTGCGTCGGTCTCGAACGTTCAGACGACGTACCTCGGGAAAGGACGCAGACGGCGGCTACGGCCGGGCGGGGTCCGGCTGCGCGGGTCGGATCACCTCGGCCTCGGCCACCCCCGCCTCGAGCACCGCGACCTCCTCCGCCGCACCCCCGGCCACCGCGGACTCCACCACGACGGCGGGCTGCACCGCACCCACCACGGGCTCGCGCCGCTCGAGCGCGCGCCGCGCCCGCACGTACGCGGGGATCAGCACGGTCATCGCGGCGATCCACGCGAGCGGGTTGCCCCACACCACGCCCTCGAACCCCCACACCGCGCCGAGCACCACGGCGGCGCCCACGCGGCACACGAGCTCGAGCAGCCCGGTGATGGTGGGCACGGCGGTGTAGCCGAGGCCCTGGAGCGCGCCGCGCAGCACGAACAGACCGCCGAGCACCACGTACAGCCCGCCGTTGACGAGCAGGAAGTACGCGGCCATGCGCACGACGTCGTCCTCCCCGGGTCCCACGAACAGGCGCACCAGGGACGAGCCGGCGATCGCGACCACGGTCCCCACCACGGCCGAACCCACCACGGACATCCACAGCGCCTGCCGCACGCCGGTGCGGATGCGGTCGGGCCGGCGCGCGCCCAGGTTCTGCGCCGCGTACATCGACACCGCGATGCCCAGGGAGTTGAGCAGCGCCATCGCGAAGTGGTCCACGCGCACGGCGGTGGTGAAGGCGGCCACGGCGTCGGACCCGAGCGAGTTGAGGCGCACCTGCACGGCGATCATGCCGAGCGCGATGATCGACGCCTGGAACCCCATGGGCACGCCCAGGTGCAGGTGGTGGCGCAGCTCGGCCGGGGTGACGTCCCAGTCCTCCCGGCGCACGCGCAGCTCGGGCACCCGACGGCGGATGTGGTCGAGCGTGAGCGCGACGGACACGGCCTGCGCCACGACGGTCGCGAGCGCGGCCCCGCCCACGCCCAGCCCCAGGCCCGGCACGGCCACCAGCACGAGCACGATGTTGAGCCCGCACGCGACCACCAGGAACACCAGCGGCGTGCGGGAGTCGCCGATCGCGCGCAGCACCGCGGCCAGGTAGTTGAAGAACATGGTGGTGGCGGTGCCGAGGAAGGTGACGACGGCGAACGTGGTGGCCTGGGGCACCAGCTCCTCCGGGGTGCGCAGCAGCCGTAGCGCGGGCCCGGTGAGCAGGGGTGCCGCCACGGTGACGAGCAGGCTGACGGCCGCGGTGAGGATCGAGCCTGCGGCGACGGACCGGCGCACGGCCCGCGCATCGCCCGCGCCGAACGCCTGCGCGGTGGGGATCGCGAAGCCCGACGTCATGCCCCACGCGAACCCGACCAGCAGGAAGATGAAGCTGCCCGTCGCGCCCACGGCGGCGAGCGCGTCGACGCCCAGCACGCGGCCCACGACCATCGCGTCGGTCAGCTGGTAGAGCTGCTGGATGACGTTGCCGATGAACAGCGGGACGACGAAAACGAGCAGCACGCGCCACGGGGCGCCGGTGGTGAGGGCCTTGGACATCACAGATCTTCGCTACGAGGAGGGGGCGCCGAGGGAGCCGACGGCGTCGCGGGAGGGATCGTAGTCGAATCGATTCGGGTGGTGCGCCGCTATTCCACGAGGTTCACCCGGCCGCCGTCGGGCGCTGTGCCGAAGCTCACGCCCGGAAGCTGCGGCGAGGTCCCGCACCAGGGGCGCGGCGCCGCCGTCAGGAGCGGGCTCTGGGAAGGTGGCGACCGTTGGCACCGGGCCGGTGGCCGCGCGACGATGGCACCGAACCGTCCGGAGCGGTTCGCTCCGGGCACCGGCGTGCGGTGGTGGCTCGACCGCGCCGTCGCACCGACGCGAGGAGGAGCGATGACCGGACGGAACGACGCGGGAACGCGTCTTCTCTCAGGTGGCAACCCGCAGATCCCCAAGGGTGAGGGCGACCGTCCTGTGCAGGACTACATCGCGGCCATGCCGGGGTGGAAGAGCGACGTCGGCCGGCACCTCGACGCGCTGATCGAGGGCGTCGTGCCCGGCGTCCACAAGGCGGTCAAGTGGAACCAGCCCTTCTACGGGCGCAAGGGCGACGGCTGGTTCGCGTCGTTCCGCTGCTACACCGACTACGTGCAGGTGCAGTTCCTCAAGGGCACGTCCCTCGAGCCGGTCCCGCCGAAGGCCTCCAAGCACCCCGAGGTGCGGTACCTGGACATCCGGGAGGACGACGAGCCCGACGCCGCCCTGCTCCGCTCGTGGGTCGAGCAGGCGAGCACGCTGCCCGGCGAGAAGATGTGACCCACGTGCCCGACGGCGCCGTCGGGCTCAGCGCAGCAGCGCGAGATCCCGGCGCACGTAGCGCAGGTGCGCTCACTCCTCCTCGAGGATCACGCGGATGGAGGCACCCACGGTCGGGTGCCAGTCGTCCCCGCCGCCCCAGGGGGTGTCGCGCTCCTCGGCGAGCAGCTCGGGAGTGGCGGTCGCCAGGAAGTCCGTGACCAGCTGCTGACGCTCGGCGCGCGCGGCGAGGATCTCGTCCCAGGTGGGCTCGTCGGTGCGGAACATCGAGACGTCGAAGCCCATCTCCGCTGCGCCCGTGAACATGAGCCCGATCTCGTGGAACGGCTGCTCGATCCGCAGGATCCCGCCGCGCAGCCACGCGTCGGTCGCGAGCACCAGGTGCCGCAGCGTCTGGGCGAGCGACCACTCGTCCTCGACGTGGGCGTCGCGCAGCTCCGGGGGAGTGCCCTCGACCGTCTCGCGCCACGCGGCCTGCACGGCCACCCAGCCCTCGCGCAGCCCCTCGGGCGTCTCGGCCTTCTGCAGCTCGCGGCCCGGGAACTGCCGGTTGAGCTCGGCGTCCACCAGCGGCACCACGTCCACGCCGTTGACGTAGAGGCTGCCGCAGAACAGGTCGTGGCTGTCGATGTCGAGTCCGTCCACGTCCACGGCCCGCATCGTCACGCCGCTCACGTCGGAGAAGCGCATCTTCGCACCCTTGAAGCTCGCCCTGACGAAGGTCGCGCCCTCGAACTCCTTGGTGCGGGAGTAGGTCGTCATCGACGCAGCATGGCACCGCGGGATGCGCGCGGGAAGGTATTGAGCGGAGCCCGGCGCCGCCCGCCGACATGATGGGCGCCATGCCCACGAAGATCCGCCTGCTCGAGGTCCCGTACGACTCCGGCCACCGCGACGCGCGCCACGGCGCCGGCCCCGCGGCCCTGCTCGCGGGAGGTGTGGCGCAGCGCCTGGCCGCCGGTGGCGCCGTCGTCTCCCAGGGCCGCGTGGAGCTCGACCTCCCGGGTGGGTTCAGCATCGAGGCGGCCACGGGCACCCAGGTGATGCGCCGCGTGTCCGACGACGTCGCCGCGCACCCCGGGCACGTGCCGGTGGTGCTGGCGGGCAACTGCGGCGTGACGCTCGGCGTGGTCGCGGGCCTGCGCCGGCGCGCGCCCGAGCAGCGCGTGGCCGTGCTCTGGTTCGACGCGCACGGTGACCTGCAGACGCCCAGCACGTCCGGCAGTGGGTTCTTCGACGGCATGGGCTTCGCGATGATGGGCGGCCGCTGCTGGCAGTCCCTCGCGGCCACGGTGCCGGGCTTCGCACCCCTTCCCGACGAGCGCGCCGTGCTGGTGGGCGGCCACGACCTGGACGACGCCGAGCGCGCCCTCATCGACGCGGGCGGCCCCACGTGGCTGGGCGTCGCGGATATCCGCGCGGGGCGCACGGGGGAGGTGCTGGACCGCGTGACCGCCCACGCCGACGCCGTGCACATCCACGTGGACCTCGACGTCCACGACTCCTCGGTCGCACCGGCCAACTCCTACGCGGCGCCGGGCGGCCTCATGCCCGACGAGGTCCGCGACACCGTGGCGGCCGCCGTCGCCCACCTGCCGCTCGCCTCCGCGACGATCGCCTCGTGGGACCCGACGCACGACGTCGACGCCCGCATGCTCTCCGTCGGCCTGGACCTGGCCGAGCTGCTGGGCCGCCTCGCGGGAGCCCGTCGCGGTGAGGGCGGCCCGGTGTAGAGGCTACCTGCGGGCGCGCGATCATGGACGGGTCCAGAACTCAAGAGAAGGGCCGCACCATGAACTCCCTTCGTCCGACCGTCCTCCTGCTCGGCGCCACCGGCTACGTCGGCCGGCACCTCGCCGAGCGACTGGATGCGGAGGGGTACCGGGTGCGGGCGGTGGTGCGTGACAAGGCCCGTGCCTGCGCGCCCGGCGCGTGGGGGTCCCCGAGCCTCGCGTCGCACGTCGCCGAGTGGATCGTCGCCCGGGACGCCGCCGAGGCCAACCGCGACGGCGCGCTGATGGAGGGCGTCGACCACGTGGTCTCCGCCCTGGGCGTCACCCGCCAGAAGGCCGAGCCCTGGGACGTCGACTTCCTGATGAACCTCGCCTACCTGGAGCTCGCCGAGAAGCGGGACGTCGCGTCGTTCCTGTACGTCGGGGTGATGCACGCCGACGCCGGGACGTCGATGCTCAGCCGCTCGAAGCTCGCCTTCATGGAGGCGCTGCGACGCAGCAGCGTCGCGCCGCAGATCGTCAACCCGTCCGGCTACTTCTCCGACCTGACGGAGATCTACGACCTCGCGCGCCGTGGCCTCGCCGCGGGCCTCGGCGACGGCTCGGTGCGCCTGTCCCCGATCCACGGCGCCGACCTCGCGGAGTTCTGCGTCGCGAAGCTGCCCGGCGGGGCCGGCACGTGGGACGTCGGCGGCCCCGAGGTGCTCACCTACCGGGAGATCGTCGACCTCGCCTTCGAGGCCGCCGGGCGCACGCCCCGCTACCTGGCCGTGCCGGGCGGTGTCGGCTCCGCTGCGATCTGGTTCGCCGACCGGCTGGGACCACGCCGCGCGTCGCTCACCCGGTTCTTCCTCGAGGGCATGCGCACCGACTCCGTCGGGCAGCCGACCGGCACCCGCACGCTGCGCGACTACTACGCCTCGCTGAGGGACTGAGCCCAGCCCCTCGGGCACCGGGGCCGACGGCGGTCCGTGCGTCAGTCGACGTCGGCCCGGAAGCCCGCCTCGCCCCAGGTGGCCTCGACGCGGGAACCGTCGGCGAGCCCGACGGCGGCGCAGCCCCGCAGCAGTGCGGTGGCCGGCCCGGAGTCGGGCGGTACCGCCCAGCAGAGCAGCTGCTCGCCCGCCAGGTCAGCGGGGAGGGTGAACCGTCCCGACTCGACCGCCTGCCAGGTGCCGCCCAATGCGGTGACGTCGTCGGGCTCGACCGGCACGCGGGCTCGTTCCATGTCGTCACCCGGCCGGGCGTCCAGCAGCTCCCAGCTCGCGTCGTCGTCGGCCGGGAGCGTGAAGACCCAGCCCTCGTCGATGTCGCTCGCACCCCGCCCGGTGTCGCTCACCGCCCGCAGCGTCCCGCCGGGACCTTGGGTCGAGCAGCCGGCGAGTGCGAGGAGCCCGACGGCCAGGACCGTGAGTGCTCGGACTGCCGGGGGCGCGCGGTGGGGCCGTCGCATGGGTGTCCGATCGGATGGCGCGCACCGCTTCTGAGCCGCCTGGCTGGCCGGCCTCATCGGCGGAACGGCGGCCGTCGCGGTCGGAGACCGTCGTGGGATCACGCGCGCAAGACGCGGTACTGCGGTGGGAAGGCCCCGCCTGCCTCGCCGTGCGCCCGGCCCCGTCACCCTCGCCGCAGCTCCGCGGCGGAGTCCGCGAGGAACGCCTCGAGGGTCCGGGCCGGGCGACCCGTGACGTGCTCGACGGTGTCGGTCACCGGTGTGAAGCTGCCGGCGTGCACGCGCTCGAAGGTCCACCGCGTGAGGTCGCGCTCGAAGCCGTTGAGGCCCTCGAGGGCCTCGTCGATGGTGATCTCCCGGTGGGTCACGCGACGGCCGGCGGCGGTCGAGAGCTGGTCCGCGACCCGCGGCAGTGTGAGCGACTCCGGCCCGGTGAGCTCGTAGACCTGCCCCTCGTGACCGTCGTCGAGCAGTGCTTGCTCGGCCACCGCGGCGATGTCCCGCGCGTCGATCCACGCGAGGCTCGCCCCGCCGCTGGAGAAGGCGAGCTCGCCCTCCTCGACCACCGGGCCGAGGTAGAAGCGCTCGTCCGTGAGCACCTGCATGAACCAGCTCGGCCGCAGGATCGTCCACGGCCGGCCGCTGCTGCGCACCACCTGCTCGGTGCGCGCGGCCCAGCCCTCGGGACCCATGGAGTCTGCGTCCCGTTCGGACAGCAGCACGACGCGCGTCTCGGCCGGCAGGTCGGTGAGCAGCGCGTCGATCAGCTCGGGTGCGTCCGCGCGATCCGGCCGCACCACGTACACCGCGTCGACGCCGTCGGTCGCGGCCGCCCAGGTGGACGCGTCGTCCCAGGAGAAGGCGGTGGGCCGCACGCCCTCGATTGTCACCTTCGCCGGGTCGCTGCTGCCGCCGAGCACATCGACCCTCTGCCGGGCGACGAGCATTCGCCCCAGGGGAACGCCGGTCTTGCCGCGCACGCCGGTCACCAGCACACGAGTCACGAGAGCCCCTCCACACCAGGTTGACTGTCCGTCCGGGACCATCGTGGATCAGGGGCAGAGCTGTGGCAGGTCGACATCGGGTGGGCGACGGCGCCACGGGCGGCCGGTAGGCTTCTCGGGCCGGCGAGTCCAGCCTCGACGGCCGCACGGAACCGCTCCGGTTCCATGCGCCTGTAGCTCAGGGGATAGAGCACCGCTCTCCTAAAGCGGGTGTCGGCAGTTCGAATCTGCCCAGGCGCACAGAGTGTTCGTGCAGGTCAGAGGCGATATCGGCGCCGCGATCGCGCTGGGACCCTGTCCGATTTGCCGGGCATTGGTCAGCGTGTGGTCAGTGACTTGTCTCAGCACGTGGATGGCCTGTCAAGGACGTGGACGGACGCCAGCGACACGCGCGTTGCGGCGCTGTGGCCGGTCGGCTTGATGGCGCTCCAGAAGAGGAGCCGGCTCGACGCACTCGGAAGACCTATGGACTCCGGATCTTCGACACAGCGGAGAGATCTGCGATTCAGCCTCGCGAGCGCGCCCACCCTGACGGGGCCCTCCTGTCGCGTGGGTCCCATCGACGGGCGAGCCGATCACCCGTCACCGTTGGTGCGCTATCGCTGACCGGCGAGCGCCGCCCAGCTGAGGTCATCGCCCCACACGGCATTTGCGTCGAGCATGGGCCTAATCGCCGAAGTGATCGTCGGCGTCAGAGTGCCGGCTAGGGCATGCTCTCCCGCGAGCCGCCCGAATCCTGACACCAGGTCTGCCAGCTGGATCCTGGCGTCCGCTCTGGAATCGACTTGGTCGACGCCGACAATCGGAATCAGATAAGGGAAGTCTGGATGAGGGTTGTTCATCACCTCGATCATCGGACCGACTATCTCGGGCGTCAAGAGAGTCTGCTGGTCGTGCACGATGCGCACGGCTCGCGCATGCTTCTCCGACCAGAAAGCCGTAGTCATGGGAATCGCCGCAAGCAGCGGCTCAAGGTTCCGACGGTCGGATAGCGGTCCATCGGGTCCGACATACTGCTCGGCTTGCCGTCGCGAAGCCCAAATCAGTTGGAGGATTGCCTCGACATGCTTGTCATGGCTGCGCAACCGGACATCGTCAACGATGTGGTAGAAGTCATCGAGTGTTGCCTTGATCCCAGAGCGTTGCCTCCGGCGAACCAAAGACACGAAGGCTTCGAGCAGTCGAGTCCAGTTCGCCCCTCCGAGCGCCCGTCGTCCCTTCATGAACAGCGTTGACGCCATCGCCCGAGCGGAGCCGTCGTCGTGGAGTCGAATGCCCCGATCGTATGCCTCCTCTTCGACGAGCAAGTCGACGATCTTGCCGACAGCGAAGTAAAGCTTGTCGAGGAGGTATACGTGAGCGTGAAGATGCAAGACGCCCCCTGGGGCTAGCAGTGGGACGACTCTGTCGATATTCGATGGTTCGAGGAGTCGCCTGGCTTTCAGTTCCACGCCGCCGACTCCTAGGTGAATCTTGACCTCTTGAAGTACGGCGTTGGCTTCTGACATCGACAGGTCAATGCTGCCATGGGCGAAGATGCGATGCGTGCCCTGGATGAGGTTCTCGCCTTCGCTGCCGCTCTCGTCACACGCGATCTCGACCGGTTGGCCGGGCATCAATCGCGGATCGACGACCGGCTGGTTCGATGTCACTGGTCGCCTCCGTTCGTCCGTCGCACGGCGGAAAATGGGCTCCAGGATGCAGCGCGGAGCCGCCAGCGCCTCAGTGCCGACCCGATAGGCGGTCGGGTAGGCGTAGCAAGCCTGAGGGCGTCCCACGTCGTCAGTAGGACGAGTGCGTGGCCAGATGCCCGACGGCAACGTATCCCGGCGGGGCGGCCGTCTCCCATGGGCGCTATGCCATGCCCATGATCTGGTTGATTACCGCCAGGGCCGCTGCTGCTACGGGGCCCCACGTCTTTATGGTCTCGTGCACCGCAGGTAGCAAGGCGCGCTTCTGTTCCTCCGGCGACGTCTCGAGTTGGCGCCGGAAACTCTGGACAGCCTCTCGGTCTTCCCCTTCCACTCTGAATTCGAGTGCCGCGAGTTCACGATCCAGCTCTTCCCACCCGCCTCCGGTGGATGCTCGGAAGTTCCCGCCGCTAGATTGATTATGTGATCCGAAGATCCCGCTCGCCGGCCCGTGGAAATCAAACTTGTTCTTGTCACCCATTACTACGTCGCCTCCCGCGAATACTGATCCCGTTCCTAGTGTCACTGATTCGATTCGAGCGGCGGCCGAACGCTCCAGAATTAGTTCTAGCCGCCGGGCGAGGCCCCTACTTCGTCGTCCGACAGAAATTGCGAGGTCATACAACTCGGTTCGATCGAAACCTCGAACCGATTCAACGATTGCCAAGAGGGCTGGTTGATCAACGCCGCCCCGGTGGGTGGCAACCAGTCGGCGACTCACGTCCTCGAGTAGATCCCTAAGCGCGCCTCGGTCGAGGATCTCGGGATCAGAGTTCCAATGTCGGCCAACCTCACGGAGTAGTTCTAGGTCAGCGTGGAGGCGCCAAACGGCTCCGCGAACGTTCCGGTCGTGTGCAGATGGCGTCTTTCCGGGGAAGCTCAACAGGTACGCGGGCACCGGCGCCGACCTCGGGCCGACAAAGATTCCGCGGACACTGCGATCGTTCGAGCGTGGCTTTTCTACGATGACAAACGCCTGCCCAGGGACCACCAAGCCGGCCAATGCCGAGTCACTCGCATGCCCGTGCGGCGAGGTTCGCGCCGCTAGTGCACGCGAGAGTGCCTGCCCGGCTGACCCCAGCGGTAACGAGGTGACACCTGAGACGGTTGCGAGTGCACCTAGTATGGATGCTACCGACGGCGCGTCAACGGGCCGCTGTTCAGGACCGCGAATAACAAAACCGGTGTCGATGCGGTACGAATACTCAGTGCCGAAGAGCCGCGTGTAGACCCTTGTGGCCTCGCCGCCATCTGCTGTAGTGATCCGTTGTGGTACGTGGAGTAGTCGCGCCGCCGGAACGTAGACCCGTTCATCGAGCAGACCGACAACCGGACCGCGGGGACGCACACGAACTCTGCCAATTCCCCGGACGAAATCAGTGCCTACCCTTGGGTCGGGCCAAGCTGGCCGGGGTAGGCGCCCCGGAGCGTCCTGCAGGGTGCGAAGATCGATAATGGGGAACTGGAGGGCGACAAAGCCGCGGCGGCGGCGGCCCGTCGTCGTCTGCATGGATCGCATGCTAGCGACGAGTCGCTTCAGTGGCTCGACCCGGCAGCGGCACACACGGGCCGTCACCTTGTTCGGGACGAACGGCTTCCCCGTCGAACGGAGTGGAAGCCGCGCCAGCCCAGCGATCCCACCTGATTGGTGGCTCTCCCGCGCCATTGTTGGGACACTCCGGCGCGGGGCGATGCTGCACTGCAGCGACGCGGACAACCTGTCGGCAGGAGTCGAACCTGCGACCTCCCGGTTCTTAGCCGGACGCTCAACCGCTGAGCTACGACGGGCGGTGCTGGCAATTTGCGACCGGACCCGCAGTCAGGCCGCGTCACCATGGTCACGCCTGCCGAGGCGGAGGTCAAGGTTCACCGGATGAGACGTGCGGCTCGACGTGCTGCGCACGGCTGCCGGCGTCAAGACGGTCGTGGCTCGCTCGCTTCATCTGCCGGGCAGTCTTCGCCTCAGCTGGGGGGGTGCCACGACGTGCACGGCGGCTGCCTGGTTGGGCGGCCGCCGAAGCCGAGCGGCATGCAGCAAGTTGTCGCCGTGGGTCCGAAGGGATTGTTGATCAGGGCGAGTCGGAGCGCGCTGAGGGGGGATCGATGGCCATCGGCCGGGCCCTGAGCGGTATCACCGGCAGCCGTTCCATCGCCTGCCAGGTCGCCTCGCTGAACAGGTGCCCGTAGAGGTCCATCGTCATCGTCGCGGTGGAGTGCCCGAGGATCACCTGCACCGCCTTCACGTCCGCGCCTGCCGTGATGAGCAGCGACGCCGCCGTGTGCCGCAGGTCGTGGATCGTCGTCCCCTCGACGCCCGCGCGCCGGGTCGCCTCCATCCAGCCCGACCGCGCCCGGAAGTTGGTGTTCGTCCACACACCCCCGGTCGGGCTCGGGAACAGGTACCCGCCGGGCGCGGTGAAGGCGACCCGCGTCCGCACGTACTCGTCCAAGGCTGCCGGTACCGGCACCGTCCGCGTCTGATGCGTCTTCGTCGGCCCGAACACCGCCCCGCTGGTCCGCTTGGACTGCGTCGCGGCCCGGTGCACCCGAACGCCGAGCCCGTGCGGGGTCTGCACGACGGCGTCGACCCGCAGCGCGGCCATCTCCGAGAACCGGCACCCCGTGGTCCCGAGGAACAGCACGACCGGTTGGCACAGCGGCGGCACCGCCATGACCAGCCGGCCGAGCTGCTCGGGCCGCAGCCAGTGCGGCTCACGCTTGGTCCCCCCGCGCGGCAGCGCCACCATCCGCGCGACGTTCACGCTTAGCCGCCGGTCGCGGATCGCGTAGTCGAACACCAGCCGGATCATCGACAGCGCCCGGCGCCGCGTCGCCGTCGCGAGACCGCGCGCCGTCAGCGCCGACATCACCCGCTCGATGTCGGCCGCCGAGATCCCGGAGATCGGGTAAGCCCCGATCTCCGGGATCACGTATTTGTCCAGCAGGAACCGCGTGGTCTCCTGGCTGCGCACCGCCAGGTGACCACGCGAGGCCTGCCACTCCTCGGCCAGCGCCGCGAACGTCATTCGCCCACGCGCCGGGTCGATCCACGAGCCGGCGTCCAGCCTCGCGAGCTGGTCGGCCTCCCAGCGCTTGGCATCGACTCGGCGCTCGAACGACCGCTGCGCGATGACGCGGCCCTCGAAGAACACCTTCGCGCGCCAGGTCACGTTGCCCGTCGGGTGCGCCCGCCTCGTGACGGACATCAGCGCCGCTTCACCGGCATCGTCGGCTCGCGCTCGACCCACGCCGCCGGGAGGAGGATCACCGTGCCGAGGCGCCGGCACGGGATCTGCTCGCGCTCGACCAGGTGGTACAGCGTCCGGGGCGGCACCCCGAGCACCCGCGCCGCGTCCTTCACGCGGTAGTACTGCCGGGCCGGCGTTGGGGTGGAGCTCTCGCTGTGCTGCGTTGTAATGGCCATCGTCCTTCTCCTTCTTCTTGGTTTGGGTGGTGCGGTCAGCGGCCGAGCACAGGTCCATCGGCGGACGACGGCGGCGCGGCGGTCAAGTAGTGCGGTGCAGGCTGTGGAGGCACGACACTCCAGGGCTGCTGTGAACGCGCGGGCGGCACGGTCGGCGCGGCATGGCCGGGGTGGTAGGTGTCCCAGGTCTCGGTGGCGCTGGGCTCCGCGTGACTGGTGGCCAGAATCTGCTCGAGCACCCCGCGGCCCGACGACGGCGCCTGGCCGGGCAGGCACTCCGGGTCGCCTTGGTCGACGACGACGTACGCACGGTTGGCATGGCGGCCGCGGCTCATCGCGACGTACAGGTCCTCGCGGCCAATGCCGGGGGTTGCGATGGTGTGGGTCTCGTCGACGGTCATGCCCTGGGTGCGGGCGTTCGTGGTGGCGTAGCCGAGCTCGACGTGCTCGGCGACGTACTCGGCCGGGAGGCGGACGGTGGCCGCGTCGGGCCGGCTGGCGGGGCGGGCGCGGAGGGATCCGTCCGGCAGGACGGCGGTCACGTCCCAGAGGGCGCCATTGCGCACGAACCCGTCGGCGGTGGTCAGGCGCCGGTGGTTGCGGCGGGTGACGATCCGGTCGCCGACGCCGGCCGTCAGCCCGTCGTGCAGGCTCACCCGCGCGGGTGCGACGTCGCCGGTGGCGATGCGGTCGGCGCCGATGCGGGCGTTGAGCTCGCGGACGGTCCGGTTGTCGACAGCCTGGAGCACCGCGACCCGGCCTTGCTCGCTGGCGGTGGTGACCGCCTCGATGGCGGTGTCGAGCATCGCGTCGTGCCCGCCGGAGGCGATCGCGCCGTGCGCCTCGTAGGCGTCCAGCGCTGCCGGGTGAGCGAGGCGCAGCTCGAGGCTGGCCCGCGCCTCCCACGGGTGGGTGAACCGCCAGAGGCTGGTGAGCTCGGTGGTGGCTCCGCGGCGGGCGAGCATGCCGAACGCGCCGCCGGCGCCGACCGACCCGCGTTGCAGGTGGTCCCCGACGATTAGCACCTTCGCCGCGGCCGCCCTTGCCTGCCCGACGATGGCCGCGAGCGTGCGGGTGTCGGCCAGGGACGCCTCGTCGACGACGACGAGCTGGCCAGGCGAGAACCGCCACTGGTCCTGCTCGGCGCGGAGCCGCCACTGCTCCTCGTTAGCCGCACGCATCTCGCGGTAGTCCCGCGTCTCCATGCGGGCGATGGCGTCGGCGTACCGGAGTGCGCGGGCCGTGCCGCCGTCGCCCGTGGACTCGTGCAGCCACTTGGCCGTCGTCTCGCACGGGATCCCCAGCGACTCAGCGAGCGCCCGAGCTGCCGTGGCCGACGGCGCGAGCCCGACGACCGACCCGATCCCGTGCTGCCAGAACGAGGTCAGCGCGGCAAGGGTTGTGGTCTTGCCCGACCCCGCCGGCCCGACGAGCACGTCGAGCAGCCGGCCGTAGGTGATGATGGCCTCCGCGGCGGCGCGCTGGTCCGGGGCGAGGGCGCCGAGGTGGTGCTCGGTGCGCAGCCGGATGGCGCCGAGCATCTCCGCTGGTCGGTGCGGTGCGCCGGTGGTCTCTGCGGCGTCGATCAGCTGCTTCTCCGCGCCGAGCAGCTCGGTCGAGGTGTACAGCGACTCGCCGACCCTGCGGGTGGCCGGGTCCCGGTTGTCGTCCAGGTGCACGCACGCCACGGTGGCCTCGGTGGTGATCGCGCTGAGCAGGGCACGCCGCTCCTCGGGCGACGCCATCCGCAGCAGCTTGGAGGAGCGAACGGCGGCGGCGCCGAGGTTCCACGTCGTCCACACAGACCGCCGCGTCGACACGTCATCGATGACCTGAGCAACCATCGCCGCGCGGACCTCCGGGCCGACGTCGTGCGCGTGCAGCGGTCGGCCGTAGGCGCCGGCCAGCGCCCGGGCAGCGAGGTCATGCGGCTCGAGCCCAGTCAGCGCGCGGGCACGGTTCGCCCAGTCCACCAGCAGATCCGCGAGCGGCCGGAGGGTCTTCGGCGGCCGGGTTGCACGAGTCAGGTGCTGCCGCGCTCGAGTCGTCTCCACGCGCGTCGGCGCCCGGCCGTGGGTGGCCTCGAACTGGGCGAGCCACTCCTGCTCGGCGCAGTGGATCACCTCCGCCCGGCTCGAGAAGTGCGCGAGCACGTCCTCGCCGATCCCGTGGATATCGAACGCAGGGTTCCGCCGCGGGCCGCGGTCGCGCATCGACCACTCCACCGGCAACCGCCGCGCCAGTTCGTCGGCCAGCAGCGCGTCATAGAGCTCGGAGACGGTGACGACGGCTGCGTGGACGGTCCGCCCGTCGACGCTGCGCCACGCGCCGTCGGGCCCCTGGACCTTATTCGCGATGACGACGTGGGTGTGCAGGTTCGGGTCACCGGCCCGGGTGTCCCAGTGGTCGAACGCCGCGGCGACCATCCCGCGGGTGCGGACCTGATGACGGCCTCGCTCGCCGGTGCGCGTGCGGATGACGCGCTGCTCGACGAACTCCAGCGATGACGTCAGCGCGGCCCGGTGCGCGTCATAGACGATGACGCGCGCGTTGCGTCATCGGCCAGCGCCCACAGCACCGAGACGGACTTCGGGGCGGTGAAGGTGAGGTCGAAGCCGACGACCGCGTGCCGCTTCCCGTCATCGAACCGGCTATAGGGGCGGCCGAGCGCGTCGTCCATCAACGGGTCGACCCCGTCGCGGAACACGGCCGTCATCGCCGCCTCGGTCACGATGTCGCCGGATCGGAGCCGGTGCTTCTCGTCGCCGAGGCCAGCGAGGCCCTCGCCGTACCAGCGGCCAGCCGGGTTGCCGGTCTGCTCGTAGTACGCGGTGAGGGAGGCGCCCGCGTCGAGGCCGGCGTCGCCCGCGGCGACGTGCCGGGTCAGGTAGGCGTACCCGTTTCCGGCCGTCAGTTTGTGCATCGACATCACCCGCACCACCTCCACTGGCGAGACCGTCGCTACCTGCAGGTGTGCGGCAGCGGGGGAGAAGATGCGCACCTGCCGCCGCGACGGCGTTCAGGAAGAGGTGTGCCAGCGAGGCGACCAACGTCCTGTGTGGCCGACTACCGAGCAGCGGCAGTGCCGGCGCACTACCCCTGCAGCGTTCGCGCAATGGCTGAGCCCACTGGCTACGCGCAACGCGATCGCATCGAGCGGGAAGACCGCCCGAGTCGCACCGTCGTGGCACATGCCGACGAGTCGAGGGGTGCGCCCTGGCCCCGTGGTCGCCTGGACCGTGTCGCCCGGCGATATGCGGGCACGTCTGGCGTGGGGGCGGCTACGTCGGGAGGATGACGCCATGCGAGCCGTGCCCGGTGAGTCCTTCGTCATCCGTGCCGCCACGCCCGGCGACGCGGCTGGCTGCGCGCACGCCCACCACACGTCGTGGGTCGAGACGTACTCCGAGCTGCTCCCTGCAGCCCATTGGGAGTCCGACACGCTGGAGCGGCGGACCGAGACCTGGCGCCGCTGGCTCGGCGGCGGTGCAGGGGTGACGGTGGCTGAGGTGAGCGGGCAGGTCGTCGGCTTCGCCATGGACGGCACGGGACGGCACGTTGGGGATCATCAGCCGGTGCGCGACCGCGAGTTGTACTCGCTCTACGTGCTTGCGGCACACCACGGGACGGGCATCGGCCAGGCGCTGCTCGACACCGTCTTGGCGCCGGGGACGCCGGCTCAGCTTTGGGTCGCCGAGAGCAACCCGCGTGCGCGGCGGTTCTATGAGCGCAACGGCTTCCTTCCCGACGGCGCGCGCTTCGTCGACGAGCATCTGAACCTCGCCGAGGTGCGCCAGGTTCGCTGACGTGAGGCCAGTCACGGTTGTGAGTGGGCCGGGTGTCCTTGTGCCCCGACGGCCCTCTGACGGTCGGGCTCGTCAGACGACGGTGAGTGGGGAGCCAGCTGGCGGCCGGCTCGTTCGGGGCGTGGAAGCCGATGACGGGCCGTGACTCCTCTTGCATGCCGATGGCAGTGCGCCTACTTCAGTCCCGTAGCCAACGGTGCTGGGGGCCGCGCGTCGCCCAAGTGCGCAGACCAACCTCGGCAAGCGCCAGATCCATGCTGCGCACCCGTGGGAGCCTTGTGGCCAGGCGTGATCGAAAGGGGCGGGCGTGGAGCCAGCTGTGGTGTTGTCGTTCAGCCTCGAAGCTGCAGCGCTGCTGGGCGAGTTCGGCTCGGACGTCCTCAGGAAGAGAACGCGGAGAACGCGTGTCGCAAGGGCCGCGGCACGAACGTCGCGTATGGAGGGCATTCGAGTCACGCCTCGGGCGATCCGTCGCTGGCTTGGACGCGAGGACTCGTCGCGCCTGATCGAGGCTAGGACGGAGGCGGCTTTGGCGGAGGCCGCTAGGTCCCTTTCGGTTGTGATTGCTGGCGAGGCTGCGGATGTTCGGGAAGCGAGCGCCCGCATAGTCCTGGCCCATGTGCTGAGGGCCTACGTCCACGACCTGAACCCGTCTGAGGCGACCCGGCTGACCGCCGCCTGGGTGGAGGCGACAACGCGGCACGAGGGCGAAGCGACTCGAGCGGCGCTTGCGGCGGTGGAAGCGGGTTTGCACAGTCGGCTCGATGCCAAGAGTTCCTTCGAGGCCAACCTAGGGCTTCTGCCCCCACTGATCGCCGAACCTGCTCGTGCCCTTCGGTCTCGTTGGCCGGACATGGAGCGTGCTATCTCCGAAGTCGCTGCTTCGAAGGACAAGCGGACCTTGCTTCGAGAATGGGCGAAGCTGCCGCCTTCGTGGATGAGTATGGCGCCGCCGTGCGTCCACGCAATCCTCGGAACAGCAGCCGCGAACTATGGGGAGCCGTCGGCTGCGAGCGAGCATTTTGTTAGGGCCGTGCAAGAGGGGTGCGCGCCGCGTACATACTACTTGGCTCGTGCCGGCCAGTGCGCCGAGACCGCTGGGGACCGCCGACGTGCACTGGAATTACTCGAAGAAGCAGCCGAAGGCGGCGACCGCTACGCGAACGCCATAGCCGCGGCGATCGAGGGCAGGCTCGACGATGCTGGCAAACATCTCTCCGCGTGGGAGGTTCGCCAACCAGAACAGCAGTATGAGAAAGGAGTGCTTCTGGCCCGGCTTGAGCGAGCGCGAGGTAATCTCTCGGTCGCGGTGAGCCTGTATGAGCAAGTTGCGGCCGACTGCGGTGTGTTTGGGGTCCTGTTGGAGGCCGCAGAGGTGTTGCTCCAGCGAGGGGTCCTCCGGCGCACGGCTGATCGAATGACAGACGCGCGTCGTGCCCTCGAGTTGGCACTTCGCGCGCGAAACTCCCGAAGAAGTTGGGGCGGCGACTCGGCCCGGCCGGCGGCGCTAGCAGTTGTCGCCTCGGTCCTGTCCGGCGACCTGGAAGGAGCCTGGAGACTGACCCAGCCCGCTCCGACGGGCGACGCCACGGATGCAGAAGCTGGCGACACGGCCATCCTTGAACACGCGGCGATAACGGCTGCTCTGACGGGTCGCGTAGCAGAGGCGCGGGCGCTTTTTGCGAGCGTTGTCGACGACTTTCCCCGTCTCTGCGTTGTCGCGACGCTCTTAGAGCGCGGCGAGGTCGTCGACCCCAGCTACACGAGCACGAGGGAGGCATGGTCCGCGGCGATCGGGCTGGCCCGAAGCGACTCAGAGAGACTGCAGGCGGCCCGGGCGTTGGCCGAAGACGGCCTCACCGCTCCCGAGTTGGCCGATTTGGCGGCGGACTACCCCGAACTCGTCGAGGAGATTCGTGCCATCGCAACGGCGCTGGCTGATGGTGAGGACAGGGTCGTCCGGATGCGGGCGGGTGCACATCAGAGCCCCGTAGTCGCCGTGCGGCTCGCCGAGCACTACCGCTTCGTGCGCCAACCTGACATGGCCGCCGAGGCGCTTCGCGACGCCGGGGAGCGATGGTCGGATCCGCATCTGATGGTCATGGCGGCTAACGACTACCGTGCGGCAGGCCGGCCGGCGGAGGCTATTGAGGCTGCGCGGAGAGCCATCGCTTCGGGTGCCACCCAGTGGTCGGGACTCCGTGACGCCTACATCCTGCTCGTAGAGGTCCACTCCGACATGGGCCGGTGGCATGAAGCAGCTGATGCGGCTCGAGCGCTTGTGGCCCTCGATCAGGCTGACGCGAGTGCGCGTTGGGCGCTGACGAGATGCCTCCACATGCAAAGAGACTTCGCGCAGGCTTGGTACGCGCTGACGCCATCGGGCCGTCCAGTCGATCCCCGAACGTCTGTGGAGGCGCTCGTGTGGGTGGACCTATGTGGGCGGTGCTTGGCTCCAGAGAGCCTGCTCAAGACGTTACTAGAAGAGTTGCCCAAGTGGACCGCAGACGAGCGTGTATATGCCGCATTTGTGCAAACATTCCTGACGAGTCCGGGAGCGGCGGCTGGACCGAGTGTCGACGAGGTGGAGGGTGTCCGAGGTGCGATCGCGGAGTTCACAGAAAGGTTTCCGGAGAGCGAGTACCTGCGTGCCGTCCAAGTTGATCTAGAGAACCCGCTGGAATCCGTCCGTGCCGAACTCTTCGACGAGGAGCGCGAGCGTGCGTTGTCGAAGGTGCATGAGGCGGTCAAGGCCGGGCGCCTTCCCCTCGGTGCCCTCGCATCTATTGTGGGGCGCACATTCACAGAAGCCTCGTTGCGGCGAGCCGCTGGAGTGGTCTATGCGGAGAACCTCGATAATCTTGTTGAAGACCTGGGCGAAGTGCTGGACCGCTCGCAGTCAGTGGTAATCGATCCAACGGTTGCGCACACGCTTCGACTACTCAGTCAGTCGACGGCAGCCTACCTCCTAGGTGCTGTCCCGAACGTCACAACTACTGATGCCCTATTCGACGACGCCCTCCAGGCGCGAGACGGCCTCGCGCAAAAGTCGACAATGTCCCTTGCCTGGGACTCGGAGACCGGGTCGCCGGTCGTCTCCACCATCGCGGAAAGCGACGCTGACTGGCTGGCGGAGATGAGCGCGGGCGTCGTTCAGTTGCTTACGAGTATCCGGCGACTGCCCAGGCGCACGCTGTCGAACTTGGGCAAACTCAACTCCCTTCCTAACGGGGCATGGATCTCAGGAATCGACCTAGCGCTCGAGCTCGGTTGCCCGTACTGGACGGACGATCGCGTGTTGAGCGATGTGGCGCGGCAATTCGGGCTGAGGTCCTTCGGCACTCTTGGCCTCCTGCGATGGGCCACGAACGGACCGGGCGGTCCGTCAAGCGAGGTCATCGACGCCGAGACAGCGACGCTGCTCTCGAACTACTACGTGGACGTGCCCTTCAGTCGAGAGGTCTGGGTTCTGTCTGCCCAGCGGGATGGCTGGCAACCTCAAGGCGTAGCGAGCTCGCTTCGAAGAGTTGGGCCCTGGCGCGAGTTCAAGTCTGTGATGGGCTTCGTGCTTCAGGCGCTGCGTGAGGTGCAGACATCGGATCCCGCGGCCCTTCGCGGCTGGGTTGCCGCCGCAGGCGTTGGCCTCGGGCGGATTGCTGGCGGTGCCGCGGCGGCGCGCGGGAACCTTGCACTCTGGGGGGAGGCAGTCCTTGCTCAGGAGTGGTTCGGGCCTGATCATGCGCACTACGCCGTGCAAGGGCTCAGGGATGCAAGCTCCCAGTTGGGCCTCCCTGATCCACTACTCGACGCCCTAACTCGTTACCACAGCCGCCTCGTGGATGCCGTCGGGTTCGAGGTGGCCGCTGGCTACACACGGGCCCTGTTCGCGCAGGTGGACGAGGCTGACCAGCGCATCGCGGCGCGCGTGGTGCTGACGGCCGGCTTGGGCGAGTCAAGCGGCGACCCACGACTACTTGCGTCGGAGGCCCCGTCGGACGAGCCGCCGCCTGCGTGATTTCCGGCATGGCATGGTCAGCGAGCACCCCGGAACGGGGTCATCCGACGAACTACCCGCTTGTATTTCCGCAGGTCAGCGCGTTACGCGTGGTCCAAGATCGAAATCCTAAGGGGGGTCGCGTCGCCGAGATCGCGCGACGCAGTCCTCGTGCGTGGCTCTCCTAACCAACCTGCTGTGCCAGGCGCGCCCGCCGCACCTCGACGCTCGATCCCGACTCGCGGCGCGCCATCCGACGCAGCACCACCGGCGTGCCGGCTCTGCCGGGGTACCCGAGGCGACGATGACGCCGTCGGTCAGGATCGCGACGCGGTCGGCGAGCTGCTCGGCCTCGCTCAGGTCGTGCGTGGTCAGCAGGACGCTCGTGCGGGAGCGCGACGAGACGTCGCGGATGACCTGGTGGAACTCGGTTCTGGGTCTACGCCTTGAGCTGCTGCTGGTCACCCACGAACGCCGGGTGCCGGAGACCGTCCGACTCGCCCGCAGGTGTCACGTGGACGCGGGCCGCGTGACACCTGGGGGCTGGCTAGACCTGGCCGCCGACAGACGCCTCGCGTCCCGCGCAGCCATCCACCCGGCAAGGGCACCGACGCACACGCTCGCGGCGAGATACGCCGCTAGGTCGAGCCCGGTGGGATCTGAGGAGACGAGTGCGACCGATGCCGAGACGAGTGTCGCGCCGGCACCGCCCGCCACGCCGCACACCGTGCGCGATCCCCGCGACAGAAGGAACGCGACCCAGACGACGACTGCCTGCACGGTGCCGACGACAACGAGCACTGGAAGGAACAGCACCATCCAGAACGCATAGGCCACCAGGAGGCTCCCCACACCTCCGACCCTGTCCCAGTCCGGCTCAGGACCGACGAGGAGTCCCCCGGCGAGAAGAGCCAGTGCGAGCACGACGTAGGCGGCCAACCCCCGCAGGATCCACCTGGCGGCGAGGGCGAAGACCTGGCGGGCTGTCGACACCTTGTGCACGTCGGGCACCTCGCCTACAGCCGGATGTTGACGGACGCGGTGCAGACTGGCAGATGCCCCGCGAGGGCGTACACGTCGAAGCTCACGGCCGAAGCCTCCCATCTCAGGCCGCCGCCAACCGCACCGCCACTGCCCTCGACGCTGGGGGGAGTCGCCGTCGGGCAGCTGGGCGACCGGCCGGCGTTCCTCGCTGTGGTGACGGGCCGGGGTAGCCACGTGAGGTGGCGCGACGTGGCAGTCTGGCTCGCCAAGGACTTCGCAGCGCGTGAGGGGGCGAACGATGGCGTGGTGGCGAGGCCGGCGTACGGACACCGCACCGCCGGCAAGTGGACCCGACGGCGGAGAGCCCGTCGAGCCTTCCCCCGAGCCTGGTGAGCCGACGACACTCGGCTGGGACGCCATCGACGAGCAGTGCCGTCGGCTGTGCGGCGAGCAGACCCCGCGTCACGTCGGCTACATGCCTGGCCGCGCGTTCGGTTCGGCGCTCCAGGGGTGCAGCGCATACCGGGCTGACGGTCACTGGCACTACGTCACGTACGGCTTGAGCAACCTCTTCGACGATGACGAGGGCGACAACGACGGCTGCAGCGGTTGGGGCTACGAGCTCACGTGGCGGGTGCGTGCCGACGGCACCGAAGAGCAGGCGCCGGGGTGGCCCTTCACGGTGCTGCAGCGGCTGGCGAAGTGGTCCTCTGACAGCCGGTTCCTGCTCGAGGAGGGGAGCCAGGTGACGATCGGCCATCCCATCACCGGTTACCCCGACACCGACGGACCCGACACCCCACTGACGGGCGTCCTCCTGGCCACGGACCCTCAGCTGGGGGAGATCGACACGGCGAACGGCCGCGTTCGCTTCCTCCAGGTGGTCGCGGTCGATGCCGACACGCTCGCCCTGGCGCAGGGCGGGGGCTCACAAGCGGTGATCAACCGCCTGCTTGAGCAGGACCCGCTGTTGGTGACCGTCGTCGGAGTCTGATCGAGGCCTTTGGTGTCCGTCGCTAGCGAGCCGCGCCCCTCCGGCGTGGCTGCACAGGCACGCGCTCAGCGGCATGGCACCACCTCGTCGACGGGGCCCCGGCCGTCGTCGAATGCGATCCGGACGCGCGCGTTCCCGGCCTCGAGCTCGACGTCGCCGTCGGGAAAGGGGAGGGTCTCCAGGAGCGGGTAGGTCGCCCAGCGGCTCGCGACGACCGATCCCGGCGACGCGACGTACAGGATCGCGTCGCCGCCGAACAGGACCTGGCTCTGTCGCACGACGGCGGTGCAGCCGCCGGGATGGTGCGCGACCAGCAGGTCGTCACTCGCGGCGAAGACGGCTCCGGGAACCGCCAGCGTGGTGAGCAGGATGACCCCCGCGGAGAGCGCCGCGGAGGCGAGCCACCGGAGGGCGGGGTGGGCGACCCGCGGGAGCGCGGCCGGCTCCGGCGCTCCCGCCCGTGCCCGCTCACGGGCCAGCACCTCTCCTCGCTGCAGCACTCCCGCGCTGACCCCCACGGCCACCACGATCACGGCCACCGGCAGCGGCTGGGCCAGAGCGACCCAGAGCCCGAACCCCACCATGAACACGTAGAAGCCGACGATCGGGATCCCGAGCAGCGAAAGGACGGCGATCGCGATCACCACGCCGCGCACGGCGGCGCGCTCCGCATCCCGCATCGGCCCGGGGTGCCGGGACAGCCCATGCCCCACCGCCAAGGTGAGGCTCGCCAGGAAGGCCGTCAGCGCGAGCGCCGGGCGGCCGGGAGTCGTCCCGCCCAGCACCACCACGTGCTCGGACGCCACCCAGGCCGCCAGGGTCGCGGCAACCGCGACCACCCACGAGGCCAGCACCACCATCCGCCCCACGCGGCGGAGCCTGGGCGGTTCGCCCCCGACGATGGGTGCGCCGACGGGCGCGCTCGGCTGGACGTCCGGATGGGGCACGGGCCAGACGCTAGCGAGCCGCCCGGACCGCCCGGCGCCCGTTCACGCGACGTGCACGGTGCCCACGCGACGTCCACCGCACCCGTCCAGTGGCTCAGGTCGCCACCGGGTGCGGGGCCCCCATCGACAGGAGCTGGGGCTTCTCGTGGCTCTCGCTGCCGGGGACGGCGGTGTAGACGAGCAGCAGGTGCGACTGCTCGGGGTCGAGCAGGGTCTGGCAGTGCAGCTCGAGGTGGCCGACCTCCGGGTGGACGAAGCGCTTGACGTCGTTGATGCGCACACCCGTCGGCCTCGCCCCTGTGGGCCGAACGGCCCTGGCAGGTGGCGGTCACCGCGGAGTACGCCGGGAGGTGGGACGGCCGGGCACGTCGCTGCACCCGAGGCAGCGCGCGGCCCGCACAGCCGCCCACCACGGAGCACCGGGAACCGGAGGCGGCCATGGCCTCGAGCACGACGACCGACGCGCCCCCGAGGGAGCCGGGCGAGACGACGGCGGCCTCGCCCCTCCTCGCCCGGGTGCTCCCCGTGGTGCTCGCCCCGGCCTCGGCCGCTGTCGTGCTCGGGGTGGTCATGCCCCGGGGGCCCATGACCACCGGGCAGTCCGTGGTCGCGCTGCTGGTGGCGCTCGCTGTGGGCGCCGCGGCCGGCGCGCTGTCCCGCAGCCGGTGGGCTGCCCTGGGCGCCCCCGTCGTGTACGCCCTGTTGTTCGAGGTGGTGCGGCTGGGCACCGACGGGCCGACCGTCGACCGGATCCGGTTCGACAGCATCTTCGCGACGGGCGCGATGATCGCGGGCCGCGGGTTCGACCTGCTCGTGATCCTCGCGCCGATGGCCGTGGCGGCCCTGCTCGGCGCGGCGTGGGCACGACGTCGGGCGGGAGCCGACGGCGGGTCGCGGGCCTGGCGCGTCGTCCGCCGCACCGGGCTGACCGTCGCGACCCTGAGCGTCGTCGTGCTCGCGGCCGCCCTGGTGCGGCCCGCGTCGACCGAGGCGATCCTCGGGCCCGACGGCGGGCCGCTGGCCGGGAGCGTCGCCGAGCTGATCACCATCGAGGTGGGTGGGCACGACCAGTCGCTGGTGATCCGCGGCACCGACGTCGAGGCGCCCGTGCTGCTGTTCCTCGAGGGCGGGCCCGGCGGAACCGCCGTCGGCTCCATGCGGTACGCGGGCGAGCCCCTCGAGCAGGACTTCGTCGTGGCCACGTGGGACCAGCGTGGCACCGGCCGCTCCGCCGACCAGCTCGCGCCGGTCGAGACGATGACCGTGGACCAGGTGGTCGCCGACGCCGTCGAGGTGATCGACTACCTGCGCGAGAGGTTCGACGAGGAGCGCGTGTACTTGGTCGGGAGCTCGTGGGGGAGCACCCTCGGCGTGCTGGTCGCCCAGCAGCGGCCGGACCTGCTGCACGCCTACGTGGGCACGGGCCAGATGGTGAGCCAGGCCGCGACCGACCAGATCATGTACGACGAGTCGCTCGCGTACGCGACCAGCTCCGGTGATGAGGCGTTCGCGCAGACGCTGCGCGACATTGGCCGGCCACCGTACGACGACCCCCTGGCCTACCCGCTCGCGCTGTCCTCGAACCCCGAGTGGCACGACTTCACACCGGCCCCGGACAGCGACTGGCGTGCGTCGTACCCGGCGAACGTGTTCGTGGCCGAGTACACGCTCACCGAGCAGGTGCGCGCGATCGCCGGCCTCTACGAGACCTTCGCCGTGCTGTACCCGCAGCTGCTCGGCATCGACTTCCGGCGCGACGTGCCGAGGCTCGAGGTCCCGGTGCTGCTGGTCCAGGGCGCGTACGAGGCCGACGGGCGTGCCGTGCTCGCCGAGGAGTGGTTCGCGGGTCTCGAGGCGCCGTCGAAGGAGCTCGTCATGTGCGACCACTCCGGGCACACGCCGCACCTCGACGAGCCCGGCCGCTTCGCCGAGCTCATGGGCGAGCTGGGGGAGACGACGTACCCGGGCTGAGCGCAGGACCGCAGACTCGGCCTCCTCGGAGGCCGAGTCGAAGATGGCGCCTGGCCTGCTGGCCCTGGGGTGGCCACCGCCCACCTAGCCAGAGCGCCCGTCCCGGGTGAGGTCGCGCCGCATCACGGTGTAGCCCGTGTAGGCCCCGAGGCCGGCGGCGATCGCGAAGGGCCCGGCGGACATGAGCAGGATGCGCGCCACGGTGTCGTCACCGGACCCGGTGGCGCTCAGCACGGCCCCGACGGCGATCGACGCGAGGCCGATCGCCGTCAGGGCGTGTCCCAGCCTGAGGGCGAGCGCGAGGTTGCGCTCACGCCTGCCTGCGCTGAGCGCTTCCTGCCGCGAAGGGGCCGCCTGCCGTTGGACCAGGGCGAGGGCTGCGACGAGGACAGCTCCCGCCACACCGACACCGACCGCCGGGCCGGTGTGCCCTGACAGCAGCAGGAACGCGACGGCGGCAACGGTCACGACCGCCACGGCGGACTGCGTCAGTCGGATGAGGCGCTGTGCGTTCACGTCGACCCTTCTGTCGTTCGTCTTCATGCCCTTGCGGCGCGGTCGCCAGCGCTCAGATGCGCGCTCGGTGCGTCGTCGCCCGGCATGAGGACCGTCGCGAGGAGGCGACGGGTGCGCTCGCCGTCGGGCTGGTGCGCGAGGCGAGGCCGGATGGCCGCCTGGAGGTCGATGATCAGCTCGGTGAGCTCGGCGTCGGTGAGCCACAGGGCGTTCTGCTGGTACCCGACGAGGTCGCGGCCCAGGTCGACGTCGTCCCGCTCGAGGTAGCGGTCGAAGTCCGCGAGCAGCCCGGCGACGTAGGTGAGGAACGCGCGCCGGTGGTCGTCCCGGGTCATGGAGCGTGCGGTGTCGGCGTCCACGTAGGCCGCGCCCGTGCGGAGCCGGTAGGTGCGCTCGACGGCGCCGCGCACGCGTCGCTCTGCGGCGATGTCGAGCACGCCGCCATCGACCATGGCCGCGACCTGCCGGTAGAGGGTGGCGGTCGCGACGTCGGGCAGCTCGTCGCGGAGCGCGGCCGTGGTGAGCTCACGGTCCCCCAGGAATGCCTGGGCGATCCGCAGGCGCACGGGGTGCAGGAGGACGTCGCTGGGCTTCATCTCCGTGGTCACCCCTCCACCGTACTCACATTTGACACCATTCGCATGTATGGGAACGATGAGCCCCATGACGACGATCACCCTCATCCCCGACACGCTGCGTGTGACCTTCACGACCGGCGAGAAGGTCGCCGGCCTGGTGCGTGACCAGGCCTTCCCGCGCGCTGCGGTGACCGAGGCCGACGTCGTGCCGGACGGGCTCGGTGCGGTGCGCGGCCCGCGAGCCCCGGGCCTCGGCCTGCCGCGGCTGCGCAAGGTCGGCACGTGGAGGTCGGGGCGCGGCAACCAGCTGGTGTCCGTGCGCGCCGGCCGGTCCGCCCTGCGCGTCCGCCTCGAGGGGCAGCGCTGGGCCGAGCTGCTGCTCGACGTCGACGACCCGGCGGCGCTCGCCTCAGCCCTCACCCCGGCCGGCGCCTGACCGCGCCCCCACCTCGAGGACCCCCCGTGCACTCCACCGACATGACCTTCACCTCCGGCGGCGTGACGTTCGCCGGCACGCTCGCGACGCCCGCGGGCACCGGCCCCTTCGCGGCGGCCCTCGTGGTCCCTGGCTCGGGCCCGGTGGACCGTGACTCGAACCACAAGCGCATGCCGCTTGGCATCACGCGTGAGCTCGCCGAGGCGCTGACGGCGGCCGGCGTCGCCACGCTGCGCTACGACAAGCGGGGCGTGGGCGCGACCCCCGGCGACTGGCGCGAGGCAGGCTTCGACACCACGACCGACGACGTCCGGACGGCGCTCGCGGCCCTGCGGGCTCGGCCCGAGGTCGACGCGTCGCGGGTCGTCGTCGTCGGCCACTCGGAAGGTGCGCTGCATGCGACGCGGGTGGCCGCGGACGACGGCGACCTGGCGGGCGTGGTGCTGCTCAGCGGGTCGGCGACGCCGGGGGAGGAGCTGCTGCGCTGGCAGGCCCGGCAGGTCGCGGCGACGCTCCCGCGCGCCGTGCGTGTGCTGCTCGCGGTGCTGCGCACCGACCTGGTCGAGAAGTCGGAGAAGAACCGTCAGCAGATCAAGGCGAGCACCGGCGCCGTCGTCCGCGTGGGCGGGCAGAAGCTCAACGCGGCGTGGCACCGCGAGTTCATGGCGTACGACCCGCGGGTCGACCTCGCGCGGATCGCCGTGCCGGTGCTCGCGGTGACAGGTGGCAAGGACCTGCAGACCAAGGCGTCGGACCTCGCCGTCATCGAGAGCCTCGTGCGCGGGCCGGTCGAGGTCGAGGAGGTGCCCGACGTGTCGCACGTCCTGCGGCGGCAGCCGGGCCCCGCGTCGCTGAGCGCGTACAAGAAGGAGATCCGAGAGTCGCTCGACGAGCGGGTGGTGGGTCGTGTCGTCGCGTGGGTGACGCGGCAGGTCCGCACGACGACGGCGGACGCGTGACCGCAGGCGGGGGCCTGGGTGCGCGAGGGCGAGATCATCAATGCGGAAGAGGTCGGTGCCACGGTGACCGACGCGGCAACTGGCGAGGTGCTCGGACGATTGACCCGCCGATCTGCGGCGACACCACGATCCACGTTCGTGAGGACGGCACCGTGGAGTGACCTGTTCGGCGAGCACGCGACGCGTCGGGGTCCTCAGGCCACTTGGGTACTTCGCTTGTTGCGCGAGCTCTACGACGAGCCGACGAGGCGGGAGTGGGCCTCGGCGACGAGCGGATGGAGGGGCACCGCCACTGTGGCGAACCTCAGCTTCCAGCCATCGACCATGACCAGCTCCAGCTCGTTCGGTCGACGCAGCTCCACCCTCCGGACGCCCGTCCAGGGGATGAGCGCTGAGCGGTCCTTGCGGGAGAGATCGACCAACGACCTGTCGATGTCGAGGAGCCCGAACCACAGCACTGGCCAGATGCGTGCGCCGAAGCGAAAGCCGTGCTCCTCGACCCTGGCCCAGACCAACGGCCAGGTGGCGTACCTCCACCTGTTGAACGTGCATCCGCCGTGGACCGTCCGCTCGTGAGTCACGCGGCCTCCTGACGGCTCGGGCACCTGGCTTGCCAGACAGTAGTCAGCAGGACGGTGGCTCGGTACGGAGCCGCCATCTCTGTGCTCCGTTCGGATGACTGCTGTCCACGTCGATTGCCCGCGGGGGCGCTGACTGCCACGGTCGAGCGTGACGGAGGAGACGGGGGCACCGGCGTGAGACTGCAGGGCGGCCCAGGGGACGGTGCCACGACAGCTCATGCCGCAACGGCACGCCGAGGCTTCTCCGCTCTCGCGCTCGGCGTGGCCTGCGCTCTCACGACGTCCGGCTGCATCTACGACGCCCCGTTGCCGCTCAGCGCCTCCTTGGTGAACGAACGCTGGGCCCCGGTCACCCTGACGTTCGACGGCTCATCGACGGAGCCTCAGGAGTTCCCCGCCCGCGAAGGGGCGGACATCCGATACGACGGCAGATTCATCGAGGAGGACACCTGCGTCGAGATCGGCGCCACGGTCACCGACACCGCTACTGGCGAGGTGCTCGGGACGGTCGATCCGCCGATCTGCGGCGACACCAGGATCTATGTCCGTGAGGACGGCACCGTGGAGTGACCTGATCGGTGGCGCCCCGTGGGCGGGCCCGGTTGGTGCCGGGCCCGCCCACGGTCGTGCATGAGGCCGCCGTCAGCCCAGCAGCGGGAGCACCCCGAAGTCGTTGGCCGCGGTGAGCGACCAGACGACGAGCGTGGTCACCAGGATCGACCCGACGAACACGCGTCCCGTCCTGCGGAAGTAGGACGTGTACAGGCACGCGCTGAGCGGCCACAGCACCAGCAGGGCGGTGTAGTTGATGGCGCCCATGCCGGCAGACGTGACCGTGACGGGGTCAGACCCGAACAGGATCGTCCCGCCCGACATCAGCGGCACGTACACCAGCAGCAGCCACACGAACGCGCCGAGGGTCAGCACGATCGAGTTGACCAGCATCTCCTGCCACAGGGGCGCCTTGCCCTTCTTCCAGCGCAGGAACCCGCCGAAGATGATCGCCTGGGCGAAGAAGAAGATCGCGAACGGGAGCAGGTACCCGGCGAACGCACCCAGCCGTGCCCCCGTCATCGGCATGAGGGTGACCAGCCACAGGCGGAAGTCGACACCCCACGCGCTCGAGACGAACGCCAGCACCAGGTACACGGGTGCGAGGATCGCGAGGACGAGCAGGGCCGACCGGCCGAGCGCCCGCCAGTCGAACCGGCGGTCCGGCTCGGTGAGGCCGTAGTTGGCGAGGGTCGCCCCATGCCTGCGCGTGGTGACCGCGTGGTTGACCCCGATCAGCGCCCAGGTGATCGCGCCGACGATCACGGCCCAGACCATGAAGGCGTTGGTGAACGTCTGCGGCCATACGGCGTTGGCGGGCAGGATCGGGTCGAAGAACATGTTCTTCCACACCCACAGGTAGAGCAGCGGGCCCACCGCCGTGGTGAGCAGCGCCCCGAACCACCACGCGCCGCCGGTCAGGCCGCGGTACTCGGGCACGGGCCGCACGAGTGTGGCGAAGGCTCGGGTGCGCAGCAGCAGGCTCCCCGCCGCGAACAGGAACAGGAACGCCCCGGCCAGCGCGATCGTGGTGCCCAGCAGCTTGACGGGCCACACCTGGTCGGACGTGTCCAGACCGCCGTCGTCGGCCAGGAGCGTGCGCTGCATCCAGTCGACCGCCGTGCCGATCCCGTCGGTCGAGTCGGTGGACAGCGCGTGGTTCTCCCAGGGCGTGTAGAGCATGCGGCCCGTGCCGTCCTCGATCGAGCCGTAGAGCTGCTCGGCCACGATCGGCTCGTCGGTGCCGAACACCGGCATGAGCACGGGGGAGGCACCCGCGTTCGCGCCCTTGTCGACGGCGATCATCACGCCCAGCTCGGTCCACGTGCCGATCGCGACGCCAACGTTGCGCAGGTCCACGAACGGGGTGGCGTCCATGACGCCGGGCGGGGTGGGCTCGGACTCGAGGTAGAAGATCGACGAGTACGCGTCCGGCTGGGCCATGGCGGCGGCCGTGGCCGCGCAGAACCCTCCCTGGGACATCCCGACCAGGCCGACGCGCTCGGTGTCCACGGCCGGCAGGTCGCGCAGGTAGGTCAGCACGTCCGGCCCACCGCAGCCGACGTCCTGGTTCGCGCCCGACGACGAGCCGTGGCCGGTCTGGTCGGCCGAGACCACCACGAAGCCCCGTCGCGCGAGCTCGAGCGCGGTGTTGCTCATGTACTCCTTCTGGTTGTTCAGGCCGTGCCAGACGGCGACCCCGGGCAGGGGGTTCTCGGCCGTGGCGTCGTCCGGGAGGTACACCTGCGCGCTGATCCGGTGGCCCTCGGCCCCGAAGATCGTCGTCGTCGTGACGGAGACCGAGCCTGCGCTCGTCTGGACGGTGTGGGCGAGGAGGCTGCCCAGCACCATCATCAGGACCGCGGCGACGGCCACGACCTTGGCTCGGTTGCCGCGTGGCGGCTCGGTGCCGGGAGCGGCGTCCGGTCGCTCGGGGGAGATGGAAGTCGTCATCGAGGTCTCTCCAGTGAGGGGGCGGCGGAGCACGGTGGGGGGCGTGCTCCCTGCACGGTCCGCCGGGTCCCCTCCGGGACTTCGGCGGCCCGGGTGAAGCAGATCCGTAGATCTTCTACGAATCGCGAACGTTATGCTGTCGCGAAATCGGCTGTCAATGGTCCGAGCGTCGTGAGCGGCCGTGCCAGGCCCCGTCGTGGAAGGGATGTCCGTGCCTCCTACGGAGTCGCGCCCACCCCGGCGCACGCCCGCTGAGCAGCGCGAACGCATGCCCAGGCGGCAGCCCGCGCAGACGCGAGACCTCATGCTCCGGGCCGCGACGGACCTGATCCGCGAGCGCGCGCAGAGCGTGGGCGACGACGTCGTCGCCTCAGCCCTCGCGCACGTGCGGCTCACCCAGGTGGCCGCGCGGGCCACGGAGATCGTCAGGGCCGAGACCGGCGACGAGAAGGCCAAGGCCATCACGACGGGCGCCATCTACCAGCTGTGGCCCAGCCAGGCCGACTTCCAGGTGGACCTGCTCTTCCACGTCGCAGACGTGCAGTCCGTGCTGGTGCCCGGGCTGCCCGAGAGCCTGCGGCGGTTCCGCGAGGCGAAGGCCGCGGGGGTGCCGCTCGAGAGGCTCGTCCTGCGGATCATGGAGGACGTCCACCGCCACTACCGCGAGGACCCGATGTACCGGGTCGAGCTGAGCTTCCTCATCGGTGCGGTCGACGCGCGAGTGCGCGCAGCGCTCAGCCACCGGCAGGAGGCCTTCTACGCCTCGGTCGACGAGGCCTACGAGGGCCTGCTCGAGGTCTATGGGCGGCGGATGCGACCGCCGTTCGAGGTGCGCGACCTCTCCCGCGTGATCGCCGCGCAGATCGCCGGCTCCGTGGTCACCTGGTACGCGGACCCGGCCCTCCTCGACGACCCCCTGGGTGAGGAGGACGCCTCGCTGATGTCACGCGCCATCCTCGCCATCTTCGAGCGGTTCACCGAGCTCGCGGACGGAGACGACCTCGGCGGCTCGGGCTGACCTGAGGGTGGGGCCCGGGGGTCAGGCGGTGCGTCGCATCGGGACGTGCGGGATGCCGTCCTCGTCGAAGCCCGCACCGGCCACCTCGAAGCCGAAGCGGGCGTACCAGCCGGCCAGGTGCGCCTGCGCGTCGAGCACGACAGGCGCCGTCGGGTCCAGTGCGGCGCAGCGTTCGAGGGCCACGCGCATCAGCATCGACGCGACCCCGCGGGACCGTGCCGCCGGGGCCGTCGCGACCCGGCCCACCCGTAGCGCGCCGTCGGGCTCGCGGAGGATCCGCAGCGTCGCGAGCACCTCGTCGCCGTCGGCGGCCCAGAGGAGCTCGGCACCGGGCTCGGCGTCGCGGCCGTCGAGGTCCGGGTAGGCGGCCCGCTGCTCGACGACGAAGACGTCCACGCGCAGCCGCAGGATCGCGTACAGCGTGAGCGGGTCCATCGACCGGACCTCGGAGCGGTGCAGGGTGACGGGCACCGCGCCACGGTAGTCGGCGGCGGGCTGGACGTCGGGCGGGAAGGGCCGGCTGGTCCCCTTCAGTGGGTGGTCGGACGTGTCGATGGAGAGGTGCGGCACGCCGGGCGCCACGATCCGGCCGGCATCCAGGGGGACTTCCATGACGACCGCTCGACCTTCTCACCTCACCTGTCTGCTCGGTGTGACGATGCTCCTCTCGGCATGCGGTGGCGTATCGCCGACGGGGTCAGCCCCGGACGCGACGTCGACGGCCGACGCTCCGACTGCCCGCACGCCCGCAGCCGAGGACGACGCCGCTCCCGCGACGGCGAGCGCTGAGGACGCCGCGCTCGCGGCCTGCGCGGCGATCGACGCGATGCCGCTCGGCGGGACGGAGCCCGCACCCCTCCGGGAGCAGGAGCGCGCACTCACCCTGGCGGCCGAGCAGCTGAGGCTCGCGGCCGAGGACGACGTCCGCTACCTCGAAGGCGCCCTTGTCGTGGAGGAGATGGCGTCAGGCGCGGCGGATGCCCTCGCGCTGCTCGAGGAGCATGGCGAGGACGTCACGACGTGGGAGGCAGAGGCTCAGGAGTCCTGGGCGACGTACGCGATGCAGCAGGCTGACGCCGTCATGGTCGTGCTCGAGCTGTGCAACGCGGTCGACCCGCCCGGCGACGAGTGAGGGCTCTCGCGTTCGCGGGTGGGCGGAGTCTCAGCGGCGGCGGGCGGTGAGGGTGAAGCTCGCGGGAAGGCGCTCGGGTCGCTCGCGCAGGCGGTACTCGCCGATCTGCTCGTCGAGCACCATGAAGCCCGGCAGCGCGTCCCACGGGACGCTGTCGTGCTCCGTGAGCGACGTGAGCTCCAGGCCGGCGTCGAGCACCGCCGTGACGATCTCGCCCAGGCTGTGGTTCCACTCCATCGAGCGCGGCTGCGCGACCTTCGCGTCGCCGGCGTAGGTGCACTCGTCGTCCCAGACCAGCGGCTCGGCCTGCTCGTAATACGGGAGCTCGAGCGCGACCGTCATGTCCCCCGGCCCGCTGATCCACGTCTGCTGCGCGCGGTCGGGGTGCTCGGCGCCGATGGTCATCGCGAGGGCCGCGTTCAGCACGGGGTGGCCGTCGCGGATGAACAGCCGGCCCCCGGGGCGCAGGAGGGCCGCGACCGTCTGTGCCCAGCGGCGGATGCTCGGCAGCCAGCAGATGGCGCCGATGCCGGTGTAGACGAGGTCGAACTGGCGGCCGCCGAGCGCCTCCGGGGCCACGTACACGTCCGACTGGACGTACTCGATCGCGGCGCCCGCGCGCTCCGCCAGGCTGCGCGCCTCGTTGAGCGACGCACCCGAGAGGTCCACGCCCGTCATGTGCGCGCCGAGTCGCGCGAGGCTCAGCGTGTCGGTGCCGATGTGGCACTGGAGGTGGACGGCCTCGAGCCCGCTGATGTCGCCGAGCCGCGGCCGGTCGAAGGCCACGACGTCCGAGAGCGCGGCCGTGTCCGCCAGCAGGCGGTCGATCCCGTAGCCCTGGGCATGGACCGTCGCACGGCTGTCCCAGTTGGTGCGGTTGAGCTCGAGGTACTCGTCGGTGGCCACGACGCGGACGCTAGCAGCGCCGCGGTGCGCCGTCGGGCCCATTGTCAGGCAGGTGAGTGGGAGCGGTCAGGCACGTCGGGTGCGCCGGACTGCACGCGGTCACGACCGCCGAGCTTCGCCAGGTACATCAGCTCGTCCACGCGCCTCAGGACGGCGTCGGCCGACTCCGCCGGCTCGAGCTGGGTCACACCGAAGCTCGCCGTCACGCGCAGCCTCACCTCGAGCTCGAGGCCCTGCGGCAGCGCGAACCTGAGCCGTTCAGCCAGCGCCAGCGCACTCTCGTGATCGGCGGCAGGGGCGACCACCACGAACTCCTCGCCGCCCAACCGTGCCGGCAGGTCGCCGTCGCGCACCGTCCCGGCCGTGATCTGGGCGACGAGGCGAAGCACCTGGTCGCCGACGTCGTGCCCGTACGTGTCGTTGACCTGCTTGAAGTGGTCGAGGTCGAAGTACAGGACGCTCACCGGGTGGTCCGGCCCGACGAGTCCCGCCTGGTGGCCGAGCTCGTCGACCAGGCGGCGCCTGTTCGCGATGCCCGTGAGCTCGTCCATGTGGGCGATCTCGCGCATCCGCGCCGCGGCGGCGTCGGACCTGGCGACGTCGGCCATCGCTGCCGCGAAGTGTTCCTTGGCCCGGGACAGGACGAGCAGCAGCCCCAGGAACACCCACAGGTACACGCCGTAGCGCACGCTCGGCCAGAAGAGGTCGGTCCCACCCGGGTGCCGGCCCAGCTCGGCCGCCAGCACGACGGTGACCAGGGTGGCGTAGATGCCGCCGTGCACCAGGGCCGTGCGGGTCCGCTGGAACAGGAACCCCACGGCGAGGCACACGACGACGTCGAGCAGGGGCGTGGGCAGCAAGGACGCCCACGCGGTCGCGGCGTCGGGAGCCTGCGCCACCCGACCGCTGATCATCACGAGCCACCACGCCTCGATCCCGACGAGGGTCACGACGGCGGCCCGTGCGGCCCACGTGGGTCGTGCGACCAGGATCCAGGCGAAGCCGAGCAGTGCCGCGGCCAGGGGTGGGTAGCCCCACCGGACCCACCGGTCGTCGGTCCCGTCGGTCAGCCAGATACCGACGAGCACCGGGGCGCAGACGGCGATGCCGAGCGCGACGATGCGCCGCGCCAGGCGGGCGAGGTCGTCAGCGCGCCGGCCGGTGGGTAGCGCCACGAGGTGGTCCATGGGCCGTCACCTCCTACGCCGGCCGTGGGGGAGGCGGCCGGTGCCCCAGTCTGGCAGCGAGACATGGGCGGATACAGGCGTTCTGGGGCGTTTCACCCGCTGTGGCCCGGCATGCCACGGCGCGGCCCTGACCTCCGGGGGACTGTCCGTCCACCTTTGGATGCAAGCCGCAGGGTTCCACCCTCGGCCTCGCGCGAGGGGAGCGGGCCCGTTCCTAGCGTCGAAGTCACGTTCAGCGACCACGACGAAGGGAACTCCCATGAGCGTCCTCACAGCCCCGGCAGGTTCGTCACGGCCGGCACCTCCGCAACGGCGGGGTCTGCTCGACGTCGTCCGGCAGCGTCCCCTGCTCTCGTTCTTCGTGCTGGCCAACCTCGCCAGCTGGCTCGTCTGGGTCCCGTACATCCTGTCCCTGCACGGGCTCGGCGTCTGGGACTTCACCTTCCCCGGCGGGAGCATCGGCGGGCAGCTGCTCGGCATGCTGCCCGGCGCCTACCTCGGCCCCATCGGCTCGGCCCTCGTCGTCACCGCGATCGCGGACGGCCGCCCCGGCCTGCGGGCGTGGGCGAGGCGCCTGTGGAAGTGGAAGGTCAGCTGGCGCTGGTACGCGGGCATCCTGCTGGGCGTCCCCGCCGCCATGGTGGTGTCCGGCCTCGCCTTCTCCGGCGGCGAGGTGCGCGCGCCGTCCACCATGGTGCTGCTCGCCCTGATCCCGGGGCTCCTCGCCCAGATGATCACCACCGGTCTCGCCGAGGAGCCCGGGTGGCGCGACTTCGCCCTACCGCGGATGCAGCGGCTGATCGGCGCGCCCGGAGCCGCCGTCGCCATCGGTGCCCTGTGGGGCATGTGGCACCTGCCGCTGTACCTGACCGAGTGGGGCGGCTGGCCCGACGCGCCCTGGTACCGGCCGGTCGAGTTCGTGCTCTTCTGCATCGCGTTCAACGTCGTCATGACGTGGGTCTTCAACCGCACCGGGCAGAGCCTGCCGATGGCGATGCTGCTGCACGTCAGCGTCAACAACTTCGCGTCGATCGCCTGGGCGGAGGTGTTCCCCACGACGGACGACACCGTCGTCCAGCACGCGTTGCTCGCCGGGGCCACGGTCGCTGCCGCCGTGGTGCTCGCCGGCACCCGCGGGCGGCTCGGCTACCGGCACTGACAGGATGGCGACCGTGCCATCGAGCCCGCGCACGCCCACCCGCCCCGACCTCGCCGTGGCGGGTGGGACGTGCGTGCTCGCGATCACGGCACTGCTGTCGGTGCTCGCCGCGGTGCAGCTGGACCCGACGGCGGCGGGGGCCACGCCGTCGCCCGGGAGCGGGCCGTGGTGGTTCGCGATCGCCGTGCTCGTGGCGCAGTCAGTGGCCGTCGCCTTCCGGCGCGTCCACCCCCGCCCGGTGCTGGTGCTCGTGGCCGCCGGCGTGCCCGCTGGGGCGCTCGCCGGACTGGGCGACGCCATCGGCGTGACGTCCGTCCCGGTGCTCGTCGCGGCCTACACCGCGACCGTCGTCGGGACGTGGCGCCGGACGGTCCCCGCGCTCGCGGTGGCCGCGCTGCTCGTGGCCGCGGGGACCTTCATGGCCCAGCCGGCCGACGACGTCCCACTGCTCGTGCGCCTCGGGGCACCGGTGGTGCAAGCGCTCTCGGTCGTGGGGATCGCCGTGGTGGTCGGGGTGGTCGTCGGCTCCCGGCGGGAGGCGGCCGAGGCCCGCGCCCGACAGGTCGAGGCCCTCAGCCGCGAGCAGGGTGCGCTGCTCGAGGCCGCCGTCGCGCGCGAGCGCGCGGCCATGGCCCGCGAGCTTCACGACATCGCCGCGCACCACCTCTCGGGCATCGCCGTGATGACGGGGGCGATCGGCCGGCAGATCGACGTGGACCCCGAGGCCGCGAAGGCCGCCGTCCAGCGCGTGCGGGCCGAGACATCGGGGATGCTCGACGAGCTGCGCACGCTTGTCCGGCTGCTGCGCGAAGGTCCGGAGGAGGCCGAGCACCCCGTCGAGACGCTCGCGGCGGTGCCCGGACTCGTCGAGCGGGCGCGTGCCTCGGGCGTGGACGCGAGCCTGACCGTCCTCGGGAACCCCGCCGCGCAGTGGGACGCCGTCGGGCCCCTCGCGCAGCTCGCCACGTTCCGCACGGTGCAGGAGGCCCTCGCCAACGTGGTGCGCCACGCGCCCGGCACCGATTGCGAGGTGGTGCTCGACGCGCGCGATCCCGGCGTGCTGCGCGTGAGCGTGAGCAACGGCCCGCCCCCGGTGCCGCAGGGACCGGACCGGACCGGGCCTGCGCACGAGGCCCGCACCGGAGGAGGGCTCGGCCTGGTCGGGATGCAGGAGCGTGCCGACCTCACCGACGCCACGCTCACCCACGGGCCCCGGCCCGACGGCGGTTGGCGGGTCACGCTCGCGGTCCCGGCCCACCACGACGCCGGCGAGGCCCCGTCGCCAGGACCAGCAGCACCGATCGAGGGAGCAACCCCATGACACGCGTCGTGATCGCCGACGACCAGCCCCTCGTGCGCGCGGGGCTCAGCGCGATGCTGGGCGTGGAGCCGGACCTCGAGGTGGTCGCGGAGGTGTCCGACGGCGCGCAGGCCGTCGAGGCCGCCCGGCGCCTGGAGGCCGACGTCGTCTGCATGGACGTGCGCATGCCCGGCACGGACGGCATCACCGCGACCCGCGCGCTGTGCGGACCGGACGTCGCCGACCCGGTGCCCGTGCTCATCCTCACGACGTTCGACGTGGACGAGTACCTGTTCGGCGCGCTCGAGGCCGGTGCCTCGGGGTTCCTGCTCAAGGACGCCGAGCCGGCCGCCGTCGTCGACGCCGTGCGGTCCGTCGCCGCCGGCAACGGCACCCTCCAGGACACGCTCACCAAGCGCGTGGTCAGCGAGCTGCTCACCCGCCGCCGCACCCAGCCCGTCACGGCCGCGCGCGCGAACGAGCTGCTGACCGCGCGCGAGCTCGAGATCCTGTTGCACCTGGCCCAGGGCATGTCCAACGAGGAGATCGCGCAGGCGCTCTACCTCGAGGTGTCCACGGTGAAGTCCCACCTCGCACGGATGATGCCCAAGCTCGGCGTGCGCTCGCGGCTCCAGGCCGTGGTGTGGGCGTACCAGAACCGCGTGGTCGACGTCGGCGGCTGAGCTCCTCCATCGAAGGATGGAACCCTCGCGGGCCCTCCTTGCGAGGCTCGATGGGGCCACCCGTCGATTCCTAGGTTCGAGACCGACACCAGTCCTCGATCCCAGGAGCCGACCATGGCCACCACGACCACCGAGGTGACGGCCACCGCCGTCCGCCTCGTCGACATCCACAAGACCTACCCGGGCCGCGAGCCCGTCCACGCGCTGCGCGGGGTCTCCCTCGAGCTCGCCGCCGGGTCGGTGACAGCCGTCGTCGGGCAGTCCGGCTCGGGCAAGTCCACGCTGCTCAACTGCGCGGCCGGGCTCGACACCCCCAGCCGCGGGGCCGTCGTCGTCGGCGGCCACGAACTCACCGTGCTGCGGCCCGACGACCTCACGCGGTTCCGCCGCGAGCACGTGGGGTTCGTGTTCCAGGCGTACAACCTGATCGGGCACCTCACGGCGCGCGAGAACGTGCGCCTGCCGCTCGCGCTCGCGGGCCGCGCGGTGGACCTGGTGTGGGAGTCCGCGCTGCTCGAGCTGCTGGGCGTCGCAGACCTCATGGACCGGCTGCCCGGGGAGCTGTCGGGCGGTCAGGCGCAGCGCGTCGCGATCGCCCGGGCGCTCATCACCCGGCCCGCCGTCGTCTTCGCCGACGAGCCCACGGGTGCACTCGACTCGCGCACCGGTGCCGCCGTGCTCGACGTGCTCAGCGAGACCGCGCGCCGGCTCGGCCAGACCGTCGTCGTCGTCACGCACGACGCCACCGTGGCCGCCGCGGCCGAGCGCGTCGTCGTGCTCGCCGACGGCCTCGTCGTGGACCACCTCGAGCGGCCCACCGCCGAGCAGGTCACCGCCCGCCTGCTCGCGAAGGGCCGGTGAGCACCATGTGGCAGCTCGCCTCCACGGGCGTCCGCGCCCACCGCGGTGCCTACGCCGGCACCGCCCTCGTGCTCGCCGTCGCCTCGGCCGTGATCGCCGTCACCGGCGTGCTCTTCGAGTCCGGCCTGCGCACCGGCGCCTCGGGTGACCTTCTCTCCGGTGGACTGCTCATGGCGCTCGCCTCGTCCTACGCGGGCACCGCGCTCGTCGTCGTGGTCATGGTGGTCGCGGCCACCGTGAGCCTCGCCCTGCGGGGCCGCCGCCGGGAGTTCGCGATGCTGCGCGCCGTCGGTGCTACGCCGGCCCAGGTGCGACAGACCGTCACCCTCGAGGTGGCCGCGGTGTCGCTGGTCGCCGCACCGCTGGGTGCGGTCGCCGGGCTCTTCGGCGCCCGGTACCTGGATCCGATGCTCGTGCGGGCCGGCATGGTCGCACCCGACTTCGCCTCGTCCCTCTCGCCCCTGCCGGTGCTCGTCGCGGTGGTGCTGATCGTCGCGACCGCGGTGCCCGTGGGCCGGCTCGGCGCACGGGAGGCGGCCCGGATCGCGCCGACCGCGGCGCTCCAGGACAGCGCCGTCGAGGCGAGCGAGGTGGGCCGGGTGCGACGCCTCTTCGCCCTCGTGCTGACCGCGGGCGGGCTCGCCGCGGCGTTCTCGTCGCTGTGGATCCCGGGCATCGTGGGCGGCGCGACGGCGTCGATCTCGGCCTTCATGCTGGTCGGTGCCGCCGCGCTCGCCGGGCCGGTGCTGGTGGGCTGGCTCTTCGACCGCGTGGCGCGGCTGCACCCGTCGGCCGGCGGCCCGGCCGGGATGCTCGCGGTGCGCAACGTGCGCGGTTTCTCGCGGCGCCTGACGACCGTCGTCGTGCCGCTCGCCCTGGTGGTCGCCACCGCGACCGTGCAGACCAGCGTCAACCAGGCGATCACCACCGCGGCCGAGCAGGAGATCAACGCCGCGGTCACGGCCGACCTGGTCGCGGTGCCGGACGAGCCCGCGGCGGACCTCGCAGCGCAGGTGGCCCAGGTGCCCGGTGTGGCCGCGGCCGTGCCGCTGGCGACCGTCCCGGCCCAGGTCCGCACCGACGGCGACGAGGACCTCGCCTTCGCGAGCGGGCTCGCGTGGGAGGCGGCCGCCGTCCGCATCCTGCCCGCCGACCTCGCGGGCACCCTGGATCCCGACGTCGTCGCGGGCGACCTCGCGGCCCTCGGGACTCCGGACACCGTGGCCGTCAGTAGCGACACGGCGTTCGAGACGGGCGCCGGGGTGGGGGAGACGCTCATCCTGCGACTGGGCGAGGACGAGCTCGAGGCGACCGTCGTGGCGGAGTTCTCGCGCGGCATGGGAGTGGCCGGCCTGGTCGCCGGCCCGGCGACCGCCGAGGCGCACGGGTTGCCCGTGGTCGCCGACACCGTGCTGGTGGACGTGGCGGAGGATGCCGTGGCCGACGACGTCGCGGGGGCGATCGGCGCCCTCGGCGCCACCACGAGCGACGTGCCGGGGTACGCGACGACGGCCACGCAGTCCGCCGGTGGGGAGAACGACATCTCCACCGCGCTGCTCCTGCTGCTGCTCGTGGTGGTGGCGGTGGGCGCGGCGAGCACGCTGGCCCTGACCACCGCGTCCCGCCGGGAGGAGCTGCGCCTGCTGCACCGCACCGGGACCACACGTCGCCAGCTCATGGCGATGACCACGGTCGAGGCGCTCGTCACCGGGGTGACCGCCTGGGCCCTGGGCACGGTCGCGGTGGTGCCCGCGGTGATCGGCGTGAGCGCCGGGCTGCTCGACGGCCCGCCCGTGGTCGACCTGGCGCAGTACGCCGTCGTCAGCCTCGGTGTGGTGCTCCTGGCCCTGGTCGCGACGACGATCGCTGCGAACCGAACCACGCGCCTGGCGACAGCGGTCGCCTAGGGCCTGGCCCTCCGGCCCCTCCGCCGAGTTCGCACCCCCGCATCGAGTTCGCACCGCCGAGAGTGCGGCCTCGATGCGGGCGTGCGAACTCGGCAGTTGGGGGTGGGTCTAGGCCCGCTCACCTGGCTCGGGGGATCAGGTCTTGTCGGGCTCCCGGGGACGGTCGAGGAGCGCTGCGAGGGCCATGAGCGAGAGCCCGAGCGCCGCCGCACCCGCCACCAGGCGCACCTCGAAGGCGAGGTCGGGGACGACGACGTCGGCGCGCTCCCGGACGGCCTCCTCGAGCTCCCTCGCGTACCGGAGCTCGGCGAGTGCCTCGCTCTCGCCCGGCGCCACCGTCGCCGGCGGCCAGGGCTCGTCCGAACCTGGCTCGAGGTGACCGGGCAGGCTCACGAACGGCAGGGCGATGCACAGCAGGCCGAACCCGAGCGCCACGACGGCGACGCGCACGGAGCTGCTGCCGGTCCGGGTGCGTCGCGCGGCCAGCGACGCCAACCACCTCAGACGCTCGCGCACGTTCGCCTGGAGGTCGGTGCCCGTCGTCGGCAGCTCGGGAGTGTGGTCCGTCGGGGGCACCCACGCCAGGTACGTCGTCGCGAAGACGATGGCCAGCCCCAGGAAGAACGGCGTCAGCACGCCACGGACGGGTAGCGGGTTGTCCGTGACGGAGAACACGAGCCCGAGCACGCCGGTGTACAGGGCCGCGATGCCGGCCGCGGCTTGCTGGACGGTGCGAGCTCCCGCGCGCCGGCCCTCGACCTCTGCGATGACCAGCTTCGCCGCCTCGCCGGCGGTCCGCGCCAGATCGTCCAGGTCGGCCTTGATCTCCGACTCGGTGGGTGGTGCAGGCTCTGGTGGTCGCGTCCGCATGTCGACCGCCCCCGTCCTGACGGCTGCTCCCTTCCAGGCCTATGCCGGGATGCGCCCCCACGACAGGGTCGAAGGTCCGGACGCGTCGGATCGGTCGCCGCGACCGCTCCGGTGCTGCACTGTGGACGCAGACGCACGACGCCGTCCTGCGTCCCTCCACCCGATGGAGGTCTCCATGCAGTACCGCACGCTCGGCCGCTCGGGGGCGGTCGTCTCCACCCAGGCCCTGGGCACCATGACGTTCGGGGCCGAGGCCGACGAGGCGACGTCGGGCGACATCATGACCGCCTACGTCGAGAACGGCGGGACCTTCTTCGACACCGCAGACGTGTACAGCGCCGGGGTCTCGGAGGAGATCATCGGCCGGTGGCTCGCCGCCCACCCCACCGAGGCCGCCCAGGTGGTCGTCGCGACCAAGGGGCGGTTCCCGATGGGGGACGGACCGAACGACGTCGGGCTCTCGCGTCGCCACCTGCGCACGGCGCTCGACGCATCGCTGCGCCGCCTCGGCGTCGAGCACATCGACCTCTACCAGATGCACGCGTGGGACGCCCTGACCCCGGTCGACGAGACCCTCGGGTTCCTCGACGAGGCCGTGCGGGCCGGGAAGATCTCGTACTACGGCTTCTCCAACTACCTCGGCTGGCAGCTCACCAAGGCGGTGCACGTGGCCGCGGCGCACGGCTGGTCGGCGCCCGTGACGCTGCAGCCGCAGTACAACCTGCTGGTGCGGGACATCGAGCACGAGGTGGTGCCGGCCTCGCTCGACGCGGGCATCGGGCTGCTGCCGTGGTCACCCCTGGCCGGCGGCTGGCTCAGCGGCAAGTACGAGCGTGACGTGCCGCCCACAGGCAGCACGCGCCTCGGCGAGAACCCGACGCGGGGCATGGAGGCGTGGGAGGCCCGCAACGCCGACGAGCGCACCTGGCGCGTGATCGACGCCGTGCGTGAGGTGGCCGGGGCGCACGACTGCTCGATGTCCCAGGTCGCCCTCGCGTGGCTCGCCGCGCAGCCGGCCGTGACCTCGGTGATCCTCGGCGCCCGCACGGTCGAGCAGCTCGTCGACAACATGGGCGCCGCCGACCTCGAGCTCACGCGCGACGAGCTCGACCGGCTGACCGAGGCGAGCGCGCCGCGCGTCGACGACTACCCCTACGGCAAGGCCGGCGTGCAGCAGCGCCACCGCCCGATCACCGGCGGGCGCGGCTGAGGCTCCCGACCGGCACTCGCTACTTGATCGCGCCCAGGGCCAGGCCGCCCTGCCAGTAGCGCTGGAGCGCGAGGAACGCGCCGATGAGCGGGAGCACGGACAGGAACGCGCCGGTCACGACGAGGTTCCACAGCGTCTCGCCGCCCGCGCCGCCGCTGGACAGCGCCTGCCACTGGGCGAGACCCACGGTGACCGGCAGCAGGTCCGGGCTGCGGACCATGGTCAGCGCGAGGAAGTAGTTGTTCCAGGTCGCGACGACCGTCAGCAGCAGCACCGTGACGAGCGCGGGCCGCAGCAGGGGGAGCGCGACCTGGAAGAACAGGCGCAGCTCGCCCGCGCCGTCGACCCGGCCGGCGTCGAGCATCTCGTCGGGCACCACGTCCTGCGCGTACACGCGCACCAGGTACACGCCCAGCGGGCTCAGCAGCGACGGCAGGATCACGGCCCAACGCGTGTTGACCAGCTCCATCTCGGCCAGCAGCACGAACGTCGGGATGACGAGCGCCGTGAGCGGCACCATGACGCTGCCGAGCAGCAGCGCGAACGCGGCGTTGCGGCCGCGGAAGCGGTACTTCGCGAAGCCGTACCCGGCCAGCAGCGCGAGCACCGTCGCGCCCACGCCCGCGGCGAGCGCGTAGAGGAACGAGTTGCCGAGCCAGGTGAAGTAGATGCCGCCCTGGTAGGTCCACAGCTGTTGCACGTTCTCGACGAACGAGAAGTCGTCGGCGAACCACAGCGGGCTGCTGCTGCTCGCGAACAGGCCCGAGTTGGACTTGGTGGCTCCGACGACGAGCCACCACAGCGGGGTGACGAAGTACAGGACGAGCGCGAGCAGGAACAGGTGGGACCCGACGCGCGAGCTGTGCGGCCCACGTGCGGCGTGGTCCGTCCCGCGGTCCCGACGAGGGCGCCGACGGGCGGTGCGGTCGGTGGGCGGGGCGCCGGCGGCGCCACCGGTCGTCTGGAGGCTCATGAGTTCAGTCCGCTCCGCTTGCGGGTCAGGAACAGGAACAGGTACGAGAACGCGAAGACGATCACGCCCAGGGCGAAGGAGATGGTCGACGCGTAGTTGAACTGCTGGTAGGAGAACGCGAGCCCGTGCGCGTACATGTTGGGCGTGTAGTGCACCGGGATGGCGCCCGCGGCGACGTTGCGCAGAATCGAGGGCTCGGTGAAGAACTGCAGCGTCCCGATGAGCGCGAAGATCACGACCATGACCAGCGCGGCGGAGATCATCGGCACCTTGATGCGTGTGGCGATCTGGAAGCCGCTCGCTCCGTCGATCCGGGCCGCCTCGTAGACGGCCGGGTCGATGCCCCGGAGCGCCGCGTAGATGATGATCATGTAGTAGCCGGCCCACTGCCACGTCACGATGTTCACGAGGCTGTAGAACACCGTGCCCGGCGCGAGGAACCCGGGCGGGGTCGCGCCGAACAGCCCGAAGATGTCCGTCGCCGGCCCGAACCGCGGGCTGTAGAGGAACCCCCACATCAGCGCACCGATCATCCCCGGCACCGCGTACGGGACGAAGATCATCAGTCGTGAGAACCGCGACAGCCGGGTGGCGAGCGTGTCCAGGACGAGCGCCGCGACGAGCGCGACGCCGAGCTGGATCGGCACCATCACGGCGACGAACAGCCCGACGCGCCCGAGGCCGCCGAGGAACAGCGGGTCCGTGAAGGCCCGCTGATAGTTCGCCAGGCCGGTGAAGGACTCGCCGGCCGCCAGGGTGTCCGTGCGCAGGCTCATCCAGAACGCGTAGGCCAGCGGCGCCACGAGCAGCACAAGGAACACGGCCGCGAACGGGGCGAGGAAGAACCAGCCCCAGCGCTGCCGGTTCCGCTCGATCCGTCCCGCCCGTGGCCGTCGCGGCGCACGCGTGGCCGTGCCTGCCCTGCTCACCTCGGTCGACGTCGTCGTCGCCATGTCTGTCCGCCCTCCTCGGGGACGCCGGCCGCCCGGACCGGACGGCGTGCGTCCGGTCCGGGCGGTCCTCAGGTCACTGCGAGACGTCGAAGCCCTGCGCCTCCGCGTAGCCCGCGACGTCGTCCTGCATGTTCGCCATCACGGTCGCGGCGTCGACGCTGCCCTCGACCATGGCCGTGAGCTGCTGCGTGCCCTGGTCGTAGACGTAGGTCAGGAAGGGCGGCGTCGCGAAGCCCTCGTACCCTGCGGCGGCCTCGAGGAACACGTCGTTGTTGATCTGCTGGCCGTCGAAGAACGGGTACTCGAGGTCACGGAAGTAGTCCGACTCGAGGATCGGACGCCACAGCGGGAACAGCGCGGCCTCCTCGATGCCGATCTTCCAGGCCTCCTCGGTACCGAAGATCTCGATCGCGACCTGGGCCGCGAGCTCCGGGTTCTCCGCCTGCTCCGAGACGGCGAACGTCGAGCCACCGATGTTGACCGAGCGCGGCTCCTCGCCCTCCCACTGGGGAAGGGGCGCGGCGCGCCAGACGGCGTCCGCGTCGGCGTCGGACAGCCCCGCGAGGTAGCCCGGGCCCCACGCGGCGGCGACGTACGAGGCGTACGTGCCGTCGACGAGGCTCGCGTTGTAGTCCGCCGTGAACGCCTCGTCGGTGGCGACCAGGTCGTTCTGGACGAGCTCGTTCCAGAAGGCGAGCACCTCGACGGCCTCGGGGCTGTTCATGTCGATGCGGAGGTCGGTGCTGCCCGCCTCGTACTCGAACGGCGCCCAGCCCTTCTGCGCAGCCATCGCCTGCGTGAAGGCCCACCAGTTCGGCGGGAAGTTGGCGATGTAGCCCTCGTACCCGGCGTCCTTGAGCGCCTGCGCGGCGTCCGCGAACTCCTCCCACGTGGTGGGCACCGCGACGCCGTACTCGTCGAAGATGTCCTGGCGGTAGAGGAAGCCCATGGGTCCGCCGTCGACGGGGATGGCGTAGACCTCGTCGCCGGTGCTCACGTCGGACCACGCGCCCTCGGTGTAGTCGTCGGCCACCTCGGCCGCGCCCAGCGGGCCGATGTCCACCAGCGCGTCGCGGATCGTGTACTGCCCGAGGAACTCGGCCTCGATCATCATCACGTCCGGGGCGCCCGAGCCCGCCTCGAGCGCAGTGCTGAACGCCTGGTAGGCGTCGCCGCCCTGGCCCGCGTTGGTCCAGCAGACCTGGACGTCGTCGTGGGTCTCGTTGAACAGGTCCACGACCTGCTCCATCGCCGGGTACCAGGCCCAGACGGTCACCACGGGCGCATCCTCGTTGACGATCGTGTTGGTGCAGGAGCCGGCTGCGCTGCCCCCGCCGCCGTCACCGCCCCCGTCGCCTCCGTCGCCGCTGCCGCACGCGGCGAGCACCGTCGCCGCGCCGAGGACAAGGGCGAGGCCGGCCGTGCGCCGTCCCGCTCGTCGAGTCGTCCGCATCCGAATCCTCCTTGATCCGAGCCCGCGCGCCGTCGCCCGGGGTCGCGTCCCTACGCTTGCCGCGAGTCTTCATCGATGAAGAGCGGCGGTCAAGGTTCGTTACCTCATCGATGCAGGACCCGGCCGAGGCGAGTGCGGGCCGTCACGACCGAGTCTGACCCCGAGACGCGGATCCCGCTCGCGGGCGCCTCGGGGCCCGTCAGGCGGTCGCGACCGCCGTGTCCACGCGCTCGTCGGCACCGGTCGAGCCCCCGGGCACCAGGCGGAACTCGGGGGCGATGCGCGTGGGCTCGCCCGCGACGCCGCGCTTGCGCTCGTCGATCATCCGGACCGCCTCACGCGGGATCTCGGCGCGCCCCGGGTCGATCGTCGTGAGGGTCGGGTTGGAGTAGCGCCCCTCGTCGATGGCGTCGAAGCCCACCACGGCGACGTCGTCGGGCACGCGGAACCCGCGCACCTGGAGCTCGTGCATCGCGCCGAGCGCGAGCGAGTCGTTGAAGCCGACCACGGCGTCGAACCGCACGCCGTCGTCGACGAGCCGGCCGATGGTGCGCGCCCCCGTCGCATGCGTCCAGGCCCGGTTGGTCGGGACCTCGAGCGAGGGGTCGGGTGCGATGCCGGCCGCGTCGAGCGCCTCCCGGTACCCGCGGAAGCGGAGAGGTGCCGAGCCGACGTCCTGCTCCGGGTTGGGGCCCAGCGCGACGACCCGTCGTCGGCCCTGTGCCAGCAGGTGCTCGGTGGCGAGCCTCGCCGCTGCGGTGTTCTGCATGGTCACGTGGTCGATGCCGGGGTGGAAGATGCGCTCGCCGAGCAGGACGAGCGGGTAGGGCACGTCGAGCAGCGCCTCGTCACCCGGTCCCAGCGCGAGAGGGCTGTAGATCAGGCCGTCGGTGAGCGTGCGCCGCTCGCCCGTGAGCACGTCGAGCTCGAGGTCCCGGCGCCCGCCGTGCTGCTCGATGATCACGGTGAGCCCGCGCTCCTCCGCCGCGGTGATGACCTGGCTCGCGAGCTCGGCGAAGTACGGCACGCTCAGCTCCGGCACCGCGAGCGCGATGAGGCCGCTCCGTCCCGTGCGCAGGCTCCGGGCGGACGTGTTCATCCGGTAGCCGAGGTCGGCGATCGCCGCGAGCACGCGGTCGCGGGTCTCGGGGCGGATGTACGGGTAGCCGTTGACCACGTTCGACACGGTCTTCGCCGACACCCCGGCGCGCCGGGCGACGTCCTGCATCGTGACTGCCACGGGGACTCCTCTCGCGGGCAGGCTACCCGTCCCGGTGTGCGGGGCCGGGCTCTCGCCGAGTTCGCACTCGCGCACCGAGTTCGCACTCCCGGCTGTGCGAACTCGGTGCGGCAGGACGAACTCGGCGCGGGCGCAGTGCGGGGCGCGAGCACGCGTCGTCGGGCCCGTGCCCGTGACGGCTTCCGGTCAACCCTTGACCGCGCCGGCCATCACGCCCGCCACGAGCTGCTTGCCGAGGACGGCGAACACCACCAGCAGGGGAAGGGCCACGGCCAGCACGCCGGACACCACCGGCGCGTGGTCGGCCGTGAAGGCGCCCCGCAGGGGGTGCCCGATCACCTGAGCATCGTCGGCTTCGACGACACCCCGCAGGCCGCCTGGACCACGCCACCGCTCACGAGCGTCCACCAGCACCTCGACGGCATGGGGCGCATGGCCGTGCAGACCGTGCTCGCCATGGCGGCAGGCACCGAGCCCGCGTCCCGGCACGTCGAGCTCGCGACGTCGCTCACCCTCCGCGCCACCACAGGCCCGGTGCCGGTGGCAGCTGTCGACGCCTGACGGGGGCGGGCGCGCTGGCGCCGGCGGCAGGTCAGGACGCCTGACGCCCCCGTGCGAGGACGGTCTCCTGGATCGCGACGGCGGCGGCGCCACGCGCCCAGATCGTCGGGTCGTCCTCGAGCACCGAGACATCGAGCGGCGACGCCTCGGGGAGGCGGTTGCTCGCGATGCCCGCGTCCAGGCGCTCCCGGCCGACGACGGCGAGCCGGATGCCCTCACCGGTCAGGATGATGCGGCGGGGCTGCACGATGTTGGCCACCGCGGCCACGAGCGCGCCGAGCGCGTGCGCCGAGTTCCCGATGATCTGGTCGGCTGCCGGGTCGCCGTCCGCCGCGAGGTCGAGCACCTCGTCGTACGTGAGCGCACGTCCTAGCGCGAGGGAGGCGTGGACGCGGATGGCGTCGGTGGTGAGCAGGGCGTTCGAGCACCCGCGGTGGCCCTCGGGACACGCGGGACCGAGGGGGTCGAGCGGGAAGTGCCCGAGGAGCCCGAGGCCGGAGTCCGGTCCGGTGACGAGGGCGTCGTGCACGACGACGCCGAGCCCGACGCCGGCGCCTATGGTGACGACGGCGAAGTCGTCCACGTCCCGACCGGCGCCGAACCACCGCTCGGCCTCGGTCAGGGCGTCGAGGTCGTTCGAGATGACGGCCGGGATGCCGATCTGCTGCTCGATCAGGTCCGCCAGGTCGACCGCGCCCCAGTTGAGGAAGGGCGCGCGCAGCACGTGCGCGTTGTCGCGGACCACCCCGCCGAGGCCGACGCCGATCGCGGCGGGCCCGGCTCGTCCGGCGGTGAGCCGGGTCACGAGAGCGGTGAGCGCGTCGACGACCCGATCGGGGGCGTGCTCGTGCAGGGGTAGGTCCATCGCCGTCTTGATCCCGGCGCGCAGGTCCGTCAGGACGCCGTGGGCGTGCGAGCCCGTGAGCTTCACCCCGACGAAGTGCTGGACGTCGGGGTCGAGGTCGAGCGGCTGAAGTGGTCGGCCGCCGTTGCGCGCCGCGGTGTCCTCGGACTCACGCAGCAGGCCCATGTCGAGCAGCGGTTTGCTGAGGCGGGTCAGGCTGGGCGTCGAGAGCTCGAGGCGCTGGGCCAGCTCGGTGCGCGCCAGGGGCCCGTGGAGCAGCACCTCGAGGGCGACCCTGCGCGCCGTCGGCGAGAGGGTGCGCCAGGGCGAAGGCGTCGTCGCCTGGTCCGTGTCTGAGCTCACGGCGACAGCATAGTGTCGTAACGGAACCGTTATCCAGAGTTTCGCTCCGAAGAAAACCAGGCCGACGGCCTGTTGACAGGTTGCCACGACCTTGCGTTAGTGTCGCAACGAAGAAAACCCACAGAGTCCGGGCGGCTGACCGCTGCCCGGCCGTGCGACGACGATGTCACAGGAGGCTGGGATGAGAAGCAGCAGGGCAGCGTGGGGAGCCGGTGTCGCCGTGCTCGCGCTGGGGCTCAGCGCGTGCGGGGGTGAGGCCGACGGCTCGGGGAGCGGTGGTGAGCCCATCGCCGAGGCGGGTGCCGGCGAGCTCAGCGGGACCGTGACCTTCTGGCACGCGTACAGCGCCGACTCTCCCGAGGTACGCACGCTCGAGGACAGCATCATCCCTGCGTTCGAGGAGGAGCACCCCGACGTCACCGTGGAGTCCGTGCCCGTCCCCTACGACGACCTCCACCAGAAGCTGGTGACCGCAGTGGCCGGTGACGCCCTGCCGGACCTCGTGCGCTCGGACATCATCTGGGTGCCCGAGCTGGCCGACCTCGGCGTGCTGGTGCCCCTGGACGAGGAGATGCCGGACTTCCAGGAGTACGCGGACCAGATGTACGAGGGGCCGCTCGAGACGAACCTGTGGCAGGGCAGCTACTACGGCCTGCCGCTCGACACGAACACCCGCGTGCTCATGTACAACCAGGAGGCGCTCGACGCGGCCGGGGTCGACGGGCCGCCCGAGACGTTCGCGGACATGCGCGAGATGGCGTCGGCCTTCGCCGACGACGGGCGCTACCTCTTCGCCGACAACGGGACGAGCGGCTGGAACGTGCTGCCGTGGATCTGGAGCGCAGGCGGGGACATCACCGACGCCGACGTGACCACGGCCACCGGCCACCTGGACAGCCCGGAGTCCGTCGCGGGCGTCGAGCTCCTCGTTGACCTCTACGAGCAGGGTGCGATCCCCGATCTCATGCTGGGGGCCGAGGGCGGGACCCAGACCTCGGACGGCCTGCCCGCGGGCGAGTACGCGACCATCCTGGACGGGCCCTGGATGTTCCCGATCTTCGAGAGCCAGTACCCCGACTTCGACCTCATGACCGCGCCGGTGCCGGCAGGCGACGGGGGCAGCGTCTCCGTCGTCGGCGGTGAGTCGATCGTCCTGACGCAGGCCTCCGAGAACAAGGCCGCGGCGGCCGAGTTCCTCCGGTTCCTGCTCTCCGAGGACGTCCAGCTCGAGCTCGCGGCCGTCGGGCAGATGCCCGTGCTCAGCTCTCTGGCCGAGCAGCTCCCGGAGGTCCAGCCCTACTACGCCCCCTTCGTCGAGCAGGTCGAGAACGCCCGTCCCCGCCCGCCCACACCGGCGTGGCCGCGTGTGGAGGAGGTCCTGTCGCGCGAGGTCCAGCTCGCGCTCCGCGGGGAGAAGACCGCCGAGCAGGCGCTGGGTGACGCGGCCACCGAGATCGACGGGCTGCTCGCCCAGTACGCCGGCTGACCGACGCCATGACCACCACCACCACGCCGTCCCGTCCGCCCACCGTGGCGCCGGGGAGGGCCGTGGGCCGCCGGCGGACCCGGGGCGCACCCGGGTCCGCCGCGCGGAGGCGTGCCGCCGTCGCCGGGTACGCCTTCGCGCTGCCGGGGTTCGCGGTCTACGCGCTGATCATGCTCTACCCGGCCGTGCAGGCGCTGCTCATCAGCCTGCGCGACTACGCGATCACGCCCGGGGCGCCGAGCCCCTGGGTCGGGCTGGAGAACTACGCCCGCGCGCTCGAGGACCCCGTGCTCCTGAGGTCGTTCGTCAACGCCGGGTTCTACATGGTCGCCACCGTCCCGGCGCAGGTGGTCATCGGCCTCCTCCTCGCCGTCCTGCTCGATGCCAAGCTGCCGGGTCGCACCCTGTTCCGCGTGCTCTTCTACCTCCCTGTGGTCACGAGCTGGGTCGTCGTCTCGCTGCTCTTCCAGTACCTCTTCGCGACCGACCGCGGGGTCGTCAACTGGCTGCTCGTCGACGTCACGGGCCTGTTCGACGGTGACGTCGCCTGGTTGGGCGAACGCTGGCCGGCGCTGGTGGCGATCTCCGTGCTGGGCATCTGGAAGGGCGTCGGGTGGTCGATGATCATCTTCCTGGCGGCGTTGACCGGGGTCCCGCGTGAGCTGCACGAGGCTGCCGCGCTGGACGGCGCAGGTGCGATGCGGCGCTTCCGCTACGTGTCGCTGCCCTTCATCCGCGGGACGCTCTCGACGGTCCTGATCCTGCTCGTCATCGGAAGCTTCAACGTCTTCATCTCCGTGCTGCTGATGACCGGGGGCGGGCCGCTGGACCAGACGCAGGTCCCGCTGACGTACATGTACCGCCAGGCCTTCACGTTCCTCGACTTCGGGTACGGCTCGGCGATCTCGTTCCTGCTCACGCTCGTCGTGCTCGCGCTCGCAGCGCTGCAGTACGGCATCACCCGCCGCAAGGCATCGGAGGTGGACGGATGATCACGGGCTCCACGAGGCGCCGCTGGACCGTCACGGCGGCTCGCTACGGCGCACTCGTCCTCGCCGCCGCGGTGCTGGCGCTGCCGTTCGTCTACATGGTCTCGACGTCGCTCAAGCCGCGCACCCTCCTGCTCGAGTACCCGCCGACCCTCGTCCCCGCGGACCCGACCCTCGCCAACTACGCGACCGCGTGGGGCGCGAACAACTTCGGGCGGTACTTCCTGAACTCGGCGAGCGTCGCGCTGGCGACGACGGTGTGCACGGTCCTGCTCGCGTCGATGATGGCCTACAGCTTCGCGAGGTTCCGCTACCCCGGCAGGGGCGTGCTGTTCGCGACCGTCGTCCTCGGGCTGACCATCCCGACGATGCTCCTGATCATCCCGCAGTTCCTCCTCGCGAAGGACCTCGGGCTGATCGACTCGCTTCCCGGCCTCGTGCCGTTCTACGTCGGCACCCAGCTCGCCTTCACGACGTTCCTGCTGCGTGCGTTCTTCGAGCGCATCCCGAGAGAGCTCGACGAGGCGATGCTCATCGACGGCGCCGGTGCGTGGCGTCGCTACTGGAACCTGGCCCTCCCGTTGTCGAAGCCCGCGCTCGCGACCACCGGGATCTTCGTGTTCCTCGGCAGCTGGGACGAGTTCGTCTGGGCCCTGACCGTGATCAACGACGTCTCGAACCGGACCTTGCCCATCGGCATCGCCCTGTTCCGGGGGCAGCACGGGACGAGCTGGGGACTGGTCTTCGCCGCGTCGGTGATCGCGGTGCTGCCGGTGGTCGTGGTCTACGTCCTCTTCCAGCGCCACATCGTCTCGGGACTGACCAGCGGCGCTCTCAAGGGCTGAACGCCGCACCGACACCGCACGCCCGACCCACCCCGGCCGCCGCATGCCCGCGTACGGCCCCACGACCACCGGAGGACCGCAGCCGTGAACCTGCCCGAGCTCGCGCTGGAGCTCCTGCCCGAGCGCTCCACCACCGTGCCCGACGACGCCGTCGTCGTCGAGGTACGGGGCATGACCAGGCCTGGCACCGTGACCGTGCACCACCTGGGGGAGGAGGTGCTGCGCCGCGAGGTACCGCCCACCGGACGCATCGACCTGGGGGCGCTGCCCGCCGGTGGGTACGGGGTCGAGCTGCGCTGCGGTGACGGGGTCGCACGGACGGCCGTCGAGGTGACCGCCGACCCGCGGGCCCGCCTGCGCTACGGCTTCGTGGCGTCGTACCGGCCGGACCGTGACCCGACGGGACTCGCCGACACGGTGCGGCGGCTCCACCTCACCGGCGTCCAGTTCTACGACTGGGCCTACCGCCACGCAGACCTGGTGGGCGGCGGCGAGGAGTACCGCGACGCACTCGACCAGCCGATCTCGCTGGCGACCGTGCGGCGGCTGGTCGCCGCGGTGCAGGGGGCAGGGGCCGACGCCCTCGGCTATGCCGCGGTGTACGCCGTGGGGCCCGAGGAGTGGCCGACCTGGGAGCACGCGGCCCTGGTCCACAGCGACGGGACGCCGTGGGCGCTCGGTGACTTCCTCTTCCTCGTCGACCCGGTGGACGCCGGGTGGCTCGAGCACCTGTCGACGGACCTCGCGGCGTCCGTCGAGCAGGTGGGCTTCGACGGGTTCCACCTCGACCAGTACGGGTACCCGCGGCTCGCCGTCCGGCGCGACGGCACGCGCGTGGACGTCGCGGAGTCCTTCGTCGGGATGCTCGACGGCCTCCGGGCAGCGCTGCCGACGGCGCGACTGGTCTTCAACAACGTCAACGACTTCCCGACCTGGCGCACGGCGTCCGCGCCGCAGGACGCCGTCTACATCGAGGTGTGGGAGCCGCACGTCACGCTGGGCGACCTGGCGAGGGTCGTGACGCGGGCCCGCCACGAGGGCCAGGGCAAGCCCGTGGCGATCGCCGCGTACCAGCACGTCTACAGCGCCGCGCCCGCGACCGAGGCCGACGTCGCGACGGCGCTGACCATGGCCACCCTGTACTCGCACGGGGCGACACAGCTCCTGGCGGGTGAGGACGACCGGGTGCTCGTCGACCCCTACTACGTGCGGAACCACCCCGTGGAGCCGACGACGGCCCAGATGCTGCGCCGCTGGTACGACTTCCTCGTCGAGCACGACGAGATCCTCATGGCGCCGGGCGTCACGGACGTCACCGGCGCCTGGCTCGGTGCGTACAACGAGACCGTCGAGGTCACGCACGGCGACGTGCGCGCCTCGACCATGCCCGAACCGGGTGCCGTGTGGACACGCGCGACCGAGGTCGACGGTCGCCTGGTGCTGCACCTCGTCAACCTCGCGGGGCAGGACGACACGCTCTGGGACGGCCCCAAGCGGCCTCCGGCGGCCGTGGGGTCCGGGGTGCTGCGCGTGCGCCGGGTGGGCGCCACCCTGCCCCGTGTCCGGGTCGCGGACCCGGACCGCTCGGCGCGTCTGGTGGACGTGGCCGTGCGCGCGGACGGCGACGTCGCCGTCGCCGAGCTGCCCGAGCCGCACGTCTGGCAGGTCGTCGTCGTCGACTGGTGAGACTCCGGCCCCGCGAACCCGCGGGACCGCCCGACCGCGGCAGGTCATGACACGAGGGAGTGACATGAGACGGAAGCACAGGACGGGCCGCGCGATCGCGGTCGCCACCGCCGTGACGGCGGTCGGGGTCGCGACGGTGACGGCGCCGTCGGCGGCCGCCGCCGCGGACGGCGAGGTCGACGTCGTCGAGGCGTACGTCGACCTCGCCCGGTACGAGCCGGGCCAGCCGGCGCAGGTGGACGCCGTGCTCAGCGACGACGACGGCTGGAGCGGTGCGGTGTCGTTCACGCTGAGCCACCTCGGCGAGGTCGTGCAGACCGGGAGCGTGAACGCGTCCGTGCCCGCGGGCGGGACGACCACCGCGACGTGGAGGGTCACGCCGCCGAGCACCGACTTCACCGGCTACCTGGTGGAGGTCGAGGCCGGTGGTGACGCGACGACGACGGCGATCGACGTGTCGAGCGACTGGACCGTGTTCCCGCGCATGGGCTACCTGCACGACTACGGGCCCGACGTGACGGCCGCGGAGCGAGCCGAGGAGCTGGACACCCTGGTGCGCCGGTACCACCTCAACGCGCTGCAGTTCTACGACTGGATGTGGCGGCACGAGAAGCCGATCGAGCGGGACGCCGCCGGTGACCCGGTGAGCACCTGGACGGCGTGGAACGACGACGTCATCGCTCCGCAGACGGTGCAGGACTACATCGCCGACGCCAACCAGCGGGGCGTCGCGGCGCTGCCGTACACCATGAGCTACGCGGCGCTCGAGGGCTTCGAGGCCCACGGCGTGGACCCGGCGTGGCGCCTGCAGTACGCCGACACCGGGGCCGACTGGAGCTTCCAGATGATCCAGGACCGGCCGGACACCGTGCTGCACCTCATGAACCCGGCCGACCCCGGCTGGCGGGACCACATCACGGCGGAGTACCTGGACCAGGTCACCACGATGGGCTTCGACGGGACCCACCTGGACCAGCTCGGCAACTGGGGACGCAGCGTGCCCGGTGGTGAGACGGACGGCGGCATGCAGGACGTCTCCGGGCAGCGCGTGGACCTGCCCGGCGCGTTCGCGGCGCTCGTGGACACCACCGCGGCGGTCACGAGCGGGACGAAGGGTCCGGTCGTGGGCTTCAACGCCGTCGACGGGTTCGGCGGCGAGGCGCTCGCCGCGTCGCGCAGCGACTACCTCTACACCGAGCTGTGGGAGAACCACGAGACGTACGCGCAGGTCCAGCAGTACCTGGACGCCCAGCGCGACGCGTCGGGGGGCAAGCCCGCGGTGGTCGCCGCCTACGTCAACAATCACTCCAACACGGGGCTGCGGGCCGAGGCGGAGGACGGCGTGCTCGGCGGAGACGCCGCGGTGGACTCCGACCACGCGGGCTTCACCGGCAGCGGCTTCGTCGACCAGTTCGGTGCCACGGGTGACGAGGTGACGGTGACCGTGACCGTCCCGGAGTCGCGCAGGTACGGCCTCGTGGCGCGATATGCCAACGGGACGCCGCAGGTCGCCATGCGCACGGTGAGCGTGGACGGCGTCGAGGTGGGCCGCTGGCGGCTGCAGAGCGGCTCGGGCTGGGACGACTGGCGTGTGGACGGCGGGTTCGCCGCGTACATGGAGGCGGGCACGCACACGGTCACGGTCTCCGTGGAGCCCGACGACACCGGCTACATCAACCTCGACAGCATCACCCTGGGGACCTTCGACACGACGTCGGCGAAGCTCGCGAACGCCGCCTTCGCGGCGTCGGGTGCCACGCACATCGAGATGGGCCAGGGCGACCAGATGCTCTCGGCGCCGTACTTCCTCGACCACTCGAAGCAGATGTCGGTCGAGCTCGCGGTGTGGCAGAAGACGTACTACGACGTGATCACGGCGTACGAGAACGTCCTCTTCGGCCCGACGCTGGAGTCCTCGGACAACGCGGTCGAGGTCGCGGGGCGCCCGGCGAGCGACGACGGCACCGGCGGCACCGTGTGGGCCTCGGCGATGCGCACGTCGTCGCACGACGTCGTCCACCTCGTCAACCTGCTGGGGAACAGCGGCACCTGGCGGGAGGGCCCCAAGAACCCCATCCCGACGCAGACCGACGTCCCGGTGACGTACTACCTCGACGACGGCGTGGCTCCACGCGCCGTGCGGGTGGCCAGCCCGGACCGGGACAACGGCGTGAGCGCGACGCTGCCGTTCACCGTCGGGAAGGACGCCGGGGGGCGGTTCGTCTCGTTCACGGTGCCGGAGCTCGACGCCTGGAGCTTCGTCTACCTGGACCGCAGCGCCGACACGACGTCCCCGGGCAACGTGGTCGGCTACGCCGGCAAGTGCCTCGACGCCGCCGGCGGCAGCGCTGCGGACGGGACGGCGGTACAGCTCTGGGACTGCGCGGGTGTGCCCGCCATGCAGTGGGACCGTGACGCCGGGCGCCTCACCGTCCTCGGCACGTGCCTCGACCTCGAGGGTGGCGGGACGGCCAACGGGACCCTGGTCCACCTGTGGAGCTGCCACACCGGGGCGTCCCAGCAGTGGGAGCACACCCCCGACGGGCAGTACCGCAACCCCGCGTCCGGGCGCTGCCTCGACGTGGTGCAGGGGCTGAGCGCGAACGGCACCCGGCTGCACCTGTGGGACTGCCACGGCGGCGTCAGCCAGCGCTGGAGCCTGCCCTTCTGATCCGACCGTGGTGCGGGCCGGCAGGTGGGCCGGCCCGCACCACACGACCGAGGAACGAGATGACGACGAGCCCTGCTTCCAGCCTGACGCCCCTGACCCCGGACCCCTCGACGCGCTCCTGGTGGCGCTCGGCGGTGGTCTACCAGGTCTACCCCCGCAGCTTCGCCGACTCGGACGGCGACGGCGTGGGTGATCTCCGTGGTCTCACGTCACGGCTCGGTCACCTCGCGCGCCTCGGGGTCGACGTCGTCTGGCTGTCGCCGATCTACCCGTCGCCCGGCTCGGACAACGGCTACGACATCAGCGACTACCGGGCCGTCGACCCGGCCCTCGGCACGCTCGCGGACTTCGACGAGATGCTCGCGCAGGCCCACGGCCACGGCATCCGCGTGATCCTCGACCTCGTGGTCAACCACACCAGCGACGAGCACCCGTGGTTCGTGGAGTCACGCTCGTCGCGGGACAGCCCCAAGCGCGGCTGGTACTGGTGGCGCCCGCCCCGGCCCGGCCTCGCGGTCGGGGAGCCCGGTGCGGAGCCGACGAACTGGGAGTCCTTCTTCTCGGGACCGACGTGGACCCTCGACGAGGCGACGGGGGAGTACTACCTGCACCTGTTCCACGCCAAGCAGCCGGACCTGAACTGGGAGAACCCCGAGGTGCGCCGCGAGGTGCACGCCGTGATGCGGTGGTGGCTCGACCGAGGGGTCGACGGCTTCCGCATGGACGTGATCAACCTGATCTCGAAGGACCCGGCGCTACCGGACGGCCCGCCGAACGGTCGCGGGGCGCTGGGGGACGGGTTCGAGCACTACGGCACCGGCCCCCGGGTGCACGAGTTCCTCCAGGAGATGCACCGGGAGGTCTTCGAGGGACGCGGCGCGGAGCTGCTGACGGTCGGGGAGATGCCGGGGGTCACGGTCGAGGAGGCGGCGAGGTTCACCGACCCGGCAAGACGCGAGCTGTCGATGGTGTTCCAGTTCGAGCACGTGTCGCTCGACCACGGGCCCGCGGGCAAGTTCGATCCCGTGCCGCTCGACCTCCGCGACCTCAAGGCCTCGCTCGGGCGGTGGCAGGCGGGGCTGGCCGACCGCGGCTGGAACAGCCTCTACCTGTGCAACCACGACCAGCCGCGCGCCGTCTCGCGCTTCGGGGACGCGCAGCGGTGGTGGCGCGAGTCCGCGACCGCGCTCGCCACGGTGCTGCACCTGCACCGCGGCACGCCGTTCGTGTACCAGGGGGAGGAGCTGGGGATGACGAACGCGCCGTTCGCGTCGATCGCGTCGATGCGTGACGTCGAGGCGGTGCGCCACCACGCCACGGCCGTCGCCCTCGGCCAGGACCCGGACGTCGTGTGGCGCGGGCTGCTCGCCATGGGCCGGGATCATGCGCGCACGCCGATGCAGTGGGACGGCTCTCCGCACGCGGGGTTCACCACCGGTGAGCCCTGGCTCGAGGTCAACCCCAACCACGCCTGGCTCAACGCGGCGGCGCAGTACGACGACGAGGCCTCCGTCTTCCACCACTACCGCCGCCTCATCGAGCTGCGGCACACCCTTCCCGTGGTGGTCGACGGCGACTTCACGATGCTGGTGGCGGATCACCCGACGGTGTACGCGTTCGTCCGCCGCCTCGACGACGAGACCTTGACCGTGGTGGCGAACCTCAGCGGTGCGCCGGAGGACGTGCCCGAGGAGGTCCTGGAGGCAGGTGCCGGGCCAGGGGACATGGTCCTGGCCAACTACGTCGAGCCGGGGCCGACGGCGACGCTGGCACCGTGGGAGGCGAGGGTCTACCGAGCGGCGGGGGCCGCGACGCGCTAGGCCAGGCCGGCTGACGAGCTGCGGCCCACCAGCGCGCCCCCCTCCGCCAGGATGGGCGCATGATCCTCGAGCACGCCGTCCTCGACGTCCGGCCCGGGCAGGCCGACGCGTTCGAGGCGGCCTTCAGCCAGGCCAAGGCGATCATCGCGGCGATGCCCGGGTTCGGGCACCTCACGCTGTCGCGCTGCGTCGAGCGGCCGGGGACGTACCTGCTGCTGGTCCGGTGGGACACGCTCGAGGCGCACACCGAGGGCTTCCGCGCCTCGCCGGAGTACCAGGAGTGGAAGCGCCTGCTGCACCACTTCTACGACCCGTTCCCCACGGTCGAGCACTACCGCGAGGTCACCACCGCCTGACTCCCGGCGCCGAGGCCGTACCTCTGCAGCGGGGCCGTACATCTGCTTGTACGGCCCCGGTGCGGATGTGCGGCCTCGCTGGCCGGAGGGCTGGGAGCCGGGGCCGGGCGGGCGGTCAGGGGCGCGCCGACCCAGGTGGGCTGACGCCGCCGGGGGCCAGGCCGCACTCGTAGGCGATGATCACGGCCTGCACGCGGTCGCGGGCGCCGAGCTTGGCGAAGACGTTGCCGACGTGCGTCTTGACCGTGGTCTCGGAGACCACGAGCTCCTCGGCGATCTCGGAGTTCGACGCGCCGCCGGCGATCAGCCGCAGCACGTCGAGCTCGCGTGGGGTCAGCGAGCCCAGGCGCGGGTCCGCGCGGTCGTCGGCGGGCGCCGCCTCACCGCCCGTGGGCAGGTGCGGCGCGAAGAGGTCGAGCATGCGGCGCAGCACGCGAGGGGCGACGACGGCGGTGCCCGCGGCCACGGTGCGGATCGCGTCCACCAGCTCGTCGGGACGGGCCGACTTGAGCAGGAACCCGCTCGCCCCGGCCCGCAGGGCCGCGAACGCGAGGTCGTCGACGTCGAAGGTGGTGAGGACCAGCACGCGCGAGCCGGGGTGCGTCGCGACGATGCGACGGGTCGCCTCGATGCCGTCCACGCCCGGCATGCGGATGTCCATCAGCACGACGTCGGGCGTCAGCGCCGCCACCTGGTCGAGGGCCACCTGACCGTCGGCGGCCTCGCCCACGACCACCAGGTCCGGCTCCGACTCGATGACCAGCCGGAACCCGACGCGCTGGAGCGCCTGGTCGTCCACCAGCAGCACCGTCGTCATCGTTCCTGCCCCTCGTCGCCGGGCCACGGCAGCACCGCGTGCACCCGCCAGCCTCCCTCGGCTCGTGGACCTGCGGTGACGTGCCCGCCCAGCAGGTCCGCGCGCTCGCGCATGCCGATGAGGCCGCGTCCGGTGCCGGTGCCCGCGCCGGGACCTGTGCTGCCGGCGTCGACCACGTCGATCTCGATGGTTGCGGACGCGCGCCGCACGGCTACCTCGACGAGCGACGTGGCCGGCGCGTGGCGCAGCACGTTGGTGAGCGCCTCTCCCAGGATGCGCAGCACGGCGAGTCGCGCGGTCGTGTCCCGCGGCAGCTCGGTGTCCAGGCCGGTCGCGCGCACCGGGACCCCCGCGGTGCGGAAGCGCTCGACGAGCGTGGGCAGGTCGATCTCGGTGGGTGCGGCACGGTGCTCGCCGTCGTCCTCGGGCCGGCCGAGGGCGCCGAGCACGCCCTGCATGTCGAGCAGCGCGGTACGGCCGGTGCTGGCGATCTGCCGGACGGCGTCGCGCGAGCGGTCTGGCGCGCGGTCGAACGCGGCGTCGGCGCCGTCGGCGAGGGTGACCATCACGGAGACGTTGTGCGCGACGACGTCGTGCATCTCGCGTGCGATGTGGGCGCGCTCGGCCGCCCGCGCGAGGGCCGCGCTCTGGTCGCGCTCGCGCGCCAGCGCCCGGTAGCGCTCGACGAGCTCCGCCGCGTGCATCCGGCGGGACCGCGCGGCGGACCCAACGGCCAGGCCCAGCAGCAGGAGGACGAGCAGCAGCAGCACGGACGTGGTGCGCGACGCCGGGGAGAACGTCGGCTCGTCGAGGGCTCGCACCGGGTCCCACGGCATGCTCGTGGACACGCCGAACCACGAGACCAGCTCGATGATCCCGAGGTGCTCCCACCGCCACAGCGCCAGGGTCAGCACCACCAGCACCCCGCCGAACACCGACCAGGTGACGCGCGGTTCTCGCGCCGCCGCGACGCTGTAGAGCGCGCACGCCACACAGACGCCGAGGATGCCGAGCACGCCGCCCACGAGCAGCGACGCCACGCTCGCGACCGTGAGCAGCGCGGTCACGGTGATGGGTCGAGCCCGGCGCAGCAGCAGGAGCGCGCCGCCGCCGAGGACGCCAACCACCCAGGTGGTGCCGACCACGTCCTCGATGCGCGAGTCCGGCGGGTACATGCCGAGATACCGGGCGCCGACGGCGGACTCCCACGCGAAGACCGCGCCCAGCAGCCCGGCGAGCACCACCAGCACGGCCACCGTGAGGTCCATGACCCACGGCCGGGCGTTCACGAGGCGCGCGACGGGGCTCCCGCCGCGCACCTGGGCCTCGGTGAGCGGCGCGTCCTCGGGCCGTCCGGACGGGCCGTACGCGGCGACCTGCGCCGCGCTCGGACGTCGGATCACCACGGGCCCACTGTCCCATCCGGGTGCGCCGGCGTGCTGGGCCACCGCGGCCGCCGGTCGCCCGACCGCCCGGGACGCGCTCTCCTCGGCCCGCGCCGCGTGCGTCGGCCCCTCAGCGGACGTCATGCCGCCTCAGCCGGTACGCGGCCGCGGCGAGCGTCAGGACCACCCAGGCGAGGACGACGGCCCCGCCGCCCCAGGTCCCCAGGTCCGGGCCGTGCCTCGCCGCGTCGAGCGACGCTACCGCGGCGTCGTCCTGCAGCAGCCGCGAGCCCGCCGACGGCAGGAAGGCCCGGATCGTGTCCGTCACCCGGCCAGGGTTCGTCGCGAGCATCTGGTCCCCGACGAGGGTGAGCATCAGGCCGCCGACGATCGCCGCGGCCGGGTGCCGCAGCAGCGCCCCCAACGCGAGCCCGAGCAGGGCGTAGGCCGCCGCGGCGAGTGCGAAGCCCGCCAGTGCGCGGCCCGTGCCCGGCACCGCGAGGTCGAGCGGCGGCGCCTCGGCCGCGCGCGCCCACGTGGTCGCGAGGTACGAGGCGCCCAGGGCGAGCACCGCCGTCGTGAGCGACGCCACGAGCGTGACCAGCACCTGCGCCGCGAGCACAGGGAGCCGTCGGGGCACAGCGGTGAAGGTGGTCCGGGCCGTGCCGGTCACGTACTCGGACGTCCCGACCAGCCCGCCGAGCACGACGAACCCGATCTGGGCGAGCACGAAGCCCGACGTCACGACCCACGCACCGGACCGACCGTCAGCGGCGTCGACGAACATGCCCAGGCCGAACGCCGTCGTCGCCGCGGCGGCCACCGTGCCCAGGGCGAGCCACAGGTGCGCCGGCACGCTCGTGAGCTTCGTCCACTCGGCACGGAGCACGCGCATCGCGGTGGGACGCGTGCGGGGAGCCGTGCGGTGGTCCGCGCGCGCGGACGTCGGCTGGCCTCGCGTCGCCGTGGTCACCGCACGTCCCGGGTCCGCAGGCGCGTGACGGCGACGCCGAGGACCAGGCCGGTCCACCCGGCGAGCACGAGGCCACCGCCCACGGGGCCCAGGTCCGGCGAGCCCTCGATCGGGCCCTCGGAGGCCGGGACGGTCAGGAGCTGCGCGGCGCCACCGGGCGAGACCGTCACGAGTGTGTCGACCACGGTCAGCTCGGCCTCCGCGGGCATCTCGCCGGCGGGCGCCATCCCGGGCGGGCCACTCACCAGGTCACCGCCGACCAGCAGCACCACGGGCAGGATCAGGACGATGGTCAACGCCGTCACCACGGCCGGCACCGTGCGCCGCATCAACGCGCCGAGGGCGTAGCCGAACAGCGTCAGCCCCACGACGAACAGGACCATCCCAAGCATGATCCCCGGGGTGTCGCCCTCGGTCAGGTCGACGGGCACGTCGCGTGACGCCGCCGAGGGCAGCACGCCCACGGCGCACGCCGCCGTCGTCAGCACCCCGAGCACGAGGGTGAACCCGACGAGCACGAGCGCCTGCGCCGCGACCACCGGCCACCGCCGCGGGACCAGCGTGAACGTGGTGCGGAAGGCGCCCGTGCGGAACTCACCCGCACCCACCAGGGCACCCAGCACCAGGGGCCCCACCTGGGCCAGGAGGAGGCCCGTGGGCAGCGACTCGAGCGGGTAGAACGTCGGGTTCACCGACGACGCCTCGGCGCTCAGGTAAGTGATCGCGAACGCCACCACCAGGGTCACCCCGGCGATCCACCACGGCGAGCGCAGCGACGTCAGCTTGGTCCACTCGGCGGCCAGCAGGCGGCCGAACGTGGGGCCGGGGCGGGCGGCCGTGACCGCCTGGGTCGCCCGGGACGTCGTCGTCGCGGCGCTCATCGCGCACCGCCCGCGGCGTCGGCCGCGCGGTACTCGACCGCGTCGCCCGTGAGCTGGAGGTAGGCGTCCTCGAGCGAGCCGGACTCACTGGCGAGCTCGAGCACGGTCACGCCGGCCCGGCGGGCCGCGGTGCCGACGTCGTCCACGGTGGCGCCGCGCACCTGGAGCACACCCGCGTCCTGCGGGCTGACCTGGGCGCCGATCGCGAGCAGCTCGCGGGCCAGCGGCTCAGGGTCGGTGGTCCGCACACGCACGGCGCCGGCGCGCTCGGAGCGGGCCACGACCTCCTGCACCGACGCGTCTACGAGCAACCGCCCACGGCCGATGATGACCACCCTGTCCGCGCACAGCGCGAGCTCGTGCATCAGGTGCGACGAGAGCAGCACCGTGCGGCCCTCGGCCGCGAGCTCACGCACGAGGCGGCGGATCCACAGCACGCCGTCGGGGTCGAGGCCGTTGACGGGCTCGTCGAGCACGAGCGTCGCCGGGTCGCCCAGCAGGGCACCCGCGATGCCGAGCCGCTGGCCCATGCCGAGCGAGAACGTGCCCGCCCGGCGGTGCGCGGCGGGCTCGAGGCCGGTCTGCGCGATGACCTCCCGCACGCGGGCCTTGCCGATGCCGTGGGTCTGCGCCATCGACAGCAGGTGCTTGTAGGCGGTGCGGCCCGGGTGCACCGAGCGCGCGTCGAGCATCACGCCGACGGCATGCAGCGGGGCGGGGAGGTCCGCATAGCTGCGCCCCGCGACGCGCGTGGCTCCGGACGTAGGGCGCTCCAGCCCGACGACGACGCGCATGGTGGTCGACTTGCCCGCGCCGTTGGGCCCGAGGAACCCGGTCACCGTGCCGGGCCGAGCGGTGAACGTCAGCCCGTCCACCGCTGTCGTGCTGCCGTAGCGCTTGGTCAGCGCCTCCACCTCGATCATGACTGCTCCTCGCTCGTCGTCGGCGCCCTGGTGGGCACCCGACGGCGACGCTAGGGATCGGGGTGGGGCGGCCATCACCTGCTGCTGGATGAAGCCTGGTCGCGGCGCTGCTCCTCCCGTGGGACGAGGAGGCACAACTTCCGGATGAGGCGGCCCGGGCGCGCCTCGTCCCGCCGAGGGCGTACATCTGCAGCGACGGCGTACATCCGGAGGTACGCCGTCGCCGCAGAAGTACGCCCTCAGCCGTTGCCCTCACGCTTCGCTGGAAGGGGCTCCTCGTGGCACGTCGTCCTCGGCGACCAGCTCGACCTCGAAGCCCGCAGCGTCCTCGAGGTACGCCGCGTAGTGGTGGGGGCCGCCGGCGTACGGGTGCGTGTCGGTGAACAGCAGTCGCCAGCCGTGTGCGGGGGCCTCGGTGGTGAGGGCGTCGACGTCGTCACGCGTCCCGGCCCGCAGGGCCAGGTGGTTCATCCCGGTGCGGCGACGGTCGGCCGGACCTCGCACGTGGTCCTCGCCCGACTCCAGCACCACGTACGCGTCCTCGAGCCTCCAGCTGCGGCCGGTGGCCCACGTGTCGCTCACCGTGTACCCGAGCGAGCGCAGCAGCCAGGGCCACGGTCCGCCGTCGTCGGCCGCGTCGTCGCGCCACAGCTCCAGGTGATGCAGGTGTCCTCGTCGCGCCACGGTGTCGATCCAAGCACCCCGCTGACGCAGCCGGATCGGCCGAGGCCGTACATCTGCAGCGAGGCCGTACATGCGGACGTACGGCGTCGCTGCAGAAGTGCGCCCTCGCCGGGGGGCTGGTAGTCGGGCAGATGGGGTGGGCGCGTAGCTCGGCCGGGCGGGGTGGGTACTCCGGTACTGCGCCGGCGGTACCGGGCGGTACGCGAGGTGGGTACCGGGGGCAGGCGCGCAGCCGGCCGGCCGGTTCCTAGCGTCGACGTCATGATCACCGCAGAGCACCTGACCAAGCGCTACGGCGGGACGACCGCCGTCGACGACCTGTCCTTCACCGTGCGCCCGGGCGTCGTCACGGGCTTCCTCGGGCCCAACGGCGCGGGCAAGTCCACGACCATGCGGATGCTCGTGGGCCTCGACAGCCCCACCGGCGGACGTATCACCCTCGACGGACGGCTCTACCGCGACCTGCCCGATCCCCTACGGCACGTGGGCGTCATGCTCGACGCCCGCGCCGTGCACCCGGGCCGCACCGCGTACCGCCACCTGCTCGCCGTCGCCCAGACCCACCAGATGCCCACCGCGGGGGTGCACGAGGTGCTCGAGATGGTGGGGCTGAGCGCTGTCGCGCACCGCCGTGCGGGCGGCTTCTCGCTCGGCATGAGCCAGCGCCTCGGCGTCGCGACGGCGATGCTCGGGGACCCGCGGGTCCTCGTGCTCGACGAGCCCGTCAACGACCTGGACCCCGACGGCGTGCTGTGGATCCGCGGGCTGCTCGGCGAGCTGGCGCGAGAGGGCCGCACCGTGTTCCTGTCGTCGCACCTGATGAGCGAGCTGTCGCTCGTCGCGGACGACCTGGTGATCATCGGCCAGGGCCGCCTGCTCGCCGCGAGCAGCGTCGACGAGCTGCTCGCGTCGGCGGGACCGGCCGGCGTGCGCGTGGTCTCACCCGACGCCTCGCGCCTGGTGAGCGCCCTGCGCGGGCCGGGCGTCACGGTCACCGCGACGGACCGCGAGACCTTCGAGGTCGAGGGCCTCGACGCCCGACGCGACTGTCGTCCCCGCGCTCGACCTGAGCAGCGTCCCCGCGCCGACGACGATCGGTCTGGGGGACACGTTCGTCGGCGGGTTCCTCGCCGCGCTCGCCGCGGACGGCGCCCCGGTGGCCTCGTCGTGACCGGTCCCGTGGTCGCGGACGACGGCGCCCGGTGGGGCGACCTGCTCGAGGACGGGCGCGTGGCGCTGCCCGAGGCGCTCGCGAGCGTCGAGGAGCTCACGCGCACCGACGGGCGTCGCACGATCGCCGTCCGGCTCGCGGGCGGGCTCGCGTTCGAGGTGCTGCCGGACAGGGGCCTGGACCTCGGTGCGACCTGGTGGGGCGTGACCCCCCTCGCGTGGCGCTCGATGCACCCCGTCGACCCTGGGCCGGGCCACGGCTGGGAGTCCCGGTTCCTCGGGGGCCTGCTCGCGACGTGCGGCCCGGACAACATCGGTCCGCCCCGGGACGGCGCCGGCCAGCACGGCACCCACCACCTCACCCCCGCGACCGACGTGCACTGGTCGCGGCGCACGCGCGACGGTGACGTCGAGGTGAGCATCCGTGGCGTCGTCGCGCACACCACGTTCGACGGACCCCGTCTGGTGGTCGAGCGGGAGGTCCTCGCATCGACGGGGACGTCCGCGGTCGAGGTGCGGGACGTGGTGCGCAACGTGGGGGAGCTCGCCGTCGGCGTCCCCCTGCTCTACCACGTCAACCTCGGCGCGCCGCTGCTCCGCCCCGGCTCGAGTCTCGTCGTCGACGCGGACGACGTCGTGCTGCGCGAGCCGCTCCCGCCGGGTCGCGACCCGCTCGTCACGCCCGGGCCCGCCACGGGCCTCGCGCCCGTGGTCGCGGAGCACCGCGGGCTGCGCAGCCCTCGGGCGGTCCTGCGAGGTGACGCCGACCACCCCGACGTCGTCGTGACGTGGAGCGGGGACTCGCTGCCGCGCCTGTGCACGTGGAGCTGGCCCGCGCGGGGCGCCTACGTCCTGGGCGTCGAGCCCACCAACGCGCCCCTGTTCGGGCCCGAGCGCGACACGCCCCACGCGGGCGCGCCCGTGCTCGCGCCGGGGGCGAGCTGGCGCACCGGCGTGCGCATCGCCGTCGAACCCGTCACCGACCGAGGAGCCTCATGAAGCCCGCGCTGCTGCCCGCCAACCAGCCTGCGGACCGGTTCTACAAGGGCGGCCGGCAGATCGCCGAGCTGCGTGGCACGGGTCCCGCCGCGAGCCACGAGCCCGAGGACTGGGTCGCGTCGACGACGGCGGTCTTCGGCCAGGAGCACGTGGGCCTCACCGTGCTGCCCGACGGTCGGCTGCTGCGCGACGCGATCGCCGCCGATCCCGTCGGCTGGCTCGGTCCCGCGCACGTGCAGCGGTTCGGCAGCGACCCGGCCCTGCTGGTCAAGCTGCTCGACGCGGGCCGGCGCCTGCCCGTGCACGCTCACCCCGACGTCCCGTTCGCCCAGGCGCGCCTGGGGCTGGAGCACGGCAAGACCGAGGCCTGGGTGGTGCTCGAGCCCGCGCGCGTGCACCTGGGCTTCACGCGCGACGTCGGCGTGGACGAGCTCGCCGCGTGGGTGCGGACGCAGGCGACCGAGCAGGTGCTCGAGGCGATGCACGCGCTCGACCTCGAGGCCGGGGACGCGGTGCTGGTGCCCGCGGGGCTGCCGCACGCGATCGGCGAGGGCGCCCTGGTGGTCGAGCTCCAGGAGCCGACGGACCTGTCGATCCTGCTCGAGTGGTCGGGCTTCGAGATCGACGGTGCCGTCGACGGGCACCTGGGCCTGGGCTTCGACGTGGCGCTCGGGGCGGTCGACCGGCGGGGATGGTCCGCCGAGGAGATCGGCCGGCTGCGCGGGGCGACCGCCGGGCGGACCGGTGACCTGCTGCCCGCCGCCGCGGCGTTCTTCCGGGTCGAGCGCTCGCGCGGCCCACGGGTGCTCGCCCCGGGTCTCGCCGTGCTGGTCGTCACGCACGGGACGGGGGAGCTGGCGACCGGGGGCGCGCCGCTGCCGCTGATGCGCGGCGACACCGTCGTGCTGCCCGCCGCCGCGGGCGAGGTCACGGTCGAGGGCCCGGACCTCGAGATGCTCGTCTGCCGCCCACCGGCGCCCTGACCGCCGCGGGCCCCGTCGCCGTGAGGCCGTACCTCTGCACCGAGGCCGTACGTCCGGATGTACGGCCCGGCGGCAGAGGTACGGCCTCGGCATGCTGGTGAGGGTGTTGTCCGCAACCCGGGCCGGGAGGACGCTGGTGGCCGAGATCCCGACGGCGCTCCGGGTGGGCGCGTCGGTGGAGCGCGCGGCCCATGTGTGAGCAGGCCGACGTCGGCGTCGCACGGCCGGCAGGGCCCACGTGGGAAGGGCGTCGAGCCCCGGTCCCGCGTTCGTCCCGACACCCGTCACTACGATCGGCGCATGAGCACTGCGCCTGGCGAACCCGCAGGTGGCACGGCGCCGGCGACGCGGCCACGGGGACGCCCACGCGACCCCGCCCTCGAGGCCCGGGCGTGCGAGGCCGCCCTCGACGTGTTCGGCGAGCGCGGGCTGGCGGGCCTGACCCTCGACGAGGTGGCCCTGCGGGCGAAGGTCGGCAAGTCGTCGCTGTACCTCCGGTGGCCGGACAAGGAGAGCCTCCTCGCGGACGCGCTCGGCCGCGTCCAGGAGGCGGCGGCGACCGTCCCGGGACCTGACGACGCCGCGCGCGGTCCCGAGGAGGCCGAGGCCGACAAGGTTCCGCGTCGCCCGTCGCTGCGCGACTACCTGCTCGCGCACGTCCGCCGACGGGCCGCGCTCTACCTCGGGCAGTACGGCCTGGCGATGCTGCGTCTGTACGCCGAGGCCCGCGCGCAGCCCGAGCTGTTCGGGCACATCCGCGAGCAGGCGATCTCGCGCTTCGTCCGGGCCGAGCGCGAACGGGTCGCCGAGGCCATCAGGTCGGGCATCCTGCCGCCGCACGCGTCACCGGTGCGCATCCTCGACGCCGTCGAGGGCGCGATCTTCATGCACCTCCTGGTCACCCCGCCGAGCCTGCTGGACCGGGTGCGCGCAGGGCTCGACGACTACATCGAGCAGATGGTCGACGACCAGCTGCGGGCCGCCGGCTACGACGCCCAGGCCGACACGGACGAGGCGTGACGCACGAGGGGCCCGCACCTGGTGGTGCGGGCCCCTCGTCACGGCCGTCGTGCGTGCGCCGTCCGGCTCAGCCTTCCCGGAAGCTGACGCCGAAGCCGCCGCGCGGGTAGCGCCAGCGCAGTGCTCCCGGCGCGGCGACCGCCAGGCACGTGCCGCACTCGAGGCACGCGGCGTAGTCGGCGACCACCTGACCGTCCTGCTCGCTGTACACGCCGGCGGGGCACACCGCGATGATCCGGGCGGCCGTGCCGGTCGCCCGGCAGACCTCCTGGTCGATCTCGATGTGCGACTCCTCCTCGTCGAGCACGAACCTGTTCTTCGCCAGTCGCTCGGGCACCGACGTCGTCGTCACGTCGCTCGTCACAGTGCACGCACCCCCGCCCATCCGTCGCTGATCACGTCGCGGAGCCTGAGCGGCGACCGCTTGAACGCCTCACGCGCCACCGTCACGAGGTGCTTGCGCGGCGTGCCGTCCATGGCGAACACGTCGTGGAAGATCCCGGCCGCGAGCTCGCCGTAGGCGCCGTACATGCGGTCCCGCTCGAGGAAGGACGGCGCGCGCTCGTAGGTGCGCAGGTCCTTGACGACGAAGCTGTCGTCGAGGTGGCGCCGGTAGGCGGAGAGACCGGTGGCGGTCACGTCGTCGGCGGCGATCGCCTCGCCGATGCCGCGCGCCGCGGCCACCGCCGACCCGATCGCGAGGTCCATGCCGCGCACCGTGAGGCCGGAGTTGATGGTCAGGCCCGCGGCCTCGCCCACCACCACCATCCCTCCCGTGACCACCGACCCGAGCATCTCGAGACCGCCCTCGGCCACCAGGTGCGAGCCGTACTCGACCATCTCCCCGCCGCGCAGGTAGGGCGCGAGCACGGGGTGGGCGAGGTAGTGGTCGAACACCTCGGCCGCGGTGCGGCCGTGCTTGAGCAGGTCGTCGAGCCGCAGCACCACACCCACCGAGAGCGAGTCGGTGTTCGTGTAGAGGAAGCCGCCGCCGCCGATGCCGAGCGTGCAGTCGCCCACGATGGCGTGGGCCGCGCCCTCGTCGCCGGTCACGGCGAACCTGTCCTCGATCACCGTGCGCGGGAGCGAGATGACGGCCTTCACACCCACGGCGAGGTGGTGCTCCGGCGGCTTGGACCGCAGGCCTGCGCTGCGGGCGAGGAACGAGTTGACCCCGTCGGCCGCCACCACTACGCGCGCCCGGAGCTCATCGTCACCTGCCCGCACGCCCACGACCTGCGGTCCCGCCGGTCCCTCCTCGCGGAGGAGCTCGTCGACGCGTACGCCCGGCATGAGGAAGACACCGGCCTCCTCGGCCCGCTCCGCGAGCCATGCGTCGAACTTCGCCCGCAGCACCGTGACCGCGTTCACCGGCTCGGCGAGGGGGCGCCCCGCGTAGTCGACGGACACCGACGAGTCGCCCGTCAGGAACGTGGTGACGTGCCGCGTGATCCTGCGCTCGACGGGTGCCTCCTCGGCGAAGCCCGGGAAGACCTCGTCGAGCACGCGCCCGTACAGCACCCCGCCGGAGAGGTTCTTCGCACCGGGGGCCTCGCCGCGCTCGATGAGCACCACCGAGTGACCCTGCTGGGCGAGGAGGTAGGCGGTGACGCTGCCGGCCGGGCCGGCCCCGACGACGATGACGTCGAAGTCCGGCTCGGTCGCCTCGGCCGTCACGACCCTGTCCCGAGGGCGGCGGTCAGGGCCGGGACCACCTCGTACATGTCGCCCACCACGCCGAAGTCGCACTGGCTGAACACCGGCGCGTTCTTGTCGCTGTTGACGGCCACGATGACCTTCGCGCCCCGCACGCCGACCATGTGCTGGAGCTGGCCGGAGATCCCCAGGGCCAGGTACAGGTCCGGGGCGATGTGCTGACCCGAGATGCCGATGTAGCGCTCCTTCGGGAGCCAGTCGACGCCCTCGGCCAGCGGACGGGAGCAGGCGAGCTCGCCGCCCAGCGCCGCCGCGAGGTCGGAGACGAGCGCGACGTCCTCGCGTGCCTTGAGGCCGCGCCCGACGCCGACGACGGTCCGTGCCCCGCCCAGGTCCGCACCCGCCACCGCGGCGGGGCGCACCTCGGTGACCGTGGCGGCCAGCGGCGTGACGGCGAGCTCCTCGAGGGGGGCCAGGTCACCGTCGCCGGCCACCGCCCCGCCCGGGTCGACGGCGACGACGGTGGTCCCGCCCTGCACCGCGGTGCGGTGCTCGGCGATCCCGCCCAGGACCGACCGCGTGACGACCACCTGGTCGCCGTCAGCCTCGAGGGCGGAGACGCCCGCGAGCACGGGGACGCGCAGGGCCGCGGCGACCGCTCCGAGGAGTGCGCGGCCGCCCGGGGAGGTGGCGCCGATCACCGTGCGCGGGGTGGCCTGCGCCACGACCGCGGCGACGGCCGGGCCGTAGGCCTCGACCGGCGCCTGGTCGGGCTCGCCGAGCCACAGCACGCGGTCGACGGCGGACGCGAGCGAGCTCGCGACCTCGCGGCGACCGGCGACGACCGCCACCACCTCGTCGCCCACCGAGCGGGCGAGGTCGACGAGGCCCGAGGCCGCGGTGTCGTCCGCGACGACGATCCAGGACTGTGCAGAGTTCATCGGAGTTCCGTCCTTCTCGGCGGGGGTCACAGGGCGCCGGCCTGCCGCAGCGCGCCCACGAGCTGGGCGGCCGCCCCGGCAGGGCTCGAGCCGTCGAAGATGGTCGCGGTGCGTTCGCCGCCCGCCGGCTTGGCGGTCGCGAGGGTCGCGAGGGTCGCGCCGGGCGCCGGGACGTCCAGGGCGGCCAGGTCGAGCACCTCGACCGGCTTCTTCGCGGCGCCGAGGATGTCCTTCATCCCGGCGACGCGGGGCACGACGGCGTCGGCCGTCGCGGCGAGCACCGCGGGGGTGGGCACGGCCACGACGGTCGTCCCGCCCGGCAGCGAACGCTCGACCACGAGGCCGCCGTCGGCGGCGGTCACCGCGCTCACGGCGGCGAGGCCGAGCCACCCGAGCACGCCCGCGAGCGTCAGGGGCACCTGACCCTGCGCGACGTCGATCGAGGAGTCGCCGGCGAGCACCAGGTCGACGTCACCGATCGCGCGGACCGCGGCGGCGAGCACCGTGGCGATGCGCGTGCCGTCCGCGTCCTCGAGCTCGGCGTCCGCGACGACGACCAGCCGGTCGAGACCGCGGGAGAGGGCCGCCTTGCGGGACAGCGGGGTGTCGATCGACGGCCCGCCGACGGTGAGGCCGACGACCTCGCCGCCCGTGGCGTCGGCGAGCCGACGCGCGAGCTCGAACGCGACCGGGTCGTACTCGCTCACGGCGGGCTTGGCGCGGCTCAGGTCGACCTCGCCGGTGGTCGCGACGACCGCGTCCTGGGGGTTGGGCGCCCACTTGTAGGCAACCACGATCTTCATGCTGGGCTCCTTGTTCTCGTCTGCCGGCCGGTGGCTCAGCTGTGGTCCTTGACGATCTGGCGCCCCGCGATGTGCACCATGATCTCGTCGGTGCCGCCGCCGAAGCGGTGGCCACGGACGTCCCGCCAGAGGCGCGAGACGCGCGTGCCGACGGTCACCCCGACGCCCCCGAAGATCTGCATCGCCTCGTCGACGACCTCGAACGCCGCCATCGCGCAGTAGCGCTTGCACAGCGCGCCCTGGCTCTTGAGGGGCACGCCCTGGTCGAGCATCCACGCCGTCTTGTAGACGAAGTTGCGCATGTTCTCGATCTTGATCGCCATGTCGGTGAGCTTCTGCTGGATGAGCTGGAACTGACCGATGGGCTTGCCGAACTGCACCCGCTGGGCCGCGTAGGACGCGGCGTCCTCGAACGCGCACTCGGCCAGGCCGAGGCACTGGGACGCGATGACCAGGCGCTCCATCTCGAAGTTGCGCATCAGCTGCTTGAAGCCGTTGCCCTTCACGCCGACCAGGCACGACTCGGGGAGCGTCACGTCGTCGAGGAAGATCTCGCACGAGTCGGAGATGTTCCACATGATCTTCTCGAGGCGGTTGACCGTGATCCCGGGGGCGTCCATCGGCACGAGGTACATCGAGATGGCCTGGCGCGGGTCGGCGACCGACGGGTCCTTCGCCATGAGCAGCAGGTACCGCGACTGGAGCGCGTTCGTGATGAGGGTCTTGGTGCCGTTGAAGGTGACGACCCCGTCGTGGTGCACGGCGGTGGTGGCCATCGCGGCGTTGTCCGAGCCCGCGCCGGGCTCGGTGAAGCCGAGCGCGAACGGCACGTCACCGGCGGCGAGCAGCCCGAGGACCTCGGCCTTCTGCTCCTCGGAGCCGAACTCGATGATGTCCATGGCCTGGAGCAGCTCGAGCCCGTAGCCGTTGTTGAGGCCCTGGCGCGCGGTGCGAGCGGCGAGCAGCACGAGGGTCATCGCGTCGACGGGCGTGCCGCCGTACTCCTCGGGGAAGCCGAGGGACATGAAGCCGGCCTCGTGCATCGCCTTGCGGAACGAGGTGGGGGGCTGGTGGTTGAGGTCCAGCTCGGCGATGTACGACTCGGGGCACTCTCGCTCGAGCACCTCGTCGAGGCTCTCGAGGAGGAGCTGCTGCTCGTCGGTCAGTCCGAAGTCCATGGTGCGCCTTCCGCGTGTCAGGGTCGGGCGCCGATCCGGCGGCGCCGCTGGGCCCCATCGTGGGCCTGCCCCTGACGGGACCTCCAAGGACGATGGTCCCCTTTTCGGACGCGGCAGGTCCGAATTCGGCTCCGGGGCCGCGGGGGTCGGGACGATGGTCCTCGGGCCGGGCCTGCCGGCGCGGATCCGGGGCCCTCGTGCTCGCCGTCAGGACGATGGTCCTTTTTGCCGACGACGAACGTCCGCAATCGTGGCGGACGTCCGGGTGAGCAGCCCGGCGTCGTCGACGAAGGAGCGCGAACGTGTCCAAGGTCATCACCGCAGCCGAGGCGGCCACCCTGATCAAGGACGGCGACACCGTCGCGCTCAGCGGGTTCGGTCTCGCGTGCGTGAACGAGGAGACCATCGCGGCCGTCGAGGCGCGGTTCCTCGCCGAGGCCGCCCCTCGGGACCTCACCGTGGTCCACGCGACGGCTGTCGGGAACCGACGCGACAAGGGCATGAGCCACTGGGGTCACGAGGGCCTCATCAAGCGGTGGATCGGCGGCATCGCGATCGCCTCGCCCGCGCTGGCGACGCTGATCTCCGAGGACAAGTGCGAGGCGTACAACCTGCCGCAGGGCGTGATCTGCCAGCTCTACCGGGAGATCGCCGCGAAGCGTCCGGGCCTCGTCACCAAGGTGGGCCTCGGCACCTTCGTCGACCCACGTGTCGAGGGCGCCCGGATGTCGGCGTCGACCACGGAGGACTACGTCCAGCTGCTCGAGCTCGGTGGTGAGGAGTGGCTGTTCTACCCCTCGTTCCCCATCCAGGTCGCGCTGATCCGTGGCACCGTCGCGGACGAGCGGGGCAACCTCACGCTGGACCACGAGGGCCTCAAGATGGAGGTGCTGCCGATCGCCCAGGCGGTGCGCAACTCGGGCGGCATCGTCATCGCGCAGGTCGAGTCCGTGGTCGCGGGCGGCACCCTCGACCCGAACCTGGTCAAGGTGCCCGGGATCCTCGTGGACCACCTCGTCGTGTCCCAGCCCGAGAACCACTTCCAGACCGAGAACACGTACTACAACCCCTCGTTCTCGGGTCAGCAGCGCGTGCCGCTGTCAGGCGTCTCCGGCATCCCGCTGAGCGAGCGCAAGGTGATCGCGCGTCGCTGCGCGATGGAGCTCCAGCCGGGTGCGGTGCTCAACCTGGGCGTCGGGATCCCGGCCGACGTCGGCACCGTCGTCGCGGAGGAGGGTGTGAGCGACCAGGTCATGCTCACCACCGAGGCCGGGGCGATCGGCGGCGTCCCCGCTGGTCTGAAGGACTTCGGTCACGCCTACAACCCCGAGGCCCTGGTCGACATGCACGCCCAGTTCGACTTCTACGACGGCGGCGGCCTCGACTGCGCCGTGCTCGGCCTGGCGCAGACCGACCAGCACGGCAACGTGAACGTCTCGAAGTTCGGCCCGCGCGTGGCCGGCTGCGGCGGCTTCATCAACATCTGCCAGTCCGCCAAGACCCTCGTGTTCGCCGGGACCTTCACCGCGGGTGGCCTCGAGGTCGAGGTCGCCGACGGGGCCGTGCGGATCGTCACCGAGGGCAGGGCGCGCAAGTTCCTCGCCGACGTCGAGCAGATCACCTTCTCCGGGCCCTACTCGCGCGAGCGTGACCAGCGCGTCCTCTACGTCACCGAGCGGGCCGTGTTCGAGCTCCTCGACGGCGTGATGACCCTCATCGAGATCGCCCCCGGCGTCGACCTCCAGCGCGACGTGCTCGACCTCATGGACTTCGCGCCGGCGGTCTCGCCCGACCTCACCACCATGCCCGCCGGGCTGTTCCAGGAGACCTGGGGCGGCCTGCGTCTCGCCGCGGCAGCCGAGCCCGCCCTCGTCTGAGCAGCCTCACGTCCGTAGCGGTTCCCCCACACCCGACGGCCGACCCCGGCCGTCGTCCCCAGAGGAAAGGCACGACAGTGTCCACGACGGCGTCAACGTCGACAGTCAACCGGTGGGTGGTCCTCGGGGCCTCCGTCGCCATCCTGCTCTGCGCAGGTGTCATCTACTCCTTCTCCGTGTTCGCGCTCCCGCTGGTCCAGGGGCACGAGAGCTGGACGATGAGCCAGGTGATGAACGCCTTCATCATCAACGGCGCCATCGCTCCCATCCCGATGATCCTCGGTGGGTACATCATCGACCGCGGCGGCGCCCGCTGGTCGATCATGATCGGCGCGATCCTCTTCGTCGTCGGCTTCGCGCTGACCGGCACCGCGACCACCCTGACGCAGCTCTACCTGTACTACGGCCTCATCGCGGGCCTGGGCGTGGGCTTCACGTACTCCGGGTGCCTCAACAACACCATCAAGCTGTTCCCGGACCGTCGCGGCTTCGCCGCAGGCGTCATCACCGCAGGCATGGGTGCGGGCACCGTGATCGCCGCGCCGATCGCGCGCGGCCTGATCGCGTCCGTGGGCGTGGGCCAGACCTTCATCCGCATGGGCATCGTCTACGCGGTCGTCGTCGTCGTCGCGTCGCTGTTCATCCGCCCCGCCCCGGTCGGCTACGCGCCCGCCGGCTGGACGCCGCCGGTGCCCGTCGCAGGTGCCGCACCCGTGAACAAGACCTGGCGCGAGATGCTCGCCACCCCCCAGTTCTACGTGATCTTCCTGATGCTCACCGCAGGCGCCTTCTCCGGTCTGCTCATCGTGTCGCAGCTGTCCCCGATCGCGCAGACCGCCTCGTTCGGCATCACGGCCGCGACGGCCGCCGTCCTCGTCTCGATCTACTCGGTGTGCAACGCGAGCGGCCGGTTCGTCTGGGGCGCGGTGTCCGACAGGATCGGCTACGTCAAGGCCACGATGGTCATGTACACGGTCGTCGCACTCTCGCTGCTGGTGCTGCTGACCGTGCAGTCCCAGATCGGCTTCACGATCGGGATCGTCGGCCTCGGCCTGTGCTTCGGCGGCGTGATGGGCGTGTTCCCCGCACTCACGATGAAGACCTTCGGCCCACGCTTCCAGGGGGTCAACTACGGGATCCTCTTCACGGGCTACTCCATCGCCGCCTACTTCGGGCCGCAGATCGGTTCCCGTCTGGGCGGCATCAACCCGGCCGACCCGGCGTCCAGCGAGTACACGGGCACCCCGTTCGTCATCGCGATCGCGGTCGCGGCCGTGGGCCTGGTGCTCGCCCTGGTGCTCGCACAGATGATCAAGGCCCAGGAGAAGGCTCGGCCCGCCGAGCAGCTCGCGACGGTCTGATCCCCGCACGACGACCGTGCGCCCGTCGGTCGCGCCACCCGCGCGGCCGACGGGCGCGGAGGAGCAGATGTCCCCCGATCTGAGCCTCGCCGCAGCCGTGGCGACGCTGGCCGTGCACCGGCCGGAGGCCGTGTTGGTCGTCGACGACGCGGGGTCCGAGCTCACGGCGGCCGAGCTCGACGCCTCGGCCGGGGCGCTCGCCGTGACGCTGGCCGACGGCGGCCTCGGGCCGGGAGCGACGGTGGCCTGGGCGGGCCGCAACGACACCGGCCTGCTGGTCACGCTGCTGGCGGCGCAGCGTCTGGGCGCCGTGTTCGTGCCGCTCAGCTTCCGCTCGACCGACTCCGAGGTCGCGGCGGCGCTGCGGCACTGCGACGTGCACACGGTGGTGGTGCACCCGGACGAGCCGGAGCTCGCCGTGCGCGTCGCCGGGCACGGCACGCCGGTGCGCCGCTGGCTCACGTGGGGCGAGCCGCTGGGCCCCGGGGACGCCCCGCCGCGCCGCGTCGCCGACCCCGACGAGACCGCCGTCCTCCTGTTCTCGTCGGGCACCACGGGCAGGCCCAAGGCGGCCATGCTCACGCACGCGAACCTCTGGTGGTCCGCCCGCAACCTCGAGGCGGTGCTGGGTCTGCACGTCGACGACGTCGCGCTCGCCGCGGCGCCCCTGTGCCACGTGGGCGGGCTGAACTGCTTCGTCATGGCCGCGCTCGCCCGCGGCGGCACCGTGCGGGTGCGGCGCGCGTTCGACCCGGCGCGGACGCTCACCGACATGACCACCGGCGTCACGCTCATGTTCGGCGTCCCGGCGATGTACCGGGCCGTCGCGCGTGAGCCGGGGTTCGCGACCGCCGACCTGTCCGGCGTGCGGGCGGCGATCGTAGGTGGCGCGACGGTCCCGGAGAGCCTGCTCACGACGTACCGGGCGGCGGGCCTCGAGCTCCTCCCCTCCTGGGGCATGACCGAGCTGTCGCCGGCCGGGACCCTGCTGCCCCGGCACCGCGTGGCCGACAAGCCGTCCTCCATCGGCTGGCCCCTGCCCTACGTCGACCTCCGGCTGGTCGACGTGGAGTCCGGGGAGACCGTGAGTGAGGCCGGTGCGACGGGTGAGCTGTGCGCTCGTGGCCCGCAGGTGTTCCGCGGCTACCGGGGCGACGACGACGCCTCGGCCGCGGTGCTGCAGGGCGGCTGGTTGCGCACCGGTGACCTCGCGACCTGGGACACGGAGGGTGCGCTGCGGCTGGTCGGACGCCTCGTCGAGGTGATCAACACCGGTGGGGAGAAGGTGATCCCCGGCGAGGTGGAAGAGGCTCTCGCTCCGCTGGTCGCAGGCGCCGTGCGTGAGGTCGTCGTGCTCGGTGTGCCCGACCCCACCTGGGCAGAAGTCGTGGTGGCCGTGATCGAGGCGGCCGCCGACGCGTCCGGTGTGCCCGACCTCCCCGGTATCCGTGAGCTCGCCGGCCGCACGCTCGCCCGGCACAAGCTCCCCAAGCACCTGGTGGTGATCGACGAGCTGCCGCGGACCGCGAGCGGCAAGGTCGACCGACCTGCCCTGCGTGCCCTGGCCGAGCGGGCCCTCGCCCGCGAGGCGGAGGCGTCGTCGGGCCCCCGAGCCGTGGAGGCAGCACATGGAGGTACGTGACGCGATCAGGCGGCTGCCGATGACGCGGTTCCAGTGGAACGTCGTGGCCATCTGCATCCTGCTCACGGTCGTCGACGGCTACGAGATCCTCGTGGCGGCGTTCACGCTGCCCGTCCTGACGGCCGAGTGGGACCTGACCGAGCTCCAGCAGGCCTGGGTCGCCTCGATCGGGACCCTGGGCATGGGCGTGGGTGCTGCGGCCCTGAGCCCCCTGGCCGACCGCATCGGCCGACGCAAGCACATCCTCGCGTCGCTCGCGCTGATCGTCGTCGGGATGACCCTGAGCGGCCTGGCGCCCGGCGTGGGCGCGTTCCTGGTGTTCCGGTTCTTCGCCGGGCTGTTCCTCGGCAGCATCGTGCCCAGCATCAACGTGCTCGTGGCCGAGTATGCGTCCGACGCGCGCCGGGGCTCGGTCATGGGCGTCTACGGCGTCGGGTTCCCGCTCGGGTCGGCGGTCGGGGGGTTCCTCTCCCTCTGGCTGATCAGCAGCTTCGGCTGGCGCGGGCCCTACCTCTTCTCGGCGGCGGCCACGGCCGCGATGCTCGTCTGGTGCGTGGCTGCGCTGCCCGAGTCGGTGGGCTACCTCGTCGAACGGCGACCGGCGGGTGCGCTCGCGGCCTACAACCGGATCGCCGCGCGGCTCGGCCTGCAGGCGCAGGACGCGCTGCCCGCACCGGCCTCGGGGGAGCGGCGCGCCTCGCTGCGCGCGAGCATGTGGCAGGGCGTGATGCTGCGTCGGACCGTCTGGCTGTGGACGGGGTACGCGCTGCTCATCCTGGCCTTCTACTTCGCGAACCTCTACACCGCCAAGCTCGTGGCCGAGGTGACTGGAGACGCCGGGCTCGGCATCGTCGCGCAGTCCCTGGTCTCCGTGGGCGGGATCATCGGCGCCCTGCTGTTCGCCGGGCTCGCCCGCCGCTGGCACCCGCGGCTGGTGACGGCCGGCGTGATGGCCTACGGCCTCGTCGCCTACTGGCTGTTCGCGAGCTTCTTCGACAGCACGAGCCTGGTGCTGGTCATCGCGGTGCTCGTCGGGCTCGCGGCGAACGGCGGGGTGGTCGCGTACTACGCGATCAGCCCGCCGATCTACCCCACCGTGGTCCGCGCCTCGGCGGTCGGCCTGATGATGGGGTTCGGGCGGGTCTTCGCCGTGCTCGCGCCGTTCCTGGCCGCGTTCCTGCTCGGGGCCGGGCTGAGCCGCCCCGTGCTCTACCAGGTGTTCGGCGTCATCATGCTCGGCTCCGGGCTCGCGATCTTCGCGCTGCACCGCACGTACGCGGGCGAGCACGCGCTCGACGCCATGCAGGAGGAGTCCCGCGCGGCCGACGAGCTCCTGGCCGCAGCGGACTGAGGTCCGGCCGGGCGCCGACCGCCGGCCATGGGGCTCCCGGGGCGGGTGAATGCGCCGCGCCGACGCGCGAAACCTGCCGACGACGGCGGTACGCTCCAGGTACTGCGGTGATCCAGCACGGCCTCGGCCGTGCCCCGCAGTGGTCCTGGTGGCGCAGGGTGTGCCACTGACGCCGGAGCGTGTGCCCGCGCAGGTGTGGCGGTGCGCTCACCGGACGGGTCGTCCAGCGTCCCGGCCCGTGCGGTGACGCACGGGCCGACGACCAGACGTCAGGCCGGGCGGTGCCGACGACGAGTGCCGTCGGTCGTCGCGTGCGAGAGCACGTGCAGAGGGCCGCGTGCGAGAGCACGCGTGAACGGGCTGCGTGCTCACGCACGCGTGAGCGACCCGCGTGCCGGAGCACGCATGAAGGAGGAGATGTGGCACGAGGCGGCCAGCGCCGGTCCGGGCGACCCCGATCCGAGGCGCCCCAGCAACGCCGTCGTGCCCCGCGCCCGGACGTCGAGGGCATCATCCCGGTCCTCGCCAAGGTCACCGGCGAGGTCGAGAACGCCGTCCGCCGCCCGCCCGTGCGCCCCTCGGTGCGCACGAAGTTCCAGGTGGTGGCGCTGCTCGTGCGCGAGGAGCGTGCCCGCGTCATGGCCGACACCTCGCTGACCACCGCCAAGCGCGACCAGGAGCTCAAGCGCCTCGACGGCGTCGCGACCCTGCTCGCGAAGATCGCCGCGCGCGACACGTCGCTGCTCGCCCTGCTCGCCGAGGACGCCAAGGTCTCCGACGCCGCCCGTGCCTTCAAGGCGACGGTGATGCGCGCCGGGGGCCTCGAGGTGCCGGACGAGCTCGAGCCCGAGCCGCAGCCGTCGACGCCCGCACCCGGGGCCGACAAGCAGGTGGTCCCGGTCTCGGTGCTCCAGCGCCAGCGTGCCAACCCGTTCCTCGCGCCGGACTTCGAGGCCGCCGCCGAGCGCCTGGCCGCCCAGCCGCGTCGCCTCGCCGGGTGGGAGCTGCTCGAGCCGCTGTTCCGCTCGTTCGAGCAGGCGGACGCGGGCGCCTCGGCCTGCATGGAGCTGCCCGACGGCGGTGCGGCGCCCGTGCCGGCCGGGCGTGAGCTCATGCCGCACCAGGCCCAGGTGGTCGCGGCCGCCGCGCGCGGGCACCGCACGTTCCTGCTCGCCGACGAGCCGGGCCTGGGCAAGACCGCCCAGGCGCTGCTGGCCGCCGAGGCCTCGCAGGCGTACCCGCTGCTCGTCGTGGTGCCGAACGTCGTCAAGACGAACTGGGCGCACGAGGTGTCGATGTGGGCACCGCACCGCCGCGCGACCGTGGTGCACGGCGACGGCGAGAAGGTCGACGCGTTCGCCGACGTGGTGATCGTCAACTACGAGCTGCTGGACCGACACGTCGGCTGGCTCGGCCACCTCGGGTTCCGCGGGATGGTGGTGGACGAGGCGCACTTCATCAAGAACAAGGGTTCGCAGCGCTCGCAGCACGTGCTCGCGATCGCGGACAGCATCCGTGAGCGCGCCGGCCGTCCGCTGCTCATGGCCCTCACCGGGACCCCGCTGATCAACGACATCGAGGACTTCCGCGCGATCTGGCAGTTCCTCGGGTGGATCGACGACGAGAAGCCGCTCGGGCGTCTCATGACCGCGCTCGAGGAGACCGGCCTGACCCCGGCCGACCGCGGCTTCTACGCGGCCGCGCGCTCGGCCGTGGTCGAGATGGGGATCGTGCGGCGCCGCAAGATCGACGTGGTCGAGGACATCCCGGCCCGCCGGGTGGCCGACCTGCCGGTCGAGCTCGACGGTGCGATCGGCCGGTCCATCCGGGCCTCGGAGGAGAAGCTCGCGCGGCGCCTGGTCGAGCGGTACCGCGCCGCGATCGCGGCCCGCGCGGCCGACGGCGTTCCCGACGGGATCGACCTCGAGCTCGCGCGACGCATCGCCGCGGGCGAGCTCAAGGACTCGAGCTCGAAGGCGACCGGGGAGAACGTCTTCACGATGGTGCGTCGGATCGGCCAGGCCAAGGCCGGCCTCGCAGCCGACTACGCCGCGCAGCTCGCGCGCAACGTGGGCAAGGTCGTGTTCTTCGCCAAGCACGTGGACGTGATGGACCAGGCCGAGCAGACGTTCGCCGACCGCGGCATCCGCTACGCCTCGATCCGCGGCGACCAGACGCCCAAGGCGCGCGAGAAGGCGATCACCGCGTTCACCGAGGACCCGGACGTGCAGATCGTGGTCTGCTCGCTCACGGCCGCGGGCGTGGGGCTGAACCTCCAGGTCGCGTCCAACCTGGTGCTCGCCGAGCTGTCGTGGACGGATGCCGAGCAGACCCAGGCGATCGACCGGATCCACCGCATCGGTCAGGACCAGCCGGTGACCGCGTGGCGCATCATCGCCGCGCAGACCATGGACGCGAAGATCGCCGAGCTCATCGACAGCAAGTCCGGCCTCGCGGCCCGGGCGCTCGACGGCGCGGGGGAGACCGACGCCGCGTCCACGGACGTGCAGCTCGAGGCGCTGGTCAGCCTGCTCACCGACGCCCTCGAGGCCGACGCCGCCTGACGCCGGCGACGGGTTCCGCCTCACCCCCGCGTGGCGCGTTCCGGCCCGGTGTGGAGCGTTCCGGACCCGTGTGGAGCGTTCCGGTGGCCTGCACCGGCGTGTCGACCCCCGAAACGCTCCACACCGGGGACCGTCACGAGCTGAGCGCGGCCGTCGGCGGGATGCGCGGAGCACGGATCACGAGGGACGCCTGGGCTGGCGCGGGACGGCCACCGCTCACCCTGGGCGGTCGTCAGGGCGCGAGTAGCCCGAGAGGGACGACGGCGATCCCGTCTGGACGCCGGTAGGCGAGCGGCCCGGCGCTGACGACGACGGCGTCCAGAAGCGTCGTGCCGAGTTGGTCTGCCAGCCAGCGCAGGTGGGTGACGTCGCGGTCCTCGATCGTCGTTGCGAGCTTGACCTCGATGGCCAGCACCCTGCCGTCGTCGCGGACGAGGACGAGGTCGACCTCGTGGTCTCCGTTGCGGGTGCGCAGGTGGCCGACAGCCGCCCCGGCTGCCTGCGCCGGGACGCGCACGCAGAGCGTCACCAGGGACTCGAACAGGTGGCCGAGCAGAGTGCCTGCTTGCGGGCCGACGGGTGTCCCCTCTCCGTCGAGGAGACTGCCGATGCTGGCGCCGAGGAGCCGGGCGGCGAGCGCTGGGTCTGCGAGGTGATGCTTGGGAGCCTGACCCAGGCGGGTCAACGGACTGCCCGCCGGCGCCCACGCCGGGACCGGGTCGAGCAGCCATAGCTGAGTGAGGACGTCGCGGTAGGCGATGCTCGTACTACGTGCGGGCTTCTCGGCGTGCCCGGGAGTCGCGGCGTCGAGCAGGCTCGAGTAGCTCGCGGTCGTTGCCGTCGCTGCTGCGTAGGCCCTCAGCCAGGCAAGCATCGACTCCGGCTTGCGTACAGCCAGGCCTTGCTCGGGGACGTCACGGTCCACGGCGTTCTGCAGGTAGGAGTCCAGCTGGAACCGGAGGGCGCGCTGCGTGAGGCCCCGCAGACCCGGGAAGCCCGAAGCAAGGATCTCGTGCGCGTAGCCGTCGAGCTTCAGCTCGCACGCTCCCTCGATCGCGGGGCGTTCGCCGGCAAGCAGGCTCGCGAGGCTGACGGCGGGCGCCGCCACACCTCTCTCCCAGAGCGTCATCGGTCGCATCCGGAGCCGCCCGACGCGACCCGCGCCGGAGTGCGCGACGGCCCCGGGCGCCGGAGTCGCCGAGCCGACGAGCAGGAACTGCCCACCGGTGCGGTCCTCGTCAGCAATGCGACGGACCACATCCCATACCTCCGGGACCTTCTGCCACTCGTCGATCAGCAGAGGACGGGGTCGGTTGCGTACGAGTTCCGGATCGGCCTCGATCACTGTGCGGTTCGCTCGCGAGTCGAGCTTGAGGAGACCGAGCACGCGCTGCTCTGCGGTCGTGGTCTTCCCGACGGCCTTGGGCCCGTCGACGGCGATTGCCGGGATCTCCGGGAAGAGCTCGTCGAGCTCGTCGTCGATGATCCTGCGTACGTAGGCCATGGCGGAATCCTACAGTTAGCAGAACCTGAATCGGACGATCAGCAGGATACGAATCAGGCAAGTAGCAGCAGACTCAGCCGGGCTCGACCTCCGTCACCTGGCCCGCCTCGACGTGCCAGCGGCGGGTGAGGCGCACGGTCTCGAGCATCCGGCGGTCGTGGGTGACCAGCAGGATCGTCCCGTCGAACGAGTCGAGCGCGGCCTCGAGCTGCTCGATCGCCGGCAGGTCCAGGTGGTTGGTCGGCTCGTCGAGCACCAGCAGGTTCACCCCGCGCGCCTGGAGCAGCGCGAGCGCGGCACGCGTGCGCTCGCCGGGCGACAACGACGACGCCGCCCTGCCCACCTGCTGCGCGCCCAGCCCGAACTTCGCGAGCAGGGTGCGTACGTCCGCCGTCGGCCAGTCCGGCACGTGCGCGGCGAAAGCGTCGGCCACGGGCTCGTCGCGCTCGAACGCCGCCCGGGCCTGGTCCACCTCGCCCACCAGCACGCCCGAGCCGAGCGAAGCCGCGCCGTCGTCGGGCGCGATCCGTCCCAGCAGCAGGCCGAGCAGCGTCGACTTGCCCGCCCCGTTGGGTCCGGTGACCGCGACCCTGTCCTGCCAGTCGAGCTGCAGGTCCACCGGACCGAGAGTGAACTCGCCGCGTCGCACGACGGCGGCGCGCGTGACCGCCACGACCGAGCCCGAGCGGGGGGCCGTCGCGATGCTCATCTGGAGCTGCCACTCCTTGCGCGGTTCCTCGACCACCTCGAGCCGCTCGAGCGCCCGTTCGCTCTGCCGTGCCTTGGCGGCCTGCTTCTCCGAGGTCTGTCCGCGGAAGTGCTTGATGAACTTGTCGTTGTCCGTGGCCTTGCGGCGCGCGTTGCGCACACCCTTCTCCATCCACGCGCGCTGCATGCGGGCGCGGGCCTGGAGCGCGTCCCGCCGGGCCGCGTACTCCTCGAAGGCCTCGCGTGCCCGACGGCGCGTCACGGACCGCTCCTCGAGGTACGCGTCGTACGTCCCGCCGTACACGAGCACGCGCTGCAGGCTCCGGTCGATCTCGACGACGGACGTGACGGTGCGACTGAGGAACTCGCGGTCGTGGCTCACGACGACGATCGGCGCCTGGGCGTGGTGCACGAACTCCTCGAGCAGCTCGAGGCCGTGCGCGTCGAGGTCGTTGGTGGGCTCGTCGAGCAGGTAGAGGTCGAGGCGGGACAGCAGCAGCACCGCGAGCCCCACGCGCGCGGCCTCGCCACCGGAGAGCGCCGTCATCGGGAGGTCGAGGTCCACGGTGAGCCCGAGGTCCGCCGCGACGGCGTCGCGTCGCGCCTCGAAGTCCGCGCCGCCCAAGCGCAGCCAGCGCTCGAGCGCCTCGGAGTAGTGCTCCGCGGCGCCGTCGTCGTCGCGGGCCAGGGCGTCGGCAGCCGCATCCATGGCGGCCTGGGCCACCGCGACCCCGGTGCGCCGCTCGAGGTGCTCGGCGACCGACTCGCCGGGGCGCCGCTCGATCTCCTGCGTGAGGTGGCCCAGCACGGCGTCGGGCGGGGACACGCTGATGCTGCCGACCTCGGGAGCGAGCGTGGTCGCGAGCACGCTGAGCAGCGTGGACTTCCCGGACCCGTTGGGCCCCACGAGCCCGACGACGTCGCCCGGTGCCACCACCAGGTCCACGCCCGAGAACAGCACGCGGTCACCGAAGGCGACGCTCACGCCCTTGGCCTGCACGGTCGCCGTCATGGGCCGATTCTCCCGTGGCGGCGGCCGATCGACGGCATCCTTATGAGATGAGCCGGAGATCGCGCGGGCGCGAGCCTGCCGGGCACCCCGGGCCGACGGGAGCCGCGCGTGCACTGCTGGTCGCCGTCGGCGGTTCGGTCGCGCTGACCGCGATCGGCGGCGGCGCCGCGCTCGCAGCCGGGCTCGAGGACGAGCACCTGGGGCTCGAGCTGCTCAGCCGGACACCCTTCGACAGCTACCTGTGGCCCGGGATCGCCCTCGCCGCCGTGGTGGGCGGGAGCGCCTCGGTGGCCACGGTGCTCGCGGCCCGCGGCGACGCCCGTGCCGGGGCGGCATCCCTCGGGGCAGGCTGCGTGCTCGCGGGGTGGATCGGTGCCGAGGTCGCGCTGCTCGACCAGCCCGAGGCGCCCACGGCGACCGAGGTCGTCTACCTCGCGGCCGCGGCCGTCATGGTGGGGCTGGGTGGGTACGTGAGTCGTCGTGCACGGGAGGCTGGGGCTACGGCTCGAAGTGGAACCAGCGGCCCTCGGAGACCACCTCGATCGCGCCGTCGACCACGGTGATCGCGGTCTGTTCGTCGATCGCGTAGCTCGGGACGTCGAGGCCCGCGGCCCAGCGCTCGGCGTCCGCGAGGGTGTTCGTCGGGAAGGCGTCGAGGTGCGGGAAGATCGCGAAGTCGACGGCGCCCAGGGCGCGATCGTCGGGCGCGCCGGGCCACTCGACGAAGAGGTCGCCGATCCTCGGCGCCATCACCATGCTCCCGGCGCTCACCCCCACCCACACCGTTGCCGGCACGGACGGCAGCAGGTCGGCGAGCCCGGACTCGCGCACCCAGTGGGCCAGGTAGGTGGCGTCGCCTCCGTCGACCAGCAGCACGTCGGCGTCGCGCACCCACGGCACCCACCGTTCCGCGCCGATCGAGGGCAGCGCGGTGAGCTCGAGCACGCCGAGTGACGCCCAGCCCAGGCCGGTGAGGTGCTCCCAGCCGTCGTCGGCCGCGACGAGGCCCCGCACAGAGGGCGGACCGCACATCGGGTGCCCCCACTGCGCCGTCGGGATCACGAGCGCGTGGCACTCCTCGACCGGCTTGCCGAGGAGGTCGACCAGCGCGCGTCGGATGGTGGGGTTGGTGACACCGCCCGAGGTGAGGAGCAGCTTCACGGTGCTTCCGAGGGTGTGAGCGGGAACCGGGACACCCATGATGACCCCGCCCATCGGCGGAACTCATCGCGTGGGCCGTAGGTCCGTTGACGAAAGGGCCGCCCCGGAGAAGCGTGGAGTGTGGTTCGCCCGGGGCTGTGACTTTCGGCGCTAAATGGCGGGGTTCTGCCGCCGCAGCGTGGCGGGACAGTCAGGTGGCGCCGGGAGTGATGGGTCGCAGGACATCCTCGACCTCGTCGTGTCCCTTCCCGGGCCCGATCTCGGCGCGCTGGTGCTGGCACCACTCCAGGGGCGTGCTGCCAAATCTCGTGTCGCGGCGCGTGGGGTCTGCGCCGTGATGGAGCAGGCGGGTAACGCTGTCGGCTCGGCCGGAGAAGGCGGCCTCGTGCAGGGCGGTGGATCCGTCCCGGTCGACCCCATCTACGGGCGTGGACGCTGCGATGAGCTGATCGATCACGTTCAGCCGGCCGTGTGCCGCGGCAGTCCGCAGGGCCGCGACGCGATCCTCTTCACAGGTCTCGGAGCTCAGGGCGCCGGTGACGTCACCAGCAGCCGCAGCCTGAACCAGGTCCTGCGCTCCGGCGGCGAGTAGGACGTCCACGACGTCGGTCATGCCGAAGACGACAGCGTGTCGGAGGGCGGTCCCTCCTGGGACGCCACCGGCGGTGGGCGACGCGGTCGCGTCCAACCCCGAGCTGGCCGTCCAGAGGATGTCCGGGTGGTGTGACCACCTGCACGGAGCCAGCCCCCTGGGCTACGTGGCGATGATGCGCTTCGACACCACGCGCGACACCTGGCGAGACGTCCCCTGCGCGGCGAGCAGGTCGACCAGCCGGGCGGCGTCGCCGCTGTCCAGGATGGCGCGTCGCTGGACCTCGAGCTTGAGCTTGGCCCAGTGGGGGAACCCGTACTCGCGGGCCACGGAGAGTTGCGCTGAGCTCAGGGCGAGCTGCTCGGATACGGAGCGGATCCGGGCGACGGCAGCTGGGTCACCGCGTTCGGCCGTCCGTAGAAGGTCCTTGGCCTGGCGCCGGAGCTGCTCGAGGTCGGCGCGCGCTGGCAGAAGGGGCATGACGTCTCCTTAGGAGCTGGCGGCCCGCGCTGCCAGGCAGAGGAGATCGTCGACGGGAGTGGTTCGTCGTGGTGCTGTGGAGGTGGACTCAGTCCTGTCCGCGGGCCCGGTGGCGCCCTCCGCGCCAGCACCGACTCTAAGCCCGCGGCCGCCTGTCAGTGGGTGGGGATGACGTGGCAGACGCCGTCCTCGGAGCAGGCCGCGGGGTTCAGGGTGGCTGCGCGGTCCCGGAGCCGGCGGACCTCCTCGCGCGTCGCCTCGAGCTCTGCGATGCGCTCGTCCAGGGCAGCGGCGTGTCGGTCGAGCAGCGCGGTGACGTGTCCGCAGGGCGGCCCTTGGTCTTCGCGGACCGTGATGATGGTGCGGATCTCGGCGAGGCTCAAGCCGGCACCCTGGGCGGCTCGGACGAAGCGGAGCCGCGCGAGCGATGTCTCGTCGTAGTCGCGGTAGCCCGACGCGGTCCGGGCCGGCTGCGGCAGCACCTGCGCCTGCTCGTAGAACCTCAAGGTCTTCGTCGTCATACCCGCCTGCTCGGCCAGCTCCCCGATCCTCATGGTCTCAAGGCTACGTCTTGACCTTGCCGTGCGGTGGAACGTTTACGGTCCGTCGATGGGCATGGAAGAGACGTGGGACCTGGTCGTCATCGGTAGCGGAGGGGCGGCGATGGCCGCGGGGATTGAGGCCCGGTCGCGCGGGAAGTCGGTCTTGCTGGTCGAGCACGGGGTGCTGGGTGGAACGTGCTTGAACGTGGGGTGCATCCCGAGCAAGAACCTGCTCGCGGCCGCGGGGCGCCGTCACCGGGCGCTCGTCAACCCGTTCCCCGGCCTCCCGACCGGCGCGGGGGGCGTCGACCTGGCGGCTCTGATGGCGCAGAAGCAGGAGCTGATCGACCGGCTCCGTCAGGCGAAGTACACCGACGTGGCCGAGGCGCACGGCTTCCCGGTCATGTACGGCCACGCGCGATTCGTCGACGAGCAGACGCTCGAGGTCGACGGTGAGCGAGTCGCCGGCGCGGCATACATCGTCGCGACAGGCTCGGCCGCTCACATCCCGGCCCTGCCAGGCATGGACACGATCGACCCGCTGACGAGCACCACCGCGATGGAGCTGCAGGACATCCCCTCCTCGATGGTGGTGCTCGGCGGTGGGTACGTCGGGCTCGAGCAGGCCCAGCTCTGGTCCCAGCTCGGTGTCGCGGTCACGCTCGTCGGCCGGCTCGCGCCTCACGCCGAGCCAGAGGTCGCGGACGTGCTGCGGACCGTGTTCGCCGACGACGGCATCACCGTCGTGGAGGAACGCGCGGTGGCGCTCGAGCGCACCGCCGACGGCGCCGTGCTGGTCCGGACCGAGCGCGGCGCGCAGCTGACCGGTCAGCGTCTGCTGGTGGCCACCGGGAGGCACGCGAACACCGACGACCTCGGGCTGGACGACGCCGGGGTGCACACCGACGACCGACGGTTCATCACGGTGGATGCGCACCAGCGCACGAGCAACCCGCGGATCTTCGCCGCCGGTGACGTCTCCGGCGCCCCGCAGTACGTCTACGTCGCTGCACAGACCGGTCACGCTGCAGCTGCCGGAGCCCTTGGCCGGCCCACCACCGTCGACTACCGCGGCCTGCCGTCGGTGACGTTCACGACCCCCCAGCTCGCCTCCGCGGGCCTGACCGAGCAGCAGGCACTGGCCGCCGGGCACGAGTGCGACTCCCGGGTCTTGGATGCCCAGGACATCCCCCGATCGCTCGCCAACCGCGACACCCGCGGCACGCTCAAGGTCGTCGTCGACGCCCACACCCGCAAGATCCTCGGGGTCCACGCCGCCCTCGACGGCGCCGGCGACGTGATGCTCGCCGCGACCTACGCGATCAAGTTCGGGCTCACCGTCGACGACCTCGCCGACACCTGGGCGCCCTACCTGACCATGAGCGAGGCGTTGCGCATCTGCGCCGGCCTCTTCCGCAGCGACATGCCAACGAGCTGCTGCGCGTGAACGGCAGCGGCTGACCGGTTCCGCGCGGCCCGTGTCCCACTTCCTTGGAAGTGGAACAGGCGGGGAGCCCGCAGTTCGTGCGGAGACCGTGTGGTCTTGGCGTTCAGGTGGCGGGGCCTTGTCGGTGTTCTGTGGCGGTCGGGTCAGCTGGCGCCGACAACCAGGGGGTGATCGCGGGTCTACCGCGAGATCTGCCAGCGCGGCCACGCGATGGCAACACCGGCGCGGCTATCCACCATGCCTCTCCTCGGAGCTCTTCGCTCCGTGCGTGCAGTCTCTCAACCGAGATGCGTCATGGGCCGGGGCAGGGCGTCAGAGGCCGAAGGCTCCGCCGCTGACGAGGATGACGATGCCCAGGCCGATCAGAACGATCGGGAACAGCACGTGTTCCCAGCGTTCGAGGACTTCGGCGATCGGTCGGCGCGTGGCGATGAACTTGGCCAGCATGACGAGGATCGCGACGAGCAGGAGGAAGACGACACAGTAGGCGACCACGGCTACAGGTCCCACGTTGAGGAAGACCGGGACGTAGACGCCGATGTTGTCTCCTCCGTTGGCGAAGGTGACCGCGGCGACGGTCAAGACGCCGACGTTCTTGCCCTCAACCTTGGCGTCATCGTCATCGTCGTCGCTCCCGCGCCAGGCCCGCCATGCGGCCCACAGGCCTAGGGCCAGGGGGATGAGCCCGAAGTAGGGGATGGCTTCTTCAGGAAGGAATGCTCCCGCGCCCAGTGACACGAGCACGGCGGTGCCCAGGATGCCGGCGAACCCGAGGTACTGGCCTGCGGTGATCCGGGCCGTCGTCCCGCGTTGCCCTGCGCCCCGGGCGAAGAACAGCGAGAGCACGATGATGTCGTCGATGTTGGTGGCAACGAACAGGCCGATCGCCTGCAGGACCGAGGAAACGATCACGCGTCAGGCTCCGCGTTGGCGCACCCGGGAACAGGGCAGGCAGGATCGATGCAGGGAGCGTTCTCATTCACGGCGAGGGTGACCTCGACCAGTGCGTTGAGCGCCCGTGCCAGGTGCGGGTCGGCGATCTCGTAACGTGTCTGGCGGCCCTCGGGCTCGGCGACCACGATGCCGCAGTCGCGCAGGCAAGCCAGATGGTTCGACACGTTCGAGCGCGTCAGCCCGAGGTCGCGTGCCAGCTCTGCCGGATAGGCGGGCCGCTCCAACAACGCCATCAGGAGCCGTGACCGTGTTGGGTCGGCCATTGCCCGGCCCAACCGGTTCATCACGTCCAGGCGAGTAGCAATGCTCAGCATGTGCTGAACTATACAGCACTGACTGAACCGGCAGCCTGTGCCGCAAACGAACGATTCCGCTACACGCGCCGGAGGGCCGGGCGGCGCGCGTCGTCGACGAGGCGCCTGATGTAGCGGAACTGCGTGCCGAAAACTACGGCGCGATACTTCCCGTGTCGGACGGGTTTCGCTACGGTCGACGCGTGGGGCATCTCCTGGGGTACGCGCGCGTGTCGACAACCGATCAGGACGCGTCGCTGCAGGTCGATGCGCTGACCAAGGCCGGGTGCTACCGGGTGTTCGTCGACACCGGCTCCGGGTCGCTGCAGCACCGGCCGGAGCTGGACAAGCTGCTGGACCAGCTGCGCCCGGGGGACACCCTGGTGGTGTGGCGGCTGGACCGGCTCGGCCGGTCGATCCGCCACCTGATCGACCAGCTGCAGGTCCTGGCCGACCGCGGCGTGGGGTTCCGGTCGTTGCAGGAGACCATCGACACCACCTCCCCAGGCGGACGGTTGGTGTTTCACGTCTTCGCGGCACTGGCCGAGTTCGAGCGCGACCTGATCCGAGAGCGCACCAACGCCGGCCTGGCGGCCGCTCGTGCTCGGGGCCGCAGCGGTGGGCGGCCGTCGGCGTTGTCCGCGGACCAGGTCCGGGCGGCCCGACGGATGTATGAGCAGAAGGACATGACCGTCGCCCAGATCGGGCAGGTGCTCGGCGTCTCCCGCACCACCATCTACCGGGCCCTGAACCGCGCGCCCGCCGCAGCGGCCCCGTCACGACGAGCCACGAGCGCCGTGTAGGCCGGCCGTGGACGCGGACGGGCGGTGGCGGATCCTGCGGCTGCATGTCGAGGACCAGGTCCCGCTCGCCGCGCTGGCCCGTCACCACGGCCTGGGAGTGCGCACGCTGGAACGCTGGCATGCCCGCTACCGCGCCGGCGGCCTGTCGGCCCTGGGCCGAGTGCCGCGGGCGGACGCGGGCGGGCATCACCTGCCGGCGGACCTCATCGCGCTAATCGAAGGGCTCGGGCTGACCCGGCCCCGCCCACCGATCGCCGCGATCCACCGGACGGTGGTGAAGGTCTGCGCCGGCACCGCGTGGCCGGTCCCGTCCTACGGCGTCGTCCGGTCGATCATCACCGCCCTGGACCCCGGCATGGTCACCCTCGCCCTCGAGGGAGCAGGCTCCTACCGGGACAAGTACGAGCTCGCGTTGCGGCGGACGGCCGACCGCCCCAACGCGATGTGGCAGGCCGACCACACCTTGCTGGACATCGTGCTCGTCGGCACGGACGGCAAGCCGGCCCGGCCGTGGCTGACCGTCGTGATGGACGACTGCTCCCGCGCGATCTGCGGCTACACGGTCTTCTTCGGTGCGCCGTCAACGATGCACACCGCCCTGGCGCTACGGCAGGCGATCTGGCCCAAGGCCGACCCCCGGTGGCCGATGTGCGGCATCCCCGACCTGTTGTACGTCGACCACGGGTCGGACTTCACCAGCGACCACCTGGCCCGCACCGCCGTCGACCTGCACATCCGCCTGATCCACTCCGCCGTCGCGCGACCCCAAGGGCGAGGCAAGGTCGAGCGCTTCTTCGGCACGGTCAACACCGAGCTGCTCACCACCCTGCCCGGACACCTCCACAGCGGCGCGGAGCGCTGGCCCGCGCCAGCCCTGTCCTTGGCTGACCTCGACGCCGCCGTCGGGGCGTTCGTCCTGGACTACAACGACCGCGCCCACGGCGAGCTCGGCGTCTCGCCGCGGTCGGCGTGGATCGCCGACGGCTGGCTGCCACGCCTTCCCGACAGCCTCCAGGCGCTGGACGGGCTGCTGCTGACCGTGGCCCGATCCAGGACGGTGCGCCGCGACGGCATCCACTTCCAAGGCATGCGCTACGTCTCACCGACCCTCGCCGGCTTCGTCGGCCGCCCCGTGGTCATCCGCTACGACCCCAGAGACATCACCGAGATCCGCGTCTTCGACCACGACCAGTTCCTGTGCACCGCCGTCGATCAGGAACACCACGCCAAGCAGATCAGCCTCAAGGACGTCCAGGCCGCCCGCAACGCCCGTCGCCGCGCCCTGCGCCGAGGCATCAACGAGCGGATCGCCGTCGTCGCCGCCCACACCCCCGACGCCCCTGCCAGGCCCGTGCCGCCGCGCGTGCCGACCGTGGCGCGGCTCAAGGTCTACAAGGAGGACCTCAGGTGAGCGAACGCTTCATCGTCACCAAGGAGCACCGCCGCTTCACCGAGTTCGCCGACTCCGTCCGGCGCGGGCGCACCATCGGGCTGTGCTTCGGGCCGGCCGGGGTCGGCAAGACCGTCTCCGCACGCCGCTACGCCCACTGGGACCAAGCCCACGAGCTGCTCACCGACTGGGGCCCGCGCTGCGATGACGACGCCAAGATCTACGCCGCGCTGGCCAAGAACCGCACCGCCCTGTACACCCCCGGGGTCCTGACCACCCCGCGGCTGCTGCGCGAGGACCTGGACCGGATCATCACGCGCACCAGCATCTGCATCCAGCAGCACGTCGAAGCCCCCGACCGCATCCCCTTGGACCGGTGGGGCACCCGGCGCACCACCAACTACGTCCAGCTCGTCATCGTCGACGAGTCCGAACGCCTGAGCCCCACCGCGCTCGAGCTCCTACGGGACCGCTACGACCGCGACCAGATCGCCCTGATCCTCATCGGCATGCCCGGGCTGGAGAAGCAGTTCAGCCACTACCCCCAGTTCTACAGCCGCGTCGGCTTCGCCCACCAGTACCGGGCCCCTGAGCACCGACGAGATGCTCTTCGTCCTCCAACGCCACTGGCGCTCCCTGGGCAAGACCCTCAACCCCGACGACTTCACCGACGCCCAGACCATCGCCGCGATCAGCCGCATCACCCGCGGCAACTTCCGCCTCCTGGAGCGACTCTTCCCCCAGATCGAACGCGTCCTGAAGATCAACGAGCTGCAGACCATCACCAACGACGTCGTCGAAGCCGCCGCCAGCACCCTCGTCATCGGAGTCAACTAACCGTGCCCCTGAGCGGCTGAAGACCGCCGCCACTCACCGGAGAAAGTCACACGGGGCGGGCACGCGGCACGTGCCGGGCGGTGTCCCGTGGGAGGAACCATGTCCGCGACCGCCGCACCTCCGTCCGGCCACTCGACGCCGGCGCCGCCGGGCGGCCGCTCGTACGCCGTGCGCATCGACGCCCAGCCGCCGCAGGACGTGTCGCGCTGGCTGTGGCTGTCAAGTGGCTGCTGCTGATCCCGCACGGGATCGTGCTGGCCTTCCTGTGGCTCGCCTACCTCGTGGCGGTGGTGGTCACCGGGCGGTACCCCCGCGGGATCTTCGACTTCCAGGTGGGCGTGCTTCGCTGGAGCTGGCGCGTGGCCTACTACGGCTACAGCGCGCTCGGCACCGACCAGTACCCGCCGTTCACGCTCCAGGACGTGCCGAGCTACCCCACGTCGCTGACCGTCGCCTACCCCGAGCGCCTGAACCGCGGGCTCGCCCTGGTCAAGTGGTGGCTGCTCGCGATCCCGCACTACATCGTGGTCGCCCTGCTCACCGGCCCCCAGGTGCGGTGGGAGGACGCCGACGGGACGGTCCACTACCAGACCCAGACCGGCCTCATCGGGATCCTGGTACTGGTCGCCGCGATCGTGCTGCTGTTCGCGGGCCGGTATCCCCGCCCGCTGTTCGACCTGCTCATGGGCCTCAACCGGTGGGTCTACCGGGTGGGCGCGTACGCGTCGCTCATGACGGACCAGTACCCGCCGTTCCGCCTCGACATGGGTCCCACGGAGCAGGAGACCGGGGCTCCCATGGGAGGCTGAGCGCCTCGTCGTCGAGGAACATCCCATGTCTGCGGGACGTTGACATGGACACCATGAGACGACTGAAGCGCTATGAGGAGTTCGAGGACGAGTCGGGCCGCCGGGTGCGGTACCGACGTCTCGACGACGGCGGCGTGGTCGCTCTCGACGCCGACGTCGCCGAGAGCGCCCGCCTGGGTGAGGACACGTGGGTGGACCCCGGTGCCCGCGTGCTCGCGCGGGCACGCCTCGGCACGGCCTGCTGGGTCGAGCCCGGTGCGGTGATCGGCGAGGACGCCCACCTCGGCGCCGGCGTGCACGTGGGCCGCGACGCCGTCGTCGGCCGCCGCGCCTGGCTCGGGGACCGCACGGACGTCGGCGCCCGCGCCCGCGTCGACCACGACGTCACGCTCGACCCGGACACGCGCGTGCCCGACGACGTCCACGTGGGCGCCTCGGCACGTCGCTCGGCCGCGTAGACGCCGACGTCCGACATCCCTGTCACCAGGGGATCGGGCCCTCCTCGTTGAAGAAGCCGCCGCGCGGACCGTCGTCGGGCAGGGTCGCGAGGCGGACGGCGATCGTGGCGCCCTGCTCCGGGGTCCGCACACCCGCGTGGTGGGTGAAGTCGCTCGCGACGTAGCCCGGGCAGGCCGCGTTGATGATCACCGGGGTGCCCTCGAGCTGCCGCGCGTACTGGACGGTGACGGCGTTGAGCATCGACTTGCTGGGCGCGTAGGCCGCCATGATCGGGCCGGTGCGCAGGGTCAGCGAACCCATGTCGCTCGACATGTTGACGATGCGCGGCGACGGCGAGCGCCGCAGCAGCGGGAGCATCGCGTTCGTCACGCGGATCACGCCCAGCACGTTGGTGTCGAGCACGGTGCGGACCACGTCGAGGTCGAGCGACGTCGGGTCCTGCGTGAAGTCCTCGGCCGTGGGGCCGGAGATCCCGGCGTTGTTGACGAGCACGTCCAGGCGGCCGACGGCGCGCTCGACCTCCGCCGCGGCCGCGGCAACCCCCTGGTCCGACGTGACGTCGAGCGCGATGCCGAGCGCGTCGACGCCGTCGGCCCGGAGCCTGTCGACGGCCTGCTCGCGGCGTGTGCGGTCGCGGGCCCCGACGAGCACCCGGAAGCCCTCGGCCGCGAGGCCCTGGACGATGGCGAATCCGATTCCCTTGTTCGCGCCGGTCACCAGCGCGGTGCGTGTGCTGTTCACCCGATCCATGGTCGGCACGTCGACGCTGCCCGTCCAAGACCGATCCGGTCAGGGGTGATACCCGCACGGTATGGGCCTAGCCTCCTGGGGTGGACGACCTCGAGACGCGTGAGCTCAGGTACTTCGTGGCGGTCGCCGAGGAGCTGCACTTCGGCCGCGCGGCCGAGCGGCTCGGCATCGCGCAGCCCCCGCTGTCGCGGGCGATCAGCGCGCTCGAGCGCCGTCTGGACGTGCGGCTGCTCGAGCGCGACCACAGGGGCGCCGAGCTGACCGACGCAGGCGCCGTGCTGCTGCGCGAGGCCCGCATCGCGCTCGACGCCGTTGCGGCGGCGGCTCGGCGCACCCGCGCGGCGGGCGACCCCGAGCGCCCCCTGGTCCTCGCGACCAAGGCGGGTGCGTCCCACGAGCTTCTCCAGCGTCTGCTGGACGCGTGGGCGGGCGAGCCGACGGCACCGCGCGTCGAGGTGCTGCTGTGCGAGGTGGGAGAGCAGGCGGGGCTGCTGCGCCGAGGGCGGGCGGACCTGGCGATCATGCACCGGCCGGTCGACGACCTCGCGGGCTTCGCCACCGAGGACCTCCTGACCGAGGGCCAGGTGGCGATCGTCCCCGGGACGCACCCGCTCGCGGAGCGTCACGAGGTCACCCTGGCCGAGGTGCAGCACGTGCCTGACCTGCCGATCGCCCGCTGGCCGCGGCTCGACGGGACCTACCCCGAGGGTCCCGGACCCGAGGTGCGCACCCAGTCCCAGCTCGCCCAGCTCGTGGCGCTCGGGCGCACGCTGCTGGTGATCCCGGCCTCGAGCCGTGCATGGCAGTGGCCCGAGCACGTCGCCGTCCCGGTGGTCGACGCACCTCCCATCACGACAGTGCTCGCGTGGCCGGCGCACGCGCGCTCACCGCGGCTCGCGAGCCTCATCCGTGCGGCGACACGGCTGCGCGTGGGTGCCGCCGCACCGCCGCTCAGCTGAGGCCGCCGCTCCCCGTGGTGCGGAGGCTTCAGCGCCGTGATGGGCTGACGGGATGGAGCGCGTCGCCGTCGTCGGAGCCGGGATCATCGGGTTGTCCACCGCGTTCGCCCTGCAGCGGCGCGGGGCGGAGGTGGTGCTGCTCGAGTCCGGGTCGCCCGGCGGCGGGCAGTCCGCCGGTCAGGGGCGCATCTTCCGGCACGCGCACGCCGATCCGCGCCTGGTGGCGCAGGTGGTGCGCAGCCGGGCGCTGTGGCGCGCGTGGGAGACCGAGCTGGGTGTCGAGCTGGTCGCACGTGACGGTGCCGTCGCGATCGGCGACGGCGTGCCCGACAAGCTCGCGGCCCTCGCCCCGTTCCCCGACGCGCCCGCGCGCGAGCTCACGAGCGCCGAGCTGCACGAGCGGCTGCCGCTGCTGGCCGACTACGACGGGCCTGCGATGCTCGACGAGCACGGCGGGGCGATCCGCACTCGCGCCGCGATCGAGGCGTTGACGGCCCGGCTCGGTGACTCCCTGGTGGTCGACCACGTGCTCGCGGTGCGCCGCCGCGCCGACGGCGACATCGAGGTGCGGACGGGTACGGGCGCGCGGACGTTCGACCAGGTGGTGCTGTGCGCGGGACGGCGCACCGCGGCGCTCGCCGGCGCGCTCGGCCTCGAGCTGCCCGTCGACCTCGGTGCACACGTGCGGCTCACCTTCGCACGGGTCGACGGCGGCTCGGCCGGCCTCCCGACGTTCCAGGACGGCAGCGGCGAGTTCGGCGAGACGGGCGTCTACGCCTCGCCCTACCCGGGTTCCCAGCGGTACGCCGTCGGGCTCGCGGGCCACACGCCCGCCCGGCCCGACGGCGCCGTCGCGGATCCTGAGGAGCTCGCGGCGCTCGCGGAGCGCACGGTGGCCTACGCGCGTCTCGCGCTGCCGGGCCTGCGGCCCGACCCGCTGGACCACGTGCACTGCTGGGTCACCGCGCTGCCGTGGGGCGAGGACGGCGTGGGCGTGTGGCACGACGACGGCGTGACCGCGGTCGCGGGGCACAACCTGTTCAAGCAGGCCCCGGTGCTCGGCGAGGCGCTCGCGACGACGGCGCTCACGGGCGACGTGCCGGACGACTGGCACCACTCCGCCCGGCTGGGCCGCGACGACTGAGCGGACGGTGACCTCCCGCCGCGCGCCCGCGCGACAGCCGACGTACCGTCCTTCCACACGTCACGAGGAGGCGGACATGGGATTCCTGGGCAAGGCCATCAAGAGCGGCGTCGCGGTCAAGGCCGCGCAGATCGCCAAGCGTGAGATGTCGAAGCCGGAGAACCAGCGCAAGGCCAAGGAGCTGCTGGGCAAGGTGATGAACCGGCGCGGCGGGACGTCCGGGTCGACGGCGCGGCCCTGAGGCCGCCCGCGCGAACCGGTCCCGCGCGCGAGGCATGCCGTGCGGGGTTAGCGTCGAGAACATGCCCACGTACGAGGTGAACGACGCAGCCGTGACGCACGCACGCTCGCTGATCGACGACGGCCGGTACGACACGACCACCGAGTGGTCCGACGCGGCTCCGAGCGCGTCGGACGAGAACGACGTGGTCGACGAGCGCGGCTACGACGGGTTCGGCGCGTGGCACCTCGGCATCGATCCCGAGGCGTCGGAGGACACCAAGAGCCGCTACGCGTTCCCGTTCGGCGACTTCAGGAATGTCAACCGCGCCGCGCTCATCCACGCCAAGCAGCGTGCGTCGCAGAACGACCACGACGAGGTCGAGAAGGCGGCTGACGACGTCCTCGAGTACCTGGACGCTCGCGCGGAGGGCTGAGCGTCCAAGCCTAAGGGGAAGCCCGTAGTGACCTTGTCGGGTCACGAGCGGCGTGACTAGGCTCGCGGCGCGGTCTGACTGAGACCGGTCCCACCGACGTCAACGGAGACGCGAGCCATGCAGACACGACACCACCACCGCTCCGGGGCACGCCGGCGGCGAGGACTGGCCGGGGGCCTCGCGGTCGTCTCGGCGATCGCCGTCGGCCTGGTCGGCGCATTCCCGGCCACAGCGGCCCCCGCAGCCGCACCTGCCGGTCCGGTCCTGGCCGCCGCGGGCGACCTCGTGTGGCAGCAGGAGTTCGACGGCCCGGCCGGCGCCGCGCCGGACGCCTCGGTGTGGAACCACGAGACCGGCGCGCACGGCTGGGGCAACGCCGAGCTGCAGAACTACACGACCTCGCGCGCCAACTCCGCGCTCGACGGCCAGGGCAACCTGGTCATCACCGCACGTCGCGAGGCCGACGGCTCGTACACCTCGGCCCGCATGACCACCAAGGACAAGTTCGAGCCGCGCTACGGGCGCATCGAGGCGCGCATCCAGATCCCGCGCGGCCAGGGCATCTGGCCCGCCTTCTGGATGCTCGGCGCAGGCTTCCCCGAGGTCAGCTGGCCCGGCTCGGGCGAGATCGACATCATGGAGAACGTCGGCTTCGAGCCCCACCGCGTGCACGGCACGGTGCACGGCCCCGGCTACTCGGGCGGCGCCGGGATCAGCGGCACGTACCAGCACCCGCAGGGCTGGTCGTTCGCGGACACGTTCCACACGTTCGCGGTCGACTGGAAGCCCGGTGAGATCACCTGGTTCGTCGACGGCCAGCAGTACCACCGCGTCACCCGCTCGAGTGTGGGCGGCAACGCCTGGGTGTTCGACCAGGCGTACTTCCTCATCCTCAACGTCGCGGTGGGCGGCCAGTGGCCCGGCTACCCGGACGGGACCACCCAGTTCCCGCAGCAGATGAAGGTCGACTACATCCGCGTGTTCGACAACGGCAACGGCGGGGGCACCGGCGGTGGTGGCGGCACCGGGGGTCTGCCCACCGGCACGGGCACCATCCGCCTCGCCGACCAGCTGTGCCTTGACGTGCCCTGGGGCCAGACGCACGACGGCAACCCGGCCCAGGTGGTGAACTGCAACGGCAACGTGGCCCAGCAGTGGACGCGCGGCAGCGACGGCACGATCCGTGCCCTGGGCAAGTGCCTCGACGTCTCGGGCGGCAACACCGCGAACGGCACCGTGGTGCAGCTGTGGACGTGCAACGGCACGCCGGCCCAGCGCTGGACCTACGACTCGGCCTCCCGCACCCTGCGCAACCCGCAGGCCGGTCGGTGCCTCGACGCCGTGGGCGGCACGCCGATCCACGACGGCCAGCGGCTGAACATCTGGGACTGCCACGGCGCACCCAACCAGCAGTGGAGCTTCTGACGGCGGCCTGACCCGGGGAGGGGCCGCCCGCCCGGCGCGTGCGTCGGGCGGGCGGTGCCTAGGCTCTCGGCATGGCGATCGTCCTCCTCGTCCGGCACGGGCGCACCACGGCGAACACCGACGGCGTGCTCGCGGGCCGCGCCCCCGGGATCCTCCTCGACGCGCACGGGGGTGAGCAGGCGGCGCGCACGGCGCAGCGGCTCGCCGTCGTGCCCCTGCGCGCGGTGGTGTCGAGCCCCCTCGAACGCTGCCGGGCGACGGCCGACGCGATCCTGGCCCACCAGGCCGACGGCGCCGTGTCCCACGTGGACGAGGCGCTCACCGAGTGCGACTACGGGCAGTGGCAGGGCCGGGCGCTCGGCGACCTCGCGAAGGAGTCGCTCTGGCCCACGGTCCAGCAGCAGCCGTCTGCCGTGACGTTCCCGGACGGGGAGTCGATGGCCGCCATGCAGGCGCGGGCCGTCGCCGCTGTGCGGGCGCGTGACGCGGCCGTCGAGGCCGAGCATGGGCCCGGGGCCGTGTGGGCCGCGGTGTCCCACGGCGACGTGATCAAGTCCGTGCTCGCGGACGCGCTCGGCATGCACCTGGACCTCTTCCAGCGCATCGCGGTGGGGCCGGCGTCCATCTCGATCGTCCGCTACGGCCCCGGCCGGCCCGAGGTGGTCGCCATGAACACCGACGGCGGCGACCTCGCGTGGTTGGCCTCGGCGGGGGCGGCCGGCGAGGCGGCCGTCGGCGGTGGCGCAGGTCACGGGGCCGAGGGCGACGCCGCGCGCCCCCGCTCGTAGACTGACGGCGTGCCCACTCTCGTCCACGAGTACGACTGGCCGGACCGCGTCGTCGTCGGCACGGTCGGGCGCCCCGGGGAGCGCACCTTCTACCTGCAGGCGCGCACCGGGGCACGCTCGACCGCCGTCGCCCTCGAGAAGGAGCAGTCCGCCCTGCTCGCCGAGGCGATCGACGAGTTCCTCGGCCAGCTCGCGGCCGACGAGGACGCCCCCGTGTCCGTACCCGCCGAGACCCCGGTCGAGCTGCTCGACGACGAGCCCCTGGACCAGCCCGTCGAGGAGCAGTTCCGTGCCGGCACGCTGCGTGTGGGCTGGGAGCCGCGCACGGCCCAGCTGGTCATCGAGGCGTACCCGGTGGAGGTCGACGACGAGGACGACGACGACGGTCCCGACCTCGACCTCGACGACGAGCCCACCGAGCCCAGCGAGATGCTCCTGGTGCGCATCCCCGTGGGCACGGCGCGCGCGTTCGTCGAGCGCACGCGTCGCGTGGTGCGTGCGGGGCGGCCCACGTGCCCGCTGTGCGGGCGGCCGATCGACCCGGACGGCCACGTCTGCGACCTCACCGAACTCGTGTGACGTCCGCGGGTGACCTGGACGGCGAGCTCGAGCTGGTCGGCCGCCTGACCGCGGCCTCGAACGCGACGTTCCTCGCCCGCATCGGTGAGGTCACCGTCGTCTACAAGCCCGTGCTCGGCGAACGGCCGCTGTGGGACTTCCCCGACGGCACGCTCGCCCGGCGCGAGGTCGCGACGTACGCGGTCTCGCAGGCCCTGGGGTGGGACGTCGTGCCGCACACGTGCCTGCGCGACGGACCGCACGGCCCGGGCATGGTGCAGCGCTGGCAGGAGCCCGACCCGGAGCAGGACCCGGTGGACGTGGTCCCGGCCGACGAATCGCCGTCCCAGGGCTGGCGCACCGTGCTCGAGGCCGCGGACGAGGAGGGACGGCGCGTTCTCCTCGTGCACGAGGACACGCCGGCGCTGCGGCGGATGGCCGTGCTCGACGTGCTCGTGAACAACGCCGATCGCAAGGGTGGCCACGTGCTGCCCATGGCGGGCGGGCACCGCTACGGGGTCGACCACGGCGTCACGTTCCACACCGAGCCCAAGCTCCGCACGGTGCTGTGGGGCTGGCTCGGTGAAGAGCTCGACGACGAGGAGCTGGCCGGCGTACGCCGCGTGCGCGACAGCCTGGGCGGCGCGCTGGGGGAGACGCTCGCCCCGCTGCTCAGCGGCGACGAGGTCGCCGCGCTCGCCGCCAGGTGTGAGCGCCTGCTCGCGGCGGGACGGTTCCCCGCTCCCGCGGGGGGCATGCCGGCGGTTCCCTGGCCGATCTTCTGACAGGGCTTGACCCTGACCCTGCGTCAACCCTCGACGCTCCTTCTCAGAGCCGCTGCGCACGGGGCGCGGGCGGCACGAGCAGAGGGGAACGGTCATGTCGACTCTCATCGACAAGGTCGTCGGGCAGATCGACGACAAGCGGCGGTGGCGCGCGTACAAGGCCCGGGTGCGTGCGCTCCCGGCCGCCCACCGCACCGCCGCCGAGGGGCTCGAGCGGTACACCTCGCACCTCGGCGTCCTCACGGGCGGTGACCTCCCGGCCGACGGCCTGATGCCGATGCTCGAGGAGGTCGTCGGCCGGCTCGAGAGTGCCGCCGACGCCGGTGCGTCGGTCGCGAGCGTCGTGGGGGCGGACCCGGTGGCGTTCGCCGACGACCTGGTCGAGACCCACCTCGGTGGCCGCTGGGCGTCCGCCCCGGCGTCGACCGCAGCGATCGAGCGCGAGTTCCACGCCCAGGTGGACCGCGGCCTCGCGAAGGAGCGCGACCGGCTGCGGGGCGCCGTCGGGCAGGGCCTGGGACGGGAGGGTGCGCGATGACCGCCACGTCCAGCCCCGGTCCCGCCATCCGGGTGCGTGGGCTCGAGAAGTCCTACGGCGACCTCGCCGTGCTGCGGGGCGTCGACCTCGAGGTCGAGCGCGGCAGCATCGTCGCGCTGCTCGGGTCGAACGGGGCGGGCAAGACGACGCTCGTGCGCATCCTGTCCACCCTGCTGCGACCCGATGCGGGCACGGCCACGGTGGACGGGCACGACGTCGGCGAGCGGCCCGCCGACGTGCGCCGCTCGATCAGCCTCACGGGCCAGTTCGCCGCGGTCGACGACGTGCTCACCGGACGCGAGAACCTCGCGCTCGTCGCGCGGCTGCGGCACCTGCCGGATCCGGGCGCGGTGGCCGACGAGCTGCTGCGCCGGTTCTCGCTCACCGAGGCCGGTGGGCGCCGTGCCGCCACCTACTCGGGTGGCATGCGCCGCCGGCTCGACATCGCGATGAGCCTGATCGGGGACCCGCCGGTGATCTTCCTCGACGAGCCGACCACGGGGCTCGACCCCGAGGCGCGGCTCGAGGTCTGGGCGACCGTCCAGGGGCTCGCCTCCGCAGGCACCACGGTGCTGCTGACCACGCAGTACCTCGAGGAGGCCGAGAAGCTCGCGCATCGCATCGCGATCCTCCACCAGGGCCGCATCATCGTCGACGGCACCCTCGCCGAGCTGAAGCGGCTGCTGCCGCCCGCCGAGGTCGAGTACGTCGAGAAGCAGCCCAGCCTCGAGGAGGTCTTCCTCGCCGTCACGACCACCCACGAGAGCTAGGGGACCGACATGGCCACGCACCTCGTCGCCGACACGGCGACGCTCACCGCCCGGACCCTGCGTCACGTCACGCGCAGCCCGGACACCGTCATCACCACCGCGATCACGCCCGTCGCGCTCATGCTCATGTTCGTCTACGTGTTCGGCGGTGCCATCGACACCGGGCCCGAGCGGTACATCGACTACATGCTGCCGGGCATCCTGCTCATCACGATCGCCTCGGGCATCTCCTACACCGCGTTCCGCCTGTTCCAGGACGTGCAGGGCGGGATGTTCGAGCGGTTCCAGTCGATGCCGATCGCGCGTTCGGGCGTGCTCTGGGCGCATGTGCTGACATCCCTCGCCGCCAACCTCGTCTCGCTCGTCCTCGTGATGGGGATCGCCCTGCTCATGGGGTTCCGCACCGGGGCGGGGGTGCTCGCGTGGCTCGCCGTCGTCGGCCTGCTCGTGCTGTTCACCCTCGCGCTCACGTGGGTGGCGGTGATCCCGGGACTCACGGCGACCAGCGTCGAGGGCGCGAGCGGGTTCTCGTACCCGCTGATCTTCCTGCCGTTCGTGAGCTCGGCGTTCGTGCCGACCGAGACCATGCCGGGCCCGGTCCGGTGGTTCGCCGAGAACCAGCCGGTCACCTCGATCGTCGACACGATCCGCGGGCTGTTCGCCGGGCGGCCCGTGGACGGCGAGGTGGGTCTCGCGCTCGCGTGGTGCGTCGGCATCCTCGTCGTGGCGTACGTCTGGGCGACGGCGACCTACCGCCGGAAGATCGCCTGAGGGAGGCTGGGGGCGTGCTCACGATCAGCCAGCTCGCGCGGTACGCGGGCGTCACGGTGCGGGCCGTGCGGCACTACCACCAGATCGGCCTGCTGCCCGAGCCCGAGCGTGACCGCTCCGGCTACCGCACCTACGACGCCGCGGCGGTGGTCCGGCTCATCCGCATCCACACCCTGGCCGAGGCCGGCGTGCCGCTCGCGCGCGTCCAGGACCTCCTCGACGCCGCGCCCGACGAGTTCGTGCGCGGCGTCGAGGAGATCGACGCCGCGCTGCGGGCCGAGGTGCGGCGGCTGCAGGCGACCCGCCGTCGGCTCACGCGGCTCGCCGCGGGCGAGCACCTCGCGCTCCCCGCGAGCGTCGTGGAGTACCTGGACCGCGTGCGTGGCCTGGGTGTCGACGAGCGGTACGTCGAGATGGAGCGTGACGCATGGATCATGGTCGCGGCCCAGGTGCCCGAGCAGATCGACGCGATCATGGCGAAGAAGCACCTCGAGCTCGACGACCCGGACCTCCAGCGCCTCTACCTCATGCTGAGCGACGTGCTCGACTGGCAGGTCGACGACCCGCGCGTGGTCGAGCTCGCCGACCTGTTCGAGAAGCTCATGATCCGCGCGGTCGAGGCCGGCGAGATCACCGGGAACTGGCCCGACGAGGGCTTCGTCGACCTGCTCGACGCGACGACAGTCGAGTCCTCGCCCGTCGCCGAGCGGCTCCTGGCGATCCTCCAGGAGCGCGGCTGGCGTGGCTGGACGCAGATCGAGCGTGTGCCCGAGGAACGCGTCGCCCGTGGCACGCCCTGAGGACGGCCCGTCTGCGGTCGGCCTCAGGCCTGGCCGGGGGTGCCCTGCGCCTCGGGGGCTGACGGCTCCGTGACCGGCGCCGCGGGGGCGGGCGCCTCCGCGACCGGCGCTGCCGGGGCGGGGTACGCCGTCGGCGTCGCGGCCTCGGCTGCGGCGAATGCCGAGCGCAGGGTCGTGAACGCGCCGAGGGCGCCGAAGGCGGAGGCGAGGCCGAAGTCCGGCAGGTACTCGGGCAGCGCCTCGGGGAGGAGTGTCGAGAACGTGGGCCAGAACTCGGCGTGGGTGAACGCGGCCCACGTGCCAAGCCCGCTCACCTGCCCGATGCCGTGGGCCGCGTCGTAGACGATCCCGCCGAAGAACGCGAGCAGCAGCGTCACGACCGTGACGGCGAGCACGACGAGCGCGCCGACGCGGCTGATCCGGCCAGCGCCCCAGACGTAGAGCCGCAGCGCGAGGAAGGCCACGCCGAAGCCGACGATCGAGGCGATGAAGCCCATGCCCCACACGAGCACCCACACCGCGACACCCGCCGGGACGGTCAGGAGTGCGACGAGCGCGCCACGACCCACGTTCTCGCGCGGCTCCGCCGGGAGGAACGGTGCTGCGGGCGGGTAGGACTCGACGGACATGCTGGCCCCCTCGGTAGCCGCCCTGGACGGCCCGGGGCGAGACGGCGCCACGGTAGTGGTACAGAAGTGGCCGGCGGGGGCGTTTCACCCGAAGGATGCAGCGGTCCTGCGACCGCGGCGGCCCGCGCCGGTACGGTTCCGGCGTGCACGGCACTCCACCGGACGGCGCGGCCACCCATCCGCTCACGGGCGTCACCGCCTTCACGCTGAGGCGCCGCGTCTCCATGCGTGAGCAGTACTACGAGGTGCGGCCGATCGACGCGGGCGGTGCGGAGGGCGACGTCGTCCTGCACGCGAGCCAGAAGCAGATGACGCTGCCCGAGGAGTACCGCTTCTCGTCCGACGCCCGGCACACGCGGCCCTGCTGGACGATCCGCGCGCGCACACGGATGAACCTGGGCGACGCCGTCTTCGAGGCGTTCGACGAGCGTGGCTCGGCGATCGGGTGGATGCAGTACCGGTGGCTCGAGTCCGAGGTGCTGCACACCTGGCGGGTGGTGGGTCCGGGGCTCGACGTCACCGGCCACCAGCGCAGCCTCGTGGTGGGCATGGCGAGGGTGCTGGTGAGTCGTCTGCCCTTCGCTGGGGTGATCCCCGTGCGCCACGCGTTCGACGTCCAGTTCCGGGACGCGGCCGACACGCTGGTGCTGCGCGTCCGACGACGCCCGGAGTCGCGAGACCGCCTGACGGTCACGATGCCCGCCGGGGCGATCGACGCCAGGCTCGCCGCGGGCATGGCCCTGCTGCTCGACTGGCGCGGCCAGGCCTAGCCGGTCGGGGGCACCTCGGGGTAGCGCGCGGCGAGCTCGTCGAGGTCGGCGGGGCAGTCCGTCATCGCGCGTGCGAGCCTCCCGATCGCCTCGTCGGCGCGGTCGTCCTCCAGGTCCGTCCATCCCGCCTGGAGGACGAGGCCGCCGCAGGTCAGGCGGCGACCTGCGGCGCCGTGGTCCCACTGACCGGCTTCGACTGTAGCTTCGCCCACCTGCGTGGTGGACGTGACGGTGAGCGAGGCGTCGCCGTCGGGCGCCTCGGTCACCGGGAAGAGGGAGGTCCACAGGTACGTGTCGTCTCCCAGGTCGACGCTGTCGCTGAGCAGCGTGCCGACGTCGTGGTCGCCGCCGCCCGACGTGAGACCGGCCCCGGTCGTGAGGTCCGTCCACCAGGCGGCGAGCAGGCACCGGCCGGGGTTGAGGTCGCATGCCGGGCCGCTCGTCGCGCCGTCGGCCTCGGAGCCGGGCCCGGGCTCGCCCTCGGCGTCGGGCTCCTCGAGAACGGGCGCTGCCGCGGTCACCGCGAAGGTGCCCCAGGCCTGTGAGCCGTCGTCGCGCGTCCTGACCACACGGTAGGAGCCCTCCTCGAGCGCGGGTAGCACGACGGGCGAGCCCCACTCGACCCCGAGCCCCGCGTCCCGTCGACCCACGCGCACCTCGATGGCGTCACGCCACTGCTGCGTCGTCCACCGTTGGACCAGGGCGGTGGCCCCGAGCTGCCTGTCGGCCGCCTCGACGTCCTCGGAGGTGAGCGTCCCGTCCGCACCCGCAGGAACCCACGTCGCCACGCTGACCTGTCCGCCGTCGGGCGGGACGAGCACGGGCGTCACGGTGAGCGCGACCTCGTCGCGCGGCGGGAGCGGGGGAGCGGCCCCCGCGCCGGCCCGGATCTCGAAGGCGCCCGTCGCGACGTCCTCGTCGAGCACGGCCGACTGCACCAGGCGGTACCAGCCGTCACCGAGCCCCTCGGTGCTGAACGTGGTCGCCGGGCCCAGCGTCCCCGGTTCTGCTCCGAGCCCGATGTCCTCCGTCGCGCCGAGCCGTGGGCCGACGCTGCCGACGCACTCCCACTCGGCCAGGCACAGGTGCGCGACGCCAGAGGGCCGCCAGCGACTCCCGTCCCACCGCTCGACCCGGGCCGCGACCCCGAAGGTCAGGTCGTTGGCCTCGTGCGCGACGAGGACGGCGGTGACGGCGTCGCCAGGCTCGACGACGCGCGGGGAGATCTCGACCGAGACGGCGCCTCGAGGCTCGGGCGGTGGGGCTGCGGTCGCCACCGGTGCGGATCCGTCGCCCCACGGACGGGTCACGAGCGCCACGGTCAGCACCGCAGCGGTGACCACGAGACCCGTGGCGGCGCGCGTCACGGCCCGTCGTCGGCGCGCGCGCCGCACGACAGGTGCTGGGTCGACGTGGATCGCGGGCGCGGCGTGCTCGAAGCGGGCGCGGAGCTGGTCGTCGGTCGACGGGTTCTTCGTCTCGCCGGTCATCGCGTGGTCCTCTCCGCGCGCGTCGCGGGCGTGGTCGCTGGTCCGTCGAGGAGGTCGCGCAGACGCGCGAGGCCTCGGGACGCGGTGGACTTCACGGTGCCGAGGGAGACGCCCAGCTCGGCCGCTGTCTCGGCCTCGCTCAGGCCCACCAGGTGGCGCAGGACGACGACGCGGCGTTGCTGCGTGGGCAACGCCCGCAGCGCACGGCCCAGCCTGTCCTGCTCGGCCCGGGCCGAGGCGCCGTCGTCGGCAGGCAGGTCCGGGAGGTCGGCCGGGTCCGTGAGGGTCTCGCGGCGGTGCTTGCGCCAGGTGTCGATGCGCGCGTTGCTGAGCACGCGGCGGGTGTACGCGAGCGGGTCACCCTCCCGGACCCGGCCCCAGGCGAGGTAGGTACGGAGCAGGGCGTGCTGCAGCAGGTCCTCGGCCCTGGCCGGATCGCCGCACAGGTACCAGGCGACGCGGCCGAGCTCGGCGGACGAGGCGCGCACGAACGCCGCGAACTCACTGTCGGGCTCTGGGCGGCCCGTGCGCACGACGGCGGCATGCTCCACCGGCGCTGTCGGAGCGCCCCGCTCGTCCATACCTCTCCAACGGTCGAGCACCCACAGAGGTTGAGTCGGACACCTCGACGGGGGAGGCGGTGCCCGTTCGGGCAGCGCGGGCGAGGTGCCGGAGCATGACGACGGCGAGAGGGAGCAGAGCGACGTAGAGCAGCTGGACCCGGTGCCGCGGGTCGTCCACGAGGCCCAGGCCCGCACCCAGCCAGGCGTACGCCGTCGTCGTCGCGAGGGCCATGCCCACCGACTCCGCGATCACGACGGCCGCAGCCATGCGGTCCGACGAGATGCCGTCGTCGTGCTCGGGCTCCGCGAGGCACCGGCCGAGCAGGTCCGGGTAGAGCGAGCCCATGCCGAGGCCCAGCACGGCGGCCCCGGCGAGAAGCCCGACGAACGCCCGCGGGGGCGTGTCGGCGAGCAGGCTCGTCGCGAGCAGCACGGCGACGCCGACGGCGATCGCGGTCCCGCCGCCGAGGGCGCGCCGGCGGAAGGCGTGCGGCTCAAAGGCGGGGTGCGAGCCGGTCCAGAGCGCGGCCACGGCCCACACGAGGCCGGGCGCCGCGATGACCACGCCGAACTGGCGTGCGTCCAGCCCCAGCGCGTCGTGCGCCACGACCGAGAGCACGATCGTGGCCCCGAAGAACACCGCGGCGGTGGTCATCAGGGCGGTCAGGCCGGCCCGACGTCCGTGCGTCGCCGTCAGGGTGCCCGCGGGCAGGATCGCCCGGGTCGCGACGAGCATGAGCGCCCCACCGCCGAGCAGCGCGAGCGTCGACCACGTGCCCAGGGGCAGGGAGAGCACGGCCGAACCGGTGGCGAGCAGCGCCGCCCAGCGCCAGGGGGCCGGTTCGTGCACGGCAGGCTCGGTCCGCTCGGGCATGGACCGAGCGACCATGAGCCGCGCGACCAGCAGCAGCGGCAGGTAGAGGAGCATCGCCCAGCGCCAGCCCAGGGCCGTCGAGGCGGCGACCGCGTACACCGGACCGAGGACGGACGAGAAGAGCCAGATGCCGGACATCCCCGCGAGCACGAGCTGGCGGTGCCGCGGTGGCAGGCCGCGGCTGATCGCGCCCATGCTCACCGTGGCGAGCGCGCCCGCCGCGAAGGCCCGCACGGCCGTCCCGAGGACGAACACCTCCATCGACGTGGCTGTCGCGCCGACCACCGCGCCGACCACGGTGACCAGGGTGAAGACGAGCATCAGACGGCCCACACGGAACCGCGAGAGCAGCCACGCGCCCACAGGCATCATGAGGAACATCGGGGCCTGCGCGGCGGCGTCGAGCGGGCCGTAGAGGTGCGCACCGTCGAGCTCGGCCGCGACCAACGGCAGCACCGTCTGCGCGAGGTACCGCTGCATCCCGGCGAGGAACTCGATCGAGATGAGGGACACCGCGAGCACGGTCGCGGTCAGGCGGGACGTCGGGGAAGGAGCGGGTGCGCTCGGGCTCACGCGTGGGTCACCAGCGTCGTCAGACCTCGACGTCGGCCGAGATCCACGTCGTGATGTTCGCGTTCTTGGGCGAGAAGACCACGCGGAACACGCCGGCCGGCGTGTCCTGCGGTAGCTCGAGGCGCGTGCTTCCCTGGCGCGCCGTCGCACGCGAGTCGAGGGTCTCCCAGGTGGCCCCGGGCGAACGGCGCTGCAGCATCACGGTGCCGGGCAGCTCGGTGCGCAGCACGAGCGCGGAGCCGTCGCGCGCGAGCGACGTGCGGGCCGCACGTTCCTTGTCCCGACGGCTCACCGCCCCGATCGGTGCCGCGACGCCCACCGACGCGCTCATCCCGGCGCCGGAGCTCATCGGTACGTTGACGCCCACCGTGGCGCGCTCGCGCTGGCCCTCGCTCATGGTCCCCCCGTCGGTCGAGTGGCGGTGCGGTGGACTCGGCCGCTCCGCCGGTTCCCGTCAGACTAGCGACAGGCCGCCTGCCGCGGACCGGGCCTCACAGGCCGGGTCGTCGTGCGGCACGCACCGTCTCGCGGTCGCCGGACGTCGAGGAGGGTCCCGTGACGCACCCGCACGGTCGCCCACGCCTCTCCGCGCTCGCCGCGGCGACCCCGACGCACCGGGACCGCTACGTCGACCTGCTGCGGGCGCTCGCCATCCTGGTGGTCGTGCTGGGCCACTGGCTCACCAGTGCGGTCACCGTGACCGACGGCCGGCTCACCGGCGTCAACCTGCTCTACGTGGTGCCGTGGGCACCACAGGCCACGTGGGCCTTCCAGGTGATGCCGGTCTTCTTCCTCGTCGGGGGCTACGCCAACACCGCCTCTCTCACCTCGTCGCTCGCCGCCGGGCGGGCTCCGGCGGTGTGGGTCAGGGCGCGGGCGCTGCGGCTGCTTCGGCCGACGGCGGTGCTCGTCGTCACCCTCGTCGCGGCGCACCTCCTGGCCGGCGCGCTCGGCGCGGATCCCGAGGTCACGCGCATGGCCGTGTGGCTGCCCGGCATCGGCCTGTGGTTCGTCGTCGTGTACCTGGCGGTCGTGGCCCTCACCCCCGCGATGGTCACCGCGCACCGTCGCTGGGGGCTGGGCGTCGTCGGCCCCATGGTGCTCGTGGTCGCGGCGGGCGACGCGGCACGCCTCGCGACGGGGCTCGACGCCCCGGCGGCCGCGAGCTACGTGGTGGGGTGGCTCGCCGTGCACCAGCTCGGGATCGCCTGGCGCACGGGTGCGTTCCCCGGACGGCGGCACGCCGTCGCGCTCGCGCTCGGGGGAGGCGCCGCGGCGGTCGCCCTGGTGGCCCTCGGACCGTACGGCACCGCGATGGTCGGGGCGGTGCCGGCACCCGGCCTCAGCAACTCCGACCCGCCGACCCTCGCGCTGCTCGCGCTCGCGACGATGCAGGCCGGGCTCGTGCTGCTGCTGCGCCCCGTGATCGGGCCGTGGCTCGCGCGGCCCCGCCCGTGGGTCGCGGTCGTGGCGGTGAACTCCGTGGTCCTAACGATCTTCCTGTGGCACATGGTGCCGGTGGTGGTCGCCGGGGTGGCGCTCGTGGGCACCGGCGTCTTCCCCGACCCGGCCGTGGGCTCGGGTGAGTGGTTCGCGTGGCGTGTGCCGTGGTTCGCGGTGCTCACGGCGCTGCTCGCGGTGCTCGTGCTCGCGCTGGCCAGGGTCGAGACCGCCACGCCGCGTCGGATCGAGGGCCCGGTCTCGGGCCGCGTCGTCGCCGCCGGTGTCGTCGCGTGCGCGACGGCGCTCGCGGCGATCGGCACCACCGCGAACCAGGGCGTGCTCCCGCTGGTCCCCGGGCTCCCCGTGGTCGAGCTCGTGCTCTTCACGCTGGGGCTCGCCGCTCTGGCGAGGACCGGCACGTAGGGCTCCCTCTTCCGTCGTCTGACCTGGGACATCAGTCCCATTGACGCAGCGTCAACGGGGAGTTGGATCGTCTCTGGGGCCGGGCTCGACCGGGAAGGTCTCGGTGAGCACGGCTCGGAGAGGCCTCCCACGTGACCCGTCCTCGCCGCCGCCCGCCGGGTGAGCCACCGCGGGTCGTCAAGCACCCCGACGACCGTCGCCAGGACATCCTGGGGGCCGCGCGCACGCTCTTCGCGCGGCAGGGCCTGATCCGCACGACGCTCGCGGACATCGCGACCCAGGCAGGCATCGCGAGAGGCCTGATCTACCACTACTTCCCCGACAAGGACGCGCTGGTCGACGCGGTGCTCGCCGGCTACGTCGCCGACTTCGTCGCGTCGTTGCGCGCCTGGGACGCGGCGCGCGAGCCGGGCAACATCGACAAGGCCCTCGCCGACTGCATCGTCCTCTTCCGGCGGTACCTGCACCCGGACGGCGACCTCGCGCCCGGGCTCCCGCGGATCGAGGACGCACGCGTGCAGACGCGGTTCGTCGACAGCGCCGTTGACGCCGTGGTCGAGACCCTGGGCGTCACCACCGTCCCGGCCTATGCCGCAGCCCACCGCATCGCGATCGACCACGTGCCGCAGACCTTCCGCGTGCTCATCCACGGTCTGATCGCGCTGGTGCGCACCGAACCCGATCTCCCCGAGCAGGTGCTCGCCGACATCGTGCGGCAGACCCTGCGCCTCGACCCCAGCAGTTCCCCTGCTGATCCGGAAGGTGCATGACCCGTGTTCCTGTTCGAGTCGATCCCCTGGTACTCGGCCGTCATGTTCGTCGTGGTCACCGCGGCGCTCATCGGCCTCAACGAGCTGGCCCGGCGCTCGAAGTGGTCCGGGCTGGCGCTCTTCGTCGCGCTGCCTCTCGTGCTGACGGTCTTCGTCTGGCCGCACACCGCCGGTGCGGGCTCGTCCACCGGCACGTGGTTCCACTGGGTCAAGGTCTACTCGGCGCTCGCCGGCTGCCTCGGCTTCATGGCGATCCGCTACATCCCCCGGCTCGCGAGGAACCGGTGGGCGCTCATGTTCCCCGCGGCGATCCTCGGGCTGAACATCCTCGAGGCGGTGATCCGCGACTTCGAGGTCTTCTCCCTGCAGGGCATGCACGACGGCGTGTTCATGGTGGGTGGGCCGTGGAACATCATGAACGGCGTCGCGGGGATCCTGAACCTGCTCACCATCTGCGGCTGGGCCGGCATCATCATCAGCCAGGACTCCACGCGCGACATGGTGTGGCCGGACATGGTCTGGTTCTGGATCATCGCCTACGACCTGTGGAACTTCGCCTACGTCTACAACGCCGTGGGTGACCACTCGTTCTACGCGGGCGCGGCGCTGCTCATCTCCTGCACGATCCCGGCGTTCTTCCTCAAGCGCGGTGCGTGGCTGCAGCACCGGGCGCAGACGCTCGCGTTCTGGATGATGTTCACGATGGCCGTACCGGCCTTCGTCTCGACCAGCCCGTTCGCGGTCGAGTCCTCGCACGACCCGACCGCCCTGTTCGTCGTGAGCGCGGTGTCGCTCGTCGCGAACGTCGCCGTTGCCGTCTACCAGGTGCGACGCATCGTGACGCGACGCCTCAACCCGCTGCGGGACGAGCTGTGGACGGACCTGCCCGACTACCAGAAGGTCGTCGCCGCGAACCCCCAGCCCGGACGCACGCCGTCGGACGCGGTGCTCGCCGCCTGAGGTAGCCCGCTCCCTCGGTCGTCGGGGAGGTTCCGTCCCGCCACGGCGGTCCGGAACCTCCCCGCACGTCGTCCCGCCGTGGCCCGCCGCGGCGCGATCGCGCGACAATGGCGGCACCACCGGGAGGAGCGCGCATGGAGCTGGGGCTCTACCTCGTCGCCGCCCTGGTCGGTGGGCTGCTGGCGGGTGCGGTGCGACTGCCGCCGCTCGTGGGGTACCTCGCGGCGGGGTTCGCGCTGGGAGCCCTGGGCGCGCGCGAGCCCGACGGGCTCGAGCAGATCGCTGAGCTGGGCGTGGTCCTCCTGCTCTTCGCGATCGGCCTGAAGTTCGACGTGCGCACCTTGCTGCGCCGCGAGATCTGGCTGACCACGAGTGTCCACCTCGTGCTCTCGACGGCCGTGGGCGCCGGGTTCCTGGGGCTGCTGGCCGTGCTGGCCCCGGTGTTCGTGCCGGGGGAGCCGCTCGGGGGTCTCGCGCTCGTCGGCTTCGCTCTGTCCTTCTCCTCGACCGTGCTCGTGGTCAAGGTGCTCGAGGACCGCTCCGACGCGACGTCGCTGTACGGGCGCATCGCGGTGGGGCTGCTGGTGCTGCAGGACATCGCCGCCGTCGTGTTCATGGCACTCGCCGGCGGTGAGGTGCCGAGCCCGTGGGCGCTCGCCCTCGTCCTCCTCGTGCCGGCCTCGCGCGTGCTGCACCGGATCTGGGACCGGATCGGGCACGGCGAGCTCCAGGCGCTGTTCGGTGTGACGGCCGCGGTGGCGCTGGGGTGGGGGCTGTTCGAGGCCGTCGGGGTGCACGGCGAGCTCGGCGCCCTGGTGATGGGCGTGCTCCTGGCCAAGCACCCGGGCGCGTCCGAGCTCTCGCGCTCGCTGATGACGTTCAAGGACCTGATGCTCGTCGCGTTCTTCCTGCAGATCGGCCTGCACGGCAGGCCCGGCCTCGACGAGGTGCTCCTCGCGGTCGCGCTGCTGGCCGTGCTTCCGTTCCAGGTGGGCTTCTACGCGGTGCTGCTCTGGGCGATGCGGCTACGACGCCGGACCTCGTTCCTGGCGGCCCTCGTGCTCGCGAACTTCTCGGAGTTCGGGATCATCGTCGCGGCGGTCGGATCCTCCGCAGGGCTGCTCGACGAGCGGTGGGTCGTGGTGGTCTCGCTCGCGGTCGCGCTGAGCTTCGGGGTCTCGGCCCTGGTCAACCGACGCGGGGTCGAGCTCGCGACGCGCATGGTCCGCCTGCTGCCGCACCACAGCACCTACGAGCTGCACCCCGACGACAGGCTCGTCGACGTCGGCCACGCGGATGCGCTCGTGCTGGGCCTCGGCCGGATCGGCGCCGCGACGTACACGCGCCTGCGCGACGAGTACGGGCTCGCCGTCGTGGGCGTGGAGCACGACCCGGCCCGGGTGGAGGACCTCACGGTCGAGGGCTACGAGGTGCTCCGGGCCGACGCGACCGACGTCGAGTTCTGGGGCCGCGTCGAGCGTGCCGGCAGCATCCAGGTGGTCGTGCTCGCGATGCCGTTCCACAACGCCAACCTCATCGCCCTCGCGCGCCTGCACGCCGCGGGCTTCACGGGCAGGGTTGCGGCGGTCGCGCGCTACGACGACGACGTCGCCGAGCTGCGCAGGCACGGGGCGGACGCGGTCTTCCACCTCTACGGCTCGGCCGGGACCGCTCTCGCGGACCACGCGGCCGAGGTGCTCCTCGAGCGTGACGCCCCGGGCCAGGCCGCCGGGCCCGACGAGGGCGTCGGGCCGTCCCGCGACTGAGCGCCGCCGAGCGGGGGATGCCGTACGCCGGGACCCGGCGCGCACCCTCGCGAGCGGCGTGCGTGGACGGAACGTCAGGGCGCGACGCGGCGCTCCGTCAGGCGGTGGGCGAGGAGCGTCGAGCCGGCGACGGCAGCGGGCATGGTCGCGACCGCGCCGCCCGGGACGAGGAAGCACAGCTGGGTCGCGGCGCCGAAGCCGACGGCGAGCCGACGGTTCGCGCGCAGCAGCCGGTTGCGGTCACGCCGCTCGACCCCGCGGGCCACGAGGGCGCGCGTGGTGAGCTCGTGCGAGATCACCCATCCGGTCAGCACGAGCCCGGCGACCCAGCCCAGGACCGTGCCGACGAGCGGGATCAGCCCGAGCGCGCCCGCGACCACCGCGACCACGAGGCCGCGCAGCATCATCACCACGCCGTCGACCGCGCCGCGCCAGAACCCGGTGTCACCGCTCGGCACCGCGCCGGTGCGGTCGAGCTCGACGGCGCGCCAGATGCGGTCGTAGAAGGGCTCGCCCACGGCGAGCGTGAGCCCTGTGAACGTCACGACCACGAGCACGACGGCGGCCGCGAGCACCAGCGCCTGGGCGGCCAGCTCGGCCATCCGCTCCCACGGCGAGGACCAGCCGTCGGCGAACGACGTGAGCGCCTCCCCGATCCGGCCGAGGTTGAGCAGCACCACGACGAGCACCACGAGCCACAGCAGGCCCACGATCGCCGCAGGGATCAGGCCGAGCGCCATGGCCTGCGGTCGACGACGCCAGAACCCCCAGCCGCCGAGCAGCAGGCGCGCACCTTCGAGGACGTCGTTCATCGGACCGCAGCGTAGGGGTTCGGGGCCCGACGACGCCGCGCACCAGCGTCCACACGGCGCGCCTCACCGTGCGGGGAGCGGGTCACGCACCTCGCGGTGCGGCCTCGTAGGTGTGCCCGGCAGCGCGCAGGCGTTCGACGAGCACGTCGCCGAACGCTGCGGCCGGGGTGAGCGACCCGGGGGCGGACGGCAGGCGGTCGCCGTCGGCCGCGAGGGCCAGGGCCGCCTCGCCCAGCATGACGGCGGTCGCCGCGTAACCGGGGTCGCCGGGACCGGCGGCGACCGCCCCGTACTGCCGACCCGACGCGGTCAGGGCGTGCAGGTCCATGCGGAACCAGCCCTCGCGGCGCGTGCGCTCGTCGGGCCCGGAGCCGGGTGCCGGCAGCACGCGGTCGAGGAGCGCGCGTGCGGGCGGGAGCGCGACGGCCGCCGCGGCGAGGCCGAGGCCGGCCGTGAGACCGATCCCGCGTACGGCGCCCCGCGCGCCCCGGCCGGTCGCGACCACCTCGCCGTACCGCAGGCCACGGCCGTACGCCCAGCCCTGGAGCGCGTTCGAGCGTCGCACCACACGCGAGTTGAACGAGGCCATCGGGGAGAGCGCGACCCAGCCGCCGTCGTGCGCGCGACTCGGGCGTGGGGAGTCGGTGGGCTGCGGGACGCGCGGCTCCGCCGCACGGTCAGGGCTGAGCGAGAACGGGTCCGCGAGCAGGCGCCGCACCTCGGGGTCGCGCGCGGCGAGCTCGACGAGGCCGCGCATCGAGGCGATCGTCCCGCCGCTCACCCCGCCCTTGGCGCGCGCCACCGCACGGACCTCGGTGAGCGGGCCGGCGCCGTCGGCCTCGACGCGCTGGTGGAGCACAAGCATCGCGAGGTCCGAGGGGACGGCGTCGTAGCCGCACGCGTGCACCAGGCGCGCGCCCGAGTCGCGCGCGACGGCGTCGTAGCGATCGATCGCCTCGCGGATGAACGGCACCTCGCCAGTGAGGTCGGCGTAGTGCGTACCCGCGCGGGCGCACGCCTCGACGACGGGGAGTCCGTGGCGCAGGTACGGGCCGACGGTGCTGACCAGCACACGTGTCGACCGGGCGAGCGCTGCGAGCGACGCGGCGTCGCCGGTGTCGGCGAGCACGAGCGGCCACGACCTCGCGGCCTCGGGCAGCGAGGCCCGCACCGCCTCGAGCTTGGCGCGCGACCGCCCCGCGAGCGCGATGCGTGTGCCGGGGGCCGCGTGCCGGGCCAGGTGCTCCACCGTGAGCGCCCCGACGAACCCGGTGGCCCCCAGCAGGACGACGTCGTGCTCGCGCGGCTCGCTCATCCCCCCACCCTCGACGCGCCCCGCGGCCCCCGCAACCGCCCGACGTCCCAGCCCTCCGACCCACCCGAACCCCACCCGTACCCGCCCTGCCCTGCCACGGGCCGCGAGTTCGCACGCGCGCACCGAGTTCGCATGCCCTCGCATGCGAACTCGCTGCGGGAGTGCGAACTCGCCGGGGCTGTCACGTCGCTCCCAGGGACGTCCCCGGCTTTGGCGGTGCTCGTCGTGGCGCTGTTAGCGTCGCCGGAGCGAAGGTGTCGTCGAGGGTGTCGGAGAGGTCCCGGGTGTCCAGCGCGAACGTGAACAGGACCGTCGAGCTTCACGCGCCTCGCGCACAGGAGACGCCGTCCGGCGGGGCGCGACGCCTCGTCGCCGACCTGGTGGTCAACCTCGCGCTCGTGCTGGTCGCGGAGCTCGCGGTCCGGACCCTCGCCTGGGACCGGCTGTGGGCGCTGGTCGCCGCGTTCGGCGTCGGCTACCTGCTCAGGGCCGGGGTGCTGGCCTGGCGTCACCGCCGTGCGCAGGCACCGGCTCCGCAGCCGTCCTGACGACGCCCGGGCGGCTCACGTCCCGAGGTCGGCGAGCAGCGGCGCGACGGGGCCCAGGGTCAGGACGGCGCTGCCGGCACCGGCGACCTCCCCCTCGGCCGGACGCAGGGCCGCGGCTGCCCGGGCTGCGACGTCGGGCACGTCGAGCCCGACGGCGGCGCGCGCCATGAGGGCCCACAGGGCCTCGAGCAGCAGGCCGGGCGGTGGGTCCGGCGCTCGGAGGAGCGCTTCGCGCGCGTCGGCCCGCCGCCCGCGGGCGAGCAGGTGCCACGGGGCGACCCACGGCGTGAACGGACCGGTGTCGAGACCGTCGTCGGGCGCGGGGACGCCCCGCCTCACCCTCGCGCAGAGGAGGGCCAGCGCGAGCAGACCGTCGTGCATCCCGGGCATGCCGGCGCCCTCGAGCCGGGCGTCGGCCGCGCGGTAGGCGGCCTCGGCCTCGCCCAGCGGTGCGTCGCCGGCGTCGAGGCGCATCGCGCGGTACCAGGTGGTGAAGACCCCGATCAGGGGCAGCTCGTGCGTCGCCGAGAGGTCGTCGAGCCGGGCCGCGTGGGCGTCGGCCGTCACGACGTCACCGAGCGCGGAGGCCGACTGCATACCGACCATGTGGCCCAGCGCCTCGTACGTGAGCAGACCGGCGCGGCGTGCGGTGGTGACCAGCTCGTGGCCCACACGTGCGCGCTCGGTGGCGAGGCCCGTGCGGGTGAACAGCTGCATCCAGGTGCCGTTGAGCGCGAACGCGAGGAGTGCCGGGTCGTCGAGGTCGCGTGCGATGCGCTCGGCGAGGCGCGCCGCCTGGGGCCCGCGCGCCGAGCGGCTGCCGCGGGTCTCGACGGCGACGGTCGCGAGCAGCCGCGCGCGCAGGGCCGGGTCGGCGTCCGCGGGCAGCCCGGCGAGCGCATGCTCGGCGGCGCCGACCACGCGACGCGCCTGCCCCTCGTCGTCCACGCGGGTCCAGATCGCCGGCACGTCGTAGGCGCCGATCACGCGTGCGGTGAGCTCGACGTCGCCCAGCTCGTCGGCCGCCGCGATCGCCGCGACCCGGTGCTCGCGTGCCGAGAGCAGCCCCGGGCCGCCCGTGACGGCGAGCGAGCGCAGCAGCCCGACCGTCGACTCGAGACGCGCGCGTGCGCCCACGTCCGCGGCGTCGTCGTACGCCGCCGTCGCGTCGGCCCACACCCGCGCGGCGAGGCCCTGCGCC
>NZ_JAACYI010000004.1 GCF_009996735.1 Cellulomonas sp. APG4 | reverse complement strand
AGGCCGCGCAGATCGAGGTGCTGGTCGTGTACGCACGCTCGGCCCAACCGGCCGCCCGCCTGCACGGCGTATCGTCGGCAGCGGCAGATGTGTAGAAGAGCGAGGCCCACGCCGCCGCCGTCGCCCGCCGAGACGACGGGCCAGTGGGCCCCGACGCCCGCGTGGGGCGGGGGAGCGCCGGCGGCACCCGCCGCCGCGCCCGAGGTGCCGCGGCCGTCGGTACCGGCGCACGCGTCGTTCTCGCCGCAGACGACGTTCTCGCCGCAGACCGGGTTCGACGACCAGGTGACCAACGCGCTCGCGCACAACGCCGACATCGCGCAGCAGGCGCTCGCCGAGCTGAGCCAGCTCTCGAGCTACCGGCCCAAGACGGTCTCGGCCGCGAGCCCGACCACGTTGCAGCGCCGCACCCCGGGACGCATCCCCGCGGCCCCGGAGATCGAGCTGCCGAAGTCGGGTCAGCGGGTCGACCGCGACGCGAACCAGGTGCGCTCGCTGCTGTCGAGCTTCCAGTCGGGCACGAGCCGGGGCCGCCAGGCCTCGGAGGCGCCCGGGCAGCAGCCCGCACCCCAGAGCCCCGGCGAGGTCCCGCACCCCGTCGGTCACGAGGACGGCCCGGCAGGTCACGGCGAGCCCGTGACGACCCCGGACACCGACCTGAACCCGCGGAGCACCTCGTGGTGACCCGCAGCCGCCGCACAAGCCGCCGCTCGTCCGAAGCAGCCGGCAACCTCGAGGAGGACGCGTGACAGCCATCAGCTCGGAGGCAGCCAACTTCGGCTGGCTCCTGGACAACTTCGTCAAGACGGTCCCAGGGACCCGGCACACCCTCGTCGTGTCGGCCGACGGCCTCCTCATGGCCATGTCGGAGAACCTCGACCGCACCAGCGGCGACCAGATGGCCGCGATCGTGGCCGGCATGTCGTCGCTCACCCGCGGCGCGGCCCGCCAGCTCCACGCGGGCGACGTGCGCCAGGCGATCATCGAGATGGACGAGCTCTTCGTCTTCCTGATGAGCGTCTCGAACGGCTCGGTGCTCGCCGTGGTCGCCGACTCGACGTGCGACGTCGGCCTGATCGGCTACGAGATGGCGATGCTGGTCTCGCGCACCGAGACCACGCTCACGCCGCAGCTCGTGACCGAGATGCGCGGCAACCTGCCGGTCGACGGCGCGATGCGGGCACCGGTCGGGTGATCCGATGACCGCCGAGGAGAGCTACGGAACGCCGGGTCGGCACGCCGACGCGGCCGACGACGGCGTCGAGTACGAGGCTCGTACGGTCCGGCCCTATGCGGTCACGGGCGGGCGCGTGCGCGCCGCCAACTCCGACCTGCCGCTCGAGGCGCTCGTCGAGGTGATCCCGGGTTCGGCCCCGCACGGCCTGCCGCCCGAGAAGCGTGCGATCCTCCAGCACGCCGCCCACACGTTCGTCTCGGTCGCCGAGCTGTCCGCCCTGCTGCGGCTCCCGCTCGGCGTCGTGCGAGTCCTGGTCACGGACCTGTCTGAGTCCCAGCACATCCGTGTCCACACATCCACCCCGGTCAGTGTCCACACCGGCCAGTCCCCCGCCCTGTCCCTGAGCGTGCTGGAGAGTGTTCTCAATGGCATTTCAGCCCTCTGACACCGCCGTCTCGGACCGCGCGCCGGTCACCGGGGGTGTTGCGCCCACCGTCGTCAAGATCGTCGTCGCCGGTGGCTTCGCCGTCGGCAAGACGACGTTCATCGGCTCGATCTCGGACATCGAGCCGCTCAACACCGAAGCCGCCATGACCGAGCACTCGGTCGGCGTCGACGACGCCGGTGGCGTCACCGACCGCAAGACGACCACGACGGTCGCGATGGACTTCGGTCGCATCGCGCTGCCCGGGTCGCTCTGGCTCTACCTGTTCGGCACCCCTGGGCAGGACCGGTTCCTGTTCATGTGGGACGACCTGGTGCGCGGTGCGATCGGCGCCGTCGTGCTGGTCGACACCGAGCGGCTCGACCAGTGCTTCCCGGCCGTCGACTACTTCGAGAGCCGGGGCATCCCGTTCGTCGTCGCCGTGAACTGCTTCGACGGCGTCGCGCGGCACCAGCTCGACGACATCCGCGAGGCGCTCTCGGTGCCCGCGCACGTGCCGCTCATGTACACGGACGCCCGGTCGCGAGCGGCGACCAAGCAGACGCTCATCTCCCTCGTGCAGCTCGCGATGGAGCGTCTGCGCGCCGGCGCGGCCTGAGCGGAGCCGCACCGGTACGCAGCACGACCAGCACGACCGCCCTCGGGCGGTGCAGGACAGCATCCCCCTCGAGCAGGACCCTGGCCGACGTCACGCCGTCGGCGAGGCGCCGGAGGCGGCGCGGTGATCACCGCGCCGCCTCCGCGCGTCAGGGGCCCCTCGGCCCGGGCCAGCACGGGCGTCCCGCGTCCCGCCGTCGTGCCGGGCCTGACTAGGCTGGCGGGCACCTGCTGCCGCCCGAGGACGGACCCGATGCTGACCTACGCCGACGGATCGGCCCTCGGCCGGGCGTTGGCCCCCGGCCCCGAGGCCGCGTCCTGGCTGCGCTGGTCGAGCGAGCACGAGGTCGTCACCTCGCCCCTGGGCCTCACGGAGCTGCGACGCCTCGCGCAGGGCATGGACCCCGTGGCGCGCGAGAAGGCCCGCCGCATCGCCGACGAGGTGACCGTGGTGCGCTTCTTCGACCAGTCCCTCAAGTCGGCGGCGATGGCTTCGTCCGTGCTCACGCCCTTCGGCGCGATCCACCTGGGCATCGCGGTGGCCCACCCCGACGTCGGCCGCGTCGCGACGTACGACCCGCTGCTCGCGAAGGTCGCCGTCATCTACGGCCTCGAGGTGGTCAGCCCCGGCTGGCCCGACCGCTGGTGGGAGTCGTGAGGTGAGCGGGCGGGAGGCGCCGTGGAGCTGCTGATCCTGGGTGTCGTCGCGCTGCTGGTCATCGCCGGCAGCACCGCCCTCGCCGAGCGACGCAACGTCCCCGCCCCCCTCGTGCTCGTCGTCGTGGGCATCGCGGTGAGCCTCGTGCCGGCGGCCCCGGTGATCGAGCCCGACCCGGAGTGGGTGCTCGCGGGCGTGCTGCCCCCGCTGCTCTACTCGGCGTCCGTCGCGATGCCCACGATGAACTTCCGTCGCGAGTTCGGCGCGATCAGCGGCCTGTCGGTGCTCCTGGTGGTCGTGACCGCGGTGGTGCTCGGCCTCGTGCTCTCGGCGGTCGTGCCGGGCCTGAGCCTCGCGTGGGGGATCGCCCTCGGCGCCGTCCTGAGCCCGACGGACGCGGTCGCCACCTCGATCGCCCGGCGTGCCGGCGTCTCGCCGCGCGTCCGGGCGATGCTCGAGGGCGAGAGCCTGCTCAACGACGCGAGCGCCCTCGTGCTGCTGCGCACCGCCGTCGTGGGGGCGGCCGCGACCGTCCAGGCCGGCGAGGTCGTGGGGTCGTTCGTGCTCGCGGTGCTCCCCGCCGTCGCGGTCGGCTACCTGGTGGGCCGTGCGAACCTCGCGGTCCGGGCGCGGCTCGAGGACCCGACGGTGACGACCGTGCTCTCGTTCACGGTCCCCTTCGTCGCCGCGGTGCCGGTGGACCTGCTCGGTGGCTCGGGCCTGGTCGCCGCCGTGACCGCCGGCATCGTCACGGGGATCCGGGCGCCGCGTGTCCTGTCCCCGCAGCAGCGGCTCTCGGACGCGCAGAACTGGCGCACGGTCGAGCTGGTGCTCGAGGGCGCCGTGTTCCTGCTGCTGGGGCTCGAGCTCACCGCCGTGGTCGCCGACGTGCGGGGCACGGGCGCCGGACCGGGCGGCGCGGTGCTCCTGGCGGCGCTCGCGCTGCTGCTCGTGCTCGCGATCCGCACCGTGCACGTGACGTTGCTGCTGCGCACGCTCGCCCGTCGGGCCGAGCGGCACCGCAGGCTCGCACCGCACGTGCGTCGCCTCAACGACGCCGTCCTCGACCCGGAGAAGGTCGCCCGCATCGCCGAGCGCTACCCCCGGCTCCCTCGACGAGGACGGGGCGACCTCGAGCGGGTGCGGGCGCGGTTGCGCAGGACGCTCGCGGACATGGACTACTTCCTCGCGGTGCCGCTGGGGTGGCGCGACGGCGGCGTGATCGTCTGGGCGGGCATGCGCGGGGCGATCACGGTGGCGGCCGCGCAGACCCTGCCGCACGACGCGCCGGACCGGTCGCTGCTCGTGCTCGTCGCGTACGTCGTCGCGACCGGGTCCCTCCTGCTCCAGGGCGGCACGCTGGCCGCCGTCGTGCGCGTGCTGCGGCCCACCCGCGCGGACCCCGCGCGCAGGGCGGACGAGCGTCGTCGGCTCGACGCTCTGCTCACGGCGGTCGAGGCGCCCGACGCCGCGACGCCGCACGAGGCCGCGGTGCTCCACGTCGAGGCGCGGCGCGCGGCGCTGCTCGACGCCCGCGACGACGGCGCGTTCGACGCCGACCTGCTCACCGAGGCCCTCGCGGCGCTCGACGCCCACCAGCTCAGCCTCGAGGCCGCCCGCCCCCGCGCCACGCCCTGACGCAGCTCCGCCCCCGCTCCTCTCCGACGGGGCCGTACATCTGCGGTGAGGGCGTACATGCGCATGTACGTCCTCGCGGCGGATGTACGTCCTCGCGGGTGGGGAGGTGGTGGGGGGTGGTGCCGGGGGCGAGAGGGCTTGCTGGTGGCTGGCACAATGGGCGCGCGCTGCGGGCCCGGACGGCCGTGGCGGGGAGGGCTGGCTGAGCGGCCGAAAGCGACGGTCTTGAAAACCGTTAGTGCGGTGACCCCGTACTCAAGGGTTCGAATCCCTTGCCCTCCGCTTACAAGTGCACATGTGACCTCATCCTGAGGTGACAGCCGTCTGACCTGCGAGAACGCACCTTCGGGGATGAGTCGGGACTGCTCCGAGCGACTCGGGACCGCCGTCTCGTGTGCTGAGACCCGACTCGCTCCTCGCGAAAAACTGTCTCCGGAACTGTCTCCACCTGGAGCGCCTGACTGTCTCCACCTGGAGACAGTGCGCGCGGTGGGTGCAGCGACCGCCTGCCGGACGGCTCTGTGACCTGCACATACGCGCCTCCGAGCGGTCATCCACAGGTTCCCGTGTCTCAGTGACCAGGACGCTCGGCGCTCCCTACGGTGGAGATGGGAGACGGACGAGGAGCATGCCTCGCAGCGTCAGCAGCGTGCTGCGCGGCTGCTCCAGCACGCTGAGCGCTGGCGCGGTGTCTCCCGGACCAGCACCACCCCGCACTTCGGCACCCTCACCCGTCACGACGCCACCTTGGTCACCAACGGTGTCGTCCTGCTGTCCCACGAGGGTCAGTGGGTTGGACGAGCAGGCTTCCCTCCCTGGGACATGGACCCTCCCCTCGACCCCGTGCGAACCGAGGCGATGCGCGCCTGGTCGCAGATGCCTCTTCAGGCGGAGCAACCAGACCTCCTCCTCCGTCTCGCCAAGACCCCTCGCCAGGCGGTTGTGGCGGCGCTGGACGGCGTGGTCCGAGGGAGTGAGTTCGACCCCTTCGACCGTGAGCCAGACGGTTCCTTCCTCGGTCAGCGCATGTCGCACGTGGTCTGGGACGCGACCGCCACGGTCTACCTCTTGAGGCGGCTGACCTTCCTCCTGCTCAAGACCTCCGAGCGGATGGAGTCCGCGTCTCGTGTCGCGGTCCTCAAGCGCTACGACGCCAACCTCGCGGGGTATCTCCAGCGGCTCCGAGCGGGAGAGGTGCGCCTCATCCGCTTCGACGCAGACGCCTGGGAGAGGGAGGCGCTGGAGAACCTGATGGTCAGCGACGAGACGCGCGAGAGCGCTGCGCGTGACCTCGAAGAGGCGTTCCACCTGCGGTTGGTGAAGGACGACACGCACGACCCCAGCCTCGGCACTGCGTACCTCCGCGAGGGAGCCACGCCGGAACTGCGGCGGTACCTGCGCGCACGGAGGTTGAAGAAGCAGCGCAGGGAGGGGGAGCCGGTCTTCAGCACTCTGGAAGAGGCGCTCACGACAGACGAAGACCACATCCCGTTGAGTGGGAGACCGCTGTCGATGGAGGAGGTCCGCGAGCAGCGTCGCCGGGAGCGTGCTCAGAGGCTCCATGAGCGTCGTGGCGGCGTCGGGGAGGTAGCGGAGCCTCGGGAGGAGCCTGGCGAGCCTGAGAGCGGCTCAGCGCGTCTGCGGCTGGTACGCGACCCGCTCCAGCACCCGGACATCATCTGGGACGAGTAGCAGGCTCACCCAGTCAGTGCCTGACCTGTGACGTACGGCGCTGATTGAATGACTGGATGCGCCGTCTCCACGTCGAAGCCAAGGATGACCTGCTCCGCAGTTTCGTCGGCAAGCCGGTCGGCGGCATCGTTGAACTCATCTACAACGCGCTCGACGCTGATGCGGACGAGGTGACGGTCTCCGTCGAGGAGAACGAGGCTGGCGGCATCGAGGCGGTCGTCGTGGAAGACACCGGCTCAGGCATGACGCCGATGGCAGGCGAGAGCGGCTTCACAGGTCTCGGTGGCTCCTGGAAGGCTGCGGCTGCTGGCGTCACCCCCAAGGGTCGGCACCTGCACGGCTCGCTCGGTCGAGGTCGATACGCGGCATACAGCATCGGAGAGCGCGTCACCTGGGAGTCCGTTGCTGAGGAAGGTGGTAAGCGCACCCGCATCCGGCTCTCAGGCAGTCGCAGCGACCTCACCAACTTCGAAATCAGTGAGCCAGAGGAGACGGACGCGCCGACCGGGACTCGCGTTCGGATCAGCCTGCCGACCGAGGCGGCTCAGACGGCGCTCCTGAACGACAAGGTGGCAGAGATGCTCACTGCGACGTTCGCGCTGTATCTGACCCGGTTCAAGCAGGTCAGCATCAAGTGGCGAGGCAAGGCGCTCAACCCGAGCAAGTACTTCAGTCGGGAGCCAGCGGAGTATCGACTCGATGTGGTCGAAGGTCAGACCATCAGCCTCACCGTCATCGAGTGGACCTTCAAGCGTGTGGAGCGTCGCATCTTCCTCTGCGACGGTAACGGGATGACCGTCAGCGAGGCGCCTGCACGCATCCACGCTCCCGACTACCAGTTCACGGCGTACCTGAACTGGGATCGCTTCCGCGAGATGGGTCACGACCTTCTGCTGCACGAGTTCGAGAACAGCGAGGCGTTCCCGGTCATCGAGGCGGCGAAGGAGCGGCTGAAGCAGCACTTCAAGCAGCGGGACCGCGAGCGTCAGCGCAAGATCATCGAGAAGTGGCAGGAGGAGGACGTATACCCGTACCCGGACAAACCTCGCTCCGAAGCGGACGAGGTTGCGCGCGAGACGTTTGACCTCGTGGCTCTCGCTGCCGCACGCGTCGTGAACGAGAACCGTTCCGCCAAGGGGAAGAGGTTCGCGCTCAGGCTCATCAAGGAAGCCATCGACCACTCACCGTCCGCTCTGAAGACGCTGCTCCAGGAGGTCATCGGACTCAGCGAACAGCAGTTGGAGGACTTCGAGGCGCTCCGAGAGCACACGAGCCTCTCGAACATGCTCCAGGCAAACACGATCGTCGCGGACCGGCTCGACTTCCTGAACCTGCTTGAGACGATCATCCACGAGCACGAGCCGAAGCACAGGACGCTTGAGCGGAGCCTCCATCGTCTGCTTGAGGCAGAGCCGTGGGTCTTCGGCAACGAGTGGTCCGTCGCCACGAGCGACCAGAGGCTGACGGCAGCGCTCATCGAGCACATGAAGCACCTGGACCCCGGCTCCGAGGTCGAGACGACCGCCATCGAGCCTGTAGCGCTCGTAGACGGCAACACCATGGCGCGTCCTGACCTGCTCCTCTGGCGCGCAGCCAGGAACCTGCGCAACCGGTACGAGTACCTCGTCGTGGAGTTGAAGCGTCCCCGCATCCCCATCACCGAGGAACATCTGAGCCAGATCAAGAAGTACGCGCTTGCCGTCGTGAACGACACCCGGTTCAACATGCTCGATGTCCAGTGGGACTTCTGGCTAATCGGGGACGAACTGTCTGAGTTCATCGTCAACGAGCGTGAGCAGAAGAACCTCCCGCCAGGCGCGGTCTTCCAGCATCCCAAGTACACAATCTACGTGAAGCAGTGGAGTGAGGTCTTGGCGGACGCAGAGCAGCGGCTCAAGTTCGTGAAGGAGAACCTCCAGTACGACCCCGACCGCGACTCGTCCATCGAGAGGATGCGTCGCAAGCATGCCGAGTTGTTAGCGGATGTGTTCCCTCAGGACGAGGCAGCCAGTCCGACACCCGAGACCGGCGCTGAGTCTCAGTTAGGCAACCTCGTGGACCAGGAGACCAGGCAGTGAGTGCACCCGGCAGCATTCTCTCTGCCACCCGACCGGATATCCAGAAGAACGCGATCCGCTTCGTCAAGGAGTGGACTGGTGAGACGCGCGAGAGAGCAGAGAAGGACTCCTACTGGTCGGAGTTCCTCGCGATCTACGGTCTGAAGCGTCGCCGGTACGCCACCTTCGAGTACCTCGCGAAGAGACAGAGCACCGGACGCCATGGGTTCATCGACCTCTTCGCTCCCGGTGAGTTGCTGGTGGAGCATAAGAGCGCTGGCGAGAACCTCGACAAGGCGCTGGACCAGGCGTTCGACTACCTCGTAGGCATGCCGCAGGACGACCAGCCGCACACCATCGTTGTTTGTGACTTCGAGCGGTTCCTTGTCCACGACCTTGAGACCGGGACGCAAACGCGCTTCCCCCTCGAAGACCTCCCGAAGTACACCCACCTGTTCGAGTTCCTCGCTGGCTACGACAAGCGGGGAGTGCAGGAGTCTGAGGAGGAAGCCAGCCTCAAGGCGACCGGTCTCCTGAGCGAACTGCACGACGCGCTCAAGACCAACAAGTACAACGACCATGCTTTGCGTGTGCTGCTCGTCCGGCTCCTCTACCTGCTGTACGCCGATGACACAGGCATCTTCCAGCGCGGACTCTTCCACGATTGGCTTGTGGTGGAGACGCGCGAAGATGGCAGTGACCTCGGTGCCAAGTTGATCGAACTCTTCGGTGTTCTCGACACGAAGCCTGAGGACCGTGAGACGAACCTCAGCGCGACGCTGAGCGAGTTCACGTACATCAACGGCTCGCTGTTCGAGGAGACGATTCGTCCGCCGCACATGGACGAGAAGATGCGCGACCTTCTCATCGACGCGTGTCGGTTCGAGTGGTCGAAGATTAGTCCTGCTCTGTTTGGCTCGCTGTTCCAGAACACGATGCAGCCGAAGGAGCGTCGCCAACTCGGCGCGCACTACACGTCCGAGCGCGACATCATGCGGCTCATCCAGCCGCTCTTCCTGGACGATCTTGAGGGACGCCTGGAGCGCAGCAAGGCTGTGCCGGAGAGTAGCAAGAGACTCACCGCTCTCCGTGAGTTTCGTGACTTCCTGCCGACCCTCAAGTTTCTCGACGCGGCTGCTGGCACCGGCAACTTCCTGCTGATCGCCTACCGCGAGTTACGCAGGGTTGAGTTGGAGTGCCTGGTCGCGATCCGTGAGACCGAAGACGCGCTCCAGACCCGACGCGGGAAGAGTGGCAAGACGGCGCTGCCAGGTGTCGGACAGATGGCGTTCGATGTCTCCTGGGAGTCTGGCGTCACTGTCGATCAGTTCTACGGAATCGAGTTGGACGAGTTCGCGGCGATGATTGCTCGGACAACGATCCACCTCGTTGACCATCTCGCCAACCTGGCGCTCAGTGAGGCGTTCGGGGACTACTACGTGCGCCTCCCCCTCCAGGACTCGGCGCACATCCGGGACGGGAACGCGCTCCAGATCGATTGGAGCGAGGTTCTACCGGCTGACGAGTGCTCGTACATCCTCGGCAACCCCCCGTTCGCCGGTCAGTACACGCGGACTGGTGAGCAGACGGATGACCTCAAGGGGGTCTGGGGAGAGTTCTACAACGGGTACATGGACTACGTGAGTGGCTGGTACGTCAAGGCTGCTCAATACATCGGAGATCGTGACACCCGAGTAGCCTTGGTTTCCACGAATTCGATCTGCCAGGGAGAGGCTGTTCCCGCGATTTGGGAGCCAATGCTGAACGCAGGGTTCCACATCGACTTCGCTCACCGGACGTTCCTCTGGACTAGCGAGGCACGTGGCAAGGCTGGAGTGCACGTGGTTATCGTCGGCTTCTCGCGCGGTCGCAAACCTGGCACAAAGCCGCTCTTCGAGTACGGACTCGGTGGACGTGGTGAGCCGCTTCGGATCGAGGCGTCGAACATCAACGCCTACCTGGCGGACGGTCCGGATGTCTTCGTGCGTCCGCGAACCTCACCCCTGTCTACACTGCTGCCGCCTGTGATCTATGGAAGTAAGCCTGCGGACGGCGGCTTCCTGTCTGTCTCGCCTGAAGAATACCCAGACATCGCAGCAGACGCGCACGCAGCGAAGTATCTGCGACCGTTCATTGGTGCGCGTGAACTCATTCACAGTACTGAGCGATGGTGTCTATGGATGAACGAGTACGACCCTGCCGACGTACGCGCTAGCGCGATTCTGCGCGAGCGACTCGAAGGGGTGAAGAAGTTTCGAGGCGACAGCAAGAAGAAGCAAACACGCGAGGGAGCGAAGACCCCGGCGCTCTTCGCTGAAGTGCGTCAGCCGAGCACCGACTACCTTGGCATCCCGATTCACGTTGGTGAGTCGCGCAGGTTCTTCCCGGTTCAGAGATTTACTGCTGAGGTCGTCACCAGTAACGCCAACTTCATCGCAGCCGACCCGGATGGCATGGTCTTCGCAGCGATGTCTTCTTCTATGTTCATCACGTGGATGCGAGGGGTTGCCGGTCGCATCCGCGCTGATCTACGGCTATCTGGCACCGGAGTCTGGAACACCTTTCCTCTTCCGGACCTCGATCAGAAGACCCGCCAGGCGATGATCGACGCTGGTCAGGACATCCTGAAGGTCAGATCCAAGTACGTCGGCAGCAGTCTGGCGGACATGTACGACCCACTAGCGATGCCTGCTGACCTAGTGAAGGCTCACGACGTGCTGGACAGGATCGTTGACAAGGCGATCGGTGGTCGGAAGAAGATCGAGACCGATGCTGACCGGCTCTCGGTGCTCTTCGAGCGGTACGTGCAGTTGGAGCAGGCGGGTCAGTTGGCTCTCGGCTTGACGAAGAAGCCGAAGCGGCGGAGGAAGGCTCAGACCACAGCCTGAGCGGTGACCACGACGACCTCCACGCTGCGTCCCTGCGCGCGCTGGAGGCGGGTCATCAGCACAAGGCGACCGTCCACGTCCTCCCACACCTGCGGCACAAGGGAGGCGTCGCGGCTGGATCAGCGAACTTGTGTGATGAGCGATGCTCCCCACTCGCGCGGGTTGTAGGTCTTCACGAGCACGTAGTCCTCTAGACCTGCCTCAGCGATGGCGTCCGTCACGCGCTTTAAGACGCCAGGAGCGTCTTCAGCAACCAAGTAGTTGACCAGCGTGGAGCGATCCCGAGCATTCCGGTACGAGCGCATGATCATCTGCAAGTTCCGCTTGCTCTTAAGGCTCTTCTCGATCTCTACGGCGACTGTCCCATGAGAGTCAGGACCGAAGATCGTCACCAGGTCAGGCGTGTGGACGCCGCCGCCGACCTCCGCTGAGGGAGCGACGTAGAAGTCCGCCAGTTCAAGAGCGGTCTGCTCGTCGGCGTCCCCGATGCCTTCGAGGTTGTGGACCGTGCCACGGATGAGCATGCGGCGGTCAGGGTCCTCGTCCTGCATCCGTCGAGCCTGCCGAGCGATCTGCGTCTCAGTGAGGATCACAGCAGGGGACACAGGGTTCCTCGTTCCGAACTTCCTGGTACCACTGCGGATGAGTGCTGAGTAGTAGGCGATGGCGAGCGTGTGCTCGATGGTTGCCATGGACGGCTTAGTCAACGCAGGCACGTCGAGACCCAAGACCTCGATTGCCTGCTGGGTCAGCCAGTAGGTCATGTGGACACCGTTGAGCGAGACAGCATGCAGGTAGCCACCGCGTCGTAGGTCGTCCAGGCGGGACTGCACAGCCTGTGAGGGTGCCAGCGTCTGCAAGAACGCCTCGTGCTCAGCCACGAACGCCTCGTAGTCCCGGACGCGCTCTTCATGGCGGTCGCGCTCTGCTTCGAGGTCGCGCAGACGGCGTGCGGCTTCCCGGTACTCAGGAGTGCCAGGACCGAACGCCTTCATGGCTTCCCGGTAGCGAGAGCCGGTGGTCCGGACAGAGCGCCGTAGACCGTTGCGCTCACGCCGCAGACCTCGAAGCACGTCTCGGTACTCGTTCAGTTCATCTCGCGCCTGGTAGTACGCAGTGTGCTCGTCACCCTCTAGGCACTGGATAGTGCGGACGGTCGCGTAGCGAGAGATGCCGACGAAGTGCATCCACTTGCGGTCTCGCTCGGTGATGATCATTTGACCCTTACGAGCATCAGTACGTCGCTTCTTCCTCTTCACCTTGCGGACGCGGGGAGGGGTGGGTGCAACGTCTCCGGGGAGGACCACAGGCTCGTAGTCACCCTCCTCCACGTCTTCAACGAGAACCGGTGAGACCTCTTCGACAGGAGAGGGAGAGGCTGCTCCTTCACTCACAGGAGAGGGAGAGGTCTCACCAACTGGCGCAGGAGAGGGAAGGCTCCGGCGAGGGGAAGAGGAGAGGAAAGGATTCGCAGGAACCTCATCAGGGTCTACCCGGTACGTCTCCTCCGCGCGGCGAGGAGGGGGAACTGAGAGAGAGGGAAGACCTCTCCGAGGTGTTACCGGGGAGGGAGCCTTGCGGACAGAAACACTCCGAGCAGGAGAGGCGAAAGGGTTCGCTGGAACCTCGTCAGGAGAGACTTCCCAAGAGGTGACAGGGGTAGGGAGAGCGGATGAAGTGCGCTGTGCAGGTGACGGTTGGATGGTCATGGCTTCTCCTTTGATGGCAGGTTCTACCCCTAACTATCGGTTGACTTCATTGGTCGCAATCCTCAACCTGGCTTGCGTCGAAAACTGACCATTCAAACCCCTGCCTTTCCCGCGCTGACCTGCACAAACGCTAAGAAGCCACTGGTGGGTCAGAAGCGAGCGAGTTAACTACTTCCTCTTACCTACTCAAATCAGGTAGGGAGGAAGAGCGCAAGGCATCACCCACGAAACACAGTGCCTACGTGCTTACTGCATGCAGTAGCCAGAGGGAACATGACTCCCTGGAGACGGGAGGCATGGGAAACAGGTGCCATCCCCGTAGGGGAGAGGAGAGAGGAGAGGTGCTGCTCTTACCAGCGGGAGAGGGGAGAGGTTCTACCCACAGAGGAGAGGGAGGGGTTCACCCTCGGAGAGGGGAAAGGAAAGAGACTCCAGGGAGGCGAGAGGCTCTGCCTAGAGACGGAGAGAGGGGAGGCTCTATCTCGGAGAGAGGGGAGGCTTCACCTCGGAGAGAGGGAGGAGAGGCTTCAACCCAGGGAGAGGGTAGAGAGGGGTATGGGGAGAGGCTTCCCCATGGATGCAGGGAGAGAGGTAGAGGGAGGGTAGGGATGCCGCGTCACCTCTACTACGGAAAGGCTGGGGAGGGGAGAGAGGGGAGACTTCCCCTCGGTTCAACTACCAACTGCTCACTGCTGACAGGCAACTGCTTACTGCTGACAGGAAGGCATGTTCCCCTTGTCATCTGGGATACAAGGGAGCATGTTGGGGAGGGTCGAGGGTATGGCTCTAGGGTTGTTGTGGAAGTGGTTGGGGGAGGACTAAGGGGATGATTGCGAACGGAGCGAAGGAAGAAGCGAAGAGTGCTTCGGTCTTCATCGCAGGCAACATGAGGGACGTTTTGAGGGAGCCTGCTCTTCCCATATGGGGTGTCTGGAGAGGAAGGCTAGGGGAACTGCTGGGTACATGCGGAGTGCTACTGCGAGGTCTTGGTGCTCTCCGTGCTTGGTGTCTTCAGGTGTTCTTCTTCCATCTCTCTCCTCCTCAGCCACTTAGGCATGAGGGGTCTCTTCGAGTGTGAGTCGAAGAGGCGGCAGGAGGAAGCGGCGGTCTTTGCGGCTGAAGCGAACCGATGGCAGGCAGGCGCATCGAGGGACGTTTGAGTGTCTACATCTGTGGACACGGAGGACCAGCAGCAATGTCTACCGCTCGCGCCTGTCTACAGGCGAGCGTCAGTCCTCGTCAGTGTCCGAGGGGAGGAGCAGTCCACTGCTCTTGTTATAGACCCACTTGGTCCCGGCAGTGATCGTCGCCGCCGTGAAGAGCGCCGTCAGGAGTGCCGGTTGTGCAAGTGCCAGGTAGATAAAGGCGACGAGCGTTCCGTTCGTTGCGATGCCTACGAGCCACCCGCGTGCAGTGAAGTAGTCACCAAGGTTCGGACGGAGACGGATGATCAGGCGTGCGACCGTCTCAAGCGCGACGGCTTGCTCCGGCGTCGGCGGAGCCTGCGGATCGAGTTCGTTCCCGATGGCTTCGAGGACAGCCTGGACCGCTGCCTCTTCTGCTTCGTCGTCATCGACATCGGCGGCAGCCTGCTGCGCGACGGTGGCGGCGTGTGCGGCGGTGCTGATGTCTGCGAGTCCGAACGCCTTGGGGAGCACGTTCGAGAGGTCGAGCGCTTTGGTGTAGTCAGCGGTTGTGAGGATGTCCGCGAGCATCTGCTGGGTGGGGAGGACGCTCAGGATCGCTGAGAGGTCCACGAGGGGACGCGACACCATCTCTTGGATGGCGCTGGAGGCGATGATGCTCCGCTGGACCTCTGCGATCCCGGACAACTGCTGAAGCGCTGGTGCAAGGGTGTCGAGGACGCTGAAGGTCGGCATGATCTGCTTGAACATCAGCGTCTGCTGCGCCTGCATGGTCTCGATGAGGCTGGTCACGCCGGACAACTGCACCGCTCGCACGGTGTCGAAGGCGGCGCTACCGAGGACGGCTTGCATGCTCTCGATGGCTGGCAAGACTGGGTTGACGTTGCCGAGGATGCTCTGCTGCCACCCCGCGATGTCCGGCACGATGCTGCGCTGCATCTGCTCGATGAGGTCCGAGATACCAAGCAGGTCGAGCGACACCACTGACTGACGGTCAGGGTTCTGCCGGAGGTACTCCTCTGCGATGTCTGTGCCGCGTAGCGCCTCACGCGCTTCCTCGGATGCCTCGTACGCCTCTTCGATGACCTCAGGGTCCGGGTGCTCCGTGGACTCCACGATCCGCCTGGCTTCGGCAGCCTCGCGGCGCAGCCGGTACAACTTGCTGGCGCTGATCCCGCTGCTGGATGTGGACGTGGCGTGGTCCGGTCTGGCAGCGGAGCCTTCTGGTTCCCGTGGCTCCTCGTCCTGCTCGCCGCTGCCGTCTGCCATGGATCGACGGTACCGGGGACACACGGTTGACCTGGGTACTGCCAGGCAGGTCGTGTCAGGTCTCGTCGTCCTCCGGCTCATCCTCCCGCTCATCCTTCGTCACCGGATCGAGGAGGTGGTTGTTCGCCATCCTCAAGGCGCTCATGAAGCCAAGGACTTCGAGGAGGGTGGCGAGGAAGATGTAGAAGCCTGGCTGGAAGACCCTCAGGTAGGCGTAAAAGAGGATGCCGCTGCCGTGGACGTACAGGTCGATGCGCTTACGGTCCTCGCGGCTGATAGCGATGTCGGGGAACTGCGCGACCGCCAGCGCCAGGAGTGCCTCACGAGGGGTCAGGTCGCCGTCAGCCGTGTCGTCATCCGTGAGTTCCTCGGAGAGACCTTCCTCTTCGAGGACTTCCTTGGCGATGCGCTCGAACTCGTCCAGGTCTTGGGGAGCGGCGTCTTCGAGGCGTTGGTAGAAGGCGGCGCGGTTCTCGAAGTCGGCATCCTCGATGGCGAACTCAGTGAGGTCGGAGAGGGTCTCGGCGTCGAGGTCGTCAGTCAGGCGCTCAAGGTCTTCTTCAGCGGTCCTCGCGTCCCGGTCAGTCCCTGTGAGCATCTGCTCGTACAGGTCCGCCATGTGCTGCCGGTGGGAGGCAGACGCGATCATCTGGCTCAGGACGCTGCCAGGTTGTGACTCCTGCGGGGTGCCTCGCGCCATCAACTCGGTGTAAGTGGGAGGCGTCCTGAGGCGCTGCTGTGCCGCAGCGGTCTCCTGGAGGATGCGCTGCAAGGCTCCGGTGGTGCCTTCGGAGTCGATGAGTGCCTTCGTGAAGATGCTCGACTCAGTGACGACCTTGCTCAGCGCGGAGGCGAAGGGTGACAGCGCGGCGTTCTGAGCGGCGGCGGACGAGGCGATGCCGAGGTCTCGGAGCGCCGGGTTGTTCCGGTCCGCCATGGTCTGAATGGCGGCAGAGAGACTGCGTTGGGTCTGGCTGGGGGGTGCGATCTTGGCGACCTGCTCGCTGGTCATCGCCAGTTCCCGGAGCATCCGTCCCGCGCTGCTGTCGGGGTCCACAGACCACCGGCTCAGGGTCTCGGTCATCTGGCGGAGCGCAGGATGGTTGGCGAAGACCTGGGTGGCGTGGCTGATCGCAGTCGCGTCGAAGCCGCTGTAGGCGCGGTTCGCAAGCATGCGGTCTCGGTATGCCTGGGAGGGGGAGTAGGACGCCTGCGCCTGACGTAGGTAGAGGTCCGACACCCGGACGCCTCCGGAACGAGGGGATCGGTTCGGCTCCGACTTGGACTCTCCCGAAGTCGCTGCCGGGTCAGTGACCTCGCTCGTGCCTTCCCTACTCACGGCTTCGTCAGTGGGGGACGCAGCCGTGCTGCCGTCTTGCGCCTCGCCACGGGGAGGTTGCTCCTGGTCGCCGTGCTCGTCGGAGTTCACGCACGAAACGCTACCGAGCAGGCGTGACACGTCCACCTACCCCAGCGCGGGTAGTCCTACCTAAGACGATTCCAGAGTCTCTCTTCCTTGAGCACATCAAGGACCGCTCGCTCCAGCACGGCACCCTCTTCGGTGGTCGAGGTGGTGCTCCAGCAGACCCGAAGAGCGGCTCGCTCGACTGCCAGACGGCTCCACTGCTGCACGGTGAGGGTCTGACCTGCCTCCACTTCTTCGAGACGCTCACGGAGCCAGGAAGGCTCTTGGAGTGCTCGCTCTAGTGCGAGGTTCCCCAGACCGCTGTGAGGCGCTCTGCCGCTGACGTAGATGGTGAGCCTGCCTCTTAGACCCTTGCCGCTGCGCTCACCGGCTCGACCGACGTAGACGAGCGCGCCGTCCTGCTGGAACAGGTAGACGCCAGGGAGCACGGGAGCTTGACGGATGACCTCCGGCGTGAACGGCTGCCACCGCGACCAAGACGCGAGGCTTGCGACAACAGTCGGTAGAGAGGCGTCTTCAGGCATGAGATGAGGCTAGTCGGACAGCGGGATGTGTCTACATCTGTAGACAGGCTTCACGTGATTCACGTGGCTTCTGCCATCACCTCTTCGGCATTGTCTACATCTGTGGACATGAACAAGGGTCATCCTGCATACTCGTGTCAGTCCCTTGAGCTTTTCTGTACCTACTAATTCGGTGCAGTGACCTCAAGGAGCCATCGTGACTTTCATCGATACCCTTCCCGCCGAGCACGTCGTCTCTTCCATCGACGCCATGCGGGAGTCCGACCATGGTCGTTTCTACATCGACCACGTGGCACAGGGGGACGCACGGTTCGCGCTGTTCATGCTGCTCGTGGACCGCAAAATGCGTGCGGTTCTTGGAGTCACGCATCGCGACATCGCTGATGCCTGCTGGCGCGACTTCTACCAGGACGGCATGGAGCCGACTGAAGCCATCATCGAGGCTCTTCAGGGTGATGACCTCTACGCGGGTCTCATCCCTGTTCTTCAGCAGATGCCGTGAAGTGGCGAGACGAAGAGGAAGAGCGAGCGATGAAGAACACCGGCAGCACAGCAACCCCGCACGCGTCTTGGCGTGAGGCAGGTGTACAGCCTCTTCAGCGGTTCGAGGAGGGGACACCTGCGACGGTCGAGGACTTCGAGGCGTACCAGTCCCAGGCTCTGCGTGGTGTCTTCCCGTACCGCGATGTCCTCTTCCTCGTGGCGGAGCACATCGGGATCGACGTGGACGAGCACCTGGACCTCCACGTGAGCGACATCGCTGCACAGGTCGTCGCAGACCTCGGTGAGCACCGCTGCGTTGCCGGGTACCGCTTCACCCGCTGGCGGACGCGGCGTGATCCGTTCGGCGGTCGGCGGCGGGAGGCGATGCACGAGGCACTCTACGTCCCGCGCGCGGCTCACCAGATCGTCTCCATGGCTGTGGCGACCTGGCGGCACTGAGGTCGTCGCGATCAGCGGACACGGCATGCAGTGCCTACGTCAGCAGTAAGTACAGCAACACGGGATGCGGGACTACGGCAGCACGGACATAAGGAAGAGAAGATGAGCAGCACCATGGACATGCCTTGGGTGAACGACCTGGAGCCAAGTCCGTCGCTCGCTGGAGCACAGACCCTCACAGACATCACGAGGAACGTCGCGAAGACTCTCGGAGTACCGATGTCTTCGGACCTCGCGGACCTCGTGAAGCAGCACGCGACATGCGAGGTGAACTACAACGGGGAGTCGAACACCCTGGTTGGCACCCACCACGCCGTCTGGTTGCCGGATGGGTCCGGCTCTCTCACTGAACCCGTCTTCAACGCAGACACCGCGCTGGAGGTCGCACAGATCGCGGTCACGGCATGGTGGAGCGAGCGGCTGCCTGCTAAGGAGCGGATGCGACTCCAGCGGGAGTGGGAGGACGACCTGCTGCGCGAGACGCGGGAGATCGTGAAGGACGACGGCAAGAGTGCTGACGACTGACGTGCCTCCCTCGAACACGAAGACCCCGGTTCACATCCGAACCAGGGTCTTCGTGTTCTGTGGGTCAACCAAGCGTCCTACCGGTCCGTGTCCCCGTGGAGCCGCAGTGCCGTAGTGCAGTACCTACTGCACGCCGTGATGCAGTGACGGGGACGCAGCCGAGCGCTCGGTTGATGAGGTGCATCACGCAGTGCTGACTGTGGCGCATGTCACAGCGGATTCGATTGTGACCGGGAGTGGCGCGCTCACCGTGTACTGCGAGGGGTTCGCAGGAGGCGCACGGTCTCCACCCCGCTACAAGAGGAAGAAAAAGTTGAAGAGAGCAACGAGGAAGAAGATCGAGAGCGCTTGGAACCGAAGCGCGGACATCGGGAACCGTGCAGTGAAGTTCGTGACGGCAGTGGTGATCATTGCCACCAGCGTGGGAGTGAGTCGTGCAGGGGTGCTCAGTCTGATTGACGAGTACGGACATCACCTCGCGCCGTACAGCGCCTCAGACGCCGCGCTTCATACGGTCGGTGTCGTGGGTGTGGTGGTCGCCTTCGTGTGGAGCGTCTGGCTCTGTGCGAAGGCTGGCGTCTTCGAGATGGCAGTGAGCGTCTTCAAGAAGCCGGAACGGACGCCTCGCGGTCAGGCGTACAAGGAGAGGCGAGCCAAGCGTCCACGGATACGGTGACCTCATACTGAGAGAACCCCTGAGCGTTCACCCGTTCAGGGGTTTTCCTGTATCCATCGAGGGGACGTAGCCGTGCAACTGCTGAGGTTATTGCTGGAAGTGTGTGGGAGGCGCCTCTAGCCTCGCTGATGAGCGGTGTTCCATGTCGTAGGTAAGTGGTTATCTACGGGTCATGCGAAAGAGCGAAGAGCAGATGCAGGCTCTGCTGATGGAGTGCAGCGTGGAGCCGGACATGAGGCTCAAGAACGAGGCTGGTTCCGGCTCTGGCGGCTATGCCTTCATGCGCGCTGCGGAGGGTCGTGGTTACCACGCGATTCCCTCGTGGGGTCGCGATGGCTACGACGCTGGCGCGTGGTCTCTCGTGATCTTCTTCGAGCGGGTGACCGACTACGCACACCTCGTCCTCTCGTACGTGGAAGGCGACCTGAGTGAGTACGCGGCTTCGGACGCTGCTGAGGCTGAAGCGATCCTCGACTTCCTCATCTACAGCCACTGGAAGAGCAGTGGTGAGCCGTGGGTGGACAACATCACCTGGGAACGGCTGCCTGAGCCTCTGCGTGGTCAGTACAGCGTGGAGCGTCTTCGAGCGGAAGGACGCCTGTGATGCGGACACTGCCACCCGTCATGCGCTCGGTCGCGCACGCGACCTGCTCGAACTCTCGCCTCAGTTCGGTCGCTCTTCGATGGACGAGGCGGCTCAGACCATCACGGACCTACTCGGCGCCTTCGCCGCCTCGGACAGCCGCGACCTCCACACCTTCACCAAGACCTGGCTCACCGAGCGTGAGCACCACACGGACGGAGACCTCTGATGACCAAGAACGTGAGCACCCTCACCGCTGTGGCGGACGGTCGTATCCGTCGTGCCGCTGTGCTCGTAGTGGTCGTGGTCGCCGCTGCGGCGGCGATCCTCTCGTACGCGGGTCTGCGTGACCTTGCGATCAGTGCGGACATCGACCCGTGCCTGGCGATCCTGCTTCCCGTGGTCATCGACGGCATGATCCTGGCGGGAGGACTCGTCGTGCTCCACAGCACGCTCTCGGGGATCAGCACGTCGTACGGCTGGTTCCTGACTCTCGCTGGAGTAGCCGTCTCGACCTGGGGGAACGTGGCGGCGGTCGCGGACATGGACGTCATCGCCAAGTCGGTGCACGCGCTGGCTCCCGTGAGCCTGGCGCTGACGGTCGAGGCGCTCATGCGGATCGTGCGGCACCGGATCGATGTGTCTCAGGCTCTTGAGGCTGCTGCGGCGGAGGAGGCTGCTCGGGTGGCTGAGGAGCAGGAGCGTGCCGAGCGCGCTGCGCGTCGTGCTCAGGAGGCTGAGGAGCGTGCTGCTCGTCGTGCGACCAAGGCGGGTCTGACGGACACGGCTGCTGCCATGCGTGCGGTCCTTCCGCGTGGGGATGCCAGCCTGACGGACGGAGCCATCGCCATCGTCCAGGCGTTCCCTGGTCGTCTGAAGAGCGCGGAGGTGGCGGCTGCTCTCGGGTGCACTCGGGAGCAGGCTCTCCGAGCCGTCTCGCGCGGTCGTGGACGGCTCAAAGCGATGGAGGGTGCCCCGGAGCCGGCGCACGCTTCGGCGTGCGTCTTGGCGGCGGCGTGAGCCTCTGCTCGCTGTCGCTCACTGCATCACTCCCTACGCGGGTTCTTTGTAGGGACGTTCGGGGCTGGAGACAGGTATCCCCCTGTTCTAGGAAGAGATGTCTTCGAAGAACAGGGGAGCCAGTGATAATGGTACGTCCGTACGCAGTATGACAATGACCAGCCACGCGCTCGAATAGCGCTCTGTGGGTGACTGGCGGCAACGGAGATGAGCGGGAATTACTCGCAGTCTCCCAGGACCGGGATGTGTACAGAGGGTTCGAGGTCAACGATGACCTGTGCTGACTAAGCCGCTTCACTGGGTCTGCCTTGAAAGAAGCCGACCCTCTGCGTCAGAAGCACCTCTCGCTCTCGCTCTCGCTACACCCGGTGTGCCAGCCGGTGAACCTCATCCCGTGACCACACCCTCAGGCTTTGTCTCAGCGGAGGCGTTCATCCTGTCGAGCAGGGAATCCGCGTGGCAGTTCAGTTCGTCACTCCCGAACATTGGGACCATGTTATTTGCGCTCCTCCCGGCGTCACCGAGGGGCTTCGTTGTCATGAGGTCTTCCTAGCGACTCCACGACAACAAATATCGGCAGATTGCAATAGCACAATTCTTGGCACAGCAATCCGCCGATGACACCAGTAGGAACCGGTGTCGACGATGAGGTAGGTAGCGACTTGACAGAGTCTTCCGGGCGACCGCATGCAGGTGTGCGTGACGATGGGAGAGTCGTCCTGGCGACTCTTCGCGCTCGAAGAGCATCGCCGAAACGTCACCAAGGGTGGAGCCAATGTGTCGGCGCGTTGCACGAAGCAATGCCAGCCATACGGTATTGCGGTGCTAACCTGCTCGACGGCAGTCTCGATATCGAGGATTGGAAGAGACATGGCGCGGAAGGTGCGCGTGGAGTTGGTCAGTGACCTCTCCCAGGTGGAGGCAGACGAGACCGTGACGTTCGCGCTGGACGGCGTGACGTACGAAATCGACCTCACGACCCAGGAGGCGAGCAGCCTCCGTGACGCGTTGGCGTCCTACGTGAAGGCTGGTCGTCGTATCGGCGGTCGTCGTGGCAGCACCGGTGGCTCGCGCGGACGCTCCAGCGCGAACCGCGGGATCGACCTCGCTGAGGCTCGTGCCTGGATCAAGGAGAACGTGAAGGACATCAAGATCAGCGACAGGGGTCGTCTGCCTGCCAAGGCGCTTGACGCCTACAAGGCGGCTCACGGTCTGTCCTGACGCTTCCCAGCACGTAGAGAACCCCGGCTCTCCGAAGCGGGTGACCGGGGTTCTCTCCATCTTCGGACATGGGACCGCCTCGTCGCTGCTCGCTAGGACATCTGGAGAGACCAGGCGGAAGGCGGCGAGACCCATGAGCACCGTGACGCACGTCATCCCCCGCACAATCCGACCCGTGATGCGACCGGTCAACCATGTCCCGCGCACCCGGGTCTCTGCTCCAGTGCCAGCGGCTCCTTCGCGCCTGCGCCGCGTCGTGCGGACCGTGTTCACAGTGGTGGTCGCGAGCATGCTGGCAGTCGTTGCTCTCAGTGGGATGAGCCACCTCGGACAGGCGGTGGAGTCGTTCACCTCTAGGAGCGTTGGTGTGATCCGCTCCCAGCACGTGCCGTCGTCTGAGCGTCCCCAGGTAGTGCAGGTCAGCGCTGACCCGACCCACGCGGTGCGTAGCGCCGGCTGAGCGGTCTCCCGACAGGACGAGCGAGACGAACTTCGTTTCTCGGGAGAAGACCAATGACCATCGCGCTCGACCACTCGACCCTCACCGGCGGGACAGTCGCGTCCGACGCGCCTTGACGACCACGCGCGTTGCCACCCTCAGGGATGCCTTCGACCTCGTTGAGCATGAACATATGTGGCTCGGGTTCGGGTCCGACAAAACGCTCAGCACCTTGGAGCGCTATGACCTACGTGCCATCCCCCTCGGTGTCTGTGAGGAACTCCGCTCCGGCGTCTCCACCCGTCGCCTCGCGACGCTCACCGAGCGACAGGCGTCCCCGCATGCTGTGGAGGCTGGGGTGCGCTCTGCATCGCTCGAACGCTGGTGTGCGGGTATCAGCGAGCAGACCAGGACGTTGGTTGGGGACTCCGCCGACCCCATGGACGCAGCGCACATCGATGCCTCGCTCTTACGACATCGAAGACCTCGGCATCGGTCAGCGTGCGAGCCGCTACCTCCTAAACGCGGTGCGGTACCACCCGAACGCCACCTGAGGAAGACCCTGCTGAATCCAAGTATTTGTCCTCTCATAAGGAGGGGATATCGCGGGTCGAATGTCAGAGGTCGATGGCACCTTAAGAGCCATGACGACGATGGTGGAGAACCCTAAGAGCGCCACCGTCCCGGTTCTCGTCCCCGAAGCGGACCGAGAGACCCTGGCTGCTCTTCTGGCTAGCGCTCGACCCGAGAACACTCGGAAGACCTACGCGACTCAGTGGTCCGCCTTCACCGCCTACTGCCGCACGAACGGTCTACAGCCACTTCCTGCGGAGGCGGACGCGGTAGGCGGCTTCCTGGCATACCTGCTCAGGACTGGAGCCTCGAAGAGTCGCATCAGCGTCGCTCGCAGCGCGATCCTGGCGGTCCACAAGGACTCTGGCTGCGTCGATCACGCGATGAGCCTCGCTGACCACCACGGACTGTTCATGGTGTCTCGTGGCATCGCGCAGCACTTCAAGCAGCAGCGCGTCACCACAACTAAGGCTCGTGCGTTCACGCAGGCTCAGGTGGTGGCTGCCTCGCAGGCATGTCCGCAGACGCCGCGGGGGGTTCAGGACCGCGCCGTCCTCCTCATCGGTGTGAACGTCGGTCTCCGAGCGAGCGAACTCGTGGGTCTGCGGCTCAAGGACATCTCCGAGGCTGAGCAGGGTCTGAACATCTTCGTTGCGCACAGCAAGACCGACCAGGACGGAGAGGGAGCGGTGCTCGCGTTGGCTTCCCTGCCGCCTCGACTGTCGGACGTGGATGGCGTGCGTGCGGTGCAGGCGTGGCTCGATGTGCTTGAAGACCTCCGAGAGGCTGACCCGGACGCTCCGCTGATCCGCCGTATCCACCGTGGCGGGATGCGGGTCTACAGCACGGGTGTGAGCGAGCAGGCGATCAGCGACCTGGTGCGCCGAGTGTGTGCGCGAGCGGACATCGACCCAGACGGATACTCCGGTCACAGCCTCCGCGCCACTATGGCGACGCTCGCCTACCAGAACGGGGTATCGGAGGAGCGCATCCAGGCGACCACCCGACACGGCTCGGTGAGCGTCCTGCGCGGGTACAACCGCAGCGGTCACTGGGTGCAGCCGTCGTCTCGGTCCATGTGGGGAGTGCAGTAGTGACCCACGGCTGCCGATGGCAGTAGGAGACTCAGCGTGACAGTGAGGGGTAGACCATGACGACCAAGCAGGCGAAGGTGCTGCGGATCGTGCTCGCTATCGCGGGACTGTTGCTCCTCGCGGGTGGGTGCTCAGCCGCCAATGCCGCGACCGAGATTGAGTACGTCTGTGTCGGCGGCGCGTTCGAGTGCGCCGTGGACCGGTCGCCGGGGTGGGTGACCCCGATGAAGTTCATCGCCGGGTTTGGTGGACCGCTACTCCTTCTTGCTGCACTCTTCACGCGCTCGCCAGAGGAGGAGCGTAAGGAGAGGGAGAACACCGAGGCGTACGTCCAGCGCGGTCGCGACGTGATCAACGCCGTTCGGGAGCGGGACGGTGGCAAGTGCCAAGAGTGCGGAGCCTCGGACGGCACGGACGTGGTGTACCGCTCGTCTCCGGTTCCTGACATTCGCAATCCCCAGCGCTACAACCCTCGCCTCATGGTGCTGCTCTGCAAGACCCATCGCGACCACACGACTCCGTTGGCGCGGAACGTCCTCGGAGTGCCGGTCGGTGGCTGAGCAGATGGACGACGACCTCGCGCGTGACCTTGAAGCCGCTCGGACTATGTTCACCGGCTACCAGGACCAGCAGGACGCTGCGATCCGAGACCTCGACCGTCTGATGCGTGAGCATGCGTTCGTGCTGGAGGTCGTCCACCTCCCCAAGGCGGACCCCGCCGAAGACTTCGAGGACGACGGTGACGAGGACGGGATGCTCGCTGCCTGCCGCCGTGGTGAGTACGCCTGCTACCGCGTGACCCTGCACAACGAGCGCGTCGTGCTGGACGAGACGTGCTCGTGGTCGAAGCCGGGTGTCGAGGACGGGATGTACACGCTGCTGGCGGGTCTGCCTGACACGCTCGCGCTCGACGTGGCTGACGACTTCGTTGCAGCGCTGCGGGAGTACGTCGGAGAGCCGCTCTCAGACTGAGCGGATGAGGTACGGCGCGAGGTCATCGAACCGGACGAGCCAGCGCTGCTGTGACTTGCCGTCCTCTCGCATGAGGCGGTTCATATCCTCAACCGGCAGACGCCAGACGTAGGAGGGTGTGGCGACAGCCGTCACGGACAGTGAGCCGTCCTCCCGGTAGTCCATGCTCACGCGGGGGAGGAACTCGGTCAGCACGAGGACCAACTCATCGAGCACCTCGGGGTTGTACGCACCAGCCTTACCAGGCGACGGCACTCCAATGAACTCGCGCGACCGCTTCCGGTGCCACCGGGCTGCCTTGACGTTGATCTTCCTGCCGTCAGCCGTGATGTCGTACGCCGCCTTGTTCCCACCGTCGTACTTGTACTCCGTGCTCTCGGAGGCGATCACGCCAGCGCCGATCAGTTCACAAGTGAGCCAGTCGAGGGTGGACAGCGAGAACTCTCCCTGCAAGCCGTCTTCAAGTCCGGGATACCAGTGCGCCATGGGTGTACTGAAGCATGAAGCCGGTACGGACGCCAGAACCGCAACCCCGGATAATGCCAGAATATGCCACGCTAGATAGGCGGAATCGGCAGGGTTGGCAACCCGACGCAATGTCGGTGGTCGGCGGCACAATATGGCATATGGACACTGATGAGCCGGGGTACGTCTACGAGGACGCGCCGGGCAAGAGGCTCTTCCCGCTGGGGAACGTCTACATCACACGTTCCATCGCGGAAAGCGGTATTCCGCACGAGGTCATCGCGGAGTTCCTCGCTCACCATCAGCACGGATTATGGGGAGACGACATCTCCGACGAGGACTCCATCGCGAACAACTGCGCCACTCACGGAGGCGGTGGTCGAGTTCTAAGCGCTTTTCGTTGGACCGACCCGCGCGGTGACGAGTATCGAGTGCACGTGGTCACCGAGGTGGAGGTCGACGAGAGGACGCGCCACACCACGACTGTGCGCCTTAGCCTGGGGCGCTAACTGTCTCCACAAACCGTTAGCCTGTCGCCATGTCTCCACAACGGAACCCCAACGGCGCTGGCAGCGTCACCGGTTCCGACGCGGCTGGCTACCGAGTGACCTTCCGCTGGACCGAAGGGGGACGCCAGGTCCGCAAGCAGTACCGAGCGAGGACCAGGCGCGAGGCAGAGCGCATCCGTCGCGCCCCTCCCCACAAGAAGGAGAACCGTCCGGTCGGCTCTCCGCCAGGTGCTCCACGGACGGTTGGTGACCTGATCGCTGCCTGGTTGGAGAGCAAGGACCCGCAGTCTCCCGCAGGCGAACTCACCGCTGACGAGCGCAGCGTCTCCCTCGGCACCTGGCGTGACTACCGAGCGCAGTTGACCGACTACATCCTCCCGAGGCTCGGGTCGAAGGCGCTGACGACGCTCGCGTCCTCAGACATACGGCGAGCCTTCGCGGACATCGCGCAGCAGACCTCCCGCCGTGGCGGCACCCTCTCCTGGTACCGCCAGCGCAACATCTGGCGGGTCTTCAGCATGGTCCTCACCGCAGCGGAGCGCGCTGGCTACATCGCTCGTAACCCCATGCGCAGGATGCGTGCTCCCTCTGCTCCCAACGTCCGCAACGCGGCGGACAGCGCAGTGATCGAGTCACCTCGCCTTCGAGCGCTGAGCGCTGAAGAGGTACGCAGGGTCATGGCTCACGCCGAGACGCTCGGAACCCAGGCACTCGTGCGCTGGCACCTCGGTCTGTATGTGGGTCTCCGGCAGTCGGAGTGCCTCGGGATCGTCTGGGACAACGTGAAGGTCTCCCGCAACGAAATCCTCATCGACCGGCAGTTGTACCGGCAGGCGTGGATGCACGGGTGCGATGACGATTCGTGTGGTCGTCGTCCTGCCTCGTGTCCGAGCCGCCACGGTGGAGGTCTGCGGGTTGTGCGGACAACCAAGACCAACCAGATTCGTACGGTCCCGATCACGGACGACATCGCACAGGGTCTGAGCAACCTCTATGAGGAGCAGCAGGAGCAGCGTGCGGAGGCGGGGGAGCGCTGGCAGGAGCAGCGGGACTGGAAGAACTTGGTCTTCCGTCGTCCGTGGGGTGCTCCCATCTCTCCCTCGGATGACTGGAGACAGTGGCAGGAGATGACACAGACCGTCTTGGGTCGCCGCGCCAGGGTCCATGACGCACGACACTCCAGCGCGACCCTCATGATCGATGCCGGAGCGCCGCTGACCGCCGTCCGCGATGTGCTCGGACACAGCCGGATCGACATGACGAGTAGGTACGTCGGCACTGCGAGCGAGGCTGCACACGACGCCATCAGAGCCGTGACCCGCTCGCTCAGCGGTCGAGGCTAGAAGTCGTCAGGCGGCTCGTTGTACTCGCTGGTGGACAGCCACCCGTCAGACACGAGACCGAGATGGTCACGTAGCGCTTCCTGAACCTTCTCGGGTCGATCACCGAAGAGGTGCTCCACTGCGTCCTCGGTCTCCCAGCGCCTGAAGCCTCCCCAGTTGAAGCCGTCCTCTGACTCTCTGTCGAGCCACAGGTGTTGCTCCGGTCCTTCGAACTCCTCAAGGAACTCACGCATGAGGACGTTCATCGCCTCATCGAGTTCGGTGAAGGTGCCACCGGACCACTCGTAGTCACCTTCCGCGATGTTGAAGCCGCCTGAACCGACCTCAGGCTGGTCCTCGAAGGTGAGGAGTCCCTCCTCCGGGGTGATGAGGTAGGCAACGTCCTCCCACTCGAACCGCAGATGACCGAGCACGCGCCACTCCCGCTCCCAGTCGAACGCGTACGACCCAGGTCGCACCATGTCGATGAAGGGGGTCAACTCGAAGAAGCGGCTGTCTTCGTTGAGCGCGCGGAGCCGGTCTGCTTCGTGCAGGAACGCCTCCCACGTAGGGGTTCCGTGGTTGATGTACCAGACGCGCTGTCCGCCTTGGTCGCGGATGAAGTCCCTGTGGAAGACCACGCCGAACTGCGACTTCCGTGCCGTGATGCGACCGAGTTCGTTCGCAGGAGCCTCCGTGAGGCACACCGCCATGTGCGTAGCGGCGAGTTCAGGTCTCTTGTAGACGAAGCCGAACGGATTGCGAGCCTCGACGCATCCCTGAGTGAGGATCGAGGCGAGTGCCTCCCCGCTGCTGGTCATATGGATGAGGTAGGACGACAGGTCTCCGGCGTCGGGGTACTGCACGGTGCCGAGGAGTTGCTTCGGTACCTCAGGTGTCTGTGCCACCACTGTCCTCCTGCGCGCTCGGGTGCATCACAGAGAGTGCCAGGCTGGGGTCCGCAGCGGGGGTGGACGAGGGTGCTGGCGAGTGTCTCCAGACGGTCTCCAGCGGGCGCCTCGGTGCACCTTGATCAACAAAACCGTCTCCGTAACTGTCTCCACTGTGCACCTGTGACGGTGCAGACGGAGATCACAAGTAGCCTCTGACCTGCGAGGATGGGTGACGGACGCAGGCTTGCATACAGCCGAAAGCGACGGTCTTGAAAACCGTTAGTGCGGTGACCCCGTACTCAAGGGTTCGAATCCCTTGCCCTCCGCCCACGTGCGACGTCCTCGTGGACGGCGACGAAGATCGAGTACGGCGTGCCCTCGGGGTCCGGCTCGAGGTCGGCGTACTCCTGGAGCAGGTCGCCCAGGCGGCGATGGAGCTGCTCGTAGGCCTCGGAGCCCAGGCGCACGCCCAGGCGTGAGGCGACCACGGACGACGGCGGGGCCTCGGCGACCTCCTCGAGGAACGTCTCGATGAGCAGCCGGCTGCCCGCCTCGCCGATGTCCGTGCGCCAGGACTTCTTGGTCGCGCGGTACGGGATCTCGCGGGCTCCGCGGGCGCCGCGCCGCTCGGCCTCCGCGGCGAGGAACCCGCGTGCCGCGAGCGTGCGGACGTGGTGGTAGGTGGTCGCCGGGTCCTTGCCGAGGCGCTCGGCGATCTGCTTGTTGGTGAGCGCCTCGTCGAGGCACAGCCGCAGGATGCGCATGCGGACCACGGACGCGAGCGCACGGGCGTCGGCGTCGACCTCGGCGTGGGAGCTCACGCGCGTCACCGTAGCCGGGCGCGGACCGCGAGGGCACGCTCCGGAAAGAGTGATTGACAAATCCCAATCAGTGACGGGATCCTCGCCACCATGACGTCGCCGACCCCGGGCCCCCTGGCGCCCGACTCCACGCCCAACCCGGCCCGGCGCGTCTCGCTGGTGCACCACCGCGACTTCCGGTGGCTCTGGCTCGGCGACGGCCTGGGCCAGGCGGGCGCCCAGCTCGCGTTCCTCGTGCTGCCCGTGTTCGCCGTCACCCACCTGCACGCGACCGAGTGGCAGATGGGCCTGCTCACGGCGGCCGAGACCGCCGCGTTCCTCGTCATCGGCCTGCCGGCGGGCGCCTGGGTGGACCGCATGCGCAAGCGGCGCACCCTGATCGTGGCCGACGTGGTGCGCGCTGCCGTGCTGGCGGTCGTGGTCACCGCCGCGCTCACGGGCCACGCCTCGATGCCGCTCCTCTACGGTGCCGCCCTGGTGATGAGCGCCGCGACGGTGTTCTTCGACGTCGCGCACCAGAGCTACGTGCCGGGCCTCGTGGGGCTCGAGCACGTCGTCGAGGGCAACTCGAAGCTCCAGGCGACCCAGTCCGTCGCGATGGTCGCGGCACCCGCGCTGGGCGGCGCGCTGCTGCGGGTTCTCGCGGCGCCCGTGCTGCTCGCCGGGACGGTCGTGACCTACCTGGTCAGCGCGGTCGCCGTCGGGCGCATCCGGCACGTCGAGCAGCTGCCGTCGCGTGAGGACCGCAGGCCGCTGCGCAGCGAGATCGCCGAGGGCCTGCGGTTCGTGGTGCACCAGCCGCTGCTGCGCCGCATCGTCGCGTGCACGGGCCTCGGCAACTTCTTCGGCGCCGCGTCGGGTTCGCTCACGGCGCTGTACGTGCTGCGCACCCTGGGCCTCGACGAGTCGGCGCTCGGTCTCATGCTCTCGGCCTCCGCCGTGGGCGGCCTGCTCGGCGCCGTGACCTCCGAGCGCCTCGCGCGCGCCCTCGGGGAGGCGCGCATCATCCCGATCTCCGCGGTGCTGTTCGCCCCGGCCCTCGCACTCACCCCGCTCGCCCAGCCGCTCGCCGCCGTCGGCGTCCCACCCGCGGCGGTGCTCGTCGTGGGCGGCTTCCTCGCGAACGCGGCGATCATCGTCTACAACGTCGCCCAGGTGAGCTTCCGCCAGCGCGTGTGCCCGCCCCGGCTGCTGGGCCGGATGAACGCCTCGGTGCGGTTCGTCGTGTGGGGGACCATGCCGCTCGGCGGGCTGCTCGGAGGCTGGCTCGGCACGCAGCTGGGCGTCGTCGCGACCTTCTGGGTCGCCGTCGCGGGGACCGCCGTCGCGGCGCTGCCCGTGGTCGTGTCGCCCATGCTGCGCATGCGCGAGCTGCCGGGGCCCGACGACGGCGCCCGCGGCCTCGCCCCGGTCGCAGCCGCGGAGGGGCCTCGCTAGTTTGGCGGGCATGCCCGTCCCGGTCGACGACGGCGAGCAGGCCCGGCTCGCTGCACTCCACGAGCTCGCGCAGCTGGACAGCCCGCGCGAGGAACGCTTCGACCGGGTGGTGCGCCTCGCGCAGCGCCTGTTCGGCACGTCGTCCGCGTTCGTCTCGCTCGTCGACGCCGACAGGCTCTACTACAAGGCCGAGGTGGGCCTCGGCGCCGTCGAGGCGCCGCGCCTGGACTCCTTCTGCACGGTCGTCATCAGCGAGCCCACCACCCTCGTCGTGCCCGATGCGCGTACCGACCCGCGGTTCGCAGACAACCCTTACGTGCTGGGCGCCCCGAACGTGCGCTTCTACGCGGGTCACCCGATCACCTCGGCGGGCGGCCATCGCATCGGGACGCTGTGCCTCCTGGACACCGAGCCGCGCGAGTTCAGCGAGGCCGAGGCCCACCTGCTCCGGGACCTGGCCCTGTGGGTCGAGAAGGAGCTCATCACCGAGGACGAGCTGCAGCGCGCGGGCCAGGTGCAGGCGAACCTGCTGCCCCGCACGGTGCCTGTGCTCCCGGGGTTCGAGCTCGCCGCGCAGTGCCTGCCCGCACGCCAGGTGGGCGGGGACTTCTACGACTGGCAGGTGGTGCCGGACGGTTTCGTCCTGACGCTCGCCGACGTGATGGGCAAGGGCATGCCGGCGGCGATCGTCGCCGCGACGGTGCGCGCGGTGCTGCGGGCCTCGGGCCGCCGGCTGAGCGTCGAGGAGGCGCTGCGCGGCGCCGAGGAGGCGCTCGAGGAGGACCTCCAGGCGGCCGGCTCGTTCGTCACGTGCGTGCGCCTGCACGTGGACCCGGCGAGCGGCGCGGTGAGGTACGCCGACGCGGGGCACGGTCTCACGCTCGTGCTGCGGGCCGACGGCGCCGTCGAGCGGCTCGAGCCGACGGGCGCGCCGCTGGGACTCTCGTTCGAGGAGGTGCGGCAGGGAGCGTCGACCTCCCTGGGGCACGGCGACCTGCTCGTGAGCTTCAGCGACGGCGTGCTCGACCTCTTCGACGGCACCCTCGCGTCCGTCGACCGCACGCGTGAGCTGCTCGACGGCGCGACGGGAGCGCGGGACGCCGTCGACAGGCTCCTCGCGGCTGCGCGCCGCCATCCCGACAGGCCCGACGACGTCACCGTGGTCGCCCTCGCCCGGCGGCCCGCATGAGGCGCCGGGCCCTGCTGCGCGCGGTGGTGGTGCTCACCGCGGTGCTGGGCGTCAACTACGTGGCCTGGCGCTGGCTCGAGTCGGTGAACTGGTCGGCGTGGTGGATCGCCGTGCCGCTGGTGCTCGCCGAGACGTACAGCCTGGTCGACGTGCTGCTCTTCGGCACCACCATGTGGCGTGTGCGCGTCAGGACGCCCCCTGCGCCGGCCCCACCCGACGCGACCGTGGACGTGCTCGTCACCACCTACGACGAGCCGGTCGAGCTGGTCATGGCCACGGCCCGAGCCGCCCTGGCGATCCGGCACCCGCACCGCACGTGGGTGCTCGACGACGGCGCCCGCCCCGGGCTGCGTGCCGCCGCCGAGGCCGAGGGCATCGGCTACCTCGAGCGCGGCGCCGACTGGGCGGACCGCCCCCGGCACGCCAAGGCGGGCAACCTCAACAACGCGCTGCTGCGCACCGACGGCGAGTTCCTCCTGGTGCTCGACGCCGACCAGGTGCCCGCACCGGAGATCCTCGACCGCACCCTCGGCTACTTCGCCGACGACGGCGTCGCGCTGGTCCAGACGCCCCAGCACTTCACCAACGTCACCGAGGCCGACCCGCTCGGCAGCCAGGCGCCGCTGTTCTACGGCCCGATCCAGCAGGGCAAGGACGGCTGGGAGGCCGCGTTCTTCTGCGGGTCCAACGCCGTGCTGCGCCGCGAGGCGCTCATGCAGCTCGGCGTCGTGGGGTACGTGCGCGAGACCGAGCGCGCCGTGCGCGACGCCCTGCGCACCGGACGACGGCTGCTCGCGCGGGCGCGCCGTCGGGCCGGGACCCCGCGGGAGACGGCCGCGCTCGAGGCTGTCGCGGCGGCCGTCGACGACGCGCTCGCGGCCGTGGACCGCGGCGACCCGCTCGGCGAGGTGACGTACGCGTTCCGGCGTCGGGTCGACGAGGTCGCGACGGCCGACCTCGCGGCCGACCTGGTCCAGATCCGCGCCGACCTCGCACGGATCACCGGCGGGCCGGCGATCGAGACGGACGTCGAGCTGGGTGCCGTGGTGGTGGACGACGACGCGCTCGAGCGCCTCGCGCAGCGCGACCTGTCGCCGGTCCACGCCCTGACCCAGGTGCGCGACCTGGTGGCGGCGGTCGACGTGGGGCGCACGCACGAGGCCCAGGCGGTGATGCCGATGGCCACGGTCTCGGTGACCGAGGACATGGCCACCGCGATGCGGCTGCACGCCCTCGGGTGGCGCAGCGTGTACCACCACGAGGTGCTCGCGCTCGGCCTCGCGCCTGAGGACCTGCCCACGGCCATGACCCAGCGGCTGCGCTGGGCCCAGGGGACCCTCCAGGTGCTGCTGCGCGAGAACCCGCTCACCGTGCGCGGCCTGCGGCTGGGCCAGCGGCTCATGTACTTCTCGACCATGTGGAGCTACCTGTCCGGCTTCGCGGCCGTGGTCTACCTCGCGGCGCCGATCATCTTCCTGTGCTTCGGCGTGCTGCCGGTCACCGCGTGGTCGGCCGACTTCTTCGCGCGGTTCATCCCGTTCTTCCTGGCGAGCCAGCTCCTGTTCGTGGTGGCGGCCCGAGGCGTGCGCACCTGGCGCGGTCAGCAGTACAACCTCGCCCTGTTCCCGCTGTGGATCCGGGCCACGGTCACGGCGGCCGCGAACGTCTGGTGGGGCCGGCCGTTGGGCTTCGCGGTGACGCCCAAGGTGCGCGGCAGCGCCGCGGGGGCGTGGCGGCTCGTGCTGCCGCAGCTGATCGCGATGGTGCTGCTGGTGGTCGCCGCCGTGGTCGGCCTGGTGCGGGCCGGGCTGGGTCTGTCGCCCTGGCCCGGGACCGCGGTGAACCTGCTGTGGGTGGGGTACGACCTCCTCGTCCTCAGCGTGATCGTGACGGCGCTGCGCTACCGCGGCTACGTCCCCGAGGAGAGGAGCCCTGCGTGATGGAGGTCCGACGCGAGCTGCCGAGCCCGACGACGGCCGTGCTGACCCCCGTGGGCCGGCTCACCATGACCGCCGCGGGCGGGCTCACGACCGCGGTCGAGCAGGCTCTGGCCACGGGCCGCACGCTCGTGGTCGTCGACCTCGCCGAGACGACGTTCCTCGACTCGTCCGGGCTCGGTGCCCTGGTGGGCGGGCTGCGCCGCGCGCGCGAGGTGGGCGGCGACCTGCGCATCGCACGGGCGGGCGACCAGGTGCACGCCGTCCTGCTCCTCACGACGATGGACCGTGTGCTGCGGCCCTACGAGACGGTCGACGATGCCCTCGCCGCCGGCTGACGCGCTCCGCACGGTCGAGGGCTGCGCCGGCCCCGAGTGCCTCGACCGCGTCGCGGCCGCCGTGAGCGGGCTGTGGGAGGCGCAGGCCGAGGTCACGGACGCCGACAGGCTGCTGTTCGAGACCGCAGTGGTCGAGCTCGTCGGCAACGTCGTGGAGCACGCCGCCTCGACCGCGCAGGCCACGGTGCACCTCGGGGCGTCCGCGCAGCACCTGTGGGTCGAGGTGCACGCTCCCGGGCCCGAGGTCGAGGTGGACCTCGACCCGCCCCTGCCGCCCGACGACGCTCGGTCGGGGCGCGGCATCCCGCTCGTGCGGCGCACCACGCACGAGCTCACCCTCGAGCGGGACGACGGCGTCAACGTGTGGCGCGCCGTCCGCCATCTGGGCGCGGCCGCCTGGGGATGGTGACCAGGGACGTTCGGGCCTCCGCGGCGCGTGCGACGCACCTACCGTGTGCGGGCGCGACGAGCCCGGGAGGTGGCGCATGGCCGACCCACGCGGCTTCCTGCGGACCAGGGAGCGGGAGCTCCCGCCGTCGCGTCCGGTGCACGTGCGCGTCCTCGACTGGCGCGAGGTCCAGCAGCTGCGGGCGGGCGACACGGAGCACCTGGCCGTGCTCCAGCGGCAGGCGAGCCGCTGCATGGACTGCGGCGTCCCGTTCTGCCACCACGGCTGCCCGCTGGGCAACCTGGTGCCGGACTGGAACACCTTCGCGTGGCGCGGTCAGTGGGAGCACGCCGTCGACCGCCTGCACGAGACGAACAACTTCCCCGAGCTGACCGGCCGGCTGTGCCCGGCCCCGTGCGAGAGCTCGTGCGTGCTCGGGATGACCCAGCCGGCGGTCACGATCAAGCACGTCGAGCTGTCGATCGCCGAGGAGGCGTGGGACCGCGGTCTGCTCACGCCACAGGTGCCGCAGTGGTCGACCGACCGCACGGTCGCGGTGGTCGGCTCGGGCCCCGCGGGCCTCGCGGCGGCCCAGCAGCTCACCCGCGCCGGCCACACCGTCGTCGTGCACGAGCGCGACGACGCCGTGGGCGGTCTGCTCCGGTACGGCATCCCCGAGTTCAAGCTCGAGAAGCGGCACCTCGACCGGCGCCTGGCGCAGATGGCGGCCGAGGGCACGGTGTTCCGCACCGGCGTCGCCGTGGGGACGGACGTGACGTGGGCCGAGCTGCGCGCCCGGCACGACGCCGTCGTCGTCGCGACCGGCGCGACGGTCCCGCGCGACCTGCCCGTGCCCGGGCGGGAGCTCGCGGGCGTCATGCCCGCGATGGACTACCTGGTGCCGGCGAACCGCGTGGCCGTGGGTCGAGGCGCGCCCGGCGCGCCCGTGGCGACCGGGCTCGACGTCGTCGTGGTGGGCGGAGGGGACACCGGCGCCGACTGCGTGGGCACGGCGGTACGCCAGGGCGCGCGCTCGGTCACCCAGCTCGAGATCCTCCCGCAGCCGCCGCTCGAGCGGCCCGCGCACCAGCCCTGGCCCACCTATCCCGCGCTCTTCAAGGTCACGAGCGCGCACGAGGAGGGCGGCGACCGGGTCTACGCGGTCGCGACGACGGCGCTGCTCGGCGACGCGGACGGGCACGTGCGGGCGCTGCGGCTCGTCGAGGTCGAGCTGGTCGACGGCCGTCCGACGCCTGTCCCCGGCACCGACCGCGAGCTGCCCGCGCAGCTGGTGCTGCTCGCGATGGGGTTCACGGGCCCGGAGACCGAGCACGTCGGCGGGCAGCTGGGCCTCGCCGTGAGCGACCGCGCGACCCTTGCACGAGCCGACGACTTCAGCACCGAGGTGCCGGGGGTGTTCGTCGCGGGTGACGCGGGCCGTGGTCAGTCGCTCGTGGTCTGGGCGATCGCGGAGGGGCGTGCGGCCGCGGCGGCCGTGGACGCCTACCTCATGGGATCGACGGGTCTGCCCGCCCCCGTGCGCGCGGGGACCGTCGCGATGCGGGCCTGAGCCCGCCCACCACCCCGGTGGGATGAACCCGGGTCCACCCCAGGCACGACGTCGGGCCTGGCCGGTTCCTCCGGGGGTGCGATGCCTCGCCGCCCGCCCGCGCGGCAGGCTCGGAGCATGGAACGCACGACAACGGCGGACGAGACGTGGGCGCTCGGCGCCGCAGCGGGGCCCCGGCGCGTGACGGCGCGGCCCGGCCCTGTCCACCACGTGCGTGACCTGCTGCTCGCGGTGGCCGCCGCCGTGCTGCTCGCCGTGGGCGGCGGGGTCGTGATGACCGGGGGGCTCATGTCCTCCGACCCGGCCGTCCCCACCGTCGGGGGGACGGCCGAGCCCTGAGGGCCTGCGGAGGCACGCTGCAGCTGACGGCGGCGCCCCTGCGGCGGTGGTCCTGACGCCGGCCGACGCCGCCGCGTCGTGGTGGACGCGACGGCGCCGACCGTCCGGGAGCAGGGCCCGCGCCGGTGGCGCGCGGTGCTCACGGCCGGCTCCGACGTCGTCGTCGGCCGGCGGCCGGGAGGTCGAGGACGGTGACCCCCCGGAACGCCGTCTGAGTACGTCCACCCTGCCCAGGGGGCTGCGGAAAGCGCAATCCCGAAGTCGGCGTGAAACGCATTCACGTGCCGTCCCGCGTTTCATCCCGGCCTCCGGGCGTGGCCCGAGCCCGCACGGCGAGTCGGGTGGCGAGAGCGGTCGTCCGCGCGCGACGCTCCGACGGTCGTCCTACGGGTCGTACCCTCGGGCGCGCCAAGATGGGCGCATGTCGCGCACCGTCCCCGACGAGGACTCCCTCGAGCCCGTCGGCCTGATCCGCCAGTCCGGCACCGTGCTGCGCATGGGCAAGGCGATGCTGTCGTCCGGCACCGGCAGCTACCGCGTCAAGACGGCGATGCAGCAGGTCGCGCACGCCGTCGGGCTCGACAGGCACCAGGCCCACGTGACCCTCACGGAGATCACCGCGACCTCCCACCGCGGGCCCATCTTCCGCACCGAGGTGGCCGAGGTGCGCTCGATCGGCGTCAACTCCCACCGCCTCGCCGAGCTCACCGACGTCTGCAACGGGCTACGGCCGGGCGCGGACGTGGACGAGGTCAACGCCGAGCTCGACCGCATCGAACGGCTGCCCCCGCTGTACCCCGCACTCGCGAACGCGCTGTTCGCGGCGATGGCGTGCGGTGCGTTCGCGTACCTCAACGACGGCGGTGTGATCGAGGTGCTCGGGGTGTTCCTCGCCGCGGGGGCCGGGCAGTTCACCCGCCGCACGTTCCTGCACCGCCACATCAACCAGTTCGCGGTGACCATGCTCGCGGCGGCCGTCGCGTGCCTGGTGTACCTGGGCTTCGTGCTGCTGCTCGACGCCGTCGCGGGCGGGGCGGGCTCGAGCCACGAGGCCGGCTACATCTCGGCCGTGCTGTTCCTGGTGCCCGGCTTCGCGCTCGTCACCGGCGCGCTGGACCTCGCCAAGCTCGACTTCTCCGCCGGGGTCGCACGCACCGTCTACGCGCTCATGATCCTCACGGCGGCGGGCCTGAGCGTGTGGGCGGTCTCGTGGGTCGCGGGCCTGAGCCCGGACGCCGTACCGGGGTACGAGCTGCCCTGGCTGCTCCAGCTCTTCCTCCGCCTGGTGGCGAGCGCGCTCGGCGTGCTGGGCTTCGCGCTCATGTTCAACTCGCCCGTGCGGATGGCGCTGGGTGCGGCGGGCATCGGCATGGTCGCGAACGTGCTGCGCCTCGAGCTGGCAGACCTGGGCGTCGCGGTGCAGGCCGCCACCATGGTCGCGACTCTCGTGGTGGGCCTGCTCGCGGCGTGGGTCGCACCGCGGCTCAAGGTGCCGCGCATCACGGTCTCGGTGCCCGCCGTCGTGATCATGGTGCCGGGTGCCGCGGCCTACCGGGCCGTCGTGGGGCTCAACAACGGCGACGTGGACGTCGCGTTCTCGGCCGGGGTGCAGGCGGTGTTCGTGGTGATCTCGATCGCCGTGGGCCTCGCGGTGGCGCGCATCCTCACCGACCGCGCGTGGGCGTACGACCGCTGAGGCGCTGCTGCCCGACGGCGTCCCGCAGGTGGTTCGGGCTGGCCGCGTGGCTCTGCTTTGCGGCCCGCTCCGCACGGCGGGTACCCTTCAGTCCACTTGGAGACGTCGCATAGTCAGGTCTAGTGCGCGGCCCTGCTAAGGCCGTGAGGGGGGCAACCTCCTCCGTGGGTTCAAATCCCACCGTCTCCGCTCCTCGCAGCCCCTCGTGGGATGCGATTCGTCCGGACGGCGGTGGGGCATGTATCCTCGTCGACGGTCCTGACGCAGGTCACCGACCACGCGCCCGTAGCTCAACGGATAGAGCATCTGACTACGGATCAGAAGGTTGGGGGTTCGAATCCCTCCGGGCGCACAGATCGAAGGCCCCTCACCTCGCGGTGGGGGGCCTTCGTCGTCGATGGGGTGGGATGCCCTTGCCGCTCGCCAGGACCGCTAGGTGATCCGGCCGGGAGAGTCGCGCCCGTGGGCACCGCGCCCGCCGGACGCCCGCCCGGACGTCCGTCGCCGGTCCAGGATCGCGCGCGCCGACAGGATGAGCTCCTCACGGTCCGGGAGCACCACGCTGTACGGGCCGTACACGCCCAGTGCGATGTCGGCTGCCTGCTCGGGTTCGGTGATGGCCAACCGGTCGAACAGTAGCTGCAGGTCGGCCTGATCCTTGCCCGGCCGGTAGGACGCCATCTTCATGGCCAGCAGGTGCTGCGGGGACGCGGTCGCCACCGCGATGCCCTCGATGTCCAGGGGCACCGCAGCAGTGTCGCCGCCGGGGATGAACGCCGCGACGGAGTTGTTCAACCAGTCCCGTGGCAGGCCGCGCTCGGCGGCCAGCACGTGCGCCTCCTCCCGCACGGTGGTCTCCGGGTGGAAGACGGCGTCGACGTCCGCGGTGACCCGCCGCGTGTCCATCTCGAGCGCGATCGCGGCACCCCCGACGACGTACAGGGTCGCCTCGACGCCCTTCGCGTGCAGGCGCCGACCGAGCTCGGTCAGCAGGTCGTGAAGCTCGGCCGCGGTGAGCTCGCGACGGGGACCGGCCATCAGACGACCTCCAGGGCGCGCTCGTCGAGCCAGATGCCGTGCGCGGCGAGATCGACCGGGGTGCGCTGCATGGTGCGTGCGGTCAGGACCGGGTCGTAGACCGGGAACCACCAGGAGTCCAGTGGCCGCGTGCGGGTCCACTCCGGGGGGCGCAGGCCGGCCTTGCGGCAGGCGCGGGCGATGCTGGCGGCGACGAGCGTGTCCCAGCGATGGTCTCCGGTGCTGGCCGGTTCGGCGAGGAACGCGGCCCGGTCACCCGGGTCGGTCAGGTTGCCGAACTCGGAGAGGGCGCGGCCGAGCAGTCGCAGCGCGAAGTCGGTGTCGCCGCGTTCGAGCTCCTCGCGGATGGCGTCCGCGGCGTCGCCGGCGGTCAGCCAGGTTCGGTGCGCGGGTGGGGTGGGCGTCTCGCGCGTGGCGAGTGTCAGGCCGAGGGCGGACAGGACGGCGATGACCTTGCCGAGCTCGGCCCGGTCGTGGCCCTTCTCGAGGGCGACGAGCCACTGGCGGCCGACGCCGGCGCGCTCCGCGAGCTGGGCCTGCGTGAGCCCGCGAGCGCGGCGGGCGGCGCGGATCGCGGCCGCGGTGTCGGCAGCGCTGCGGGTGGCAGTCACGTGGGCCTCCTCTCCTCCTCGTGACACCAGACTACGCAATGTCGTCGTTCGACGACATCTCGCTGGCGTGCGGCGGGCGCGCCTGGGTCGGCCGGGTCAGGTCGTTGTTCATCCGCGGGTCCCTGCCGGGCGGCCAGCCCATGGCGCATGATCGGAGGTGAGCCGGGGCGACGTCGTCGTCCGGGCGCGCGGAGGGTGACCCGCGGATCCCGCGGGCGGTCCCGCACGGGAGCGGGGAGGTGCGAGGGGCGTGACCGTGGAGCAGGTGCAGGGTGAGGTCCCCTGGGCGCGCACTCCCGACGAGGTGCTGGGCCGTCTCGACAGCCACGAGCGCGGCCTCTCCGGGGCCGGGGCGGGCTCCCGGCTCGAGGCCCACGGCCCCAACCGCGTGCCCGGCCGTCCGCCCACGCCGTGGTGGCGTCGGCTGCTGGCGCAGGTGCAGGACGTCCTGGTCTACGTGCTGCTCGCCTCGGCCGCGCTCAAGGCCCTGCTGGGCGAGTGGGTCGACGTCTGGGTGATCGCGGCCGTGACGGTGATCAACGTCGCCGTCGGGCTGGTGCAGGAGGGGCGTGCGCAGCGCGCGCTCGACGCGATCTCGGCCATGGTGCCCACGCGCGCGCACGTGAGGCGCGACGGCACGTGGGCAGAGGTGGACGCCGACTCGCTGGTGCCCGGCGACGTGGTGCGCGTGCGCTCGGGTGACCGCGTGCCCGCCGACGTGCGGCTGCTGCACAGCGCGAACCTCCAGGCCGACGAGTCGGCGCTCACGGGGGAGTCCGTCGCCACGAGCAAGTCCGTCGCGGCCGTCGACGCGCGCGCGGCCCTCGGTGACCGCACCTGCATGCTCTACTCGGGCACCCTCGTGACGGCCGGGACGGGCGTCGGCGTCGTCACCGCGACCGGGACGACGACCGAGATCGGCCGCATCGAGGAGATGGTCGCCCAGGCCGACGTGCTCACCACGCCCTTGGCGCGCGCCCTCAACCGGTTCGGCACGCAGCTCGCCGTCGGGATCCTCGTGCTCGCCGTCGTCATGGTCGCGGTGGGCGCGCTCGTGCACGGGTGGGCACTCGGGACCCTCGTCTCGGCGGCCATCGGCTTCGCGGTCGCCGCCGTGCCCGAGGGGCTGCCCGCGCTCGTGACGATCACGCTCGCGCTCGGCGTGCAGCAGATGGCGCGGCGGCGCGCGATCATGCGCCGGCTGCCGGCCGTCGAGACCCTGGGTTCGGTCACGACGATCTGCTCGGACAAGACCGGCACCCTCACCCGCAACGAGATGACCGCGCAGCTCGTGCGCACCGCGGCCGCCGAGCTGCACGTGACGGGCGGCGGCTACGCGCTCGAGGGAGAGGTGCGCGCCGACGACGGCGTCGCGGTGCGGGTCGCGGACCGCGGCGACCTGGACCTGCTCGCGCGGGTCATGGCGCTGTGCAACGACGCGCACGTGACCCGGGCCGACGACGGCACGTGGCACCTGGCTGGGTCGCCCACCGAGGGGGCCGTGCGCGTGCTCGCCGCCAAGGCCGGCTTCGACGGTGAGGGCTGGTCGCGGCGGGCCGTGCTGCCGTTCGAGTCCGACACCAAGTACATGGGCGTGGTGGTCGAGGGGCCCGACGGCGGCTCCGAGCTGCTGGTCAAGGGCGCCCCGGACCGTGTGCTCGCGCTGTGCACGCGGCAGGTGGGTGCGGACGGCGACCCGCAGCCGCTCGACGCCGACCTGTGGCGTGCGCAGATCGACGCGATCGGGACCCGCGGGCTGCGCGTGCTCGCAGCGGCACGCGCGTCCGGCCGGACGCACGGGTCCGACGACGACGCGTTGCGCCCCGAGCACCTCGTCGACCTCGACCTGGTGGGCCTCGTCGGCATCGCCGACCCGCCGCGTCCCGAGGCGGTGGCGGCCGTCGCCGAGTGCCGCGCGGCGGGCATCGACGTCACGATGGTGACCGGCGACCACGCGGGCACGGCACGCGCGATCGGACGCGAGCTCGGCATCGTCACGGATGCCACCGTGGTGCTCACGGGCGCCGAGCTCGACGACATGGACGACGACGCGCTGCGCGCGGTGGTGCGCGACGCGCGCGTCTTCGCGCGCACGAGCCCCACGCACAAGGTGCGCATCGTGCGGGCCCTGCAGCACCATGGGCACGTGGTCGCGATGACGGGCGACGGCGTCAACGACGCCCCCGCCCTGTCCCAGGCTGACGTCGGCGTCGCGATGGGCGTCAAGGGGACCGCGGCCACGAAGGAGGCGGCCGACGTGGTGCTCGCCGACGACAACTTCGCGACCATCGAGCACGCGGTCGAGGAGGGGCGGCGGATCTTCGACAACATCCGCAAGTCGGTGCTGTTCCTGCTGCCAGCCAACGGCGCGCAGTCGCTGGTGATCCTCGTCGCCGTGCTCGCGGGCTTCACGCTGCCGCTCGCACCCGCACAGGTGCTCTGGATCAACATGGCCGTCGGCATCACCCTGTCCCTCGCGCTCGCCAACGAGCCCGCCGAGCCCGGCCTCATGCGGCGTCCGCCGCGTGACACCGACGAGCCCCTGCTCACGCGCGCGATGCTGCGGCACATCGTGGCCGCGTCCGTGATCATCGGGGCGGCGGCGATCGGGCTGTTCGTGTGGCAGACCGAGCAGGGCGTGCCGCTCGCCGAGGCGCGCACCGCGACCGTCACCGCGCTCGCGGTGACGCAGATGGCGTACCTGTTCTCGTCCCGCTTCCCCGACCGGTCGAGCCTCACGCCCGCGGTGCTGCGCGGGAACCGCAGCGTCTGGTGGTCGTGCCTCGCGCTGCTCGTGCTCCAGCTCGCCTTCGTCTACCTGCCGTTCCTCCAGGGTGTCTTCGGCTCGGTGCCGCTGGGGCTCGAGCAGTGGGGAGCGGTCCTCGTCCTGTCCACCGTCGTCCTGCTGCTGGTCGAGGCGGCCGGGGCGGCGCTGCGGGCGCACGAGCGGCGAGGCGCCCGGCGCCCGCAGCCGTGAGCGTCAGCGCCCGGACCGCGCTGCGACGTCGTCGGCCGCGGTGCCCTCCGGTGCGCTGTCGGTGACCTCGGCGACGTGAGCCGAGGCCTGCGCGTCACCCCGTCCGCCGCGGGTCGCCCACAGGCTCGTGGCGGTGACCACGCCGAGCACCACGACGATGACGGCGAGCGAGACCGGGGTGGGGATCTCGGGCGTCTGGGGCCACAGGCCGTGCGCCCAGTGGAGCACGAGCTTGACGCCGATGAAGCCGAGGATCGTCGCGAGGCCGTAGCCCAGGTGCACGAGCTTGCTGAGCGCGCCCTGGAGCACGAAGTACAGCGCGCGGAGGCCGAGCAGCGCGAAGGCGTTGGTCGCGAACACCAGGTACGGGTCGTTGGTGATGCCGTAGACCGCAGGCACGGAGTCGACCGCGAAGACGACGTCGGTCGCGAACACCGCGGTCACGACGACGGCGAGCGGCGTGAGCATGCGGCGGCCGCCCTCGCGGACGCTCAGGCGCGGGCCGCGGTAGTCCTCGGTCACGGGCATGAACCGGCGGATGAGGCGCACGGAGCGCATCTGCGAGACGTCGACGTCGTGGCCCGTACCGCGCAGCTGGTCGCGCAGGATCTTGACGCCCGTCGCGAGCAGGATCGCGCCGAACAGCAGGAACGCCCAGCTGACGTTCGCGAGCACCGCCGCGCCCAACGCGATGAAGATGCCGCGCAGCACGAGCGCGCCGGCGATGCCGAACAGCAGCACGCGCTGCTGGAGGGCCGCAGGCACGGCGAACGCCGTCAGCAGCAGCATGAAGACGAAGAGGTTGTCGACCGAAAGCGACTTCTCGACGAGGTAGCCCGTCAGGTACTCGACACCGGTCGTCGAGCCCCAGCGCTGCCACACCCACGCACCGAACGCGAGGGGCAGGGCGATGTAGAAGACGCTCCAGCCCACGGCCTCGCGCATCGACACCTCGTGCGGGCGCCGGGTGATCACGAAGTCCATGACCAGCAGACCGAGGACGGCGGCGATGGTGGCGCCCCAGAGCGTCGGCGTCGCGATGCTGGTGAGTGCGGGCTCCGCCGGGGTGGCGGCGGGCACGAGCGCGTGGATCGAAGGCAGCACGGAGTCTCCAGTGGGTGGCTCCGAGGTCTCCTTCGCCCGCTCCGTGGAGCGGACCACCGCCCGAGGTCGCGGGTGCGCCGTAGTGACCGGGTCGGTGCGGGGAAGTACTCCCCTCGTGGCGCACGAGCATACGTGCAGATCCGAGACCTGTCGCGCAGGGGTTTGACGACGGGCGGCGTGATCTCGTTCACTCCTTCCCATGGACGACCCTGACAGTCCCGACGGCCCACCGCCGCGCAGCAGCGCCCCGACCTCGCAGGCGGTGAGGCCGTGATGGACGTCGAGACCCTCCTCAACATCGGTCTCGTGCTGCTGTTCGTGCTCATCGGTGGCGTGTTCGCCGGTACCGAGATCGCCCTCGTCTCGCTGCGCGAGAGCCAGGTCAACCGCCTCGCGACCGAGAGCGCGCGCGGCGCGCGGGTCGCCTCCGTCGCACGCGACCCCAACCGGTTCCTCGCCGCGGTGCAGATCGGCGTCACGGTCGCCGGGTTCTTCTCGGCCGCCTACGGGGCCTCGACGCTCGCGCCGGACTTCGTGCCGGGTCTCGAGGCACTCGGCCTGCCGCGCGGGCTCGCGGAGACCCTCTCGCTCGTGGTGCTGACCCTGGTCATCGCCTACCTCTCGCTCGTGCTCGGCGAGCTGGTCCCCAAGCGGTTCGCGCTCCAGCGGGCACAGACGGTCGCGCTGCTCGTGGGCCCGCCGCTCGACCGCTTCGCGACCCTCATGCGTCCCGTGGTGTGGCTGCTCTCGGTGTCCACGAACGCCGTCGTGCGCGTGCTCGGGGGAGACCCGCACGCCCGCTCGGAGGAGATGTCCGAGGAGGAGCTGCGTGACCTCGTGGCCGCGCACGAGGGTCTCGCCGAGGACGAGCGGCGCATCCTCAACGACGTCTTCGACGCGGCCGACCGGCCGCTGAGCGAGGTCATGCGGCCACGCGGCGACGTGACGTTCCTCGCGGCGGACCTGACCGTCCGCGACGCGTCCGTGGTCGTGCTGCAGAGCCCGTACTCGCGCTACCCGGTGACCGGCGAGAGCTTCGACGACGTCGTGGGGTTCCTGCACGTGCGCGAGCTGCTGGGGGCCGACCCGGACGCGCACGTGCGCGACCTGACGCGCGACCTGCTCTACCTGCCGGCGACCAACCACGTGCTCCCGTCGCTGTCCGAGATGCGCGCGCAGGGCGTGCACATCGCCGTCGTCGTCGACGAGTACGGCGGGACCGACGGCATCGTCACGCTCGAGGACCTGGTCGAGGAGCTCGTGGGCGACATCCGCGACGAGTACGACGTGCAGGAGCCCACGCGCGTCGCGCGGCCGGGCGTGCGCGACGTGGACGCCGGGATCACGATCGAGGAGTTCGCCGAGCAGACCGGCGTCGAGCTCGCCGACGGTCCCTACGAGACCGCGGCGGGCTACGTCGTCGACCGGCTGGGCCGGCTCGGCGAGGTGGGTGACGTGGTGCCGGTGGACGGTCACGAGCTGCGCGTCGCCGAGGTCGACGGTCGGCGGATCCTGCGGCTCGAGGTGCGCGAGCGCGCGGTCGAGGGCTGACGACCGGCGCAGGCGGCACGGCGTCAGCCGTCCGTGCGCCCGACCCGCCGCGCGACGACGTCGGCGACGGGGTGGCCCAGCTCGAGGCCCCGGCGCTCGAACTTCGTCAACGGCCTGTGCGGCGGACGCGGTGAGAACCCGTCGTGGTCCACCGAGAGCTCGGGGTGGGCGCGGAGCACCTCGAGCATCTGCTCGGCGTAGGGGGCCCAGTCCGTGGCGCAGTGGAGCACGCCCCCCGGCCGCAGGCGCGAGACGAGCAGCGCCACCCGCTCGGGCGCGATGATCCGACGCTTGTGGTGGCGCGTCTTGGGCCACGGGTCGGGGAAGAAGACGTGGACGGCGTCGAGCGAGCCCTCGGCGACGTGCTGCCGGAGCAGCTCGAGGGCGTCGCCGTGGGCGAGCCGCACGTTGCCGAGCCGGCGGTCGCGGATGTGCTGGAGGGTGCTCGCGAGCCCCGGGACGTGCGCCTCGACGGCGAGGTAGTCCCGTGCGGGGTCGGCGGCCGCCATCGCGGTGACGGCCTCGCCCATGCCCGAGCCGATCTCGAGGACGAGAGGGGCGGTGCGGCCGAAGAGGGCGCGTGTGTCGAGCACGCCGTCGGTGTCGAGGGGAGGTGGGTCGGCAGGGTCGTGCACCGAGAAGCCCCACCGCGGCCACAGGGACTCGAGGGCCTCGGCCGCGGCCGCACCGAGCGGGCTGCGGCGCGGGTGGAAGGTCCGTAGCGGCGCGTGCGGGCGAGTCGGGTCCTGCCGGAACCGCTGCGACGCCGCGTCCACCGGGCCTCCTCTGGTCGAGCACGCACGCTATCGCCCGGACGGCGCTCTCGGGGCCCACGCCCGTACCGCTACAGTCCCTGTGCCCGGGCTCGGCGTCGCGCTCGCGCACCTCCGCCGAACCGATCCGAAGGACCCTCCATGACCCGCACCGCCCGGACCGCCGCGCGCACCCTCGTGGTCGCCGGCCTGCTCGCCACCACCGTCACCGGCTGCTCGCTCTTCGGCCCGGGTGACCCGGTGCGGGACGACGAGACGGGTGAGATCACCGAGGCCTCCGACGCGAGCGTGTTCTCGATCAAGGTCGGCGACTGCATGGACTCCAGCACGCTCGCGGACGAGGTCGAGTCCGTCCCCGCGATCCCGTGCGGCGAGCCGCACGACACCGAGGTCTACGCCGCGATGGAGTTCCCCGAGGGCGACTACCCGGCCGATCTCGAGGACCAGGCCGACGAGTTCTGCTACGGCGAGTTCAGCACCTTCGTCGGGATGGCCTACGAGGACTCGGAGCTCGACTACACCCTGCTCTACCCGCAGGAGGAGGGTTGGACAGCGCTCGACGACCGTGAGGTCACGTGCCTGCTCCTCTCGGCCGAGCCGGTCACCGGGACGCTCAAGGGCGCGGCGCGCTGAGCCGAGCGCGCACCCAGGTCGCTACCGCGTCGAGGTAGGCGGTGCGCGCGGGCTCGGGCGACAGCGCGAGGTCGTGGACGCCGCCCGGCACCTGGACCACCGTCACGTCCGGGCCGAGGAGCGGGGCTCGCTCGAGCATGTGCTCGACGGCCAGCACGCTGTCGGTGCGGTCGAGCGCGTCGTGGAACCGGTCGTGCGGGCCCGTGGCGTCGCTCGTGCACACGAGCACGGGCACGTCGATCGCGAGCCCCCGGGCGACGGCGCGGTGCCCGCGCCGCACGCTGCGCATCCAGCCCGCGCGCACGCCGAAGCCCTCGTGCGGCTTCCACGCGAGGTCGTAGTCCCACGTCCCGCCCGTGTCCCGGTGCAGGTGCCGGCCGTAGAAGGGCGCGATCTGGCCGACGACGACGTACGGGGCGAACCGGCCGAGCACGTCGATCAACCGCGTGCTCACCACGCGGTCGAACCACCCGCGGTTGAGCTCGAGCCACGGGCTGTTGAGCACGAGGCCGTCGACGACGCCGCGACCGCGTCGCGCGTGGGCCCACAGCGCGGCGACGAGCCCGCCGGTCGAGTGGCCGTTCACGACGAGGCGGTCGTGGCCCTCGGCACGGATCAGGGCCGCGACCCGGTCGAGCTCCTGGCCGTGCAGCGCGAGGTCGCGCACGTAGTTCGGCCGCTGGTGCGGCAGCAGGGAGCGGCCGTGCGTGCGCAGGTCGACCGCGTAGAAGTCGTAGCCGAGCGCCGTCCACGCGTCGGCGAGGTGCGTCTGGAAGAAGTAGTCGACGTAGCCGTGCACGTAGAGCACCGCGTGCCGGCTCGTGCGCGGTCCCGTGTGCCGGATCACCGTGGTGACCGCGGCCCCCTGGTCGTCGTCGGGCAGGGTGAGGACCGTCTGCTCCCAGCCGTCGCCCAGCACGTCGGGCTGCCAGGCGGGCCCGCCCGTCGTGGTCATCGTGCGGCCTTGACCGCCAGCACCGGGCACCCGGCCTCGAGCAGGATGCGCTGGGAGTTGCTGCCGAGCAGCAGCTTGCCGACCGGGCTGCGGTGCCGCAGGCCGATGACGATCATCTCGGCACCGGCGGCCCGGGCGATCTCGACCACCTCGTCCGCCGGGTCCTTGCCGCGGACGAGCTGACGGACCTCGTGGGGGACGCCGCTCGCGGCGAGGGTCTCCTCGAGCGTCGCGATCTCGGCGTCCGAGGCGAACGTCTCCTCGGGCGGGTCGCTGCGCGCCGACACGTTGAGCACCAGGAGGTCCTGCCCGTGCGCACGGGCCTCGACGACGGCGCGCGCGACGGCGGCCTCGCCCTCAGGGGTGGGGGTGAACCCGACGACGATCGGCACGGCTCGTCCTTTCCGCGGCGGCGACGTTGCTCATGCCGATCATGCCACCCGGGACCGCGCCCGGTGCCTCCTCAGGACGGGCGGTCGCCGTCGGGCCGCGTCGTGTCGTCGGAGGCCTCGGCGGGCGCGTCGTCCTGCACGGGCGACGGCGTCGTCTCGGCGGTGGGACCGTCGCCGTCGGTCGACGGACGGTCGGCCTCGGCCGACGGCGTCGGCACCTCGGGCGAGGCGGGCGGCGCCGGCGGGACAGGCGGTGCGGGCGGGACGGGCGGTGCCGGCGCAACCGGCGCGGCGGCCGACTCGGCCACCGACGGCGTCTCGGGGCCGCCCGGGTAGGCGACGGGGGCCGGCCCGTAGGCCGTCGCGGGTGCGACCGCGGGGCCGCCCGACCTGCGCGAGCGCAGCACGAGGAACAGCACGACGGCGGCCACGAGCAGCAGCGTCAGGATCCCGCCGCCGATCAGCAGCAGCGACGAACCGCCCGCGAGGGCACCCAGCGCACTCGCCTCCGCGCTGCCGCGCGCGTTGATCGGGGTGACCTCGCCGGGTGCGGCGACCCATGTGACCGTCGTGCCCTCGAGCTCGCCGTCGTGCTCGCTCACGGCACCCGGGAAGGTGAGGGCGACGCTCACGTCGAGGTCGTCCGTCATGCCGGGGATCATCTCGTCCGCACCCTCGGTGAGGTCGAGCTCGCCCGTGACGACGAACTCGTCGCCCTCGCGCGTGATGGACAGCGACTCGTCTCCGGCGAACGCGTCGAGCGGCTCGCCCTCGAAGGTCATGGTGCTGCCCACGAAGTCGCCGTCGTCGTACGGCTCGGCGGTCGCGCCGTCGGGGCTGTCGGCGAGCATGTCGTCGCGCATCTCCTGCGCCATCTGCTCGGGGTCCATCTCGAGCGACTCCGCGAGGTCTCGCGAGACCGCGAAGACCATCGTGCCGTCGATCGTGTCGTCGGGCTGGAGCTCGAGGTCGAGGTTCATCTTGAGGCAGCCGGACAGGGTGACCGCCAGCACGCCGACGAGGGCCAGGGCCTTGAGGGGACGCATGCGCATGGGTCGACCCTCCCACAGCGGTGATCGCACCGGCACCCCCGCCCACAGCCGGCCATCCACTCGCCAACCAGAGTTGAGCGGAATAGGCTCAACTCTGGGCTCGTTCTGAAGGTCAGACGAGTCGGATCGACCGGAGGAAGCCGTGGAGTCGAAGTTCACCACCAAGTCCCAGGAGGCCCTGGGCGCCGCCATCCAGGCGGCCACCGCGGCCGGCCACCCGCAGCTCGAGCCCGTGCACCTGCTCGAGGCGCTGCTCGCGCAGGACGGCGGCGTCGCGAACGGGCTGCTGGACGCCGTCGGCGTGGACCGCGGAGCGCTCGCGCAGCGGGTCGAGGGCGTGCGGTCGGCGCTGCCCTCGGCCTCGGGCGGATCCGTGGCCCAGCCGACGCCCTCGCGCGCGATGAGCGCGGTGCTCACCGCCGCGCAGACCGAGGCGCAGGCGCTCGGTGACGAGTACATCTCGGCAGAGGTGCTGCTCATCGGCATCGCCGCGGGGAGCTCGCCCGCCGCGCAGGCGCTCCAGGCCGTCGGTGCCACGCGTGACGCACTGGTCGGCGCCCTGCCGAGCGTGCGCGCCTCGGGCCACGTGACGAGCCCGGACCCGGAGGGCACCTTCAAGGCGCTCGAGCAGTACGGCGTCGACCTCACGGCGGCCGCTCGCGAGGGCCGCCTCGACCCGGTGATCGGTCGCGACGGCGAGATCCGCCGCGTGGTGCAGGTGCTCTCGCGGCGCACCAAGAACAACCCGGTACTGATCGGCGAGCCCGGCGTGGGCAAGACCGCCGTGGTCGAGGGCCTGGCCCAGCGCATCGTCGACGGCGACGTGCCCGAGTCCCTGCGGGGCAAGCGACTGATCGCGCTCGACCTCGCGTCGATGGTCGCGGGTGCCAAGTACCGCGGCGAGTTCGAGGAGCGGCTCAAGGCCGTGCTCGAGGAGATCAAGGGTGCCGAGGGCGAGGTCGTCACGTTCATCGACGAGCTGCACACCGTGGTCGGCGCGGGCGCGGCCGAGGGCAGCATGGACGCGGGCAACATGCTCAAGCCCATGCTCGCGCGAGGCGAGCTGCGTCTGGTGGGCGCGACCACGCTCGACGAGTTCCGCGAGCGCATCGAGAAAGACCCTGCGCTCGAGCGGCGGTTCCAGCAGGTGTTCGTGGGGGAGCCGAGCGTCGAGGACACCGTGGCGATCCTGCGCGGCATCGCGCCCAAGTACGAGGCGCACCACAAGGTCACCATCTCGGACGCCGCGCTCGTCGCCGCGGCCACGCTGTCCGACCGCTACATCACGGGCCGTCAGCTGCCCGACAAGGCGATCGACCTTGTCGACGAGGCCGCGTCGCGCCTGCGCATGGAGATGGACTCGTCCCCCGTGGAGATCGACGCGCTCCAGCGCGCCGTGACGCGGCTCGAGATGGAGGAGACCTACCTGCGCTCGGCCGACGACGACGCCTCGCGCGAGCGGCTCGAGCGGCTGCGGGCCGAGCTCGCCGACCGGCGCGAGGAGCTCGCGGCGCTCACCGCGCGCTGGGAGGCCGAGAAGGGCGGGCACAACCGCGTGGGCGAGCTGCGCGCGCGGCTCGACACGCTGCGCACCGAGTTCGACCGCGCCTACCGCGAGGCGGACTGGGAGGTCGCGGGGCGCATCCAGAACCAGGACATCCCGGCCGTCGAGAAGGAGATCGCCGAGGCTGAGGCCGCCGAGGCTCGAGGCTCCGCCCAGGGGGCCGAGGGTCCCGCGACCGCACCGATGATCTCCGAGAAGGTCGGCACGGACGAGATCGCCGAGGTGGTCTCGGCGTGGACCGGCGTGCCCACCGGTCGCCTGCTCGAGGGCGAGACCGCGAAGCTGCTGCGCATGGAGGAGGTGCTCGGCGAGCGCCTCATCGGGCAGAGGGCCGCCGTGCAGGCGGTGTCCGACGCGGTGCGTCGCTCGCGTGCCGGTGTGGCCGACCCCGACCGGCCGACGGGTTCGTTCCTGTTCCTCGGCCCCACGGGCGTCGGCAAGACCGAGCTCGCGAAGTCGCTCGCCGACTTCCTGTTCGACGACGAGCGCGCCATGGTCCGCATCGACATGTCCGAGTACGGCGAGAAGCACTCGGTCGCGCGGCTCGTGGGGGCACCTCCCGGGTACGTCGGCTACGAGGAGGGCGGGCAGCTCACCGAGGCCGTGCGGCGCAGGCCCTACTCGGTGATCCTGCTCGACGAGGTCGAGAAGGCCCACCCCGAGGTGTTCGACCTGCTGCTCCAGGTGCTCGACGACGGCCGGCTCACCGACGGCCAGGGCCGCACGGTCGACTTCCGCAGCACGATCCTCGTGCTGACCTCGAACCTGGGCTCGCAGTTCCTCGTGGACCCGGCGCTCGACGAGACCGCGAAGCGCGAGGCCGTCATGACGGCCGTGCGCGCCGCGTTCAAGCCCGAGTTCCTCAACCGGCTCGACGAGGTGGTGCTGTTCGACGCGCTGACGCTGTCCGAGCTCGGCAGCATTGTCGACCTGCAGATCCAGCACCTCGCGCGACGGCTCGCCGACCGACGCCTCACGCTCGAGGTCACCGAGGCCGCGCGCGAGTGGCTCGCGATCGAGGGCTTCGACCCGGCCTACGGCGCTCGGCCGCTGCGGCGCCTCGTGCAGCGCGAGATCGGCGACCGTCTCGCCAGGATGCTGCTCGCGGGCGAGGTCGAGGACGGCAGCACGGTGGTGGTCGACCGCGCCGAGGCCGAGGACCCGACGGCCCGCGCCCACCTGACCCTCACAACACGCTGACCCACCGCCCCGCGCCGAGGTCGCCGGCCGCTCCTGGCGACCTCGGCCGGGAGCGGCGACCTCGGCGGGCAGCGCGGCGCAGGTCCGTGCGACACAGTGGGGGTGTGGGCGGACAGGTAGAGGTGTGACCGATCTCCGCCGCGCTCGTGAGGAGCGCTTCGCCGACCTCTACGACGCCACGTACGCCGACGTCCTGCGCTTCGTCCAGCGCCGCGCGGGCCCGGGTCGCGCCGAGGACGTCGTCCACGAGGCCTTCCTCGTCGCCTGGCGCCGTCTCGACGACGTCCCGCCGCGGCCCGACGACGCACGCGCCTGGCTCTTCGGCACCGCGCGCCGCTGCCTGCTCAACGACCGGCGCGGCGAGGCCCGGCGTGACGCGCTCATGGTGCGCATCGCCACCGCGCCGTCGTCGGCCGAGCAGCTCACCGCCGACGACGTCGCGCGGCACGTCGACCTCGCCGCGGCCTGGCGGCGCCTGACCGCCGACGAGCAGGAGGTGCTCGCGCTCGCGGTCTGGGAGGACCTCCCGTCACCGCAGGCCGGCCGGGTGCTCGGCATCTCAGCTGTCGCGTACCGCCTCCGCCTGCACCGCGCCCGACGGCGTCTGCGCCGCCTGCTCGACCCCGAACCCGCCCCCGGTGCGACCACCGCGGGTAGCGCGCCGACGACGCCCGCGCGCTCCCTCGCTCCGTCCACCGCCCCGCACGCCAGCACGGAGTGATCATGGACACCAGCACGCAGGACCTCATCCCCGCCCGTACCGACGTGATGCTGCGTCGCCTCGACCCCGCGCCCCCCGTCGACGACGTGCCGCTGCGCCGCGCCGAGGCCGCGCGGCACCGCATCCTCGCGAGCGACCCAGCGGCACCGCTCGCCGTCGAGCCGCCCGACCGCCGTCGGCCCGCCGTCAGGTGGGTCGCGATCCCCGCGGCGGCTGCGGCCCTGGCGGCCGTGGGCTGGGCGCTGCCGGGCCAGCTCGGCGGTGCGCACCCGGCCTACGCGTCCTGGTCGGCTTCGCCCGGCACGCTCGCCGCGGCCGACCGCGCCGTCGCCGACGCCGCGTGCCGGGACCAGCTCCGCATGCCGAGCCCTGAGCCGGTGGTCGCGGAGCGTCGGGGTGCCTGGGTCGCGCTGCTCTACACCGGCGGCGACCTGGTGGGCGCGTGCCTTGCGCACGTGCCGCCCGGCGCGGGTGACGCGGGCTACGTCACGTCGGGTGCCGCGAGCGGCTCGGACGTCGCGTACGACGACGGCGTGGACGGCCACGTCGAGGGGGCGTTCTTCCAGTTCGGCGGCCCCACCGAGGCAGGCCAGGAGGTGCCGACCGTCTCCTTCACCGAGGGACGGGTGGGCCCCGAGGTCGACGGGCTGACCCTCGAGACGCCCGGCGGCACCGAGGTCGAGGCGACGATCACCGACGGCCGGTACGTCGCGTGGTGGCCCGGACCGGCGTTCCCTGAGGTGTTCGACGACGAGGGCGGTGAGGGCGGGCCGACGCCGGGCGTGACCTACCTCCTGCGGTCCGACGGTGAGCAGACCCGCATCGAGGTCACCGCGCCCGCGACCCCCTGACCCCACCCTGCCGCCGAGGTCGCCACCCCGCGCCGAGGTAGTGCCGCGCGACCGGCGACCTCGGCGCGCAGTGGCGGCCTCGCGGGGAGGAGGTCAGGGCGCCGGGGTCACCGGGGTGCCCTCGTGCCACGAGCCGACGACGGCGCCCTGCGGTGCTTGTGCGAGGCACAGGCCCGTGCGGTCGCCCTGGCCCCAGCCCTCCTCGCCCGGCGTCCACACGACCGCGCGGTGGCCGGCCTCGAGCTGGGCGGCGTCCATCTCGCAGTAGCGCTCGACGGTGCGCCGCACCTCGCGCGCGCCGGGCCAGTCGCCGTCGTCGAGCTCGAGGCTCGCGACCACCTCGGCCTCGTGGGGCTCGGCACACGGGACCACCGTCACGCGGTCCACCACGCCGTCGGGCGGGAGCTGCTCGACGCAGTGGCCCGGCGCGAGCTGACGCGCGTTCGCCTGCCTGGCGGCCTCGACCTCGCCCAGGGGCCGCGTCCCGAGGCCCCGCACCAGCTGCGCCGTGAGCAACCCGACGACGGCGAGCACCACCAGGGCGATCGCAGCGGCCGCCAGCCACAGGCCCCAGCGTCGGCGGGGAGGCGGCGGACCGGCGGGCGCCTGCCAGCCCGGCGCGTAGTAGGCCTCCTGCGGGTACCACCCGCCCGGCGTCGCACCGGGTGCCGGCTGTCCGCCGCTCACAGCAGCCCCTCGTCCGCGAGCACGCCGATGAGGAACAGCAGGCCGATGATCGAGCTCACGACACCCACACCGATGGCCCACCCCGCGAGGCCGCGCCCGCGCCGACCGCTGTGCGCGAGCCGCTGCAGCGCGACGGCGCCGAGCACGATGCCGACCGGGCCGAAGAGGTTGAGGCAGAACATGCTGACGACCGACACGACGAAGGCCGCGACCGCGAGCCCCTCCCACTGGGTCCCTTCGAGCTGCTGCCACCCCCCGGGCGGCGCGGTCGCTGCGGTGGGCGGCGGGGTGGGGTGGGGTGCGTGCGGGTCTGTGGCGGGCGCGGGCGGTCCCCACGGGCTCGACGACGGCGACGCGTGCGACCCCTGCGTGGCCGGGCTCGTCAGGTACGGGTCGCGCGGGGTAACGGGCGGCGCGGTCGAGGGCGCACGCGCGGCGGGAGACGTCGAGGGTGCGGGCCGCGGCGCCGGAGGAGTGGCAGGTGCCGGGGGCGCAGGGAACGCGGGCGTGGGCGGTCCGGCGGGGCTCGCAGCGGCGCGCTCGTCGTCCTCGCTCGGCCACTCGAGGCCGCGCGACGACGGCCAGCCCGAGTCGTCATGCGCACGCGACGCGGGCCAGCCACGCTCCTCGGGCGACGGACGGTCGTCGTCCCACCCGCCCGACGGCGACGTGTGGGCGGGGTCGGGGGCGCGCTCGCCGAGCAGACGGTCGACGGCCGACCACCCGTCGGTGGGCGTCGAGGGCTCGGGGGCACCGTCGACGGGGTCGCCGTCGCGCTCCGGGCTGCTCATGGCGGCCAACCTAGTGCGCGCTGCGCGCGGTGCGTGCCACCGGGCGTCCGTCCGGGGGACTCACGCGACGTCGAGCACCACGGGCACGTGGTCCGAGGCGCCCTTGCCCTTGCGCTCCTCGCGGTCGATGGTCACGCCGGTCACGCGCGGCGTGAGCGCGGGCGACGTCCAGGCGAAGTCGATGCGCAGGCCGCGGTTCTTCGGGAACGCGAGCTGCTGGTAGTCCCAGTAGGTGTACCGGCCCTCGTCGGGGACGTGGACGCGGGACACCTCGGTGAACCCGGTCTCGGCGAACGCGAAGAAGGCCTCGCGCTCAGCCGGGGTCACGTGCGTGTGGCCGTCGAACTTCGTCACGTCCCACACGTCGGAGTCGAGCGGGATCACGTTCCAGTCACCCACGAGCGCGACCTGCGCGTCCGGGTCGCCCGTCGTCGGGTCCACCCATGCGTGGGCGGCCTCGCGCAGCCGCGCGAGCCACGCGAGCTTGTAGGCGTAGTGCGGGTCGTCCACCGCGCGCCCGTGCGGCACGTAGAGGCTCCAGACCCTTACCCCGCCGCAGGTCGCCGCGATCGCCCGGGCCTCGACCACGGGCTCGTCGGCTCCGAAGGTGGGCTGGCCCGGGAACCCGACCTCGACGTCCGCCAGGCCCACGCGCGAGACCACCGCGACGCCGTTCCACTGGTTGATCCCCACGTGCGCGACCTCGTAGCCCGCGGCCTCGAACACGGCGTGCGGGAACTGCGCGTCGCTGCACTTGGTCTCCTGGAGCGCGAGCACGTCGGTGCCGGTGCGCTCGAGCCACGCGACAGCACGGTCCGCCCGCGCGCGTACCGAGTTGATGTTCCAGGTCGCGATCCGCATGGCGCGCACGCTACCCGGGTCCGCCCACACGTCCCGGGGCCCGCGTGTGCCCGGGACCGACGGCCCCGCTCGGCCTACGCTGGGCGGCATGGGTACCGCACTGGTCACCGGCGCGAGCGCCGGCCTCGGTCTCGAGTTCGCCTGGCAGCTCGCCACGGCCCGGCACGACGTCGTGCTCGTGGCGCGCGACGAGGAGAGGCTCGAGCGGCTCGCGAGCCAGCTCCGCGCCGCGGCGGGGGTGCGCGCCGAGGTGCTCCCGGCCGACCTCACCGACCGGGCCGCCGTCGAGCGCGTCGCGGACAGGCTGCGCCAGGAGGAGAACCCGGTGGGGCTGCTCGTGAACAACGCCGGCTTCGCGCCGGGCGTGCCTTTCGTGGGCGGCGACCTCGCACGCCACGAGGAGGCGCTCGAGGTGATGGTGCGCACGGTGATGGTGCTCACGCACGCCGCCGTCGGCGCGATGGTCGAGCGCGGCCGGGGCGCCGTGCTCAACGTGTCGTCGGTCGCCGCGCTCACCGCGAGCGGCACCTACGCGGCCGACAAGGCGTGGGTGCGGGTGTTCACCGAGGCGCTCGCGGTCGAGCTCAAGGGGACCGGCGTGACGGCGACCGCGCTGTGCCCGGGCCTGGTGCACACCGAGTTCCACGAGCGCGCGGGGCTCGGCTACGACCAGCTGCCCGAGATCGCGTGGCTCAACGCCGACGCGGTGGTCGCGGCGGCGCTCGCGGACGTGCGCCGTGGTGCGGTGATCTCGACCCCGAGCCTGCGCTACGGCCTGGTGTCGGAGGTGGCCCGGGTGCTGCCGCGCGCCGCGGTGCGCGCGCTCGCGGCGCTCCAGCGGCGGCAGGAGCTCTCGGGCGAGGCCGTGGACACGACCCGGACGGCCGACGAGGGCGTGGGCGGGGGCCGCTAGCCTGGCCGCCGTGAGCGACCAGCCCGAGACCACCGGCCCGGCCCCGTGGGGCGCCACCCCGCGCGAGCAGCTGCGGGACCTGATCCGCGAGCTCGCCGTCGTGCACGGGCGTGTCACGCTGTCCTCGGGAGCCGAGGCCGACTACTATGTCGACCTGCGCCGGGTGACGCTGCACCACCGTGCGGCGCCGCTGATCGGGCACGTGCTGCTCGACCTGCTCGAGGAGGCGGGTCTCGGGACGGCCGAGGTCGACGCCGTGGGCGGCCTGACGCTCGGGGCCGACCCGGTCGCGACCGCCCTGCTGCACGCGGCCGCGTCACGCGGTCAGGACCTCGACGCGTTCGTGGTGCGCAAGGAGGCGAAGACCCACGGCATGCAGCGCCGCATCGAGGGGCCGGACATCGCCGGACGGCGCGTCGTGGTGCTCGAGGACACGTCGACCACGGGCGGCTCGCCCATCGCGGCCGTCGAGGCCGCTCGTGACGCGGGTGCAGAGGTGCTCGGGGTCGCCGTCGTCGTGGACCGCGCGACGGGCGCGCGTGAGCGCATCGAGGCGCTGGGTGTGCCGTACCACCACGTGTTCGACCTCGCCGACCTGGGCCTCGCCGAGGAAGCGACAGACTGACACGTCGTCGGCACCGGGACGAAGGGCACAGCATGACCGCTGAGGCAGTCCTCGTCGTGTTCCTGCTCGTGGTCGCGCCCGGCGTCGCTCTGCTCGCGTGGCAGGCCGAGCGGCGACAGGTGCGGCGCGCACGGGCGTTCGCGCGCGAGGTGGGCTGGGAGTACGTCGGTTCCGATCCCACGCTCGTCGGCCGGTGGCGGGTGCACCCGTTCGGTCGCGGCCGGTGGCCGTCGACCCACGAGGTGATCCGCGGGACCTTCCTCGGCCGGACGGCGACGTCCTTCGCGTACCGCTTCACGACGGGCGGCGGGAAGCAGCGCCGCACGCACTCCTTCCACGTCGTGGCGGTCGACCTGCCGGCCGCGCTCCCCACCCTCCAGCTGTCACCCGACGTCGCGGTCCTCACCGCCGTCGACACGGCGCTGGGAGGGCAGGACATCCAGTTCGAGTCAGAGGAGTTCAACCGACGCTGGAAGGTCGAGGCCGTCGCCGAGCGGTTCGCGCACGACGTGCTCCACCCCAGGCTGATGCAGCGGCTCCTCGAGCCGGACGCGGAGGGGCTGTTCCTGCGGATCGAGGGCGACGCCGTCCTGGTGTGCACCCTCGGCATACCTCGCTACGACGAGCTCACCCGTCGCCTGCACGTGCTGACCGCGATCGCCGACGCCGTCCCGCGATACGTCTGGCTCGACCACGGCCACGACCCGGCCAGGACGGGTGGGTGAGGGCAGCGTGGACGGCGTCTTCCTCCTGATCCTGCTGGCCGTGCCGGCGGTGGTCGCCCTCGGCATCTGGTACCAGCGGCACCGTGTGGGCCTCGCACGGAAGTTCGCCGAGAGCGCCGGCTGGGAGTACGTGGGGAGCGACTCCGGGCTCGTGACCCGCTGGTACGGCACCCCGTTCGACGTGGGCCGGTCGCGGCGCACGAGCGAGGTGGTGCGCGGGCGTTTCCGGGGCCGTCCGGCGACGTCGTTCGGCTACCGCTACACGACCGGCTCGGGCAAGAACCAGAGCACCTACACGTTCCACGTGGTCGCGATCGACCTCCCGGCGTACCTGCCGACGCTCACCCTCACCCCGGACGGCCTCGGGGCCAAGATCGCCAAGGGTCTGGGCGGGCAGGACATCCAGCTCGAGTCCGAGGAGTTCAACGCGCGCTGGCGCGTCGAGGCGCGTGACCAGAAGTTCGCGCACGACGTCGTGAATCCCCGGTTGATGCATCGCATGCTCGCCCCGGACGCGTACGGCCTCTCGCTGCGCATCGAGGGAACATCGATCCTCACGTGGACCATGGGCAGCCCTCGGTACGAGGACGTGGTGCGTCGCCTGCAGGTGCTGTGCGCGATCGCCGACGCCGTGCCCCGGTTCGTCTGGCTCGACCACGGATACGATCCGGGGACACCCTGAGAGAGGACCACCTCGTGGACATCGTCCTGATCGTCGTGATCGCACTCGGCGTGATCATCGTCGGCACCCTGATCTGGGCCGTCGCGACCTACAACGGGTTCGTGCGGCTGCGGAACCTGGTGCAGGAGTCCTGGCGGCAGATCGACGTCGAGCTGCACCGGCGTCACGACCTGATCCCCAACCTGGTCGAGACCGTCAAGGGCTATGCGGCGCACGAGCGCGGCGTGTTCGACGAGGTCACCACGGCACGGGCCGCCGCGGCGTCGTCGGGCACGGGCCCCGCCCAGCAGGCCGCGCAGGAGAACCAGCTCACCGCTGCCCTGGGCCGGCTGTTCGCGGTCGCTGAGGCCTACCCGCAGCTGCGGGCGAGCGAGAACTTCGCGCAGCTCCAGACCGAGCTCGCGACCACGGAGGACCGCATCGCCGCCGGGCGTCGCTTCTACAACGCCAACGTGCGTGCGCTCAACACCAAGGTCGAGAGCTTCCCGGCCAACGTGGTCGCGAACATGTTCTCGTTCACGCGCGCCGAGTACTTCGAGATCGAGGACCCGGCGGTCCGCGCCGCCCCGCGCGTCGGTTTCTGACCACGCGCCCGCCCGTCGGCGGTCGTTGCGGTTCCTGACCGCGCTCCCGCAGCCACCCCCTCACGGGGCCGCAGGTTCGAGCACCCGCGCGCATGGGCGGGTACTGAACGGCCACCTCTGCGCCGACGTTCGCCTTCGAACGTTTGGACAGGGGGGGTGGGTCAGAGGAGGAGGGTCAGGGCGAGGGCGGTGGTGGCGGCGATCTCGCCCAGGCCGAGGGCGCGGGGCGAGGTGCCCGGCCACCGGCGCGGGACGACGACGGCGCGCACGGCCACGAGGGTGAGCACCGCCGCCACCGGCCAGGCGAGCGGTGCGACCCACGCCGCGACGGCGACTCCGGCGTGGTACGCGTCCGAGGCGCGACGTATCGCCGGGTTGTGCCGCTCGCGGATCATCGTCTTGACGTACAGGACCGTGCCGAAGAAGTAGGCGAGCAGCACCGCGGCGAGCTCCCAGGCCTCGCCCGACGACGCCCCCGGCACTGCGCCGCCGTCGGCCGCACCGCGCGCGCCGAGGCCGTACGCGACCACGGCCATGAGGCACGCCGCCACCACGGTCACCGCGTCGTTGCCGAGCGCGCGGTCCTGGCGGCGCCACGAGTAGCCCAGGCTCACCACGAGCAACGGCACGTAGACCGCGGCCCAGGTGAGCAGGCGCGGCTCGACCGCGATCAGCACGCTCCCGAGCACCACCGTCGCGGTGCCGTACGCGACGACGGGCGGGCGGTAGCGGGCGCGCCGACGTGCGCGCAGCCACAGTCCCGTCGCGAAGAACGCGAGGTAGGCGACCAACCACGCCAGCCCCAGCAGCAGGTGCACCGGACGGGCGCCGCCCGCGAGGGCGCCCAGCAGCGTGGGCGCGAGCAGCATCGCCCAGGCCCCGTGCTGGTTCGGCACCCAGCCGGGCCCACGCGCGCCGCGCCGTCGGACCGGGGCGGTGGTCAGGCTCGACACGTGCCGCACGCTAGGCAGCGCGCCCTGAGACGGCCGGGACCTAGGTCCCTGTGCTCAGATGCGCTCGACGAGCTCCGCGATCGACGGGACCACCTCGGCCGGGCGGAACGGGAAGCGCTCGACCTGGTGCTCCTGCGTCGAGCCCGTGAGCACCAGGAACGTGCGCAGGCCGGCCTCGATCCCCGCGACCACGTCGGTGTCCATCCGGTCGCCGATCATCGCCGTGGTCTCGGAGTGCGCGTCGATCTGGTTGAGCGCCGAGCGGAACATCATCGGGTTCGGCTTGCCCACGAAGTACGGCTTGCGTCCGGTCGCGGCCGTGATCATCGCGGCGACCGACCCCGTCGCGGGCAGGTCGCCCTCGGCGCTCGGCCCCGTCACGTCGGGGTTGGTCGCGATGAACCGCGCCCCGCCCTGGATCAGACGGATGGCCTTGGTGATGGCCTCGAACGAGTACGTGCGGGTCTCGCCCAGCACCACGTAGTCCGGGTCCGACTCCGTGAGCGTGTAGCCGACCTCGTAGAGCGCCGTCGTCAGGCCGGCCTCGCCGATCGTGTAGGCGCTGCCACCGGGCACCTGGTCGTGCAGGAACTGGGCCGTCGCGAGGGCCGAGGTCCAGATCGCGCCCTCGGGCACGTCGATGCCCGCGGTGCGCAGCCGGGCCCGCAGGTCCCGCTCGGTGAAGATCGAGTTGTTGGTCAGGACGAGGAACGGACGCTCCTTGTCGCGCAGCGTCCGGACGAAGTCCGCGGCGCCCGGCAGGGCCTTGCCCTCGTGCACCAGCACGCCGTCCATGTCGGTGAGCCAGCTGTGGATCTCTCGCTGCTCGCGCTCGCGGGTCACGGCACTCCTCCTCCGGCGCCGCGTGGGCGCCACGTCCTGGCGACGGGCCCCAGCGTACGCAGCCACGCACGCCCCGTGGGGGCACCGACCAGGCCGCTAGGCTCGACGGGTCGGCTCGCAGGAGGGACGGTTCGTGGCGCAGGAGCTCACGCTCGCGGGGGTCACCCGCACGTTCGGTGACCGGACGGCCCTCGACGACGTCGGCTTCACGGTGCGGCCCGGCCGCATGACGGGCTTCATCGGCGCCAACGGTGCGGGCAAGACGACGGCGATGCGCATCGTCATGGGTGTGCTCGCCCCGGACTCGGGCGAGGTGACCTTCGACGGCCGGCCGCTGACCCTCGAGGTGCGCCGCACGTTCGGGTACATGCCGGAGGAGCGCGGGCTGTACCCGCGCATGCGCGTGGCTGAGCAGCTGGTCCACCTGGGCCGCGTGCACGGGCTCGGCGCGCAGGCGGCGCGGCGCCGCACCCACGAGCTCCTCGAACGCCTGGGCCTGGCGGACCGTGCCGACGACGCGCTCCAGTCACTGTCGCTCGGCAACCAGCAGCGCGTGCAGGTCGCGGCCGCCCTGGTGCACGACCCGGTGCTCCTGGTGCTCGACGAGCCGTTCTCGGGACTCGACCCGATCGCCGTCGACGCGATGGCCGAGCACCTGCGCGAGCGCTCCGCCGCGGGGGTCCCGGTGCTGTTCTCCTCCCACCAGCTCGAGCTGGTCGAGCGACTGTGCGACGACGTCGTGCTGCTGCACCAGGGCCGCGTGCTCGCCGCGGGCGAGGCGGGCGAGCTGCGCCGACGGCGTGCCGGGCGTCGTCTGCGCCTCGTGGTGGACCCGTTCCCCGACGAGCGTGCACCCGCGGCGGAGGGCGCGCCGACGGGCCTCGCCGCGTTCCTCGAGCAGGTGCCGGGCGTGAGCCTGCACGCCCACGACGGTCGCACCGTGGTGGTCGACCTCGCGGAGGACGCCGACGACCAGGCGCTGCTCGCGCAGGCACAGGCCCACGGGGCCGTGCGCGAGCTCACGCCCGTGGTCCCGACGCTCGCCGAGATCTTCCGGGAGGCCGTGCGATGAGCTCGTGGGGCGTGGTCGGCGTCATCGCGCGCCGCGAGGTGCTCGTGAAGCTGCGCGACAAGGCGTTCCTCGGCACCACGGTGTTCCTCCTCCTGCTCGTGACCGCCGCGACCGTCATCCCCGTGCTGCTCCAGCAGCGCACGCCCGAGCTGCGCGTCGCCGCCCAGGGCGAGGCCGCCGTGGCTGCCTCGCGCCTCGCGGCCGACCTGGGCGGTGCCGCGGGCGAGGAGGACGCCGACGACGGCTCGGAGGTGCGGGTCGAGCTCGCCCTGCTGGGCCGCGGTGGCCTGCCCGCGGCCGAGGTCGAGGTGGTCGCCGTCGACGAGCAGACCGACGTCGCGCGCATGGTGCGCGGCGGTGACGTGGACGCCGCCGTCGTGGGCGAGAGCCTCGAGGAGCTGCGGCTGCTGGGCGGCGAGGGCGTGCCGGTCGAGATCGAGCTGCTCGTGAGCGCAGCGTCCGGGCGGCTCCAGGTGGCGGCGGCCGCCGAGGAGCAGGGGCTCGACGCGGCCGACGTCGCCGCGCTCACGGACCCCGCCCCGCCCACGGTCGTGCTGCTCGACGCCCTCCCGAGCGGCTCGGTGCCGCCCGAGCTGCTGGTGCTCGCGTTCGCGTTCCTCTTCTACCTGTCGGTGCTGACGTTCGGCATGTCGATCGCCCAGAGCGTGGTCGAGGAGAAGCAGTCCCGGGTGGTCGAGCTGCTGGTCGCGGCCGTGCCGGTGCGCGCCCTGCTCGCGGGCAAGGTGATCGGCAACACCGCGATGGCCGTGGGCCAGGTGGCCGTGATCGTCGGTGGCGGGCTCGTGGGGGCGGCGCTCGCGGGCCAGGGGCCCGTGGTGGAGCAGCTGCTCGCCGCCTCGGGCTGGTTCGTGCTGTTCTTCGTCCTCGGATTCGTGATGCTCGCGGGGCTCTGGGCCGTGGGCGGTTCCCTGGCCGCGCGCGTCGAGGACCTCCAGTCCACGACGGTCGTGATGCAGGTGCTCGTGATCCTGCCGTTCTTCGCGGCCATCTTCGCGATGGACCCCGGACCCACCCAGCGGCTGCTCTCGTACGTCCCGGTGACCGCACCGCTGCTGATGCCGGCCCGCGTGGTGCTGGGCAACGCCGAACCCTGGGAGCCTGTGGTCGCGGCTCTCGTGGTGCTCGGCACGGCCGTCGCGCTCGTGCTGCTCGCGGCCCGTCTCTACGAGGGCTCGGTGCTGCACACCTCGGGCCGGCTGCGCGTGGGCCAGGCCTGGCGCCACCGGTGACCGGTCCCGGGCGCGCCCTGCCGCACGGTGAGGTCCCCGACGGCCACGCGGAGCGCGAGGTGGGCGTCGGCCCGTGGCCGGGTGGCCGGGACGCGTGGCCCGAGCTCGACGTCGACGGGGTGCGACGCTACGACCCCGAGCTGCTCGAGCACGGCGACCGGCGCAACGTCGTCGACCGCTACCGGTACTGGACGGTCGAGGCCGTGGTCGCCGACCTCGACCTTCGCCGCCACCCGTTCCACGTGGCCGTCGAGAACTGGGTTCACGACCTGAACATCGGCTCCGTGGTGCGGACGGCGAACGCGTTCGCCGCCGCCGAGGTGCACGTGGTGGGCCGGCGTCGCTGGAACCGACGTGGCGCGATGGTGACGGACAGGTACCAGCACGTGCGGCACCACCCGGACGTCGACCACCTGCGTGCGTGGGCGGCGACGGCGGGGCCGGACGGCGCACGGCTGCCCGTGCTGGGGGTCGACAACCTCCCGGGCTCGGTGGCGCTCGAGGGGTACCCGTTGCCGCGTGCGTGCGTGCTGCTGTTCGGTCAGGAGGGCGACGGGCTGTCGCCCGCGGCGCGCGAGGCGTGCGACGCCGTGTTGCACATCCGGCAGTTCGGCTCGACCCGCTCGATCAACGCCGCCGCGGCCGCGGCCATCGCGATGCACGCCTGGGTGGCGCTGCACACGTGACCCGTGCCTGACCGCGACGTGACCGGCAGCCGACCGGCCGGGTCGGTGCGCCTAGCACTCCGCGGGCACCCCGTCCGGGTCCCGGAGGTCCCGGCCACCTGCTCCGCGATCCGTGCCACCATTGGCGGGAAAAGACCACCCCCTCCAGAGTGCAGGAGTCTTCATGGCCATCGCCACGCCCGAGGTCTACAACGAGATGATCGACCGCGCGCGGGACGGCAAGTTCGCCTACCCGGCCGTCAACGTCACGTCGTCGCAGACCCTCACGGCCGCGCTGCAGGGCTTCGCCGAGGCCGAGTCGGACGGCATCATCCAGGTCTCGGTGGGCGGCGCGGAGTACGCGTCTGGCGCCACGATCAAGGACCGCGTCGCGGGCTCGCTCGCCCTCGCCGCCTACGCGGCCGAGGTCGCCAAGAACTACCCCGTGACGGTGGCCCTGCACACGGACCACTGCACCAAGAAGAACCTCGACTCGTGGGTGCGTCCGCTGCTGGCCATCGAGGCCGAGCAGGTCAAGGCGGGCAAGCTGCCCACCTTCCAGTCGCACATGTTCGACGGCTCGGACATCCCGCTGGACGAGAACCTGGTCATCGCGGCGGAGCTGCTCGAGCTCTCGGCCGCGGCGCGCACCATCCTCGAGATCGAGGTGGGCGTCGTGGGCGGCGAGGAGGACGGCCACGAGGCCGCGATCAACGACAAGCTGTACACCACGGTCGAGGACGGCCTCGCGACGGTCGAGGCGCTCGGCACGGGCGAGAAGGGTCGCTACCTCACGGCCCTGACCTTCGGCAACGTGCACGGCGTCTACAAGCCGGGTGCGGTCAAGCTCCGTCCCGCGATCCTCAAGGAGATCCAGGACGCGGTGGGCGCCAAGGTCGGCAAGACCAACCCGTTCGACCTGGTCTTCCACGGTGGCTCGGGCTCGACCGAGGCCGAGATCGCCGAGGCCGTCGACAACGGCGTGATCAAGATGAACATCGACACGGACACCCAGTACGCCTTCACGCGTCCCGTGGTGGGCCACATGTTCACCAACTACGACGGCGTGCTCAAGATCGACGGCGAGGTCGGCAACAAGAAGACGTACGACCCGCGCGCCTGGGGCAAGCTGGCCGAGGCCGGCATGGCCCAGCGCATCGCCGAGGCGTGCCAGCAGCTCCGCTCGGCGGGGCACAAGCTCGGCTGACGCACCGCGTCACCACCACGACGGCGCCGCCACCCGCGAGGGTGACGGCGCCGTCGTCGTTCGTGAGGGGTGCGGCTCAGGCCACGCCGTCGGGCTCGGGGCCCCGGCGCGAGCGGTCGGCGAGGCCGATGGTCGGCAGGCCGTGGTCCACGGACTCGGCGTCGTCGTCCCCGTCCTCGACCACCTCGAGGAGCTCGCCGATGCGCGTGACCTCGAGCAGGAACCGGACCGTCTCGGGTGCGTTGCGGATGCGCACCGGGTGCGCGCTGCGGGTGGCGATGCGCGCGAGGAACGCGATGCCGGACGAGTCCATGAACGTGACCTGGCCGGCGTCGATCTCGATCGGCAGGCCGGTGCCCTCGGCGTCGGAGGTCGCCTCCTGGAGGTCTGCCGCGAGGTCGGCGTCGACCTCGCCGACGAGCACCACCTGGGTGCGCTCGGGGTGGACGATCACGTGGACGCTGCCCGGCTCCGAGCCGCGTCCGCTGCTGGCCGCGGGGGCGCGCGGGGTGTCCTCGTGGACCTCGATCAGGTCGTCACCGTCCATGGGCCCGTGGGGGGTCCGGCTGTTACCGTCCTGCACGACACTCCCCTCGCCTGCGTCGCCCGAGCCCACCACGGTGGTGGCGTCCCGGGGAGCGGCATCAAAGGCGACGTCCCGCGGGCTCTCGTGTGTGCTGAACGCTAGACGATCGGAGGTGGTGGTGGTCAACTCCCGTCCCGTGCCGCCCTCCCGCGCGTCGTTGGTCGAGGTGCGCAACCGCGCGCTCCAGGCGACCGACGTGTCGTTCGTCATCACCGACGCCGCACCCGGTGGCCCGATCATGTGGGTCAACGACGCGTTCGTGCGCACCACCGGCTGGACGCTCGACGAGGTGCGCGGCCGCAACCCCGACGTCCTCCACGGGCCCGGCACGGACCCGGCGGCCTCGGCCGAGCTGGGCCGCGCGGTGCGCGAGCGCCGTGGGGCGACCGTGACGCTGCTGAACTACCGCAAGGACGGCACCACCTTCTGGAACCAGGTGACGATCACACCCGTGCGGGACGCCGCGGGCGGGGTCGTCCAGTGGGTGGGCGTGCAGGTGGACGTCACCGCGCAGGTGCGACGCGACGACCAGCAGCGCAGGTCGATCGCCGTCGAGCGGCGCGTGCGCAACGGCCTCCAGCTCGTGGCCCAGGTCTCCGAGCTGCTCTCGGACGTCGACAACCCCACGCTGCTGCGCGAGATCGCGCGTCTGCTGTGCCCCGAGGTTGTCGCGTGGGCCGGGTTCCTCCTGGACGACGGTGGGCTGCGCGCGGCCGAGGGCATCGGCGTGCACCACGAGTCGGGGGCCGAGCAGCGGCGTGAGGCGGCGCACCGTGCGGGGCGCCGGCCCGAGCCCGCCGGTCCCGACCCGGTGGCCGACCTGCTCGCGGGTCGTGTCGAGGGACCCGTCGAGATCGACCCGCGCGCGGACGCGCTGGGCCCCGCGACCTGCGCGGTCGTGACCCAGGTGCGCCGCGGCGGCACCCCGCCGTACCCCGTGCTGGTGCACGCCGTGCCGGGCCGCAGCCGCAACCTGGGTGTGCTGGTGACGGTGCCCCACGGCCCGGGCGGTGCGGCCGAGCTCGACGAGCACGACCGCACCGTGCTGCACCTGGTGGTCCGACGCGTCGGCATGGCTGCGGACAACGTGCGGCTGTACGCGCGAGAGCACCGCCTCGCCGAGACCCTCCAGCGCGCGATGCTCCCGGAGCAGGCGCACGTGCACGACCTCGACGTGTGGAGCTACTACGCCCCGAGCGCGGGCCACGCCCAGGTGGGCGGGGACTGGTTCGACGTGCTCCAGGTCCAGGACGACCTGGTCGCGCTCGTGATCGGGGACGTCGTCGGGCACGACGTCGAGGCCGCCGCCGCGATGGGCCAGCTGCGCTCGGTGGTGCGGGCCTACGCGCACGACCCGGCCGACCCGGGTGACGTGCTGAACCGTGTGGACCAGCTCGTGGCGGGCATGCGCGTGCCGCGCTCCGCGAGCCTCGTGCTCGCGACCCTCGAGCGACGGGCCGAGCGGTGGCTGCTGCGCTACTCGCGCGCGGGGCACCTGCCGCCCGTCGTCGCGCGCGGCCGGGAGGTCACGCGCCTCGACGGCGGCGCGGGGCCGATGGTCGGCTTCGGTGGGGGCGAGGCGGGCCGGGCCACCGGCACCCACCTGCTCGAGCCCGGGGACCTGCTCGTCCTGTACACGGACGGGCTGATCGAACGGCGCGACCGCGGCCTGCGTGAAGGCATCGCGGCCCTCGAGGCCGTGGCGCGCGACGTGGGCACGCAGGACGCCGCCGGTGTGGGCGAGGAGCTGCTGCTGCGACTCGCGGACCAGCCCGAGGACGACGTCGCCGTGGTCGTCGTCCGGGTGCCCGATCCGCAGGCCGACCCGCGCTCGCTCACGTCGCCGCGCCGCAGGCGCTGGTCGCTGCCGAGCGAGCCCGGGTCGATCGCCCGTGCCCGGCACGCCGTCGTGCGCACGTGCGAGACGTGGGGCATCCCCGGTGCGCAGTCGGCCGAGCTCGTGGTCTCGGAGATGGTCGCCAACGCGGTCATGCACGGGTGGGGTCACGTGGTGCTGCGTCTGTTCGACACGGGTGAGGGCCTGCGCATCGAGGTCGAGGACTCCAACCCCGTGCCGCCGGTCACGACGGACGGCCACCCCGGGCGGGTGGGCGGCTACGGCATGCGGATCGTGGAGCGGCTCGGCGAGTGGGGCTGGCGCCCCGCGGGCAGCGGCAAGCTGGTGTGGGCGCGCGTGCGACCCCAGCCGATCAGCGCGGCCCGGGACCGCTGAGCCGCGGGCGCCAGGTCAGGCCGGTGCGCGCTCGACGGGGCAGGCGTGCTCCTCGTCGATCCGGAACAGGTCGAGCGCACCGCACACCTCGAGCACGAAGAGCTCGCGCTCGTCGATCCCGCGCAGCACCGTCGCGCCACCGCGACGCCGTGCCGAGTCCGCGAGGGAGATGAGGAAGGCGGCGCCGGTCGAGTCCATGAAGGTGACGCCACACATGTCGATCACCAGCAGCTGGCGGCGCAGGCCGGTGACGCGTGCGGCGATCTCCGGGAACTGCTCGCGCTCGGCGAGGTCGAGGTCACCGGTGATCACCAGGCTCGCGGTGGCGGCCGAGGTGGCGATCTCGATCATGGGATGGCTCTCCGTGCGCTCCAGGGGTTTCAGCGCGTCGGTCGACCATACCGACGGCGGACCGTCGCGACCAGCCGGTGGCCGTGGGGCACGATGGGCGCATGGACGACCTCCTCGCCCCCGAGCCCACGCACCTGCCCGACGTCGACGCCCGCGTGCGGGGCGACCTCGAGTCGGGGGTGAGGGCGGACGAGGCCGCGGCGCGCACGCCGACGTCGTCCCTCGCCTGGGCCGTCCTGGCCGAGGGGGCCCTGGCCACCGACGAGCCCGTGGCCGCGTACGCCTACGCGCGGACCGGCTACCACCGTGGCCTCGACGCCCTGCGGCGGGCCGGCTGGCGCGGGCGCGGCGCGGTGCCGGTCGGGCACGGGCCGAACCAGGGGTTCCTGCGGGCGCTCCTCGCGCTCGCCGAGGCCGCGGCCGCGATCGGCGAGGACGACGAGGCCGAGCGCTGCCGCACGTTCCTGGTCGACTGCGGGACGAGTGCGGACGAGGTCGCCGCGCTGCGCTGAGCCGCCACCGCCGCTGCGGGGCCCGGGGTCACGGCTGACCGCGCACCGTCTCGGGTAGCCTCGATCCGGCCACCGCCCCGTGTGGCCGGGTGCTGCATGCGTGCGCGCCCGTGTGCGACCGGAGGAACCCACATGCCAGCCGTCGTCGTCCTCGGTGCCCAGTGGGGCGACGAGGGCAAGGGCAAGGCCACCGATCAGCTCGGCTCACGCGTGGACCACGTCGTGAAGTTCAACGGGGGCAACAACGCGGGCCACACCGTCGTCATCGACGGCGAGAAGTACGCGCTGCACCTGCTGCCCTCGGGCATCCTCTCGCCGGGCGTCACCCCGGTGATCGGCAACGGCGTGGTCGTGGACCTCGAGGTGCTGTTCCGCGAGATCGACGCGCTCGAGGCGCGCGGGGTGGACACCTCGCGCCTGCTCGTCTCGTCGGCCGCGCACCTCATCGCGGGCTACAACCGCACGGTGGACAAGGTGACCGAGCGGTTCCTCGGCAAGCGCCGCATCGGCACCACGGGTCGCGGCATCGGCCCCACCTACGCGGACAAGATCAGCCGCGTGGGCGTGCGGGTCCAGGATCTGTTCGACGAGCACATCCTGGCCCAGAAGGTCGAGGGCGCCCTCGACCAGAAGAACCACCTGCTCGTGAAGGTCTACAACCGGCGCGCGATCACGGTCGAGGAGACCGTCGAGGAGCTGCTGACCTACGCCGAGCGCCTGCGCCCGATGGTCACCGACACGTCCCTCGTGCTCAACCAGGCCCTCGACGCCGGCAAGACCGTGCTGCTCGAGGCCGGTCAGGCGACCATGCTCGACGTCGACCACGGCACGTACCCGTTCGTGACGTCGTCGTCGGCGACCGCGGGCGGCGCGTGCACGGGCGCGGGCATCGGGCCCACCCGCATCGACCGCGTGGTCGGCGTCATCAAGGCCTACACGACCCGCGTGGGCGAGGGCCCGTTCCCCACCGAGCTGCTCGACGACACGGGCGAGTGGCTGCGCAAGCAGGGCGGCGAGTACGGCACGACGACGGGGCGCCCGCGCCGCACCGGCTGGTACGACGCGGTGATCGCGCGCTACGCGACGCGCGTCAACGGGCTGACCGACCTGGTGCTCACCAAGCTCGACACCCTCACGGGCCTCGAGCGCGTGCCCGTGTGCGTGGGCTACGACGTGGACGGCGTGCGGCACGACGAGATGCCGTCGAACCAGAGCGACTTCCACCACGCGACCCCGGTCTTCGAGGAGCTCGACGGCTGGTGGGAGGACATCTCGCACGTGCGCGAGTTCGACCAGCTGCCCGCCGCGGCGCAGCGCTACGTGCTCGCGCTCGAGGAGATGTCGGGCACCCGCATCTCGGCGATCGGCGTGGGCCCGGGGCGCGAGGCGACGATCGTGCGCCACGACCTGCTGAGCTGAGCGCCGGTCCGCGGGACGGGGCTCCGCCGGGCGGGGTCGGTCAGTAGGCTGGCGGCCCGTGAGGATCCTCGTCATCGGTTCCGGCGCGCGCGAGCACGCCATCGTCCACAGCCTCGCGGCGGGTGAGCACGAGCTGCACGCGGCCCCGGGCAATCCGGGCATCGCCGCGCAGGCCACGCTGCACGAGGTGGACCCGCTCGACGGCGCAGCGGTCGCGGGCCTCGCGACCCGGCTCGAGGCCGAGCTGGTGGTCGTGGGCCCTGAGGCCCCGCTGGTCGCGGGCGTCGCCGACGCGGTGCGCGACGTGGGGATCGCGTGCTTCGGCCCGAGCGCCGAGGCCGCGCGGCTCGAGGGCTCGAAGGCCTTCGCCAAGGAGGTCATGGCCGCCGCCGGGGTGCCCACCGCGATGGCGCACGTGTGCACCACCCTCGACGAGGTCGCGGCCGCGCTCGACGCGTTCGGCGCGCCCCACGTGGTCAAGGACGACGGCCTCGCCGCGGGCAAGGGCGTGGTGGTCACGTCCGACCGCGACGCCGCCCTCGCGCACGCCCGCACGTGCCTCGAGGGCCGGCCGGGAGCCGCCGTCGTGGTCGAGGAGTTCCTCGACGGTCCCGAGGTCTCGTTGTTCTGCCTCGCCGACGGCACCGACGTGGTGGCCCTCGCCCCCGCGCAGGACTTCAAGCGGGCCCTCGACGGCGACGAGGGCCCCAACACGGGCGGTATGGGCGCGTACTCGCCGCTGCCCTGGGCACCGCACGGGCTGGTCGACGAGGTCCTGGGGCGCGTGGCGCGGCCCACGATCGCCGAGATGCAGCGCCGCGGCACGCCGTTCGCGGGCGTCCTGTACTGCGGGCTCGCGCTCACGAGCCGCGGGCTGCGCGTGGTCGAGTTCAACGCGCGCTTCGGCGACCCGGAGACCCAGGTGGTGCTCGCACGCCTCGCGACGCCGCTCGCCGAGCTGCTGCACGCGGCCGCGACCGGGCACCTGGCGGATGCGGCAGACCTGCACTGGCGCGACGAGGCCGCGGTGACCGTGGTGGTCGCGGCGCACGGCTACCCGGGCTCGGTGCGCGCGGGCGACCCGGTGGACGGCCTCGCAGAGGCCGCTGAGGTGCCGGGCGTGCACGTGCTGCACGCGGGCACGGCCGCGTCCGACGGCGGTGTGGTGTCCGCGGGTGGGCGCGTGCTGTCGGTCGTCGGCGTGGGGGCGAACCTCGCGGCGGCGCGGGCCACGGCCTACGAGGGCGTCGAGCGGATCGACCTGCGGGGCTCGCACCACCGCGGCGACATCGCGCTCGCGGCGGCCGAGGGCCGCGTGACCGCACCCGACGGGCCCGAGGTCGACGACGACGCGGACGACCCCGACGCGCTGATCTCGAGCGGGCTGTGACCGCGCCGGCGCTCCCCGGGTGGAGCCACGTCTACGCGGGCAAGGTGCGTGACCTCTACGTGCCCGAGCCCGGCTCGGCGGCCGCGGTAGCGCACGGTGACGTGGTGCTGGTGGTCGCGAGCGACCGGATCAGCGCGTACGACCACGTGCTCGCGACGCCCATCCCGGACAAGGGCGCGGTGCTCACGGCGCTGAGCCTGTGGTGGTTCGACCAGCTCGCGGACCTGGTGCCCAACCACGTGGTGACGGCCGAACCGGGGGAGGCCGGCGTGCCGGCGGCCGTGGCCGGGCGCGCGATGGTCTGCCGACGGCTCACGATGTTCCCGGTCGAGTGCGTGGCCCGCGGCTACCTCACCGGCTCCGGGCTCGTGGAGTACCGCACCGACGGCCGCGTCACGGGCATCGCCCTGCCTCCCGGGCTGGTGGACGGCTCGCGCCTGCCCGAGCCGATCTTCACGCCGGCCACCAAGGCCGCCGTCGGCGAGCACGACGAGAACGTGCCGTTCGAGGCCGTCGTCGGGCGCGTGGGCGAGGCCGACGCGACGCTGCTGCGTGACCTGACCCTCGCGGTCTACGCGCGTGCGGAGGGCATCGCGCGCGGGCGCGGCGTGATCCTGGCCGACACCAAGCTCGAGTTCGGCCGGGCGCTCGAGGGCCCGCACACCGGTGCCGTGGTGCTCGGGGACGAGGTGCTCACGCCCGACTCGTCGCGGTTCTGGCCCGCCGACGCCTGGGAGCCGGGGCGCGCGCAGCCGAGCTTCGACAAGCAGTACGTGCGCGACTGGCTCACGTCGTCGGCCTCGGGCTGGGACCGCGCCTCGGACGCGCCGCCCCCGCCGCTGCCCGACGACGTGGTCGAGCGCACGCGGGCGAGGTATCTCGAGGCTTACGAGCGTCTGACGGGGAGCTCGCTCGGGGTGTGATGCGCCGCCTTGCCGGGGTGGCCGGCGGCGTGGCCCACGTCACACCGTCCGGGTGCTGGTGAGGGGTCCCTCAGTTAGGTGAGCCTATGCTTTACTCGAGGCGACCCGACCTGAGGAGCTCGTGTGACCGTGCAGTCCGACGTGCAGACCGCTGCGCCGCGACGGTCGTCGTCGTCCTACCGGGCGTTCGAGGTCGAGGTGCTGCGCACGCGCCGCCTGAGCCCGAGCTTCCTGCGGATGACCTTCACGGGTCCTGAGCTCGACCGGTTCGGCACCGCCGGCCTCGACCAGCGCGTCAAGCTCGTGCTGCCGGCCGCGTGCGGTGCACGGATCGACACCCAGGAGTTCACGCGCGACGACTGGTTCACCGGCTGGCGGGCCAAGCCCGACGCCGAGCGTGAGCCGCTGCGCACCTACACCGTGCGTGCCGTGCGGCCCGCGCAGCGCGAGGTGGACGTCGACGTCGTGCTGCACGGCGTCACCCCGGGCAAGGTCACGACGCGCGGCTGCGGCCTCGCCGAGCTCCTCGGCTGCGCGTGCCAGGCGCAGGCCGGCCCCGCGGTGCGCTGGTGCGCTGCCGCCCGCAAGGGCGACCCGATCGTGCTGCTCGGCCCGGATGCGGACTTCGACGGCCCGCCCGTGGGCCTCGAGTGGCGTCCGCCCGCCGAGGCGTCGACCTTCCTGCTCGCCGGCGACGAGACCGCGGTGCCCGCGATCTGCTCGATCCTCGAGGCCCTGCCGCGCGAGGCCCGCGGCCACGCCTACCTCGAGGTGCCCACCGCGCACGACAGGCTCGACATCCGGGCCCCCGAGGGCGTCGAGGTGCACTGGCTCCCGCGCCAGGGCGGCGCCGCGGCCGGCGACGAGGGCGTGCGTCCCCGCATCGACGTGCCGCACGGCCTGCTGCTCGCCGCCGCCGTGCGCGGGGGTGCCGCTCGCCTGGTCGCCGAGCACGACGCCGAGGTGGCTGAGCTCGACGAGGTCGACGTCGACGCCGTGACGCTCTGGGACGTGCCCGCGGAGCCCGCGGCCGACGGCGGTGTCTACGCGTGGATCGCGGGTGAGGCCGGCGTGGTCAAGGAGATGCGCCGCTTCCTGGTGCGCGACCTGGGCATCGACCGCCGCTCGGTCGCGTTCATGGGCTACTGGCGCGAGGGCCGCGCGGAGTGCTGACCGGCTGTCCCTGCGTCAGGCGACCTGGAGGGTCGTGATGCAGGTGGGGTCGCCCTCGCCGGTGCTGACCGGCTGTCCCTGCGTCAGGCGACCTGGAGGGTCGTGATGCAGGTGGGGTCGCCCTCGCCGGTGCTGAACGGGACGCTGCCGGTCTTGTCGGCGTAGGTGACCTCGATGGTGCCCTCGACATCGCGCGGGAGCCAGAAGCCGACGAAGCCGTTGGCGTAGGTGGTGGCGTCCTCGTCCACGAGCACCGTGCCGTCGTCGGCCGTGATCGTCACGGAGACTGGCTGCTCGACGAGCTCGCCCTGGCACGTCGCGAGCGAGTGGTAGTAGCACTCGTGGGTCTGGTCCACGTAGGGCGCGATCGAGACGTACAGCTCGTCCTCGGGCAGGGCCACGGCGACCTCCTGCGTGCCATCGCCCAGCAGCACCTCGTCCTCGCGCACCGAGGCCATGAAGGCGAACGGGCGATCGTCGGTCGAGGCGTCGAGCTGCTCGACGATCTCGCGGCCGTCTATCCCGTCGAGCCCGAGCTCGGCCTGCAGGGAGTCCTCGGGACTCGACGTCGAGCAGGCCGCGAGCAGCAGCAGCGACGCACCGGCCGCAGCGAGGCGGCTGAGCACGCGGGGGCGGGACGAGGACGAGGTCGCTGCAGTCATGCGCTCCATTGTCACGGCCGACGTCGTGACAGCGCCCAGGACGATCGTCCTCGGGGGCGCGAGCGGTTGGGTAGAGACGTAGCCTGCTCCGATGACGGAGTCCCCGAGCCTCGTGCTGCGGCGGGCGCGGCTGGTGCCGCTGCCCGGCCGGGCCGCCGAACCTGCCGCTGACCTGGGCGGACGTGGGCTCGTGGACGTGCGCGTCGAGGGCGGACGCATCGCGTCGGTGACGCCGTCGGGCACCGGCACGGGCGAGGGTGCGAGCGAGGTGGTGGACCTCGACGGCCGCTGGCTCATGCCGGGGCTGTGGGACGCGCACGTGCACATGGCGCAGTGGGCGCTCGCGCGGCGCCGGCTCGACGTGTCGGAGGCTGCGTCCGCCGCCGAGGTCGCGCGCGCCGTCGTCGACGAGCTGCGGCGCACCCCCGTGCCCGACGGCGGCGCGCTGGTCGCGGCCGGCTTCCGGGACGGGCTGTGGCCGGACGTCCCGACGGCCGAGCTGCTCGACCGTGCCGTGGTCGACGCCGGCCTGCCGCCGGTCCCGGTGGTCGTGGTCTCGGCCGACCTGCACTGCGCGTGGTTCAGCAGCACCGCGCTTGCCGAGGTGGGCGTGGACCACCCGACCGGGCTGCTGCGTGAGACCGAGTGGATGCCCCTCATGGCCCAGGTGGACCGGGCCCCCGAGGTCGCGCTCGACGCCTGGGTCGACGACGCCGCGGCGGCCGCGGCGAGGCTCGGCGTGGTGGGCATCGTGGACCTCGAGATCGCCGACAACGTCGCGGCCTGGTATCGGCGTGCTGCCGCCCGGCCGCTGCGGCTGCGGGTCGACGCCGCGCTGTGGCCCGAGCACCTCGACGCGGCGATCGAGCGGGGCCTGGCCTCGGGCGCGTGGGTGACCCCGGACGGCCTGGTGCGCGTGGGCCCGTTCAAGGTGATCGCGGACGGCTCGCTCAACACCCGCACCGCGTTCTGCCACGAGCCCTACCCGCCCGTCACCGACGGCGTCGCGTGGACCGGGGCCCTGAACGTCGAGCCCGAGCACCTCGCCGAGCAGATGACCCGCGCCGCCCGCCACGGGATCCGCTGCGCGATCCACGCGATCGGGGACCACGCGAACGCCGTCGTGCTCGACGCGTTCGAGGCCACCGGTGCCCGAGGCTCGATCGAGCACGCCCAGCTGCTCACTCCCGACGACGTCACGCGCATGGCCGCACTGGGCGTGGTCGCGAGCGTCCAGCCCGAGCACGCGCTCGACGACCGGGACGTGGCCGACGTGCACTGGGCGGGCCGCACCGGCAGGTCGTTCGCGTACGGGGACCTCGCGCGCGCCGGCGTGACCATGACGTTCGGCTCCGACGCGCCCGTGGCCCGGCTGGACCCGTGGGCGGCGATCGCCGCGGCGGTGACCCGCGCGCGCGACGGCCGCGAGCCGTGGCACCCCGAGCAGGCCGTGAACCTCGGCACCGCGCTCGCGTCGTCGGTGCGCTCGCGGGTCACGCCGGGTGAGCCCGCAGACCTGGTGGTGCTCGACGCCGAGCCCGTGCCCGACGGCGACCTGCTGCGCGCGATGCCCGTCGCGGCCACGATGCTCGCGGGCGCCTGGACCCACCGCGCGCTCTGACGCGCAGCGCGGCAGATCCGGATGGCCGTCACCCTTGCTCACCGGTCGACCGGCGCTCGAGGCTGTGTGGCATGGGCGAGCCATCCGCAGGTCTACCGGCGACGCTGGGGAAGCCTGCCACCCGAGCCCTCCAGGCCGCTGGCTACGGCACGATCGGCGACCTCCGCGGAGCCAGCGAGCGGGAGCTCCTTGATCTCCACGGGGTCGGACCGCGAGCGATCACGATCCTGCGAGAGCACGGGACGGAGCTCGTGCCGTGACTCCGAGGACCACGCCGTCCGCGGCATGACCGTGCGTCGAGGGTCGCCGCGCCGACGCGGCTCGCGGGAACGCTCAGTCCTCGAGGATCGCCGCCGGCTCGCCCGGGCCCCATGACTGCAGCTCGACGGGGTTGCCCTCGGGGTCGGTGACGTAGCACCAGGTCACCGAGCGATCGGCAGCGACCTGGGTGCGCACGATCTGCCCGAGCGCGGAGCCACCGGCGGCGAGGACCTCGCGCCGGGCCGCCGCGACGTCCGCGACCTGGAAGGCGAGGTGCCCGTAGCCGGGGCGGTCGACCGCCGTCGGCGGCTTGGGCGGCATGGTGCCGAAGCTGTAGACCTCGAGGGTCGGCCCGTCCGGGCCGTGGCCCGGCAGCCGCAGGTGCATGCCGTTGAGCGTGGCGTCGGTGACTCCCGTGCCTGCCGCGACGACGGGGCCGTACAGGTCACGCTCGGGCGGCACCGGCTCGCAGCCGAAGAGCGTCACGTAGAAGTCGACCAGGCGACGCCAGTCGTGTGCGACGACGTTGGTGTGGCCGTACCGGACACCTTCGATCATGGTGCTTCCTCGCTGTCGAGACGTACGCGGTCAGCTCGTGGGGTGCAGGCCCAGGTCGAGCGGTGTGCGGCTCGGCTCGAGCACCGCGGCCACGATCGCCTCGATCGCGAACGCGCTCGCCTCGGCCAGCTGCACGTCGTCGGGCGAGAGCAGCCACTGCACCTGGAGGCCGTCCATGACGGCGAGGATGCTCGCCGCGGCCCGGTCCACCGTGGCCGGCGCCGTGATCCCGCGCTCGGCGCACACCGCCGCGAAGGCCTCGGTGATCTCTCGCCGCAGCGTCTGGTAGCGCTCCTCGAAGTACGCGCGTCCGGGGTGCTCGTCCGTCACGGACTCGGCCGAGAGCACCGCGTAGGCCTGCACGATGCCCGGCCGGGTCTCGTTGGTGAACGCGGTGCGCACCAGGTGCCGGAACAGCTCCATGCCGCCCGGGATGTGGGCGCCCTCGAGCGGTGCGACGTCCTCCTGGTCGCGGTACTTCAGCACCTCGACCAGCAGCTGATCCTTCGAGCCGAAGTGGTGCAGGATCCCGGCGTGCGTCATGCCGACCTGGTCGGCGATCTCGGTGAGCGGCCCGTTCTTGTAGCCCTTGGCCCCGAAGGTCGCCGTCGCGGCGCGCAGGATCTCGGTGCGCTTGACCAGGGTCTCGGGCCGCGCGCGGGGAGCGCGCCTCGTGGTCATCGCGTCCTCGTCTCCCTCATCGTGCCCGCGCGCGGCGGGCGTCGCCGGGGCCGCCGTCGGCCCGTCTGGCTCGGTCGAGTCTAGGTCTCCGGCCCCGCCGCCGAGCCGGGAGGGTCACAGGTTGGTCACGGCCTCTGGACATCACTTACTGACAGCGTAGTAACCTCTCGACCGCCAGGCACCCGGATTTCCGGACCGACGTCGTCGTCGGCCCCGCACCCCCGGACGGCACCTCGCCGGCCTGGTCGCACGCCCGTACGCGTCGCGTCGACCGCCGTGACGTCCGTCTCGAAGGAGAGATCGATGAGGGTGAAGTCCCGTGCCATCGCGCTAGGCCTCGCTGGGGCCCTGGCGCTGACCGCGTGCTCAGGCGGAGGGTCGGGTGACGACGACGCGAGCCCCGCACCGGGTGACGGCGCCGCGCTGACGATCGCCAAGCCCGACGGCGCGATCACCACCGAGTCCCACAACCCGTACCTGGGTGACTCGTCCGCCTCGAAGTACGGCTACGCGAAGGTGATCTTCGAACCGCTCGCGCTCGTCAACCCCACCGGAGACCTCGGCACGACCCCCTGGCTTGCCGAGTCCGTCGAGTGGAACGACGACTACACCGAGCTCACGGTGGTGCCGCGCAGCGGTGTGACCTGGAGCGACGGCACCGAGTTCACCGGTGACGACATCGTCTACACGTTCGACCAGTACCTCGACGGTCGCCTCACCGACACCGCGGGCCTGAAGTACGAGGGCGCGACCGTCGACGGCGACGCGATCACCCTGAGCTTCGGGGAGTCGAAGTACACCGCCCAGGCGCGCGTGCTGCACACGCCGATCGTCCCCAAGCACATCTGGGAGGGCCTCGCCGACCCGAACACCGACCCCCTCACGGAGGACGGCACGGCGGTGGGCACCGGCCCGTACGTGCTCGACTCGTGGTCCACCGAGTCGGTGACCCTCACCGCGAACCCCGACTACTGGGGCGGCGAGCTCGCGGTCCCCGAGCTGCACTACATCTCCTACGGTGACAACGCGGCGCTGACCACCGCGCTCGTCTCGGGCGAGGCCGACTGGGCGCAGGCGTTCATCCCGCAGATCGAGGACAGCTACCTGGCCGCCGACGAGGACAACCACTTCCTGGTGTCCCCCACGGCCGGCGCCGCGACGCTGTTCATGAACCTGCAGACCAAGCCGTTCGACGACCCGGCGCTGCGTGAGGCGCTCGCCTGGACGATCGACCGTCAGGCCTACGTGGACATCGCCCGTGAGGGCGCGAGCGAGCCGGTGTGGAACGTCACCGGCCTCAGCAGCGTGCTCGAGGACGAGATCGTCCCCGAGCTCCAGGGCGAGGAGTACGCCGTCGACGTCGACAAGGCGCGCCAGATCCTCACCGACGCCGGTTACACGTGGGAGGGCGATGCCCTGATCGACCCCGACGGCACGCCTGTCTCGTTCTCGATCTCCGTGCCCGCCGGCTGGAGCGACTGGAACACCGAGCAGGCCCTCATCGCCGAGGAGCTGGGCGAGGGCCTGGGCATCGAGGTCGTCGTGGACCAGCCCGACTGGGGCGGCTGGGACGCCGCGCGCCAGGAGGGCACGTTCCAGGCGATCATCCACTGGCTCGAGGACACGGGGAACGCCTACGGCCTCTACACCTCGACCATGGACCCGCGCTGGATCGTCGACGACCGCGCGCAGTTCAACTTCGGCCGCTTCGAGGACCCGGCGGTCACCGAGGCGCTGAACACCTACGCCACCGCGTCGTCCGACGACGAGCGGACGGCCGCCTCGGCCGTGCTGCAGCAGGCGTTCGCCGAGCACGTGCCCGCCATCCCGCTCGGCGCGCACCCCCTGCTGGGCGAGTACAACACGCGCAACTACGTGGGCTGGCCCACGGAGGACGACCAGTACGCCTCCGCCGACCCGACCCAGCCGGGGATCGTCCAGGTGCTGACGAACCTCGAGCCCGCCGAGTAGCCGAGCCGACGGGGCGGGTGGCGCACGCACCCGCCCCGTCCTCGGCGACCAGACCCCACGAGAGCGAGCGCGCACCGATGAGCGATCCGCTGCTGTCCGTCCGAGACTTCTCGGTCACCTACGACGTCGACCCGCCCGTCGAGGCGGTCAAGCACGTCACCCTCGAACTGCGCCGCGGCGAGATCCTCGGTCTCGCCGGCGAGAGCGGCTGCGGCAAGACCACCCTCGCGTACGGCGTGCAGCGCCTGCTCAAGGCCCCGGCCGTCATCACGAGCGGCTCGGTCGTGTTCCACGACGCCTCGGGCGAGGACGTCGACGTGCACCGGCTCGACGCCGAGCAGATGCGCCGGTTCCGCTGGGACAAGGTCTCGATGGTCTTCCAGGGCGCGATGAACGCGCTCAACCCGGTGGCGCCCATCGGGTCGCAGCTCGAGGACGTCTTCGAGGTGCACCGCCCGGGCATGTCCCGCGCGCAGCGGCGGGAGGCCGTCGCCGAGCTGCTCGAGATCGTCAAGGTGGGGCGCCAGCGCGCACGCTCGTTCCCGCACGAGCTCTCGGGCGGCATGCGCCAGCGCGTGATGATCGCGATGGCGCTCGCGCTGCGCCCGCAGCTCATGGTCATGGACGAGCCGACGACGGCGCTCGACGTGCTGGTCCAGCGCGAGATCCTGCGACAGATCTCCCAGCTGCGCCACGAGTTCGGGTTCACGGTCGTGTTCATCACGCACGACCTTCCCCTGCTGCTCGAGATCAGCGACCGCATCGCGATCATGCGCGAGGGCGAGATCGTCGAGCTCGCCACCGCCGAGCAGATCTGGACGGCCCCGCGCGACGAGTACACGAAGACGCTGCTGTCGTCGTTCCCCCGCCTGACCGGGGAGAGAGGAGTGGTCGCGCGATGACGGTCCTCGAGGTCGACCGCGTTACCAAGGTCTACGCGGTGCGCGGCGCAGGCCAGATCAAGGCGCTCGACGACGTGAGCTTCACGCTCGAGTCCGGCCGCACGATCGGGCTCGTCGGGCAGTCCGGCAGCGGCAAGTCCACGATCGCGCGGATCCTCACCCAGCTCGAGACGCCCACGAGCGGGCAGGTGCGCCTCGACGGGCAGCCGATCCCGCGCCGCGGCGCCGGCCTGCGGGCCTACCGCCAGAAGTTGCGCATGGTGTTCCAGGACCCGTTCGCGTCGCTCAACCCGTACCACTCGATCCGGTACCACCTCGAGCGCCCGCTGCGCCTGGACGGCGTCGTGCCCGGGGCCGAGGTCGAGGACGAGGTACGGCGACTGCTCACCCGGGTCCGTCTCGACCACGACGTGATCGACCGGCGCCCGCACGAGCTGTCGGGCGGTCAGCGCCAGCGCGTCGCGATCGCCCGCGCGCTGGCCTCGCGGCCCCGCCTGCTGGTGGCCGACGAGCCCGTCTCGATGCTCGACGTCTCCATCCGCCTCGGCGTGCTCAACCTGCTCGCCGACCTGGGGCGTGAGGAGGGCCTCGGCGTCCTCTACATCACCCACGACCTGGCGACCGCCCGACACTTCAGCGACGAGATCCTCGTGCTCAACCAGGGCCGGGTGGTCGAGAGCGGCCCGGCGGACGACGTGATCCTCCGCCCGCAGGACCCGTACACCCGCGAGCTGCGCGCCGCGTCGCCCGACCCCGAGAAGCACTTCGGCTCGGTGTCCGGCGCGCTCGGAGGTGCCCGATGACCGCCGTCCAGCCCCATCCCGCCGAGCCCTCGCCGACGCGAGACGCCCTTGAGGTCGGCACCACCGCGACCACGGTCGCGCGGGGACGCTCACGCGTCCCGTGGCGGTTCCTCGCCGGGCGCGCCGGCTTCTACCTGTTCACCCTCTGGGCCGCCATCACGATCAACTTCTTCCTGCCCCGCATGATGAAGGGCGACGCGGTCGACCAGTACCTCTCCCGCAACCGCAACGTCAGCCCCGAGGCGGCCGACGCCCTGCGCTCGTTGCTCGGCCTCGACACCGACAAGTCGCTGCTGCAGCAGTACGTCGACTACTGGGGTCTCCTGCTGCGGGGAGACCTCGGCGTCTCGCTGCTGCACGGCCTGCGCCCGGTCACCGAGGTGATCAGCCAGGCGTTGCCCTGGACCGTGGGGCTGGTGGGCTTCGCGACCGTCGTCTCGTTCGCGATCGGCACGATCGGCGGGGCCGTGGTCGGCTGGCGCCGTGGCAGCAGGCTCGACGGGCTCATCCCGCTGACCACGTTCCTCAGCACGATCCCGTACTTCTGGCTGGGCCTCCTGGCGATCGCCCTGTTCTCGGTGACGCTCGGCTGGTTCCCCATCGGCAAGGCCTACGGCGTGGGGATGACGCCCGAGTGGTCGGCGGAGTTCGTGGGGCAGGTGATCCACCACGGCACGCTGCCCGCGGCCACCATCGTGCTCGCCTCCCTGGGCGGCTGGATGCTGGGCATGCGCAACATGATGCTCACGGTGCTCGACGAGGACTACGTGATGGTCGCGCAGGCCAAGGGCATGCCGAACCGGCGGGTGCTGTGGCGCTATGCCGCGCGCAACGCGGTGCTCCCGCAGATCCAGAGCTTCGCGCTGTCGATCGGCTTCATCGTGGGCGGCACCATCGTCATGGAGATGGTCTTCAGCTACCCCGGGGTGGGCAAGCTGCTGCTCGACGCGACCAACGCGAAGGACTACGCCCTGATGCAGGGCGTGTTCCTGGTGATCACGCTGTCGGTGCTCGTCGCCAACGTCCTGGCCGACGTCGCCTACGCGTTCCTCGACCCGCGCACCCGCCAGACGGAGGCCTGATCATGACCACCGACCTCCGCACCGAGCAGGCGCCCCAGGTGCGCACGGGCCCGACGGCGCCCCCGCGGGTGACCGTCCGCGCGCGGCTCGGCTCGGCCTTCGCGATGTTCCGCAACCGCAAGTCGATCACCGGCCTGGTCATCCTGGGCTTCTTCGTGCTCGTCGCGGCGCTCGCCGACGTGCTCGCGCCGTACTCGCCCACGCAGGTCGACCACACCGCGCGGTTCGAGCCGCCGTCGGCCGAGCACTGGCTCGGCACCACCCACCTGGGCGAGGACGTGCTGAGCCAGGTGATCCACGGCACCCGGGGCGTGATCGTCGTCGGCTTCCTCGCCGCGATCATGGCCACGATCATCGCGATCGTCGTCGGGGTGGTCGCCGGGTACCTGCGGGGCTGGCGCAGCGAGAGCCTCTCGGCCCTCACGAACGTGTTCCTCGTGATCCCAGGGCTCCCGCTGATCATCATCGTGGCCTCGATGTTCGAGAACCCGCCGCTGGTGCTGATCGCGGCCGTGCTGGGCCTCACGGGATGGGCATGGGGGGCGCGCGTGCTGCGCGCCCAGACGATGTCGCTGCGCAACCGCGACTTCGTCCAGGCCGCGCGCGCCAACGGCGAGCCGCTGTGGCGCATCATCGGTCACGAGATGCTGCCCAACCTCATGGCGCTCATCGCGGCGAGCTTCGTCGGGACCGTGACCGCCGCGATCCTGGGGCTCACCACGCTCTCCTACATCGGCGTGATCCCGGTGAACACGTACAACTGGGGCACGATCCTGAACTGGGCCGGCGCGCAGGGGGCGTTCCGGCAGAACCAGTGGTGGTGGTTCCTGCCACCGGGCCTCTGCATCGCCGCCATCGGCGTAGCGTTGTCACTGATCAACTTCGGCATCGACGAGTACGTCAACCCACGGCTGAGGTCCGCCGGTGAGCGCGCCCGGGCGATGCGCAAGCGGGGTCTGGACGTCAACGACCCCGTGACCGCCGTACGGACGACGACGTCCGCGGGCGACGACGCGTGACCGCGACCGTCCCCGCGCAGCCCTGCACCGCACCACGACCCGCACCACGACCGAGGGATCCGATGACCGTCACCACCACCGCGCCGTACCAGGACCCGACCCTCGGCGTCGCCGAGCGGGTCGAGGACCTCCTGGCGCGGATGACCCTGGCCGAGAAGGTCGGCCAGATGCTCCAGCTCGACGCACGGGACGACCTCGACGACCACGTGCTGCGTCGCCACGTGGGCTCGGTGCTGCACACCTCCCCGGAGCGCGTGCTGCGGGCGCACGAGCTCACCGCGCGCACCCGCCTGGGCATCCCGCTGCTCATCGCGGAGGACTGCATCCACGGCCACTCGTTCTTCGAGGGTGCCACGATCTACCCCACGCAGCTGGGCATGGCCGCCACCTGGGACCCCGCGCTGCTCGAGCGGGTCGCGCGCGCGACGGCGGTCGAGGTGGCGGCCACGGGCATCCACTGGACGTTCTCGCCCGTGCTCTGCATCAGCCGCGACCTGCGCTGGGGCCGTGTCGACGAGACCTTCGGCGAGGACCCGCACCTGATCGGCGAGCTCGCTTTGGCCATGGTGCGCGGCTACCAGGGCGACGGGCTCACGGACCCGACGGCGATCCTCGCGAGCGCCAAGCACTTCGCGGGCTACTCCGAGACCCAGGGCGGGCGCGACGCGTCGGAGGCCGACATCAGCCGCCGCAAGCTGCGCTCGTGGTTCCTCCCGCCGTTCGAGCGGGTCGCGCGCGAGGGCTGCCGCACCTTCATGCTCGGCTACCAGACCATGGACGGCGTGCCGATCACGGTCAACGACTGGCTGCTCAACGACGTGCTGCGCGGCGAGTGGGGCTACACCGGCACGCTCATCACCGACTGGGACAACGTGGGCCGCATGGTCTGGGAGCAGCGCGTGCAGCCCGACTACGCGCACGCGGCGGCCGCGGCGGTGCGTGCCGGCAACGACATGATCATGACGACGCCCGGGTACTTCGAGGGAGCCCTCGAGGCGGTCGAGCGCGGGTTGCTCGACGAGCACGCGTTCGACGACGCGGTGCGCCGCATCCTGACCCTCAAGTTCGAGCTCGGGCTGTTCGAGGACCCGCGCCGGCCGTCGCCCGAGCGCATCGAGGCGGTCGTCGGGACGCACGGCGACCTCAACCTGGAGGTCGCGCGCCGGTCCGTGGTGCTGCTCGCGAACGACGGCGTGCTCCCGCTCGCGGGCGGGTTCGCGGCGGACGACGACGGCCGCGCCGTGGCCGCCACGGACGCGCGGCCCGCGAAGGTCGCCGTCGTCGGGCCCCTCGCGGATGACGCGCAGACCCAGCTGGGCGACTGGGCGGGCAGCTCGGGCCAGGCGGGCTGGATCGCCGACGGTCACCCGCGCGAGATGATCTCGACCGTGCTCGACGGGCTGCGCGCGCACGTGCCGGCGGGCTGGACGGTGACGCACGAGCAGGGGGCGGACATCCTCACGCTCGAGCCGCACCCCGACGGCGAGCGGTTCCCCGACGGGCAGCCGCGCCCGCCCGTCGTGGTGCCGGCCCCGACGGACGACGACGCGATCGCGCAGGCTGTGGCGGCGGCGCGCGAGGCCGACTACGTGGTGGCCGTCGTCGGGGACCGGATCGAGCTCGTGGGTGAGGGGCGCTCGACGGCGACCCTCGAGCTGCTGGGCGGGCAGGTCGCGTTGCTCGAGGCGCTCGCGGCCACCGGCACGCCCATGGTCGTGGTGCTGCTCGCGTCGAAGCCGCTCGTGCTGCCGCCCGCGGCGCTCGACGCCGCCGCGCTGCTGTGGGTCGCGAACCCCGGCATGCAGGGTGGGCGCGCGGTGGCCGAGGTGCTGCTCGGCCTCGTCGAGCCCTCGGGCCGGCTGCCCGTCTCGTTCGCGCGGCACGTGGGCCAGCAGCCGACCTACTACAACCAGGTGCGTGGTCAGCACGGCGACCGGTACGCCGACCTCACCCAGCGGCCGGCCTTCGCCTTCGGGCAGGGGCTCTCGTACACGACGGTCGAGTACAGCGACCTGCGGGTGCTCGAGCCGTCCCTGCGACCGGGCGACGTGGTGCGCGCCGAGGTGACGCTGCACAACAGCGGGGCGCGTCCGGCGCTCGAGACCGTGCAGGTGTACGTGAGCGACCTGGTGACCTCGGTGAGCTGGGCCGACCAGGAGCTCAAGACGTTCACGCAGGTGCACCTCGAGCCCGGCGAGCGACGCGTGGTCGCGCTCGAGCTGCCGGTCGCGGAGTGCACGGTGGTCGACGGCGCAGGTGACCGTGTGGTCGAGGCAGGGGACTTCGAGCTGCGCGTGGGCCGCTCGTCGCGCACCGAGGACCTGCTCGCGGCGCGCTTCACCGTGAACGCCTGAGGGGCATCATGGGCGCGTGCGCGCCGTCGTGATCGATCAGCTCCAGGCCCTGCCCTCGGTGCGCGAGGTCCCCGACCCCGCGTGCCCGCCCCACGGCGCCGTCGTGCGCGTCGAGGCGACGGGTGTGTGCCGCAGCGACTGGCACGCCTGGATGGGGCACGACGTCGTGCGTCTGCCGCACGTCCCGGGGCACGAGCTCGCGGGGACCGTGGTCGAGGTGGGGCCCGACGTGCGCACGCGACGGGTCGGGGAGCGGGTGACCGTGCCGTTCGTGTGCGCGTGCGGAACGTGCGCGGCGTGCACCGCTGGTGAGCAGCAGGTGTGCGAGCGGCAGACCCAGCCGGGCTTCACGGGCTGGGGCTCGTTCGCCGAGCTCGTCGCGCTCGACCACGCGGACCTCAACCTCGTCCCCCTGCCCGACGGCGTCTCGTCCGTCGCGGCCGCGTCCCTGGGCTGCCGGTTCGCGACGGCCTACCGTGCGCTGACCGTCCACGGGCGCGTGAACGCGGGTGCCGTGGTCGCGGTGCACGGATGCGGCGGGGTGGGGCTCTCGGCCGTGATGATCGCCGTCGCGCGCGGTGCGCGGGTGGTCGCGGTGGACGTCGCGGCCGAGGCCCTCGCGGCTGCGCGTGAGCTCGGCGCCGAGGTGGTGGACGCGACCGGGCTGACGCCCGAGGAGGTCGCGACCCGCGTGGTCGAGCTGTCCGGCGGCGGCGCCCACGTCTCGCTCGACGCGCTCGGCAGCCCCGCGACGGCCGTGGCCTCGGTGCTGGGCCTGCGGCGACGCGGCCGTCACGTGCAGGTGGGGCTGCTGCTCGCCGAGCACGCGCGCACCCCGCTGCCGATGGACCGGGTGGTCGCGTGGGAGCTCGAGCTGTACGGCTCGCACGGCATGGCTGCGCACGAGTACCCCGCGATGCTCGACGACGTCGTCGCGGGCCGGCTCGACCCCGAGCGGCTCGTGGGTCGGCGCGTGGGGCTCGACGAGGCGCCCGCCGCGCTCGCGGCGATGAGCGGCCCGGCCACGGGGGCGGGGATGACCATCGTCGTGCCGTGAGCGTGACGGCGTGACGGCGTGAGATCGGGACCTCGGGCCCTGGACGTGGAGCCGTCGTGGTGCTCCGCTGGGCATGGAGGTGGTCGCGATGGGGGACGGACGGCGCGGCGTGCGGCTGGGCGGGGCGCGGACGGTCATGTGGCGGACGGCGGCGGTGGTGGGACTGCTCGGGATCGGGCCGGTGCTCGCGGCCTGTGCGCCGGGCACCAACGACGCGGTACGGACCGTGGGTGAGTCCGGCACGGTCGCGGGGTTCTGGTTCGGCCTGTGGCACGGGTTCATCAGCCCGATCACGTTCGTGATCTCGCTGTTCACCGAGTCGGTGGGCATCTACGAGATCCACAACAACGGCGGCTGGTACGACTTCGGGTTCCTCATCGGGGTGTCGATCTTCTTCGGCGGCAGCGCGGGCGGCGGGAGCCGGGCCAAGCGTCGCTGAGTCTTGCGGCAGAGAACGGGTGACCGGTCCGCGGGCAGCGCGTGGGGGCGTCGGTGCGCGCGGGTAGGCTGGCGCGCGGCTGAGCACGGTGTGGTGCAGCCTGCCGCACGCAGCTCAGCCACTCGCCGCTCAGACCCAGAACGGGAGCACTCGTGGGACGTGTCGTCGTCGATGTGATGCCGAAGCCCGAGATCCTCGACCCCCAGGGCAAGGCCGTCGCCGCGGCCCTCCCGCGCCTCGGCTTCCACGGCGTGACCGAGGTGCGCCAGGGCAAGCGCTTCGAGCTCGAGGTCGAGGGCGACGTGACGGACGAGGTGCTCGCCATGGTGCGCGAGGCCGCCGAGACCCTGCTCTCCAACCCCGTGATCGAGGACGTCGTCCGCGTGGCGCCCGCTGCCGAGCACGACGGGGCGACGGCGTGAGCGTCGAGGCCGAGGCGCGCGCGCGGCCGACGGCGCCTGCCGATGTGCGGATCGGCGTCGTCACCTTCCCGGGCACGCTCGACGACCGGGACGCGGCGCGGGCCGTGCGGCTCGCGGGCGGCACCGCGGTGCCCCTCTGGCACGCGGACGCCGACCTGCACGCGGTCGACGCCGTCGTGCTCCCCGGCGGTTTCTCCTACGGCGACTACCTGCGCGCCGGCGCGATCAGCCGCTTCGCCCCCGTGATGGAGTCGCTCGTCGACGCCGCACGCGGCGGGCTCCCGGTGCTGGGCATCTGCAACGGCTTCCAGATCCTGTGCGAGGCCCACCTGCTGCCCGGGTCGATGATCAAGAACGACCACCGCACGTTCATCTGCCGTGAGCAGGAGCTCGCGGTCGAGAACGTCGACACCCCGTGGACGCGCAACCTCCCCACGGGCGCCCGCATCACCGTCCCGCTCAAGAACCAGGACGGTCAGTACGTGGCCGACGAGCACACGCTCGACCTGCTCGAGGGCGAGGGCCGCGTGGTCTTCCGCTACCAGGGGTGGAACCCCAACGGCTCGCGCCGCGACATCGCGGGGATCAGCAACGAGGCCGGCAACGTCGTGGGCCTCATGCCGCACCCCGAGCACGCGGTCGAGGCCGGCTTCGGCCCCGACGGACCGGCGGGCCCGCGCAGCGGCACCGACGGGCTCGCGCTGTTCACCTCGGTCATCTCGACGCTCCTCGGCGAATGACCCTCGGGGGCGCACCCGTCGGTGAGCCCGTGCCCGACGGCGCCCCGTTGCCCGACGGCGTCTCGCTCACCCTGGTCCCGTGGGACCACCCCGACGCGCACGCCTTGCGCGTGACGCAGCAGGAGGAGCTGCGCGAGCGCTACGGCCAGCCAGCCCCCGAGGGCGAACCACCGGCCGAGCAGATGCTCGCGACCGTGCTGATCAGCGTCGCTGGACAGCCCGCGGGGTGCGGGTCCCTGCGCGACGCCTCCCACCTGGGTCCCGGCCTCGGTGAGATCAAGCGCATGTTCGTCGCCCCCGACCAACGGGGGCAGGGCCTGGCACGCCACGTGCTCGCAGCGCTCGAACGCATCGCCGTCGGGCACGATCACGAGCGCCTCGTGCTCGAGACCGGGGTGCGCCAGCCCGAGGCGATCCGCCTCTACCGCGCGGCCGGGTACCGGTGCATCCCGAGCTACGGCGTCTACGCGGACGACCCGGAGTCGGTCTGCTACGCACGCTGGCTCGACCCGACGGCCGCCACGCGCGTGCTGCTGGTCAACGGGACGGTCGGCGCCGGCAAGACCGTCGTCGCGGCAGCCGTGGGGCGCGAGCTCACGGCGCGCGAGGTGCCGCACGCCGTGCTCGACCTCGACGCGTTGGCCTGGGCGTGGCCGCTGGAGGACCGGTTCGGTCAGGGCCTCGTGCTCGAGAGCCTCGAGCGGATCGCGCCCGCGCTCCGCGGGCGCGGGTACCGACGCGTGGTGCTCGCGCGCGTCGTCGAGGAAGCCGCCGAGCGCGAGGCCTACGAACGCGCGCTCGACGGCGCGGACGTGACGATCGTGCGGGTCACGGCCGACGCGTCCACGCGTGAGCAGCGGATCGTCGCGCGCGAGGACCGTCCTGAAGCGCGCACGTGGCACATCGAGCGCAGCGGCGAGCTCGAGCGGGTCCTCGACCAGACCGCGCTCGACGACGCCGTCGTCGACACGACCCACCTCACACCCGAGGCCGCCGCGACCGAGGTGCTCGACGCCGCGGGCTGGTGAACGGGGCCCGACGGCCGCTCAGATCGTCGGGGTGCCGTCGGGCGCGACCGACCACGACGGGTTGAACGCGATCTCCCACAGCACGCCCGCCGGGTCCGCCACGTACGCGTGGTAGCCGCCCCAGTCGGTGGGCTGCGCCTCCTTGACCGGCGTGGCCCCTGCGGCGAGCGCGCGGGCGAGAGCCGCGTCGACCTCGGCCGACGAGCCGACGTTGTGGGCGAGCGTGAAACCGGCCGGCGGTGATCCGGGGACGTCGGGTCCGTGCGCGTCGGCCGCGAGCTGCTCCGCGCCGAACAGCGACAGCATCAGCCCGTGGCCGGCCTGGAAGAAGATCACCTGATCCGGCACCTCGAGAGCGGGCTCCCAGCCCAGGCCGTCGACGTAGAACGCGCGGGCCTCCGCGAGGTCGGGCACTCCGAGCGTGATGAGCGAGACGCGAGGTTCCATGCCCCGACGCTAGCGGGGCCGTCCGACGCCGGCGGGCGCTACCGGACCGTGAGCCCCACGTGCGCGGCGAGCGCGGGCGCGAGCTCGACCAGCTGCTCCTCGCTGACGGTCGCCCCGCGCAGGCCGGCGAGCCCGTCGATCGCCGCGAGATCCGCGCCCCGCAGGTCCACGTCCGTGAGCGACGCGCGGGTCACGTCCAGGCGACCCACCCGGCAGTCGCGGACCACGAGGCGGCGCACCTCGGCGCCGCCCAGGTCGAGCTCGCCGAGCACGCAGCCCTCGAGCAGCACGTCCGTGAGCCGGGCGCCGCGCAGGTTGAGGTAGTCGACCTTCCCGCCCCGCAGCGTCAGGTGCGCGCCCTCGGCGTCGTAGGCCTGGACGGCCCCGAGCCGGCAGCCCTCGAGGTCCACCCGGGTGAGCGTGGCACCCACCAGGTGCAGCTCACCCGCGTGGCACGCCTCGAACCGGGTGTCGAGCATGTGGGCGTGGTCCAGCCGCACGCCGTCGAGCCCGACCGCACGCAGCAGGCACTCGTCGAACCGGGCGTGCCGGGCGTCCTGCCCGGCGAGGTCGACGTCAGAGATCTCGAGCAGCTCGAGGTCCCCCTCCGGCTCGAGCGGCCCTGCCGACGGCGTGCGCTGCGTCATGCCGCGAGCCTGCCACGATCCGCCGACGCGTAGGGTGCGCCCGGGACCGCGTGGGCGTTCCCGCTGACGGGAGGGCCATGGGACTGTTCGGCCGACGACGCACCCCCACCGAGGCGGAGCTCGGGACCGGCACGCCGCTGCGCGTGGTCGCCGTCGACGGGCAGACGCCGTCGCTCGTCCGGTGGAACCGCGAGCGCTGGGGTGCGCTGGACAGCGCGCAGCCGACCCTGCGGGTGCTGCGCGCCGCGGGGATCGAGGGTGACGTCGACCTGCGGTCCCGCGGGCGCGACGAGTCCGACGGCGAGGTGCGGCTGCCCGACGGCGGCGCGGTGCGGTTCGTCGTCGACATCGTGGGCTCGAGCCGGCTCGTCACGGAGCGTGGACGCGACGACGAGGACGTCGTCGGCTATCTCGACACCGCGCGGCCGGAGCCGCTCGACCCGCAGACCGCGCTCGGGGACGTGGCCTTCGCGATGTCCTCGCTCGTGGTGCACGAGGGAGGCGCACCCGTGCAGCTCCCGCCGCCGCTGACGGTCACCACGGCGAACCTGCAGCTCCTCGAGCCTGCGGACGGTCTCCCCGCCCGCTGGTGCGTGTGCATCTTCGTCACCCGGGCGCACGAGGTCCCCGCCGACGCGGACGCGGTGCGCCGCGAGGAGCTCTGGGTCGAGCACTCCGTGGGCGTCAAGCTGCATCTGGACGGCACGGTCGCCCTCGACCCGCACGACGACGATCCCGACGGCACGCGCTCGCGCGAGAGCCTCGCGACGGCGCAGCAGTGGGCGGGTGCGCCCGTGGACCTCGTGCCCTACGCGCGCTGGCTCGCGGACGCCACCGCCGCGCGCCTCGGCCGGACCATCCCCGGGCTCTGACGCCCGGCGCTCCTGCCCGGCTTCAGAGGCTCAGGCGTCCGCGGCGAGCGCCTCACGCACCAGGGGGGCCACACGGGTGCCGTAGAGCTCGATCGCGTGCATCGTGTGCTCGTGCGGCAGCGGCCCCTGGGAGAGCTTGAGGCTGAACCGGTCGAGGCCGAGGCCACGTGCGCTGCGCACGATCTTGTTCGCGACCGTCTCGGGTGAGCCCACCATCAGCGCGCCCTCGGGCCCCGCGGCCTCCTCGAAGGACTCGCGCGTGGGCGGCGGCCAGCCCCGCTCGGCGCCGATCCGCCCCACGTAGGTGCGGTAGTGCGGCCAGAGCTGCTCCTTGGCCTCGTCATCGGTATCCGCGACATGGCCGGGGGAGTGCTGCCCCACGCGCCCCGGACCGGTGCCGAGCTCGGTGAGCGCGCGGTGGTAGAGGTCGACGAACGGGCGGAAGCGCAGCGGGTCGCCGCCGATGATCGCGAGCATCATCGGCAGGCCGTGCCGCGCCGTCCGGATCACGGACTCGGGGCTTCCGCCCACACCCACCCAGGTGGGCAGGTCACCCTCGAGGCGCGGGAAGAGGGTCTGTCCCTGGAGCGGCGCGCGCAGCCTGCCCTGCCAGGTGACCGGACCGCCGTCGAGCAGGCGCCGGAACAGCTCGAGCTTCTCCTCGAAGAGCTCCTCGTACTGCTCGAGCGGGTAGCCGAACAGCGGGAACGACTCGGTGAACGAGCCGCGCCCCACGACGACCTCGGCGCGCCCGTTGCTCAGGGCCGCGAGGGTCGAGAAGCGCTCGAACACGCGCACCGGGTCGTCCGAGGAGAGCACCGTCACGGCCGAGGCGAGGCGGATGCGCTCGGTGCGGGCCGCGATCGCCGCGAGCACCACCTCGGGGGCGGAGACCGCATAGTCGTCGCGGTGGTGCTCGCCCAGGCCGATCGCGTCGACACCCACCCGGTCCGCGAGCACGCCCTGCTCGACGAGGTCCCGCAGCACCTCGCCCTCGTGCTTGAGGGCGCCGTCGGGCCCCTGCGTCACGTCACCGAAGTGGTCGATGCCCAGCTCGATCGTCATGGTCCCTCCAGGGTCGCGCCTCTGCTGACCCAACCCGCGGCCCGGGGCCGGTGTTCCCCGCTGCAGGCCGGCGGTCACACGCGGGCGCCGCGCACCCGCTCGAGGCCCGCGGGCGAGGTGAGCTCAGGGCGCGCCTCGGGGTGCTCGAGGTACCACTGGAGCACCGCGAGCAGGAGGACGGGATCGACGTCGACCTCCGCGGCCGGGACCCGGAGGTGCGGTGCCAGGCGATCCTGGCCGGGACGCCGACGCGCGTGCGGCTCGACGGGCGCGGCTGCACCGGCACGGTGGGCGACGACGACGAGCAGGTGCGGGTCGCGGTCCCCCGACGGGACCACGGACACGATGTCGCGCCAGGCGATCTCGACGGCCGACCGGGCTGTGCGCTGCACGAGCCCTTGCGGCGTGAGGACGAGGACGGACGGCCGCGCCCGCGTCGCGACCCAGGCCCGGAGCTGCCGAACGGCCACGGCCAGCAGCACAACGCCCACGAGCACACCTGCGACGCCGAACCCTGCGTCCCCGCGTGCGGCGAGGCCGAGGCCGCCGAGCACGAGAGCGACGCCCAGCAGACCCAGGTACGTCGCGAGCAGCCCACGCAGCAGGGCCGTGTCCCGGCGGAAGGGGACTGTCACGCCCGCCGGCGCCTCGTCGGGTGCCGCCGGCCGCACCGCCGTCGTCGAGGTCCGTCGTCGCAGCACACGCGTCCGCAGCACGAGCAGTGCGAGGAGCACGAGCGCCGGGACGGCGGCCAGGCCGAGCACGCCGCGCTCGTCACGCACCTGCCCGGTGGCGAGCAGCGCGAGACCGATGACGGCCGCGGCGGCGAGCCCACCGGCGACGAGCGCGGAGAGCGCGCGGCTCGGGCGCGCCCAGCGGGCCGGCCACCGAAAACGGGCGAGATCGACCGTGGTGCCCGACCAGGTGCTCATGCCCGCGAGGATGGCGTGCCCGACGCGGGCGACGCCACCCCGGCGGGTGCTTCGCCTCAGGGGAGGGGGCGGACGGCGCCCTCGAGGTGGGTGCGGCCCGAGCGCGAGCTCCAGACCCGGAAGGCGTGGCCTGCGCCGTCGTCGGCGATGCGCACGTCGACGGTCGACGGCAGGAGCACGGGCTTGGCGAACGTCACGTCCCACGTGAACGCCTCGCCCCGGGCGCGCGGGCCCACCTCGGCGAGCGCCCGGGCGGCCGTGTACATGCCGTGGGCGATCGCGCGCGGGAAGCCGAAGGCCTTGGCGGCGAGCGGGTTCGTGTGGATCGGGTTCTGGTCGCCCGAGACCGCGGCGTAGCGTCGGCCGGTGTCGGCCGCGAGGCGCCACCGCGCCGTCGGCGCGAGGGGAGCATCCGCGGTCGGCGGCGCCGTGGGGGCGTCCGGTGACTCACGCGGCCGGTCGTCGTCGGCCGCGTCGCCGTCGGACAGCTGGTACCCCTTGGCGAGGTACGTCGAGCGGCCCACCCACGCGACGTCGTCGTCGGCCCGGACCGTCGCGACGAGGTCCACCGAGACTCCCGAGCGGTGCGCCGCGAGACCCTCGGCGTGCACCTCGATGTCGAGCTCGTCGGTCACCGTGAGGGGACGCCGCTGCTCGACGTGGTTGGCGAGGTGCACCATGCCCAGCAGCGGCAGCGGGAACTCGCCGCGCACCATGAGCGCGGTCGCGACCGGGAACGCCAGCACGTGCACGAACCCGGCGGGCAGCACGTCGCTCCCGGTCTCACCCACCAGGCGCTGGTAGTCGGTCAGGTGCGCGGGGTCCGGCGAGACGCCGCCGACGTGCAGCCTCGTCCGCGGCAGGTCGTCGCTGCGCACGGTGCGCGAGCGGCCCGGCCGCACCGACCCCGCGACACCGCGCGCGTAGAGGCCGCCGAGCGAGGGCACGCCGGCGAGCGCGACCACGACGGGCTCGGGGCGCGCGGCCGTCACGCGCCCACCAGGTTCTGCCCGCACACCCGCAGCACCTGGCCGTTGACCCCACCGGCCTGGGGCGACGCGAGGAACGCGATGGCCTCGGCGACGTCGATCGGCCGACCGCCCTGCTGGAGCGAGTTGAGCCGCCTGGCCACCTCACGCGTCGCGAACGGGATGCGCGAGGTCATGTCCGTCTCGATGAAGCCCGGCGCGACGGCGTTGATGGTGCCGCCCGCCGCAGCGAGGTCCGCCGCCGAGGCGCGCACCATGCCGATGACGCCGGCCTTCGACGCGCCGTAGTTGGTCTGGCCGCGGTTGCCCGCGATGCCGCTGGTCGACGCGAGGCACACCACGCGAGGGGCGTCGCCGAACGCCCCGGCCGCGAGCACCTTCTCGGTGATCGTGAGCGGTGCGGTGACGTTGACCGCGATCACCGGGTCCCACGTGGCGGGCTTCATGTTGGCGAGCAGCTTGTCGCGCAGGATCCCCGCGTTGTGCACCAGCAGGTCGAGCCGTCCGTGGCGGGACCGTACGTGCTCCACGAGGCGGTCCGCGGCGTCGTCGGCCGTCACGTCGAGCTGGAGCGCGCTGCCGCGCACCTCGTTCGCCACCTGCGCGAGCGCGTCGCCCGCGGCCGGCACGTCGACGACCACGAGCGTCGCGCCGTCGCGCGCGAGCGTGCGCGCGATCGCGGCGCCGATGCCCCGGGCGGCCCCCGTCACCACGGCGACCTGCCCCGCGAGGGGACGCTCCCAGTCCGCGGGCTCCGCGCCGCCGTCGGCGACCCGGAGCGGCTGTCCGTCCACGAACGCCGACCGCGCCGAGAGCAGGAAGCGCAGGGCCCCCAGGGCCGACGGCGCGGTGGGGGCGGTGGTGCCGGTGAGCACCACCTGGTTGCCCGTGGCACCGCCCCGCAGCTCCTTGGCGAGCGACCGCATCATGCCGTCGATCCCCTGGCGCGCGGCTGCCGTCGCGGTCGAGCCCGCGTCCTCGGGGGCGCGCGAGACGATCACCACGCGGCCGCCCGGGCGCAGCCCCCGCAGCACCGAGCCCACCTCGAGCATGGGCGCGCCCAGGTCTGCCGGCGCCGAGACCTCCGTGAGCACCACGACGACGGCGCCGTGACGCTCGGCCGGGTCGGCGTGGCGGCGCACGTCGAGGTCCCAGTCGAGCAGGCGCTGCGCGACGGCGTCGGCGGCGTCACCCGACGCGGCGTCGCTCACGACGAGCACGGGGCCCGGTACGAGCGGCTCGCCCTGGCGGTGGCGACGCAGGTGCGCCGGGCGCGGCAGGCCCAGTCGCTTGGCGAGGGTCTTGGTGAAGCCCGAGTTGACGAGGTTCACGTAGCTGTCGCTCATGCTGCCTCCAGGATCGCGACGACGGCCTGGCCGCCCGCGGCGCACACCGAGATCAGGCCGCGGCTACCCGGCCCCTTCTCGGCGAGCATCTTGGCGAGGGACGCGACGATGCGTCCGCCCGTGGCCGCGAACGGGTGGCCCGCCGCCAGGGACGAGCCGTGCACGTTGAGCTTGCTGCGGTCGATCGGGCCGAGCGCGCCGTCGAGCCCCAGGCGCTCGCGGCAGTACTCCTCGCTCTCCCAGATCGCCAGGTTGCACAGCACGGTCGAGGCGAACGCCTCGTGGATCTCGTAGAAGTCGAAGTCCTGGAGCGTCAGGCCGTTGCGCGCGAGCAGACGCGGCACGGCGTGCGCGCCGGCCATGAGCAGCCCGTCCCGGCCGTGCACGAAGTCCGTCGCGCCGGCCTCGGCGTCGACGACCGTCGCGAGCACGGGCAGGCCGCGCTCGGCCGCCCACTCGTCGCTCGCGAGCAGCACGGTCGAGGCGCCGTCGGACAACGGGGTCGAGTTGCCGGCCGTCATGGTCGCGGGGGTCTCGAGCTGTGTGCCGAACACGGGCTTGAGCTTCGCGAGCTTCTCCGCCGACGTGTCCGGCCGCAGGTTCTGGTCGCGCGTGAGCTTGCGGTAGGGCGTGAGCAGGTCGTCGAAGAACCCGGCGTCGTAGGCCGCGGCGAGGTTGTGGTGGCTCGCCATCGCGAGCTCGTCCTGCGCCTCACGGGAGATCCCGAACGCCGCCGTCGTGAGCGCCTGGTGCTCGCCCATGCTCAGGCCCGTGCGCGGCTCGCCCGTGGTCGGGGCCGACGGCGCCAGGTGGTTGGGCCGGATGCGCGCGACCGCGGCGAGCTTCTGCTGGGCTGTCTTGGCGCGCGAGAGGTCGAGCAGGATGGTGCGCAGCGCGTCGCTCACCACGATCGGGGCGTCGGACGTCGAGTCGACACCGCCCGCGATGCCGCTCTCCAGCTGGCCGAGGCGGATCTTGTTGCTCAGCCCGACGATCGCCTCCATGCCCGTCGCGCACGCCATCTGCACGTCGTACGCGGGGGTCTCGGGCGACAGCGCGGAGCCGAGCACGGCCTCGCGCGTCAGGTTGAAGTCCTTGGAGTGCTTGAGCACCGCGCCGCCCGCGACCGAGCCGATGCGCTCGCCGGCGAGGCCGAAGCGCGCGACCAGCCCGTCGAGGGCCGCGGTGAGCATGTCCTGGTTCGAGGCCCGCACGTACGGGCCGCCGGCCCGCGCGAACGGGATCCGGTTCCCGCCGACGACGACGGCGCGTCGTGGCGTGCCGTCCGTGGTGGGGGTGGGGGTGGCCTTCGGGCTGCGGGCCTTGGAGGTGCTGGTCGAGGTGCTGCGGGACTCCGCCATGCGCACGGTCCTCTCGGGGTTCGTCGTCGATCTCGAGGGTGTCTGACACCCACAGTACCTGATACTGTCAGTTTCGTGAGTCGCGTCACATCGGCAGCGGAGCCGGACGCCCAGGCCCTGGGCGCCGCGGCCACCCCTGCCCTGCCTGAGCCGGCCTCGCCCCCCGTGGGCGCCCCGCTCCCCGACGGTGCCGCCGCGCCCGACGACGCCGTCGTCCCCGACGGGCGCTCGACGCGCTGGGCCGACCACCGCGCGGCCCGCCGCGCCGAGCTCGTGCGCGTCGCGCGCAAGGCCGTGCACCGCCAGGGCCCGGACGTGTCGATGGACGAGATCGCGGCCGCCGCCGGCACGTCCAAGTCGATCGTCTACCGGTACTTCGGCGACAAGACGGCCCTGCAGGTCGCCGTCGGCGAGGCGGTCGTGGCGCAGATGCATGCCGCGCTCGACGAGGCCGCGCGCTCGGCGACCACGCCGCGCGAGGGGCTGCGCTCGATGATCGACGTCTACCTCGAGATGGTCGAGGCCTCTCCCAACGTCTACTCGTTCGTCACCCGCCCCGTCACCGAGGACGCGTCGGGTCCCATCGGTCACTTCCTCGACGCCGTCGCGACCCTCATCGCCCGGCCGTTCGCGCAGGTGATGCACGTGGACGGCGACCAGGCCTGGGTCGACGTCTGGGCCGCGGGCGCCGTCGGCTTCGTGCGCGGCACCGGCGAGTGGTGGCTCAACCACCGCGACGTCCCCGGTGCGCCCACGCGTGCCGAGCTCACCGAGCGCACGACGGCGTGGCTGTGGGCCGGGCCCGTGAGCGCCCTCCGCGGCCCGTCCCGGCCCGCGCGCCCCACCCCCGATCCCGCACCCGAACCCATCGAGACCGAGGAGGAGCGATGACCGCTCTCACCGACCGGCCCGTCAGCGTCGACGGCCCCACCCCTCGCGTGGACGTGGGCGCCCTCGAGGGCGTCCTGCTCGGCCGCTGGGCCGACGTGCGTCGCGCGGCGCGCGCGCTCATCACCGACCCGCGCCTGCACCGCGTCGAGGGCCAGCCCATGGCCGAGCACCGTGACCGCGTGCTCGAGCAGCTGCGCCTGCTGGCGCGTGAGGGCGACGTGCTGCGCGCGTTCCCCGCCGCGCTGGGCGGCAAGGACGAGCACGGCGCGAGCCTCGCGCGGTTCGAGGAGCTCGTCGCGGCGGACCCGTCGCTCCAGATCAAGGCGGGGGTCCAGTGGGGCCTGTTCGCGTCGGCGATCCTGCACCTCGGCACGGCCGACCACCACGAGCGCCTGCTCCCGGCGGCCATGAGCGTCGACGTGCCGGGCGCCTTCGCGATGACCGAGACCGGCCACGGCTCGGACGTCGCGAGCATCGGCACCACCGCGACGTACGACCCCGAGACCGAGACGTTCGACCTGCACACGCCGTTCCGCGGTGCGTGGAAGGACTACCTGGGCAACGCCGCGCTGCACGGCACGGCCGCCGTCGTCTTCGCGCAGCTCGTGACCGGGCGCGCGGGCGACCGCCGCGTCAACCACGGCGTGCACGCGTTCTACGTGCCGATCCGCGACCCGCAGACCGGTGAGTTCCTCGACGGCGTCGGCGGCGAGGACGACGGTCACAAGGGCGGGCTCAACGGCATCGACAACGGCCGCCTGCACTTCACGCACGTCAGCGTGCCCAGGCGCGATCTGCTCGACCGCTACGGCGCCGTCGCGGCCGACGGCGCCTACTCCTCGCCCATCACCAACCCGGGCCGGCGCTTCTTCACGATGCTCGGCACGCTCGTGCAGGGACGCGTCTCACTCGACGGCGCCGCGGTGAACGCCGGAAAGATCGCGCTGACCACCGCGATCACCTACGGCAACCAGCGCCGGCAGTTCTCGGGTGTCGCCCCGGGCGACGAGGTGGTGCTGCTCGACTACGCCGAGCACCAGCGCCGCCTGCTGCCGCGTCTCGCACAGACCTACGCGCAGACGTTCGCGCACGAGCGCCTGCTCGAGACCTTCGACCTGGTGTTCTCGGGCGCCGAGGACACCGACGAGAAGCGGCAGGACCTCGAGACCATCGCGGCTGCCCTCAAGGCGTCGTCCACCTGGCACGCGCTCGACACGATCCAGGCGGCCCGCGAGGCGTGCGGCGGCGCGGGGTTCCTGTCGGAGAACCGTCTGGTCGGGCTGCGCGCGGACCTCGACGTCTACGTGACGTTCGAGGGCGACAACACGGTGCTGCTCCAGCTCGTGGCCAAGCGGCTGCTCGCCGACTGGGCGCAGGAGTTCAAGGGCCTCGACGCCGGCGGCGTCGCGCGGTACGTCGCGGAGCGCGCGGCGGACGCCGCCCTCCACCGCACGCCGCTCGCGCGCGTGGTGCAGACCCTCGCCGACGGTGGCAACGTGCGCCGCTCGGCCGGGCAGCTGCGCGAGACCGAGACGCAGCGCGAGCTGCTGTCGGACCGCGTCGAGACGATGGTGGCCGAGGTCGCGACGGCCCTGCGGCCCGCCATGAAGGCCCCCAAGGCCGAGGCCGCCCGGCGCTTCAACGAGCACCAGCACGCGCTCATCGAGTGCGCGCGGGCGCATGCCGACCTGCTCCAGTGGGAGGCGTTCACGGCCGGGCTCGACAAGGTCACGGACCCGGGCACCCGGCAGGTGCTCACGTGGCTGCGTGACGTGTACGGGCTCACGGTGATCGAGCGCAACCTCGCCTGGTACCTCATCAACGGGCGACTCTCGGCCCAGCGTGCGCGGACGGTGACCTCGTACATCGACCGCCTGCTGACCCGCCTGCGCCCGCACGCGCAGGACCTCGTGGACGCGTTCGGCTACGCACCCGAGCACGTGCGCGCGGCGATCGCGAGCGGTGCCGAGGCCGAACGCCAGGAGGAGGCGCGCGACCACTACCGCCGTCTGCGCGCGAGCGGCGCCGAGCCGGTCCCCGAGAAGCTGGTGCGCGCGAGCCAGTCGACCAACCCGGCCACCAGCCCCGGCTGAGCCCGGCTCCAGCCGACCCCACGGGTGAGTTCGCACTCCCGCACCGAGTTCGCACACGCAGAGATGCGAACTCGCTGCGGGAGTGCGAACTCGAGCCCGGACGCTCAGACGAGGGCACGGCGGAGGGTGGGGAGGTTCGCCTCCGTCCACTCGGCGTCGCGGCGCCAGACGGCGCCGTGGCCCTCGTCCCACAGGCGCGCCCAGGGCTGCTCACCCGTGCGGTGCCCGTGCTCGAGCAGCGTGTGCATCGACCACGTGCGCGGGCCGAGCGTCGCGAGCAGTCGCTCGCGCCCCGGCCCGTCCAGTCCGTAGCCGTCGGCGAGCCCGCGCAGGCGCTCGGCCGCGACGTCGAGCGGGGTGCCGGGGTCGAGCGGGACGAGGCCGTGCGCGAGGTACGCGAGGTCCCACGTGCGGGTCCCGGGCGAGGCGCCGTCCCAGTCGATGACCACCAGCCGGTCCTCGGCCACGACGAGGTTCCACGGTGCGAGGTCGTTGTGGACGACGAGGTCGCGCCCGTCCGTGGGGATGGGGCACGTCCAGACCGCGTCCGACGGCGGCTCCCACCCGTCGAGCGCGTCGTGCAGCTCGCGCGTGAGCCTGCCCACCTCGGCCGGGTCCAGCGGCGGCATGTCCGGGCCGTCGGGGTGGGCCATCCGCCCGGGCACGAACTCGAGCACGTGCCGACCGGCGTCGTCGAGCCCGAACGAGCGCGGCGCGTGCCGGAACCCCACGTCCCTCAGGTGCTCGAGCAGCGCGTGCACCGCCGACGTCTGCGGGCCCGCCGGCCGGCGCACGGTGTCACCCACGCGCACCACGCCCGCGCTGACGTTGCCCCCGGTGAGCTGCTCCTCCACCGGCTCAGCCGAGCACGTCGGCCAGGTCGAAGCGCACCGGCACCTCGAGCTGGGCGTACGTGCAGCTCTCGGGCTCGCGGTCCGGTCGCCAGCGCTCGAACTGCGCGGTGTGCCGGAACCGCACGCCCTCCATGTGGTCGTAGCGCACCTCGACCACGCGCTCGGGCCGCAACGGCACGAACGACAGGTCCTTGCCCGAGTTCCAGCGGCTTCCCGCCGCCTCGGTCGGCGTGCGCGAGCCCGAGGCCTGCGCGGCCTCGCTCCACGGGTGCTCGCCCAGGTCGTCGGGCCCCACGACGAGCGGCTGGAGCTCGGCGAACAGCTCCTTGCGACGTGCCATCGGGAACGAGCTCGTGACCCCCACCGACGCGAGCCGGCCGTCGTCGTCGTACAGGCCCAGCAGCAGCGAGCCCACGGCGTCGTCGGCCTGCTTGTGCACGCGGTAGCCCGCGACCACGCAGTCGGCCGTCCGCGTGTGCTTGATCTTGGCCATGACGCGCTTGTCGGGCTGGTACCTCGACGCCGGGTCCTTGGCGACGACGCCGTCGAGGCCCGCGCCCTCGAACTGCTCGAACCACTCGGCGGCCTCGTCGGCGTCGGTCGTCACGCGGGTCAGGTAGACCCCGGGACCGCCGCCGGGCAGGACCTGCTCGAGCTGTGCGCGGCGGTCGGCGAACGGAAGGCCCGTGAGGTCCTCGTCGTCGACGGCGAGCAGGTCGAAGGCGACCAGCACCGCGGGCGTCTCGCGGGCGAGCAGCTGCACGCGCGAGTCGGCCGGGTGGATGCGCTGGAGCAGCGCCTCGAAGTCGAGCCCGCTCCCGTCGGCCGAGGCGATGACGATCTCGCCGTCGACCACGCAGCGCTCGGGGAGCTCGCGCAGGGCGGCCGCGACCACCTCGGGGAAGTACCGCGTGATGGGCTTGGTGTTGCGGCTGCCGATCTCGACCTCGTCGCCGTCACGGAACACGATCGCGCGGAAGCCGTCCCACTTGGGCTCGTAGCTCTGACCGGCCGGGATGGTCGGCACGGACTTCGCGAGCATCGGCTTCACGGGCGGCATCACCGGCAGGTCCATGGCGCCCAGTGTGCTGCTCACGCCCGCGCGCCACCAGCGTTCACCAGCGGTTGCGGGCCTCCTCGGCCCAGCCCTCGACGCCGTCCACCCGCACGCGCTCGCCGTCGTCGGCCGTCATCCAGCCGTGCCAGGTGCCGAAGCACTGGTGGGTCTCGCTCGCGACCACGAGCAGGTCGGTGCGCGCGGCCCGCTCGTGGAACGGTGTGAACGTCAGGTCGACGCGCTCGCGCGCCGCGTCGTGCACGTGCCAGGGCGCGGTCCAGTCCTCTCGGTCGTACTCCCACACCAGCTCGTCACCGTTCTTGTGGACCCGTCCGTCCACGACGAGCGCGTTCTCGGTCGAGCCCGTGCCGTCCGTCCACCGTCCGCCCACCTGCACGCCCACGACGCGACCCTCGACCACCCCGCTTCCCGCGCCCCAGTTCCAGCGCATGGCGTACGGCCAGCGCCCGCGACCGTGGTCGAGGACGGCCCACGCGTCGTCGACGGCGACCGTCACGCCGTCGACGGTGAGCGAGCCGCGCAGCGGACGCGCGACGTCCTTGACCGTGTACTGGAACAGCCGCGGGCTCCACGGCACGACGACGCCCATGGCCTCGTGCCCCGCGGGCCGCTCGGCCACGAGGTCGAGCTCGACGCGCGGCGTGCGGGCGCGCAGGCGGGTGCCGCCGTCCACCGGTTCGAACCTGAGCGCCAGGTCGCGCGCGACCCCCACGGCGGGACCCTCGTCGAGCGTGTCGGGCAGCTGCGCGCCGCGGGCGAGGGGCACCACGCCGACGGCGTCCACCTCGGTGCCCGTCGCGCGGTCGAGCACCCAGACCTGGTGCAGGGCCGCGTAGTCCAGGCTCGAGACGGTGAGCCCGACGACGTGGGTGGGTGTCATCAGGCCCCAGTACTCCCAGCGCTTGCCGCGCCCCCAGCCGCGCAGCGCGGTCCGGTGCAACGGCCGGCGGGTCCAGCCGACCGCGTCGGGGTCCAGCCGGCCGCGCGGGGTGCACAGGTCGACGGGGGAGGTGATCTCGCGCTCGCGGGGGCCGCGGTGCTGCCCGGCGGCGTCGGTGGCGTCGGTCATCGGGCGATCCTCGCAGGTCAGGTGGGGTTGCAGGCCGCGGCGAGCACGCCCAGCAGGCCGACGTCGGGCCGCCACGGCTCGAGGTTCCAGCTCTCCTTGTCCGGCGCGCCGACGCTGTGGCACACCAGCTGGTCGTCCATCACCGCGGAGGTGGTCTCGGGCTCCGCCGCGTGCAGCTGCGCGCGCAGCAGCTCGAGCGCCGCCTCGTGGCCCCCGCGGGCCCACGCGGTCGGCACGACGGCGAGCGACCGGCCGCCCTCACGATCGCCCCAGTCCGCGCTCACGAGCGCCGCGGTGCCCACCCGCAGCGTGAGATCGACGTCGCCGATCGTCGCGTCGTCGGCCACGCCACCGGCGTTGAGCGTGAGCGTCAGCACGTCCTCGGTCCGGAGCTCGTGCACCACGAGGGGATCCGGCGCGCCGTCCGCGGCCACGCCCGTGGGCGGGGCCACGCCCACGCGGGCCACACCGTCCGCGTCGCGGGCGACCACGGAGCCGTCGTCGTGCAGGTCCAGGGTCCAGCCGTCGGCCGCGACCAGGTGCACGGCCGCGGCGACGGCGACGTCGGCCACCGGTCCGCCACGCGTGGTCCACGTGAGCGTCCGCATCCCCTCGGCGTCCACGTCGTCGGGCCCGCGCGTGAGCCCCTCGCCGGCCACGACGCCCAGCCCCGGCACGACGTCGTCGGCCGCGGTGCGCAGCTCGGCCGTGGACGGCTCCACGGCGGCCGAGGGCGTGGGCGTCGACGTGGCGGCCCGGTCCGGCGCGCCGGTGCCCGACGGCGTCGCGGTCGCGCCCGTACCGTCCCGGTCCGGAGCGGTGCAGGCCGCGGTCGCGAGGAGGGCGGCGGCGAGCAGTGCCACGACCGGGCGCGTGCGGGATCGGGTCATCCGCCCATCCTGGCGGGGCCGTCGCCTCGACGGCGAGACGGCCGATCGCCTGTCCCGAGGGCGCGGGTAGCCTGGGCCGCGTCCCCGTGGCCCTTCCGGTAGGGAATCGATGACCACCACCCCTGACCGCGCCGCCGTCGAGCAGAACGTCGACACGGTCGAGCGCGCCGCAGCCACCCCTGAGACCGCGCTCCCGTACGCCGAGCTGGGCCTCAAGGACGACGAGTACCAGCGCATCGTCGACCTCCTCGGGCGGCGCCCGACGGCCGCCGAGCTCGCGATGTACTCCGTCATGTGGTCCGAGCACTGCTCGTACAAGTCGTCCAAGGTGCACCTGCGCCAGTTCGGCGAGAAGACGAACGACGCGATGCGCGAGCACCTGCTCGTCGGGATCGGCGAGAACGCCGGTGTCGTCGACGTCGGCGACGGCTGGGCGGTCACGTTCAAGGTCGAGAGCCACAACCACCCGAGCTACGTCGAGCCGTACCAGGGCGCCGCGACCGGCGTCGGCGGGATCGTGCGCGACATCATCTCGATGGGCGCGCGCCCCGTCGCCGTGATGGACCAGCTGCGCTTCGGCGCGGTCGACCACCCGGACACGGCGCGCGTGGTGCACGGCGTGGTCGCGGGCGTGGGCGGCTACGGCAACTCGCTCGGCCTGCCGAACATCGGCGGCGAGCTCGTCTTCGACGGCGCTTACCAGGGCAACCCGCTGGTCAACGCCCTGTGCCTGGGCGTGCTGCGGCACGAGGACATCCACCTCGCCAACGCCTCGGGGGCCGGCAACAAGGTCGTCCTGTTCGGTGCGCGCACGGGTGGCGACGGCATCGGCGGCGCCTCGATCCTCGCGTCCGAGACGTTCGACGACACCAAGCCCTCCAAGCGGCCCAGCGTCCAGGTGGGCGACCCGTTCATGGAGAAGGTGCTCATCGAGTGCTGCCTCGAGCTCTACGCCGCCAAGGTGGTCGAGGGGATCCAGGACCTGGGCGCCGCCGGCATCTCGTGCGCCACGAGCGAGCTCGCCTCCAACGGCGACGGCGGCATGCACGTGGACCTCGAGAACGTGCTGCTGCGCGACCCGACGCTCACCGCGGGCGAGATCCTCATGTCGGAGTCCCAGGAGCGGATGATGGCCGTGGTGCGGCCGGACAAGCTCGACGAGTTCCTCGCGATCACCTCGCGCTGGGACGTCGAGACCGCGGTGATCGGCGAGGTCACCGGCACCGGCCGGCTCACGATCGACCACCACGGCCACCGCATCGTCGACGTCGACCCGCGCACGGTCGCGCACGAGGGTCCGGTCTACCACCGGCCGTACGCGCGCCCGGGCTGGATGGACGGGCTCCAGGCCGACACGATCAGCGGTCCCGCGGGCGCCGCGCGCTACCCGCGCCCGGCCTCGGGCGACGAGCTGCGCGCGACCCTGCTGCGCCTGGTCGCCTCGCCGAACCTCGCGAGCCCCGCCTGGGTCACCGACCAGTACGACAGGTTCGTCCAGGGCAACACCGCGATGGCCCAGCCGGACGACGGCGGCGTGGTGCGGGTGGACGAGCAGACCGGCCTGGGCGTCGCGCTCGCGACCGACGCCAACGGGCGCTACGCCAAGCTCGACCCGTACGCGGGCGCCCAGCTCGCGCTCGCCGAGGCGTACCGCAACGTCGCGACCGTCGGCGCCCGGCCGCTCGCGGTCACGGACTGCCTGAACTTCGGCTCACCCGAGGACCCGGACGCGATGTGGCAGCTCGTCCAGGCGATCGAGGGGCTCGCGGACGCGTGCCTCACCCTGTCCGTCCCCGTCACGGGCGGCAACGTGTCGCTCTACAACGGCACCGGTGAGCCGGGCACGATCGACTCGTCGATCCACCCCACTCCCGTGGTGGGTGTGCTCGGCGTGCTCGACGACGTCGCGCGGGCCACGCCGTCGGGTTGGCGCACCCCCGGCCAGGCGATCTACCTGCTCGGCACGACGCGCGGCGAGCTCGACGGCTCGGCATGGGCCGACGTCGTGCACGGCCACCTGGGCGGCACCCCGCCGCGGGTGGACCTCGCGGCCGAGCGCAGCCTCGCCGCGATCCTCGTCAACGCCTCGCGCGACGGCCTGGTGGACGCGGCCCACGACCTGTCCGAGGGTGGGCTCGCGCAGGGGCTGGTCGAGGCGTGCCTGCGCTACGGCACGGGTGCGCGCGTGCAGCTCGCCGAGCTGTGCGAGCGCGACGAGGTCACCCCGTTCGAGGCCCTCTTCGCCGAGTCCGCGGCGCGCGCGCTGGTGGCCGTCCCGCGCTCGGAGGAGGTGCGCTTCGTCGACATGTGCACCGCCCGCGGCGTCCCGTACCTGCGCATCGGCGTCACCGATGACACCTCGGACGAGGACGCCGGTGCGGCCGGCCCCTCGCTCGAGGTCCAGGACCTCTTCGACATCCCGCTGAGCGAGCTCGACCGGGCCTGGCGCGGCACCCTTCCGCGCCTGTTCGGCTGAGCCCCCCCGAACCCCCACGCCGACGGCGTGGTTCCCGATCCAGGAGAACCCGATGCACCAGAACCTCGAGCCCGTCTTCGCGCAGGTGCTGCGCCGCAACCCCGGTGAGGCGGAGTTCCACCAGGCCGTCCGCGAGGTCTTCGACAGCCTCGGCCCGGTGCTCGCGAAGCACCCGCACTACGCCGACGCCGCGGTCCTCGAGCGCATCTGCGAGCCCGAGCGCCAGATCATCTTCCGCGTGCCGTGGGTCGACGACGCCGGTCGCGTGCAGATCAACCGCGGGTTCCGCGTCGAGTACAACTCGGCCCTCGGCCCGTACAAGGGCGGCCTGCGGTTCCACCCGTCGGTGTACCTGGGCATCGTGAAGTTCCTCGGCTTCGAGCAGATCTTCAAGAACGCGCTCACGGGCATGCCGATCGGCGGCGGCAAGGGCGGCTCGGACTTCGACCCGCGTGGCCGGTCGGACGGCGAGATCATGCGCTTCTGCCAGTCGTTCATGACCGAGCTGTACCGGCACCTCGGCGAGTACACCGACGTGCCCGCGGGCGACATCGGCGTGGGCGGCCGCGAGATCGGCTTCCTGTTCGGCCAGTACAAGCGCATCACCAACCGCTACGAGTCGGGTGTGCTCACGGGCAAGGGCCTCACCTGGGGCGGCTCCCTCGTGCGTCGCGAGGCGACCGGCTACGGCACGGTCCTCTTCGCCGAGGAGATGCTCAAGACCCGCGGCGAGTCGCTCGCCGGGCAGCGTGTGTCGGTCTCGGGCGCCGGCAACGTCGCGATCTACGCGATCGAGAAGGCCGAGCAGCTCGGGGCCAAGGTCGTCACGTTCTCCGACTCGTCGGGCTACGTGGTGGACGAGGACGGTGTGGACCTCGCGCTGCTCAAGGAGGTCAAGGAGGTACGGCGCGGCCGTGCGGCCGACTACGTGGCCGAGCGTCCGCACGCGCGCGTGGTGACCGACGGCAGCATCTGGGACGTCCCGGCCCAGGTCGCGCTCCCGTGCGCGACGCAGAACGAGCTCACGGGTGCGGACGCCAAGCGCCTGCTCGAGAACGGCGTGGTGGCCGTGGCCGAGGGCGCCAACATGCCGACGACGCCCGACGCCGTCGCGCTGCTCCAGGAGGCGGGCGTGCTGTTCGGCCCGGGCAAGGCCGCCAACGCCGGTGGCGTGGCCACGTCGGCGCTCGAGATGCAGCAGAACGCGTCGCGGGACTCGTGGAGCTTCGAGCACACCGAGGAGCGGCTCGCCGAGATCATGGTGGGCATCCACGACCGGTGTGCCGCGACGGCCGACGAGTACGGCGCCCCGGGCAACTACGTGGTCGGTGCGAACATCGCGGGCTTCCGCCGTGTGGCGGACGCGATGCTCGCGCTCGGCGTCGTCTGAGCGGTGCCACCGCGGAGGCGGACGGACCTGCGCGCCGGGCGTGCGGCCGTCGAGGAGTGGCACCGGGCGGGGCCCGAGGGCGCCCCGCGTGACGTGGTGCGCACCGCGGTGCGCTTCACGCTCGAGGAGCTCGCGGCGATCGCTCCCGGCAACGCCGTGGAGGTGCGGGTCCCGCCCGACGGCGCGGTCCAGGCCGTCGAGGGTCCTCGTCACACCCGCGGGACGCCGCCCAACGTGGTCGAGACGGACCCCGCGACGTGGCTCGCGCTCGTGGCGGGTGACCTGACCTGGGCGGACGCCGTCGGGCAAGCGCGCGTGCGCGCGTCCGGGGAGCGCGCGGACCTGAGCCCGTGGCTGCCGCTCGCGGCCGCCCGCCGACGCCCTTGAGGGGCCGAGTTCGCACGCGCGCGCCGAGTTCGCACCCCTGGGAGTGCGAACTCGCTGCGGGAGTGCGAACTCGGGGGTCGTCGCGCTCCGTCCCGTGACCGGCAGGTGGACGAACCGTCCAGCAGCTGAACGGTCGTCAACGAGCCCGTGACGGACGTCACAGAGGATCTGGATTTCTTCACCCTCCCGGGTCTAGCGTGCAGCGCGTCAGGGCGCCCACCGGTGCCTGCACCCGCGCATGCGACCCCCTGGAGGTCCTTCCCATGCACCACGTCCGGCGCCCCACCCGGCGCCTCGTCCCCCTCTCGGCCGCAGGCGCGCTCGCGCTGACCGCCGTCCTCGTCCCACCCGCCGTCGCTGCCGACACGGTCGCGATCGCCGACGTGCAGGGCACCGGCGACGCGACCCCGATCGACGGCCAGACGGTCACCGTCGAGGGCGTCGTCACGGCCGACCACACCACGGGCGGCTACCGGGGCCTGTACGTCCAGACGGCCGGTTCGGGGGGTGCCGAGGACGCGACCCCCGGCGCCTCGGACGCCGTCTTCGTCTACCTCGGCAACCGCACCACGGACGCCGGCATCGGCGACCTGGTGACCGTGACCGGCCGCGCGTCCGAGTACTTCGGGCTCACGCAGCTCAACGCGAGCAGCGGCAGCACCTCGGTGACCGTGACCGGCACGGCGGACCTGCCGGCGCCGGTCGCGCTGCCGGACACCCTGCTGGGTGACGAGCGCGAGCAGTACGAGGGCATGCTCGTCGCCCCCGAGGGGGACTACCTCGTGGCCTCGACGCACGAGGTCGACCGGTACGGCACGGTGTGGCTCAGCGCGGGCGACACCCTTCCGGTCAAGAGCACCGAGCTCGCCCGGCCGGGCGCGGAGGCCGACGCGATCGCCGCGGAGAACGCCGCGCGTCGGCTGCTGCTCGACGACGGCCGCAGCCAGCAGGTCACCGGCGCCACCCAGCCGTACCTGACGGCGGACGACCCGGTGCGCGTGGGCGACGGGGCCGAGCTCGAGGGCCTGCCCTACGTGCTCCACTACGGCTTCGACGAGTGGCGGCTGCAGCCCACCACGCCGATCGACGCGAGCACCCCTGCCGACGAGAAGGCCGGCTTCACCGAGCTCAACCCGCGTCCCGAGGCGCCCGAGGCCGTCGGCGGCGACCTGACGGTCGCGAGCTTCAACGTGCTCAACTACTTCACGACCTTCACCGAGGACGACGGCGACGCGCGCGGCGCGCGCAACCAGGCGCAGTTCGACCTCCAGAAGCCGAAGATCCTCGCCGCGATCACCGCGCTCGACGCCGACGTCGTCGCGCTCCAGGAGATCGAGAACTCGGTGCACTTCGGTGACGGGACGCCCGACGTCGCGCTCGCCGACCTGGTCGCGGGCCTCAACGGGCTCGCGGGCGCCGAGGAGTGGGCCTACGTGCCCACGCCCGCCGCGCTCGTGGGGGAAGGCGCGCCGGACACCGACGTCATCATGAACGCACTCATCTACCGCACGGCGTCGGTCACGCCCGTGGGCGAGAGCCTCACGGACGTCGACGAGGAGGTCTGGGACATCGCGCGTGAGCCGATCGCCCAGGTCTTCACCACGCCCGCGGGCGAGGGCAGCGAGCTCGCCGTGGTCGCGAACCACTTCAAGTCCAAGGGCGGCGACGGCGAGGAGCCGGCCGACGGCCAGGGGCAGTTCAACGCGGAGCGCGTCGAGCAGGCCGAGGCCGTCATCGACCTCGTCGCCGAGATCCAGGCGGGCACGGGCGTCGAGGACGTCGCGGTGCTCGGCGACACGAACTCCTACAGCCAGGAGGACCCGATGGCGGCGTTCGCCGCGGCCGGGTTCGTGGACCTCGTCGCGCAGCACGCTCCGGGCGAGTACACCTACACCTTCGACGGCGAGCAGGGCTCGCTCGACCACGCGCTCGGCACGCCGTCCTTCGCGGCGCGTGTGACCGGCGCCGACGTGTGGGACATCAACGCCGAGGAGTGGTTCGGCTACCAGTACTACGGCGCGTTCCCGCAGGCCGAGGCCGGCACGGTCTACCGGGCCTCGGACCACGACCCGATCCTCGTGGGCCTGGGCGCCGAGGGCTCGGGCGGTGACGGCACGGTCGACATCGACCTGCTCGGCATCACCGACTTCCACGGCCGCCTCGTCGCCGACCGCGACGCCGCCGGGGCCGCGGTGCTCGCGGGTGCGGTGAACAGCTTCCGCGCCGCCAACCCGAACACGCTGTTCGCCTCGGCGGGCGACAACATCGGCGCGTCGACCTTCGTCTCGTTCGTCCAGCAGGACACCCCGACGATCGAGGCGCTCAACGCCATGGGCCTCGACGTCTCGGCCCTGGGCAACCACGAGTTCGACCAGGGTCGCGACGACCTGGACGACCGCGTGCTCGACCTCGCCGACTTCCCGTACCTCGCGGCCAACGTGTACGACCGCGACTCGGGTGAGCCTGCCTTCGAGGAGGCCTGGGTCACCGAGGTCGACGGCGTCGACGTCGGGTTCGTCGGTGCCGTCACCGAGGACCTGCCGAGCCTCGTGACGCCCGCCGGCATCGCGTCGCTCGAGGTGCGTCCCGTGGTCGACGAGGTCAACCGCGTCACGGCCGCCCTCACGGACGGGGACGACGCGAACGGCGAGGCCGACGTCGTCGTCCTGCTGGTCCACGAGGGAGCGTCCGGCTCGGCCCTCGAGGACGTGGTCGGGGACGACGCCTTCGGGCAGATCGTGACGGGCGTCGACGACGTCGACGTGATCTTCGGCGGTCACACCCACGTGCAGCTCGCGCACGAGGTCGAGGTGGACGGCGAGATCCGCACCGTGGTCCAGGCCGGTGAGTACGGCGAGGCCCTGGGCCGCGTCGCGCTCACGGTCGACACCGAGACCGGTGACGTGGTGGAGCAGGCGGGCGAGGTCATCCCCCTCGCCGGGGCGTTCGAGCCCGACGCCGAGGTCCAGGCGATCGTCGACGAGGCGGTCGCCGCGGCCGACGAGCTCGGCTCGGTCTCGCTCGGCGAGATCACGGCCGACGTGACGCGTGCGCGCCAGAGCGACGGCAGCGAGAACCGGGGCGGCGAGTCGACCCTCGGGAACCTCGTGGCCGACGTCCAGCTGTGGGCCACCCAGGACAACGGGGCGCAGATCGCGTTCATGAACCCCGGCGGCCTGCGTGCGGACCTCACCTACGCCTCGACCGGTGAGGACGACCCGGACGGCAACGTCACCTACCAGGAGGCGGCGTCGGTCCAGCCGTTCGCCAACACCCTGGTGACGATGACCCTCACGGGCGAGCAGGTGGTCCAGGTGCTCGAGGAGCAGTGGCAGCCCGCGGGCGCGAGCCGTCCGTTCCTCAAGCTCGGGGTCGCGGGTCTCACGTACACGTACGACCCGACCGCAGCGGAGGGCGAGCGTGTGCAGGACGTGGTGGTCGACGGCACCGCCCTCGACCCCGCTGGTGAGTACCGCGTGGTCGCGAACTCCTTCCTGGCCTCGGGTGGCGACAACTTCGCCACGCTCGCCGAGGGCACCGACGTGGCCGACTCGGGCCGCGTCGACCTCCAGGCGTTCGTCGACTACATGGCCGAGTTCTCACCCGTGAGCCCCGACACCGCGCAGCGGGCCGTGGGCGTGCAGGTCGACGCCCCCGAGGGCGGCTACCTGCCGGGTGACGAGGTGACCGTGGCGCTGTCCTCGCTGCTGTTCAGCACGGCGCAGCCCGCCGACCCGCAGGTGAGCCTGACGGTGGCCGGGGAGGTCGTCGCGACCGCACCGATCGACCCGACGATCGTCGACACGACCGACGAGGTGGGCCGCGCCGAGGTCACCTTCACGGTGCCCGAGGGCACCCCGGAGGGTGACCTCGTGGTCACCGTCGAGGTCGAGGGCACCGGGACGACGACGTCGTTCGACGTGCCCGTGGCCGAGGTCGACGAGCCCGAGGGCTCGTGGCTCGAGCAGCTGCTGCGCAAGCTGTTCGGCTGGCTCTGGTGGCTGTTCGCGGGCTGGTGGCGCCCCTGACGACTGAGCGGGTCTGACGACGACCCGTGACGTGCACCAGGACCCCGTCCGCGGCTCGCGGGCGGGGTCCCGGTGTGAGTACGGTCCGAGGGTGAGCGACCAGACCCCTGCCCCCGGGCCCGCGGACGAGAGCCCCACGGACGAGCGCCCCGCGGACGAGACCCCCGCCGAGCCGCGCGTCGTCGGCGAGGCCGTGGTGCGCCGGGTCCCGCGCTACCGGGCGTGGGTGGTGACCGGCGGCCTCGTCGGCCTGGTCGTGGGGCTCCTGCTCGTGCTGCTGTGGCCGTCGGAGGGGGATGCCGGCCTGGGGATGGCTCCCGTGGCGGTCTTCGTGGCCCTCGTGGGCGTCGTCGTCGCAGCCCTGCTCGGGGCCCTCGTCGCCGTGCTGGTGGAGCGCGCGCGGCGCTGAGCGTGGTCCCGCTCCGCCGTGCGTCGCGGAGCGTGCGGGCGTTGTCCCAGCCTTCGGCCCCGGTGCTGTCGGGCGTCCGCGGGTGTGCGACCATGGCGACGTGGCCCGCCCCGACGGACGACTGACGCACGACCTCATGCCCGGTGAGAAGGGCCCCCAGGACGCCTGCGGCGTCTTCGGGGTCTGGGCGCCCGGCGAGGAGGTCGCCAAGCTCACCTACTTCGGCCTGTACGCCCTGCAGCACCGCGGGCAGGAGTCGGCCGGCATCGCCACATCCAACGGTGAGCAGCTGCTGGTCTACAAGGACATGGGCCTCGTCTCGCAGGTGTTCGACGAGACCGCGCTCAACGCCCTCACCGGCCACCTCGCGATCGGGCACACCCGCTACTCGACCACCGGGGCGTCGGTGTGGGAGAACGCGCAGCCCACGCTCGGCCCGACGGCGGGCGGCACGGTCGCCCTCGCGCACAACGGGAACCTCACCAACACGGACGAGCTCATCGACCTCGTCGCCGAGCGCTACGGCTCCCAGCGCCGCGGTGAGCTCGCGCGGGGCAACACGACGGACACCGCGCTCGTGACGGCGCTGCTCGCGGGGGACCCGGACCACACGCTCGAGGCGACGGCGCTCGAGGTGCTGCCGCGCCTGCGCGGTGCGTTCTGCCTCGTCTTCATGGACGAGCACACGGTGTACGCCGCACGTGACCCGCACGGCGTGCGCCCCCTCGTCCTCGGTCGGCTCGAGCGCGGCTGGGTCGTGGCGAGCGAGACGGCTGCCCTCGACATCGTCGGTGCGTCGCTCGTCCGCGAGGTCGAGCCGGGCGAGCTCATCGCGATCGACGCCGAGGGCCTGCGCAGCACGAGGTTCGCCCCCGCCACTCCCACGGGCTGCTCGTTCGAGTACATCTACCTCGCGCGCCCCGACACGACGATCGCCGGTCGCTCGGTGCACGCCGCTCGCGTCGAGATGGGCCGTGCGCTCGCACGCGAGCACGCCGTCGACGCGGACATCGTGATCCCCGTGCCCGAGTCCGGGACGCCGGCGGCGATCGGCTACGCCGCGGAGTCGGGGATCCGCTACGCGCAGGGCCTGACCAAGAACGCCTACGTGGGACGCACCTTCATCCAGCCGTCGCAGACGCTGCGCCAGCTCGGGATCCGGCTCAAGCTCAACCCCTTGCGCGAGGTGATCCGGGGTCAGCGCCTCGTGGTCGTGGACGACACGATCGTGCGCGGCAACACCCAGCGTGCGCTCGTGCGCATGCTGCGCGAGGCGGGTGCGGCCGAGGTGCACGTGCGTATCTCGGCGCCGCCCGTGATGTGGCCGTGCTTCTACGGGATCGACTTCGCGTCGCGCGCCGAGCTCATCGCGACGGGGCTCAGCCCGGAGGAGATCGGCCGCTCGATCGGCGCGGACTCGCTCGGCTACCTCTCGCTCGAGGGCATGGTCGCGGCGACCGAGCAGCCGTCCTCGCGGTTGTGCACGGCGTGCTTCACCGGCCGCTACCCGATCGAGCTGCCACCGGCGCAGCGCATCGCGACCGTGCTCACCGAGCAGAGCGAGCTCCCCCTGGGGCAGCCCGAGGACGGTCTCGCCCACCTGCTTCCTGCGACCGGTGGCGCCGACGCGCTGGGCCGGCCGTGAGCGGCACGACGAGGGTCACGTACGCCTCGGCCGGGGTCGACACCGAGGCGGGGGACCGCGCGGTCGAGCTCATGAAGGACGCGGTGCGCGCGACGCACGGTCCGCAGGTGCTGGGTGGCGTGGGCGGGTTCGCGGGCCTGTTCGACGCGACGGCCCTCACGCGCTACCGGCGGCCCCTGCTCGCCACCTCGACCGACGGCGTGGGCACCAAGGTCGCGATCGCGCAGGCGCTCGACGTGCACGACACGATCGGCATCGACCTCGTGGGCATGGTCGTGGACGACATCGTGGTCGTGGGCGCCGAGCCGCTGTTCATGACCGACTACATCGCGACGGGCCGCGTGGTGCCTGAGCGCGTGGCCGACGTGGTGCGCGGCATCGCGCGAGGGTGCGCCGAGACCGGTACCGCGCTGGTGGGCGGGGAGACGGCCGAGCACCCGGGCCTGCTGGCCCCGGACGAGTACGACGTCGCCGGTGCCGCGACGGGCGTGGTCGAGGCCGACGAGCTGCTGGGCCCGGAGCGCGTGCGGGAGGGCGACGTCGTCCTGGCGATGGCGTCGTCCGGTCTGCACTCCAACGGCTACTCGCTCGTGCGGCGAGTGATCGAGGTGGCGGGCTGGGGCCTCGAGCGGGAGGTACCCGAGCTCGGTCGCGCCCTGGGTCTCGAGCTGCTCGAGCCGACCCGGCTCTACACCAAGCCGTGCCTCGCCCTCGCGCGCACGGCGGCGGCGCAGGTGCACGCCTTCTCGCACGTGACCGGCGGAGGCCTCGCGGCCAATCTTGCGCGCGTGCTGCCCGCAGGGGCGCTCGCCCGGGTGGATCGCGGGTCGTGGGTGGTCCCGCCCGTGTTCGAGCTGGTGCGCGGCCTGGGCCAGGTGCCGTGGGCTGACCTCGAGGCAACCCTCAACCTGGGCGTCGGGATGGTCGCCGTGGTGGGCGCGGACGGTGCCGACGCGGCGCTCGCCCAGCTCGCCGACGCGGGGGTCCCGAGCTGGGTCCTCGGGGAGGTGCACGCGGACGACGGCGCCGTGGGCCCCGACGTGGTGCGCGGGACCAAGGGCGTGCACGCCGGAGCCGTGCGGCTCGACGGGACCTACCGCACGGTCTGATCCGCTCGGCCCCCTGGCTCGCCGCGCGCAGGCGGCACGGCAAGGAGCCGTGACGGATCGGCGCCCCCGTCAGGGGCGCCGGTGCACGTGCGAGGTGGCCGAGGTGACGTCAGCGGTCGTCCGGCCACGTCCCGTAGGGGTCGACCTCGTCGTCCGCGGGCTCGCGCGTGTCCGTCGCGAGGTCGCTGCGGCGTCCGCCACCGGACGCGAGCTCCTGCTCGAGGGCCCGGTAGTTGGGCTCGTAGCTCGAGTACTTGAGCTCGCGCGCCACCTTGGTCTGCTTAGCCTTCTGACGGCCGCGCCCCATGGCACCGACCCCCTCTGACGTAGAAGCGGGGCGGCACCGTGTGTCACGTGCGGCCCCGGGGTGCTGTGTCTGTCGTGGTCCTAACGCTACAGGGCCGATGCTTGTTCCGGCGACCCGCGAGGTCAGAGCGCCGGCGGAGCGGCTCCGTGCCGGTTCGCCGGACGCGACGGTGGACGCACCGTCCCACGGACCGGTCGCTGCCGGATGCGCCGGAATCCGTCGCAGGAGGCCGGACGACGACGGTCTTCACCCGTTCGGCCCAGACGTCCGACGCGTCGCGGCCGTGGCGCACCGAGTCGATCACGGAATCCGTCCGGCGCGTCACGTGGCGAGCGCCCGCCCGGAGTGCGCCGGTTTGGTACACCTGGCAGCATCGCGAGGAACGCGCGTCCCGCGCCCGAATGGAGGGAGACCCGGATGAGCACGCACGACGGTCAGGTGCTGATGACCCCGGCTGAGGTCGCGGCCCTCTTTCGCGTCGACCCCAAGACGGTGTCCCGCTGGGCCGAGGCGGGGAAGATCCCCTCGGTCAGGACGCTGGGCGGTCACCGGCGCTATCCCGCCGACGAGGTGCACCAGCTGCTCGACGTCCCCCGGCAGCAGCGCGCCGCGGGCTGACGAGTCGCGCTCCTGACCTGGCGGCTCAGCGCCGCAGGATCTTGACGCCGAGCGCCAGGACGAGCGCAGCGGCCGAGCCCAGCACCACCCAGCCCGCCTTTCCGGGCTCACGCTCCCCGTAGGGCTTCGCCTCGCCCGTGACCTTGCGCTTGAGGTCCGCGACGGCGAGCTTGACGTCCTCGCTCACGCGCTCGGCCTGCACGCGGGGGTCGAGGCGCTCGGAGAGCTCGTCGACGGTGAGGCGCAGCTCCTCGCGCGTGCGTGCGATCTGGGCCTGGATCTCCTGCGGCGTCTCCCCGCTCATCACTGCAGTCCTTCCTTGAGGGCCTCGACGTCCTGCTTGACGCTCGCCTGCGCCTTCTCCGGCGTCGGCGGCATGCCCTGGCTGAGCGAGCGCTTGCCGAGAAGTGCCAGCACGGCGGTCACGGCGAGCAGGACGACGGCCACGATCAGTGCGGCGAGCCACGGCGCGACGGCTTCGGCGAGACCGAGCACGGCGGTGGCGATGAGCACGGCGAGCGCGAAGAAGCCGAGCAGGGCCGCGCCCGCGAAGAGCCCGAGCCCGATGGCGGCGTGCTTGGCCTTCTCTGCCATCTCCGCCTTGGCGAGCCGGATCTCGTCGCGCACGAGCGTCGAGAGCTTCTCCGACAGGTTGCTGACGAGGTCGCCCAGGCTCGGCCTGTCCTCCGGGGGTCCGTACGTGCTGCTCACGTCATCACGTCCTTCGTGGTCATCGGGGTGCGGCACGGGTCGCTGATCACCGCGTGCTCCCGCCCTCAGCCAACCGGTCCCGGCCCCGTTCGGCAATCGGAGGAAGGTCCCGGTGGGTGGCGGGACCGGCGCGTCGCGTCGCGACCGGCCGTGCTGGCGACGCCTGCGCCCAGGAACGACGACGCCCCGGGGTCCTGAGGACTCCCGGGGCGTGGCTGCGACTGCTGCGAGGTGGCCAGACGCGGGTTCGAACCGCGGACCTTTCGATTTTCAGTCGAACGCTCTACCAACTGAGCTATCTGGCCCTGCACTGCCGCCCGACCAGTCGAGCGACCGAGCGGGCGACGAGCGACCCCGACGGGACTTGAACCCGCGACCTCCGCCGTGACAGGGCGGCGCGCTAACCAACTGCGCTACGGGGCCTTGGTTGGACCAAGGTCCGGAACTGCTAGGTGATGCATTCTCCCACGTGCTCGGTCCGTACCCCCAACGGGATTCGAACCCGTGCTACCGCCGTGAAAGGGCGGGGTCCTAGGCCGCTAGACGATGGGGGCCCCGTCTCAGGACGCCCGTGACGTCTAGCGTCGAAGACCTCGAGAAGCATAGAGGCTCGCCGCCCGATCTCCAAAGCGAGTCCGACGGCGATGCTCGTCCGGGCGCCGCCGTCGGGCTGGGAGGATGGTCGCATGGTCGAGATGGGTCGCGCGGAGTTCGAGGACGCGGTGCGTGACGCGCTCGACCTGCTGCCACCGGAGCTGGCCGCGCAGATGGACAACGTGGTCGTGCTCGTCGAGGACGACGCCCCCGAGGACGACCCGGAGCTGCTGGGCCTGTACGAGGGTGTCGCCCTCACCGAGCGCGACCAGTGGTGGGGCTCGGGCCAGCTGCCCGACAGGATCACCATCTTCCGCAACCCCACGCTCGCCATCTGCGACACCCCTGCGGAGGTGGTCGAGGAGGTCGCGGTCACCGTGGTGCACGAGGTCGCGCACCACTTCGGCATCGACGACGAGCGCCTGCACGAGCTGGGCTGGGCCTGAGGAGACGCATGAGGTTCGGGATCGTCCTGCTGCCGCAGGAGCGCTGGGCCGCCGACCGCGAGCGCTGGCGGCGGGCCGAGGAGTACGGCTTCGACCACGCGTGGACGTACGACCACCTCGCGTGGCGGAGCCTGGCCGACGAGCCCTGGCTCGCGACCGTCCCGCTGCTCGCGGCCGCGGCGACCGCGACCGAGCGCATCCGCCTCGGCACCTGGGTCGCGTCCCCCAACTACCGCCACCCGGTGCCGTTCGCCAAGGACGTCATGGGGCTCGACGACGTGAGCGGCGGCCGGCTGCTGCTCGGCCTGGGGGCCGGCGGGACGGGGTGGGACGCCGACGTCCTCGGCCCGCGGGTGACCACCCGGGTGCGCACCGAACGGTTCGAGGAGTTCACGACGCTGCTCGACCTGCTGCTGACGCAGCCGGTCACGGACTGGACCGGGACGCACTTCGAGGCGCACGGGGCGCGGATGATCCCGGGCTGCCTCCAGGAACCGCGGGTGCCGTTCGTGGTCGCCGCCAACGGCCCGCGGGCGCTGCGCGTCGCGGCGCGGCACGGGCAGGGGTGGGCGACGTACGGTCCGCCGGTCGAGGAGGGTGCCAGCCCCGGGGCCGCGGACGCGGCCTGGTGGGACGGGCTGGCCGGCCTCGTCGGGCGGTTCGAGGAGGTGGCGGCCGCAGCGGGGCGCGACCCGGCGACGATCGACCGGTACCTGAACGTGGACGCCTCACCCACCTACGCGCTCGCGTCGGTCGACGCGTTCGAGGACGCGGTGGGCCGTGCGCGCGAGCTCGGTTTCACGGACCTCGTCGTGCACTGGCCGCGGGACGGTGCGCCGTACGCCGGCAGCGAGACCGTGCTCGAGCAGGTCGCGGCGCGTCTCGGGGCGCTGCGCGCCTGACGACGGCCGTCAGGCCCCGGCGGCCGCCTGCCGCGCCTGCCACGCGCTCGCGACCATGTCGGCGAGCGAGTGGCGCATGCGCCAGTCGAGGTCCCGTGCCGCGAGCTCGCCCGACGCCACGATGCGGGCCGGGTCCCCGGGCCGCCGCGGTCCCTCGAGCGGCGTGAAGTCGATGCCGGTGACCTCGGCGACCGCCGTCATGATCTGCCGCACCGAGACGCCGTCGCCGCTGCCGAGGTTGTAGACCGGCTCGAGCGGGCGGCCCTCCTCGAGCGCGCGCGCGGCTGCGACGTGCGACAGGGCGAGGTCGGCCACGTGCAGGTAGTCCCGCACGCACGTGCCGTCGTCGGTCGCGTAGTCGGTGCCGTAGATGGTCGGGGTGCGCCCCTCGACGAGGGCGTCGAGCACGAGGGGGAACAGGTTGTGCGGGCTCGTGTCGTACAGCTCGGGGCTGCCCGAGCCCACGACGTTGAAGTAGCGCAGCGAGGTGTGCCGCAGCGGCACGGCGTCCTGCGTCGTCGCGCGCGCCTGGTCGCGCAGCACCCACTCGCACACGAGCTTGCTCTCGCCGTACGGGGACTCGGGCAGGGTCGGCGTCTGCTCGGTGACGAGGTCCGTGTGCGGCGTTCCGTAGACCGCGGCGGACGACGAGAAGACGATCTGGCCCACGCCCGTGTCGGCCATCGCGCGCAGCAGGCTGACGGTGCCCGCGACGTTCTGGTCGTAGGTGTGGAGGGGGCGCTGGACGCTCACGCCCGCGTACTTGAACCCTGCGAGGTGCACCACGCCCGTGACACCGTGCTCGGCGATCGACTTCTCGAGACGCACCGTGTCGAGGATGCTGGCCTCGACGAACGGCACGTCGTCGGGCACGAACTCGGCGTGACCGCTCGAGAGGTCGTCGACGACGGCGACCGACAGGCCCTGCGCACGGAAGGCCTGGACGACGTGGGACCCGATGTAGCCGGCGCCGCCGGTGACCAACCATGTCATGGCCCCAGCATAGCGCGCACAGTTCAACGAGAATCAACACTTTCGAACATCGCCGCCACCGGTGCGGAGCGTTTCGGGCTGCGACACGCCGGCGAGGGCCCCGCGAACGCTCCACATGGACGGGTATCGCTCCACCTGGGCCGGGAGCGCTCCACAGTCGGGGGAGCGGGCGAGGGGTGCGCGGGTGGCCGGGGGCGGACGCGCCGGTGCCCGGTGGCGTGAGGCCACCGGGCACCGGGTGTCGGGGGAGCTGTGCGGTCAGACGCGTCGACGGCTGCCGAGCAGGTTGGCGGCGATCGTGACGCCCACCACGGCGAGCCCGATCTGGATGGCGAGCTCGATCCAGTCGATGCCGCCGGTGTCCTCGACGCCGATCACGCCTGCGAGCCAGGTGCCCAGGAGGGCCGCCAGGATCCCGACGATGATCGTCACGAGGATCGAGATGTTCTGCTTCCCGGGCGCGAACAGCCTGCCGAGTGCGCCGATGATGAGGCCGACGACGATCGCGGCGATGATGGATCCGATGCCCATGGCGGTACTCCTTCGTCAGCGGTCAGGGCGGGTGCCTGCCCTCGTCCCGGACGCTAGACCCGGCTCCAGGGGCTCGCACGCCGAGAGGTGGGACGTCCTCCGCGCGGGTGACGCCGCGGCGCGTACCGTCGGGTCATGCAGAGCGACGCGACGACGCCCGAGGAGTACCTCGCGACGCTGGAGCCCGAGCGCCGGGCGACGGTGGCGACCGTCCGTGACGCGGTGAACGCCGCGATGCCCGAGGGGTACGCGGAGACCATGGCCTTCGGGATGATCGGCTGGGTCGTCCCGCTCGAGCGGTACCCCACCACCTCCAACGGGCAGCCGTTGTCGTACGTGTCGCTCGCCGCGCAGAAGCGCCACTGCTCGCTGTACCTCATGGGCGTGTACGCCGACCAGGAGTCCGCGTTCCGCGAGCGGTGGGCCGGCGGGCGCGCGCTCGACATGGGCAAGAGCTGCGTGCGGTTCCGCCGCGTCGAGGACCTGGACCTCCCGCTGATCGCCGCGACCATCGCCTCGACGTCGGTCGACGACCACGTCGCGCGGTACGAGGCGGCGCGCGGCCGCAAGGGCTGAGACGCGCGCCGTCGCGTCGCGCGCAGGCGCCGGGCCTGGCGCCGGCGGGGTGCTCCGAACGGGTGACGGCCGGATGGGGGACGTCCGCCACCCGTTCGGCCTAGTCTGACCGCGTGCTCCCCCTCACGCTGAACCACCTGACCGGCCGGGCCGCGCTCGCGACCGCGCCCGCCGTCGAGGCCGACGACGTGGTCGACGGCACCGTCTCCGTGCTGGCGGTCGCGCTCGCGGCACTCGCCGGCGTGGTGCTCGCGCTGCTCCTGGCCGAGGTCGTCTCGGCGGTGGTGCGCGCCGCCGGACGGCGGACGTGGCTCGCCGACAACCTCTCGCGACGAGCCCGGCGTCCGCTCCGGTTCGTGCTCGTGACGGTGGCCGTGTGGATCGCGCTGCGGATCGTCTCCGACGGCGCGACCCCGTGGCGTCCGGCGGTCGACCACGTGGCGCTCATCGCCCTGATCGTCTCGGTCGCGTGGCTCGTCGGCGCGCTCGCGTTCGTGGTCGAGGACGCCGCCGTGGCCCGCTACCGCACGGACGTGCCCGACAACCGTCACGCGCGTCGGGTGCGCACGCAGGTCAGCGTGCTGCGTCGGGTCACCGTCGCGGTGCTCGCCCTGTGCGCGGTCGCGGGCGTGCTGCTCACGTTCGAGGGTGCACGCACCTACGGCGCGACGCTGCTCGCGTCCGCAGGCGTCGCCTCGATCGTGCTGGGGCTCGCCGCGCAGAGCACGCTCGCGAACGTCTTCGCGGGCATCCAGCTCGCCTTCACCGACGCGATCCGCGTCGACGACGTCGTGGTGGTCGAGGGCGAGTGGGGGCGGGTCGAGGAGATCACGATGACCTACGTCGTGGTCCACGCGTGGGACGACCGGCGTCTCATCCTCCCGTCCACGTGGTTCACGCAGACGCCCTTCCAGAACTGGACCCGGCGGGCCGCCGACCTGCTGGGCACGGTCGAGCTCGACCTGGACTGGGCCGTGCCCGTCGACGCGATGCGGGCCGAGCTCGGCCGGCTGCTGCAGGACAGCGAGCTGTGGGACCACCGGGTGGGCGTGCTCCAGGTGACCGAGGCGACGGGCGGGCACGTGCGCGTGCGGGCTCTCGCGAGTGCCGCCGACGCCCCCACCCTGTTCGACCTGAGGTGCCACGTGCGCGAAGGGCTGGTCGCCTGGCTCCAGCGCGAGCACCCCGAGGCGCTGCCGCGCACCCGGTGGTCGGCGCTCGACGAGCGTCCGGTCGGCCGGACGTCCTCGGAACCGGTCGGCCGGACGGCCCCGGAGGACGGCGACGTCTCACCGAGCGGGGGCGGGCCCGATGCGCCGCTGCGCCGCCGCCGCGACCAGCGGGCCCCTACGCCGCCCGAGGGGCAGCCGGTCACGGAGCCTGGGCACGGCGCAGCCGCGCGGGTACCGGCGACCCCCGTGCAGCACGACACGATCCGGCTCGACCGCACGTCGCGGCTCTTCACGGGAAGCCTCCAGGCGGTCGAGCGCTCGAAGGCGTTCAGCGGCCCGGGTCAGGACGTGATCGAGGAGCGCGAGCAGACCGCCGAGGGTCTCGTGCCGCACGACGAGGGTGACGACGAGTCCCGTCGCGGGTGAGCACTCCCCGCCGCGCGGGCCTCAGCGCGGCAGGGTCACGCCCGTGAGCTCGGCGAGGCGGACGAGCAGGGCGTCCTGCGCGGCGACGTCGCGTGCGAGCGGGTGGGGTGTCTGGAGCTCGTGGCGCTTGAGGTACTCGCCGGTGACCCGCGCGGCGTCGTCGTCGGACGTGGCGAGCCACACCTGGGTCGCGGCGCCGTCGTCGACCTCGTCCCACGCATCGGGGCCGCCGAGGCGGGTCTTGATCCAGCCCGGGTCCACCGCGGTGCTCAGCGTGCCCGGCCACAGGCGCGCGACGGCGAACGCGAGCATCACGTCGTGCAGCTTGGAGTCGGCGTAGGCCTGCATCCCGTCCCAGGGCCGCCGCGTCCACTGCAGGTCGTCGAGCTCGAACGTGCCGTCGGACTCGAGGCCCGAGGTCAGGTACACCAGGCGCGCGGGTCGGTCCATGAGCGCGGTGAGCAGGTACGGCGCGACGGTGTTGACCGCGAAGATGTGCTCGAGGCCGTCGACCGTCTCCGTGCGGCTGGGCGCGCCACCGCCGACCCCCGCGTTGTGGATCACCGCGTCGTACGGACCGGCACCTCGCGCGAGGTCCGCGAGGTGCCGTGTCTGGGTGAGCGACGTCAGGTCGCCGACGACGACGTCCGCGAGGCCCGGGAGGGCGGCGCGCACCTCGGCGGCGCGCTCGGGGGTGCGGGCGTGCGCGACGACGTCGTGGCCCCGCTCGCCGAGCTGACGCGCCGTCTCGAGGCCGATACCTGCGGTGGATCCGGTGACGAGTACGCGTGCCATGAGGTCTCCTCGAGCAAGTTCGCAGGTCACAGGCACTCCCGGCGGTGGGCGCCCGCTGCGGCGGCCACTGTGCCAGGTATGGCCGGGGCCCGCGTCGAACCGATGCGACGGGCCACGGGCCGTCTTGCCCAACGGACTGCGGTCGTCCGATGGGTGAAACCACCCGGGGGTCCCGCTTGCGCCGCCACCCGGATGTGGTGACGGTGGAAAGGCCCGAGACGCCCGGGCGACGCTCGGGCGACACCCCCGGCAACACCGAAGGAGCAGCCATGCTCACCCTGACCGACAACGCCCGCCACGCCGTCCAGGACATCGCGAACCGTGCCGGTCTCCCCGAGGAGGGCGGACTGCGCATCGCCGAGTCGAGCCAGCAGGTCGGGAGCTTCGAGCTCTCGCTCGTGCCGGCCCCGGTCGACGGCGACGAGGTGATCGAGGCCGAGGGCGCACGCGTCTTCGTCGAGCCGAGCACCTCGACCGTGCTCTCCGACCAGCAGCTCGACGCCGCGCCCTCGGGCGACGGCACGGGCTTCATGCTCGCCCCTCAGGGCTGAGCCCCCGCAGTCTTCCGACCGCCTCGGCGGTCCCGCCGGCCGTCGCAGCCCCGTGCTGCGGCGGCCGTCGTCGTGCGCGGGGGTGTCGCGAGCGGGACGAGGGCTCAGCGGGTGCGCGTCTGCGCGATGAGGGGGCTGCTCAGGAGCGTGGGCAGCGGGCCCGGGCGACCCACGAGGTAGCCCTGGGCCGCGTGGGCCCCGAGCGAGGTCCAGACGTCGAGGTCGTCCTCGTCCTCGATGCCCTCGACCACCAGCAGGGCGCCGCTGGCCTGCGCGAACTCGATGAGCGCACCCGCGAGCGCGCGGCGCAGAGGGCTCTCGCCCACCTGCTGGGTGAGCGACATGTCGAGCTTGATGACCTCGGGGGTCAGCTGGACGATGTGCTGCAGGCTCGCGACGCCGGCACCCGCGTCGTCCACGGCGATGCGCACGCCCTCGGCGCGCAGGGCTCCGCAGTGCTGCTCGAGCAGGTGGTAGTCCTCGATGACGTCGTGCTCGGTCACCTCGACCGTGATCCGACGGGCCGTGCCGCGGACGATCTCGAGCAGACGCGGGTCGGCGATGGTCGCGGGTGAGGCGTTGACCGACAACGAGATGGTCGGCCCGAGCGCCTCCGCACCCTCGAGGGCCGCCTCGATCGCGGCGAGCTCGAGGTCGACGCCGAGCCCCACCTCCGCCGCCGCGGCGAACCACAGGTCCGGCGTGCGCGCCGGCTCGGTGTCGAAGCGGGTGAGCGCCTCCACGGAGATGAGGCGGCCGTCGTTGAGCGAGAAGATCGGCTGGTAGACGCTGTGGAAGCGGCGCCCCGCGAGCACGTCGGGGATCGCCGGGAGCAGCCCCAGGTCCACCCCGGGGCCGGTCGCGGCGCTGCGACGCATCGCTGCGCGGAGCTCGATGCTCAGCTGCTGGTCGAGGAACCTCTCCCGCACCGCGAGGGAGAGCGAGGCGACCGCACCGATGAGGAGGAACGCGAGCCCGCGGATGACCCAGCTGATCGGCTGCTGCTCGACCCCTGCCGCGACGTCGACGGGCATGAACGGCCCCACGGCGACGGCGGACACCACGGCGGTGACGAGCGCGCCGCGAAGCCCGAAGGGCACGGTCGCGAGGATGACCGGCAGGTAGAACACGTGGGGCGTCGCGGTGTACGTGCCACCCGAGGCGTAGACGATCACCCAGCAGAGCCCGACGAGCACGGCGAGCGAGGCGGCGGAGATCCACGGGTTGGTGCGCGAGACCCGCATGATCGCGCGGTCGAGCAGCGGTGCGGTCGCCTCGCTCGTGCTCACGCGGACCTCCGGCGCAGGTGCTGAGGGTCGTGCTGCGGTCTCGACCCATAGTGACTGTCGGCACGCGCCACGGCGAGTGTGAGCCAGATCACGGCTCGAAACTTCATCCGCTCGGCTGAGTCCGCCCCGACCCCCGCCACGTCATGCCTCGCGCAGGTCGGCGAGGTCGGCCAGCACCATCTCGACCGTGGGGCTCGGCACCGCACGGCGCGCGTCCTCGACGAGGGGACCCGCGAAGGTCACGGCCTCGTCGCGCCGACCGGTCGCGAGCAGCAGCTGCACGTGGACGTACCGGGCCGCCAGTGCCTCGGCGCTCAGCTCTCCGCACGCGCGTGTGGCCGAGACGATCTGCTGCTGGATGTGGAACATGGCGGTGCCGGTGCGGGCGGACCGGGCGAGCTCGGTGATGAGCAGCATCCGGTCCTCGATCGCGGCGGTCGTGTCGGGGCCGTGCAGCCGGGCCTCGTCGAGCAGCAGCTGCTCGAGCGCCGTCGCGGCCGCGTCGTGCTGCCCGTGCGCCGTGAGCCCGGCCGCGAGGGCGCGACGCGCGGCCAGGGTCGCGTCGGCGAACCAGCCGTGCGCCTCGTTCGCCGCCGCGACCTCGGCGCGCAGCCGGTCGAGGTCGGGTGCAGCCCCGTCCGCCGTTCCGCCGGCCCGCCCACCGCTCGCCGCGTCCCCCGACGCCGCGTCCGGTCCGGCCGCTCCGGGCGCGGACGGCGGGGGGTCGTCGTGCGGCAGCGGGAGCGGGTTCCCGTGCTCGTCGAAGCGTCCCTGCGAGGTCCACACGACCGTGCGACCGTCCTCGTCCGTGCTGGTGACCCGGAAGTGGGCGAGCCACTCGGGGTCGCGGTCCCAGCGGGCCGCACCCCCGGGGCGCTCGAAGCGCGGCTCCGTGCGGCCGAGCCGGCGGGCGGCCGCGCTCGCGACCCGCTCGAGCCGGGTGGCCAGGTCGCCGAAGCGCGTGCTCGGATGGTGGTCGGGCAGGGTGCGCCACCGAGCGACGGCTGCCTCGAACGCGTCCTCGGGCAGATGTGGCAGCAGCGACTCCGCGACGGCCGTCTCGGCCTCCGCCAGCGAGTACGGCCGAGCCGGGTCGTCCGCGACCCGCGCCGACCACTCGCGCGCGACGGTGACGGCGTCGACGTCCCTGCCGAGCCGCTGCAGGACGGACACCGCGTTGCGGTACGCACCGTAGGGCTCGACCAGCGGCGCCGGCCAGGGGAGCGGAGGGACGACGGCGGGCGGCACCGCCCGACAGCCCGCGAGCTCGAGGTACAGCTCGAGCGCCTCCGTGTCGCGGCCGACCATCTCGTAGGCGTGCGCGAGGTCCTGGGGGCCGGGGCTGCGGTCGCTCGGGCCGTGCACCACCCGGTCGCGCCACACCCGCAGCTCGAGGTCGGCCACGGCGGCCTCGGGGTCGACCGGCACGTCGTCCGGGTGCGGCCTCGCGACGGGTCGCCTGACCTCGCGCGCGGCGCGCGTGCGCAGCTGCGCGACCGCGTGACGCAGGCCCGGGGCGAGGTCGTCGTCCGGGCCGTCGTCGAGACCCTCCTGCTCCGGCGGGTCGAGCAGGTCCTCGATCGCGTCGAGCACGACCAGGGCCTCGTGCGGTCGGCCGGCGGCCCCGCACGCCTCGGCCAGCAGGAGCAGGGCCGAACGGTGCACCCAGGTGCTGCCGTCCGGGTGCGCGAACGCCCAGACCACCGCGCGAGCCTCGTCGACGGCTTCCTCGGCGCGTCCGGCGGCCAGCAGCGCACGGCCCAGCAGCAGGTGCGCGCGCCGCGCGAGGTCGGCCGAGGGGCCGAGCGCCTCGGCGGCCTGTGCCGGGACGCCGTCGAGCAGGGCGATCGCGAGGTCGGGCCGTCCGGTGGCGATCTCGACCTCGGCGACGGCGGCCGCGACCTCGAGCCGCGCGACGTCGGAACCGGCGAGCCCGTGGAGCTCGTCGAGGTGGGTGAGCGCGGGGCCGCGCGCCACCGTGGCGTCGCCCGCCGCGACGTTGGCACGGGCCCACACCGCCCAGGCGTGACTCGTGCCGGGGTGCGTCGGCCCCAGCAGCTCGATCGAGGCGACCAGGGCGCGGTAGGCCGTCGTCACAGCCCTGCGGCCATCTCGCTGGAGAGCGGCGACCTCGGCGATGTCGAGCTGGAGGTGCAGCGTCAGGGGGTGCCGTGGCCCGAGCTGCCTGGACGCCGTCCGCTCGAGCGGCTCGAGCAGGCGCAGCCCCGCAGTGAGCCGTCCCGTCCGGAGCGCTGCCGCCGCAGCCGTCCGCAGCAGCGGCAGCACGTGCGGGTGCAGGGCCCCGATGCGCCGGACGTCAGCGTCGTCGAGTCCTGTGCCGATCGCGTCCACGCTGCTCCCGGAGGCGAGGTGGATGCGCTGGAGAAGGTGGAGGGCCCTCAGGTGCTCCGGCCCTCCGCGCTCGAGGCGGAAGCTGCGCACGCGCAGATCGAGGATCGCCCAGCGCAGGTCCCGGTTGAGCTGCTCGCGGATCGCAGGGTGCGTCCATCGTCGCCACGTGACGAGGAGCGCGAACCGCTCGAGCTCGGCGAGCAGCGTGACCGGCGCCTTCGCGCCGTCGTCGGCCGCACGCCGCTCGACCACCTCGTCCCACGCGTCGATCGCCTCGTCGACGTGGCCAGCGACGGCGAGGGCGGCCGCCTGCTCCTCACGCAGGTCGACAGGTGCGGGCCCCGCCGGCAGGGCAGTGACGAGCTCCGCGACGGCCTCGGCCTCGGCCACGTGCTCGGACCTGGCCTCGACGTCGACCCTGGTGGCCTCGGTGACCGCGGCGTCGTCGACCTCGAAGCCCTCGGCCCGCAGCGCGAGGACGACGGCGGCCCGGTGGCGGGCCACCTCGACCGGGAGCCCGGGGTCGCGCAGGCTGCGTGTGACCGCCTCGAGCAGGCGGGCCCGGAAGCGGGCGAGGTCCTCGCCCGAGAAGAACTCGGCCGTGTGCCCGGTCGCGACGCGCAGCTGGGACGGGTCGACGAACTGGTAGAGCGTCTGCTCGACCTGCTCGGCCCAGGCGTAGCCGGTGGGGGCCTCGTCCATCGCCTCGAGCAGGTCGGGCGCGTCGGCGAAGACGGTGCGCGCGACGTCGAGCAGCAGGCTCTGGTCCCAGCGCTCGTCGTGGGCCGGGCCGGGGGTGACGGCCGTGCTCGCCGCGCTCGAGCGGGAGCCGCCGTCGGGTGCGCCCGCGATCACGGCCGGGATGCCGCACGCCATGAGCGCGACGGCGGCCTGCACGGGCTCGGGCAGCTGCAGCCACATCTGCTGGTACATCTCGTCGAGCGAGGCCGGGAGCGCCGTGACCTGCTCGGGCGTGAGGTCGAGCACGCCGTCGTCGCCCACCCGCCGCGTGACCGAGCGCAGCGCGCACGCGAGCTCGAGCTGGAGCGGGTTGGTGAAGCGCTCGGTGAGGAGGACGACGGTGCGGTCGGTCGCGCCTGGCGCGTGTCGCCGCACCAGGGCGTGCAGGTCCTCCGCCCCGAGCTCGCCGAGGTGGGCCGACGGCGGCCAGCCGGCCGGGACCGCGCCGTCGTGCCGCAGCCGGCTCAGCCGCTCGCCGTGCGTCGCCGCCAGCGTGCGCAGCGGGTCGTGCGTCTCGAGGCTCCCGGGCCAGGCCGTGGTGAGCACGACGACGGGCGTGGTCCCGCCGAGCAGGCGGTCGAGCAGCTCGAGCAGCGTCGGGTCGGCGTGGTGGAGGTCCTCGACGGCGATCACCACGGGGAGCCCGGGCCGCGCGACCGAGCCGATGGTGGTGGCGGCGTCGTCCACCACGTCGCCGTGGTCGGTCTCGATCGTGGACGCGTGCGCGACCATGCGCCTGCGCGCACGGGACTCGCCGACCTTCTGGCTGGTCCAGCGGCCCAGGCGCCACACGAAGCTCACGCCCGGCAGGCCCAGCCCTGCGAGCTCCAGCACGGTGTCGGTGAGCTCGCCGCGCACCTCCTCGAGCGCGAGGCGGCCCACCTCGCGCGCGTCCGAGCCGGCCTTCTCGCGCAGCGTCGAGAGCTGGCGTGCGCGGGCCATGAGGAAGGGCAGGTGGCCCTCGAACTGCACGAGGTCCTGGGCGAGCGCGACCGACGGCGCGCCATTGCGGTCGGTCGCCGTGAGCCCCCACCAGAAGTAGGCGGGCAGGCTCCCGGCCTCGCGCTCGACCCGGCGCGGCCGCACCTGCTTGCGGCGCACCAGGGTCTCGCGGGTGGCCGAGCCGTCGTCGTCCTCGTGGGTCAGCGTGAGGGGCCAGTAGCGGCCGGCGCTCTGGCCGCGCTCCGCGAGGGCCCGGTAGGTCTCCTGGACCAGGCGCGTCTTGCCCCATCCGCTGGGTGCCTCGAGGCTCACCCAGCGTGGACCCGAGCCCGCCGAGGCCTCCTCGACCACGCGCACGAGCTCGTCGACGACGGCGCGGCGCGGTCCGCCCAGCAGGGGAGCGTCGGTCTCGTGGGGCACGCGGACCTCCTGCGTCGATCGGCGGTGGCCGCCCCCAGGCCGTGCCCGCAGGATCGCGGAGCCGGGCGGGCGCGGGCAAGGGTCTGCTCGGAGGGCGGGACCGGTCGGGTCCGGTGGCGGATCGCGCAGAGGCCGGACGAGCGCGCACGCCCGCGCGGAGCACGCGCCGGGCCCTCGCCGGGCACAGGCGCATCAGGCGCGGTGCAGGGTCCGGCCCACGAACGTGCCGAGGCGCGCGACCTCGGTGGCCAGCGGGTCGTCGACGGCGCCGGGCCGCTGCGCGACGGGCCGTGCGTCTTCCACCGTGACCGTGTCTCCCGCGAGCGACCAGGTGCCCGCGACGATCCCGTCGACCACGATCAGGTCGGCGCCACGGCTGACGGCGGACCGCAGCTCGGTCGGCACGACGTGGGGGTCCGCGGTGCCGGGCCCGAGCACCCACGGGTCGTAGCGCGGGAGCAGGCGCACGCTCGGCGTGGCGCGGGTCGCGATCAGCTCGTCGACGTCCGCCGCGAGGACGAGCTCGACCTCGCCGTCCACCTCGACCTGTGCTGTCCGCGGTGCGAGGCGGGTGAGCCAGTCGCGCAGGAGCGGGCGGCGCACGCCCATGCCGGTGCCGATCCAGTAGCCCAGGTGCTCGGGCGTCGCAGGGCCGTAGGTGCGCAGGTACGTCTCGATCGCGCGCGGGCCGGCCTCGTCGAGCGGGAGCAGACCCGGCCAGCCGGGATTGGTGTCGAGGCGCTGAAGCGTGAGCCGGCCGTCACGCGACGGGCCCAGGCACACGTCGCCGTGCCAGGCGAGCGGCTTGAGGATCGTGGCCTGCGGGTCCGTCACCGCCGCGCCCAGGTGGGCGTACCGAGGGGTGGTGGCGAGCGCCGCGGCGAGCTCCTCGCGCGTCAGTGGGCCGTCGGCGAGCGACTCGCGCACGGCGGCGCGGAAGCCGGGCCAGTCCGCGGGCTCGAGCCGGTAGTAGGTGCGCCAGCTCGCGCGCTCCCACATGCGACTCGAGACGCGCAGCGGGAGGTGGATCGCGGCCTGGGCGGGGGTCATCAGGTGGACCGCCCCACGGAACGCCCACGTGCGTACCAGCGCGCCGTCGGCGACGGCACGGTCGACGTCGCCCGGTCGCGACGCGCGCATGCGTGTGCGGATCGCGAGCTCGGAACGGCTGGGGTCGAGCTGCGTCGCGACGGCGCCGAGCGCACCGACCACCTGCGGGACGGTGTTGCCGTGCACGGGCGCGAGCGAGTGACGTCTCAGGCGCCACGCGAGCGCGTCCGCACGGCGGATCCGGTGCATGTCCGCCACGTTAGGCGCGGCCTCCGACACGGGACCACGGGGGCGCCCGCACGCCGCGCTCGTACGATCGGCGCGTGCCTCCCCGGTCCCCGCTCCCCGCACGGCACGGCCTCGACGCCGCGCGGCTGCGCACGCCGGACCGCGACCGTGCCAACCCGGCACCGTGGCCGACGATGGGCGCGTGGCTCCGCCACCGGCTGCCCGACCGCGTCGACGTCACGGCGATGCTCGCCCAGCGCCGGTTCGTGGACGAGGACGGCCGGGCCGTGCGCGACGACGACCCGTTCCTCCCGGCGCGGTACGTCTGGTTCCACCGGGACCTGCGCGACGAGCCCGAGGTGCCGGGACGGATCCACGTGGTCCACCGCGACGAGCGGATCGTCGTCGTCGACAAGCCGCCCTTCCTCGCGACCATCCCGCGCGGCGGGCACGTGCGGCAGAGCGTCGTCGTGCGGCTGCGCGCCGAGCTGGGGCTGCCCGAGCTCTCGCCGCTGCACCGGCTGGACCGCGTCACCTCGGGCCTGCTGATGCTCGCGACCGAGCGGCGCTGGCGGGGGCCGTACCAGTCGGCCTTCGAGCGGCGCGCGGTCGACAAGGTGTACCGGGCGCTCGCGCCGCTGCGGCCGGGGCTCGAGCTGCCGGTGGTGGTGCGCAACCACATCCGCAAGGAGCGTGGCACGTGGTGCGCCGAGGTGGTCGCGGACGCACCCGTCAACGCCGAGACCCTGGTCGAGCTCGAGCGTGAGGTGGGCGACCACGGCGTCTACCGGCTCACGCCTCGCACCGGCCGCACCCACCAGCTGCGTCTGCACCTGCACGGGCTGGGCATCCCGATCGTGAACGACCCGCTGTACCCCGAGGTGCGGGACGTCGAGGTCGACGACTTCCGCCACCCGCTCCAGCTGCTCGCGGCCGAGCTCGCCTTCACCGACCCCGTCGACGGGGCCCGGCGAGAGTTCCGCAGCGTGCGCTCGCTGCCGCTGGCGCCTGCGGCCGACGGAGAGCCTGGCACGCAGCCGCACTGACGGCACCGTCGGGGCCCGGGCCGTCCCGGCGTGCGGCCTACAGTGCGTCCATGCCCGACGCCACGCCCGCCCCCGTCCCGGCCCCCGGCCCTGACCAGGCCGAGCACGCGCCTGCCGTCTCCGTGGGGGTCATGCTGCCGCGTGACCTGCCCGCCGGAGAGGTGCTCGCGTTCGCCCGACGCGCCGAGGAGCTCGGTTTCGCCGAGCTGTGGGTGGTCGAGGACCTCGGGTTCCGCGGCGGGATCGCGCAGGCCGCGGCGGTGCTCGCGGCGACGGAGCGCATCCGCGTGGGCATCGGCCTGCTGCCGACGGCAGCGCGCAACGTCGGGTTCGCCGCGATGGAGATGAACACGCTCGCCGAGCTGTTCCCGGGCCGGGTCGACGTCGGCCTGGGGCACGGGCTGCCCGGGTGGATGCGGCAGGTGGGTGCGTGGCCGGCGAGCCCGCTGACCCTCCTGAGCGAGGAGCTCGACGCCCTGCGCGGCCTGCTGCGTGGGGAGTCGGTGTCGGTGGAGGGGCGGTACGTGCGGCTGCGGGACGTGCGTCTCGAGAGCCCGGCGCCGCAGCCACCGTCGTTGCTGGTGGGTGCGCGCAGGCCGCGCACGCACCGGATCGCGGGCGAGCTCGCCGACGGGACCGTGCTCGCCGAGCCGGTGACGCCCGAGTACGTCGCCGTCGCCCTCGGTCACACGCAGCCGCCGGCGGGGCACCGGGTGGTGGCCTACGACGTGGCCGCGGTGCACGACGACGCCGCCGTGGCCCGGCACCGCGCGCGGCCCGCGCTCGAGTGGATCGGGGAGCCCGACTGGTCGGTGCACATCGAGCCGCTGCCGTTCGCCCGCGAGCTCGCCGAGCTGCGCGCGTCGTGCGCCGACCGGGCCGAGTTCACGCGCCGCATGCCCGACGCGTGGGTGGATCGCCTCGCCCTGGTCGGCCCGGCCGACGTGGTGCGCGCCCGCATCGCCGAGCTGGGCCGCGCCGGGGTGACCAGCGTGGTGCTCATGGCCGCCGGCGTGGACGCCCGCGACGCGCTCGAGTCGTTCGCCGCCGTCGTCTGAGGAGGCCCTGCGTCACGGAGCTGGACGTCGGGGCCGCACCGCGTCGCCGGTTGCGCGGACTCAGCCCGCGCCCCTCCGCGAGGGTGACTATCGTCACCGCGACGCGGCGTGATCATGGACTCCGCCCTCGACGCGGCGCCGCTCCCGCCACGCGGGCCCTGAGCAACCCCACCCGGAAGGACCCTCGACGACGCCCCCGCGACCGGAGCCGAGCACCCTTGCGCGGCTCGCCCGCCCGTTCGGCTACCTGCTCATCGGTCTCGTCTGGACCGCGATCGCGGTGCTCGTGCTCGCGGTGAGTCCCGGCATCCTCGTGCTCGGCGCGGTCGACGGAACGATGGAGATCGCCGACGGGTGGGAGCGGATCGTGGCGTCGCCCTCCGAGCTCGTCGCGTTCGTGCTTGCCGTGCCGCTGCTCGTCGTGCTCTGGGGACCGGGCGTCCTGTGGTACCTGCCGTCCGCGACCTGGCCCCTCGCCGTGCTGTCGTTCGTCTACGTGGCACGGTCGCTCAGGCCGGGCTTCGCGCACGAGCGGCTCTCCTTCACCGAGCACGCGGCCCGCGGGGCGACGATCGGCCTGCCGACCGCCGCAGGCGTCGCGCTGTCCCTGCAGCCCGTGCGGCAGAGCCGCGTCACGGCGTGGCTCATGCGGTTCTACGTGTCCGGCTGGGTGCCCGACGGGCGGATGTTCCTCGCGACGCTGCCGGCCGGTCTCGCCTGGCTGCTCGCGTTCGTCGCACTCGCGCGGGACGTGCCGTCCGCGTGGCGCATCGCCGCGCTGGTCGCCGTGGCGCTGCTCGCCTCGTGGAGCATCGTCCTCGGACGCCGCGCCTGGGTCCGCCGGTTCTCGGCCGCTGCCGCACCGGCTGACGCCCCGGACAGGGGCGTCGCGGGGATGACGGCCGACCAGCGCCGCCGCCTCGAGGAGCTGCGTCGCGCGCGGGCGGCGCGCCGCGAAGCCTGAGATAGGGCGCGACCGAACCCGGGACGTCGAGCACCAGGCGAATCCGTGCACAAGGGCGGTGGGCCGCCGGTCCGCTGCTGACCTCGCGATACTGGGCCGATGCTGACGATGCCCGCCGAGCTCCCGGCGCACGGCTCGGTCCGGCTGCGCCCCTTCGAGGCACGCGACGTCGACATGGTGCGCGACCTCGCCACGGACCCGTACGTCCCGCTCACCGGCACCCTCGTGGCTGATGCGAGCGCAGAGCAGGCACTCGACTGGATCGACCGGCAGTACGCACGGTTGGCTGACGGCCGCGGCTACTCGTTCTGCGTCGCCGATGCGGGCGACGACCGCGCCCTGGGGCAGGCAGGCTTGTCGCTCGCCGTCGCCGCGACCGGGCGGGCGACCGCGGGGTACGGGGTCGCCCCGCGTGAGCGCGGCCGGGGAGTCGCCGCGCAGGCGCTCCGTGCTCTCACCGCGTTCGCGTGGAGCCTCCCGGTCATCCATCGCGTCGAGCTCTACGTCGAACCGTGGAACGTGGCGTCCGTGCGCACCGCCGAGCGCGCCGGGTACGCGCGCGAAGGTGTGCTCCTCAGCCACCAGGAGATCGGCGGGCGCCGCGTCGACATGGCCCTGTACGCGACGGTCAGGGCGGTGTGGGCCCCGTGGGGTTCGAACCCACAACCTACGGATGACACGTCTGCGCAGGTCGCAGACGTGATCGTCGGCCCCTGGGCTGGTTCGAGCGCCCCGGCGGCCGCTGACGAGGACGTCGCGTCGTGACCGTCGTACCCACAGGCTCCTCGCCAGTCGGCCAGTCCACCGACCCGTGAGGCCCCATGCCCGTCATCTGACCTTGGTCGATGCCCTTCGTGTCAACGACGACACGGAGGGCTTCCACATGACCCGCACCACCCGCCCCCGGTCCGGCACTGTCCCACGCCGCGGCGCGGGCACGTGTGCTGGCATGACAACAAACCAGGGATGGAACACCGCGATCACGAACTACTGCACCTCGCTGACGGCCGCCGGCCGTAGACCCGCGACGGTCACGCTCTACCGGCACTACCTGCGCCAGGCCGCCCAGCGCCTCGACAGCGGGCCGTGGGACGTCACCACGGGCGACCTCGAACTCCTCCTCGCGACGCTTGACCGCACGCCCCGCGCGACGCGCCGCGGCGGGCCCGAGCAGAGCCTGGCCGCGAAGAAGTCCATGCGCACCGCGATCGCAGGCTTCTACCGCTGGGCGCACCGCAACGGCCACGTCGACGTCGACCCCACCGTGCGCCTGCCGACCGTGCGTGTACCGCGGGGGCGGCCGCGCCCGGCGCCCGAGAGCGTCGTCGCGCAGAGCCTGCACGCCAGCGACGAGCGAGTGCGGCTCATGGTCGCCCTCGCCGTCTTCGCGGGCCTGCGCGCCGGCGAGATCTCGCGCGTCTCGTCGTGGGACCTCGACGGCGACCGCCTCACCGTCCACGGCAAGGGCGGCAAGGACCGCCAGGTCCCCATCGGCCCGCCCGAACTCCTCGAGGCGATCGCGAACGCGGACGGCTGGCTGTTCCCGAACGGGCGGGGTGGGCACCTGTCGCCGAACCACGTGTCGAAGCTCATGGCGCGGGCGATGCCGGACGGGTGGACGGCGCACACGCTGCGGCACAGGTTCGGGACGGTGGCCTACGCGGGCACGCGGGACCTGCTCGCGGTGATGGAGCTGCTGGGGCACTCGAGCCCGGACACGACTCGGATCTACGTTCAGCTGCCGGATCAGCACCTGCGCAATGCGGTCGCTGCGGCCGCGATGATCGGTGCGGCGGGCTCGAAGGTCGCGGCGGCGTGATGCCGAGGTGTACCCGAACGCGTCTGGTGTGGTCCAGCGCGGTGACGAGAGGATGTGGGTCATGAGGAGAGCACTGATCGCGGTCGTGGCGAGTGCTGTCGGGGGGCTCTTGCTGGTGGGGTGCTCGCCCGCGGGCGAGGAGCCTGCGCAGGCACCGCCCTCGGCGGAACCGTCGACGACGCCGGCACCGAAGCCAACGGTGAAGAGCGAGCCGGCCGCCGAGGAGCTCGAGTGGCCGGATGACCCGGACCAGCGGCGCTTCTACGAAGGCGTCCGCGGGGCGGCGGGATGGGAGGAGTCGAGCGCCACGGAGCTCGACGAGCTCGGCGTCGCGACCTGCAGGGACCTGCGTGGGTACTCGGGCGATCCGGCGCTAGCCGTCGCGTCGATGGAGGCCGCGTACATCGAGAACCTCGGGGTTGAGCACGGCGCCGCGAAGGGGATCGTCGCCGCGGCGATCGCGCGGTGGTGCCCCGAGGTCGCAGGCTGAGCGCGTCCTTACACAGGGGTGACGGCGCGCTCGGGCAGCCACGCGTTCCACGGTGCCCGGCCCGGGATCTCCTGCTCGACGCACACGAAGCCCGGGGCGCGGGCGATCGCGTAGACCTGTGCGGTCACGAGGTCACCGCCGTAGGTGCGGGCGCGTGCGACGGCGCGCCGCGGCTCGGGGAGCATCTTCTGCGGCCGCGGCTCCGGGGAGGTCACGAGCCAGCTCGAGTGCGTCGACCGGTCCATGCCGCCTACCTGCTCGTCTCGCGCGGGGAGACGTGCCACGAGCGATGCTCGATGTGCAGCGCCCGCGTCTCGCCGAGCACGTCCCGCCAGTCCTCGCGCGCCGGTGGCGCGCCGAGGCTGATCGCCCACTCGATGGCGTCTTCGAACGTCAGGCGCGTGACAGGCAGGTGATGTGTGGCGGCGGCGAGTGCCGGGATGTGTAGGTGGGGCAGCGTGTGGGGGCTGTTCCCGCTGGGGTGCCAGTGCATGCGGACGAGCTCAGCGTCCGCGCAGGCGACTCGGTACCGGTAGGCCCGCGTGGTGACCCGCCAGGCGCTCGTGTCCTGCGTCGGGATGATCTCGTAGTGCATCGTCGCGTCGAGGTGCCAGCCACCGCGCATCGCGAGGCCGAGGCCGTTGTTCAGGGTCCAAGCCCTCGTGTCGCCGACCTGGCGGCCGTGTTGGCTCAGCGTGATCTTCGCTGGCCCCAGGCATGACAGAGCCCGGCGGATCGGCTCGATGAAGGCCTCGAAGGCCTCCGGAGGCGTTCTGCCGGGCATCGGTCAGCGCGCGAAGGGCGCCAGCATCACCAGACGAAGCACCGCGTCGTCCTCGGTGTCGTCGTACTCGCCGCGGTCGAGCCGCTCGAGGAACTCGTCCAGTCCGAGACCGAGGTGGTCCTGGACCTGGCCGCTGAGCATCTCGCGACCCTCGGCGGTGTTCATCTCGACGATCTCGGGGGTCACGACGTCAACCGTCGGTGCACCCATGATCATCCCCTCCCATTTCGTCGATGAGCCCGATCCTCGCATGGATCTGGGCGGTGTGGTCACCGCTGCTCGGATGAACCACAGGGGACCACGTGGTCGCCCTGTGGTCCGCACGCTATGTCCGCCCCCTGACACGCAACGAAGCGCCCCCACCCAGCCCGGAGGCTGGGTGGGGGCGTCGTGCTCCCTGGTGCAGGGGGATGGCCGGGGAGTGAGGTCAGGCTACCGGCGCGGGCGCGCCCTGCGCGGGGTGTCAGACGTGGTCGCGCATCACCGTGCCGGTCTCGAACGGGGACGCCGGGCCGGCGACGACCCGACCCTCGGCGTCGACGGTCTCGACCACCACGCTCTCCGGGATGGCGGCGGGCACGGACTCGGGCAGGACCGAGATGAGCGCGAGCACGAGGGAGCCCGCGGCGGACGCGGCCGCGTTCGTGAGCACGACCTGCCAGTCGACGTCGGAGAGCAGGACCGCGGCCGCGGGGATGTTCGCGAGGAAGGCTTGAGCGAACGTGCGGACCACGCGGTCGAGTGCGGCCGCCCACCACGGGCGGGGTGTGCCGTCGACCTCGGGCAGGTTCACCCACGACGTCGCGATCGACAGGACGGCGAGGAGCGCGCCGGCGGACAGGCCGGCAAGCAGCGCCGTGGTGTCGCCGGCGACGATCGCCGGCAGGAAGGGCAGCAGGCCCACGAGGAAGGACCGGGCCGCGCGCTGGCCCGCCAGGGACCACCACGCGGCGGAGAGCAGCTCGGACATCACAGGACTCCGATCGAGCGAAGGAACCCCGCCAGGCCGGCGAGGCAGATGGACACCGCGAGCGCTGTGGCGTGCGCGATGAGGTGCAGCCCGCGGATGTCCGAGGGCTGGTGGTGGACGTGCACGGGTCAGTCCGTGAGGCGGCGTGCGAGCTCGTCGGCGAGGTCGTCAGCGCTCACGCCGGCAGCCGGTGTGGCCTCGTGGATCGCAGCCTCGATCTGCTCGGCGGTGAGACCGGGGAGGCGGCCGACCATGCCGAGGAGCGCGGAGATCGCGGTGGTGACCGCGATGACCTTTCCGGTGTTGGGGTCGCGGACCTGCTGGTAGGCGTGCGACCCCATGATCGCGGCCGAGAGGTTCGGGACGGAGTTGCCGACGCGGAACACCTCGGCGAGCCACTGCTTCAGGTCCTCGAGCTCAGCCTTCAGCTCGTCGACGTCTTCCTTGCTCATGGTGTCGTCCTCCGGGGTGAGTGGGGCGGGCAGGCCGCCGCCGCGGTGGGTGTCGTTGCGCGCCTTGTAGACCCAGTGCCAGGCCTCGGCGATCGCCCGGCCCTCGTTGTTGTCCCAGCCGTGCTCGGCCGCGACGGCCGCGAGTTGGCGGTACCGGGTGCCGGCGAAGCCACCCAGCCCGGTGATGTCGACGGCGACGCCGCGACCGTGGTTCGAGGTGCCGGGGGTGGCAGCCGCGGCCCAGATCGGCAGCCGGTACCACCGAGCACCCCGCCACGACTTGCCGACCCAGTCCACGGCGGTCGGGCCGGCCGTGGTGTACCGCTGCCGGAAGATCCGCTCCTGGATCTCGTAGGAGCGGTAGGCATCACCGGCGGAGGTGATCTGCGGGGTCCAGCCGTAGCGGCGCTCCACGTCGGCGCACAGCCGCGCCCAGGACAGTGCTGCGGAGATCTCCAGCCGCGCACCCGCTGGGCCGGGGACGGCCGGGGAGAGCAGCGCGGCGGGCAGCAGGCCGTTGAGCGCCACGGTCAGACTCCCTCCGGGCGTCGGGGTGGGGGCGGGCCGAAGCCCTGCCAGATGTGGTGCTCGAGAACGTCGATGTGGTCGCCCTGCGCGCGGATCACCAGCGCCTTGGCGACGTTCCCGTTCTCGGCCGCCTCGAGGCGCGCCTCGACGTTCTGCAGGCGCCGCTCGAGCCGGTCGATCAGGCCCTCGCGGTCCGCGATCGTGTCGCGGCGGTCCTCGGCGAGCTCGCGTCTCGCCTCCCGCTCGTCGGCGGCGATCTCCTGCCGACGGGAGCGGATCGAGTCGATGAGTGCCTTGAGGCCCCCGCCCCCGAGGAGGGCGGTGATCAGCAGGACGACCAGCCCGGCGGTCTCGGCTGGGCTCATGCCACCAGACCCGCGACCGTGCGCCACCGACGGACGCGAGCGCGGCGCGCGTGGGAGGTCTCCAGATGGAAGACCCACAGGTCCACGCCGCGGGCCGCGATCGCCGCCGTGAGGGCCGTCAGCACGGCCGAGCCGGGGATCCGCCCGTAGTGCCCGACAAGGACCATCGCCCAGTCGATCGTCGTGTAGGCCGCGAACGCGGCCGCGACGAACCACGTCGCGACCCACTCGGCCCGCCACCGATGCGTGAGCGACGCGACCAGCGCAGCTGCGCCAGCGAGGGCGCCCACGACGCCGAGGGCGTAGAGCCCGCCGGGGCCGATCGCCGCGACGATCGGCGGCGGCTGCCACACCAACACCCCGGCCGCCGCGAGCGCGGCGAAGCCGTAGATCACGGCACGTAGCGTGCGGGCCAGACGGCGCTGGAGGCGCGGCCAGTCGGCGGTTCCGGGCATGGCTGGTCTCCTCGTGGTCGTGCTCGAGCTAGGCCGCGGTCGTGACGTAGATCGAGGAGGCGTTCGCGCCCTCGACGAGCGGCGTGGGGGAGCGGACCGCGTTCGGGCCGACCCAGCAGATCGAGGCGGTGTCGGCGAACCGGATGCCGATCTGCGAGGCGGACAGTGCCCGGACCGTGTTCGCGGCGACGGTGACCCACTGCGAGGCGCCCTTCACGTCGATGCCGACGTAGGTTGCGGACGATGTCGCCCCGGTGCGTGAGGAGTTCCCGGTTACGGCCACGTGGACGCAGTCGTCGACAACGATGCCCTGCACGCAGTCCCACACGGTGTTCGACGCGACGCTGCCCCCGTCGGCGTTCTGGACCGACAGGCCCACATCGCCGGCGCGGAGGATCTCGTTGCTGGTCACCGTGACGTTCCAGTCGCGCGCGTTGACCGCCTGCAGCCCGACGCTGAGGCCGACGCCCGAGGTGTCGCGCACCTTGTTGCCCGAGACGGTCAGCTGCTCGTAGAACGACGTCGCACCCCGGGCGGCCGGGAAGATGTAGATGCCGACACCGGCCGCGTGCTGCACGGTGTTGCCCTCGACGCGCATCTCGCCCTGGGCGTCGGACTCGTTGTGCACGGCGATCCCGTGGTTCGCGGTCCGCATGACCAGGTTCCCCACGATGCGCCCCGACCGGCACTCGTGGTTGATGCCCTGACCGGCGGCCGACAGGACCGTGTTGAAGTCGAACCAGATGTCCTCGGCCGCGCCGTGGGTGTCCAGGGCGTCCCCGGAGGCCGTGAGCGTGGACGGCACCGTGTTGCGCGCGACGAGGATGCGCCGGGTGATGCCGGGCACGGCGGCCTCGTTGGTCGTCGAGAACGCGTGGCGGCACCGGTCGATGCGGTTGTGCTCGATCACGCAGTCCTGCGATGCGTTGACCGTCGTTATCCCGTACCCGTACCCCGCGCGACCAGCCCAGGTGATGCGGCAGTCCCGCACCCGCGCGTTGACGCAGTCGATCAGCGCGACGTGCCGGGTGTCGAAGCCTTCGCTGGTCAGGCCGTCGATCAGGACGTCGACGGCGGCGCGGACCACCAGGCCCGACTCGCCGGCGGTGTCGTTCCAGCGGCCGACCAGCTTGCCCGGCCCGTAGATCCTGACGTGGCGCGCCGGGCTGATCTTCGACACGCGCGCGTTCGTGGCCGTGGTGTAGGTGGAGCACAGCGGCGCAGCGAGGGTGATGCTGCTCGTCGTGGTCTGCACGACCTCGGCCAGCTCGCCCAGCTTGATGTCCGTGTTGTGCGAGTCGAAGAGCTCGTCCGACGCGACGCGCACCAGGTCACCGGGCTCGATGCCGTGCCCCGTGCCGACCGCGAGCGTCGTGGCTCCGGCCGCAGCGTTGCTCGTCAGCGACGCCGGTGCGTCCTCAGAGCCTGTGACCCGGACCGCCCCCTCCCCGGAGACGGGCACCTCGGAGAGGTCGAGCGTCCCGGCGACCGTGATCGTCGACCCCGACGGAACGGTGAGGTGGCTCGTGATCCGGCACGTGAAGCCCATCGGGACCAGAACGTGCAGACCAAGGCTGGCCCCGCTCGCGAACAGCGCGCTCAGCGCTGCGGTGTCGTCGGTGACGCCGTCGCCCACCACGCCGTTGTCCGCGGCGGAGACGAAGCCGCCGCCCCCTGCTGCGGAGGCGATCGCGGCGACCTCGGCACGGGCCGCACCTCCCGGGGTCGCGAGGATGCCCGCGAGCTGGCTGTCGTAGGTCCCGGTCGCGAGGTCGGCGAGATCCTGCGCGGCGGCCGCGGCGTTCTCCGCCGCCAGCTGAGACGCCTGGGCGACAGCCAGAAACCCGTCGGCGGAGATGAGCTCGACGGCGGGCAGGGAACCCGACTTCCACATGACGGCCCCGTGGCCCTCGACGCGGAACAGCTGGGACCGGCCGGAGGTCACCGCCACCGCGGCGAGGGGCGCGCCGGTCTCGTCCGTAGCCGGCAGGGGGCTGGTGTAGGTCGTGTCGTCGAGGGCGTACACCTGCCCCACGCCGCCGGGCGACAGGTTCCCGTTGACGTCCAGGGCCAGCTGGGGACGGAAGGAGAAGACCGCCACGGGATCAGTCCTCCTGAATGGCGTGCCAGGCGACCGAGACTGACCCGGTCGCCGGAGCCCCGTCGCCGGCGTAGACGCCGATCGTGCAGCCCGCCGTGGTGACGCCCGTGACGTAGGGGATGAACTGCGCGAGCGCGCCGGTCTGCTTCGCGGGGATGACGAGCGGGGCGGAGGTGAACCTCCCCGCCGGGAACGTCACCGCGGCGGTCCCTCCCGCCGACCCGGAGACCGACACCGTCTTGACGCCGACGGCCTCGCGCTTCACGACCGACGGCGTCGCGGGCACGGTGTGCCAGTCGGTGCCGTCCTCGGTGTACTCCAGGGCCAGACCCGGGCCGGCGTCGGCGCGGTGCACGTACACCGGCTCCGACGACGACGGGACGATCGGGACCGGGAGCGCCGCGAGGTCGGCGATCACCTGGGCTCGCTCGGTGGCGTTCGCGACCGGGATCGGGTCCCGCACCGACAACGACAGGCGCTGGGGGATCTCGTAGAGGTCCGGCACGGAGTCGAGGTCGGGGACCTCGTGGCCGCGGACGTCAGTCGGCATCAGGGGTCTCCTCGGGTTCGGTGCTTGCAGCGAGCTCGACGTGCCACACCTCGTGCGCGGCCGCGTCGACCGCGAGCGCGGAGCAGCGTGGGCAGATCGACCAGGCGGGCATCAGCCGGCCCGGGTGTAGGTGAGGGTGATGGCCATGCCGGTGGGGTGGGACGTGCCGCGGACGGCGCCGTAGCCGGATCCGACGGTGCAGATGCCCTTCGCGGCGCCGGTGCGCAGGTCCTCGGCGATGCCGGATGCGACCAGGTCCACGGCGACGAGGCCGGTGGCGATGCCTCCGGAGGAGGCGGGTGAGCCGGCGGGGCGTGAGCCGTGCGGGGAGCCCTGGAACGCGGGTGTCCCGGAGCCGTTGGAGCGGACCGAGGACAGGGTCATGGACAGGATGGCTTCTGCTCCCAGGCCGACGATCTGGTTCCCGTAGGTCGCGAGGCCCTTCAGGGGGCCTGAGCCGTAGGCGTCGCCCTGGTAGAGGTCGGAGCGGCCGCCGTAGCGGCCCGCGTTCCACCGGTCCCACGCGCCTCGGCTGGAGCGCCACGTCCCGGACCAGGTCGGCAGGATCGTGACCGGCCCGACCTTGACCGTCGTGGGCGGGGGTGGGGGGACGGGCGCGATCTCGTCGGGCAGCTCGACCTCGTAGCAGGGGCCGGTGACGACCTGCCCGGCGCCGGTGCGCAGCGGGTCGAGCTGGACGTAGACGGTCGTGATGCCCTCGTAGGCGTTCGGGTGGAACGGGAGCCCGACGGGCTGGGACCCGTTGATGGACACGATCGCGCGGTTCGCGTCGTCGTCGATCGAGATCAGGCGTGCGACCACCCAGGGCAGGCCGGAGCCGCCCGGGGGGATGCCCTTGGGCCCGGCGGCGACCTCCCGCCAGTCGTCCAGGGCGCTCATGCGCTCACCCCCACGTCCAGGCGCATCGCGCCGTCGGCCACGGTCAGGGGCAGGTCAGTGCCGACGACCCAGCCCCACTCGGTGCGGCGTGCGCGGCGGCGGCCGCGGCGCAGCGCGAGGGCGTCGTCGAGCTCGACGCGCGGATCCGCGGCCGCGTAGACGGTGCGGACCTGGGCCTTGCGCAGCTCGCTCCGCAGGGTCGTGTGCGCCATCGCCGCGACCTGGCCCGGAGTCGTGGTCAGCGGTGAGGACACGTAGCGCACGACCTCGCCGTACCCGGTGCCGTCGGTCGTGGCCGCCATCGGGCCGGTCAGCTGCTCAGCCACCGCCCGCACCGACTCCCGGGCGGGGGAGTCCGTCGCCGAGGACTGACCGACGACGACGTTGTACGCCTGGTCGCGGGTGTCCGAGCGTGGCGTCCGGATGAGGGTTCCGCCCTCGCCGTCGGTCAGGGTCATCACTGGCGCCGGCACATCCGGCAGGGGTGGGAGGAGGTTGACCTGCCCCCACTGGTCCGTGCGGATGCGCGCGGGCAGCGCCGCCGCGATCTCGTACAGCGCCGCGAGACGCTCGGTCTCCCACACGAAGCTCTTCGGGATCGGACGGTCGACCAGGTCCGGGTGGATCACCACGGGGATGCCCGGGACCATCAGGCGGCGGAACTCGGAGAAGAACGTGCCCCCGGCACGCGGGACCTCGGGGGAGCGGAACTTGGCCTCCTTGACGCGCTGCAACTGGCCCAGGCACACGACCTGCACCTGGCCCTCGTCGTCGAAGTCCCAGTCGTGCACCCGGAACAGGCCCAGGCGCGTGTCGGTCACGATCCGCGACGTCGGGGCCGTCACCTGGATCTGCGCCTCGATGATCTGCCCGTACCGCGCCAAGGGGTGCGTGGGCGACTCCGGCACCCACGACGTGCCGTGGTCCCACTCCGGCACCGTGAACGTCAACCGCTCGGGGACCTCCGCGTCCGCGATCGTCACCAGGCGCCCCGACGTGATCGGGATCCGCGAGGCCAGGACCCGACCATCCAGGCGCGACGTCAGCACCGGACGCCACCCCGCCGCCCCCGACAGGACCTCCGAGCTCGGGCCCTCACGCATCAGCGCGTCGTCCAGTCCGTCCGGTTGAACTCCGCCACGCTCGAGCCCGCCCACTCCGCGTTGAAGTCCGCGATCGTCGAGGCGGCGTAGACCGCGTTGAAGTCCGCGACCGTGGAGACCGCGACCACCACCGACGGCTCGGGGTCGTCGACGACGTCGAAGCGCAGCGACCAGATCCGCAGCCCGTCGAACCCGATCAGGCGCCGCACCGCGCCGTGCACCAGGATGTGCTCGGCCGGCGGCAGGTCGAGCAGCGTCCCGTCCGTGCGCACCACCAGCAGCGGCGACACGTCACGCAGGTGCTCGACGAGCAGCGCCGTTCCCGAGGGAGTCGTGCGCACCACCAGCTCACCCGACTCACCACCCGAGGTGTCCCACCGCACCACCGGCGTCGAGCGCCCAGGCACCGAGAACGACTGCGAGCGCAGGTGGGTCTCGCGGGGGTCGTCGTTGTCGTGCCAGGCGAAGGGGATGACGGTGCGGCCGTCGAGGGACTGCAGGACGTACTGGGCGTCGTGCGGGACGGTGATGGGGTCGGTGACGAGAGTGAGGTCGTCGACGCGGACGGTGTACGTGATGGGGACGTTCAGCGGTGCGAGGACGTCGGTGAGCAGGACCTGGCCGGTCGTTGCGGTCACGGTGCCGCCGCGGACGGGCCAGGTGTGGCCGACGGCGGCGCCGGTGACGGTGACCTGCTGGCCGGCCGTCAGGCCGGAGACCGCGAGCTGGACGACCTGGGGTGCGTTCGCGCCGACGAGGCTGACGGTGGCCACGGGGATGTCGACGAGGACGCCGGGCATCAGCGCACCCCCTGGGTCATGGCGTGGCGGCGGGAGGCCTGTGCGGAGGTGACCTCGGCGCGCGCGATCGCGCGGATCGGGCCCGCCTCGGTGACGAGGGTGAACGCGACCCCGTCGAGGGCGGCCGCGAGCTGGTCGGCCGACGTGCCGCCGGTGGGCGCGGTGACCGAGATGTGCGGGGCGATCTGGTCGGCGCGGGTGATGTAGGCGCCGCCGAACCGGCGGGCGATCTCCCCCAGGACCGCCTCGGACCTGGCGCGCTTCGACATCGCGAAGGGGATGTAGCCCTCACCGTCGGTCTCAGGCTCGGCCCATACGCGGCGCGCGCCGGCGGGAGCGATCTGGGCGACGTGGTGCTCGCGGATCCCGCCGGCGGCGTAGTACTCGACGACACCGCCGTCGGCCTGCATCACGCTCACACCGAGGCGACGCTGGATCGTCTGGATCCGCGACAGGGCGGCGTCGGCGTTCAGGTTGACCGACATCGGGATGCCGTACCCGGACCAGTGGTCGACGAAGGCCTGCATGTTCGACTCGGCCTGGGTCTTCTCGAACGTGGCCTGCACGGTCGCTTCGTCGGGGACGGCGAGCACGGACTCGACGAACGCCCACGCCTCGTCGGAGGTCATCCCGAACTGGATCGCGGCGTTCGCGAGCTCCTGCCGTGAGGCGTCCATCGTGGCGGTGAAGGCCTCGACGTCGCCGGTCTGCTCGAGCACGGCCTGCGCGTGCGCCATCCCAGCGCGGGCGAGCCCGTCGAGGACCTCGTTGTTCGCGCGGCCCTTCTCGGTGTTGATGTCGAGGGTCGTGCCGTTGTTCTCGATCGAGGCCGTGACGGCGTCGATCGCCTCCTGCATGCGCCGCTCCGCCTCGCGTGCGGTGAGCGCGGGCCCGTTGAGCTCGTCGAGCGCCCGGGTCAGGTCGTCGACCGCCGCGGCGGCCTGCTCGACGATGCCCTCACCCTCGGCGAGCTCGGTGTTGTACGCGCTCTGGGAGCCCGCCGCACCGTCGGTCGCGGCCGCGGTCTCGCCGACGGCCTCCCGCATGTACTCCGCCTCCTGGCGGGCCGTCGCGAGGTCCTCCGAACCGCCGGTCAGCTCACGACGAAGGGCGTTCGTCGCGCCCACCCACTCCTGCATGGACAGGCCCATGCCCTCCGCGCGCCGCGACGCCCCCGGGCTCAGGAACCCGTCGAGGATCTCGTTCGCCGCCGCGGCCTCCTCCGCGGTCCCGGCGATCGCGTCCGTCACGACCGACAGCTCGATCCCGAGCCGCTTCGCCGCCTCAGCACCGGAGAGCTTGTTCGTGTCCCAGAACCCAGGCTTCTCCACCAGCCGCTGAGCGACGACCTCGCGGGTCATGCCCGTGACCGCACCGGTCGCCTCGTCCAGAGAGGCACGCAGCTCGTCGACCCGCTGCTTCGCCTCGCCCTGGGAGTGCATCCACGCACCCAGCGCGACCGTCGCACCCGCGAGCGCCAGACCCCACGGTCCGGCGAGGACCGAGGCCGTGCCGCCGAGCGCACGGCCCAGGCGTGAGGAGCCGCCCTGCAGGGCGGTGACCGTCTCGGAGAGCTCCTTGAGCTTCGGGATGACGATCGCCGCGCCACCGACGACGGTGCCGAGGCCCGCGGCCGCGGCGCCCAGGTTCGCGACCCAGGACTGCTGAGCGGGGGTGAGGGTGGAGAAGCCCTCGGCCATCGTCCCGACCGCGGAGGTCGCGTTCGCGACGACGGGCAGGAAGTTCGCGCCGATGTCGATCGCGGCGTCGTTGATCTGGTTCCGGGCGATCTGCAGGCGTGCCTCGGTGGTCTCGTAGCGCTTGGCGGCCTCGGCGGCGAGCGCGTTGTTCTCGGCCCACGCCTCGGAGGAGTGCTGCAGCGCGCTGGTGACCTGGTCCGAGGCGAGGGAGGCGCGGCGCAAGGTGTCGGTGACGCGGATCCCCGTGAAGCCCATGCCCTCGAGGGCCTCGGTGGTGTTCCCACCCTGGGACTGCATGCGCGCCAGGCCCTGCAGGAACAGGGTGAGCGCGCCGGCGGCGTCCTGCCCCCACTTGCGGGAGAACTCATCGGCGGAAACGCCGGCGACGCGCGCGTACTCGGCGACGGTGTCGGCGCCCGCGGCGACGTCCTTGTCGACCTTGAGCATCACCTGGGAGATCGCGGTGCCGCCGGCCTCGGCCTCGATCCCGACCGACGACAGCGCGGACGCCATCGCCAGGACCTGGTCCGCGGTCAGCCCGACGGTGCGGCCCGCGCCAGCGATGCGCAGACCCATCGCGAGGATGTCGCGCTCGGTCGAGGCGCCGTTGTTGCCGAGCTGGACGATCGAGGACCCGAGCCGGTCGGCCTGGTCCGCGCCGATGCCCATGATGTTCGAGAACTGCGCGATCGACGTCGCAGCCTCGTCCGCGGTGAGATTCGTCGTCTCACCCATGTTGATCATCGTTCGGGTGAAGTCGGCGACGTCCTTGCGCTTCACACCGAGCTGGCCGGCCGCCTCCGCGACGCCGGCGATCTCCTCATGGGTCGCGGGCAGGGTCTTGGCCAGACCGCGCAGCTCAGTCTCGAGCTGGGCCATCTCCTCGGGGGAGCCGTCGACCGTCTTGCGCACGCCCGCCCAGGCGGCCTCCCAGTCGATCGCGGACTTCGTGGCCAGGCCCAGGCCGATCGCTACCGCGGCCGAGATCTTCAGGATGCTGCGACCGGTCGACTCCATCGCGACGGCCTGCTCACGGTTGGCCTTGACCACCGCCGCGGTGCGCTGCGCCTCGCGGGCGATGTCCTCCCGCGCGGCCGCAGCCTGAAGGTTCGCCAGACGCCGCTGGGCCCGCTCCGCGGCCTTGGAACCCTCGTCGTAGTACTCCGAGAGGATCCGCACGCGCACATCACGGGACCGGTCCGACACGGCTCACCTCCCTGCGTTCGCAGCAGCAGTGGTCACGCACCGGTCGCACTCACCCGTGGTGCCGGAAGCCATGTGGACGTGGGCGCCGCGCACCTTCGCGTCCTCGTCCTGTGCGGCCGCCTCGCGGCTCACGCAGCCCGGGCACACGTCGATGTGCGCGTGCCGTGGGCCCTCGTCGGGGTGGTACCCGCAGCTCGAGCAGCGCCGCGCCTCGTACCCCACCCACGCCAGGGCCGCGTCCTGGTCGGCCTGCGCCCACCCCAGGAACACCGACAGGGGGATGCCGCGGGGCCCGCAGTACGCCATCCGCGCGGCGTACAGCGGCTCGCGGCTCAACCTTTTGGGATTGCCCCCGACGGCACCGAGTAGTGCAGCTCCGTGAACAGGCGGTGGTACAGGTCGTCCTTCTCCCCGGTCGTCCACTCCGGGCGCGCGAGCTGGGCCCGCCACCACGCCTCGTCGCGCAGGTCCTCGTCGACCACGCACGCCGCGGCGAGCGCGGCGAGCAGCCCGTCGCGGTCGATGTCGTCAGCGCGCGAGTGCGCGTCGACCAGGGCCTCGAAGTCCTTGGGGTCCAGGGCCTCGAACGGGACGTCCTCGAAGTTGCCCAGGAACGCCGCCACGGCGGCGTCGTAGGCGTCCTGCGCCGCCGGGACGTCGTGGGCCTCCGGGGCCGCCTGGGCGGCCAGGAGCAGGGTCTGGGCCGCCGAGACGGCCTCCCGGTCCGCGGCCGGGTCGGTGACCTGGACGCGGACCGAGAGGCGCCGGCGGGCCTTGCCCTCGAGCCGCTCGCGCAGGCTCACGCCGCCGCCGGGATCGGGACGTCGGCCGCGGGCTTGCGGGTGATCGTGAACCCGATCGTCAGCTGGTGCGCGGCGTCACCGACCGACCGGACCTTCCCGACCGTGTTGACCCGGCACGGGAAGACGTCCGAGGGCTGGGTGGGCACGTCCCCGCCGTCCATGAAGATCATGAACCCGTTCAGGCCCTGGGTCAGGACCGTGCGGACGTCGTCGCCGGCGAGGTCGGCGTAGAACGTCAGCGAGGACGCGTCGGCGGTCTGGCGGCCCGGGATGCTCGAGGTGAACCGCGACCCGAGGTCCGGGGTCGGGATCTCACCACCGGTGAGCTGCCACCCGGACAGGTCCGCGATCTCCTGGGTGAGGTTCGTGCCGGCGTCGAGCTCGATGCGGGTGTACGCCAGGGCCGCCGAGGCGATCGTCGGGACGAACGTGACGACCGAGATCTCGGGGGCGAAGAACCGGTTCGAGGTGGGCAGGGGCGTGCTCATGACTCACTCCTCGTGGGTGTCGGTGGTGGACGAGTCCGCGGGCGGTTCGTCCTCGTCCCCGCCCAGGGCGGTCGGGGTGTCCTGGGGGGCGGGCAGCCGCACGCCGGTCGCCGTGAGCGCGGCGACGAGCTCGTCGTGCTTGCGGTGCTTGGCGAACGACGGCAGTACGGCCAGGTGCACGCCGTCGGCGGTCAGGCCCTCCACTTCCTTCGGGTCGCCCACGTAGCGGGCCTGGGAGCTGTCCAGGCCGGCGTCCTTCATGTACGCGGTCGCCTCGGCCTTCGTGCGCGCCAGCACGAGCGTCAGCGGGCCAGGGTCGGTGGCGTCGTCGTCGACGAGCTCCCACCCCGCGCGGATCCAGTGGTCGGCGACCTGGTTCGGCACCGTCCACAGCGCCCGGGTCTTGGGGTGGCGCAGGTTCTTGGGCATGACGAGATCTCCCTCGCGGGGTAGGGGGCGTGCGGTTGGGGGGGCTGGTTCAGCGGGTCATGCCGATGGCCGTCAGGGCCTCGTCGACGGCCGCGACGGACTCCGAGACGACCATCCCGCCGGTGGCCTGAGCGGCCGGACGCAGGTACGGGCGAGCGGACTGCTCCACCCACGCCGCGTCCCGGATCCCGAAGACGGGGTGGCGGAACGAGTCGCGCAGGATGCCCTCGAACGCGCGCGCGTGCGGCGCGGCCGCCGTCGAGGCGACGATCGTCACGCCGGGCGCACGCTTGGAGAACGAGACCCGCAGCGACAGGGCGCCCGGGATCCGCGAGGACCACGCCGCGTTCGCCTGCGCACGGCGCAGCGTCGTCTCGCCCGCGCGCCGCAACCTCGGGCGCAGCCTGGTGTGGACCTCCTTGGGCAGGCGCGCGAGATCTGCGGCGACCAGGCGCAGCCCGGGGGCGCCGCCCTCGTCGACGTAGTGCGTCGAGACCGTCACAGCAGGCTCGAGCCCTCGACGGTGAAGATCACGTTGCACGTCGCGCCCTGCTCGTGCTGGATCGGGATCCAGTCCATCGCCCCGCCCACGACCGCGCGGTCCCATGCGCCGTCGACCACGACGTCGTCGCGCAGCGCGGTGTCGAGCTGGCCGATCAGCACCGCGGCCCGCGAGCGCAGGGTGGCCATGTCGGTGTCGCCCGAGGTGATCGTCATGAGCACGCGGACGGTGAAGTCCTCCTGCAGGCGTGGGCGACCCATGCCCTGCTGGCGGGAGACGTCGACGGTGTACCCGGGGCGGTCGGGGCCGTCGGTGAACCCGACGCACAGCGCCTCGAGCATGACCTCGCCAACGTGTGGGCCGTCGAGGACCTGCAGGCCCGTCGCTTCGCCGGAGATGTCGATGAGCTTGTCGACGACGGCGTGGATCCGCGTCGGTCCGGCGCTGGCCATCAGTGCGGCCCAGGCACGGTGAAGGGCTTGATGAGCTCGAGCGCGCGTCGAGGGAGGGCGAAGCCCATCTTCGGTGTCGGGTCGGCGTCGGCGGCCGCGGTGTACGCGCCCGCCCGGGCGCCGCCGCCGGCGCGGCCGCGCTGGGACTCCCACAGGTGTGCGGCGATGATCTTCACGGCCTGCTTCAGCGATGCGCCGTGCTCGCGGGTGGTGGCCTGCACGGTCCACTTGCCGGCGACCGTCGAGGGCACGGTGACGATCCCCGAGAGGAGGTTCGTGTCGATCAGGTCGGCGTCGACGACGTTGCCGTGAGGGTCGGTCACGGTCCCGACGGAGACCAGGTGGGTCGCCGGCAGGACGAGGTTGCGCCCGTTCGGGTAGACCACGTAGGTCTGCGACGCCGAGACGAGCGGTCCGACACGGAGCTCGACCTGCTCGAGCGCGGCGTCCAGGACCTCGCTCAGGAGCGCGCTGGTCGCTTCCTCGTGCGTGGGCGTCATCTTCAGGAACGTCGCGAGCTCCGCCTGGGTCACGAACCGCTCGTCGGCGGGAGGCGGCTCGCTCATCGCGTCTCGGGACCCTTCGCGCGGCGGACGTCCTCGGGCCGGGTCACGGTCGCCGCGACCTCCCGTGGGGCGCTCTCAGGCCGCTCCGGGGCGGTCGCACGGGCGCGGGCGCGCGTGGCCTCCTGGTCGTCCTGGGGGCGCCCCACGGGGCGGTCAGCGGCCACGGGTCACTCGTCCCCGCGGACCACGGCCTTGACGGCCTGCTCGGTCTCCTCGGCGCTGTCCTGCGTGGACTTCTGCCGCGACTGGGCGTGGTCGAGGTCCTCCGCGGTCGTGACGAACCCGGGGGTCTGGTCCGGGGTGCCGTCGGCCTTGAGCGAGGGGACCGCGACGACGTCGACCTTGGCCGACGCCGGCAGCTCGGCCGCGCCCTTGTCGGGCTCGTGCTTGGGCTTCGTGCTGGCCATGACGGCCTCCTTCTGGATGCGGGGAGCGAGGGTCGTGCGGTCACCGGAGGTGGGCGTCCTCGGGGAGGCGCCCACCTCCGGTTGGGTACGGCGGCTCAGGCCGCGCGGACCGTGAGCGCAGCGGCCGCGGCCGTGTTCTGGACCTTGCCGTCCAAGCGCTGGAAGCCGAGGAACCCGACCTGCAGGAAGTCGGCGTAGCGCTCGGTCAGGCGCATCGTCTGGGCGCCGCGCACGCGGCGGACGATGTACGCCTGGCGGATGTCGCCGAAGACGATCGGCTCCGCGCCGGCCGCGACGGCGGCGAGCCCGTTGTCGACGGTGTACGGGTGCCCGTTGATCGTCGAGGGCGGGCCGCCCGCGATCGCCGGCACCCACAGCGGCCGGTCGTTGCCGTCCTTCAGCTTGCGGACGTCGCGCAGCGCCGTGTCGTGCAGGATGTAGCGCTGGTTGCCGTTGCGGTACGCCGGGTCGATCGCGTGCTCGAGGTCGACCAGGTCGTCGTAGGCGATCGCGCCCACGGCGGCCGTCTGGCCGCCGAGCGTGAGACCGGTCACCAGACCCTGGGGCTGCCCGGTGCCGGTGCCCGTGGCGAAGTGCGCGGCCGCGGCACGGGCGATGCGCTCACCGAGCTTGCCGGCGAGCCAGCCACCGATGTCGAACGCCGAGTCCTGCAGCAGCTGCAGCGAGGCGCGGACCATCTTCGAGGTGTACGTGTACGCCCCGAGGGTGCCGTTGCCGAACGTCAGGTCCTGCTCGGTGACCTGGGTGTTCTCCGCGAGGATCGCACCGACGTTGCCGGTGTCGTCGCTCGTCGGCCATCGCAGGTCGGCACCCGTGGCGGTCTCGATGTCCTCGGCGTGCTGCGCGATGCCGCCGAAGGCCTTCTGGGCCTCGACCATCCGACGCAGGAACTCCTCGGGCACCGTGTACCCGCCGGCGGTGTCCGTGCCGGCCGCGAGCGCGCGGATCTCCTCGGAGGCGACGAAGCCGCGCTCGAGCAGCTCCTGCTCGTCGGCGGAGAGGCGACCCAGTCCGCGGCGCAGGAGCTTGTCGAAGGCTGCCCGGTAGGCGTCCGCCACGTCGGGCCTCTCCTCGCCGGTGCGCGGGTTGGTGTCGCGCTGCCCGGGGGCGATCGCGTCCATCTGGCCGCGGAGACGCTCGGCGCGCTCCTCGTCCTCGATCTCCCGGCTGAGGCGCTCGACGTCGTCGAGCGCGCGGGTGTAGGTCTCGCCGTCCTCCTGGGTCGGCTCGTACCCGTCCTTGGCCCGGCGGGCCTGGATGTCCTGGACCTGGGCCCAGGCGGTGGCGCGCTCCTCCAGGAGCTTGCGCAGGCGTGCGTTCACGATCACTCCTCAGTGATGTGTAGGGGTCGGCCGCGAGGGCCGTGCTGGTAGTGCGGCTCAGCCCCGGGAGGTGAGGCTGTAGCGCGCGGCGAGCGCGGTGGCGCGCTCGTCCTGCCTCGCGAGGACCCGGGTGGCGTCGGCCGGCGCGGGGTCGCTGGTGGTGCTGTCGTCCCGGGTGGCGTCGGCCGGCGCGGGACGGGCCCCCTGCGGAGAGGGGGAGTCGGTGGGGAGGCCCCGGGCGGCGCGGACCTCGTCGGCCATCTTGCGCAGGCCGGCGTCGGTGTCCTCGTAGGCGGGGAACGTGACGGCGGAGACCTCCAGGAGGCGGACCTCGAGGATCGTGCGGAGCACGGCGGTGGCACTGGTGTCCTTGCCGTCGGCGCCGGTGACGGTGACCTCGATCTCCTCCCAGCGGTCGCGCACCACGTAGAAGCCGAAGCTCATGCCGGTGATGCGGCGCTTGTCGAGGTTGCGGACGAGGTCGCGGACGTAGGACAGCTCGGTGTCCAGGTCGGCGTCGACGGCCAGGCCGATGTCGTCGGTGGACAGGCGCAGGTCGCCGGCCGAGACGCGCGAGACGAGCATGCGGGTGTCGTGGTCGACGAGGAACCGGGCGTCGCCCTCGGCGAGGGTCTTGTCGAACGCGCCCTCGGCGATCTCCTCGTACCAGCCCCACTTCAGGGGGTTGCCGATGGTGGTGCGGGAGTTGAACACCGCGGCGTGCCCGACGAACCGGCGGGCCTCCTCGTCGCCGTCGGCGCGCAGCAGGCGCGCGTCGGTGTCGGCGAGCGCGCGGGTGCGCCGCTCGAGGACGGGGGACGCGCCGGCGGTCTCGACCGGGCTACGCGTCAGCGTCGTCGTCATCGTCGCCTCCAGGCGTGTCGTCGTCGTTGTCCGTCTGGGAGGAGGCGGACGCGTTGTAGGGGCGGTAGGGCTCGTTGCCCCACGGGACGGGTGCCATGTCCTCGAGCTCGCGCGGCTCGTTGGGGACCATCCAGCCGTGCTGGATGCCCGATGCGTAGAACGCGGCCCGGGCCTTGGAGTCGCCGCGCAGGAGGCCCTCGACCTTGAACTCGGCCTTCTCGGTGGTCGGGTCGCAGATCTCGCGCGTGATGCGCTGCTCGATGCGGTGGAAGTAGGGCTTGAGCGTGATCACCACGAAGGCGATGAACTGCTGCTCCATGCCCGAGCCCCAGGAGGTCGACTTCTCCTGGTCGTTGATGATCCAGCCCGGGACGCCGAACAGGCGGGCGATCTCGGTGGTCTGGAACTTGCGGGTCTCGAGGAACTGGGCATCGGCCGGGGACATCGACAGCTGGTGGAACTTGGTGCCCTTGTCCAGGACCGCGACCTCGTAGGCGTTATCGATGCCGGCGAGCTTCGCGCGCCACCGGTCCTTGAGGATCGTGGCCTTGTCCTCGTCGAGGTCGGCGTCGGTCGAGAGGAACCCCGACTGGAGCATGCCCTTCTCGTACATCTGGTCCGCGAGCCGCTCGGCGTGGGAAGCCAGGCCGAAGGTGCGGCGCACCCGGCCGACGACGGAGACGCCCTGCACGCCGTCGGTCGAGAGGTTCGGGATGTGCATGATCTCCCGCTCGGTGAGCGGGAGCTTGCCGTCGACGGTGAACTTCTTCACGTAGGGCAGGCCGACCGCGTCGCCGTCAACGACCTCGACCCTGACCCGCGCGGGGTGGATCGGAACGAGCTCGACGATCCGGCCGTCGCGGGCTCGCACCTTGCGGATGTACGCGTTGCCCCACAGCGCCAGGTGGGAGACGGCCGTCTCCCACATCTCGAACGGCGTCGTCCCGGCGCGCTCAGCCACCAGCGCCGGGATCCGGACGTCCTCGCGGCTGCCTCGCTCCCGCACCTTGATCGGGCACCCGGCGACGCCGGCCGCGAGGATCTGCACGCACCGCAACGCGGCGCCCACCGACAGTGGGTCTCCGGTCGCCCCGTTGGACCACAGGTCCCCGGGGCCGTCGAGCTCGGACATCAGCCGCCCGCCCGTGAGCGGGTTGTTCGGGTTCTCCAGGTACGTCGAGCGCGCCACGAGCCCCGACAGGGCGTCCAGGGCCCTCACCGGGCGTCACCGCCGGGCTCGGCCTTCCCGGGTGTCGCCGCGTTCGTGAGGACGGCGAGCGCGACGAGCAGGACGCCGCCGGCCAGCACTCCCCACCAGAGCCCGGCGAGCATCGCGATCGCCACGACGATCGCGACGAGCCCGGCCACGAAGAGGGCAGCTGCGAGCACGGCGGTCCTCCTCACCAGATGTTCGGGCCTGAGTCGCCGTTGGAGTACCACCACTCGGCGCGCTGGACGCCCATGACCGCGCACACCGCGAGGTCGATCTTGCGGGGGCTGTCGGGCTTGTCCTTGGCGATCTGCGAGCCGCGGTAGGTGGTCTTCAGCACGGTGTTGCCGACGTGGCGCGCCAGGCGCGCGTCGCCGTCGTGGGTGAGGTCGCGGTCGATGACCCGCTCGTAGAAGCGCTGGGTCGCCGGGCGCATGCGCTCGGGCGTCTGGGGGAAGTACTCGACGGGGATCTTCTCCTCGAGCAGCTCCTCGGCGGCGTCCTGCCACAGGAACTCGTCCCAGGCGATCTCCTTGACCTTGAACCGCCGGCACGCGCGACGGATCTCGTCCTTGACCTCGCCGCGCGGGACCTTCCACACCGACCCGTCGTCGGGCTTCTCCCACAGGCCCACGACCTGCAGCCGCGGCCGCTCCTCGATCGTGACGGCCAGGATCGCGGTCGCGTCGTTGGAGCGTGACCCGTCGAAGGCGAGCACGACGGGCGTGCCGTCCTCGATCGTGCGCTCTGGGTCGCGGCACGCGTCCCAGGTGCCGTCGGGCAGCCACGGGTTGGAGGAGGTGACCCAGATGTTCAGGCGCTTGGTCTTGAACTCGGGCGGGAGCATCTTCCGCGAGACCGCGGACATCTTCTCCAGGTGCAGGAAGTCCCCGAGGGCCGGGTTCGCCTCGAACCACACCCGCTCGTCGAGGTAGTCGTCGTGCTCGCCGAGCTTCGCGCTGTAGACGCGGCCACCGAAGCGGGGGTCGACGGTCTCCCCGGAGACGATCTGCTCGAAGTACTCGTGCTGGGCCTTGGCCACCGACGTCTGGCCCGTGGTGTCCGTCATGACCCCGAAGGTCGAGATCGCGACCACGAGGGGCTGGTCACGGGTGTCCGAGCCCTGGTTCATGACGTTCCACAACTCCCAGTTGGGCTGGGCGTGGAGCTCATCGAACAGGACCCGGGAGGGGTTGAGACCCTCCTTGGTGAACGCCTCCGCGGAGAGCGCCTTGTAGACCGACCCGGTCGCGGGGTACTCGATCGCGTCGCGGTAGACCTTGAAGATCCCGCCCTGCTTCGCGTCGAGGTCCGGGGACATCTCGACGGAGGTACGGACCTCCTTGAAGATGAGCTTGGCCTGGTCCTTGTCCGCGGCGCACGAGTAGACCTCAGCGCCGGGCTCGTCGAGCATCCCGTCCAGGGCCAGGCCTGCGCCCAGGAGCGACTTGGAGTTCTTCCTCGGCAGGAGCACGAGGTACGTCCAGTAGACGCGCCGGCCGAACGCATCGGTGCGCAGCACGTCGCACACGAGGTCGCCCTGCCACATGCGCAGCTGGACGACCTGCCCGCGCAGCAGGCCCTTCGTCAGCCGCAGGTAGGACTCGATCAGGTCACACGCGAACAGCCCGTCGGTGTTCGACTCGCGCCACCGCGTCTTGGCCGGGTCCCACAGCTCCGGGCCGCGGGGGAGAACCTCGGGGAACCGGGGCGGGGAGTAGCGCGGCAGCACGACGCCGCCGCCGATGTCAGTCGCTCTTGGCAGCCCTCTTGCGGGCGGCAGGACGCTGTGCCCGACGCGTCGGGGCACCGCGCCCCGCCGCGCGCCGCTCGAGGAGCTGCTCGAGCGTCGACTTCTCCCCGACCCGCCCGACCTTGACCCCGAGGCGGCCGCCGTCCGAAGGGTTGAAGCCACAGAGGCCCTCCCACTTCGTGATTCGGTCCTGCAGCACGCGGAGCATGGTCACGGCCGGGTGCGCGACCAGCCCGCCGCGCTGGCCGGCCACCCACGGGCCGTCCTCGTGGAGCGCGCGCTGCAGGTGCGCCTCCTCGTCGTAGGCCCGGCATAGGCGCTCGAGGATCCGCCCGTCGCGCTGCAGCGACAGCCACGAGCCGCCGTTGGTCCACAGCGATGTCCAGGCGAGCACCGCGAGCTCGCGAGCGCAGATGTCGCACCCGGGCGGGCCGTCCGCTTCGTCGTCCTCGCCGGCGTCGCGGGGGAGGAACGGGCACTCGGTGGCGCGATCGGCAGTGCGCAGCGTGCCCGGCACCTCGGGGACACCCGAGGCCTGGGGCAGCTCGACGACGACCTCGGGCAGGGGCCGGCCACCGGAGTCCCGGCCCTTCGAGCGGCCCGTCTTCTCGCGCTGCTCGAGCGGCTTCGGGGGTCGGCCCACGGTCGGCTCCCTCCCCGGCCCCGATTTCGAGTTGGTGACCTCGGAATGGTGATCTCGTAGGAGTTCTGAGCGTGTGTGCAGACGCCTGGGCGCGGGTCAATGGCGGGCCTTTGACCTGGACTTTTGCACCGCCCCCTGGGGGTAGATGCCCAGGTCAGCGGCCGTGGGCGGCGCGCCCGCCCGCCGCGCGATTGCATTCCCGAGAATGCTCCGGACCGGAATAGGAATTGCGGTCATCGGAATGCCCGAGGTCCCATTCCATGCCGGGCTCCACCGGCTCCCCACAGCGCGGGCAGAGCACGAGCTCACCGTCGTCGATGCGCTCCTGCCACGCCGCGCGCAGTCGCTGGTGCTCCGCGCCGTAGCCGCGCTCGGTCGTCGTGCCCCGCGCCCGGTCCCTACCCCTGGTGCAGGTGGGGCAGGAGCGGCGGTAGCCCGGGGCGCCGCACGAGATGCAGGGCAACGCTGGTCTCCCGCCGTCGTCGGTCTCACGCCCCGGGCGCCGATCGCATCGGCTGGGTTGCGCGGGCGGTCCAGGGCGACGGCGGGGACGGATCGGTAGGTGAGGTCTGGCGCCGTCGGGTCGCTCGACGGTTCGACGCCCACGGAAGTTGGGCCGCCAGACCTCGCACCGCTCGCGCGGGCGACCTGCAGAACCCGGGGTGCGTGCGGCCCCCGGGAAGCACGAAGGCCCAGCCGGATCGGCTGGGCCTGGAGACACCTGTCCCTACGAGCCGTGATCCTACGCGCTCGAACGGTCCTGACGCCAGCACGTCCCCGGCGTTCCGGGGTCGGCGTGTCGTCGTCCCAGGTCCGGTCACCTGGGCCATGGGTTGGGCAGGTCGTGCTGTTCGTCGTGCCGGTCACCGGTGGCCGGGTCGTCGAGGATCGTCACCGTGACCTTCTTCGGAGCCGTCGCGGTCCACCGGACATCGACGACCACGCCGGGGTCGATGCCGAGGGCCTCGCACAGCACGGCCATGCGCCGGCGTTCCTCCTCGAGGATCGTGCGCAGGGGGACGGGGCTCATGATGCGGCGTCCCTCGTGTCGGTCTGGTCGATCGGGTCGGCGAGGGCGATCTGGATGTGGTTGCCGAGGATCCCGATGTTCGAAGCGTCCCACGCCGCACCGCACGACAGGCAGGCCGCGACGAGCGGCTCAGTGCGCACGCGCAGCGAGTCGAGACGGTCGCAGGCCATGCACCGCACGTGCGGCCGCCACGCGGGGGAGTCCCACCCGGTCGTCACGCGGGCCCGCCCCCACCAGCCGAGCACGAGGGCATCGACGTAGCGGAGGTCGTCGGCGTCGAGGTCGTGCGCGCGAGCCGCGAGGAGCTGGAGGTTCGGGACCAGCGCGCGGGGCTGCTCGCGGAGGAGGTAGCTCACGACCCGGGCTGCCTCGGCCTTCATCGAGGTGAGCGCGTCCAGCGCGTCCATCCGCGCGGCCGGCTTCGACTCGTAGGCGCCGGCGGAGTTCGACGGGCCCGTGGTGCCGCCGACGGCGCGCTCGAGCTGCTCGACGAGCGAGGGGTGCTCGACGACGTGCGGGCGGTGGTCGAACCTGCCCTTGGCGCGGTTCCACACGGGCTGGTGCTCGCGGGTCGTCGAGGGGCGCGTGAGGTCGTCCACCCGGTCCTGGATCCGCTGAGTCAGCACCTGGCCGGCAGCACGGTCGTCGGTCTTGGTCTGGGCGTGGGTCGTCATCAGGAGTCTCCTCGTGCAGTCGTTCGAGAGCGCCCACCACGTCGACCGCGGCGGCGAGATGGTCGTGCGCCAGACCCAGCCCCACCAGACCCGTCACTGCCCAGGCCCGACCCGTCCCGACCCGACCCGAGAGAACTCGTTCGTATAGGGCTCGGAAGTGAGTTCGAAGTCGACTTCGCCGGGCGCTGCGCGGGGTCGTCGCCGGGCGCCGTCGCGGGTCGCACACGCTGGGGTGCGGGGTCCGCGCCAGGCGCTGGCGCCGGTCGCTGCTGCTGCTCCAGGTCGACGTTTGGCTCGGTCGGGTAGCCGTGCTTGGTCAGGTAGTCCGCGGCCCACACGCCCCACAGAGGCGTCGCGGGCGCGGGGCGCAGGGGGTGGTCCTCGTCCCACTGCGGGTTGAGCTGGCGCGAGGAGTTGCAGCGCATGCACGCCACCACGAGCGTGTCGACGGTGGCGGGCTCGCCCAGGCCCTCGCGGTGGTCGAGGGTGCGGGTGCGCGCTGAGGTCTTCCCGCGCCACTGGGTCAGGACCCCGCAGTACCGGCAGTTGTCGCCGTCGCGCAGCGTGACCGGCACCGTCAGGGCCGGGTTGCTGTTGTCGCGCTGGCGCTGCCGTTCCGCGTCGATCTCCGCCTTCAGGCGCATGTGCATGAACTCGGGATCCTCGATGAGCTTGTACGCCTTGATCCCGTCGAGCTTCACCTCGCTCAGCAGGCCGGCGCGCTTGCACAGCGCGACCAGGGCATCGGTCCGGGGACCGCCGAGCATGTACGCGGTGCCGACGTCGAGGTGGTAGTCGGTGGTGTGACCCGCGCACTGCAGCATGCAGCGGGCCAGCCAGCCGAAGACCTCGTTGACGACGGTCTGCGGGTCGACGCCCCGGAACCCCGCGATCTGCATGACCTTGGGGTACGTGGCGGCGTTGTCGCCGCTCTTGAGCCAGGGCATCGGCCGAGGATCTCCGTTCGCTCGAGGAGGGGTTCAGTCGGAGCAGCGGCACTCTCCGGTCTGGGGGTTGATCACCCCGCCGCAGGAACCGCAGCGTTCAGGCGTGGGCACGGTCGGACACCTCCTCCCCGGGCTCGCACGACGGGTGGGTCGTGTAGGACGGGTCACGGGCCGCCAGGACGGCGTCCAGCTCGCGGGAGCACACCAGGCACCGGCGGGCCCGGGCGCGCAGCGCAGTGGGGCTCGCCGGGCACGAGGCGGTGTGCTGGCGGTACAGGGGCTCGTCGGGCTTCGGCTCGTGACCCGCGAGGACCCGGGCGACCTGCCGGCCCTGCCCGTTCGTGTGCGGGAACACCGACCCCGACGGGTGGGAGAACGGGTCGATCAGGACCTTCGAGCCCGCCTCGGTGGTCACCTGCAGCACGTAGGCGTCACACCGCGCGCACTGCTGGACGCCCGGCACCGTCGCGGAGCGGGCCAGGAGCATGCCGATCGCGAGCTGCCACGTCTCCACCGACGGGTCCCGATCGACCCGCGCGGCACGGCGGACACGGGCCCTGGTGTCTGCCTCGGCCTGCGAGCCGCCCACGACCTTCAGCTCGTAGTACTGCAGGCCCATCGACGCGGCCGCGAGCGCGAGGTGGTGGGCCTTGCGCTTCCGGTTGTTCTCCGCGCGCTGGGTGTGGGCGAAGTCGGGGGCGGCGGCGCTCACTGGTGGACCTTCGAGTCGGCTAGCGTCCCCGCATGGCGGAAGCGAGTGTGCTCAGACGAGTGTGGAACTGGGCTTGCGGCCCGGTGGCGTACAGCGATGTACGAATGCCATTCATCGCGCAGGAGCCGGGTGTCGTGTCCGTTGCGCCCGTCACCCTCGTGCTCGACGACATCAGGGAGCTGATGGACGCACTCGTGCACATCAACTGGCCAACGCCCTACTACGAGGATGTCGTCGTCCGCGCGCGCGGACGCAACTACGCCAGGGACGAGATCGACAGCATCGGGCCTGGGGCGTGGTCGAACGCCACTGTCAGGGCGCGCATTCATGACGGAGGCGGCGCGGCCTCGGAACTCCACATCCTCGAACAGCACCACGGCTACATCAGCATCGCGGCAGGCGACGCATGCGAGCGGGAGTTCAAGGAGCACACCCTGCGAGTACTGGCGGGCGGCCGTCGTCAGATGCCACGTGCGCGGTGGCTCGGCGTCGTCGGCCTGAGCCTCGCCGCGGTCGTCGCTGTGGGGGGACTGTGGCTGGTCAATGCCCTGGACGATCTCCCTTCGCGGGTGCTCGGAGGGTCGCTCACTGTGGCGGTCATCGGGTGGGGGTGGGGGCGCTATCGAGCCCTCCGATCTAGTGCCTTGGGGAGAGGCCACCTGCGAGTCGACACCCTCCACACGCGCAAGGAGCTGGCGGACCACGCGCGGGACCTGAAGATGCGACTGGTCTTCGGCCTCGGCGGCATCGTCGTGGGCAGCGTGATCTCCGGGCTGGTCCTCCCGCTGATCCGCGGCCAGTAGCGTCGCGCGAGGGCATCGACGGTCGGCATCTGGGCTGGGAGCCCCGGCCGGGCGGGCGTTGCTCACGGGGCATCTCCGTCAGGGTGCGCGGCGATGCCGGTCCGGCCGGCCGTGGTGACGCGGAGGACGACGCCGGCCATCGCGTCCTGGTCGGCGGGGTCGATGCCGCGGGTGGTGGCGAGCTGCCCGACGGCGGTCATGGCCTCGTCTTGCGTCAGGGGCAGGGAGGTCGAGAGCATCAGCTCGACGTACAGGTCGAGGGCGGGGCGGTTCGCGAGCTCGAGGAGAACATCGGCGTGGCAGGCGCCGCCGGCGGTGCACCAGCACGCGAGGTCGCGCCCGGTGAGCTTCGGCAGGGCGCGCAGGATGCGGTCGTGGCGGTCGCGCTCGAACACGATCGAGCGGGACGGGGTGGTGAGCCAGTGGCGGTAGAGCCAGACGGCGTGCTCGGTGTCGCGGACCGGGCCCCAGCCGAGACCGTTCGGCTCGCCGGCCTTGAACGGGTTCCCGTACACCGTGGTGCGGTCGACCTTCACGGCGCCGGCGGGCAGGCGCCAGCCCTTCTTGCGCGACAGGCGGATCCGGTCAGCCACGGCCAGCCTCCCCACCGTGGTACTCCGCGCAGACCCGGCACGCGAACACTGCGGCGTGGATGACCGCACCGTTCTGGCCCTCGACCCAGTGCCCGCACGCTGGCGGCGCCGCGGGGTCGGCCTCGAAGAGGTGCCACACGAAGGGCGGGTCCTGGATCGTCGCGATGTGCGATCCCACCCGGCCGAGCGGGTGTCCGGTGCCGCGCAGCTCGAACGCGTGCCGCACCGGCTCGGCGTCGGGGTCGACGACCGCCCACAGCGCGAGCTCACGCGGACTCGTCGCCGCGACGCTCAGGATCTGCGGCCAGCCCGGCATCTCCACGACGGGCTGGTCCGTGATCGGGACGGCGAACTTCCACACGGTCAGGTCACCCACGGCCGCCACCGCCAATCCGGTTCGCGAGCGCCATCGCTTCGTCCCAGGTGGGAGCGGCACGGAGGACGTAGCCGCCGGGAACGTGTGGGGCATGGGTGGCGACGAGCCAGACCTTGATGCCGAAGATCGCGGCCCGGCGCACGCGCGGCGAGCGGGAGTGCCGGGACCCCTCGCACCTGGTGCACAGGGTCACGGGCTGGTCGGGCGCGTGGACGCGGCCGGTGCCCTTGCACGCGCGGCACGCGATGCACCCGCAGTTCAGGCGGGACGGGGTGCGGGTTGCGGCGTTCACGCGTCACCTCGCAGCCAGGTCATGAGGTCGTCGACGTCGCGGGCGAGGTGGTCGACCATCCGGTACATCAGCTCGGGGGTGCACGGGTCCTCGAGGAGGATCGCGGTGCGCTTGCCCTGCCCGACGGCCCAGCCGAGTTCGAGGTGCGCGGAGCGGCCGCACGGCAGGACGAGCACGAAGGTGTCGGCGCGCTGCATCGCGTCGAAGTCCGAGGTGTAGCCCTGGATCGAGCGGGGGTGCTCGAGTGCCTTGAGGTAGTCGTCGACGCTGCTGCGGTCGCGCTCGCGCTGCAGGTCGACGTCGGACCAGTGGAACCCGCCGTTCTCGCCCGGGTTCTTGAAGTCGTACACGCCGATCCCGGCGGCGCGGATCGCGTCGACGACCCAGGGCTGACGGTCGTTGCGCCACGACGACGCGACGTACACGTACTCAGCCGGGCGCTGCCGGTCCAGCTCCCGCTCCCACGCGGTGAGGGGGAACAGCTCGATCGACTCGGAGTACTCCGCAAGCGTTACCGTCTCGCCCCGGGTCGCGGCCGCGAGCGCGAGGGTGGCGTGGACCTGGGCGATGCCGACGGATGCGGCCTGGGGCTGGCCGTTCATCTGGCGGGCGTCGGTGAGCTCGGTGAGGGCCTGGTCGCGGTGGTGGGTGTAGGGGTCGGTCATGACGCTGCCCTCCAGGTGGATGGGATGTGGTTGCTCTGGCGGTCGCGGAGGACCGTGCGGTCGGTGATGTGGAGTCGGGCGGCGATGTCGGTGTCGGTGTGGCCGCGGCGGGCGAGGGTGGCGACCGCGAGCGCGCGTTCTGCCGGTGTGAGGGGGCGGTCGGGACCGAGGTCGCCGGCGATCGCGCGTTCGACGGCGACCTGGTCGATGTCGCCGTCGTCGGGGTGCTCGAGGGCTGGTCTGGCGGCGGGGTCGTCGATGGTGTCGTCGTCCCAGGCGAGGGGTGGGGCGTAGCCGCGGCGGGCCGCGCGGGCTCGGGTCGCGGCTGAGGGGCCGGGGCGCATGGAGAGGGCGTCGTAGGCGGTCGTGACGGCGTCGTGGGTCTGGCGGGTGATCCACTGGCCGGCCTGGTTCAGGACGACGGACGAGCGGTGCCTGGTGGGCATGTGCTGCTCGATGTCGGCGTGGCGCCAGCCGAGGGCGAGGAGCGCGGCGATGCGACGGCGGGCGCCGACGGCGGGGACGAACCCGTCGGGGTCGGGGCGGGTGAGGAGTCGCTCCGGGGTGACGGCGAGCAGGCGGGTCGCCGCGGCGCGCTGGCAGGCGGCGTAGTGGCCGTCCAGGACCCGGCCCACGGTCGTGGGCGAGACGCCGGCGGCGATCGCGATGCCGCGGCGGGTCATCCCAGCGGCGAGGAGCCGGTGCAGGTGCGCGCGCACGACGGTGACGTCGACGTAGCTGCGGTCCACGCCCTGGGCGACGTCGAGGCGGTAGCGCTTGTAGTACGCCGGGGCCGACGCACTCATCGGGTCTCACCCCGCAGGACCGCGATCGCGCGCTGCACCAGGTCGAAGGCTTCCGCGGATCCGCCAGCGTCGGGGTGGGTGTGTCGCTGGGCTCGGCGGGCGACGTGGTCGAGCACGGTGTACCTCATGGGGTGACGACCTCCAGTCCTTGGGCGCGGAGCTTGTCCTCGAGAGGCTCGCGGGACAGGCGGGTGAGGGCGGCGGTCCAGGCGTCGCGGTGGTCCTCGGCGCGCTGGGCCATCTCCTCGTCGGCGCGGATGCCCAGGAGCAGGCCGGTGAAGACGTCGCCGACGCTGACGAGGTAGCCGCGGGGGCGGGCCAGGTGGCGCAGGACGAGGGGCTCGCTGTAGGCCTTGCCGGCTGCGACGAACCGGGCGACGAGGGTCGCGTTCACGAAGCCCTGGAGGGGGTCGAGGTCGGTGACCGCGAGCGCGCCGGCGAGGAGGGAGGGGACGTCGGGGTAGCGGTCGGGTGGGGAGCTCCAGCGGGCGACGGTGAGGGACTTCCCGTCGATCAGTGCGCCGGCCTCGGTGAAGGTCACCTCGGTGTCGGTGGTCTCCACGCGCAGGCTCTCGGCGTTCCACTGGGTGCGGTCGTCCTTGCCCGACGGGGGCTTGAAGACCGCGAGGACGTCGCGCACGGCTTCGCGGGGGAGGTCGATGACGGGCAGCTCGTCGGCGAGGACGTCGGGTACCTCGACGGACGCCGCGGCCGCGGTGTACCCGTCGACGGCGGAGACCACGGCCTGGGTGGGGTAGGCCAGGGCGATGCGGATCCGCCCGAACACGTCGTCGTCGTCTGCGCCGGCGTGGTGCACGACGGCGGAGAGCGCGGGTCGCAGGTCGCCGTTGCGCAGGTACAGCGTCGCGGTGCTCACAGGCCCGCCTCCAGCTCGAGCGGGGTGACCGCGATCGCGGGGTCGCTGGTCGACGTCGCCCCGCACGTGCGGGTGCACCACCAGTGGCCCGGTGCGGTCACGCGGAGGGAGGGCAGGTGCACCGGCTCGACGAAGGTCCAGAGGTGCCCCTGCGTGGCGCACGTGCGCTTCATGCGGCACGGCCAGCACAGCAGCTCAGCGCCCTGCACGACCCACGGCGGGGTGTGCGGGGGGTCGTAGTCCGCGGCGAGCGCGGCCAGCGACGCGGTCAGCTCGTCGACCGAGGCGAAGTGGTGGGCGTGACCGGTGTAGGTGTCGGCGTAGGGCTCACCGCAGGACGAGCACGACGCGGTCACGCACGGGGTGATCGACCTCCGCACCCACGACGGCGTCGTCGCGGGGGTGGGCTGGGTGGTGGTCATGAGGTCGCTCCCGAGGTGACGGGCTGACGGGTGGCTGCGCGCTCTCGCTCGTCGAAGCGGATCGCGTCCTCCCAGCACTGCCCGCACCCGGCCTTGCCGAGGACCTTGCGGGTCTCGGTGTGCCCGCAGGCGGCGCGGACGGCCGGGGCGAGGCGGTGCTCGGGGGTGAACCAGGCGGGGCGGGGTGCGCGGACGCTGGCGGTGCCAGTCGAGGAGCGGCGGACCTCGCGGGCCATCTGCGTGGCCTGGGTGACGGTGATCTGCTTCTCGGCGACCATGTCCTGCGCCTCGGCGGGGAGGTCGGCGATCATCAGGCCCTGGGAGACCGTCGACGTCGAGTACCCGGTGCGGCGCGCGATCTCGCTCACCGACAGGCCACGGCGGCGCAGACGCTTGAACGCGGCCGCGCGCTCGATCGGCTCGAGCGCCTTGTGCATCGCCGCCGCGAGCATCACCGCGGTGTCCCGCTCGTCGTCGCCGGCCTTCACCGCCAGGCACGGCACCGTGGCGACGCCGGCGAGCTTCGCCGCGGCGAGACGCCGGTGCCCGTCGAGGACGACGAACCCACGCCCGGTCTGCGCGACCACCAGAGGCTGCAGCACACCGCGAGCGCGGATCGAGGTCGCGAGCTCGGTCAGGTCACCCAGGTCCTTGCGGATGTTGCCGCGGTGGGGGTGGATCCGCTCGAGCGGGATCATGTGGCCGCTCACGGTTCGGGGCTCTCGGGCTCGAGGGCGGTCCGCTCGGCGTCGGAGACGACGTACCCGAGGGACTCGAGAAGCGCGTACCAGGCGCGCAGACCCCGGTAGGGGCGCCACCAGCCCTGCCAGGTGACGGGCTCGTTCGCGAGGACCAGGCCGAGCAGGAGGCGGTGCGCGGGCGGGGTGTCCGCGATCGCGGTGCGGACCGCCTGGTCGACGGCGTCCTCGGGGTCGACCTCGTCATCCGCGGCCTGCGCGAGGATCGCGTCCCGGTCGACGCCGAGCCACCGCTCGAGGCGGTCCGGGTCGTCGTGCTGCCACGACGGCGCGAACGTGTCGGGGTCGTCGAGCCACGCGCCGAGGAGCATCTCGAAGCCGGTGAACGCGAGGAGCTCGCGCTGCTCGGCCTGGGTCAGCTGCTTGCGGGCCAGGAGCCCGCGCACGAAGTCCTCCCGGGTGGTCTGGGTCGCGTCCGCGAGCTCGGCGAACCGCTCCCGCGCCGCCTCACGCTCGGCGTCCCGCTCACGCTGCGCGACCAGCCACGGCGGGTCGACCGGCGCGGGCCGGGCCTCCTCGGTCGCGACCTCCTCGAGGTTCTGCGGCCGGTACACGTACAGGTCTCCGGAGAACCCGCGGATCGCCCACGCCCACCCGGCCGCGACCTCCTCGAGGATCTCGGTCGCGCGCTCGAGCGTGACCCACGAAGTGCCGTGCGTGCTCGGCATACGGACGTCGGGGTCGTAGGCGAGCGCGCGGCCCAGGCCCGCCGGGACGCCGTCCTTGTCGACGTCCGCCAGCTCGACCGCGTTCGCGGCGCGGAGCAGCTTCAGCAGCGGCTCCATCGCCTTGCGTCGGGTCCTGCGGCGCTGCGCGGCCGCGAGCTGGTAGGCGAAGTCGTCGGTCCCGATCACGTCCGCGAGCGCGGCCTGGGTGTCAGGGTCGTCGTCGAAGTCGGTCAGGGCGGCGGCGTCCTCGAGGGTGGCGCGGTGCTCGTGGACGGCGGCGCGCGCGGGGCCGGGCATCATCGCGAGGCGCAGGCGGGAACGGACGGTGGTCTCGGAGCGGCCGGTGCGGGCGGAGATCTGGGCGACGTCGACGCCGAGGTCGAGGAGACCCTGGTAGCCGTCGGCCTCCTCGACGGGGGTCAGGTCGGTGCGCTGGATGTTCTCCAGGAGCATGAGCTCGAGCTGCTCGGCCGGGGTGAGGGTGTCGTCGACGACGGCGGGCAGGTGCGTCAGGCCCGCGAGGCGGGCCGCGGCCGTGCGACGGTGCCCGATCACGGTGCGGTACTCGCCGGGCTGGTCGGGGTCGGGGACCAGGAGGAGGTTCTGACGGACGCCGTGCGCACGGATCGAGTCGGTCAGCTCGGTCAGGTCGCCCAGGTCGCGGCGCGGGTTGTCCGGGTGCGGGTGGACCAGGTCCAGGGCGACGAGGGACGACGGCGCCGTCGTCGGGGCGCCCGTGGTGAGGGCGTCCAGGCCGGTCGTCGACGTCGACGTCGTGTCCGGGGCGGGCACGGGCCGGCGACCGCGCTTCGCGGGGGCCTTCGCCGCCGTGGTGGTGGTGGTCATGGTGTTCCTTCCGTGGCCGTCGAGACCGGTGTGCGAGCGGACCGTGCGGGGCAGGTCGCGAAGTGGGTGATCGCGGGGACCTCGTGGTCCTCGATCGGGTGGTCAGGTGTGATGGGCCGGCACCGGGTGCGGCCGAAGTTCATGGCGTGGGATGGGGGCAGGCCGTCGGCGGGGTCGAACGTGAGGTCCAGCGGGATGCGCTTGCGCTCGGTGCCCGGGACCAGGCGGGTCGGGATGATCACGACGAGCTGGATCTCCTGCCCGCACCCGGCCTTGCACGGCTGGATCACGCGGCCCGTGCTCACGGCGGCGCCCCGATCCGCACGTACACGCGCACCCGGGCGGCGTGCGCGGACCCTCCGGTCGAGGGGACGGTCTTCGGGTAGCGGTGCCCGTCGACGTCGATCACCGCGGGGCGGATCAGGCCCGCCTTCGCGGCCTTCGCGAAGAGCCCACCACGCGCCTTGTCCGGCACGCCGACCTCGTCGAGGCGGGCGCGAACGTCGTTCACGGTGAACTCCGCGCCCGGGCGGACCGCGGCGATGATGTCGAGGAACGCGTCGACGTCGTCGGCCAGGAGGTCGTCGATCGACAGCTGCTGCCCGTAGTCCTTCGCGGCGGCCGCCGCGGCGGGGGTGGTCGTGCTCACGAAGCACCACCCCCGCGGGGCAGCGACCCGAGGAGGCGGACCTCGAGGCGGGACGAGCGGATCGCGCACGAGTCCACCTGCGCGCTCCCGACCCCGGCGAGCAGGTGTCGGCCCGCGGTCCCGTCACCAGCGACCAGCGTCGTGCGGTCGAGGTCCTTGAGGACCTCACCGCCCGCGCGGATCATCGCCATCCGCGCCGTGTACATCTCGGTCCGCGACGTCGCGGCCGCGCACGCCAAGAGTGCGTCCGTCGCGCTCAACCGGTCCCCGCTCACCACCGACCACCGCCCGCGAGGGCGAGCTCCACGACGAACGCGAAGGCGATTGCGGTGAAGGCGATTGCGGCACCGGGGCGGCGCGACCAGAGCAGGGCGGCGATCATGACGAGTGCACCCACCAGAGCCACCCACGGCAGACCCACCCACAGGAGGACGAGGAGCACGACGAGCACGAGGTTCGCGAGGACCAGGATCACCAGGGACCCGACCATGCGGGCACCCGAGGCGCGCTCGGCCTCGTCCAGCGGCCACGGCACCGGCGGCGTGGTCGGCCGCTCGAGCGGGCTGCGGCCCCACTTCACGACGCCACCACCCGGGTGCGGGCGCGGCGCGCGCCGCCGAAGAACCTCGCCACCCGGTACGCGTGGGTGAACGCCGCGTCACGGACCGCGAGGCCGGCCAGATGCTCACGCTCGACCAGCGCGCCGTACTCGAGCGCGCGGGCGAGCTGGGCCGGGGTCACGATGCACCGCCCGGCGCCTGCGCCGCGATGACGTCGGCCGTGAACCGCGCGTCCGCGGCGGTCTGGGTCAGGACCCGGGCGAGGCCCCGCGCAAGCGCGGTCTGGTCGACGTCGACGCCGGCCTCGGTGCGGGTGACCTTCGCGTCGATGTTCCCGATCACCACGGCGCCCGGGCTCAGGACCTGGCCGCCGACCCGGAGCTCGATGAACACGCTGACCGGGACCGAGTGCGGGGTGGTGGCCATCACGCACCACCCGTGGCCTGGACGAGGGGCATGAGGTCGTCGCGCTCGGGCTGACGCTCGAGGACCTTGCCCCACCGCGCGAGCGCGCCGCGCACCTGCGGGGAGTCGGTCCCGTAGATCGCCGAGAGCGACTCGATGCGGCGGTAGGCCGACTCCTCGAGCTCGAGGCGCGGCATCGTCGCGGCCGAGCGGACCGGGGACAGGACGCGGGTCGTGGCCATGAGTCAGCGCCCCTGGTTCTGCCGGCGAAGGCGACGCTTAGCGCGTGCGGTGGGCTGGCGGCGCTCACGTCGGGACAGGCCCGTGGACGGGATCTCGCCGAGGGAGAGGTCCACCAGCTCGTGGGTGCCGCGCGAGTCGCCGAAGAGCGTGAGAGCGGGGCGGGCGAACGCCTCGCCGTCCACGAACGTCCCGTGCTCGACGATCCGGACGGGCTGGCGCCGGAGGGTGTCGCGCTGGGCCCTGTCGAAGCGAGCCCCCCGCGGGGCCTTGGTGGTGGTGGGCATGGTGTGTGGTGTCCTTCCGAGTCGTCGAAGACCGTGGGGTTCATGGCCGGGCCGCCGGGGGAGTGCGGCCCGACCCGCTCAGGGGCTCGCCGTCCGGCGGCGAGCGGTCGGGCGGGGGATCTGGTCCGCTGCGGCGGCGAGCACGGCGTCGAACTCGGCACGGGCCGCGTCGAACCGGTCCAGGGCGCGGTCGAAGCGCTCGAGCGTCAGGTCGAGGTCGTCCTCGTGGCCGCACAGCGCGTCGAGCGCCGATCCCAGGCGCTTCGTCGCGACCAGCAGGCCGTTGCGCGCCTGCGCGCGACGCTGCGCTGGAGTGGTGGGGTGGCCGTTCACGCCGCGGTCGTCGAAGAACCGAGCGGGGGGCTGGCGGCCTGGGACGTCGGCCGGGGTCGCGGTGCTCATGCCGTCACCGCCAGAGGGCGCCCGGCCGAGGAGGGGAAGCGAGGACCCTCCCCGACCGGGCCCACCACCGACGCTGCGACCGGCGGCAGGAGGGGACCGCCAGGAACGTCGGGGGTGGGCTCGTCCGCCCAAGGGGGCAGGACGGACGAGTCGTCGGTGCGGGCCGGGGCCCACGCGGCGAGCAGCTCCTCGACGTCGGCCTGCGAGCGCTGGGCGCCAGCGGACACGAGGATCCCGCCGCGCACGTGCGTGGTGATGATCATCGGGCACCGCCCGTCATGGGGCGGCAGCGGCCGCGGTGACCGGCGGGCAGGGCGCAACCGCCGGTGCGGAGGCACTCGATCGCGAAGGTGTGGCGGGCCTCGGTCGGGAGCGACGGAGGCGTGTCGCCCCCGACCGGGCTCTGGGTCGACGACGGCGAGGCGGAGACGGACCCCGCAGTGTCGCCCGGGCCCCCTACGGTCGGGACATCAGCACCAGGCACCCCCGTGCCAGGTGCGCCGACGACGGGCCCGGCGGGAACCGGGAACCGTCCGACCGAAGGAGACGAGTCATGGGTGTGCTGCGATACGAGGGTCAGCAGGCCGGGGGCGACTTCCTCGAGGACCGCGTCCTCGGTCAGATCCTTGCCACAGCCAGGCATGCCGCACTGAGCGGGGTGCCGGTCATGGTGGGCCTGCCCGGTCGCGCGCCGAGTCGGACGTTCGTCCTGCTCGGTCCCGGGATCGGCGTCCAGGCCGAGGTCCGGGACCAGGACGACTTCGTCGAGGGCTTCAATACCCAGCTTGCGAAGCTGACTGCTGCCCCGCCCACCGGGAGGGAACCCGCGCCTACTGCTGCGAGCGCGCAGGAGCTCGACGAGCGCGACGGCTGAGTCGGGCAGCGCGTCGGCGCGGTAGTTGGCACCGCGCACGATGTGGGCGAGGGCGGGCTCGTTCCACCAGCCGTCCCACCAGGCCGACGTGAAGGCGGCGGTGGCGCGCTCCAGGTCGCGCTTGCGCCCGTAGCGCGTGATGAGCGCCACCAGGACGGCCTGGTAGGCGACGAGCCCGGTGACGACGGCCCACTCGAGGGCGCTCACGACGCGCTCCGAGAGACCTCAAGGAGCGCCTCGATGTCCGCGCGGCGGAAGCGCCGGCGGCCCGACGGCAGCGTTGCCGAGGGGACCTTGCCGCTGTCTGCCCACCGCTGGAGGGTGCGGATGGTCACGCCCGGGAGGAGAGCGACCGCCTCAGCCGAGGTCAGCCAGTCGTTCTTGGACCGTTCTGTCGCGTCGTGACTGGTCATGTCGCGAGACGCTAGTCCTGACGTGACTGTTCGTCAAGCACCTAGACAGGATTGACGCGACTGGCCTAGATTGACGCGCATGGCAGCAACAGGCCCCGCAGAGGCAACCGTCACCCGTGACCTCGACGTCGAGATCGGTCGCAACGTCCATCACCTGATGTGGGATCGCCGTCTGACGCAGACCGCGATGTCCGAGGCGATGGGTATGACGCAGTCCGTCCTCAGCAAGAAGCTGCGCGGAGCGATCACGTGGACCGCCCGGGATCTCGCCGGTGCGGCCACGGTGCTCGGCGTCACGATCGACGAGCTGGTGTGGGCCCCGAGGGGTTCGAACCCTCAACCTACGGATTAAAAGTCCGCAGCTCTGCCAATTGAGCTAGAGGCCCGGGCGCGACGGCGGCGCCGTGCACAGGCTACGGCGTACAGGCTCCTCGTCGGCAGGTGACCAGGTCGGCATGGTGGTGGGTCACCAAGGACGAGGGCGAGCGGTGCGGGCGAGGCGTCGCGAACGGAGCCGTCGTGCAGGGCGGCGGGCGCGCCGCGGTCGTGGCTCGTCCAGGACCACCGGCGCGTCCGGCAGGGCTGACGTCGCGTCGCGCGCGGTGCGCGCCGGGCCCAGCATCGCGAGGGCCCAGGTCTGGTCGTTCATCGTGACTCCTGGCAGCGTTCCGTCGTGGACGGGTGCCACGCCGTGCGGCACGCCCTCCCGACGTCGCGCCGGGCGCTCGCAGGACACCCTCCGCGAGGTGTCCTCCCGGGACGACGTCGTGCGTCGTGGGGGTGAGGACCGGGTTCGCCGGTCGCGTGACGAAGGAGAGACCATGCGCTACCTGATGCTCGTGCGAGTGCCCGAGGACGCCGACCCCACGCCCGAGGAGGCCGACCCCACCGTCTGGCACGCCGAGGCGCTGCGCCGCGGGCAGTACCTGTTCGGCGAGCGGTTGCGACCGCCGTCCGACGCGACGACGGTCCACACATGGGGCGGCGAGCTCACGGTGACGCACGGACCCTTCGCCGAGGTGGCGGAGCAGATCGCCGGGTTCGACCTGCTCGACGTCGCGAGCCCCGAGGAGGCGATCGAGGTCGCGGCCGGTCACCCGGTCGCGCGGTTCGGCTCGCTCGAGCTGCGCCGCGTGTGGCCGCACGAGGAAGGGCCGGACGGGTGGTCGCCCGTGGACGCGCCCCGGGAGGACGGCGACCTGCTGCCGGGTGAGTCGACGTACCTGCTGCTGATGGCGGCGGTGCCAGGGGCGCCCCAGGACGATCGCGACGTCGACGGGCTCACGACCGGGCAGTGGATCGAGGAGATGGGACGCCGCGACGCGGACCGCGGCGGCGCGCCGCTGCGCCCCGCGGGCGAGGCCGTGACCGTGCGCGTGCGCGACGGACGCACCCTGGTGACGCACGGCCCGTACGCCGAGCTCGCCGAGCAGGTCGCGGGCTACAACCTGCTCGACGTGCCCGACCTGGACGCCGCGCTCGACGCGGCCGGCTCGCACCCCGCGGCGAGGGTCGGGGTGATCGAGGTGCGCCCGCTGTGGCCGATGTGACCTCCGGTACGGCGGACGACGCCGTCGACGTCGCGCTGCGGCGCGCGTTCGCCGACGAGTGGTCCCACGTGGTCGCGACGCTCATCCGGCTCACGGGCGACTGGGCGCTCGCGGAGGACTGCGCGCAGGAGGCGTTCGCGCGCGCCGCCGTCCGGTGGCCGCACGACGGCGTCCCGCTGCGGCCCGGCGCGTGGCTCACGACGGTCGCGCGCAACGAGGCCCACGACAGGCTGCGGCGCCGTGCGACCGAGCGACGGCGGATGCGCGACGTCGCCCTGGTCGAGGAGCGCGCGGCCGCCGAGCACGTGGTCACCGGGGGCGAGGACGTGCCCGACGACCGTCTGCGGCTGGTCTTCACGTGTGCGCACCCCGCGCTGCCCCTCGACGCGCGCGTGGCGCTGACGCTGCGGACGGTCGCGGGGCTCACGGTGCCCGAGATCGCGCGGGCGTTCGGGGTGGGCGAGGCAGCGATGGCCAAGCGCCTGGTGCGCGCGCGCCAGAAGATCACGCATGCGCGCATCCCGTACCGCGTGCCGCAGCGCGACCAGCTGCCCGCGCGGCTGGGCGGGGTGCTCGCGGTGGTCTACCTCGTGTTCACCGAGGGCTACTCGGCGAGCGCGGGCGACAGCCCCGTGCGGGCCGAGCTGTGCGCCGAGGCCGTGCGCCTCGCGCGCCTGCTGACCGAGCTGCTGCCGCACGAGCCCGAGGTGCACGCGCTGGTCGCGCTCGAGCTGCTGCACGACGCGCGCCGTCCGGCCCGGCTCGACGCCGACGGCGAGCTGGTCCCCCTCGATGCGCAGGACCGCGCGCTCTGGGACCGCGCGACGGCTGAGGACGGCGTGCGTGCGCTCCGCACGGCGCAGCGGCTCGCCCGGGGTGACTCGCCCTACCTGCTGCAGGCCGAGATCGCCGCCTGCCACAGCACGTCGTCGTCGGCGGCCTCGACCGACTGGCGCACCGTCGTCCACCTGTACGACCGTCTGCTCGCGATCGCGCCGACCCCGCACGCCGCGCTCGCGCGGGCCGTGGCCCTCGGATCGGCGGGCGAGCCCGCGCGGGGCCTGGCGGCGCTGCGCACGCTCCTCGCCGACGACGGCGCGGCGGCGA
>NZ_JAACYI010000048.1 GCF_009996735.1 Cellulomonas sp. APG4 | reverse complement strand
GACTGTGAGACTCGCCAGCATGCTGCGCGGCAAGGTGGTGCCGGCTGGCGTGACCCACAGAATGACCGACCCTGCCGGTGTCCTCATTGAGAGATCTGTCCGCCTGCCGCACCGCCGACCCTGATGGCTTGATTAGGAGCTTGTCCCTTCGGGTGACCCGTCACAGTCCTGCCTCGACCTCGGCGGAAGCACGGTTCGCAGGAGCAAGGAGGAGGCATGGCGGTGTTGGCGGAGCTGGTCGACCACGTGATCGGGGTCGATCCGGACAGAGACAGGGTCACTGCGGCGGTCGTCTGCGCCAAGACCCACGGCGAGATGGACTGCAAGGTCTTCCCGGCCACCGCCCGCGGGTATGGGCAGGCGCTGCGGTGGGCCCAGGCACGGACCACCGACGGCCGCCGGGCGTGGGCGATCGAGTCCACCGGCAGCTACGGCGCTGGGCTCGCGGCGTCGTTGTCGGCCAAGGGCGAGTTCGTCATCGAGTTCGACCACCCGAGCACCCGAGCCGCGAAGGACGGCGCGAAGTCCGACGCTCTGGACGCGGTCCGGGCTGCTCGCGAGACGCTCGGTCGCAAGAACTGGGCAACGCCGCGAGCCCGCGGTGCTCGCGAGGGCCTGCGCACTCTCATCGCCGCACGTGACAGCGCCAAGCTCGCCCGAGTGGCGGCGATCAACGTGCTCAAGGCGCTCGTCGTCACGGCCCCGGTGGACCTGCGCGAGGAGCTGCGCGGCCGGACCTTGGGCCAGCTCATCACTCGGTGTCAGCGCCTGCGCCCAGACACCGCGAGCGACGCCGAGCACGCGGCGACGAAGCTCGCCCTACGCAGCACCGCGACCCGGGTCGCGCAGCTGACCGGGGAGTGCCGCGAGCTCGAGGCGGCGATGGTGCCGCTGATCCGGTCGATGGCACCGGCCCTGCTCGACGAGCCGGGGATCGGCGTCCTACTCGCCGCGCAGATCCTGGTCTCCTGGTCCCACCCGGGCCGCTGCCGAGATGAGGCCGCCTTCGCCCGCCTGGGCGGCGTCGCCCCGCTGCAGGCATCCTCCGGCCAGCACCAGACCCGACACCGCCTCTCACGCGGCGGCGACCGCCAGCTCAACCGCGCCCTGCACACAGCCATCTTGGCCAGGGCAAGAGTTCACCCGGCGACCAGGGCCTACATCGCCCGCCGGATCAGCGAGGGCAAGACCAAACGCGAAGCGATGCGCTGCCTCAAGCGCTACTTCGCCCGCCACGTGTTCAGGCTCCTGGAGAGCGCCCCGATGCCCACTTGACGCCGATAGGAGCATCTC
>NZ_JAACYI010000047.1 GCF_009996735.1 Cellulomonas sp. APG4 | reverse complement strand
GGCTCTTCGCAAACGAGGGTGTAGCAGGGTGCTGTCCGTTGGCGGCGCGTTGGTGACCGGGTAGGGGTCGAGGTCTCCCGAGGATGAAGGTTCCTACGCCGCTCATCTGGAAGACCTCGACGTGCTTGACGCTACCTTCGCTGCTGCTGACCTGACCACGTTCGCCGGGCTGGACGAGCTCGGGTTGGAGGTGGTCGGGCAACGCCTTGAGCCCGATCGGGCGGTCCTGTCGTGTCGGGTGGTCGAGTCCGACGGGTGGTGTCGGCGGTGCGGGTGCGAGGGGGCGCCGCGTGACACGGTGACCCGACGGTTGGCGCACGAGCCGTTCGGGTGGCGTCCGACGGTGCTGGAGATCACGGTCCGCCGCTACCAGTGCACCGGGTGCGCCCACGTGTGGCGCCAGGACACCAGCGCCGCGGCCCAGCCGCGGGCGAAGCTGTCGCGGCGGGCGCTGTCCTGGGCGTTGCACGGTCTGGTCGTGGCGCATTTGTCCGTCGCCCGGATCGCCGAGGCCCTCGCGGTGTCGTGGAACACCGCGAACACCGCCGTCCTGGCCGAAGGACGCCGCGTGCTCATCGACGCCCCGTCCCGTTTCGACGCCGTCGCGGTGATCGGAGTCGACGAGCACGTGTGGCGTCACACCCGTCGCGGCGACAAGTACGTCACCGTGATCATCGACCTCACCCCGGTGCGCGACGGAACCGGGTCGGCACGCCTGCTGGACATGGTCCCGGGCCGCTCCAAGCAGGCGTTCAAGAGCTGGCTCGCTGCGCGGCCCGCCCCCTGGCGACAGGGCCTGGAGGTCGTGGCGATGGACGGGTTCACCGGCTTCAAGACCGCCACCACCGAGGAGCTGCCCGACGCCACGGCGGTGATGGACCCTTTCCACGTCGCACGCCTGGCCGGCGACGCGTTGGACCGGTGCCGGCGCCGCGTCCAGCAGGACCTGCATGGTCACCGCGGACGAGCCGGCGACCCGCTCTACCGAGCCCGACGGACCCTGCACACCGGCGCCGACCTGCTCACCGACCGCCAGCGAACACGGATCGAGGCACTGTTCGCCAGCGAGGAGCACGCCGCGGTCGAGGCAACCTGGGGCGTCTACCAGGCTGTCATCACCGCCTACCGCCACCCCGACCGGGCCACGGGCCGAGCGATGATGACCGAGGTGATCGCGTCGATCAGCCACGGCGTCCCGGCCGCCCTCAACGAACTCATCACCTTGGGGCGGACGTTGAAGAAGCGCGCCGCCGACGCCCTGGCCTACTTCGACCGCCCCGGCACCAGCAACGGCCCGACCGAGGCCATCAACGGGCGACTGGAGCACCTACGCGGCATCGCCCTCGGCTTCCGCAACCTCACCAACTACATCGCCCGCAGCCTGCTCGAGACCGGCGGCCTCAGACCGCGACTACACCCTCGATTGCGATGAGCC
>NZ_JAACYI010000046.1 GCF_009996735.1 Cellulomonas sp. APG4 | reverse complement strand
CGCCGCTTCCCGTGCGGCCCGCGCCCCGGGGGCCCGCCCTGCAGGTGCGCGGCCTGCGCGAGCACGTCCGCCTCGAGCCGCCGCAGCGCCGGGCCCGGGTCGAGGCCGAGCTGGTCGCGCAGCACTGAGCGCGCCCGACGCAGCACCTCGAGGGAGTCGGCCTGCCGGCCCGCGCGGTAGAGGGCGAGCGCGAGCAGACGCCACCCCTCCTCGCGCCACGGGTGGTCGGTGACGTGCGCGTCGAGGTCCGCGAGCGCTGACGCCGCGGCGCCGGAGCCCAGTCGCGCCTCGGCCAGCTGCTCGACGGCGGTCAGCTGGAGCTCGGTCAGACGCGCGCGCTCGGCGCGGGCCCAGGGCTCAGCGGAGACGTCGGCGAACGCCGGCCCGCGCCACCACGCGAGGGCGTCCTCGAGCGTGCGCGCGGCCTCGTCGGCGCGCTGACCGGCCGCTCGCCGCACGGCACCCTCGAAGCGCCACGCGTCCACGGAGTCGTCGTCGGCCCGCAACGCGTAGCCCGGACCGTCGGTGACCAGCAGCCGCGCGGGGGAGCGCGGGGCTCGTTCGGGCTCGAGGGCGCGGCGCAGGGCCGCGACGAACGTGCGGACCGCGGCGAGGGCGCCGTCGGGCGGCTCCTCCCACAGGTCCGCCACGATCGTGGCGGCCGGGACCACGCGCCGTCGGGCGACCAGGAGCCGCGCGAGCACGGCGCGGTGCCGCGGCCCGCCCAGGGCGACCGGCTCGCCGTCGGCCCACGCCGTGACGGGTCCGAGCACGCCGAACGTGATGCCCACACGACCTCCTGCCCGCTGCTCATCGGTTGCTCATCCGCGACCGGAAGGCTCCATCTCACCAGCCAGGACGATCGAAGGGCGACACCATGACCACCTCCCTGCCGGGCTTCACCTCGCGCCGCGTACCCGTCGCCGACGGCGTCACGCTGCACGCGGCCGTGGGCGGCAGCGGCACCCCGGTGGTGCTGCTGCACGGCTTCCCGCAGACGCACCTCATGTGGCGGCACGTCGCGGCGGACCTCGCGGCCGAGCACACCGTCATCGCTCCTGACCTGCGCGGCTACGGCGCGAGCGACAAGCCGGCCGAGACCGATCCGACGGTCTACAGCAAGCGGACGATGGCGGCCGACGTCGTCGCCCTCGCGCGCGAGCTGGGCCACGAGCGGTTCGCGCTGGTGGGGCACGACCGCGGCGCACTCGTCGCGTTCCGCGCGGGACTCGACCACCCCGACGCCGTGAGCCACCTGGGCATCCTCGACGTGCTGCCGACCCTCGACATGTGGGACGTGCTGCAGGGCACGCGTGCGGCCGTCGGGTTCCACCTGTTCCTGATGGCACAGCCGCCGGGCCTGCCCGAGCGCATGATCGAGGCGAGCGCCGACGCGTTCTTCGGGCACTTCCTCGACCTGTGGGCCGGCGATGCCGGCGCGATCCCCGACGACGTGCGCGCGCAGTACCTCGCGGCGTGCCGGGCGGCGGTGCCGTCGATCGTGGCCGACTACCGGGCCTCGGCCGGGATCGACGTCGAGCACGACCAGGCCGACCGCGACGCCGGACGCCGGCTGACGATGCCGACGCTCGTCGCGCAGCAGGACTGGGGCGCGATGCTCGGCTACGACGCCGCGGGTCTGTGGCGCGCGTGGGCACCGGACCTGGACCACCGCAGCGTCACGTGGGGCCACTTCATGGCCGAGGAGGCCCCCCGCGAGATCGCCGCCGAGATCCGGGTCCTCCTCGCCCGCTGACCCGGACCGCCGACGCCGCCACCCCCGGTCGGCTCGGCCCCACCCGCCGACGCCGTACATCTCCCGCGGGGCCGTACATGCACATGTACGGCCCCGCTGCAGATGTACGCCCTCGCGCGCCACCCCTCCCGCACGGCGATCTCGGCGGGTCGGGGATGGGAAGACGGGGCGGCGTGGGGGCGTTGTGCGGGCGTGGAGCCGGTGCTGCAGTCCGTCGTGGTGGGGGCCGGGCAGGCCGGGCTGTCCGCCGCGCACCACCTGCTGCGGCTCGGGCTGCGCGCGTGGGACGACGTCGTCGTGCTGGATGCGAACGCCGCGCCGGGCGGTGCGTGGCAGCACCGGTGGGACACCCTCACGATGGCGGACGTGCACGGCGTCGCGGCCCTGCCCGACGACGACGCGCCGCCCACCTCGCTCGAGCGCGCCAACCGTGTGGTCCCCGCGACCTTCGCCGCCTACGAGGAGCGGCAGGGCCTGCCGGTGCTGCGCCCCGTGCGGGTGGAGCGGGTCGAGGACGACGACGGCGTGCTGCGCGTCACCGGCGCCAGGCGCACCTGGCGCACCCGCACGCTCGTCAACGCGACCGGCACGTGGGAACGGCCCTTCGTGCCGCACTACCCGGGTGCCGAGACCTTCGCGGGTCGGCAGCTGCACACCCAGGACTACCGCGGGCCCGACGACGTCGCGGGCCGGCACGTCGTCGTGGTGGGCGGCGGGCTCTCGGCCGTGCAGATCCTCGCGGAGATCAGCGAGGTCGCGACCACCACGTGGGTCACCCGGCGCGAGCCCGTGTGGCGCACCACGCCGTTCACCCCCGAGGAGGGCCGTGCGGCGGTCGCGCTCGTCGAGGAACGTGTGCGCCGGGGACTGCCGCCGCAGAGCGTCGTGAGCGTCACGGGCCTCATGCTGCGTGAGCAGGAGCAGGCGGCGGCGGCGCGAGGCGTCTACCGCCGCCTGCCGGTGTTCGAGCGTATCGAGCCCGACGCCGTGGTCTGGGCCGACGGGACGCGGCAGCGGGCCGACGTGATCCTGTGGGCGACGGGGTTCCGGCCCGACGTCGGGCACCTCGCACCCCTCGGGCTGCGCTCGTCGGCCGGAGGCATCCAGCTCGACGGGACGACGGCGGTGCGCGACCCGCGCGTGCAGCTCGTCGGGTACGGGCCGAGCGCGAGCACGATCGGCGCCAACCGTGCCGGTCGTGTCGCGGCGCGGGGAGTGCTGCGCTCCCTCAAGCGCGCCGCCGTCTGACTCCCGCCCGCTGACGGGGGCGGGCCCACCGGCCCTGTCCCGCCCGGCCTGTCCGGCCTGTCCGGCCTGTCCGTCCCCAGCCTTGCCTGGCCCCGGCCCCGGCCCCGCCGGCCCCCGGCCCTGCCGGCCCCCGGCCCCGGCCCCGGCCCCGGCC
>NZ_JAACYI010000045.1 GCF_009996735.1 Cellulomonas sp. APG4 | reverse complement strand
AGGACCTCCCCGAGCCGGCTGCGGGCACGGTCTACCAGCTCTGGGCGATGCGGGACGGCACGCCCGTCCCGGCGGGCCTGCTCGACGACGGCCAGCGCCTGGTCGCCGAGGACTACCGCCCGGGCGAGCCCTCGGTGGTCGCGTGGCAGCAGCACGAGCGCGCCGTGCGGGCCGAGGCCGTCGCGGAGGAGGCCGAGGTGGTCGCGCGCCTGCTCACCGACCCGGCGACGACCGTGGTCCGCGACGACGTCACGGGTGGCGGCTCGGCCGTCGCCCTGCTGGGCTCCGCGCAGGCCGCCCTGCTGGTCGAGGACCTCCCCGAGCCGGCTGCGGGCACGGTCTACCAGCTCTGGGCGATGCGGGACGGCACGCCCGTCCCGGCGGGCCTGCTCGACGACGGCCAGCGCCTGGTCGCCGAGGACTACCGCCCGGGCGACGGCCTCGCGCTCTCGCTCGAGCCCGACGGCGGCTCGGCACAGCCCACGACCGAGCCCGTCGTGGTCCTGCTGCCAGGCTGACCCCGGCCGACCCTGTCCTGCCGAGCCCGCCGCGCCGCACGGCGGACGCGCCACGGACGGGTGAAGCGCGACCGGTACAGCCCGTGGGACTCAGGTCCGGCGCCTGCGTGCCGATGCACTGAGGGCCATGCGACGCCGCCCGGCGGCGCCCGACGACGGAGGTGCCGTGTCACGAGCCCGGACCGTGGTCGTCCTGACCCGGCACACGGGGGGCTTCTTCGCGGGCGAGCTGCTGGCCGGGCTGGTCCGCACCGTCCAGGCCGAGGGCGGCCGCTGCGTCGTCGTGCAGGCGGTCGAGCCCGACGACGCGCCCGACAGGCTCAGCCCGGCCGAGATCGACCTGCCCGTGGCGATGGCGCACGCCGACGCCGTGGTCTCGGTCGCCCCTGCCGCGACGCGCCCCCTGCTCGAACGGCTCCAGCGCCACGGCGTCCCGGTGGTGCTCGCGAGCGACCGCATGGCAGGCATCGAGGCGCCGGTCGTCACGCCGGACAACCGCGGCGGCGTACGGGCTGCGTACGAGCACCTGCGCGCGCACGGCCACGAGCGGATCGGCTTCCTCGGCTCGCTCGACCTGCACGACTTCCGCGAGCGCCACGCCACGTGGGCCGAGCTGCTGCGCGCGGACGGCGGCGACCCGGTGGCCCTGCACCTGCCGAGCCGCGGCTGGTCCGAGAGCCACGGCGAGGAGGCCGCGGCGCTGCTCGAGGACGTCTGGCAGCCGCCCACCGCGGTGATCGCCGCCAACGACCAGAACGCGCTCGGGTTCGTGCGCGGGCTGCGCCGCGCCGGGCTGCGCGTGCCGCAGGACGTCGCCGTGATCGGCTTCGACGACATCGAGGCGTCCCGCGTGGGCGCGCCCAGCATCTCGACCGTCCACCAGCGGTTCGACGCCGTCGGGACCCTCGCGGCTCGCCTCGCGCTGCGGCTCGCGGACGGCGAGGACGTCCCCGCGACCGAGCACCGGGCGTCGCTCACGACGGTGCTGCCCCGCGGGTCGTGCGGGTGCCGGGGGGACCTCATCGACGTCGACGCGCGACCGCGCGTGCGCTCGTCGGGCCTCGGGCCGAGCCGCGAGGAGCTCTCCGAGGTGCTGCACACCATGCTCGACGACCGTGCCCACGGCGCGCTGCACGCGGGACTCGTCGAACGGGTCGTCGACCGCGTCGACGGACTCCTGCGACGCACCGACGCGGTGCCCGACGAGGACGTCGTCGCGCTCGTGCGGTGGCTCCAGCGCGTCACGGACGAGCCCGACACCGCGCACCGCCTGGTGGTCGCGGTGACGGAGTACCTCCAGCGCGTCCTCGCGACGCGTGGGGTGGGGCGGACCGACCTCGCGATCGCGACGCGGCTCGCGGCGGCCGTCTGGGAGCTGCGCGCCTGGGTCGAGCTGGGCCAGGGCCGCAGGCGCGAGGACGCCGTCGTCGAGCACGGCCAGGTGCGGGCCGAGCTGCTGAGGCTGCCGGGACCGCAGGTGCGCGGGCTCGCGTGGCTCGCCGGGACGCACGTGCGCTCGGCGGTGCTCGCGCTGTGGCGACCCGGCTCGCGGACCTCGCTGCGCGTGGTCGGCGTGCACGGTGACGCGGCGCGACGGCACGAGGCGGGCGAGGAGATCGAGGTGGGCGAGTTCCCGCCGACCGACCTGCTGGCCGACGTGCGCCCCCAGGACGGCGAGGTGTGCTTCGTCAGCCCCGTCCGCAGCACCGAGCACGACTGGGGCCTGCTCGCCCTGGTGGGCGAGGTCGACGTCCACACGACGCGCGAGACGTACCGCGACTGGGGCGCGACGCTGTGCGCCGCCCTCGAGCAGGAGGCGCTCCAGGAGGCCGTGCGGACCAGCGAGCAGCGGTACGCGCACGCCGCCCGCGCCGCCAACGACGGCCTGTGGGAGGTCGAGAGCACGGACCGCTCGGTGTACATGTCACCGCGCTGCCGCGAGCTCCTCGGCCTCGCTCCCGAGGGCCGGCTCGACACCGCCGCCTGGAACGCGCGCATCCACCCGGCCGACCTGCCCGACGTCCGCCGGGCGATGTCCCGCGCGGCACGCAGCGCCGACGAGCCCGTCGAGGTCGAGTACCGCGTGGGCGACGAGGACGCCGGCTGGCGCTGGGTGCTCTCGCGCGGCCTCGGCATGCCCGACGGCGAGGGTCGGGTGGTGCGCGTCGTCGGCTCGCTCTCGGACGTGCACCACCGCAAGGTGCTCGAGCAGCAGCTCCGCCAGGCCGCGATGTACGACGCCGTGACCGGGCTGCCCAACCGGCGGCTCTTCCTCGAGCGCCTCGGCGGCGCGCTCGACCGCGCGCACCGGCGCCCCGACGCCGGCTTCGCGGTGGTGTTCCTCGACCTCGACGGGTTCAAGCTCGTCAACGACTCGCTCGGGCACCTGCGTGGTGACGAGCTGCTCCGCGAGGTCGGGCACCGCCTGCGCACCGTGCTGCGCACCACGGACACCGCCGCGCGGTTCGGCGGCGACGAGTTCGCGGTGCTGCTGGCCGACCCGGTGCCCGAGGAGCTGCTCGTGATCGCCGAGCGCATCCAGCACGAGGTCGCCCGCCCGGTGCGCCTGGGGGACGACGAGGTGTCGGTCACCGCGAGCGTGGGGATCGCGACGTCGACCACGGGGTACGACGACCCGGAGGACGTGCTGCGCGACGCGGACATCGCGATGTACCACGCGAAGGAGAGCGAGCGCGGCACGGCGAGCGTGTTCGACCAGATGATGCACACGCGTGCGGCGGGGCGCCTGCGCACGCGGTCCGAGGTGCGCGCTGCGCTCGAGGAGCGCCAGTTCGTGGTGCACTACCAGCCGATCGTCGCGCTCGACGGCTCGCGCGAGCCCCACTTCGAGGCCCTCGTGCGCTGGGAGCACCCCGAGCGCGGCCTGCTCCAGCCGCACGCGTTCCTGCTCGGGATGGAGGGCGACGCGACGATCGTCGCGCTCGGCGAGTGGGTGCGGGACGAGGTGTGCCGGCAGGTCGCCGCCTGGTACGCCGAGACCGGTCGCTGGGTTCGCGTGTCGGTCAACCTCGCGCACCGCGAGTTCTGGTCCGAGCGGCTCGTGGGCTCGGTCACCACGGCCCTCGCGCGGCACGCCGTGCCGGCGTCGTCGCTCGTGCTCGAGATCACCGAGTCCGTGGTGATGACCGAGACGTCGGCCGCGCTCGAGATCATGGGGCGGCTCAAGGCCGAGGGTCTGCGCCTGCACATCGACGACTTCGGCACCGGCCACTCGTCGCTCGCGGCGCTGCGGGGGTTCCCCGTGGACGCGCTCAAGATCGACGGCGCGTTCGTGGCCGAGCTCGGCGTGGTCGAGCAGACCACCGAGCTGGTGCGCGTGATCGTCGGCATGGGGCGTGCGCTCGACCTCGAGGTGGTGGCCGAGCACGTCGAGACCCCCGAGCAGCACGCCCACCTGCGGCGGCTGGGCTGCACGCACGCGCAGGGCTGGCTCTACGGCCGTGCGGTGCCTGCCGGGGACGCGACCCCGCTGGTCGCCGACGGCGGCCCCGAGGTGCCCGACGTCGTGCCGAGCGCGCCCCTGGGCGTGGGCTGATCCCCGCTCAGTCCTCCTCGCGCAGCCGCGGCGTGCTCCCGCGACCGGGGCGCACGCCACGCTTGTCGGCGTAGAACGCGCGGATGCGGTCCATGTCGGCGCGCACGTCCCCCGTCATCGACAGCGTGGGCCCCACGCCCGTGGTGCGCGTCGGGCCGTCGATGAACCCGAGGGTCACGGGCAGCCCGGTCGCGAGCGCGATCCGGTAGAAGCCCGACTTCCAGTGGTCGGTGCGCGTGCGGGTCCCGTCGGGCGCGATCACGAGCGCGAAGGCCGGGTCCTCGCGGGCCGCGGTCGTGAGCCGCTCGACGAGGCCGCCGCCCACGCCGCGCTCGGTGGGCACGGCGCCCAGGGCGCCCAGCAGGGGCCCGAGCGGCCACCAGAACAGCTCGCGCTTGACCAGCACGCGCGGGTGCACCTCGTGGTCCCACAGCACCAGGACGGTCAGCACGAAGTCCCAGTTGGACGTGTGCGGTGCGCCGATGAAGACACCCGAGCGCGGCAGGTCGCCGACGCTGCGCCAGCCCGTCAGACGCAGCAGCAGCCGCGCGAGCCCGCGACGCACGGGCATACCCCGGGCGTCAGCGGCCACGGCGGCGGCCCCCGCCGCGCGACATCTCGACGGCGCCCCGACCCTGCGTCGACGGACGCACGTGCGACGACGACGTCCCGTGCGCGCTGCGGTCGGGCGTGCGCCCGGCGGCGCGGGACTCGCCCGCCGCCGATGCGCCCGCGGACGACCCGGCCCCACGACCGCGGCCGCCACGACGACGTCGAGCTCGTGGTCCACGTGGACCCGCCGGCCGAGCACAAGGCCTACCTG
>NZ_JAACYI010000044.1 GCF_009996735.1 Cellulomonas sp. APG4 | reverse complement strand
CCACCGGCCCACCATCACCACCGGTGGTCTGCGACGTCCGCCGGCGCCCGGCCGGGTCCAGCGCGTAGGTCGTGCTCACCCCACCCTGGGACAACGACGCCGCCGCATCGGTGTCGAAGTACCCCACCACCAGGTCACCACCGGCCACACCCGCCAGGGTGTCGGCCCCGGGGACCAGCAGCTGACGACCCAACGCGTCATAGGAGTACTCACCCGCGACATCGGACCGCGCAAGCACCCGGTCCGCCCCGTCGTACTCCCACGCGCGCGAGGCCGACTCCAGCACCTGACCGGCGCAGTCGACCTCACGCACCTGCACCGCATGCGAGAGACGATTCCCGTTCACATCGAACGTGTACTGCCCCGTGCGACACACCCCACCCGAGGAGTCCCGCACCCCCACCAGGCGCGCGGCCGCGTCGAACGCGAACTGCTGGGCGCGAGACCCGCCGTCGGGCGCCGGACCCTCGACCGAGACGATCCGGCCCTGTGCATCACGGCCCAGTGACCAGCCCACCAGCTCGACCGGCTCACCCTCGACCAGACCCTGATACGCCAGGGCCGACTCCTCCCCGGCCCGGCCGAACGTCGCCGTCTGTGTCAGGCCACCCGGCAACGACTGCGACACGATGTTGCCCGCCGCGTCATACGACGCGGTGAACGTCCCCGCACCCGACATCGTCTGCGACGTCACCAGACCACGCCGCTCACCGGCACCGTCGTAGGTGTAGCTCACCGTGCCCGTGGGATCGGTGACCTGGGCGACCCGCCCAGCCGCGTCGAACGCCGTCGTCGTCACCTGACCGTCGGTGTCCGTGTAGGTCACCTGCCGGCCCCACAGGTCGTAGGCCGTGGAGATGCGACCCGCCTCGGCCCCATCAGGTCCGACGGAGACCGTCGCGGTCACCTGACCCGTGGCCGGGTCGTACTCCGTGCGCGTGGCCGGCACCGGGGTCGATCCCTCGAGCCCCACGAGCTGGGTGTGGCTCGCGACCACGCGCCCCGCAGCGTCGAACTCAGTGGTGCTCGTGCGGACCACATCACCGAGCGTCTCGGTCCGCACCGACGCCGCGAGGTACATCGAGTACTCCGCGGTGCGCTCGTCCGGGAGCAGGACGTCCGGGTGGCCCGGGTCGACGCCGTGCCACGTGCGGCACGTGAGCCCTGCCCACTGGGGTGCGTTGCCGCACACCGCGTTCTCGTCGGCCTGGGCGCCGGCGGTGTAGTAGGCCGTGTACGTCGTTGCCGGGTCTCCGCCGTCGGCTGAGGACGGCTGGCGCGACTCGACCACCCGACCGTCGGCGTCGTAGCGCGTCGTGCTGGTGATCGCGTCGCCACCACTGCCCGTGGTCGTCCTGGTGGCCGCTCCGAGCATCCAGCCCGACGTCGGATCCAGCTCGCCGGCGGTGTCGATCGGCGAGTACCCGCTCGAGGAGACCGCCACGACAGGCTCGCCCTCGGCGACCGGCACCTCCGGATCTGCAGACCCGGAGAGCGGATCGGCCTCCGTCACCGTGACCGTCGTCGGCAGCCGGAACGCGAGCCCGGTCCGCGGGTTCACGCCGTCGTTGGGCGCGTTCTCGTCGTACGTGGTGTGCGTGTGCGTGCGCACGAGGTCCACGGACCCGTCGGGACGTGTCACCTCCCGGGCGGGGCTCCACACGTCCGTCACGAGCGTGCCCGCCGGGGTCAGCACCGCACCTTGGGCGATCGAGCCGCCGTCGTGCGTGATGGTCTCCTTGGCCGTGACGTCCGCGTTGTAGCGGGTGATGGTCGCGTAGGAGTTGATGGTCGCGGCGTCGGCCGGGCCGTCGAGTGCACGGAGCTGGGCGATCGCGCCTTGGTCCAGCTCGTGCGTCACACGCCCCGCGGTGTCGTACCGGGTCGAGGTGAGCTGCCACGCGCCGGCACCGAAGGCCGCCGTGTTGACGACGCGCCCCTGGTCGTCGGTGTACTGGAGGTCCGCGTACGGCCAGTCGGCGGAGGTCACCGACCCTGGCGCCGATCCCGCGACGCCGGGACGGTCGGCCCCGAACACTGCGGCTCCGTAGGCCGGGACCTGCTCCTGACCCCAGGTGGAGGCCTGCGCGAACGACGGCAGCGCCGCGGGCTGCGCCGACGGGTCGATGCCGTAGACGAACCTCGCGAGCCGCACGGCTGGCCCACCCGACTCAGCCGCAGCCCGGTCCACCGTCACGAGCGCCTTCGCGTCCACCGGCGCCGTGCCGTAGGCGAGCGTGAAGCGCGCCTGCCCCGAGGGCGTCACCCCGGTGAGCAGCGGCTGCCCCGACGACGACGTGCCGGAGTAGTGGTACGTCACGGCGAGTCCGGTACGCGGGTCCGTCACCTGGTAGAGCCGCTTCGTCGAGTGGTAGCGGTACTCGGCGACGGACACACGAGCCATGCCCGCGCCGCCCGCGCGCTGCGGGTCGAAGGCCTCGTACTCGATCCGGCTGACCTGCCCTGCGATGTCGCCCGAGTTGGTGCCCGCCGTGGTGGTCGTCGCGTAGGTCACGTGGATCGCCCGGCACCCCGGCACCAGCGCACCCGTCGACGGGCAGGTCACGCCCGGCGGGACGGGTGCCAGGATCCGGGTGATGCGCCCCTGGGCGTCGCGCGTGAAGGTCGTCTGGCCCGCGGCGCCGGGCTCCACCACGGCCGTCGGCGCGAACTCCGTGGGTTGACCGGCCTGGTAAGCGATCGGGCTGAAGCGGGTCACCGTGCCGTCGTCCTCGGTGAACGTGACCACCGTCCCGGCCCCGCTACCTGTGACGTTCAGACGCGCTCCCGCCTCGGCCGTGATCGCGTCGGCCGGGGTGTACGTGCCGGTCTTCAGGTGGACGCGGCCCGTGCCCGGCTGCCGGTAGAGCAGTGCCGAGCCCTCCTCGTCGACGAGCGCGAGGGTGCCGTCGACCGTCGTGTTGTCCACGACCTCCCAGCCGGCAACGCCGATGTCCGTGCCGTCGAACGATGCGCGCCACCCCGGCCCGAAGACGGACTCCTCGGTGCCGGCGAGTGAGGAGTACACACGCGAGACGGACAGGTCACCCACGTACCCGGGCACCGAGACATCAGTGGTGCTCGTGTTGAACTCGCCCGTCCACAGCGCGACCTGACCCGGGCCGGCCTCGGCGACTGGGAAGCTGTCGCCGAAGGCGTGCGGCACCCGCACCACGGTCGCCTGACCGTCCGATGCGGTCCAGGTGCACCGGGTCGAGGCGGGTGAGGAGTAGGCGTAGCAGACCTGCACATCGAGCATGAGCGGCACCCGCTCCTTGCCCAGGCTCGCCGCCGCGGCCGCGGCCGACCACCGGTAGCTGACCGCCGTCGATCCCCCCACCTGCACCGCGGGCAGGGTCGTCGCGGCCGTCCACCCCGTCGTCGAACCCTTGACGTCGTCGAAGTTGGCGGGCTCGGCCCCACCCGACGCGCGCCAGTACACCGTGGGCGTCACCGTCCCGGTGGACGGCGCAGGGGCGGAGGCCGTGACCGTGAAGACGTCGGTGGACTTCAGCTCCGCAGCCGGCGACGTGAGCCGCGGGCCCCCCGTCCCGAAGGTGAAGGCCCGGGTGGACGACACCCAGCCAGCCTTGTCCACGGCCCGCACCTCGAGGCGGTGGGAACCCGTCTTGGGCGCCCAGGACAGCGTGGCCTTAGGCGGCGTCCCCGAGGCAGCGAGCGACTTCCACGCGCCGCCGTCGAGGCTGTACTCGTACCGCACCACGTCAGCCGAGGAGCTGAAGGTGAACGTGTTGCTGGCGGGTGCCGGGTCGTACCACTGTCCGGTCGCGTAGGCCGTCGACGTCACGGTCGGCATCGCGGGCGCCGACACGTCGACCACGAACGAGCCCATGGACTGCGAGGCCAGCGAGGTCAGGGAATCGTCCGAGGCCCACGAGCGGGCTGTGTAGGTCTTGCCGTCCGTCAGTGCCGCGATCGACGTGTTCGCGGTCATGAACGAGACGGAGCCCGAGGTGACCCTGGCCCCCATCACCTTGTTCCACACCGGCGTGCTGGTGCCGCTGGGGATGACGTCGAACAGGGCGCGCACGTTGCCGCCGTCCGGGTCTGCCACCACCGCCTGCATGTTCGGGCGGACCGTCTTGACGTACAGCACCTTGTCGGTCGCTGTGCTGCTCGGGTACCAGGCCCACTGCCCGGCCCCGTACGACGACGTGCGAGGCGTCGAGGGGTAGGAGTTGTAGCTCACGACCACGGTCGGCTTCGCGCTCGACGCGTTGCCGGAGTTGAACCGCTTCCAGCCGTAGTTGTCGGTCTCCGAGGCTGCGCGCAGGCCGATGCCGTGCGACGTCGCGCTGTGGTCTGCCCAGAAGCGGGCGAGCCCGGTGATGTTGACGGCCGACCAGCCGTCAGCACACGACGAGGAGTAGCCGCGCGTGTCGGTGACGGAGTACCACTTCTTCTTCCACGACGGCTGCGAGCCCCAGCGCGTGGCAGTCGACGCGTTGCCGGCCTCCCAGACCTGCCACTCGCGCGCCGTGCACGACCAGGAGTGGTACTGCCACAGTCGCAGCTCCGCAGAAAGGACCTGGCGCCCCTGGATCGCGCCCGTCGAGATGTTGAGGAACGAACGGTTCTTCGACGCGCCACCGTTGTACGTACCGATACGCAGGTCGACACCGGTCGAGTTGTCCGCCGAGATGTCCGAGGCGACGAAGGTGTCGAACGAAACCGTCAGGTTGACCGACGGGTCCACCACCACCGGGTACGTGGTGGACGGGTCGGTGAGGAAGTCGCCCGGCGTCATCACGAGGTCGGCCTGACCGCCGTCGGTGCTCACCTCGGTGGGGACCAGCTCGCTGCGCCCCGGCCCCTGCGCGACGTCGTCCTGCTGGCTCACGGTCCCCGCCAGGTCGGCACCCACGGGTTCGTTCGCCCAGAGGCCCAGGCCGCTGGGCGTCCAGTCCTCCGCGATGGGCGCGGCGAGCTGGGCATCGTGCGTCGCGTCCCACATCATCGGGGCCGCGACGCTCACGGCCTCCGTCTCGTCGGGCGCGAGGATCCGGACGCCGCCGTCCTCGGTCTGCTCCGCTGCCCCGGTCTTGCTCGCGAGGCCGATCGGCAGCTCCAGGGCCGTCGCCTCGGCGGACGAAGGCCGCGCGCGGAGGACGAAGAACTGCTCGACGCCCGTGCCTGTCACCTCGAGCACCATGTCGATGCCGGGCTCGACGTCGCGGTACGTGGCGCGAGGTCCGGCGACCTCCGGGTCGGGGAGGTCGCCCGGCCAGGTCAGCTCGGTCGCAATCCCCGTCGTGGGGTCGGTGACCTCGGCGACCACGCTCACGCCGTCAGACCCGGCCCGCTCGCCACCGGAGAGAGTCATGTCTGCGACGTGTGCGACCGGTGCGAGCCGCCCCCCCGGAGCGCCACCGAGGGTCGCATCGGCCTGGGCCCAGTCCTCGGGAGCCGTGCCGTCACCGCCGAGCCTCACCCACACCGGGCCCGTCGCCATCGCGGCCTGCCACGTCCCGTCCGGCATCGCGTAGACGGACTGCGTCTCGGTGCGCTGGGAGAGGTCCTCGACACGCCTGCCAGAGGAGCGCGCATTGGCCGACGCGGAGAACCCGTCAGGAGCGGTCAGCTCTTCGGGCTGCGTCTCGACCTCGGGCTCTGCGACTGCTCGATCGACCGCCGAAGGCGCGACCGGCGCGAAGCCCGTCACACCAACCATCACCCCGACGGCACCGGCGACCACAGCGGTCCGCCGCCGCCAAGAACCCGGCACACCCACGCACGTCTGGAGCACACCCACGGCCGCTCATCCCCTGCTCAGGTGAGGGCGCGTCCACGCACCGCCCACCAGCCACCGGACGCTCCCTGCGAGCCCGGCCCCAGCAGGCCCGAGAGCCGCGGTGAGCAGAACGTACAGTCACGGATCCTGTGACGGGTGGGACTTGCGGAGAGATCACCCGATGAGCGCAGCGGGGGGTCTCGCGCCCAGCGGTTCGCGTTCGATGCGGCTGCGCGCCTGGTGGGGGTGGAGGACTCCTCGGGTGGGGTGTGCCGGACGGGGCAGTACACGTTCGACGTGAACGGCAATCGTCTCTCGCATGCGGTGCAGGTGCGTGAGGTCGACTGCGCCGGTCAGGTGCTGGAGTCGGCCACGCGTGGGTGGCAGTACGACGGGGCGGACCGGGTGCGTGCGCGGTCCGATGTCGCGGGTGAGTACTCCTATGACGCGTTGGGTCGTCAGCTGCTGGTCCCCGGGGCCGACACCCCGGCGGGTGTGGCCGGTGGTGACCTGGTGGTGGGGTACTTCGACACCGATGCTGCGGCGTCGTTGTCCCAGGGTGGGGTGAGCGCGACCTACGCGCTGGACCCGGCCGGGCGCCGGCGGACGTCGCAGACCACCGGCGGTGATGACGGGCCCGCGA
>NZ_JAACYI010000043.1 GCF_009996735.1 Cellulomonas sp. APG4 | reverse complement strand
GGCCACATCCCGGGTGGTCGTGTTCCCCGCCGCGTCATAGGCGTAGGTGCTCGACCCCGCGCCCTGGGCACCCGTGCGCGTCACCGACGCCACCTGATGCGCACCCGCACTCCGGCCGGCTCCAGCACAGGCACGGGCGACGTGGTAGGGCCTTGGTCCTGCGCCGATCGGGTGAGTTTTCGATCTAGGTCTGGCGCGTCAGGTTTGCGTGACTGCTAGTTTCCAGCGACTTGACTCGCGCCCTCGCAGGCGTCGAGAGCCGTGCTGGAGCAGTGCGGTACACGCCAGGTGCTCTGGAGCTCACCCAGCACACCTCGACGAGGGGGTGCACATGGGGCGGCGCGCGCACAGGACGGCCGGTACCTCCACGGCGGGTGCGGTGACTGCCGGAGGGCTTGCGGTGGCCCTCGCTCTCGGTGGCGTGTACGTACAGCAGCGGTTCGATGGGCCCGAGGTCAGAGCCGCTGAGGTCGAGTGCGTGACCGAGACTGCCGACGCAGAGGAGGCCGCGTCGGTCGCGGCAGCCTGTGACCACGACGTCGAGGTGCTCTCCGAACGCACCGAGTGGGACACCGTCGTGGCGCAGTCCGATGGCTTGATGCGACTCGACACCTCCATCGCTGCGATGCGCACGAAGGTGTCGGGCGCGTGGGAGGCGATCGACACCACCCTGGTGCCCACGGCGGCCGGGATCGAGGTCGCGGCCCCGGTCATCGAGATGAGCTTCAGTGACGGCACACCGGGGATGCCGCTCGCGCGGCTCGTGCGGGATGGGCACGAGCTCACGTTCGACGTGCCCTTCGAGCTCCCGGAGCCAGTGGTCGTCGGGTCGGTGCTCGAGTACGACGAGGTGCTCGACGGCGTGGACCTCATCGTCACGCTGGCCCCCGACGCCACCGGCTTCTCCGAGACGCTTCGTGTCGAGGACGCCGAAGCGGCACAGCAGCCCGAGCTCGCATCGGTGGCGTTCCCCGTCGCGGTGTCGGAGGGGCTGGAGGTCGAGCCGCACGAAGGCGGCTTCGTCGCCGTGGACGACGGCGTGACAGTGTTCTCCAGCCCCGCCCCACTCATGTGGGACTCGGGTGCGGATGCGATTCCCGCTGCAGAAGCAGCGACGCCGTCCGACGCTCTTCGGGAGACGCGCACGATGCGCCACGCGGCTCGTCCCGGGCAGGACGCCCGCGCTTCGCAGCCGACGGGCGGCGATCGCGTCGAGACCATGCCCGTCGAGGTCACCGACGAGGCGGTGAAGGTGACGCCGAGCGCGGAGCTGCTCGCGTCGCCCGAGACGACGTGGCCCGTCTACATCGACCCATCCATCTCCGGCAAGATGCAGGACAGGACGGCGGTCCGGGACAACTTCCCCCAGCGCTACAACTTCACGGGCGACGAGGGCGTCGGCTTGTGTCACCGCCCCACCTCGACGACGTGCAGCAGCACGTTCAAGAGCCGTCTGATGTGGGATTTCAGCCTCGCGACCATCGGCTCTCTCACGCCGGACCAGGTCCAGTCCGCGACGTTCTCGGCCTACGGCACGCACTCCTACAGCTGCACCGCGTCTCGCGTGGACCTCTACCGCACGAACGGTTTCACGGCGAACACCGGGTGGTCCGGCGGCCCCTTCACGTCCGACAGGTACGTGACCAACCGCGTGATCTCGCACCGCGCTGCCTGCGGCACCCAGGGGCTGGTCGAGTTCGATGTGACAGCAGCCGCGAAGCACGTGGCCGCCAACGATCTCTCGGCCGTCGCGCTGGGCCTTCGCGCGAACACCGAGAACACGATGGCGGGCTGGAAGCGCTACAGGTACGACGCCACGCTCTCCGTCGTCTACAACCGGCCCCCGTCGCTACCGACCGGTGCTGTGACGACCCTCCCGTCGACGACGTGCGTGCGCGGATCGAGTCGGCCGTGGATCCGCTCGACCACGCCGACACTGTGGGCGGGGATGGCCGACCCCGACGGCAACAACGTCAAGGCGTCGTTCGAGCTCTGGGACATCAGCACGGGCAAGCGCATCTGGGGTCCCGTCACGACGGCCTACCGCTACACGAACCGCTCGCACTCGGCGGCGGTGCCTGCCGGGGTCACCGCCAACGGGGGCCGCTACCAGTGGCGGGTCAAGGGCATCGACGCCTACGGGCTCGCGGGGCCGTCGCTGTCGTGCGAGTTCGCCGTCGACACCGCCGAACCGGCGCCCCCGGCGGTCTCGCCGGTCGCGGGCCAACCCGCGTTCTACGACGAGGAGGGTGTCCACGGAGGCGTCGGCGCCTCCGGGAGCTTCACCTTGCAGAGCTCTTCGTCGGACGTCGTCTCCTATCGCTACTCCTTCACCACCGACTCCTTGGGTTCGGCCAAGAGCGGGCACCCGGTCCAGGTGGCGTTCACGCCGGCGGAGGCGGGGCCCACCAACCTGTACGTCCAGGCGATCGACCGCGCGGGCAATGCGAGCGCCGTGCGCCAGTACCGCTTCTACGTCGCGTTCCCGGGGCGCACGGCCTCCTGGTCGCTGGACGAGGGAACCGGCACGATCGCCAGCAACGACGTCGCGGGCGGACCCCCGTTCACCCTGGATCCGGGCGTCACGTGGGGAGCGGGGCTCCTCCAGCACGAGGAGCTGGACCCGGACGACGGGGCCCTGGTGTTCGACGCGGACGACGACACGGCGAGCACGAGCGGGGCCGTGGTCGCCACCGACCAGAGCTTCACCGTCGAGGCCACCGTACGACTCGACGCGATCGCCTCCTCGGCCACGGCCGTGAGCAACGACGGCGTGGTCAACAGCGGGTTCGAGCTCGGGATGACGGCATCGAGCGCATGCCCCACCGGCGACGGCCGGTGCTGGACCTTCCGCATGCCCTCCGCGGACACGTCAGGAGCTCCAGCTGCGGTCGCGTACTCGACGGTCCCCGTCGAGCAGGGCACGTGGGTGCGGCTCATCGGAATGCACAGCCGCCCGGATGACGGGCCCGAGACGGTGCAGCTCGCCGTGTGCGAGTACTCCGATCCCGCCGACGTCCGGCCCGTGGCGTCCGAACCGGTCGACGCGACAGCGGCCTGGAACTCGACGCTCCCGTTGCGGATCGCCCGCGCCACGGAAGACGGAGAGGCCGCCCGTCCATGGCGCGGCGCCCTCGGTGAGGTTCAGGTGTGGGACGGCGTGCGCAGCTGGGGCCAGGTGCACGACTCCTGCGCGCGGGTCGTCCAGTGAGGAGGGAGAGGACGCCCATGGTCCCCCTGACGACGAGGGACGGGAAGAGCTCTCGCCACGCGTGGCGCGCTGGTGCCGGGCTCGTCACGGCGACGGCGCTGGTGGTGACGCTCGCGCCGGCTGCTCCTGCCGCGCCCGTGGCGGCGAGCGGACCCTCGTCTCTGACCTCGAGCGACTGGCAAGCCCCCGAGGTCCCGCCACCGCTGGAGATCGAGTCCACCCCGCAGCTCGAGGCCGACGAGATCGCCACCGTCCCTCTCGCGGCACGTGCCCCCATGCCCCTGGCCGTGCCGGGGCCCGCGGTGTGGCCGACTCCGGGCCAGGTCCCCGAGCCGACGGAGGATCCGTCGGGGAGCGGGGAGTGGCGCAGCGCCGAGGGCGTCCTGATGCTGCGGATGTCGCCGCCAAGCGTGGAGCCACGGCCCGGCGCCCCCGTCGTGACTGTGCTCGACCGGGGCGAAGCCGAGGAGCTCGGTGTCGAGGGCCTCGTGATGGACGTGGAGCCGGCCGCGGAGCAGCCTGACGTCACCGAGCTGCAGGTCGACTACTCGGACTTCGCCGATGCCTACGGCGGCGACTGGTCGAGCCGACTGCGGGTGGTTCAGCTGCCCGACTGTGCCCGGACCACTCCCGAGCTCGACGAGTGCCGCACCCAGACCCCGCTCGAGTCCACCAACGATCCAGGCGCGCAGACGGTGACCGCTGCGATCACGCCGCAGACGCAAGGCCTCGTGGCCCTGGCGGCTGCGCCGTCGGCCAGCAGCGGGAACTGGTCAGCGACACCGCTCTCCGCGTCCGCGGCATGGCAGGTGTCGCCCCAGACGGGCGACTTCTCGTGGTCGTACCCGATGCGCGTGGTGCCGGGCCTGGGGGGTCCGCAGCCCGAGCTCGCGCTGGCCTACTCCTCGGGATCGCTCGACGGACGCGTCTCGTCGACCAACAACCAGACCTCCTGGATCGGTGACGGCTGGGACCTGTCGACGGGGTACATCGAGCGCAAGTACGCGAGCTGCGCGGACGACGTCGAGAACGGGGCGACCAACGCCAACCGCACGACCGGTGACCTGTGCTGGTCCACGGACAACGCGACCATGGTGTTCGACGGCCGCGCGACCGAGCTCGTGAAGGACGCCACCACGGGCACCTGGCGCGGCAAGGCCGACGACGGCACACGCATCGAGCGCCTCACGGGCGGTTTCAGCGCGGACGACGACGGCGAGTACTGGCGGGTCACGACGACCGACGGCGTGCAGTACTTCTTCGGGCGCGACAAGCGCTCGGCCAGCGACTCGCTCGCTCTCAACTCGGCGTGGACCGTGCCCGTCTTCGGCAATCACGCGGGTGAGCCCTGCTACTCCTCGAGCTTCGCCTCGGCGCACTGCACGCAGACCTGGCGCTGGAACCTCGACTACGTCGTCGACCCTTCGGGCAACTCGATGACGTACGTGTACGAGAAGGAGACCAACAACTACGGACGGAACCTCAACACCGGAGTCTCGTCGTACGTGCGAGGCGGGTACCTGACCCGCATCGACTACGGCACGCGTGCGGGCGCCGAGCCCGAGAAGTCCCCGGCACGCGTCACGTTCACCGTCGCGGAGCGCTGCCTGCCCTCCGGGGGCGTCACGTGCGCGCCGTCCCAGCTGACGAGTGCGAGCTCCTCGCACTGGCCGGACGTCCCGTTCGACCTCATCTGCACATCGACCTCGTCGTGCCCCACGCAGACGTCGCCGTCCTTCTTCACGCGCAAGCGGCTCACCACCGTGACCACGAGTGCTCTCCAGGAGAGCGGGGCGTACCAGGACGTGGATGTATGGACCCTGACCCACCAGTTCCCCGACCCGGGTGACGGCCTCGACCCCACGCTGTGGCTCGCGGGGATCGGGCACACCGGACGCGTGGGGGACTCCATCGCCCTTCCGGACGTGACGTTCCACGGCATGCAGATGGCCAACCGCGTGGACCGCATCGGCGACGTCGCGCCTCCCATGAACCGCTACCGCATCATCGCCATCGACACCGAGGCCGGCGCGACCCTCTCGGTCAACTACACCGCCCCCGACTGCTCGACGTCGAGCCTGCCGTCGCGTCCGGACAACAACAGCCGCCGGTGCTTCCCGGTGATGTGGTCGCCCGAGGGTTCACCGGACCCGATCCTCGAGTACTTCCACAAGTACCTCGTGACGTCGGTGGTCGCCGACGGGCGCGACGGACGCAGCCCCGCCACCGAGACGCACTACTCCTACCTGGACGCTCCGGCCTGGCGGTACGACGACAACCCGATCGTCCCGGTCAAGCAGCGCACGTGGGGCGACTTCCGCGGCTACGCGACGGTCGAGGTGTTCTCCGGCTCCGAGAACGACCCTGTGCGTTCGAGCACGCGGCTCAGGTTCTTCCGCGGCATGCACGGCGACAAGATCGCCGCCGGCGGCACGCGCTCGGTCAGCATCGACGGCATCGCGGACGTCGACCACCTCAACGGCTTCACGCGTCAGGAGATCACCTACGACGGCGTGGGCGGGGCAGAGCTGAGCCGGACCACGAGCACGCCGTGGCTCTCTTCTCCCACGGCCACGGGGTCCGACGGCGAGACCGCGCGGTTCCTCGGCACAGGGACGAGTGAGGCGCGCACCGTGGCCCCCGCTGCCCCGGGCGGAGCCCTCACGACGCGCACGGTCACGACGTTCGAAGGCGCGTACGGCCTGCCCACGCAGGTCGACGACCAGGGCGACGTGACCCTGACCACCGACGACCAGTGCACCCGGATCGAGTACGTGCGCAACACGTCCGCGCACATCGTCGCAACGGTGAAGCGCTCCGAGACGGTGGCCGTGACGTGCTCCGCGACACCCGCGCGCCCGGCCGACGTCGTCGCCGACACGCGTATGGCCTACGACGGCAAGGCCGTGGGCGCGGCGCCCACGCGCGGCCTCGTCACCACCACCCAGCGCGTCGCCGACTACTCGGGCTCGACCCCGCAGTACGTCACCGAGGCGACCACGACCTATGACGTCCACGGTCGTGTGCTCACGGCAACTGACGCCCTCGGCCGCACCGCGACGACGGCGTACTCACCGGCCACGGGCGGCCTGCTGACGTCGACGACCTCCACGAGCCCGGACCCCGACGGCTCGGGCCCGCTCACAGCGCACGCCACCACCACCGACGTCAACCCGGCATGGGGCACGCCCACACGCGTGACGGACCCGAACGGCAAGGTCACCTCGGCGATGCTCGACGCGCTCGGTCGCGTCACGGGTGTGTGGCTGCCTGGGCGAAGCCAGGGCAGCCAGACAGCCAACGTCACCTACGGCTACACGGTCTCGGCCGACGGTCGCAACGCCGTCACCACGTCCACGCTTGGCGCTCTGGGCAGCCGGCAGACCAGCGTGCAGCTCTACGACGGGCTGCTGCGCCCCACCCAGACGCAGACACCGTCGGCGCGGCGCAACGAGCCCGGTCGCGTCATCACGGACACCGTGTACGACTCCCGCGGCCTCGTCATGGTCGCGAACAGCGCATGGTTCCACTCAGGCTCGCCGTCCACGGCCTTCGTCGAGCCGGTGGCGGCCGTCCACGCACGTACCCGCTACGAGTACGACGGCGCTGGACGGGTGACCGCCGAGATCTTCGACCTCCGGGACCACGAGGCCTGGCGCACGACGACGAGTTACGGCGGGGACCGCGTGAGCGTCGACCCGCCCCAAGGCGGTACGCCCCAGACGACCATCAGTGACGCCCGGGGTCGCCTCACGGAGCTGCGGCAGTTCACCGGCGCCGCGCCTACGGGTGAGTACAACGCGACCACGTACGCCTACGACAAGGCCGGGCGCCTCAACCAGGTGACGGACGCGGCCGGCAACTCGTGGACCTACACGTTCGACCTGCGCGGACGCCAGGTCGCCACGACGGACCCGGACCGTGGCGCGTCGTCGAGCACGTACGACGACGCGGGTCAGGTGCTGACCACCACGGACGCCCGCGGGATCACGCTGGCCTACACGCGTGACGTGCTCGGGCGTCAGACCAGCCTGCGCGAGGGCAGCGCGACCGGCACGGTGCGCGCGTCGTGGAGCTACGACACCCTCGCGAAGGGTCAGCTCACGTCCTCGACCAGGCACGTGGGTTCGGCGGAGTACGTCACGGCTGTGACGGGGTACGACGACGGTTACCGGCCCCTGGGGCAGTCGGTCACGGTGCCCGACGCCGAGGGCGAGCTCGCCGGCACGTACACGACCAGCTACACGTACACGCTCGACGGCCAGCTCAAGACGATGCGCCTGCCTGCTGCGGGCGGCATGGACGAGGAGACCGTCACCACCACCTACGACCAGCTCTCGCTGCCACGGACCCTGAGCGGTGGACTGGGCTGGGGCACGTACGTCTCTGACGCGGGGTACTCCCCGTACGGCGAGCCGCTGTGGATGGACCTGAACAACTCCTCTGCGGACATCGTGACCTACTCCTATGAGCAGGGCACTCGGCGGCTGCAGAACGTGGCCGTGCAGCGGGAGAACGAGCCGGTGCGGGACATGGACGTGTCCTACACCTATGACCAGGCGGGCAACCCGACGTCGATCGTGGACGAGGGTCGCGGGCCGGTGGACGCGCAGTGCTTCGAGTACGACGGGCTGCGCCGGCTGGTGCAGGCGTGGACGCCGTCGTCGGCGGACTGCGGCGTGGAGCCCACGGCGGCGGGTCTTGGGGGACCGGCGCCGTACTGGTTCGAGGACTCCTTCGACGTGGTGGGGAACCGGGTCTCGCGGGTGGTGGGCGGGTCTGAGGGGTCGACGTCGTTCGCCTACGCCTACCCGGCCGCGGGGGGTGCGGGTGCGCATCAGGTGGCGTCGGTGACGCGCACGGGTGCCCAGGGCGCGGGGTCCAGCTCGTACGTCTATGACCAGGCGGGGAACACGGTCACGCGGGAGGTGGCG
>NZ_JAACYI010000042.1 GCF_009996735.1 Cellulomonas sp. APG4 | reverse complement strand
ACGACGCCGCGGGTCTGGCGATCTCCGAGGGTCTGCGTTCGCAGGTCGGTGGCCTGAAGGTCGCCGCCCGCAACGCCCAGGACGGCATCAGCGTCGTCCAGACCGCCGAGGGTGCCCTCACCGAGGTGCACTCGATCCTGCAGCGTCTGCGTGACCTCGGCGTGCAGGCGGCCAACGACTCGAACAACAGCGACGCGCGGGACAACATCGCGACCGAGGCCACGAGCCTGGTCTCGGAGCTCGACCGCATCGGCGAGTCGACCAACTTCAACGGCACCAAGCTCCTCAACGGTGACGTCGACGCGGTGACCGCCGGCGCCCAGACGAGCCTGACCTTCCAGGTCGGCGCGGACGGCGACACGAACTCGGCCATCTCGGTCGACCTGTCCAAGGCGAACGTCGTCGCGATCTCGGACGACCTGTCGGCCGCGTTCACGGCTGCCACGCGTGACGCCGTCACCGACGCCGTCACGGCGCTCGGCACGGGCATCAGCTTCACGTCGCACCAGAACGCCCAGGACTCGATCGCCATGATCGACTCCAAGATCGCCGAGGTCTCGACGGCGCGTGCGGAGCTGGGTGCGTACCAGAACCGGTTCGAGCACACGATCAAGAACATCAACGTCGCGGTGGAGAACCTGTCCGCGTCGGAGAGCCGGATCCGTGACACGGACATGGCTCAGGAGATGGTCTCGTTCACGCGTGCGCAGATCCTGTCGCAGGCCGGCACGGCGATGCTCGCCCAGGCCAACCAGATCCCGCAGGGCGTGCTCTCGCTCCTGCGCTGATCCACGCAGCACCGGCCGGCCGGTCCGACCGGTGCGGCACGAGGGGTGGGCACCGGTCCGGTGCCCACCCCTCGTCGTCGTCACCCCGACGAGTGACGGCGAACCGCTCAACGCCCGCCGCCGGCGGACGATCACACAGACGGCTCGCCCATGGAGGGGCGGTCGGCACGTGACCCGAGTCAAGGAGGAGTTCCATCATGGGTCTCTCGATCAACCAGAACATCGCGGCGATCAACTCGTACCGCAACCTGTCCAACACGCAGAACGACCTGAGCAAGTCGCTCGAGAAGCTGTCGTCGGGCTTCCGGATCAACCGGGCCGCGGACGACGCCGCTGGTCTGGCGATCTCCGAGGGACTGCGCTCGCAGGTCGGTGGCCTGAAGGTCGCCGCCCGCAACGCCCAGGACGGCATCTCGGTCGTGCAGACCGCCGAGGGTGCGCTGACCGAGGTCCACGCGATCCTGCAGCGTGTGCGTGACCTCGCCGTCCAGGGCGCCAACGACTCGAACAACACCGAGGCGCGCGCCAACATCAAGACCGAGGCGGACTCGCTCATCAACGAGCTCGGCCGCATCTCGGAGTCGACCAACTTCAACGGCACCAAGCTGCTCAACGGTGACGTGGACGGTGCCGGCGGCACCACGCTGACCTTCCAGGTCGGCGCGGACGGCGACGCCAACTCGGCCATTGCGGTCGACCTCGCCAACGCCGACGTCTCGACGGTCACGACCGCCCTGGGCTTGCAGGCCGACGGCAGCGTGACGGGTGACGGCACCAGCGGCTTCAGCGTGGCGGACCACACCGAGGCCCAGGCGACGATCTCCCTGATCGACGACCAGATCGGTGCGGTCTCGACGGCGCGTGCGGAGCTGGGTGCGTACCAGAACCGGTTCGAGCACACGATCAAGAACATCAACGTCGCGGTGGAGAACCTGTCCGCGTCGGAGAGCCGGATCCGTGACACGGACATGGCTCAGGAGATGGTCTCGTTCACGCGTGCGCAGATCCTGTCGCAGGCCGGTACGGCGATGCTCGCCCAGGCCAACCAGATCCCGCAGGGCGTGCTGTCGCTCCTGCGCTGATCCACGCAGCACCAGCACCACCCGTAGTCCCAGCAGTCCCAGAAGTTCCAGCACTGCACCGGACCTCCGGCGGGGCGAGTGATCGCCCCGCCGGAGGCACCGGCACGCACACCGATCAGGAAGGAGGCCCCTCATGGTCTCGATGGGCATCGACGGCCTCGCGAGCGGTCTCGACACCACCTCTCTGATCAACCAGCTCATGCAGGTCGAGGCCGCACCGCAGACCCTGCTCAAGCAGAAGTCCTCGCAGACCCAGAGCCTGGTCACAGCCCTCCAGGGGCTCAACACGCGCGTCGCGTCGCTCGCCGAGGCCGCCGCGAAGGCCGCCAAGGCCACGAGCTGGGACGCCTACGGCGCGACGAGCTCGTCCGAGTCCACGAAGGTCTCGGTGGGCACCGGTGCCCAGCCCGGCACCGTCTCGTTCCACGTCGAGCAGCTCGCGACCGCCCAGGTCTCGCTGAGCGCCACCTGGAACGCCGACGGCACCTCGCCCACCGCCGGTCCCAGCATGATCCCGACGATCCCGCCGGCCGTGACCGTGCGGAACTCAGCCACCGGCGAGCTCGTCACGGTCGAGCCGTCCACGGGCAGCCTCGCCGACGTCGCCCGCGCGCTCGAGCAGGCGACCGAGGCCGGGGTCAAGGCCACCGTCGTCCGCGTGAGCGGTGGCGAGAACCCGACCTACCGTCTCCAGTTCACCGGCACCGCGACCGGCGTCGAGAACGGCTTCGAGGTCTACGCGGGCACCTCCGCGGAGGTCACCGCCGGGACCGCCACGCGCCTCGACACCGCACCCCTCACGGCGGCCCAGGACGCGCGGGTCGTGCTCTGGAAGGGTGCCGGCGCCGGCGTCGAGACCACGTTCGAGCAGTCCTCCAACACGTTCTCCGGCCTGCTGTCCGGCGTCGACGTCACGGTGAGCGCGGTCACCGCGCCGGGTGACCCCGCCACGACGGTCACGGTCGCCCGGGACCCCGAGGCGCTGAAGACCATGGTCTCGGGGGTCGTGGGCACGCTCGGCGTCGTCCTGTCGGAGATCTCGTCGCGCAGCGCGACCACCACGACGACGGGCGCGGACGGTCGCACGCAGGTCAAGGGCGGGCTGTTCTCGGGTGACGGCGCGGTGCGCGGCATCCAGCAGCGGCTGATCAGCGTCGCGTCGCAGCCCGTCGACGGCGTCTCGCCGTCGGAGGTGGGCATCGTCCTCGGCCGCGACGGCACCTTCACGTTCGACGCCGAGAAGTTCGAGGCGGCCCTCGCGGCCGACCCGGCGCGGGTGCAGCACATCGCGAGCACGGTCGCGTCGCGCGTCGCCGAGGTCGCGACGTCGGTCTCGGACAAGTACGAGGGCTCGCTCACGCTGAAGATCCAGGGTCAGGAGAGCCTGGTCCGGAGCATGGGCGACCAGATCGAGAGCTGGGACCGCCGGCTCGAGGTGCGACGCGCCTCGCTCCAGGCCACCTACTCGGCCCTCGAGGTGACCCTGTCCAACCTGCAGTCGCAGTCGAGCTGGCTCGCCGGTCAGCTGTCCTCGCTGCCGAGCGCGAGCTCCTGACGGAAGACGGACCGATGAACTACGCCGCAGTCAGCACCCGGTACCTCGACGACGCCGTCGCGACCGCGAGCCCGGCCAAGCTGCTCACGATGCTCTACGACCGCCTGGTGCTCGACCTCCAGCGCGCCGAGAACGAGCAGCGCTCGGGGAACCGCCCGGGCGCGGGCCCGCACCTGACCCACGCGCAGGACATCGTCGGCGAGCTCCTCGCCACGCTCGACGTCGAGGCGTGGGACGGTGCGCGTCAGCTCCAGTCGGTCTACACGTTCCTGCTGACCGAGATGGTCGAGGCGAACATCGCGGGCGACCCCGAGCGCACCGCCGCGTGCCGCGGGCTCGTCGAGCCGCTGCGCGACGCGTGGCAGCAGGCGGCGCACGAGGTCGCCGTCACGTCGACGCCGCTCGAGCCCGTCGGCGCGAGCGTGCCGGCCGTGCGCGGCACGCTCGGCGAGCTGGGCGTCGGCTGACATGAGCGCCGCGGCACCCCTCGCACCCGGTGCGTCCGCGGGCTGGGACGCCGCCTGGGCCGGTGCCCTCGAGGCGCTCGAGCTCGACGTCGCGCAGGCCGAGCACATGCTCACGCTCGGCCACATCGCGCACGAGCCGCCGCGCGACCCGTGGGCGCCGCCCCCGGGTCTCGGCCCGCTCCCGGCGGGGCTCGTCGACCGCGCGACCGCGCTGCTCGACCGCCAGCTCGAGGTCGCCCGTCGCCTCGCCGAGGCCGCCGACCTGAGCCGCCGCCACAGCCGCGCGGCCGAGGCGCTGCGCGCCCAGCCGCCGGCCGTCCCGGTCTACGTCGACACCCCCGCCTGACGCCCCGCCGTCGGGCCCACCCGACGCACCCCCGCCAGCTGACCGCCGTCGGGCCCTGCCCCGGCCTGACCACCCTCGCCGTCGGGCACCTCCCACCCCTCGTGTGGAGCGTTCCCGGACTCGACACGCCGGTGACGACCCCGGGTTCGCTCCACGCTCGCCGGGAACGCTCCACACAGGCCCGGGTTCGCTCCACGCTCGCCGGGAACGCTCCGCACGGCGGTATGGCGCGGGCGTCGCAGCCGCGCTGGGCCGAACGGGTGGGGAGGATCCGCGCCGGGAACCGGTGCACAGGCGCCCCAACCCGGACATGCCGCCCCGGTCGCGGCAGATGACCTGGGAAATCGTCGCGGGAATCCCTCAGCGGCCCGGCCCCGGGGCCGATGAGCAGCCTGAGCACGGATCGCTCGCCCCCCAGGCCACGGATCGGCCGCCCCCACCCTCGCACCATCGGTGAGGACGCACAGTGCTCGACTCCGTGACCCATGTCGCGCTCAACAGCGCGCTCGACGGCCTCGCCATGCGTCAGCGCGTGATCGCCGACAACATCGCGAACATCCAGACCCCCGGCTTCCGCGCCGGCCGCGTCGCGTTCGAGGGCGCCCTCGCCGACGCCGTCCGCAACGGCTCGGGTGCGGTCTCCGCCACGGTGCAGCGCTCCCTCGAGCCCACGCGCGAGGACGGCAACAACGTCAACCTCGACACCGAGACGCTGCTCAACATCGACACGAACCTGCGCTACCAGCTCGCGACGCAGGCCGTCGACGGGACGTTCTCCAAGATCCGCACAGCGATGAGGACCGCCTGATGACCACCTTCGGAGCGATCGGCGTCGCCGGTACCGGGCTCACCGTGTACCGCAAGTGGCTCGACGCCGTCAGCGACAACCTCGCCAACATGAACACCGTGCGCTCGTCCGACGAGGCCGCCTTCCAGGCGCGCTACGTCGTCGCCCAGGAGATGGCGGGCGACCAGGGCGGCGTGCAGGTGCGCGGCGTCGTCCTCGGCAACGCCGAGGGCCGCATGGTCTACGAGCCCCAGCACCCGCTGGCCGACGCCGAGGGCTACGTGCGCTACCCGGACATCGACATGTCCAGCCAGATGAGCCAGCTGATCATGGCGCAGCGCGGCTACCAGGCGAACGCCGCCGTGGTGGACCGCGCCAAGGAGACCTACCAGGCAGCACTGCAGATCGGACGCGGCTGATGAGCATCGACGTGGGCGCCATCAAGCCCATCACCTTCCCCTCGATCGGCGAGCTCGCCGCGACCACGGGCCCGACGGCGACCCAGGGCGCGCAGGGCGTGTCCGGCACCTCGGGCGTCGACTTCGCCCGGGCCATCGACCAGGTCCAGTCGATGCAGTCGACCTCGGACGCCCTCGCGGTCAAGGCCGTGACGGGTGACCTCGACGACGTGCACGACTACACGATCGCCTCGGCCAAGGCCGGCGTCGCCCTCGAGCTCACCGCGGCCATCCGCAACAAGGCCGTGGACGCGTTCACCGAGATCATGAGGATGCAGGCCTGATGCCCGCGCAGATCACCGGCGCCCTCGGCCGGCTCACCGAGGCGGTCAAGCAGTTCAACGTCGCCCAGCGCACGCTCGCGATCCTCGCGGTCGCCGTGCTCGTGCTCGGTCTCGTGGCGTTCTCGAGCTGGGCCAGCAAGCCCACCATGAGCCCGCTGTTCGCGAACCTCTCGGCCACGGACGCGAGCGCGATCGTCGACCACCTGCAGTCGGAGGGCGTGACCTACGAGCTCACCGACGGCGGCTCGACGATCCTCGTGCCCAACGAGCAGCTCTACCCGATGCGCCTCGCGGTGGCGTCGGCGGGTCTGCCCGCCAGCTCGGACGGCGGCGGCTACACGCTGCTCGACGAGATGGGCATGACGTCCTCGGAGTTCCAGCAGCAGGTCACCTACCAGCGTGCCCTCGAGGGCGAGCTCGCCAAGACCATCGGCGCCCTCAACGGCGTCGAGGCCGCCACGGTGCGCCTCGCGCTGCCCGAGGAGAGCGTGTTCGTCTCGGAGACCGCGGACCCGACGGCGTCCGTGTTCGTCAAGACGCGTCCGGGCTCGAGCCTGGGCAACGACCAGGTCCAGGCGATCGTGCACCTGGTCTCGGCCGGCATCGAGGGCATGCAGCCCACCGACGTCGCCGTGATCGACGCCGAGGGCACCGTGCTCTCGGCCGTGGGCGCCGGCGCCACTGGTCTCAACGAGGGCCGCACGAGCGACTACGAGCAGCGCGTCGCCGCGGGCATCCAGGCGATGCTCGACCCGGTGGTCGGCGCAGGCAACGCGGTGGTGACCGTGAACGCCGACCTCGACTACGACCAGTCCCAGCGCACCACCGAGACCTACACGGCCGGCGAGAACCTGCCGCCGTCGTCCTCCTCGCGCACCACCGAGCAGTACACCGGCTCCGGCGGCGCGGCCGCGGGCGTGCTCGGGCCCGACAACATCGCCGTGCCCTCGGGCGAGGCCGGCACGGGCGAGTACTCCAAGGAGTCCGAGACCCTCAACAACCCGCTCAACCGCGTGGTCGAGGAGGTCGTCGCGGCCCCCGGCAGCGTGCGCCGCCAGTCCGTCTCGGTCGTCCTGTCGCAGGAGGCGGGCGCGGGCCTGAACCTGGCCGACGTCGAAGCCATGGTGGCCGCCGCGGCCGGCATGGACGCGGCCCGCGGCGACGTCGTCGAGGTCACCCGCATGAGCTTCGACACCACCACGGCCGAGGCCGCCCAGGCCGCGATCGCCGCGGCCGAGGAGGCCGACGCCGCCGCGGCCACGCAGGCCCTCATCCGCAACGGCGTGATCGCCGGTGCGATCCTCCTCGCCGTCGTGCTCGCGCTGGTCACCGCCGCGCGCCGCAGCCGACGCGCACGTCGCGAGGCGATCGACCTCGGTGCGCTCGAGCTCGAGGCCGCCCCGGCCGCCGAGCTCGACCCGGCCGACGACGTGCTCGCGCTGCCGCCCGCCGCGGTCGAGGTGCCGAACGACCCGATCCAGACCAAGCGTGAGGACCTCGTGGCCCTCGCCGCCGAGCAGCCCGACGAGGTCGCGAACGCGCTGCGCGGCTGGCTCTCCGGGAGCCCGCGATGACCGTCGTCACAACCGAGCTGCTCAGCGGCACGCAGAAGGCCGCGCTGGTGCTCATCCAGCTCGGCAAGGAGCAGGCCGCCAAGGTCATGGCCCGCATGAGCGAGGCCGAGATCGAGGAGCTCACCACCGAGATGGCCCGCATGGAGCGGGTCGACCCGGCCATGGCCGGCCAGGTGCTCGAGGAGTTCCACACCGCGTCGCTCGGCGGCCGCGGCTTCGCGGGCCGCGGTGGCATGGCCTACGTCCAGGAGATCCTCGAGGCCACGCTGGGCCGCGAGAAGGCCGCCGACGTCATGGAGCGCCTCGCGAGCTCGATGCAGGGCCAGCCCTTCGAGTTCCTCCAGCACGCCGACGCGCGTCAGGTGGTCTCGCTGCTCAACGGCGAGCACCCGCAGACGATCGCGCTCGTGCTCGCCCACCTGCGCGCCGAGCACGCCTCGGCGATCATGACGGGCCTGCCGCCCGCCGTGCAGGCCGACGTCGCGCACCGCATCGCGCTCATGGAGCGCGCCGCCCCCGACGTCGTCCAGGTGGTCGCCGAGAGCCTGCAGGCGCGCGCCTCGACCGTGCTCACCACGGCCGCCGAGTACGCCGCCGTGGGTGGTGTGCAGCCGCTCGTCGAGATCATCAACCGCGCAGACCCGGGCACCGAGAAGCTCATCCTCGAGGGCCTCGAGTCCCTCGACCAGGAGCTCGCGGAGGAGGTCCGCAGCCGGATGTTCGTCTTCTCGGACATCACGCTGCTCGAGGACCGCGCGATCCAGCTCGTGCTGCGCGGCGTCGAGATGTCGATCCTCGCGACCGCGCTCAAGGGCGTCTCGGACGAGGTGCGCGACAAGATCACGACCAACCTGTCCGAGCGTGCCCGCGAGAACCTGCTCGAGGAGATCGGCCTGCTGGGCCCGGTGCGCCTGTCGACCGTCGAGGACGCCCGCGCCAACGTGGTCCAGGTGATCCGCCGCCTCGAGGAGAGCGGACAGATCGTGATCCGCCGCGAGGGCGAGGACGAGTATGTCGCCTGACACCCTCGTCCCCGAGGCCGCGACGGCCCGGACGGCGCGCACGCCCGAGCCGCGTGCGTTCCGGCCGGCCGAGCTCGCGCGCGCCACGGACGACGAGCGTGACGCCCGCTGGGAGGCCGCCCGTGCCGCGGGCTGGGCCGCCGGCTGGGCCGCGGGTGCCCGG
>NZ_JAACYI010000041.1 GCF_009996735.1 Cellulomonas sp. APG4 | reverse complement strand
CCCCCGCCGCCGCGGAGGCCGCTGCCGGCGCCGACGCGCCGTCGTCGGGCGCGACCGCGGTGGACGCGCCGTCGTCGGCGCAGGTGCGCTCGGCGCGCAAGGAGATCGCGCGCATCGAGCGTCGGCTGGGCCGGATCGCCGAGCTCGAGGAGCGGTTGCACGCGCGCATGGCCGAGGTCGCGACCGACCACGCGGCAGTGCTCGAGCTCGACGCGGAGCTCCGTGCTCTCGCGGCGGAGCGTGAGGAGCTCGAGTCCCAGTGGCTCGAGGCCGCCGAGATGGTCGGCTGAGACTGGCCTGGCCTGGTCGGGCTCAGGCGTCGAAGGGCGACACCAGCACCCGCAGGAGGTCCGCGAGGCGTGCACGGTCGGCGTCGGGCAGGTCGGCCAGCAGGCCCCGCTCGACCCTCAGCAGGTCCTCGAGGGCCGCGTCGACGCGGGCCCGGCCCGCCGGGGTGAGCCGCACGAGCACGCCACGCCGGTCCGACGGCGCCGGAAGGCGCTCGACGAGCCCGCGGGCCGCGAGCCGGTCGATGCGGTTGGTCATGGTCCCGCTCGTGACGAGGGTCTGGGTCACGAGCGTCCCGGGCGAGAGCTGGTAGGGCTCGCCGGCACGCCGCAGGGCGGAGAGCACGTCGAACTCCCACAGCTCGAGGTCGTGACGGTCGAACGCGGTACGCCGCGCGAGGTCGAGGTGCCGCGCGAGCCTGGACACGCGTGAGAGCACCGCGAGCGGCGCGACGTCGAGGTCGGGCCGCTCGCGTCGCCACGCCTCGACGATGCGGTCCACCTCGTCCGTCATGCGCGGCCCTCGTGCACCATGACGTCGGCGGCCGGGTCGTCGTCCGTCGCGTGGTCGTGGGCGCGTGTGGTCCGGGGCTCGTCACCGCGCAGGGTCGGCCGGCCCTGGAGCCCCGAGAGCCCGTTCCACGCGAGGTTGACCAGGTGCGCGGCGACCTCGTGCTTGCGGGGGTGGCGCGCGTCGAGCCAGTACTGACCTGTCAGGGCGACCATGCCCACGAGCATCTGGGCGTAGATGGGCGCGTTGCGCGGGTCCAGGCCGCGACGCTTGAACTGGGCCGCGAGCAGGTGCTCGACCTGCGTCGCGACGTCGCCGATCAGGCTCGAGAACGTGCCGGTGGACTGCGCGACCGGTGAGTCGCGCACGAGGATGCGGAAGCCGTCGGTCGAGCTCTCGATGTACTCGAGCAGGGCGAGCGCGGTGCGCTCGACGAGCACCTGCGGGTGGCCGCCGGCCTCGAGCGCTCCTGTGAGGGCCCCGGTGAGCGCCTGGATCTCGCGGTCGACGACGACGGCGTACATGCCCTCCTTGCCGCCGAAGTGCTCGTAGACGACGGGCTTGGACACCTGCGCGCGAGCCGCGATCTCCTCGACACTCGTGCCCTCGAACCCCTTCTCCGCGAAGAGCCTGCGACTCACGTCGAGCAGCTGCTCGCGCCGCTGGGTCCCCGTCATCCGGGCGCGCGGGGTGCGCTTGCTCGAGGAGGCCACGCCCCCATCATGCCGCGACCGGCTGGCAGACTGGGGCACCGCCGTCGTGCCCCGCGCGCGCCGGGGTGTCGTCACCCTGGTGCACGGGGCCCGTCCGCCCTGGTGTAACGGCAGCACGCAGGCCTTTGGAGCCTTGCGGTCCGGGTTCGAATCCTGGGGGCGGAGCTCGGCGGCTCAGCCGCGGGCCGAGGGCCGGTGGGTGCGGCCGAGCCCGCGGAAGACGTCCGCGTTGAGCTCGAAGGCGAGGCATGCCTCCTCCGCGACCCGGACGCGCTCGTCGGCGTCGAGGCGCAGCCGGTCCAGCCGTGCGCGGTACTCGTCCTTGAAGGGCTTGGGCTTCGGGATGGTCGCGAACGTGTAGAAGCCCACGGCCGCGGCGGGCAGGCCGTACGAGCGCTGGAGGACAGCCTTGATCGCCTGGCCCCCGGAGAGGTCGCCCAGGTAGCGCGTGTACGCGTGGGCGGCGTACCCGCCCACCCAGCGCCCGACGACCTCGTGCAGCCGTGCCACGTAGCGCTCCGTCTCGGGCAGCACGCGCGGACGCGCGGCCGTGGGCCCGAGCAGGGTGGCGAGGTCGGCCTCGATCGCCGCGCTGCGGGCGAGTCCGTCGACGACGAGCTCTGCCGACTCCGGATCGGCGCGCAGGAGGCCGTCGGCGTGCTCGAGCGCGGCGTAGACGTGCCGGTGCTGCGCCAGGAGGTCGACGTAGGCGTCGAGGCCGAGCTCTCCCCGCATGAGCTGTTCGACGAACGGCTCGCGCTCGGCCGAGGAGTGCGCCGCCCTGGTGGCCGAGCGCAGGAGGGCGGACAGGCTGGTGCCCGCGTCGGTGGTCGGCGTCGGGACGGGCATCGGTGCTCCCATGGGGGTGTCCTGACCTGACGTCAGACGGAGGTGACGAGCTGTCAGGACACCGTAGGTTAGGTCTGCCTTACTCGGCAACGGCAGGTCCCGTCCGGGCGTCGACGGTCCGCGCGAGGGGCGACCCGCCCCGGGACGTGGGCCCCTGCGCGCGACGGTAGAGTGACGCGCGGCGCCTCGCGCCATGTCCCGCTCGTCCACGACGTCGGGATGCTGTCCGCCCGCCCCGATCGACGGGAGCCCATGCAGTGACCGCCCCACGTCCGGCCGCCGTCGTCGTCCTCGCCGCAGGCGAGGGCACCCGCATGCGCTCGGCGACGCCCAAGGTCCTGCACGAGGTCTGCGGGCGCTCGATGCTCGGGCACGCCCTCGCCGCCGCGGGAGCGCTCGACCCCGAGCGCCTCGCGGTCGTGGTGCGGCACGAGCGCGACCGCGTCGCGGCGCACGCGCTCGAGATCGACCCGCGCGTGCTCGTGGTCGACCAGGACGACGTCCCGGGCACGGGCCGTGCGGTCCAGTGCGCCCTCGGGGTCCTGGACGCGGCGGCCGAGGCCGGCCGCGCCCTGCACTCGGCCCACGACGACGACGCGGCCTCCGGGGCCGTGGTCGACGGGGCCGTCGTGGTGCTCGCGGGTGACATCCCGATGCTCGACGGCGAGACCCTCGGTGAGCTGCTGGCCGCGCACGCGGCCGACGGCAACGCCGTGACCGTGCTGACCACGCGCGTGCCGGACCCGACGGGCTACGGCCGGGTGGTGCGCGAACCCGGCACGGGAACCGTGCTGCGGATCGTCGAGCACAAGGACGCCGGCGCGGACGAGCGCGCGATCGACGAGATCAACTCCTCGGTGTACGTGTTCGACGCCGCGGTGCTCCGCGAGGCGCTCGGCCGTCTCGGTCGCGACAACGCGCAGGGCGAGGTCTACCTCACCGACGTCCTCGAGATCGCACGCGCCGGCGGTGGCGCCGTGCGTGCCGTCCAGGTCGACGACCCGGTGCTCGTCGAGGGTGCGAACGACCGCGCGCAGCTGTCGGTGCTGCGGGCCGAGATGAACCGCCGCGTGCTCGCCGGCTGGATGGCCGCGGGCGTGACCGTGATCGACCCCGCGACCACCTGGGTGGACGTCGACGTCGAGCTCGCGCAGGACGTCACGCTCCTTCCCGGCACTCAGCTGCACGGCCGCACGACCGTCGCGCGCGACGCCGTCGTGGGCCCCGACACGACCCTGACCGACGTCGAGGTGGGGGAGGGCGCCCAGGTGGTGCGGACGCACGGGAGCGGCGCGCGCGTCGGCCCGGGCGCCGTCGTCGGGCCGTTCGCCTACCTCCGGCCGGGCACCGACCTCGGCGCGCGAGGCAAGATCGGCGCGTTCGTCGAGACCAAGAACGCGACGATCGGCGACCACTCGAAGGTGCCCCACCTGTCCTACGTGGGTGACGCGACCATCGGTGAGCACTCCAACATCGGGGCGGCCACGATCTTCGTCAACTACGACGGTGTGACCAAGCACCACACCACGATCGGCTCGCACGTGCGGATCGGCTCGGACAACGCGCTCGTCGCGCCCGTCACGATCGGCGACGGCGCGTACACGGGCGCGGGCTCGGTGATCCGCCGTGACGTGCACCCCGGCGCGCTGGGCCTGAACACCGCGCCGCAGCGCACGGTCGACCGGTGGGTGCTGCGTCGCCGTCCGGGGACACCCTCGGCCGAGGCCGCGGCGGCCGCCCTGGGGGAGGACCCGGACGGCACCGGGGCGCTCTCCGCCCAGGCGATCGCCGAGCGTGCGGGAAGCGAGGGGTGGCGCGCGGGTGAACCCGTCGAGCCGGCCGAACCCGCCCAGCCGACCACCGAGCAGCCGAGCGAAGGACGCTGAGCAGATGACCGGGATCACCTCTGCCGACGGGGAGAAGCGCCTCGTCCTGATCTCGGGCCGCGCGCACCCCGAGCTCGCCGAGGACGTCGCGCGCCACCTCGGCAGCGAGCTGGTCCCCACGACGGCGTACGACTTCGCCAACGGCGAGATCTACGTGCGTTTCGGCGAGAGCGTGCGCGGCGCCGACGCGTTCGTGCTGCAGAGCCACACGGCGCCGATCAACCAGTGGATCATGGAACAGCTGATCATGGTCGACGCCCTCAAGCGGGCGTCGGCCAAGACGATCACCGTCGTCCTGCCCTTCTACGGCTACTCGCGTCAGGACAAGAAGCACCGCGGACGTGAGCCGATCTCGGCCCGCCTCGTGGCCGACCTGTTCAAGACCGCGGGCGCCGACCGCCTCATGAGCGTCGACCTGCACGCCGCGCAGTCCCAGGGCTTCTTCGACGGCCCGGTCGACCACCTGTGGGCCATGCCCCTGCTCGTCGACTACGTGCGCACGCGCGTCGACCTGTCGAACGTCGCGGTCGTCTCGCCCGACGCGGGCCGCATCCGCGTGGCCGAGCAGTGGGCCGCCAAGCTCGGTGGCTGCCCGCTCGCCTTCATCCACAAGACGCGCGACATCCACTCGCCCAACCGGGCGGTCGCGAACCGCGTGGTCGGCGAGGTCGAGGGGCGCACCTGCATCCTCACCGACGACATCATCGACACGGGCGGCACGATCGCCGAGGCCGTGCGTGTGCTGCTCGCCGCGGGCGCTCGTGACGTCATCGTGGCCGCGACCCACGGCGTGCTCTCCGACCCTGCGGCGCAGCGCCTGCAGGAGTGCGGTGCGCGTGAGGTGATCGTGACCGACACCCTTCCCATCCCCGAGGAGCGGCAGTTCGCGAACCTCACGGTGCTGTCGATCGCGCCCCTGCTCGCACGCGCGATCCGCGAGGTGTTCGACGACGGCTCGGTCACGTCCCTGTTCGACGGCGCCGCCTGAGCGGGTAGACTTCCCAGGTTGCCTCGGCGAGGGACGTCGGACGGCCGGCACGGCACCGGGTGAGAACCCAGGGCGCCTGTCCGGTTCGGCTCCGTGATCGACGCGGCGGTCGTGCCCGCGCGTCCGTCCTGCGTCCCGCGCCGAGGCCACCGCCGGCCGCGCGTCCAGCCCCCGGGGGCGACGCGCGGCACCACAGCAGCATCACGTCCCAGCACCCACCAGCTCCAGGAGTTCCCCGTGTCCGAGGTCAAGCTCGCCGCTACCGCTCGCACCGAGTTCGGCAAGGGCGCCGCGCGCCGCATCCGCCGAGCCCACCAGATCCCCGCCGTCCTCTACGGCCACGGTGCCGAGCCGCTGCACATCACGCTGCCGGGGCACGAGACGATGCTGGCGCTCAAGCACGCCAACGCCCTCCTGTCGATCGAGCTCGACGGCGGGTCCCGCCTCGCGATCGCCAAGGACGTCCAGCGCGACCCGGTCAAGAACCTCATCGAGCACGTGGACCTGCTCGTCGTGACCAAGGGCGAGAAGATCAGCGTCGACGTGAACGTGCACGTGGTCGGTGAGTCCGCACCCGGCACCATCCACGTCGTGGAGACCCAGGCGCTGACGCTCGAGGCCGAGGCGACGCACCTCCCCGAGCAGGTCGAGGTCTCGATCGAGGGCCTCGAGGACGGCACGCAGGTGCGCGCGGGCGACCTGAAGCTCCCCGCGGGCTCCGTCTACAACGGCGACCCGGACGAGGTCATCCTCACGATCTCGGTCCCGCGCGCGAGCGCCGAGGACGAGGCCGAGGAGGCCGAGGAGGCCGAGTCCGAGGCCCCGGCCGAGGAGTCCTGAGCTGGGACTCGCAGATCTGCTGAGAGCATGGCGACGGCCGGCCCCCTCGGGGCCGGCCGTCGTGCCGTCCGGAGAGGATGAGCCCATGACGCCGTGGCTCGTGGTGGGACTGGGGAACCCCGGCCCGCAGTACGCGCGCAACCGGCACAACGTCGGCCAGATGGTCGTCGAGGAGCTCGCGCGCCGCGCCGGGGCGTCGTTCACCTCGCACCGCAGCCGCGCCCAGGTGGCCGACGTCCGGCTGGGCGTGCTCCCCGGTGGTGCCCCCGGGCCGCGCGCGGTCCTCGCCGTGCCGCGCAGCTACATGAACGTCTCGGGCGGGCCGGTCGCGTCGCTCGCGCAGTACCTCCAGGTGCCCGCCGAGCGCGTGCTCGTCGTGCACGACGAGCTCGACATCCCGTTCGCGCAGGTGCGCCTCAAGACGGGCGGCGGTGAAGGTGGGCACAACGGCCTGCGGAGCATCAGCTCGGCCCTCGGCACGCGCGACTACTCGCGGGTGCGGGTCGGCATCGGCCGCCCGCCGGGCCGCCAGGACCCTGCCGACTACGTGCTGAAGGACTTCGCCCCGCGCGAGCGCGACGAGCTCGCGTGGCTCGTCGACGCGTCCGCCGACGCCGTCGAGATGGTGGTGCGCGACGGCGTCCTCGCCGCTCAGCAGCGCTTCCACGCCCCCGGCTGAGGCTCGAGGTCACAGAACGGTCACGGCTGGCGCGCATGCGGGTGAAATCGGACAGATCGCCCGTATAGCCGTATTCGGCACGAAAACCCCGGTATAGCCTCAACTCGCATCAAGTGGACGGCGAGATGGACCGGGGGTGAACGGCGCGTGACGCTGGCAGCTGATCGAGGACTCGAGTGGGCGAGCAGCGCCGACCGTCGAGGGGTCGCGGCGGAGCCGCGGCGGTCCTGGGCCTCGGCCCAGCCCTTCGTGGTGCGGCGCACCCCCTTCAACGACGCGTCCGCCCGGGCCCACATGTGGGCCCAGCTGGCGGGCCACTACCGTCGCCGCGTCATCGCGGTGGACGCGGCCGCCGCCCTCGCGGTGGGCGGCCTCGTCGCGCTGTGGACCACTGGGCTCGGCCCCGCGAGCGTCGCTGTCGGCGTGTCCCTGGCCCTGGTCTTCGTCGCGCTCGTCGCGCTCGTCCGCGGCTACGAGACGCGCGAGCTGGGGGACGGCCCCGCGGAGTTCCAGTCGATCCTGCGAGCCGGGGCCTGGCTCACGGGCCTGCTGGTCACGGCGGAGTTCCTGCTGGGCGTGGGCCTCACCCAGGTCCAGCTCGCGACCGGTGCCCCCGCGCTCGTCCTCGTGACGATCGTCGGCCGGTACGCGCACCGCCGGGTGCTCCACCGGGCCCGTGCCCACGGCGTCGCGATGATGCGCACCCTCGTGGTCGGCGAGCCCGACGACGTCGCACGGGTGGTGGACGACCTCGGCCGAGCGCCCTACCACGGCTACCAGGTCGCCGGTGCCTGCATCCCGAGCCTCGACGGCGACGTCGCGACGGACGTCCCCGTCCTCGGTGCGGTCGCCGACATCCCGCAGGTCGTCGCGGACCGCGCGATCGACGTGGTCGTGCTGGCGGGTCAGCCCCTCGGCGGGGACGCCCTGCGGCGTCTCTCGTGGGCGCTCGACCGGGTGGGTGCCCAGCTGATCGTGGTGCCGGACATCGTCGAGGTCGCCGCTCCGCGGCTGACGGTGCGCCCCACCGCGGGACTGTCGCTGCTCGAGGTCGAGGTGGGGGCGCCGCGCCGTCGGCTGCTCGTCAAGGCGGTCATCGACCGGGTCGTGGGCACCGCCGCGCTGCTGCTCGCCGCTCCCGTGATCGGCGTCGCCGCGCTCACCGTGCGCATCACGTCCCCGGGTCCCGCGTTCTACGCCCAGACGCGCGTCGGTGTCGACGGTCGCACCTTCACCCTCTGGAAGATCCGCAGCATGTACACGGAGGCCGACCAGCTCCGCAAGGCGCTGCTCGAGCACAACGAGGGAGCCGGCCCCCTGTTCAAGATGCGCCACGACCCCCGTGTGACGCCGGTGGGCCGCGTGCTGCGTCGCTTCTCGCTCGACGAGCTGCCCCAGCTGGTCAACGTGGTGCGGGGCGAGATGTCGCTCGTCGGACCGCGGCCGCCGCTGGTCGAGGAGGTCGCCGGCTACCCCGACCCCGTCCACCGCCGCCTGCGCGTGAAGCCGGGTCTCACCGGGCTCTGGCAGGTCTCGGGCCGGTCCGACCTGAGCTGGGAGGAGTCCGTGCGCCTCGACCTTCGCTACACCGACAACTGGTCGGTCGCGATGGACCTCACGATCCTCTGGAAGACGGCGCGCGCCGTGCTGCGAGGCAGCGGTGCGTACTGAGACCCGGGACGTGGACACGGCGCCCGGGGGAGGGCTCGACGACGACCACGTGCTCGCCGCCCACCTCGCCCGGGGTGCGGGCCGGCTGCTGCTCGCCACGCGTGAGGCGGGTGGTGACGGCGCGCGCGGCGACAGGGTCGCCCACGAGCACCTCGCCGACGCGCTCGCGGTGCACCGGCCGGGTGACGCCGTCCTGAGCGAGGAGGCGGCCGACGACGCCGCGCGCCTGACGGCCGAGCGCGTGTGGATCGTCGACCCCCTGGACGGGACACGCGAGTACGGCGAGGGACGCGACGACTGGGCCGTGCACGTGGCCCTCTGGGCCTCCGGGGAGCTGGTCGCGGGCGCTGTCGCGCTGCCCGGGCGAGCCCAGGTGCTCGCGACCGGCGGGGCGGGCGACGCCGTCGTCGGCCGCCGCCCCGCGGCGGGGGGGGGGCCGCCGGCCGCCGCGGTGCCCGCCCGGGCCCCCCGGCGGGGGGGGGGGGGGCGCCCCCCCCCCCCCCCCCCCCCCCCCCCCCGGCGGGGCTCCCGGCGGCAAGGCGGTGGCGGTGGCGGCTG
>NZ_JAACYI010000040.1 GCF_009996735.1 Cellulomonas sp. APG4 | reverse complement strand
GGCGACCAGCTCGACCGTCTCGTTGTGGGGCAGCCACACGTCGACACGCTTGGTGCCGGGCGCCAGGCCGTTGAAGCGCAGGGTGCTCGCGCCGGCGGGCTCGGCGGTGACCGCACCCGTGGCGGGGGCCGTCATGACCACCGTCGCCCCGGGGGGGCCCCCGCGGCCCGACCCCCGGCCCCACGCGGGACCCGCCCCGGGGCTGACCCTCCGGTGACCGGTCCGTCGGTGCGGTCCTTGTGACCCGTGGGGCGGTGGTGGCTGGTGTGACGTCCCACCTGTCCCGGTGGGCACTCGTGTCACAAGGACCGCGTGGGCGGACCGGAGCGGGCCCGACGGCGTGCCGGTGGGGTGGCTCGGGCTGGGGCGGGCCGAGCGGCGCGGGGCGGGCTGAGTGGCGCGGGTCGGGCCGGGGGCGGGCGAGCGACGCGGGTCGGCGACCAGCGGGTCGGAGTGGTTCCTGTGCGGTCGCGGATGTGATGCGTCTGCGTGTCACATCGACGGCGCTCCACGCACGTGTGTCGGGCCGGGTGTTACCGAAATGTGACGTGCATCCCATAGCCGTGGACAGAAATGTGAGCGCTATCATTCATCACACGGCCCGCCGCGCGGGTTGCAGGGAGGCACCCGATCACCGGCGATGGCGCCGGACCATAACGAGGAGGTTGTGGACATGCGGAAGCGAATTCTGTCGAGGCTGGCGCTCGTGGGGGTGCTCGCCCTCACCGCGGCAGGTTGCTCGACCGGCGGGGACGACCCCGAGGCCGGCGGCGACGGCGGGAACGGCGGCGGGGGTGGCGGCGAGACCATCACCGTCGGCTTCGCCCAGACCGGCTCGGAGAGCGGCTGGCGCAGCGCGAACACCGAGTCGATGAAGGAGGCGTTCTCGGCCGACAACGGCTTCGAGCTCATCTTCAACGCCGCGGACAACGACCCGGCCGCGCAGATCGCCGCCGTGCGGTCGTTCATCAACCAGGGCGTCGACGCGATCGTCATCGCGCCGATCGTCGAGGACGGCTGGGACGACGTGCTGCAGGAGGCCCAGGACGCCGACATCCCGGTGATCCTCGAGGACCGCACGGTCACCGCGTCGGAGGACCTCTACGCGACGTGGGTGGGCCTCGACTTCAAGCTCGAGGGCCAGAAGGCCGGCGAGTGGGCGGCGGAGAACTTCACCGAGCCCACGAAGATGGTCGTGCTCGAGGGCACCACGGGCTCGGCGCCCGCCAACGACCGCGCTGAGGGCTTCGACGCGGCGATCGAGGGCACGCCGATCGAGAAGATCGACTCCCAGACGGGCGACTTCACGCGTGACGGCGGCAAGTCCGTGATGGAGGGCTTCCTCCAGAAGTACGGCGCCGACGGGATCGACCTGGTCTACGCCCACAACGACGACATGGGCCTGGGCGCGATCGAGGCGATCGAGGCCGCGGGCGCCGTGCCGGGCGAGGACATCAAGATCATCACGATCGACGCCGTGCGTGACGGCATGCAGGCGCTCGTCGACGGCAAGATCAACTACATCGTCGAGTGCAACCCGCTCCTCGGTGAGAAGGCCGCCGAGCTCGTCAAGGCCGTCCTCGCCGGCGAGGAGGTCGAGAAGCGGACGATCGTCGAGGACCAGGCGTTCGACCAGGCCGCGGCCGAGGAGGCGCTGCCCGACCGCAAGTACTGAGCGCGGTCGTCCGTCCAGCAGCACCACGGACGGGGCGGTGCCGGGGGTCCCGACGACCCCCGGCACCGCCCGGCCCGCCCGACCAGAAAGCTGTGTACCCGATGCCTGCGGTCACCCACGCCGCCCCCGTCGTCGAGATGCGGGGCATCACCATCCGGTTCCCGGGCGTGCTCGCCCTCGACCACGTCGACCTCACGCTGCGCCCCGGCGAGGTGCACGCGCTCATGGGCGAGAACGGTGCCGGGAAGTCGACCCTCATCAAGGCGCTCACAGGCGTGTACGCGGTGGACGAGGGCACCATCACGGTCGCGGGTGCCCCGCGGACGTTCGCCACCACGGCGGACGCCCAGGACGCAGGCATCGCGACCGTGTACCAGGAGGTCAACCTCTGCGCGAACCTCACCGTCGGCGAGAACGTCATGCTCGGGCACGAGCCGCGTCGCGGCGGTGCGATCGACTGGCGGGCCACGCACGCCGCGGCGGCGCGGCACCTCGAGGGGCTGGGCCTGCGCATCGACCCCCGCTCGCTGCTGTCGACGCACTCGCTCGCGATCCAGCAGCTCGTCGCGATCAGCCGGGCGATGGTGCTCGAGTCGACCGTGCTCATCCTGGACGAACCCACCTCGAGCCTCGACCGCGACGAGGTCGACCAGCTCTTCGGCGTGGTGCGCGAGCTGCGCGCGGCCGGGGTGGCGATCCTCTTCGTCTCGCACTTCCTCGAGCAGGTCTACGAGATCTCGGACCGCATCACGGTGCTGCGCAACGGCACGCTCGTCGGCGAGTACCTGGTGCGTGACCTGCCCCGCGACGCGCTCGTGACCAAGATGATCGGGCGCGAGCTCGACGACCTCGAGGCGCTGTCGCGCACCGCGCACCGCGCGATCGACCGCTCGGGCGAGCCCGTGCTGAGGGCCCAGGGCGTCGGCAGGCGCGGCGTGCTCGAGCCCGCCGACCTCGAGGTCTACCCCGGGGAGGTCGTGGGCCTCGCCGGCCTGCTCGGCTCGGGCCGGACCGAGCTGGTCCGGCTCCTCTACGGGGCCGACCGCGCCGACACGGGGACGGTGAGCGTCCACGGCACGCCGGCCAGGATGACCTCGCCCCGGCACGCCATCGACCACCGCATCTCGTTCTCGTCCGAGGACCGCCGCGGCGAGGGCATCGTCGCCGACCTCACGGTCGCCGAGAACATCGTGCTCGGCATGCAGGCGCGACGCGGCTGGGCGCGCAAGATCCGCAAGGCCGACCAGGACGCCGTCGTCGCGGAGTACATCGAGGCGCTCGGTGTGCGGCCCGCCAACCCGGACGCCGTCGTCGGCCACCTCTCGGGCGGGAACCAGCAGAAGGTGCTGCTCGCCCGGTGGCTCGCGACGGCGCCCGAGCTGCTCGTGCTCGACGAGCCCACGCGCGGGATCGACGTGGGCGCCAAGGCCGACATCCAGCGCAAGGTCTCGGAGCTGTCGGCCCAGGGGCTCGCCGTCATCTTCATCTCCTCCGAGCTCGAGGAGGTGCTTCGATTGGCCCAGCGGATCGCGGTGCTGCGGGACCGCACGAAGATCGGTGAGCTCGACTCGTCCGAGGTCGATCTCGACGGCCTCATCGACTACCTCGCCAACGAGGGCAAGGGGAGCGCGGCGTGACGCACATCTGGAAGCACCGGCTGTTCTGGCCGCTCGCGGCCCTCGTGGCCCTCATCGTCATCAACTCGATCGCGCGGCCGCGGTTTCTGTCGATCACCATGCGTGACGGCGAGCTGTACGGCGCGCTCGTGGACGTGCTGCGCAACAGCGCCCCGCTCATGCTCGTCGCGCTCGGCATGACGATCGTCATCGCGACCCGTGGGATCGACCTGTCGGTGGGCGCGATCATGGCGGTCTCGGGCGCTGTCGCGCTCACCGTCATCGACGGCTCGCAGGACCCGGGCAACCTGGGCACCGTGCTCGTCGCGGTGGGCGTCGCGGTGCTGGTCGCCCTCGTGCTCGGCGTGTGGAACGGGTTCCTGGTGGCCGTGCTCGGCATCCAGCCCATCATCGCGACGCTCGTGCTCATGCTCGCGGGGCGTGGTGTCGCCCTGCTCATCACCGGTGGCTTCATCACCACCGTGAACTCGGCGCCGTTCTCGTTCATCGCGAGCGGCTACCTCACGCTGCTGCCCTTCGCGTTCTTCGTGTCCGTCGCGGCGATCGCGACGATCGCCCTGGTCGAGCGGCGGACGGCGCTCGGGGTGCTGACCGAGGCCGTCGGCATCAACCCCGAGGCGAGCCGGCTCGCGGGCGTGCGCTCACGCGGCATCATCTGGGGCGCCTACGTGCTCAGCGGCGCGCTCGCGGGCGTCGCCGGGATCATCTACGCGTCGAACATCCGGGCGGCCGACGCCAACGCGGCCGGCCTGTTCATCGAGCTCTACGCGATCCTCGCCGTCGTGCTGGGCGGGACCTCGCTCATGGGCGGCAAGTTCTCGATCGCCGGCACGGTGATCGGGGTCCTCATCATCCAGACCCTCGAGTCGACCATCCTCTTCCTCGGCGTGCCGTCGGCCCAGAGCCCGGTGTTCTTCGCCCTCGTCGTGGTGGTGGTCGTCATGGTGCAATCGCCGCGGGTGCGTCGCGTGCTCTCCGGGATGACCAGGCAGAGGCGAGCGCCGGCACCGGCCGGTGACCAGGAGCGGACGAAGGTGGCGGCATGAGCACGACGGTGACCGAGACCCCCGCGGCGCGCGTCGAGCGCCCCACCAGCCGGGTCGAGACGTTCCTCAGCCGGCACGCCGCGATGATGCCCACGTTCGCTGCGGTCGTGATCCTCGTGCTGCTGCTCGTCGGGGCCGAGGCGTTCCTGCGCGGTGACTTCATCACCCCACGCAACCTGTCGGCGCTGCTGCTCGACAACGCCTACCTGCTCATCCTCGCGGTCGGCATGACGTTCGTGATCCTCACCGCGGGCATCGACCTGTCGGTGGGCTCGGTCATGGCGTTCACGGGGATCCTCGGGGCCCAGCTGCTCGTGGCCGGCGTGCCGGTGTGGTTCGCGGTCGGGGCGATGCTCGTGGGCGGCGCCGCGATCGGCCTGCTCATCGGGGTGCTCGTGCAGTACTTCGACGTGCAGCCGTTCATCGCCTCGCTCGCGGGGCTCTTCCTCGCGCGCGGCCTCGCGTTCGTCGTGAGCCTGTCCTCGATCCGGGTCGAGCAGCCGGGCGTGCTGTGGCTCCAGCAGAACCGCATCCGCATCGGTGACTGGTACCTCACGCCCACGGGCATCCTGGCCCTGGCCGTCGTCGGTCTCGCGGCCTTCGTGCTGCACCTGACGCGGTTCGGCCGCACGGTCTACGCGATCGGCGGCAACGAGCAGTCGGCGCGGCTCATGGGTCTCGACGTGGCGCGTACGAAGGTCGCCGCGTACGTCATCAGCGGGCTGTGCGGCGGCCTCGCGGGCCTCGTGCTCACCGCGTACTCGGGTGCCGGGTACCCGCGCAACGGCATCGGCACCGAGCTCGACGCGATCGCCGCGGTGGTGATCGGCGGCACCCTCCTCACCGGCGGACGGGGCTACGTGCTCGGCTCGCTCATCGGCGTCATGGTGTTCGGCACGATCAAGACCATCATCTCGTTCATGGGCGCCGAGCAGTCGTGGATGCAGATCATCGTCGGCGCGCTGCTGCTGCTCTTCATCGTCGTGCAGCGGGCGATCGTGGCGAGGTCGGAGCGACGGCGATAGCCACCCCGGGCCAGATGTCGGCCGCTCCGCTCCGGACTCGCGATACTGGTCCGGTGGACGAGGCCGACCAGGTGCAGCCCGACGCAGCGCGACCGCTGCTCGAGCTGACGGGCGCGACCGTGCGGTTCGGCGCCGACGCCGCGCTCGACGACGTCTCGTTCCGGATGTTCCCGGGTGAGGTGCACTCGCTCATGGGCGAGAACGGCGCCGGGAAGTCGACGCTGATCAAGGCGATCACGGGGGCGCTCGCGCTCGACGCCGGGACACTCGTGCTCGACGGGCGCCGGGTGCGCTTCGCGACGCCGCACGACGCCCAGCGCGCCGGTGTCAGCACGGTGTACCAGGAGGTCGAGCTGCTGCCGAACCTCTCGGTGGCGGAGAACGTGCTGCTCGGACGTGAGCCGCGCACACGGGGAGTGCTGAGCAGACGGCGCATGCACGGTCGCGCGGCCGAGATCCTCGCCGACCTCGGCCTCGACCTCGATCCGGCATCGCTGCTCGGCACGCACTCGGTCGCGGTGCAGCAGCTCGTGGCGATCGCGCGCGCGATCTCGACCGACGTGCGTGTGCTCGTGCTCGACGAACCGACGTCCAGCCTCGACCTCGACGAGGTCGCGGAGCTCTTCCGGATCATCCGGGAGCTGCGGTCGCGCGGGGTGGCGATCCTGTTCGTCTCGCACTTCCTCGACCAGGTCTACGAGATCTGCGACCGGATCACGGTGCTGCGCGACGGCAAGCTGGTCGGCGAGTACCTGACGCGTGAGCTGCTGCGGATCGACCTGGTGCAGAAGATGCTCGGCCGCGACGCGTCCGACTTCAAGGCGCGCCAGCGCCCGCAGGTCGACGAGCCCGACGGGCCCGTGTTCCTGAGCGCCCGTGGGCTGGGCACCTTCCCGGGCCTCACGGGGGCCGACGTCGACCTGGGCGAGGGTGAGGTGCTGGGCGTCGCAGGCCTGCTGGGCTCCGGGCGGACGGCGCTCGCGCGCACGCTCACCGGGATCGACCGCCCCGACGCCGGCACGCTCCACATCGAGGGTGCACGTGTGCACCTCGACTCACCGCAGCGCGCGATCTCGTTCGGGGTCGTGTACTCCTCCGAGAACCGCCTCGCCGAGGGGATCCTGGGTGAGCTCTCGGTGCTCGACAACATCACGCTCGCGGTTCAGGCCCAGCGCGGCGTGCTGCGGCGCATCAGGCCCACCCGCCAGCGCGAGCTCGCGCAGAGCTGGGTCGAGGCGCTCGGCGTGCGGCCCGCGGACCTCGACCGGCCGGCGGGCACGCTGTCCGGCGGCAACCAGCAGAAGGTGCTCCTCGCGCGCCTCCTCGCGCTCGCCCCGCGGGTGCTCGTGCTCGACGAGCCCACGCGCGGCATCGACGTCGGTGCCAAGGTCGAGATCCTCAACCTTGTCGGCGAGCTCGCCGACAACGGGCTGTCGGTGCTGTTCATCTCGGCCGAGCTCGAGGAGGTGCTGCGGGTGGGGGACCGCGTCGCCGTCCTGCGCGACGGCCGCGTGGTCGAGACGCTGCCCTCGGCCGAGATGACCGTCGACTCCCTCCTCGCGCTCGTCGCGAGCCCCGAGGAGGCGGTCTGATGCCCGACGAGAAGCCGGCCCGCGCGGCGAACATCTTCGACGTCGCGCGCCTCGCCGGGGTGTCGCACCAGACGGTCTCGCGTGTGCTCAACGGTCTGCCGAACGTGCGTCCCGCGACGCGGGAGCGCGTCGAGCACGCGATCGCGCAGCTGCGCTACAGCCCGTCGCCCGCGGCGCAGTCCCTGGTCTCGCGTCGTACGCGCACGCTCGGGCTGATCGCGCCCGCGGTCTCGGACTACGGCCCCACACGCATCGGCATGCACTTCTCGATGGCCGCCCGGGCCGCGAGGTACAGCGTCAACACGATCACCACGGTGGACGACGACCCGGGTGCCGTGCGGGCGGCGATCGAGGGGCTGCTGCGCCAGCGCGTCGACGGGATCGTGCTCATCGTGATGGACATCGGCGTGGTCGAGATGGTGCGCGAGCTCGACCTGTCGATCCCCGTGGTCGCCGCGGCGTCGTCGTCGCGGCGCAGCCCGCTCCTGGTGCAGATCGACCAGTACCGGGGCGCCCGGGCCGCCGTCCGCCACCTCGCTGAGCTGGGGCACACCCGCATCGCGCACCTCGCGGGCCCGGCGCGCGGGGCCGACGCGATCGAGCGCGTGCGCGGCTGGCGCGACGAGCTCGCCGAGCGCGGGCTGCCGGCGGTCGACCTGGTCTACGGCGACTGGTCGGCCGAGGCGGGCTACCGGATCGGCCGCGAGATGGACCTCGAGCCCGGCATGGCGGTGTTCACCTCGAACGACCTGATGGCGCTCGGTCTGATGTCCGCGCTGCGCGAGCGCGCGCTCGGCGTGCCCGACGACGTCGCGGTGGTGGGCTTCGACGACATCCCCGAGGCGGCGTTCCTCTACCCGCCGCTCACGACGGTGCGCCAGAACTTCGCGGCCCTCGGTGAGCTCATGCTCCAGAAGGTGCTCGTGGCGCTCGAGGAGGGGCAGGACGAGACGGTGGACACCCCGCTCGCGACCCACCTCGTGGTGCGCGAGTCGACGCGAGCCCTCGTCGTCGACGGTGACGAGCCCGTCGGCGGGCTCGAGCTCCCCGCCCCGGTCGAGGGCGTGCCCGGGCGGTAGCGCGCAGCCGACGGCGGGCGGGAGCGGGGGCGCCCACCTACGCTGCCGAGCGTGGACGTCGTCGTGGTGGGGGCAGGGCTCGCGGGGCTCGCGTGCGCGCGGTCGCTGCAGGCCCGGGGCCTCGAGGTGCGCGTGCTCGAGGCGGGTGACGCGGTCGGTGGCCGCGTGCGCACGGACCACGTGGACGGCTTCACTCTCGACCGCGGGTTCCAGCTGCTCAACCCCGCCTACCCGGCGGTGCGCGAGCTCGTGGACGTGGACGCGCTCGACCTCCGCGCGTTCCTCCCCGGGGTCGCGGTGCGCCGGGACGACCGTCTCGCGCTGCTGGCGGACCCCCGCCGCGCGCCCCTCCTGCTCGGCCGCACGCTCGTCGACGGGCTGCGGTCCGGTCTGCTGCGCCCAGACGAGCTGTTGCGGCTCGCGCGGTGGGCGGCGCCCGCCCTCGGCCCGGTGCAGCGCGCGCTCGCGGCACCCGACACGAGCCTCGCGGCGTCCCTCGACGGCGCGGGTGTCGAGGGTCCCCTGCGGCGCGCGGTGCTCGAGCCCTTCCTGGCGGGCGTCCTCGCCGAGGACGACGGCACGACGTCGGCCGCGTTCGTGCGGCTGCTGGTGCGGGCGTTCCTGCGTGGGACGCCGGGCGTGCCGGCGGCCGGGATGGCGGCGCTTCCCGCGCAGCTCGCGGAGGGTGTGCCCGACGTGCGCCTCGGCGTGCGCGTGGACCGGGTCGAGCCCCACGGTCCCGGCGTGCGCGTGCACGCCGACGACGGCGTGACCGACGCCCGGGCGGTGGTGGTGGCGACCGACGCGCCCGCCGCCGAACGCCTCGTCGGGGTGCCCGCGCCGGTGATGAAGGGCCTCACGACCCACTGGTACGCGACCGATGCGGCCCCGACGCTGCTGCCCGCCGTCGTCGTCGACGGCCGTGACCGCGGGCCGGTGGTGAACGCCGCCGTGGTGAGCCTGGTGGCCCCGGGGTACGCGCCCGCCGGGCAGCACCTGGTCCAGGCGACCGTGCTCCACCACGGGAGGAGGCGCGGCGCCGACGAGCCGCAGGTGCGCGCGCACGCGGGCGAGGTGCTGGGGACGGACCCGCGCGGCTGGCGCGAGGTGGTGCGGCACGTGATCCCGGCCGCGCTGCCCGCCCAGCCGCCACCCCTGGTGACCCGCCGGGACGTCGTCGTCGGCGACGGCCTGTTCGTGTGCGGCGACCACCGCGACACAGCGTCGATCCAGGGCGCCCTCGTCTCGGGCCGCCGCACGGCCCGGGCGGTCGCCCACCACCTGACCCGCTGACCGCCACCGGCCGCGCCCCGCGCCCGTCCCTCCCGGCCGCCGAAGTCGCACACCTGCACCGAGATCGCACTGTCGGCAGTGCGATCTCGGTGCAGAAGTACGACCTCGGCGAGGAGGTGGGGAGGAGCGGGGCGGTCGGCAAGGGCGGCGCGCGCCGGCAGGTCGGACCGTGGGCGGACGGCGCCGGTGTGCGCACCCCTCGGCATCAGCCCTGGGTGGGACGACCCGAGCGGGTGCGTGAGGCGATCATTCGGCGTGCCCTTCACACTCTCCCACCCGGCGGCCGTGCTGCCGGTCGCGCGCGGCCCGCTCGTGCCCGCCGCGCTGGTCGCCGGGTCGCTGGCCCCTGACGTCCCCTACTTCGTGGCCGCGCCCCGGTACGCGGGCGCCTGGTACGAGCCCTTCGTCAACGCGACGACGACGCACCACTGGCCGGGCCTGCTGACGGTCGCGGTGCCGACGGCCGCGGTGCTGGTGGCACTGTGGTGGCTGGTCCGGACACCGCTGGCCGACCTCGTGGTGCGCGCGCACGGTGCCCCGGCTGCTCGCCGCCTGGTGGCGCCCGGCGTTCGCGGGATCGGCTGGCTCCTCGTGTCCCTCGTCGTCGGTGTCCTCACGCACGTGGTGTGGGACTCCTTCACCCACGCCGACGGCGCGCTGGTGGGGCGCGTCGCGCTGCTGCGCGAGCCCGTCGGGGCCGGGCTGGACGTGGCACGTCTGCTCCAGCACGTGAGCACCGTGGCCGGTGCGGTGGTGCTCGTGGTGTGGGCCGTGCGACGGCTCGCGGCGTGGCGCTCGGCCGGTGGCCGGCTCGGCGTGACGCCGGTGCGCGTCGTCGTCGCGTTGACGAAGGGCTCGTACCAGGCGCCCGCGTACCGGGGCGCGGCCACGAAGTAGGGGACGTCAGGGGCCAGCG
>NZ_JAACYI010000003.1 GCF_009996735.1 Cellulomonas sp. APG4 | reverse complement strand
GCGGCTGCGGCGGCCGCCGCGCGCGCGGCCGCGGCCTCGGCACGGGCGCGTGCGGTCGCGAGATCGGCCGGGACGTCGTCGTCGGGAGCCATGGCCCGAGCCTAGTGACCGCGCGGCGGGGGACACGCGGGGGAGCGCGCACGGGGCAGGACGCGCGCGAGGGGTGGGCAGGCGGGCGACCGCAGGTTACGCTGCCGTAGGTTCTCCGAGCCCGATGTGCTGCCGCCGGCACCGCGTCTCCCGACCGCCCGCACGACAGGACACCGTATGAGCGACGCCGCGACCACGACCGTCTCCACGCCCCGCGCCGGCGGGGCGCCACGCGAACGCCAGGTGAGCGAGTTCACCGCCCTGACGCGCACGGTGCAGGAGGCCGGGCTCATGCGGCGCCGCTACGGCTACTACTGGACCCGCTTCGTCCTGCTCACGGGTCTGCTCGCCGGGCTCGGCACGGCCATGGTCCTCGTCGGCGCCTCGTGGTGGCAGCTGCTCATCGCCGCAGCGCTCGCCGTCGTCCTCGGGCAGGTGATGTTCCTGGGCCATGACGCGGCCCACCGGCAGATCTTCGCGTCGGGGCGCTGGAACGACTGGGCGAGCCTCGTCATCGCCAACCTCTACGCCGGCATGAGCTACGGCTGGTGGCAGCACAAGCACAGCCGTCACCACGCCAAGCCGAACCAGGTGGGTGCGGACCCGGACATCAAGACCGGCGCCCTCGTCTTCTCGACCGAGGACCTGCCCAAGGCTCGCACCGGCGTGATCGGCTGGGTCACCCAGCGCCAGGGATGGCTGTTCTTCCCCATGCTGCTGCTCGAGGGCCTCAACCTGCACGTCTCGGGCGTGCGCACCATCTTCGGGCGCGGTGAGGTCAAGCGCCGTCCGATCGAGATCGCCTTCGTCACGCTCCGGCTCGGCGGCTACCTCGCGCTCGTGTTCTGGCTCATGCCCGTGGGGATGGCCCTCGCGTTCCTCGGGGTCCAGCTCGGGCTCTTCGGCCTCTACATGGGCGCGGTCTTCGCGCCCAACCACAAGGGCATGCCGATCGTCCCCAAGGACGCCCGGATCGACTTCCTGCGGCGTCAGGTGCTCATGAGCCGCAACGTGCGCGGCGGACGGTTCGTCGAGTCGTTCACCGGCGGGCTCAACTTCCAGGTCGAGCACCACCTGTTCCCGAACATGGCCCGTCCCCACCTGCGCCGCGTGCAGCCGATCGTCCGCGAGTTCTGCGAGGCGCGCGGCATCCGCTACACCGAGACCACGCTGCTGCAGTCCTACGGCATCGTGATCCGCTACCTCAACCGGGTGGGTCTCGCGGCGCGCGACCCGTTCCAGTGCCCGATCACCGCGGAGTACCGCTCCGCGCGGTGACGCCGGGCGTGGGACGTGCGCGCGGACCGGCCCCCGCGCGCCGGTAGCCTGGGCTGGTGCACACGCAGGACACCTCCACCGGACCGTCGCCCACGGGTGAGGGTGCCTCGACGGCGCCCGCCACCCCCTTCCGCTACACGGCGGCCCTCGCGGCCGAGATCGAGCAGCGGTGGCAGGACGCGTGGGAGGAGCAGGGCACGTTCCACGCGCCCAACCCCAGCGGTCCGCTCACCGGGGCGGACGGGCGGCACGCGGACCCGAAGGCGCCGTCGTTCTTCCTCATGGACATGTTCCCGTACCCCTCGGGTGCGGGGCTGCACATCGGGCACCCCCTGGGCTACATCGCGACCGACGTCGTGGGCCGGCACCGGCGCATGCAGGGCCACAACGTGCTGCACGCCCTGGGCTTCGACGCGTTCGGCCTGCCCGCCGAGCAGTACGCGGTCCAGACAGGTCAGCACCCGCGCAAGACGACCGACGAGAACATCACCACGATGCAGCGCCAGCTGCGCCGTCTCGGCCTCGCGCACGACGGCCGTCGCACGTTCGCGACCACCGACAGCGCCTACGTGCGCTGGACGCAGTGGATCTTCCTGCAGGTCTTCGGCTCGTGGTACGACCCCGACGCGGTGCGGCCCGACGGCGGGCGGGGTGCCGCGCGGCCTGTGAGCGAGCTCGTCGAGGCGTACGCCTCGGGTTCGCGGCCCACGCCCGACGGGCGGCCGTGGGCCGAGCTCGACGACGTCGAGCGTCGTCGGGTCGTCGACGAGCAGAGGCTCGCGTACATCTCCGAGACGCCGGTGAACTGGTGCCCCGGCCTGGGGACGGTCCTCGCGAACGAGGAGGTCACGGTCGACGGCCGCTCCGAGCGCGGCAACTACCCGGTGTTCAAGCGCAACCTGCGTCAGTGGAACATGCGCATCACGGCGTACGCGGACCGCCTGGCGGACGACCTGGACCTGATCGACTGGCCGGAGAAGGTGCGCGCGATGCAGCGCAACTGGATCGGTCGCTCGGAGGGTGCGAACGTCGTCTTCGAGGTGATCGGCGGCAGCGAGGTCGAGGTCTTCACCACGCGGCCGGACACGCTGTTCGGCGCGACGTTCATGGTCGTCGCCCCCGAGCACCCGCTGCTCGACGAGGTGCCGACCGAGTGGCCCGACGGCACGCACTCCGACTGGACGGGCGGGCACGAGAGCCCGACCGCCGCCGTCGCCGCCTACCGCGCCGAGGCGGCGGCCAAGTCCGCCGTCGAGCGTCAGGCCGACGCGGGCCGCAAGACGGGCGTCTTCACCGGCCATCTCGCGACGAACCCCGTCGACGGCCGCCTCGTCCCGGTGTTCACCGCCGACTACGTGCTCATGGGCTACGGCACGGGCGCGATCATGGCGGTGCCCGGGGGCGACGAGCGCGACTACGCGTTCGCGGAGGCGTTCGGGCTGCCCGTGGTGCACACCGTCGCGCCGCCCGAGGGATTCGAGGGCGGGGCCTGGACCGGCGACGGTCTGGTGGTCAACTCGTCGAACGACGAGATCAGTCTCGACGGCATGGACGTGGCGTCGGCGAAGGCCGCGATCACCACCTGGCTCGAGGCCAAGGGCGTCGGCACGGGGACCGTCACGTACCGGCTGCGCGACTGGCTCTTCAGCCGCCAGCGCTACTGGGGCGAGCCGTTCCCGATCGTCTACGACGAGCACGACCGGCCCATCGCCGTGCCCGAGGAGCTTCTGCCGGTCGACCTGCCCGAGGTGCCGGACTACTCGCCGCGCACGTTCGAGCCCGACGACGTGCACTCGACGCCCGAGCCGCCGCTCGGCCGCAACACCGAGTGGGTCGAGGTCACGCTGGACCTGGGCGACGGTCCGCGAACCTACCGTCGCGACACGAACACGATGCCCAACTGGGCCGGCTCGTGCTGGTACTACCTGAACTACCTCGACCCGTCCGAGCGTGACGTCCTGGTGGACCCCGAGCTCGAGCGGTACTGGATGGGCCCCGGGCACGACGACGCGGCCGGTCCCACGGGTGGCGTCGACCTGTACGTGGGCGGCGTCGAGCACGCCGTGCTGCACCTGCTCTACGCGCGCTTCTGGCACAAGGTCCTCTACGACCTGGGCCACGTCACGAGCATCGAGCCGTTCCGCCGCCTCTTCAACCAGGGCTACATCCAGGCCTACGCCTGGACGGATGCACGCGGGCAGTACGTGCCTGCCGCCGAGGTCGAGGAGGACGAGTCCGTCGCGAGCGGGTGGACGTGGCGCGGGGAGGAGGTCTTCCGCGAGTACGGGAAGATCGGCAAGTCCCTCAAGAACGTCGTGAGCCCGGACGAGATGTACGCGGCGTACGGTGCCGACACGCTGCGCGTCTACGAGATGTCGATGGGCCCGCTGGACCTGTCCCGGCCGTGGGAGACCCGCGCCGTCGTCGGGTCCCAGCGCTTCCTGCAGCGGCTGTGGCGCAACGTCGTGGACGAGACCACGGGCGAGGTCACGGTGGTCGACGCCGCGCCCGACGACGCGACCCAGCGCGTCGTCCACCGCACGGTGGCCGAGGTGCGGACCGAGATGGACGCGATGCGGTTCAACACCGCGATCGCGAAGCTCATCGTGCTCAACAACCACCTCACCTCGCTGCCGGAGGTGCCGCGCGCCGCGGTCGAGACGCTCGTGCTGATGGTCGCGCCGCTCGCGCCGCACATCGCGGAGGAGCTCTGGCGCAAGCTCGGCCACGACGGCTCGCTCGCCTACGAGCCCTACCCCGAGGCGGACCCGGCCTACCTCGTCGAGGAGACCGTGACCTGCGTGGTCCAGGTGCAGGGCAAGGTGCGTGACCGCCTCGAGGTCTCGCCCGGCGTGGGCGAGGACGAGCTGCGCGAGCTCGCGCTCGCGACGGCCGGGGTCCAGCGCGCCCTCGCCGGGCGCGACGTGCGCACGGTCGTCGTGCGGGCACCCAGGCTCGTCAACGTGGTTCCCGTCTGAGGGTCGGTGACGGCGATGGCGGCGAGCTCACGGTGCGCGGTCGTCACCGACTCGACCGCGTCGCTGCCCGCCGCCCTCGCGGAGGCGGCAGAGATCGTCGTCGTCCCCCTGCAGGTGGTGATCGGGGGTGTCGCGCACCGTGAAGGCGTCGACCTGAGCCCCGCGAGGCTGGTCGCGGCGCTCCGCGCGGGGGAGCGCGTCACCACGTCGCAGCCGGGGCCGGAGGCCTTCGCGCGGGCGTACGCACGCGTCGCGGCGCGCGGGGCCCGCGAGATCGTGTCCGTCCACCTCTCGGCCGAGCTCTCGGGCACCGTGACCTCGGCGCGCACGGCGGCCCAGGGGTCCGGCGTGCCCGTGCACGTCGTGGACTCGGGGACGGTCGGCATGGGCCTCGGCCTCGCCGCGCTCGCGGCGGCGCGCACCGAGGGCACGGGAGCCGCGGCCGCTCGGGCCGCCGAGCGCCGCGCCGCCGGCAGCCGGGTGCTCTTCGCGGTCGACTCCCTCGAGCACCTGCGCCGGGGCGGGAGGCTCGGCCCGGTGGCCGCCGCTGTCGGATCGGTCCTCGGCCTGCGGCCGGTCCTCGGCGTGCGGCACGGGCGGCTCGAGCTCGTCGAGAAGGTCCGCACCTCGGGTCGGGCCCGGGCACGTGTGGTCGAGCTGGTGCTCGAGGACCTGGCACGCCGAGGGCCGTCCGAGGTCGCGGTGCACCATCTCGGTGCTCCTGAGCTCGCCGCCGACGTCGCTGAGCGGATCACGGCCGCCGGACTGCCCGTGCGCGCGGTGCACGAGGTCGAGGTGAGCGCCGTCATCGGCGCGCACGTGGGTCCGGGTCTGCTCGCGGTGGTGACCGCGGACGCGTGAACCGCCGGGCCTCCACAGGCCCGGCCCGCAGCCTGGGTCCCCAGGAGGCGCGGCCCCCGGCGATCCGCCGTCGCCCGTCGCCCTAGCGTCGGTGCGTGCCACGACCAGAACCCACGGTCGCCCGTCGGCTCGGGGACCTCGCACCTCACGGGGGGCCCGGCGTCGCGCGCGTACCGGACACGTCGCCGGTGACCGAGCCGGCCGTCACAGGGCGGCAGACCGCCGGCACCGGCCTGCGCGCCCGTGCCCTCACCGCCGCCATGAGCACCTACACCGCCGCGCACGGCCACCCGCTCGGACTCGAGCACGCCGTCGGCGCGCCGCGCGTCGACGACCGGCGCTGGCTTCCGAGCCGCCGTGTCGCCGTCACGGCGGCTCTCGGCCTCGTGGTCCTGCTCGGCCTCGTGGTCGTGGGTGTCGGGGGCCTGCCGGGAGGAGAGGCGCCGGCCGTGGTCCTCCCGGACGCAGGTAGCGCGACGAACTCGGCCGCGCCTGAGCGGGACGGTGGGACCGAGGGTGCGGGCGTCGCGACGGAGGGCGACGCCCAGGGGACCGACGACGGCGCGCCACCGGTGGAGGACCACGAGGGGCGGTCCGGTCCGCCGGTGGTGGTCCACGTCGTCGGCGAGGTGACGGCGCCCGGCCTGGTCGAGCTGCCCGACGGCGCGCGGGTGGCCGACGCGATCGAGGCGGCCGGTGGTGTCACCCCGGCCGCGGTGCTCGCCGGGGTGAACCTCGCACGTCCCGTCGTCGACGGGGAGCAGGTCGTGGTGCCCGCCGAGGGCGAGGAGGTGGCGTCCGCCGTGCCGACCGTCGGCGGGGGAGAGGTCGGTCCGCTCGACCTGAACTCGGCCGACGCGGAGGCGCTCGACGGGCTGCCGGGCGTGGGCCCCGTCCTGGCGGAGCGCATCGTCGCGTGGCGTGAGCAGAACGGACGCTTCAGCTCGGTCGACGAGCTCGTCGAGGTCAGCGGGATCGGGCCTGCGCTCCTCGCCGACGTGCGCGACCTGGTGCGCGCGGGGTGAGCGACGGCCTCGACCTGCGCACGGTGGCTCCCGCGGCGGCCGCCTGGCTGGTCGCGGGCCTCGTGCTCGGTGCGTCCGCACGGTGGACGTACGTCACGGCCGCGCTCGCGGCCGTGAGCGCGCTCGTCCTGCTCGCCCGGGCGTGGCGGTGGGGTGGCGCGCCGGTGGTCGGCCTGGTGCTCGCGACGACGGCCGTGGTGCTGACGTCGTACGCCGTCCAGGCCGGCCCGCGCGACGCCGTGGACGCCGACGTGCGCGCGGGGGCGGTCGCGACCCTGACCGGGGTGGTGCGTTCCGAGCCCGTCCTCGTGACGCCCCGGCCCGGCCGGGCCGTGCAGGTGCGCTTCGAGCTCGTCGTGGAAGGCCTGGAGGCCCGGGGGCGCGCTGCGGTCGGTCCCCTGAGGGTCGTGGTGCTCGCGCCCGTCGTCGAAGGGGCACGCGGCGCCGACGGCGATCGGGGCCCCGGTACCGGTCCTGGCGGTGACGGCGTCGAGCCACCCGAGGCCCCGGCGTGGGGCAGCCGCGTCCGCGTGAGCGGCCGGCTCGTGCCGACGGACGCCGCCGACCGCGCGGCCGCGCTCGTCGTGGCGCACGTCGTCGTCGTCGAGAAGGCACCGCAGGGCGCCAATGCGCGCGTGCACCGGCTGCGCAGCGCTCTCCTGGCGGCGACGGAGCACCTGACCCCCGACGCCCGCGGGCTCGTCCCCGGGGCGGCGATCGGCGACACCCGTCGGCTCCCGGCGGATCTCGCGGAGGACATGCGCGTCACCGGCCTCACGCACATCACGGCGGTCTCCGGCGGGCACTTCTCGGTGATCGCGGTGGTCACGCTCGGGCTGACCGCGCTGCTCCGTTGGCCCGCGCCGCTGCGGGCCGTGGTCACCGCGGCCGTCATGGGCGGGTTCGTGCTGCTCGTCCATCCCGAGCCGAGCGTGCTGCGCGCCGCGGTGATGGGTGGTGTCACGACCTTCGCGCTCGTGCTGGGCCGCCCCGCCCGCTCGGTCGCCGCACTCGGGACCGCCGTCGTCGTCCTGCTCGTGTGCGACCCCTGGCTGTCGCGCGAGTACGGCTTCGTCCTGTCGGTGCTCGCGACAGCCGCGATCGTGCTCCTGGCACCCGCGCTCGTGCGACGCGTCGAGGGCACCGTCCCGCGGGCGGGGGCGCTCGCGGTCGCCGTCCCGGCCGCCGCCCAGCTGGTGTGCGCGCCCGTCCTCGTGCTGCTCGAGCCGGCCCTGCTGACCTACGCGGTGCCGGCCAACCTCCTCGCGGGCCCGGCGCTCGTCCCCGCCACGGTGCTGGGTGTCGCGGCGACGCTCGTCGCGCCGTGGGCGCCGGGGGTCGCCGCCGTCGTCGCATGGTGCGCCTCGTGGGCGACCGCGTGGATCGCGCTCGTGGCCCGAGGTCTCGCGGGCCTCCCGGGTGCCTCGGTCCCGTGGCCCGAGGGTGCCGGGGGAGCGGTGCTGCTGGGCTCGGCCACCGCGGTGCTCCTCGCCGGTGTGCTCGCGCCGCGCGGTGGTCGGGCCGCGCGCACCGCGCGGGTGGGTGCCTGCGTCGTCGCGCTCTGCCTGGTGCTCCTCCCGTTGCGTGGGGCCGTCGCGGGACGACCGGTCGCGGGGTGGGACGTGGTCGCGTGCGACGTCGGGCAGGGCGACGCGCTGGTGGTGCGCTCGGGTCCGTCGTCGGCCGTGCTCGTGGACACCGGGCCGGACGACTCGGTCGGGCGCTGCCTCGACGCGCTCGGCGTACGGACCCTCGACCTGCTCGTCCTCACCCACCCGCACGCCGACCACGTGGGCGGCCTCCGGGCCGCCGTCGCCGGACGGCAGGTGCGCCAGGTGGTCGTCAGCCCGGTCGCGGTCGACGGGAACGGCGCTGCCGACGTCGCGGCGCTGCGCGCGTCGGGCGTGCCGGTGGCCGTCGGGCTCGCCACCGGCGCAGACGCGAGCACGGTAGGGGATCCGGGTGGTCCGGCGGGGCGCCTGCCGGTCCTCGGCGCGGGGCGTGCGGGGGACGTGGGCTGGGAGGTGCTCGGACCGCCGTCGGCGCGCGTGCCCGCAGCGTCGTCGGGCGACGTGAACGACGCGAGCGTCGTCGTGCTGCTCGACCTCGGGGACGTGCGCGTCCTCGCGCTGGGGGACCTCGAGCCGCCGGCCCAGGAGCGGCTGCTCGCCGCGCTCACCGCGCGGGGCCGCGCGACACCCGCGGAGATCGTGAAGGTCGCGCACCACGGCTCGGCGCGGCAGTCGGCCGCGCTCGCGGAGTGGCTCTCCCCACGGGTGGCGCTCGTGAGTGCCGGCGCCGACAACGACTACGGGCACCCGTCACCGCAGGCGGTGGACCTCTACGCGCGGGTCGGCGCCCTCGTCCTGAGCACCCACGAGTGCGGGGACGTCGTGCTCGCCGCCGACCCCGCTGGGCTCGCCGTGCACGCGTCGTGCCCGGCGGGGTCGTAGCGCCCCGGCGTGACGCACGTGCGTGGCAGGCTGGTGCGCATGCCCCCCGCACGACGCGCCCCCTCGGCCCTCGCCTGGGACCAGGTCGAGCTCGCCCCCCTGGTCCTCGTCCACGGCTCGGAGAGCCTGCTCGCCGAGCGAGCCGTGGACGGCCTCGTGGCCCAGGCGCGTGCGCGCGACCCCGAGGTCGAGGTCACCCGGCTCGAGGCGGCGTCGTACCTGCCCGGACGGCTCCGTGTGGTGGCGAGCCCCTCGTTGTTCGACGAGCCGCGCGTGGTCGTGGTCGAGGACTTCCAGTCCGGGACGGAGGCGGCGCTCGACGACGTCGTGGCGTACGCCGCCGACCCTGCTCCCGAGGTGGTGCTCGTCGTACGGCACGGCGGCGGTGTGCGGGGCAAGAAGGCGCTCGACGCGCTCAGGGCCGCCGGCGCGGTACAGGTCGCGTGCGACCCCCTCAAGAAGGACGCCGACAAGCTCGCGTTCGCGGGCGCGGAGCTCCGTCGCGCAGGACGTCGGGCCGAGCCCGCCGCGATGCGCGCCCTGCTCGAGGCATGCGGAGCGGATCTGCGCGAGCTGGCCGCGGCGTGCCAGCAGCTCGTCGCCGACAGCACCGGCCCCATCTCGGCCGAGCTCGTGGCGCGCTACTACGGAGGCCGCGTCGAGGCCACCGGCTTCAAGGTCGCCGATGCCGCCGCCGAGGGCAGGGCGGGCGACGCCGTGGCCCTGCTGAGGCACGCCCTCGCCACGGGCACCGACCCGGTCCCGCTGGTCGCAGCCCTGGCGGTGCGCCTGCGCACGCTCGCGAAGGTCGCGGCCGCACGGGGGCGCGGTATGGATGCCCGGGACCTCGGGCTCGCCCCCTGGCAGGTCGACAAGGCCCGACGCGAGCTCGCGAGCTGGACCCCGGAGGGGTTGGCGGCGGCGATCACGGCTGTCGCCCAGGCGGACGCCGAGGTCAAGGGCGCGGGCCGCGATCCCGTCTTCGCCGTCGAGCGCGCGGTCCTACGGATCGCGCGGGCCGCCCGCGACTGACGCGCGAGTCATACGTGCGATGACACGAGGGCCGGCCCGCGAAGCAGAATCACCCGGACGAGTGACGTGTCAATCGCGCGGGATACCTCCTGGTCTGCCCCTCTATCTCCCCAAAAGTTCACCGCGCACGTACCAAGAAGGCTGTTCGGGAGGGGTGCATACCTGGAGGAATCCTGTCATAGTCGTCATGACAGCCCCCCGGCTCGAACGACAGGAGAACTGACATGAACCGCTTCGCGAAGGCCCTCGCCGCCGCAGTCCTGAGCCTCGGCATCGCCGTCGTCGGCCTGCCGCTGGACGACACGGCGTCGGTGACCGCGATCGGCAGCAGCGGCTGCTGCAAGCAGTGAGCGGGGTCGGCTCGCGCCGACCTGCGTCGCACGACCGAGGGGTCACCCGTCTTCCGGGTGGCCCCTCGGTCGTCGGGCCCCGTCTCGGTGTCTGTTCTTCACCCGATCGGCGGTGCCGTGGCCCCTGCCCTTCGGGGCTAGTCAACGGTAGAGTGACCCCTTGTGACAGACCTCGCAGAACGACTTCGCGCCGAGCGCACGCGTGCCGGCCTCTCGCAGACCGCGCTCGCGGGCGACGACTTCTCGCCCAGCTACGTGTCGCTGATCGAGGCCGGGCGCCGCGTGCCCACCGACGGCGCCCTCAAGGTGCTCGCCGAGCGTCTCGGCACGACGGCGGACTACCTGCGGCACGGCGACAAGGCGCCGAGCGAGGAACGTGCGCGCCTCGAGATCGGGTTCGCCCGGCTCGCGCTCGCGAACGGTGCGGCCGAGGAGGCGCGTGACCGTCTTCTCGCCCTCGACCTGTCGACGATCGCGTCGCGCCACCACGCGGAGGCGCTCGAGGCCCTCGCCTCCGCCTACGACGCGCTCGGCCAGCTCGAGGAGACCGTCGGCGTGCTGGAGCCCCTGCTCGCGCGTGCACGGTCCGAGCGCCGCGTGCTCGACTCGGCGACCCTCGCGACGAGCCTGGTCGTGGCCTATCACGACGCCGGTGACCTGGGGCGCAGCATCGAGCTCGGCGAGTCCGTGCTCGCGGAGGTCGAGGCGCAGGGAGCGCGGGGCACCGACGAGCACCTGCGACTCGCGGCGACGATCCTGTGGTCGTACGTCGAGCGCGGCGACCTGCTGTACGCGACGCACCGGGCGGCCGAGCTCATCCGCATCGCCGATGAGCACGGCACCATGCGGGGGCGAGGCTCGATCTACTGGAACGCGTCGCTCGTGGCCGAGGGTCGCGGGGACGTGGCGGAGGCCAGGCGCCTGACCGAGCGTGCGCTCGCCTACCTGAGCGAGGGCGCGGCGAGCCGGGACGTCCCTCGCCTGCGCCTGCACTACGCGTGGCTCGTGCTGCGCTCCGACCCGCCGGAGCCCCGGCTCGCGCTCGACCAGCTCGAGCAGGCGCGTGCGGCGCTCGAGCTCGTGGGGTCGGAGATCGACCTGGCGCGGTGCATGTTCGAGGCGGGCCGGGCGCACCTCCTCCTCGGTGACCCGACGAAGGCCGAGGAGCTCGCGCACGCGGGTCTGGAGCGGCTCGGGGCCGAGGCCGTGCTCGACACCTGCAACGGTCGCATGCTGCTCGGCGACGCCCACGCGGCGCGCGGTGACATCGAGCGCGCCCAGGAGGCCTACGGCTGGGCGGCCGAGATGCTCGGCATGATGACGGCCGGTCGCGAGTCCGCCACGGTGTGGCGGGCGCTGGGGGACCGGCTCCTCGAGCACGGTGACCTCGCGGGCGCCGTGCGCGCGTACGACTCGGCCCTCGAGGAGGCCGGGATCCGGCGGACGGCGCAGCCGGTCCGTCAGCCTGAGGGGACGGTTGCGACCTCCGGAGGGACCTCCGTCTCCTGAGGCCCGCGCGAGGGCTGGCGAGCAGGGGGCGCCAGCGCCGCGCACGGCTGCGGTCCGCGGATGGCTGCCACGGTCACCCGCTCAGTTCGCCGTCGACGACGAAGGGCGCCACCCCGTGGGGTGGCGCCCTTCGCGATGCCGCGCTGAGGCGGTGCGTCTCAGAGGCTCGCGACCTGCTTGGCCAGCGCCGACTTGCGGTTGGCCGCCTGGTTCGCGTGGATGACGCCCTTGCTCGCGGCCTTGTCGAGCTTGGTCGAGGCGGAGCGCAGCGCGACGGCGGCTGCGTCCTTGTCGCCCGCGGCCACGGCCTCGCGCACACGACGCACGTGCGTCTTGAGCTCGGACTTCACGGCCTTGTTGCGCAGGCGCGCCGCCTCGTTGGTGCGGATGCGCTTGATCTGGGACTTGATGTTCGCCACGTGTGGACTCTCTTTGTGGGTTCGCCGGAGCGATCTGACAGGTCGTAGAGGGCGCGTCCGGCGCCGGGACTGGGGCGTGGGGACACCCGCGGGAAGGCGCTGGACCTGTGCCCGCCGACCTGGGCGGACACGCGGGGATCGATGCTACCAGGTCAGGGATCTCGGCGTGGGTGGCGCGCGGTGAGCGCCGCGGCGACCGCGTCGAAGCGTGCGCGGTCGAGCACTGCGCCCTCCCGCCGGACCTCCTCGGGCGCGATCCGGAGCACGCGGTCGAGCCGCACCTCGCTCGGGCGGCGTCGTGCGTCCCACTCGCCGGTGCCCAGGTCGAGCCAGCTCTCGCCACGGGCGTCCGGTCGTGCGTCGTGATCGCGGCTGCTGAGCATGAGCGCGAGCAGCCACGGACCGTCGTGCCCCACCACCAGCACCGGGCGGTCCTTGCCGCGGCCGTGGTCCTCCTCGTACGGCACCCACGTCCAGACGATCTCGCCGGGATCCGGGTCGCCGTCGAGGTCGGGCCGGTACACGGGCCGGAGCGGGCCGGTGTGGTCACCGGGGTAGGCGCTGGCGGGCCGACCGCGGGACGGACGTCCCGTCGCGGCCGCCCGGTGGGCTCGGACGGTGCGCACCAGACGCGCGACGAGCCGGTTCATGCGCCCACGGTACCGAGGTGCCGGACCGACCCGCGCCGGTCCGGCACCCTCGTCGGCTCAGTCGTCGAGCACGAAGGTGACCTCGAGCATCACCTGGTACGCCGTGATGCGGCCTTCGCGCACCTCGACCTTCTGCTCCTTGACCCAGGCGCCCTGGACGTTGCGCAGCGTCTGGGTGGCGCGCTCGATCCCGCCCGCGACCGCGTCCTCGAAGCTGACCTCGGAGCGCGAGCTGATCTGGGTGACACGTGCGACGGTGGTGGCCATCGAGGGCTCCTCCCGGTCGACGGCGTCGGCGACGCCTCGGACCTCCACCCTCGCGCTGCAGCGCAGGGCCTGCAAGGGGTGGCGCCGGCCCTGGCCCACGACGCCGCATGTGCGCCAACCGCGAGCCGTCAGGACCCCGTGCGCAGGTCATGGCCGGGGCCGGGACGTGGGACCATGGACGCTGCCGCGAACCCACCGAGCCCGACGGAGTCGTCCCCGCGTGTCCCCGATCCCCAGCGCTGCGCAGAGCCAGCGGATCCAGCCGGCCGCCACGCCGCCCGAGCTCATCCGCAACTTCTGCATCATCGCCCACATCGACCACGGCAAGTCGACGCTCGCCGACCGCATGCTCCAGCTCACCGGGGTGGTCGACGAGCGCGCCGCTCGCGCGCAGTACCTGGACCGCATGGACATCGAGCGTGAGCGCGGCATCACGATCAAGTCCCAGGCCGTGCGCATGCCCTGGGCCGCCGGGCCCGAGGGTGCGCAGCAGCCGTACGCGCTCAACATGATCGACACCCCGGGCCACGTCGACTTCACCTACGAGGTCTCGCGCTCGCTGGCGGCCTGCGAGGGTGCCGTCCTGCTCGTCGACGCGGCCCAGGGGATCGAGGCACAGACGCTCGCGAACCTGTACCTCGCGATGGAGAACGACCTCACGATCATCCCGGTCCTGAACAAGATCGACCTCCCCGCCGCGCAGCCGGAGAAGTACGCCGAGGAGATCGCGGGACTCGTGGGGGGCGAGCCCGAGGACGTCCTCAAGGTCTCGGGCAAGACGGGTGAGGGCGTGGAGGCGCTGCTCGACCGGATCGTCGAGCTCGTGCCCGCCCCGGTGGGGCGCGCCGACGCCCCGGCACGCGCGATGATCTTCGACTCCGTCTACGACACGTACCGAGGCGTGGTCACGTACGTGCGCGTGGTCGACGGGCAGCTCACCCCGCGCGACCGCATCGCGATGATGTCGACCCGGGCCACCCACGAGCTGCTCGAGCTCGGTGTGATCTCTCCCGAGGCGATCCCGACGAAGGGGCTCGGCGTCGGCGAGGTGGGCTACCTCATCACAGGCGTCAAGGACGTCCGCCAGTCCAAGGTCGGGGACACCGTCACGGACTCGGCGAAGCCGGCCGAGGAGCCGCTCGGCGGCTACAGCGACCCCAAGCCGATGGTCTTCTCGGGTCTCTACCCGATCGACGGCTCGGACTACCCGGTGCTGCGGGACGCGCTCGACAAGCTCAAGCTCAACGATGCCGCGCTGATGTACGAGCCCGAGACCTCGGTCGCGCTCGGCTTCGGCTTCCGGGTCGGGTACCTGGGCCTGCTGCACCTCGAGATCGTGCGTGAGCGGCTCGAGCGCGAGTTCGACCTCGACCTGATCTCGACGGCACCCAACGTGATCTACGACGTCACGATGGAGGACGGCGAGACGGTCGTCGTGACCAACCCGAGCGAGTTCCCGGGCGGCAAGATCAGGGAGGTCCGCGAGCCCGTCGTGCGGGCGACGATCCTGGCGCCGTCCGAGCACATCGGCGCGATCATGGAGCTGTGCCAGTCGCGCCGGGGTGACCTGCTCGGCATGGACTACCTGTCGGCCGACCGGGTCGAGATGCGCTACACCCTGCCGCTCGCCGAGATCGTGTTCGACTTCTTCGACCAGCTCAAGTCACGCACACGTGGCTACGCGTCCCTCGACTACGAGGTCAGCGGCGACCAGGCGGCCGCGCTGGTCAAGGTGGACATCCTGCTGCAGGGCGAGCAGGTGGACGCGTTCAGCGCGATCGTGCACAAGGACAAGGCGTACGCCTACGGCGTGATGATGACCGCCAAGCTCAAGGAGCTCATCCCGCGCCAGCAGTTCGAGGTGCCGATCCAGGCCGCGGTGGGTTCGCGCGTGATCGCTCGCGAGACGATCCGCGCGATCCGCAAGGACGTCCTGGCCAAGTGCTACGGCGGTGACATCAGCCGCAAGCGCAAGCTGCTCGAGAAGCAGAAGGAGGGCAAGAAGCGCATGAAGACCATCGGCCGGGTCGACGTGCCGCAGGAGGCGTTCATCGCCGCGCTGTCCTCCGAGCAGTCGGACGCCAAGGACAAGGCGAAGAAGTAGTCACCGCCGGCCTCGGGTCAGGGCGCCGTCAGGAGCTCGAGGTGCGCCGGGGACAGCTCGAGGCCGACGGCGGCCACCTGGTCCTCGTACCGGTCGAGGCGTGAGGTGCCCAGGATCGGCACCACCCGCGGGTCCTGCTGCGCGAGGAGCCAGGCGAGCACCACCCGGGTGGGCGGGACGCCGAGCTCGCGCGCCACGGCCTCGACGGCGGCGAACCTGCGTTCGGCATCGCCGCCCGCGTACGGCTCGAGCAGCCAGTGGCCCGATCGCCGAGCCGGAGCCATGTCGTACAGCCCTTTGAGCACGGGGGAGTAGGCGACGAGCGTCAGCTCGGGACGGGCGCGCAGGTGCGCGAGCTGGCGCTCGTCGACGATCGACACGCTCGCCGCGCCGTCATGCGGCCGCAGGTAGGAATGCTGCTGCTGGAGGGCGACGGGCGCGGGCCACCCGTTCGCGTCGCACAGCTCGTGGATCCGCTCGAGGCGCTCGGTCCGGACGTTCGACCAGCCGTACCAGCGGATCTTCCCCTCCTCGACGAACGCCGCGAGCGCCTCGAGCGTCTCCTCGAGCGGCGTCGCCTCGTCGTCGACGTGCACGTAGTAGAGGTCGACGTGGTCGGTGCCGAGCCTGCGCAGGCTCGCCTCGAGCGAACGACGCAGCACGGGCGCCGAGGCCCCGACGAACTGCGTCCGGGCGTCGGTCCAGTCCGGCTCGACGTCGGGGGCGGGCCACGAGCGGGAGGGATCGCGCAGCGTCGCGCTGCCCTTGGTCGCGAGCACGACGTCGTCGCGGTTGCGGCGGTCGGCCATCCAACGGCCCAGCAGCTCCTCGCTCTGCCCGCCGTTGGTCCCGTGTGCCCACCACCATGCGTAGCAGTCCGCGGTGTCGAGGAAGGTCCCGCCGTCGGCCACGAAGCGGTCGAGCAGCGCGACCGAGGTCTTCTCGTCGGTCAGCGAGCCCATGGGCATCGCGCCCAGCGCGATCGCGGAGACCTGCTGCCCGGTGGTGCCGAGCTCACGCGTCGGGATGGTGGTCATCGGGGGCTCCCGTCGGTCAGTGCGAGGGCGGTGCGGTCGTCGGCCGCCGGCGTCGACGGCTCGACGCACGCGTCCGGTGGCAGGAGGCCCTCGTAGACGTCGATCTTGGTGGTGATGGCGCCCAGGTGGTGCTGGAGGAGGTCGAGGCGCTCGACGAGCGCCTCGCGGTGCGCACGGAGCAGCGCGACCCGCTGCGGCACCGTGGCGTCACCGGCGCGCGTGAGGTCCACGAACCGCTGCATGTCGCGGATCGGCATGTCGGTCTGTCTGAGCAGCGTCAGGAACCTGACCCAGCCCAGGTCGTCCTCGGTGTAGCGGCGTCGTCCGCCGGGCCCGCGCGGCACCGGGGCGAGGAGGCCGATGCGCTCGTAGTAGCGCAGCGTGTGGGCGGGGACGCCCGTGCGCGCGGATGCCTGCTCGATGCTGCAGCCCTCGATCGTGCTCATGACGCGAACGTAGGAGCTGGAGTGCACTCGAAGTCAACACCTGGGCCGAGGTGCGACCATGGAGGCATGCCAGCCCTGCCCGACGGCGAGCCCGCGCCCGCCGACGGAGCCCTTCCGGCGGACCTCGGGCGGCCCGGCTCGGGCTTCGGGGTCTACGTGCACGTGCCGTTCTGCGCGGTGCGGTGCGGCTACTGCGACTTCAACACCTACACCGCGACCGAGCTGGGCGGAGGTGCGAGCCTCGCGGGCTACGCGCGCACGGCCCTCGACGAGATCGCGCTCGCGCGGCGCGTGCTCGACGAGGCCGGTGTGGGCGGCCGGCCGGCGAGCACGGTCTTCTTCGGCGGCGGTACCCCGACCCTGCTCCCTGCGGGCGACCTCGCGCTGCTGCTCGACGGCGTCCGGCAGGCGTGGGGGCTGAAGGCGGGCGCCGAGGTGACCACCGAGGCGAACCCCGACTCGGTGACGCCGGAGTCGCTCGCGACGCTCGCGCGCGCCGGTGTCACGCGGGTCTCGTTCGGGATGCAGTCAGCAGTGCCGCACGTGCTCGCCACGCTCGACCGTACGCACGACCCGGCGCGCGTGCCCGAGGCCGTGCGGTGGGCGCGCGACGTCGGGCTGGCGGTCTCGCTCGACCTGATCTACGGGACACCGGGGGAGTCGGTCGACGACTGGCGTCGGTCGCTCGACGCCGTTCTCGCGTGCGACGTGGACCACGTCTCGGCGTACGCCCTCGTGGTCGAGCCTGGCACGCGCATGGCCGTGCAGGTGCGCCGCGGCGAGCTGCCCGCACCGGACCCGGACGACGAGGCGACGAAGTACGAGGTCGCCGACGACGTGCTCGCGGGCGCCGGACTGCACTGGTACGAGGTGAGCAACTGGGCGCGGACGCCGCAGGACGCGTGCCGGCACAACCTCGCCTACTGGCGTGGCGACGACTGGTGGGGCGTGGGCCCGGGCGCGCACTCGCACGTGGGCGGTGCGGCCGGTGGCGTGCGGTGGTGGAACGTCAAGCACCCGCGGGCGTACGCGGACAGGTTGGGCCAGGGGCTCAGCCCCGCCGCAGGCCGTGAGCTGCTGCGACCCGACGACGTCGCGCTCGAGCGCGTGATGCTCGGCGTGCGGCTGGCCGAGGGGCTCCCGACGACGACGCTCACCGCGGCGGCGCGGCCCGCCGTCGCCGGCCTGGTCGCGGACGGGTTGCTCGACGGCCGCGCGGCCGTGGGCGGTCGCCTGCTCCTCACGCGACGCGGACGCCTGCTCGCCGACCACGTGGTGCGCACGCTGACCGACTGACGCGGAGGGCGGGCGTCGCTGCCTGGGACCTACGCCGCACGTGCGCCGGAGACGACGAGGGCCGGTGACCAGGTGGTCACCGGCCCTCGTCGCGGCTCACGGCCGCGTGCGTCGCGTCACTTCACGAGGCGCAGCGCGAACGGGTAGCGGTACGGCTCGCCCTTGTTGGCGGCGATCGCCGCGATGATCCCGAAGACGAGGGCGCAGATGCCCGCGGCGACCAGGATGAGGCCACCGATGACGATCACGGTGAGGATCATTCCGGCGATGTACGCGATCGTCAGCGTGATCTGCCAGTTCAGCGCCTCCTTGGCCTGCTCGTCGACGTAGCGGCCGCGGTCCTTGAAGATCAGCCAGATCACCAGCGGGGCCACGAACCAGAACAGGATGCCGCCGATGTGCGCGAGCATCGCCCACATGCGCTGGTCGGAGTCGCTCAGCGGCGGCTGGGCGCCGTAGGACGCCTGGGGTGCGCCGCCGTAGCCGCCACCGGGCGGCGGAGCGGCCTGGTAGCCGCCGGCCGGTGCCTGGTAGCCCCCGGCGGGCGGCTGCTGAGCGGCGGGCGGGGGTGTGCCCGCACCGGGCGGGGGAGGCGGCGTGGCGCCGGTCCCGGGCGGGGGCGGCGGGGTGCTGCCGGGCTGCTGGGGCTCGTCGGGGTTGGTCGTCATGTCACGTCACCAGCTCGTGTGAGAAGGGGGTACGGGGAGGCCTCGGAGTGCCCCACGTCACAGTGCACTCGCACAGTAGCGAATCCCGGGCCTGGCGGGTGACGCCTCCGCAGTCCGGACGGCGTGGCGCGGGCTCAGCCGGTCACGAAGTCGATGAGCTCCTCGACGCGGCCCAGCAGGGTGGGCTCGAGGTCGCGGTAGTCGCGCACGGTCCCCAGGATCCGCTTCCAGGCGCGCGCGACGTCGGCCTGGTCGCCGTGCGGCCAGCCGAGCTCGCGCAGGATCCCGTGCTTCCACTCCGTGCCGCGCTCGATCACCGGCCAGCGGTCGAGGCCGAGGCGCCCGGGGCGCACGGCCTGCCACACGTCGACGTAGGGGTGACCGAGGACGAGCACCGATCCGGCCGGCGCGCTCCGCGTCGCCTGCTCGGCGATGCGGCTCTCCTTGGAGCCGGGCACCAGGTGGTCCACGAGCACGCCGACGCGCCGCTGCGCGGACGGGCCGAACTCGGCGAGGGCTCCGACCAGGTCGTCCACGCCGTCGAGCATCTCGACCACGACCCCCTCGACGCGCAGGTCGTCGCCCCAGACCTTCTCGACCAGCTCGGCGTCGTGGCGCCCCTCGACCCAGATGCGGCTGGCCCGTGCGACCCGGGCCCGCGCGCCGGTCACCGCGCGCGAGCCCGACGCGGTGCGCGTGGGGCGCGTCGGGGCCGGGCCGGTGGGGGCGGTGAGCTCGACCGGCTCGCCGTCGACCCAGAACCCTGGCCCGAGCGGGAACGTGCGCGTGCGGCCGTTGCGGTCCTCGAGGACGACGACGTGCGTCCCGCCGGACTTCTCGACGCGCGTCACGGCCCCGACCCAGCCCGTGGTGACCTCCTCGACCACGAGCCCCGTCGCGGCCGGGGTGGGCCTCGAGGTGCGGGGCGCACGGTGGTGGGTCGCGCGGGCGCCGGCGAGGACGTCGGGGCCGTACCTGTCGTGCAACGGGACTCCTGGTGGTGCGGGCGGGGTGGCGGCGATGATGCCAGGACGCGGCCGTCGCGCCCGGTCGCCGCGCCGTGCCTCGCCGCGGGCCGAGTACGATTAGCACTCGGGGCAGTCGAGTGCCACGCCCTCCGGCTGCCCCCGTCGGCGGGGGAGGGCGTGACGAGAGCCTCAGGGTGGGAGGTGCAGATGAGCGACGACCGCAGGCTCGGTGTGCTGCGCGCCATCGTCGAGGACTACGTGCAGACCCGGGAGCCCGTGGGCTCGCGGGTGCTCGTCGAGCGGCACAACCTCGGGGTGTCCCCTGCGACGATCCGCAACGACATGGCGGCCCTCGAGGACGCCGGCTACATCGCGCAGCCGCACACGTCGGCGGGGCGCGTCCCGACCGACAAGGGCTACCGCCTGTTCGTCGACCAGCTCTCGACGATCAAGCCGCTCTCCTCGCCCGAGCGCCGCGCGATCCAGCACTTCCTCGAGGACGCTGTGGACCTCGACGACGTCGTGGACCGGTCGGTGCGCCTGCTGGCCCAGCTGACCCAGCAGGTGGCGATCGTCCAGTACCCGTCCCTGCGGCGCTCGGCGCTGCGACACCTCGAGCTCGTGCCCCTCGGCGACCGCCGTCTGCTGGTCGTGATCATCACGGACACCGGCCGCGTCGAGCAGCGCACGCTCGAGCTCGACGAGGCCCTCGACGAGCAGGTCGTGCCCGAGCTCCGGGCCCGCCTCAACGCGACGGCCGCGGGGCGGCGTCTCGTCGACCTCACCGAACCGCTCGCCCGCCTCGAGGAGGCCTTCGCTCCCGCCGACCGCGCCCTCGTGCACCGGGTGATCACCGTCGTCGAGGACACGCTCGGGGAGGCGACCGAGGAGCGCATCGTGATGGCGGGCGCCTCGCACCTCGCCCGCAGCGGCACGGACTTCACCGGGACCATCCGCCCGGTGCTCGAGGCCCTCGAGGAGCAGGTCGTGCTGCTGCGCCTGCTCACCGAGATGGCTGACGACTCCGCCGGCGTGGCCGTCCGGATCGGCCACGAGAACCGCCACGCGGGGCTCGCCGAGACGTCTGTCGTGGCCGCGGGATACGGTGCGGACGGCAACGCCGTCGCGCGCCTGGGCGCCGTCGGCCCCACCCGCATGGACTACGCGGGCACGATCGCCTCGGTCCGCGCCGTCGCCCGTTACCTGTCGCGCATCCTCGCCGGCTGACCTTCGACCCCTACGAGAGCGACCCGTGAGCAGCAACTACTACGAGATCCTCGGCGTGAGCCAGGATGCCACCCCCGAGCAGATCAAGAAGGCGTACCGGAAGCTGGCCCGCGAGCTGCACCCGGACGTCGCGACGGGCGACGGTGCGGAGGACCGCTTCAAGGACGTGTCACGCGCCTACGAGGTGCTGTCGAACCCCGAGAAGCGGCAGATGTACGACCGCGGCGTGGACCCGACGTCGCCGGGCGGGGGACAGGCCGGGTTCGGCGCGGGCTTCGGGTTCCAGGACATCTTCGAGACGTTCTTCGGCGCCGCGCAGGGCGCGTCGGCCCAGCGCGGCCCCGTGCCCCGCGCGCGGCGCGGCCAGGACGCCCTCGTGCGCCTGGAGATCGACCTTGCCGAGGCCGCCTTCGGCGCGCACCGTGAGATCCAGGTCGACACCGCCGTCGTGTGCGGCACGTGCCAGGGCAGCTGCTGCCGGCCGGGCACGTCGCCACGCACGTGCGAGGTGTGCGGCGGACGCGGCGTCGTCCAGCGGGTCGCGCGCTCGTTCCTCGGCCAGGTCATGACCTCGAGCCCGTGCGCCGCGTGCCACGGGTTCGGCACGGTCATCCCGGAGCCGTGCCCCGAGTGCTCGGGCGAGGGTCGGGTGCGCAGCCGTCGCACGCTCTCGGTCGACGTGCCGGCGGGTGTGGACAGCGGAACGCGCATCCGGCTCAGCGGGCAGGGCGAGGTGGGGCCCGCGGGTGGACCGCCCGGCGACGTCTACCTCGAGGTGCGCGAGCGCCCGCACCCGACGTTCGTGCGTCAGGGCGACGACCTGCACTGCACGCTCGAGCTGCCGATGACGGCGGCCGCGCTCGGCACGGTCGTCGAGCTCGAGACGCTCGACGGCGCGCGCGAGATCGACGTGCGGCCGGGCACGCAGCCCGGGCAGGTGCTCGTGCAGAAGGGGCTCGGGATCGGTCACCTGCACGTCGGCGGGCGGGGTGACCTGCACGTGCACGTCGACGTCCAGGTGCCCACGGCGCTCGACGACGAGCAGACCGAGCTGCTGCGCCGCCTCGCGGTGCTGCGTGACGAGGAGCGGCCCTCCTCGCGACTCACGCCGGCCAACCAGGGTGTGTTCGCCAAGCTGCGCGAGAAGATCGCCGGACGGTGAGCACGAGCGCACCGGTGTTCCTCGCGGGGCCGGGCCTGCTCGACGCCCTGGACGCGGGCGCGACGTACGTGCTGACGGGCGCCGAAGCGCGTCACGCCGCCGTGGTGCAGCGCCGCCGTCCCGGTGAGCGGGTCGACGTCGTCGACACCGAAGGCGTGCGTCTGCGCTGCCGGATCGTGTCGTTCGAGGGCGGCAGCCTGACGGTCGCGGTCGAGGAGCGCGTGGTCGAGCCTGCGCCCGCCGTGCGGCTCGTCCTCGCGCAGGCGCTCGCCAAGGGTGACCGCGACGAGCGCGCGATCGAGGCTGCCACCGAGGTGGGCGTCGACGAGGTCGTGCCGTGGCAGGCGGGTCGCTCGGTCGTGGTCTGGCGCGGCGACCGTGCCGCGAAGAGCCGGGCGCGGTGGCTCGCGACCGTGCGTGAGGCGGCCAAGCAGTCGAGGCGAGCCCACGTGCCGCTGGTCGCCGAGCCCGTCGACACCCGCGGCCTGGCCTCCTGCGTGCAGAGCGTGTGCGAGCACGGCGGCCTCGCCGTCGTGCTGGCGGCCGAGGCCGGGGTCAGCCTCGGGGAGGTCCCGCTGCCGACGCCGTCCGGGGAAGGCGCGGTCCGCGTGCTCGTGGTCGTGGGGCCCGAGGGAGGGATCGCGCCGGAGGAGCTGGACGAGCTCATCACCGCGGGTGCGGTGCCCGCGCGCCTCGGACCGCACGTGCTGCGCACCTCGACCGCGGGTCCGGTCGCTCTCGGCCTCCTCGCGGAGCGCTCGGGCCGGTGGGCCTAGGGGCCGGGGCCCCTGGCACCTGCGTCAGGAGACGGTGAAGGTCACGGCGACGAGGTTCAGCCTGTCCTCGTCGGACCCCTCGCCCTCGCCCGCCATGTTCGGCTCCCACACCTCGACGCGGTACGTGCCGGGCTCGAGGTCCAGGTCGATGCTCCACGGTCCGACCTCGCCGTTGGCGCCCGCGGTCGTGTAGTCCACCGGCACGACAACGTCGCCGGTCGCCGCGTCCAGGACGTGGTAGTTGAGCGTGCCCTCGAAGGCCGTGGCTTCGCCGCTCACGGTGACGGCAGGCCCGTCGACGGTCGCACCCGACGCCGGCGCGGTGAGCGTCGTCGTCCCGTTCGACAGGACGTCGTCGGCGACCGTGCCGTCCTGCGACGCGTCGTCCTCGGCGCCGTCGGTGGCGTCGTCGTCACCGGCGTCCTCACCCGTGCCGGAGTCGTCCGGCGTCTGCGTCGCCTGCGTGGCGGGCTCGGGGGTCGGCTCCTCGTCGCTGCCCGTCTGGCACGCGGACAGGCCGACGACGAGGGCGAGCACGAGCAGGCCCCGCGGGGCGACGCGGTCGAGCGACATCTGACTCTCCGTCCGGTAGCTGGGTCGTCATCCTCCCAGGCCCGGGCGCGACCGGCGGTCTACGCTGACGGCATGTCGTCGTCGACCACTCCCACGGCCTCGCCCGACTGCCTGTTCTGCCGCATCGTCGCCGGCGAGGTGCCGGCGGAGGTCGTCGCGACCTCGGAGCGCGCGGTCGCGTTCCGCGACATCGCACCGCAGGCCCCCGTGCACGTGCTGGTGGTCCCACGGGACCACCACCCCGACGTCGCCGAGCTCGCCGCGGTGGACCCGGCCCTCCTGGCCGACGTCGTGGCACTCGCGCACGAGGTCGCGCAGGCGGAGTGCGACGGTGCGTTCCGCACGATCTTCAACACGGGCGCCTCGGCAGGCCAGTCGGTCTTCCACGTGCACGCCCACGTGCTCGGCGGTGCCGCGCTCGGCTGGACCCCGGCCTGACGGACGCCCTCGGTAGGATGGCGGGGGTGCCTGCGCGCGCGGGCACGACCGGCGGGAGCCGTCACCGACGGCACCAGCCGTAGCTGATCGCACGAGCGAGGAGATCCGCGGCCCGGCCGCACCCATGTCCCAGACACCTGACCGCACCGCATCCGACCACGAGCCGCGCGACACGGCGTCGCGACCGGGCGCGGACGTCGAGCACCGCATCGTCGTCCCCTCGCACCTGCCCGCCGTCGCGCTGCTGGGCCCGGGCGACGAGGTGCTCCGCGCCGTCGAGGCCGGCTTCCCGCGCGTCCGGATCCACGCCCGCGGGGACGAGATCACCCTCCTGGGTCCCCCTGCCGACGTCGCGCTCGTGTCACGCCTGCTCGACGAGCTGCTCGAGGTCGCGGCGAGCGGGACACCGCTCAACGCCGACGTCGTCTCACGCTCGGTCGCGATGCTGACGGCGGCCACGGCCAGCCGGCCGGCCGAGGTGCTGACCCAGAACATCCTCTCGAGCCGTGGCCGCACGATCCGGCCCAAGACCGTGGGGCAGAAGACGTACGTCGACGCGATCGACAGGCACACGATCACGTTCGGCATCGGGCCCGCCGGTACGGGCAAGACGTACCTCGCGATGGCCAAGGCGGTGCAGGCGCTGCAGGCCAAGCAGGTCAACCGGATCGTGCTGACCCGCCCCGCGGTCGAGGCGGGCGAGCGGCTCGGGTTCCTGCCCGGGAGCCTGAGCGAGAAGATCGACCCGTACCTGCGCCCGCTCTACGACGCGCTGCACGACATGGTCGACCCGGACTCGATCCCCCGGCTCATGGAGTCCGGCACCGTCGAGGTCGCACCGCTCGCGTACATGCGCGGCCGCACGCTCAACGACGCGTTCATCATCCTCGACGAGGCGCAGAACACCTCGACCGAGCAGATGAAGATGTTCCTGACCCGGCTCGGCTTCGGCGCCAAGATGGTCGTCACCGGCGACGTCACGCAGGTGGACCTCCCGGGTGGGACGACGTCGGGCCTGCGGGTGGTCGAGCAGATCCTGGGCGGTGTCGACGACGTCGAGTTCTGCCGCCTGACCTCGGCGGACGTGGTGCGGCACCGGCTGGTCGGGGACATCATCGACGCGTACGCGACGTGGGACCAGCGCGCGCCGGGCGGGTCCCGGACGGGAGGCCCGCGATGAGCGTGGAGGTCAACAACGAGTCCGGGCACGTGGTCGACGAGGCCGAGTTCGCCGCCCTCGCGCGTCACGTGCTCGACGCGATGCACGTGCACCCCCAGACCGAGCTCTCGATCCTCCTCGTCGGAACCGACGTGATGAGCGAGCTCCACGTGCAGTGGATGGACGAGCCCGGGCCCACGGACGTCCTGTCGTTCCCGATGGACGAGCTCCGACCGGGGACGGAAGGTGAGCCGACGCCGCCGGGGCTGCTGGGCGACGTCGTCCTGTGCCCCGAGGTGGCGGCGACCCAGGCACGGGCCGCGGGGCACTCGACCACGGAGGAGCTGTTGCTCCTGACGACGCACGGCATCCTGCACCTGCTGGGCTACGACCACGCCGAGCCGGAGGAGGAGAAGGAGATGTTCGCGCTCCAGCGGCGTCTGCTGCTCACCTTCCTCGCGGGCCGATGAGCGAGGCCCCCGTCGCCGCGCTCGCCGCGGCGGCCTCGGCCGCCGTGCTGCTCGCCGCGCTGCTGAGCGTGGGCGAGACCGCGGTGCTCAGGCTCGGGCGGTCCCATCTCGCCGAGCTCGGCGGGTCCCCGCGCCCCGCCGCACGCCGTGTCCGTGACCTGGCACGCGATCCCGCGACGACCTCGTCGGCGGCGGCCGGGCTGCGGGTCGCGCTCGAGTCCCTCGCCGCGGTGTCGGTGACGCTCGCCGTCGTCGCGAGCGGCCTGCGGTGGTGGCAGGCGCTGCTCGTCGCGTCCGCCGTGAGCGCGGCCGGTGCCCTCGTCGTGGTGCGCCTCGTGCCGCGCAGGCTCGGACGCCGCCACCCCCTCGGCGCCGCGATGCTCACGTCACCGGTGCTCGTGGTCGCGCATGCCGCGCTGGCCCCGTCACGGCTGCTGAGCCGCGCGACGAGCGGCGAGCACGACCTCACCGACGACGAGATCCGCGACATGGTCGACCGTGTCAGCGAGTCCGAGCACATCGAGGACGACGAGCGCGAGATGTTCCGTTCGGTCCTGGGTCTCGGGGACACCATCACCCGTGCGGTGATGGTCCCGCGCACCGAGATGATCACGCTCCCGAGCGGCACGCCCGAGCGCAAGGCCCTGTCGTTGTTCCTGCGCTCGGGGTTCTCCCGCGTGCCCGTGGTGGGCGAGTCGGTCGACGACCTGCTGGGCGTGCTCTACCTCAAGGACGTGGTGCGGCACCGTTTCGCCTCGGGCGGTGCGGACGACGCGCCGGTCGACGAGCTCGTCCGGCCGCCGGTGTTCGTCCCAGAGTCGAAGCCGGTGGACGACCTGCTGCGCGAGATGCAGCAGGGCGCGTTCCACATGGCCCTCGTCGTGGACGAGTTCGGCGGCATCGCCGGTTTGGTGACGATCGAGGACGCCCTCGAGGAGATCGTGGGCGAGCTGACGGACGAGCACGACCGGGCGGCCCCCGAGGTCGAGGAGCTGGGACCGGAGCTGTTCCGCGTACCCGCGCGGCTGCCGATCGACGAGCTGGGCGAGCTGTTCGACCTCGAGGTCGAGGACGACGAGGTCGACACCGCGGGTGGTCTGCTCGCCAAGGCCCTCGGGAAGGTCCCGCTCCCGGGCTCGAGCGCCGACGTCGCAGGTCTGCGACTGACGGCCGACCGCGCGGAGGGCCGCCGCCGTCAGCTCTCGACCATCCTCGTCGAGCGCTCGCCCGAGCCCGACGGCGTCGACGACGCACCCACCGCACGCGAAGGAGCACGACGATGACCACCCCTCACGCGACGTCCGAGGGGCGTACGGGGGACGAGTTCCGCTCGGGCTTCGTGTGCGTCGTGGGCCGCCCCAACGCGGGCAAGTCGACGCTGACGAACGCCGTCGTCGGGCAGAAGGTCGCGATCACGTCGGGCCGTCCCCAGACGACGCGCCACGTGGTGCGGGGGATCGTCCACCGTCCCGACGCCCAGCTCGTGCTCGTCGACACCCCGGGTCTGCACCGGCCGCGCACCCTGCTCGGCGAGCGCCTCAACGACCTCGTGCGGGACACGCTGAGCGAGGTCGACGTGGTGGTCTTCTGCCTCCCGGCGGACCAGCGGGTGGGCCCGGGCGACCGGTTCATCGCCCAGCAGCTCGCGGCCCTCGCGGAGGGGCCGGGGGCGACGCCCGTCGTCGCGGTCGCGACGAAGGCCGACCTGGTGCCCCGTGGTCGGCTCGCCGAGCACCTGCTCGCGATCGCCGAGCTCGGCGACTGGGCGGACGTGGTGCCGGTCAGCGCCGTGGACGGCTACCAGGTGGACACGCTCGTCGACGTGCTCGTGGGCCACCTGCCCCCCGGCCCGGCGCTCTACCCGGACGGCGAGCTCACGGACGAGCCCGAGGCCGTGATGGTCGCCGAGCTCGTGCGTGAGGCCGCGCTCGAGGGCGTCCGCGACGAGCTCCCGCACTCGCTCGCCGTGGTGGTCGACGAGATCGTCCCCCGTGAGGGGCGCGAGGGCCCCGACGGGAACCCCGGTCTGCTGGACGTGCGCGTGCACCTCTTCGTCGAGCGGGACAGCCAGAAGGCGATCGTGATCGGCCGTGGCGGATCGCGGCTGCGCGACGTGGGCAGCCGCGCGCGGCGGGGGATCGAGGCACTCCTCGGTACCAAGGTCTACCTCGACCTGCACGTGAAGGTCGCCAAGGACTGGCAGCGCGACCCCAAGCAGCTGCACCGCCTCGGGTTCTGAGCGTGCCCGGCGTCGTCGGGCCCGTCGTCGGCACTGACTAGACTCCCCGGGTGCGGTACCGGATCGCCCTCACCAGCGCCGTAGCCGCGCTGGCCCTCGGCGTGCTCGGTGTCGTCGCAGGTCCGGGCTGGGACCCGGTGCCGATGACCGAGACGATCGAGGTCGCGAGCCCCGACACGCGCGTGGGGGGTGCAGAGGGCACCGACCCGGTCGGGACGTACGAGGTGGTGCGATCGGTCGTGACGGTCGACCTGATCGGGCACGAGGTCGAGGCCCAGCTGTCCGAGCCCGTGGGGGCCGAGGGGCTGCGCCCGGCGGTGGTCTTCGTCCACGGCGCCGGCACCGGCCGGTTCGAGGAGGCCTTCCGCGCCCAGGCGGAGGCGCTCGCGTCGGCCGGTGTCGTCACGATGGTGCCGAACAAGCGTCTCGACACGTACTCGACACGGGACCGCGACTACACCGCGATGGCGAACGACTACCTGCGCAGCCTCGCGGTGCTGCGGGGGTTGCCGGGTGTCGACCCCGAGCGCGTGGGTGTCTACGGCGAGAGCGAGGGTTCGTGGATCGTCCCGGTGATGGCTGCGGACAACCCCGCCGTGGACTTCGTCGTGCTCGTGGCCGCGCCGGTGGTGCCACCGCGTCAGCAGGCGGCGTTCGCGGTGGACTCCTACCTGCGCAACACGGGGGTGCCCGAGGACCTGCTCCCGCTCATCCCACGCGTCGTCGGCATGGACTTCCCGGGCGGCGGGTTCGCGTACGCGAGCTTCGACGTCCAGGCGTTCCAGCAGCGCATGCGGCAGCCGACGTTCCTCGCGTACGGAACGGGAGACGCCGCGATGCCCACCGTCCAGGGCGCTCTGCAGCTCATGCGGGACCTCGAGGTCGCGGGCAACCCCGCGCTGACGGTCCGCTACTACGAGGGTGCCGACCACGGGATCAAGGTGGACCGCACGCTGGTCCCCGAGTTCGCGCGCGACCTCGCGGCGTGGATCCAGGGCCTGCCGGCGACCGCGACGGCTGATCCCCAGGTGGCCGGTGCGGAGCCGTACCAGCGCTTCTCGGCGGACCCGGTCGACCGTCCCCGGTGGTACGCCGAGGGGGACCTGCTGGTCGCCGGTCTCGCCGCCGCCCTGCTCGCGCTCCTCGTCGGGCCCGTCCTGTGGGTCGTCCGGCGCGCCCGCCACCGTCACGTACCGAGCCTCGCGGACGGCGTGCGCGCGCCGCTCGTGACGATGGCGGCGGGATGCGTCGCGACGCTCGTGCTGCTCGTGGTCTACCTGCTGGTCGTCGCGAACATGGCGCAGAACTATCGGACCAACGCCGTCGTGGTCCAGGGGGGTTGGTTCGCCGTGCGGCTGCTCGGGCTCGCGAGCGTGGTCGCCGGCGTGGTGCTGGTCTACCGGATGGTCGACGGCCGTCGCCGGGGAGTCCCGGCCGCCGCCCGGACGGTCGCGGGGGAGTGGACCCTCGCGTCGGCCGTGGGCGGCTCGAGCCTCCTGCTCCTGCTGCTCGCGTACTTCGGGGTCTTCCCCACCCTGTGGTGACCCGGTGTCGTGAGACGCCGCCGTGGCCTCCCTGGCACCACGCGCTACAGTGGCCGGGTGCGCGTGACCGTGCAGCACTCGCTGCTCCTTCGTCGCCGCGGCGGGGCCTGACGGACCGGTCCCTCGTCGCGGTGGTCGGTGTGCCGGTCGAGATCCCCGACGTCCCGCCCCGAAGGAACCCACGATGACCACGAGCCAGCACCCCGACGGCCCCACGTTCGCGAGCACGACGACGGCCGCGCAGGCGCCGCAGCGCGATCCGCGTCCCTACGACGAGCGCAACGCCCAGCAGCCGTCGCCCATGCCGGTGCACCGCTACCGGCCCTTCCACGAGCAGATCCGGGTCGAGCTCCCGGACCGCACGTGGCCCGACCGTCGGATCACCGCGGCCCCGCGCTGGTGCGCGGTCGACCTGCGCGACGGCAACCAGGCCCTGATCGAGCCCATGAACCCCGAGCGCAAGCTGCGGATGTTCGAGCTGCTCGTCGAGATGGGCTACAAGGAGATCGAGGTCGGCTTCCCGTCGGCGTCGCAGACCGACTTCGACTTCGTCCGGATGCTCATCGACGAGGAGCGCATCCCCGACGACGTCGTCATCCAGGTGCTCACGCAGTCCCGTGAGCACCTGATCGAGCGCACCTACGAGGCGATCGCAGGGGCCAAGCAGGCCATCGTCCACCTCTACAACTCGACCTCCGTGCTGCAGCGCGAGGTCGTGTTCCGCACGGACGTCGACGGGGTCGCGGACATCGCGACCACCGGTGCGCGGCTGTGCAAGAAGTACGAGGAGACGATCCCGGGCACCGAGGTGTTCTACGAGTACAGCCCGGAGTCGTTCACGGGCACCGAGCTCGAGGCGGCGCTGCGCGTGTGCAACGCGGTCATCGACGTGTTCGCACCCACGCCCGAGCGCAAGGTGATCATCAACCTGCCGGCGACCGTGGAGATGGCGACGCCCAACGTGTACGCCGACTCGATCGAGTGGATGAGCCGGCGTCTGCACCAGCGCGAGAACGTGGTGCTCTCGCTGCACCCGCACAACGACCGCGGCACGGGTGTGGCGGCGGCCGAGCTCGGCTACCTCGCGGGGGCCGACCGGATCGAGGGCTGCCTGTTCGGCAACGGCGAGCGGACCGGCAACGTGTGCCTGGTGACGCTCGGCATGAACCTGCTCTCGCAGGGCGTCGACCCGCAGATCGACTTCTCGGACATCGACCGCGTGCGCCGCACGGTCGAGTACTGCAACCAGCTCCCCGTGCCCGAGCGGCACCCCTACGGGGGCGACCTGGTCTTCACCGCGTTCTCGGGCTCGCACCAGGACGCGATCAAGAAGGGCTTCGACGCGATGGCCGCGCGGGCCGCGGCGCAGGGCACGGCCGTCGAGGACCTCGAGTGGGCGGTGCCCTACCTGCCGATCGACCCACGCGACGTAGGCCGCTCCTACGAGGCCGTGATCCGGGTCAACTCGCAGTCCGGCAAGGGCGGCATGGCCTACCTGATGAAGACCGAGCGGCACCTGGACCTGCCGCGTCGGCTGCAGATCGAGTTCTCGCGCGCGGTGCAGCGCTTCACCGACACGCAGGGCAGCGAGGTCACGGCAGACGACCTGTGGCGGATCTTCACCGACGAGTACCTTCCCGTGGAGCCCGGCAGCGACCTCGAGCCCTGGGGCCGGTTCTCGCTGCGGGGCAGTCGCTCCGACAGCAACGAGGGTGGCCGGGACTCGCTCGAGGTCGACCTCGTGGTGGACGGCGTCCCGCGCACCGTCGAGGGCCAGGGCAACGGTCCGATCGACGCCTTCGTCGTCGCGCTGCGCGGCCTGGGCGTCGAGGTGGAGGTGCTCGACTACGCCGAGCACGCGCTGTCGACCGGCGGCGACGCGACGGCGGCCGCGTACGTCGAGTGCCTCGTGGGCGACGACGTGCTGTGGGGCGTGGGGATCGACCCGTCGATCACGACGGCGTCGTTCAAGGCGATCATCTCCGCGGTCAACCGCGCGCACCGCGGCTGAGGGTCACCGGCGCTTGGGGCTGCGGCGCTGCTGCTGCGCGACGGCCTTCCACCGCGCGCGGTGCTCGGCGGCGAGCCGACGGTCGGTGCGCATCGCCTGGTAGGCCTGCTCGCGCCCGAGCTTGCGCCAGCTCTCGAGCCGACGCCCGGGCAGGTCGCCCGCCTCGACCGCTGCGAGCACCGCGCACCCGGGTTCCGTGCGGTGCTCGCAGTCGCCGAATCGGCAGCGGCGCGCGAGCTCGTCCACCTCGGGGAACACCGCTTCCAGACGTGTGCCGGCGTCGAGACCGATCGTGCGCAGGCCGGGGGTGTCGAGCACGGCACCCCCGGCCGGCCCGGGGTGCAGCTCGCGGGTCACGGTGGTGTGCCGGCCCTTGTTCTCCGCTCCCAGGGCTCGGGTGGCCATGGGCCCCCCGCCCCCGGGCGCGACGAGCGCGTTGAGCAGGGTCGACTTGCCCACCCCCGAGGCTCCGAGCAGCGCGATCGTGGCGCCGTCCGCGAGGTGCCCGCGCAGCGGGCCGAGGCCCTCGTCGCGCGTCGTCGCCACCGCGAGCACCTCGACGCCCGGGGCGAGGCCGCGGACCTCGCGGACGAGGGCCTCCGGGTGCGGTGCGAGGTCGGCCTTGGTGAGCACGACCACGGGCTGCGCGCCGCTCGACCAGGCGAGCGCGAGCAGGCGCTCGACGCGCGCCGGGTCGAGGTCGGGCACCATGCCCTCGACCACGGCCGCGACGTCGGCGTTGGCCGCGAGCACCTGCCCGTGGGACGTGCCACCCACCTGCGCCCGCACCACGGTGGTGCGTCGCGGCAGCACGACGTCGAGCTGGTGCTCGGTGCGTGCGCGCGTGCGTGCGCTCACCACGACCCAGTCGCCCGCCGCCGGCAGGGCCGTCGGGTCGTGCGTCGCCGCGGCGCGCAGCGAGGGCGCCCACTCGGTGCTGACGACCTCGAGGCCGTGGGCCGTCGGGAGCAGCACGTCGCTCGCGCGCAGGTCGGCGCGGCACACGCGGCCGACGGCAGGGCCACGGGCGAGGTGGGCGTCGTCGAGCGCGGCGAGGTGCCGGGCGAAGGCCGCGGACCAGGCGTCGTCCCAGCCGAGCCCGAGGAGAGCCTGGTGGGGTCCGCGGGCGCCGGCGGGCGAGGGTGCGGGGGAGACGTCGTGCATGTCGCGGGACCGTACGCCGCACGTCCCGCCGGGGCACGGGATTTGCGCCGCGTGCGGCGACGCCCCGCGTCACGCATCCCACCGGTCTGTCGGCGCGGCGTGCCGGGCCGGGTGGGGGATGATGGGCCGGTGAGCCTGTACCGCGACGAGGCGATCGTCCTGCGCACCCAGAAGCTGGGGGAGGCCGACCGCATCCTGACCCTCCTGACCCGGCACCACGGCAAGGTGCGCGCGGTCGGCAAGGGTGTGCGGCGCACGTCGTCGAGGTTCGGCTCGCGGCTCGAGCCCTTCATGGTGATCGACGTCCAGCTGTACACCGGTCGCAGCCTCGACGTGGTGACGCAGGTCGAGACGATCGCACCGTACGGGCGGCAGCTGGGCGCCGACTACGGCCTGTACACCACGGGGACGGCGATGCTCGAGACCGCCGACCGGCTGGTCGCGGACGAGCGCGAGCCCGCGACGCAGCAGTTCCTGCTGCTCGTGGGTGCGGTGCGGGCACTCGCCGAGCGCGCCCACGCTCCGGGCCTGGTGCTCGACTCGTACCTGCTCCGCGCGCTCGCGGTGGCCGGCTGGGCACCGTCGTTCACCGAGTGCGCCCGCTGCGGCACCGAGGGCCCGCACAGTGCGTTCGCCGTCGCGTCGGGTGGCGCGGTGTGCGCCCCGTGCCGGCCCCCGGGCGCCGCGTCGCCCGCCCCGGAGACCTTCGCACTGCTCGCGGCGCTGCTCACGGGCGACTGGCCCGTGGCCGACGCGAGCGCCGAGCGTCACCGCCGCGAGGCCAACGGGCTGGTCGCGGCATTCCTCCAGTTCCACCTCGAGCGCAGCCTGCGCTCCCTCCCGATGGTCGAGCGCGTCTGATGGCGCGCAGCCCGCGCGAGCGGTCCGGCGCACCGACGCGCGGGCCCGTCGTCCCGCCACCACCGCACCCCTCGGGCGCGCGGGCCCCCCAGATCCCGCGGGAGCTGGTCCCGAACCACGTCGCGATCGTCATGGACGGCAACGGCAGGTGGGCCAACGCGCGCGGCCTGCCGCGCACGGCCGGGCACCAGGCGGGCGAGGCCGCGCTGCTCGACGTCGTCGCAGGGGCGATCGAGGTGGGCGTGCGCCACGTGTCGGCCTACGCGTTCTCGACGGAGAACTGGAAGCGCTCACCCGAGGAGGTGCGCTTCCTCATGGGCTTCAACCGTGACGTGCTGCGACGCAGACGCGACGTCATGCACGACTGGGGCGTCCGGGTGCGCTGGGCGGGGCGCCGGCCGCGGCTGTGGCGGTCCGTGATCACCGAGCTCGAGACGGCCGAGGAGCTGACCCGCGAGAACGACGTCTGCACGCTCACGATGTGCGTGAACTACGGCGGACGGGCCGAGGTCGCCGACGCGGCACGCGCGATCGCCCTCGAGGCCGCAGCGGGGCGCCTCGACCCCTCGCGCGTCGACGAGCGGACGGTCGCGCGCCACCTCGACGAGCCCGACCTGCCCGACGTCGACCTCTTCCTGCGTACCTCGGGCGAGCAGCGCATCTCGAACTTCATGATCTGGCAGGCCGCGTACGCCGAGCTCGTGTTCCTCGACGAGTACTGGCCGGACGTCGACCGTCGTCACCTGTGGCGTGCGGTCGAGACGTTCGCGCGCCGCGACCGGCGCTACGGCGGTGCCGTCGACACGCCGACGGCCTGAGTCGCGGGTAACGTCGCGGCATGACGATGCGCGCTGCGATGGTGACCTTCGACTGCCGTGACGCCCGCTCGCTCGCCGACTGGTGGGCGCGGCAGACGGGCGGCGAGATCCAGGCCGATCACGACGGCTGGTTCGTCATGGTCGCGCCCGGGCCGGACGGCGGCCCGACGCTCGCGTTCCAGCAGGTCGCCGAGCCCACGCCCGGCAAGAACCGGGTGCACCTGGACCTGATCGCCCCGGACCGCGACCTCGAGGTGGACCGCCTGCTGGGCGAGGGCGCGCTCGAGGTCGCGCGGCACGAGACACCCGGCTTCACCTGGGTCGTGCTGAGCGACCCCGAGGGCAACCAGTTCTGCGTGTCGCAGGCCGGGTAGGGCTAGGGCTGGTCGACGGGCTCCTGACCGGCGTGCGCGAGCCTGTCGGCACCCGCGCGCTCCTCGCGTCGCCGTCGGGCGCGCAGCACCACCAGCACGACAAGTGCGGCGAGCGCGAGGCCGACGGTGCCCGCGAGCCACGGGTTCGTCGCGGCGAGGGCGAGCCCGCCGGCGACGGCGGCCAGTCCGCCCCCGCCCCAGATCGCCGCCCAGACGAGCGCGCCGGGCACCGACCAGAGGGTGAACCGCAGCCAGTGCACGCGCACCAGGCCCGCCGCGCTGAAGACGGCGGACTGGAAGCCGACGGTCAGGAAGGCGAGCGGCACCACGGGCATGCCCCAGCGCTCGATCGTCGCGACCGCGCGGTGGACCTGGGGCGCGTCGAGGCGGTCACCCCAGCGGGTGCGCAGCACGCCGGCCGCGACGCCGCGGCCGAGCCAGTAGAGCGCCTGCGAGCGCATGAAGGCGCCTGCGAGGAAGAAGAGGTAGACGGCGAGCCAGGGCCAGCCGTCCATCCACGAGGGCATCAGGGGTGGGCCGCGCGGGCCGCGCACCGCGCGCACGTGCCCCAGAGCTCGACCACGTGCTCGATGTCCTCGAAGCCGTGCGCCGCGCCCACCTGTGCCGCCCAGGCCTCGACGCCCGGGCCCTCGATCTCGACGGTCGCGCCGCATCCGCGGCAGATGAGGTGGTGGTGGTGCTCGCGTCGCGCGCAGCGGCGGTACACGGCCTCACCGTCCGTGGTGCGCAGCACGTCGACCTCGCCGCCGTCGGCGAGCGACTGCAGCGTGCGGTAGACGGTTGCCAGGCCGATCCCGTGGCCCCTCGAGCGCAGCGTCTCGTGGAGCTGCTGGGCGCTGCGGAAGTCGTCGGTGTCGGCGAGCACCTCCGTCACGGCGGAGCGCTGCCTCGTCATGCGCTGCATCAGGTCAGCCTACGGGCCAGCTCGACGTCGTCGGGCACCTGCGGGTGGGGGTCACGGTGCTCACGCCGCAGCCGGGTGCGCACGGCCGCTCCGAGCGAGACCACCGCGTAGAGCCCGATGGCGAGCACGACGATGGTCGCGCCGGGCGGGACGTCCTGCCAGTACGTGACGGACAGCCCGACGGTGCACACGACCACGCCGATCACCATCGCGGTGGCCATGGTGCGGCGGAAGGACGACGTGGTGAGCTGCGCGATCGCGACCGGCACGATCATCAGTGCGCTCACGAGCAGCAGCCCGACCACGCGCATCGCGACCGTCACCGTGAGCGCGGCGATCACCGCGATCGCGATGTTGAGCGCCCGCACGGGAAGGCCCGCGGCGCGCGCGAACTCCTCGTCGTGCGAGACCGCGAAGAGCGCCGTGCGCAGGCCCACGCCCACCACGAGCACGAGCACGGACAGCACCACGGTGAGCCCGAGGTCGGTCGAGGTCACGGTCGAGATCGAGCCGAAGAGGTAGCCCATGAGGTTGGCGTTGGTGCCGCCGGCGACGGAGATGAGCAGGACGCCACCCGCGATGCCGCCGTAGAAGAGCAGGGCGAGCGCGACGTCCCCGCTGGTGCGGCCGCGCTCGCGCACCAGCTCGATCGCCACAGCGCCCGCGAGGGCCGCGACCACGGCACCGGGGATCGCGAGGGCGTCGTCGGGCACCAGGCCCATGACGTTGCCGACGAGCCAGCCCAGCGCGACGCCCGTGAGGGCGACGTGGCCGATGCCGTCGCCGAGCAGCGACAGCTTGCGCTGCACCAGGTAGGTGCCGATGACCGGCGCCGCGAGGCCCACGAGCAGCGCCGCGACCAGCGCGCGCTGCATCAGCGGGTCCGTGAGCATGCCCAGCAGCTCCTCCCACGCACTCATCGCTCCCACCCCAGGGTGGTCGAGAGGCCGGGCGCCTCGGCCGGCCCGGCCTCGTCGCCGTCGTGCGGGTGCAGGTGCACGTGGTCGGGGCCGGCGTGCTCGGGTGCGGGGGCCGGGGGCGCGCCGTCGTGCACCACGCTGCCGTGGCGCAGGACGACGGCACGCTGGACGAGGGGAGCGAGCGCACCCAGCTCGTGCAGCACGACGAGCACCGTGGTGCCGTGGTCCACGAGGTCGGTCAGGACGTCCGCGAACGTGCGCTGCGAGGCCACGTCGACGCCCGCGACCGGCTCGTCGAGGAGCAGCAGGTCCGGGCGGCGCACGAGCGCGCGCGCGATCAGCACGCGCTGCTGCTGCCCGCCGGACATCTCGCGGACCGGCTGGTCGACGCGGTCGCCCAGACCGACCTGCTCGAGGGCCGCGCGGGCACGGGCCCGGGCACCGCGTGGCGGCAGCACACGCCTGCCGTGCAGCGTGCCGGACACGACGACCTCGCACGCGGTCGCAGGCACCCCGCCGCCCGCGCTCACGCGCTGCGGCACGTAGCCCACCCGCTCCCAGGGCACCTGCGGGCCCAGCGGCGAGCCGAACAGCTCGACGCGCCCCCGGTCGAGCGGGACGGCGCCGACGACGGCGCGCACGAGGGTCGACTTGCCCGAGCCGTTCGCGCCGAGGAGCGCGACCACCTCGCTCTGGCCGACCGTGAGGTCGACGTCCCAGAGGATGGTCGAGCCGCCGAGCGTCACCCGGACGCCCGACGCCGCGATCACCGGCGTCAGCGGCACCCGAGGCCCTCGCGCAGCGCCGCCAGGTTGTTCAGCATGGCTCCACGGTAGTCCGTGTCCTCGTCCACCTGGGTCTCGACCGGGTCGAGCAGCGCCGTGGTGATCCCGAGGTCCGCCGCGAGCGTCTCGGCCACCTTCGGGTCGACGAGGGTCTCGGTGAAGATGGTCGTCACGCCGTTGCTCTCGACGACCTCGCGGATCTCGCGGAGGCGCGCGGGGGAGGGCTCGGCCTCGGGGTCGAGCCCCGAGATCCCGACCTGCTCGAGGCCGTACCGCTCGGCGAGGAACCCGTAGGCCTCGTGGGCCGCGACGATCGTGGGGCGCTCGCAGTCGGCGAGACCCGCCTCGAGCTCGGCGTCGAGTTCGTCCATCTGGGCCGCGAACTCCTCGGCCCGCGTCAGGTAGTCCGCGGCGTGGTCGGGATCGGCCTCGCCCAGCTCGGCGGCGAGGTCGAGGCCCACGGCCGCGAGCAGCGTCGGGTCGAGCCAGAAGTGCGGGTCGCCGCCGTGGTCGTGGGCGTGCTCGTCGCCCTCCTCGGCGTGCGCGTCCTCGGCGTGCTCCTCCTCACCGGCGTGCTCGTCGCCGTCCGCGGCGTGCTCCTCCTCACCCGCGTGCTCGTCCTCGTCCGCGGGCTCGTCGCCCGCCATGTGCGCCGCGACGGCCTCGGTCTGCGCGGCGTCCACGACGTGCGCGGGTGAGCGGGCCTCGACGGCGTCGTCGACCGCGGGCTGGAAGCCCCCGAGCACGAGCACGAGATCCGCCTCGCCCACCTCGCGCACCTGGCGAGGTGAGAGCTCGACGTCGTGCGGTTCGCCGCCCGCGGGCGTGAGGGACGCGACCGTGACCGCGTCGCCGCCCACCTGCTCGGCGAGGTGGACGAGGGGGTAGAACGAGGCGAGCACCTCGACGGTGCCGTCGGCGCCGTCGTCCCCGCCCGAGCCCGTGCCCGCGCAACCGGCGAGCAGCAGGACGGACGTGACGGCGAGAGCGAGGGGGCGACGCTTCATGAGCATCATTCTCAAGTCGAGTGAGAACGGTTGTCAAACTGCAGGCCGGGGCGCGACGACGACGGCCCCGGGTAGCCTGGGCGGACCTGCGCGCCCACAGCGCCCGTCCCGTCCGCACGAGCCACGTGCGGACCCGCACCCACCCCAGGAGCACACCCGTGGCCCAGCCCTCCCGTCTCGACTCGGTCATCAACCTCGCCAAGCGCCGGGGGTTCGTCTTCCCGTCGGGTGAGATCTACGGTGGCACGCGGTCGGCCTGGGACTACGGGCCCCTGGGCGTCGAGCTCAAGGAGAACATCAAGCGCCAGTGGTGGCGCTCGACGGTCACGAGCCGCGACGACGTCGTCGGGCTGGACTCGTCGGTGATCCTGCCCCGGCAGGTGTGGGTCGCCTCGGGCCACGTGGGCGTGTTCACCGACCCCCTGACGGAGTGCCTCAGCTGCCACAAGCGGTTCCGCGAGGACCAGCTGGTCGAGGAGTACGAGGAGAAGAAGGGCCGCACGGCCGAGAACGGCCTGGGCGACGTGCCGTGCCCCAACTGCGGCACCCGGGGTCAGTGGACCGAGCCGCGCGACTTCAACATGATGCTCAAGACGTACCTCGGTCCGGTCGAGGACGAGTCCGGGCTGCACTACCTGCGCCCCGAGACCGCGCAGGGCATCTTCGTGAACTTCGCGCAGGTGATGACGACGGCGCGCAAGAAGCCCCCTTTCGGCATCGGGCAGATCGGCAAGTCGTTCCGCAACGAGATCACGCCCGGCAACTTCATCTTCCGCACGCGCGAGTTCGAGCAGATGGAGATGGAGTTCTTCGTCGAGCCCGGCACCGACGCCGAGTGGCACCAGTACTGGATCGACGCGCGGACCGACTGGTACGTGGACCTGGGCATCTCGCGCGAGAACCTGCGGCACTACGAGCACCCGGCCGAGAAGCTCTCGCACTACTCGACCCGCACCGTGGACATCGAGTACCGCTTCGGTTTCCAGGGCAGCGAGTGGGGCGAGCTCGAGGGCATCGCGAACCGCACGGACTTCGACCTCACGACGCACACCGAGCACTCGGGCCAGGACCTGTCGTACTTCGACCAGACGAAGAACGAGCGCTGGGTGCCGTACGTGATCGAGCCGGCCGCCGGCCTCACGCGCTCGCTCATGGCGTTCCTGGTCGAGGCGTACGCCGAGGACGAGGCGCCGAACGCCAAGGGCGGGGTCGACAAGCGCACCGTGCTGCGGCTCGACCCGCGCCTCGCCCCGGTCAAGGCCGCGGTGCTCCCGCTCTCGCGTCACGAGGACCTCTCACCGGTGGCCCGCGACCTCGCGGCCGAGCTGCGCCGCGCGTGGAACGTCGACTTCGACGACGCCGGCGCGATCGGCCGTCGCTACCGGCGTCAGGACGAGATCGGGACGCCGTTCTGCATCACCGTCGACTTCGACTCGCTCGAGGACCAGGCCGTGACCATCCGCTCACGCGACACCATGACGCAGGAGCGCGTCGCGCTCGACAAGGTCTCGGCGTACCTCGCCGCGGGGCTCGTCGGGGCCTGACGACAGGTGGGTCCTCGCACGGCCGGCGCCGTGCGGGGGCTCACACGCGCCGGTGGCGCAGCAGGCCGCCGAGCGTGACCTGGTGGTCGGCGCCGAGGGTCGCGACCTGCGCGAGGTACAGCTCGGCGCATGCGAGCGCGTCCGTGAGGGCCTCGTGCGAGCGGTACCGGGGCAGGCCGTGGCGTGCGCGCAGCACCTGGAGCCGCAGGCTGCCCTCCGGGGTCTCGTCGCCCCAGCCACGGCCCGCGAGGCGGTGGCCGAGGTCGAGCGTGTCGACCACGACCAGCGGGAGCGCGGCGCCGAGCACCGGGCGCACCGCGGCCTGCAGGAACCGCTGCTCGACGCGCGCGTGGTGGGCGAGCAGCACCCTGCCCGTGAGCGCGGTGAGCAGGGGGTCGAGCGCCTGCGACAGGGGCAGGCCCTGTGCCACCTCGTCGTCGGTCAGGCCGTGGACCACGGCGCTGTGGCCCACCGGCGTCCCGCGGACGACGGCGCGGAGCGCACCCGACAGGTCGATCCGGAGCCCGTCCACCGGTACGGCACCGATGCTGAGGATCGCGTCGCGTGCAGGGTCCAGCCCCGTCGTCTCGAGGTCCACGGCGAGCAGCGGGAGGTCCTCGAGACGCGTCGTGGGTGCCGGAGGTGGCGTGGCCAGGTAGGTCCGCAGAGGCCCCGCGGGTACGCGCTCGGCCAACCGCGCACGTGCGCGAGCCCGCGCGCCGGCACGCCACCCCGTCACGACATGTAGCGCAGCAGGTGCCGCCGCGCGAGGCCGGCCTGGGCGTGCTTGACGATGCCGAACGCATCGCGCAGGTTGCGCTGGTCGAACGAGCTCAGCTCGTCCGGCGCCACGTAGTTGTCGGGCTCCCGGTCGCTGCGGACCTGGCGCGCCTGGTGCTCGAGCCGCACGTGGCCGATGACGTCCATCGCCCCCGCGAGGTCGTCGGCGTCGTCGGCGCTGAGGCGCCCGGCGGCCACCACCGCACGCAGCCGTGCCCGAGTGCCCACCTCGGGCACCCCTGCCGCGAGGGCGTGCGCACGCGCGACGGCGACGATCGCACCGAGGCCGCGGTGCTTGAGGTCGAGCGTCGCGACGTGCTCACCCTCGCGCTCGAGCACGAACCCGCGGAAGAAGCCGAGCGGCGGGGGAGTGCCGACGGCGTTCTGCGCGAGGTAGCCCAGGAAGATCTGCTGGTGCGGGCTGCGGTGCAGCACCCACGCCTGGAGCCGGTCGAACAGCCCGGCGTCACCGTGCAGCGGGCGCATGTCGAAGAAGATCGTGCCCTGCATCACCGCCATCGGCTCCGGGGCGTCGAGCCACCGGCCGAACGTCTGCTGCCACGCGGCCACGGCCTGGCGCCACCGGGGGTTGGTCGCCATCACGTCGCCCCGGCACCGCGGCCACCCGCACGCCTCGAGGCCCGCGGTCACGCGCTCGGCGAGGGTCGCGAACCACGCGTCGTGCTCCGGGCCGGCCTCGTCGCCGAGGAGCAGCGCGTGGTCCTGGTCCCCGCCCAGGGCCTGCTCGCCGCGCGCGCGCGACCCGAGCACCACCCAGCACCACGGCACGGGTGCGGGCCCCAGCTCGGCGAGCGCGAGGTCGATCAGGCGGCGCTCGACGGCGTCGCCCACCGCGGTGGTCACCCGGCCGACGTCCTCGTCCGACGTGCCCGAGGTGACCAGGCGCTGCACGGTCTCGGGGATGCGTCGCGCGGCGGCCACCACCTCCTCGACCGTGCGCGCCTTGCGCACGTCGCCCACCAGGTACACCGGGTCGGCGTGCTCGAGGCGCATGAGGTCGGTGCTCGTGACCACGCCCACCACCCGCCCCTGCTCGACGAGGGGCAGGTGGTGGATGTTGCGCGCGACCATCTCCATCAGCAGCTCGAACGCGAGGGCGTCGGCCGACCCGGTCACGGGCTGGTCGCTCATCACGGTCGACACGGGGTGGTCGGGGTCGAGGCCCGGCGCGAGCACACGGTTGCGCAGGTCACGGTCCGTCACGATGCCCGCAAGCTGGTCTCCCGCCATGAGCAGCAGCGACGAGACACCGGCGTCCCGCATGCGCGTCGCCGCCTCGCGGATGGTGACCGTGGACGGCGCCGTCTGCGGGGGCCTGCGCACGAGGTCGCGTGCCCGGGTGCGCAGGCCCGCCTCGGACCGGTCACCGACCTGCACGGTCACGGCGCGGCCGAGCCGGCGGCGGTGCTCGCGTTCCAGGTGGTCGGCGACGCGGGGCTCGACGCCGCACAGCTCGACGACCACGGGCTGCGGGACCTCGAGCACCAGCGAGTCCTCGATCGCGGTGAAGGCGTACGCAGAGCCCGTGCCCTCGAGCAGCGTGGACATGCCGAAGAGCCCGCCCGCCTCGATCCGGTCGACCAGCTCGCCGGAGCCGTCGCGCGCCTCGACGGCGCCCGAGCGCAGCACCCGCACCACGTCGGTCACCTCGTCGAGAGCGAGCACCATCGTGCCGCGGCGGAAGTACCGCACCCCGAGGCGGGCGGGCAGCCGGTCGAGCACCTCGGCACGCAGCACGTCGAACGGCGCGTGCTGCGCCAGGAAGTCGCGCACCTCGGCGAGCTCGGCGTCCATGGTGCCCGCATCATCGCAGGCGCGGCGTGCCTGGGTCAGGGGGTCGGGTGCGGTTCCCCAGCGGCAGGATCCCGGAGCACCGCGGCGTCGCGATCGCCGTCGGCCACGTGCGCCCCCGCGTGGCCGTGGCCCGCACCCTCGCGTGCGACGGCCGCGGTGGTCACGACGAGTGCCGCGATCGCCGTGGTCAGCGGGATCGCGAGGACCAGCCCGATCGAGCCGACGAGCGTGCGGGCGACCTCCTCGGCGAACTCGCCGCTCGCGAACGTCTGGCCCAGCGGGATCCGGTACACCTGCAGCAGCAGGAGCACGGGCAGGGCGGCCCCGGTGTACGCGAACGCGATCGTGTAGACGGTCGAGGCGATGTGGTCGCGTCCGATCCGCATGCCGCGACGGAACAGGTCACCGCGCGAGGCGTGCGGGTCTGCCGCGCGCAGCTCCCAGACCGACGAGGCCTGGGTGATGGTCACGTCGTTGAGCACACCCAGCCCCGCGAGCACCACGCCGCACAGGAACACGCCACGCAGAGCCGTGCCCTCGAGCTGTCCCGTGAGCATCGCCAGGCGGTAGCCCTCCTCGGTCGAGATACCCGTGAGGTGGGTCGCGCGCGCCGCGACCAGGCCCAGCACCGCGGTGACGCCGAGGCCCGCGAGGGTCCCGAGCAGGGCCGTCGTCGTGCGCAGGCTGAAGCCGTGCGCGAGGTAGAGGACCACGAACATGATCGCCGTGGAGCCCACGAGGCCCACGGTCAGCGGGTCGCGACCCTCGAGCAGGGCGGGCAGCACGAACGCACCGATCACGGCGAACGCGACCCCCAGACCCACGAGCGCGCGCAACCCGCGCATGCCCGCGACCGCCACGACCACGACGGCGAACGCCGCGGCGAGCACCCCGAGCGGCGCCGAGCGTGCGAAGTCGTACCACGCGAACACGTCGGGCTCGCCGTCGGTGCCCACGTACTTGGTCAGGACCACCTCGGTGCCCGTCGGCAGCGCCGGGGCGCGTACCGTCGCCGGCGCCCAGACCTCGACGCGCTCACCCTCGTCGGGCCCCGAGGTGACCTCGACCGTCGCGACGGTGCACGGGACGGACTCGGGGATCGTGCCGTCCTGGCGACGGTCCTCGTTGGTGCCGGCGCAGCTCTCCTCGACGGCCGAGACCACGCGCCCGTGCGGGTACTCGGCCTCGAGCGCGACGATGCCGGTGCGGGGCGGCTCGCCCTCGGGCCACAGCGCGGCGAGGCCCACGAGGGTCAGCAGCGCGACCGGCACGAGCAGTGCGACCAGGGTCGCCGTGGTGCGGTTCACGCGCCGATGATCCCCGTGCGGGCCCGACGGCGTCCAGGCGGCACGGGTGCGGGCGGGTGCGACCCCTGCGGGCCGGATGGGAGAATCGCCCGATGACCACGACGACCTCGGCGACGGGCACCCCGCGCGGCGCAGCCGCCGGTGCAGTGCCCGAGCGCACGTCGGTGCTGCCCCCGCTGCGCATCGGACCGCTGACGATCGACACGCCCGTGGTGCTCGCGCCGATGGCGGGGGTCACGAACCGTGCGTTCCGGCGTCTGTGCCGCGAGCACGGTGCAGGGCTCTACGTCGCGGAGATGGTGACCTCGCGAGCGCTCGTCGAGCGCACCCCCGAGTCGCTGCGCATCATCCGGCACGACGAGGACGAGCGACCCAGGTCCGTCCAGGTCTACGGCGTCGACCCGGCGACCGTGGGCGCCGCCGTCCGGATGCTCGCCGAGGAGGACCGCGCCGACCACGTCGACCTGAACTTCGGCTGCCCCGTGCCCAAGGTCACGCGCAAGGGCGGGGGAGCGGTGCTGCCGTGGAAGCGGGACCTGTTCACCGCCATCGTCCGCGCGGCCGTCGCCGCGGCCGCGCCGCACGGGGTGCCCGTGACCGTGAAGATGCGCAAGGGCATCGACGAGGACCACCTGACGTACCTCGAGGCCGGCCTCATCGCGCAGGACGCCGGGGTGGCGAGCGTCGCGCTGCACGCGCGCACCGCGGCCGACCACTACTCGGGAACGGCCGACTGGGAGGCGATCGCGCGCCTCAAGCAGACCGTGACGGACGTGCCCGTGCTGGGCAACGGCGACATCTGGTCGGCCGAGGACGCGCTCGCGATGGTCGCGCAGACGGGCTGCGACGGCGTGGTGGTGGGCCGTGGGTGCCAGGGAAGGCCATGGCTCTTCGCTGACCTCGCGGCGGCCTTCCACGGCTCGGACGTGCGGATCCGGCCGGGCCTGGGTGAGGTCGCGTCCGTGGTGCGCCGGCACGCCGAGCTGATGGTCGAGGAGTTCGGGGAGGAGGGGCGGGCGCTGCGCGAGATGCGCAAGCACATGGCCTGGTACTTCAAGGGCTACGCCGTCGGCGGCGAGCTGCGGGCCCAGCTGGCCCTCGTGGGTTCGCTCGACGAGCTCGACGACCTGCTGGGCAGGCTCGACCACGAGCAGCCGTACCCGGGCGAGGCAGCTGAGGGGCAGCGCGGGCGTGCGGGATCGCCCAAGCGACCGCACCTGCCCGAGGGCTGGCTCGACTCGCGCGAGCTCGACGACGCGTTCCGTCAGGCGTTGCGCGAGGCCGAGCTGAGCGTCTCGGGCGGCTGACACGCGCGGACGAGCACCGGACGGGTGACGCCGCGGCCCCATCATCGCCATCAACGGGCCTACCCTCGACCCGTGCGACGCCACCGCGATGCGGACGAGCTGGTCGAGGTCGAGCTGCTCGACGCCGAACCGTCTGCGCCCTCGATGTCGACGACGCCTCCTGCGGGTGGCGCGCCCGGCACGCCCCTGCCGCATGCGGACGGGGCCGAGCCGGACGAGCGGGCCGGACGTCCGGGGCCGTCCCGTGCCCGGCGCGTCGCGTGGGGTGTGGGCGCGGCCGCGCTCGCGTGCGTGGTGGTGGTCAACGTGGTCGAGCACCGAGCCGCGGTCGCGGAGGACGCGCGCCTGGCGCAGGTGGACGGGATCGTCCCGAGCCTGGCCGAGCCCGTGACCGAGGTGTGGCGGCACCCCGGGTGGTACCCGGTGACCGTGACCGACGGCGTCGTGGTGGCCGAGGGCGACGGTTCCGCGCTCGAGGGCCTCGACTCCCGCACGGGCGAGGTGGTCTGGAGAGTCGAGCGCCCGACCGGCGGCCACGGCTGGTGCAGCCCGGCGGGGACGGAGGCGTTCGCCTTCCGCGAGATCCCCCCGGCGGAGCGACTCATCTGCACCGTCACCACCGATGCGTTCCCGGGGGCCCAGCACCGCATCGAGGTCGTCGACCCACGGACGGGCGAGGTGCTCGGCGGGACCGAGCTCACGGGCACCCTCGTGAGCACGTCGCCCGTGGGCGAGACGGACCTGCTCGTGGCGGTCGTGGACGGCTCGCGTCGGCTCGTGCTGGCGAGGATCGACGGGCTGACGGGCGCCCGGGTGTGGCAGGTCACCGGACCGGCGCTCCCGGAGGACGTGGACCAGAACTCGCTGTCCGTGTGGGAGCACGGCGGCGTGGTCGTCGCCGAGGTGCCCGGGTGGACGCTTCCCGGCGGGGACATGGACGACGACGCGCTGCCCCTGTTCTCGGTGTCGACCGAGACCGGGGAGCCGGCGGACGCCACCACGGACGGGCCCTCTGGGCAGGTGTGGTTCGAGCGGTCGCTCCGCGACGGCCGCACCATGCGGGTCGCGTCGTCGGACGAGGGCGTGATGACCACGCAGCTCGAGGACGCAGCGGGTCAGGTCGTGCTCGAGCGCGAGGGCTGGCCCTGGATGCCGGGGATGGATGACGGCTCGCTCGACGACACGCTGCTGCTGTACCGGAGCGACGGCGATCTCGAGCTCGTCGACCTGCGCTCGGGCGAGACGCGTTGGACGATCACGAAGGCGCCCGACGCCTCTCCGGCACTGGCGGTGGGCGGGCGACTCCTGGTCTTCGAGCACAACTGGGCTCGGGCCCTCGACCTCGACACGGGTGAGGTCATCTGGGAGCTGCAGGGCGTGACCGGCTACAGCGCGGTCACCGACGGTCGGCGCGTGCTCTTCGTGCGGTCGGACGCCGAGGGTGGTCTGAGCGCGCACGACCTGCGCGACGGCACCGAGCTCTGGCGCACCGAGCAGCCGGGGGTCCAGCGCCTGCTGGCCGTGCCCGGCGCGACGATCGCACTCACCGAGAGCGCCCTCGTCGCCCTCGGCTGAGACGCGCGTCAGCGGCCGACGCGGGCCCAGACGGTCGTATCCGTGGGCACGAGCACCGCACCGTCGTCGGCCACCGGGAGGTCCTGCGAGGCGTGCACCAGCTCGAGGTCCGCCGGGAGTCGCAGGGCCGCCGCGCCGATGTTCGTCAGCACGAGGATCTCGCGGTTGACGAAGGCCACCACCGTGTCGGCCGCGCAGTTCGGCAGGCCGTCGACCCACGCGAGCGAGCCCGAGCCCAGGCGGAACTCGCGGCGCAGGCGCAGGGCCGAGCGGTAGACCTCGTACGTGGACCCGGCGACCCCACGCTGCGCGTCCAGCGCGTAGCGGCCGAAGGCCTCGGGCTGGCTGAGCCAGGACTCGCCCGTGGGGGAGAAGCCGTAGGCGGGCGCCTGCGCCTCCCACGGCAGCGGCACGCGGCAGCCGTCGCGGCCGCGCTCGGTGTGCTCCGAACGCCACCACGTCGGGTCCTGCCGCTCGTCGTCGGGCAAGCTCGTGTGCTCGGGGAGCCCGAGCTCCTCGCCCTGGTACAGGTAGGCCGAGCCGGGCAGCGCGAGCATCATGAGCGACGCCGCACGCGCGCGACGCAGGCCCACCTCCTCGTCGGGCTGGGGGTCGCCCGCGCCGATGCCGTTGGGCTTGGAGCCGGGGACCTCGAGCCCGAGGCGGGACGCGTGCCGCACGACGTCGTGGTTGGACAGCACCCACGTGGTGGGTGCACCCACCACGTCGTTGGCGACCAGCGACTCGGTCACGACGGTGCGCAGCTCGTCGGCGCGCCACAGCGTCGTCAGGAAGGAGAAGTTGAAGGCCTGGTGCATCTCGTCGGGACGCACGTAGCGGGCGAGCCGCGAGAGCGGCTCGACCCACGCCTCGGCGACCAGGCAGCGGTCGCCGTCGTACTCGGCGAGCACGCGGTGCCACGAGCGGTAGATCTCGTGCACGCCGTCCTGGTCCCACATGGGGCCGCGGTTGCCCGCACCGGTCGAGCCGTCCTCGGAGCCCAGCTCGCCCTCGTGGGCGCCGTCGATCATGGCCGACGTGCCGGACCAGTCGGGCAGGCCCTCGGCCTTGACCATGCCGTGCGCGACGTCCACACGGAAGCCGTCGACCCCGCGGTCGAGCCAGAACCGCAGCACCTGCTCGAACTCGTCGCGCACCTCGGGGTTGGTCCAGTCGAGGTCCGGCTGCGTGGTGTCGAACAGGTGCAGGTACCACTGGCCGGGCGTGCCGTCGGGCTCGGTGACCCGCGTCCACGCGGCGCCGCCGAACACCGAGGTCCAGTTGTTGGGGGGCTCCTCGCCGCCCGGGCCGCGCCCGTCGCGGAAGACGTAGCGCGCACGCTCGGGGCTGCCGGGGGCGGCCGCGAGCGCGGCACGGAACCACGCGTGCTCGCTCGAGGTGTGGTTGGGGACCAGGTCGACGATCACGCGGATCCGCAGGCGGTGCGCGCGCTCGAGCATCGCGTCGAAGTCGTCGAGCGTGCCGAACAGCGGGTCGACGTCGCGGTAGTCGGCCACGTCGTAGCCCGCGTCGTTCTGCGGGGAGCGGTAGAACGGCGAGAGCCAGACGGCGTCGACGCCGAGCCGCGCGAGGTGGCCCAGCCGTGCGGTGATCCCGGGAAGGTCCCCGATGCCGTCGCCCGAGCCGTCGGCGAACGAGCGCGGGTAGATCTGGTAGATCACCGCGTCACGCCACCACTCGCCGGCGCCGCCGCCGGGGCGGTGGACGAGGGTCGTGGTGGTCGAGGGCTCGCCGACGGGCGTGGCGGTGGTCATGGCCTCGGGTGCGGACGTGGGGGTCGAGGGCGTCACAGTGGTCCCGTCTGTGGGTCGGACGGCGGTCGGGTGGTCACGGGCGGGCGCGCGGACGGCGCCGCCTCGTCAGGTTACGGCGGGTGTGGGGGCGGTCGCCGCCGGGGAGGGCACGGGGCCGGTCGAGCCGCGCACGATCAGCTCCGGGTGGAACAGCAGCTCGGTCCTGGGCACCTTGGCCCCCGAGATCTCCTGGACCAGCGCGCTCACGGCCGCGCGCCCCATCGGCGCGACCGGCTGGCGCACCGTGGTCAGGGGCGGGTCGGTGAAGGCGATGAGGGGTGAGTCGTCGAAGCCCACGACCGAGACGTCCTCGGGCACCCGCAGGCCGCGCGAGCGTGCCGCCCGGATCGCCCCGAGGGCCATGAGGTCGGAGCCCGCGATGATGGCGGTGTGGCCCGAGTCGAGCAGCTCGTTCGCGGCCGCCTGGCCTCCCTCGACGGTGAACAGCGTCGAGACCACGTGCTCGTCCACGGCGACACCCGGGTGGGTCGCCTCGAGCAGGCGGGTGAAGGTCGCGAGCTTGCGCCGCGCGGGGATGTAGCGGTCCGGCCCGATCGCCAGACCGATGCGCGTGTGGCCGAGCGAGACGAGGTGGCGGTAGGCGAGATCGGTCGCGACGGCGTCGTCGGTCGACACGCTGGGCGCGTCGACGCCGTCGGCGTGACCGTTCACGAGCACGATCGGGACGTCCTGGCTGCGCAGGCGGTGGTACCGGTCGTGGCTCGCCGTGGTGTCGGCGTGCCGGCCGGAGACGAAGACGATGCCGTCGACGCCGTGCTCGATCAGCATCTCGACGTACTCGTCCTCCGTGGTGCCGCCGGGGGACTGCGTGCACAGCAGGGGCGTGTAGCCGCGCTCGGAGAGCGTGCTCTCGATCGCCTGGGCGAGGGCGGGGAACACGGGGTTGTCGAGCTCGGGGACCACGAGGCCCACGAGGCCCTCGGACCGGGTGCGCAGCTTCTCGGGCCGGTCGTAGCCCAGGACGTCCAGCGCGGCCAGCACCGCGGTGCGCGTGTGCGACGCCACGCCGGGCTTGCCGTTGAGCACGCGCGAGACGGTCGCGGTGCTGACCCCGGCCTGCTCGGCGAGGTCCTTCAGACGGGTGCGCACCTGCGGCAGCGTAGAGGACATCACACCTCCTCGTGTGGCACGTCGCGCACGACGCGCACGTGGTCGGTCACGTCTGACGCAACCGTTGCCTGAAAGTTACCGCAACGAGTTGCATGCGCACGAATCGGCGGGTTACCTTGCCGATATCAGGGCCACGGTCGGTCCTGGAGGACGCCTCCGGACGACTGCGGCCGCTCGCCCCATCTCGTTTGGAGACACCCCGATGCGACGAAGCATCCCGTTCGTTGCGGTCGCCCTCGGCGCCGCACTGACCCTCACCGCGTGCGCCGGCGACGCCGAGCCCGAGGAGCCGGCCGAGCCGACGACCGAGGAGTCGGCCGAGCCCGCCGCGGGCGGCGACCTCACGATCTGGGTCGACGAGACCCGCCAGGCCGCGGTCGAGGAGGCCGCCGCGACGTACGAGGCCGAGACCGGCGGCACCGTCGAGACGGTGCTCAAGAACTTCGACGACATCCGGGCCGACTTCAACGCCCAGGTCCCGACCGGCGAGGGCCCCGACATCACCGTCGGCGCCCACGACTGGCTCGGCGAGCTGACGGCCAACGGCGTCGTCGCGCCGATCGAGCTCGGTGACAAGGCGAGCGAGTTCGAGCAGGTCGCGGTCGAGGCGTTCACCTACGACGGCGCCGTCTACGGCCTGCCGTACGCGATCGAGAACATCGGCCTCATCCGCAACACGGCGCTCGCCCCCGAGGCGCCGGCCACCTGGGACGACGCCGTCGCCGCGGGCCAGGCCGCCGGCACCGACTACCCGATCCTCGTCCAGATGGGCGAGACGGGCGACCCGTACACGATGTACCCGCTGCAGACGTCGTTCGGCGCCCCCGTGTTCGAGCAGAACGAGGACGGCTCCTACGCGGCCGAGCTCGCGCTGGGTGGCGAGGGCGGCCTCGCGTTCGCCGACTGGCTGGCCGCGCAGGGTGAGGCGGGCGTGCTCGACACGGCCATCACCTACGACATCGCGGTCGAGGCGTTCGCCGCGGGGCAGTCGCCGTTCATCATCGGCGGCCCGTGGATGCTGGGCTCGTTCGAGGGCCTCGAGCTCGCGATCGACCCGATCCCGGCCGCGGGCGACCAGCCGGCGCAGCCGTTCGTGGGCGTCGCGGGCTTCTACGTCAACGGCCAGAGCGAGAACACCATCGCCGCCGTCGACTTCCTCGTGAACTACATGGCGACCGAGGAGGCCCAGCTCGCGCTCTACGAGGCCGGGCAGCGCCCGCCGGCCCTGACCGCCGCCGCCGACACCGCGTCGTCCGACCCGATCACCGCGGGCTTCCGTGAGGTCGGTGCCGAGGCCGTCCCGATGCCGTCGATCCCCGAGATGGGCTCCGTGTGGGAGTTCTGGGGCGTGACCGAGGCCGGCATCGTGTCCGGCTCCCTCGAGCCCACCGCGGGCTGGGAGAAGATGGTCGCGGACATCCAGGGCGCGCTCGACGCCGCCTGATCGACACCCCCGCGCGTGGCGCACCGCCCTGCACCGGGCGGTGCGCCACGCGCACCGATCGCACGAGGCCGCGACGACGCCGCCTCGACCAGCGGAGGTTCCCTTGAGCTCGCCCCAGGCGCCCGTCGCGCACGCCGACGCCCCCACCGCACCACCCTCGGAGCCCACCGGGCGCCGCGGCCGTCGGCTCTCCGGCGACTCCCACGCGCGCAACGTGACGCGCGGCTTCGTCCTCAAGCTCGCGCTCATGGCGCTCGTCAACGCCCTGGGCGTCTACGTGGTGCTCGCGGCCTGGGCCGAGGACTCCTACGGGATCCTCTGGGCCATGGTGGCCCTGCTCTTCGCCGCCAACTACGTGTACTTCTCGCGGCGCGCGATCGCCATGAAATACATCCTCCCGGGCCTCGCGTTCCTGCTGGTCTTCCAGATCTTCGTCGTCGGCTACACCGCGTGGGTCGCCTTCACCAACTACGGCGACGGCCACAACTCGACCAAGCAGGACGCGATCGAGGCCCTGCTGGTCCAGAACGAGCGGCGGGTCGAGGGCTCGGACGCCTACCCCCTGACCGTGGTCCAGCAGGGTGACGCGCTCGGCTTCGCGGTGCTCGACGGCGACGTGGTGCGGGCGGGGACCGCCGAGGAGCCGCTCGCCCCCGTGGACGACGCCGTCGTCGAGGGCAGCCAGATCCTCGAGGTCCCGGGCTTCGAGGTGCTCGGCCGCGACGCCGTGCTGGCGCAGCAGGCCGAGGTGACGGCCCTGCGCGTGCCCGTCTCGGACGACCCCGAGGACGGCTCGATCCGCACCCAGGACGCGCGCAACGGCTTCGCCTACACGTCGGTGCTCGAGTACGACGAGGCCGCCGACACGATGGTCGACACGACCGACGGCACCGTCTACCGCTCGACGTCGGACGGCACGTTCCGCTCGGACGACGGCCGCACGCTCAACGTCGGCTGGCGCGTCGTCGTCGGCGCCGAGAACTTCGTCACGGCCTTCAGCGACGCGCGCTACGCGCTGCCGTTCGTGAAGATCCTCGCCTGGACCATCGCGTTCGCGGCGCTGTCGGTCGTCACGACGTTCCTGCTCGGGCTGTTCCTCGCGATGGTCTTCAACGACCCGCGCGTGCGCGGTCGCAAGATCTACCGCTCGCTGCTCATCCTCCCGTACGCGATCCCGGGGTTCCTGAGCGCGCTGCTGTGGTCGGGCCTGCTCAACCGGCGCTTCGGGTTCATCAACGACGTGCTGCTGGGTGGGGCGGAGATCGGCTGGCTCACCGACCCGTGGCTCGCGAAGCTCTCGCTGCTGGGCGTGAACCTCTGGCTCGGGTTCCCGTACATGTTCCTCATCGCGACGGGAGCGCTCCAGGCGATCCCGGGAGACCTGCTCGAGGCCGCGAAGATCGACGGCGCCGGGCGGTTCCGCACGTGGCGCTCGGTGGTCCTGCCGCTCCTGCTGGTCGCGACCGGGCCGCTGCTCATCGCGTCGTTCGCCTTCAACTTCAACAACTTCACGCTCGTCTACATGCTCACGCAGGGCGGTCCGCGCTTCGCCGACGCGTCGGTACCCCTGGGGCACACCGACATCCTGATCTCGATGGTCTACTCCGTCTCGGGTGTCGACGGCTCGGCGCCCAAGAACTACGGCCTCGCGAGCGCGCTGTCCATCGTCATCTTCCTGATCGTCGGCACCATCTCGGCGATCGCCTTCCGGCAGACCCGCAAGCTCGAGGAGATCTGACATGGCCACCCAGACCGCTGCGGGCACGGGCCGGGCGATGGACGCCTCGGGACACCGCAGGCTGACCGGACGGAAGTTCTTCCTCGAGGTCGGCTGGCGGCACGTCGTGGGCGTGCTCGCCGTCGTCTACGCGGCCTTCCCGATCGTGTACGTCTTCTCGGCCGCGCTGAGCAGCCGGGGCACGCTCACGGGCTCCAACCGGCTCTTCGCCGACGTCGGGCTCGAGAACTTCGCCGCGCTCCAGGACACGTACTTCTGGCACTGGACCGCGAACACCCTGGTCATCGCGACGATCACGGGCATCGGCACGGTGATCATGGGCGCGGCCGCGGCGTACGCGTTCTCGCGCTTCCGCTTCTCGGGACGACGGGTGGGCCTCACGGCGCTGCTCGTCATCCAGATGTTCCCGCAGATGCTCGCGTTCGTCGCGATCTTCCTGCTGCTCCTGGGCCTCGGGAACGTGGTGCCGGCCCTCGGCCTCAACAGCAAGCTCGCGCTCATCCTCGTGTACCTCGGTGGCGCGCTCGGCGTGAACACGTTCCTGATGTACGGGTTCTTCAACACCGTGCCGCGCGAGATCGACGAGGCCGCCAAGATCGACGGCGCGTCGCACTCCCAGATCTTCTGGACGATCATCCTGCGCCTGGTCGCGCCGATCCTCGCCGTCGTGGGCCTGCTGTCGTTCATCAGCACGTTCGGCGAGTTCATCATCGCGCGCGTGATCCTCCAGTCGGAGCGCAACTGGACGCTCGCGGTGGGTCTCTACGGCTGGGTGTCCGACCTGCTCGAGGCGCGGTGGGGTCTGTTCGCCGCGGGCGCGGTGATCGCCGCGGTGCCCGTGGTGCTGCTGTTCCTCTTCCTGCAGAAGTACATCGTGGGCGGCCTCACGGCGGGAGCCGTCAAGGGATGACGGAGGAGCACCTGCTGCGCGAGCCGCACCATGACGGCAGCGCGCTGTTCGTCGACGCGCCGGCGTCCCTGGGTGACCGCGTGCCCGTGCGCGTGCGCGTTCCTGCGGGGAGGGCCGAGCGCGGCGTGCACCTGCGTCAGGTGCGCGACGGCGAGCCGCACGTGGTCGAGGCCCGCCTCGACCGGGCGGACGAGCACGAGCGCTGGTACGTGGCCGAGCTCGACGTGCACAACCCGGTCACGTCGTACCGGTTCCTGCTCGACGAGCCCGACGGCTACCGCTGGCTCAACGGCACGGGCCTGCACGCGCGGGACGTCCCGGACGCCGCCGACTTCCGTGTCACGGTGCACGGGTCCCCGCCTGCCTGGGCGCGCGACGCCGTCGTCTACCAGGTGTTCCCGGACAGGTTCGCCCGCTCGGGCGGTGAGCGACCGGTCCCGGACTGGGCCGAGCCGGCCGCCTGGGACGACGAGCCCGTGCACGTGGGCCCCAGCACGCCGCGACAGCTCTACGGCGGTGACCTCGCCGGGATCGAGCAGCGCCTCGACCACCTCGAGCGGCTGGGCGTCGACGTGCTCTACCTGACGCCCGTGTTCCCGGCGCGCTCGAACCACCGCTACGACGCGTCGACGTTCGAGCACGTGGACCCCGTGCTGGGCGGTGACGAGGCACTGGCGTCGCTCGCACGTGCGGTGCACGCACGTGGCATGCGGATCATGGGCGACCTCACGACCAACCACACCGGCGACGCCCACGAGTGGTTCGCGCGCGCGACGAGCGACCCGACCAGCGAGGAGGCCGGGTACTACCTGTACGAGCACGGGGCGCACGTGGGGTGGCTCGGGCACGCGTCGCTGCCCAAGCTCGACCATCGCGCACCCGGGCTCGCCCGACGCCTCGTCGACGGCCCCGACTCCGTGGTCGCGCGCTGGCTGCGTGAACCGTTCGCCCTCGACGGCTGGCGGATCGACGTGGCGAACATGACCGGCCGGTACCGCGACACCGATCTCACGCACGAGGTCGCGCGACGTGTGCGTCGCACGCTCGAGGCGACGAACCCCGACGCGCTGCTGGTGGGCGAGCACTTCCACGACGCGACCGACGACCTGCTCGGCGACGGCTGGCACGCGAACATGAACTACTCGGGCTTCAGCCGTCCCGTGTGGTCGTGGCTCGCGCCGCCCGACGGCGGACGGCGGGCGCTCGGCCTCCCGGTGCCCCAGCCGCGGCGTCCCGGCTCGGCCATGGCCGCCACGATGCGCGAGTTCGCGGCCGCCGTGCCGTGGACGGTCACGGCGCACCAGTGGAACATGCTCGGCTCGCACGACACCGCGCGGATCCGCACCGTGCTCGGCTCGCGCGAGGCCGTCGACGTGGCCGTGGGCCTGCTCATGACCTACCCGGGCACGCCGCTCGTCTTCGCGGGCGACGAGGTGGGGGCCACGGGGGAGGACGGCGAGCACGCGCGCGTCACGATGCCCTGGGACCGCCCCGACCGTCGGGACGACGCGACCTTCCGCACCTACCGCGACCTGGTGGCGGTCCGTCGTGCGTCGACGGCGCTGCGCCGCGGCGGGATGCGTTGGGTGGCGGTTGGCGACGACGCCGTCGTCTTCCTGCGCGAGACGCCCGACGAGCGCGTGCTGGTCGCGGTCGCACGTGCCCCGTGGGACGGCGTCGACCTGCCGGGTCACCTCGCGGCCGACGTGAGCACGCTCCACGGTCCGGACGTCGAGCGCCGTGGCGGCGCGCTGCGTGTGCCCGGCACGGGACCTTCCGTGGGCATCTGGCGCCTGCGGTAGCGGTGCGCGGCCGCGCTCGGGTGCGGCCAGCGGCCCCAGGTCCCGCGTGCTCCCCGGCTCGCTGGCTAGGGTGCGGGTGTGCACGCTGACCAGGGTGGCTACACCGACGCCGATCGCGAACGCTGGGTCGACGAGGCACCCAAGAGCAAGCAGCGCACGCCGTTCGAGCGCGACCGCGCTCGGCTCGTGCACTCCTCGGCGCTGCGCCGACTGGGCGCCAAGACCCAGGTGCTGGGCCCGGCGACCGACGACTTCGTGCGCACGCGGCTCACGCACACGCTCGAGGTCGCCCAGGTGGGGCGCGAGCTCGGCAAGGCGCTGGGCTGCGACCCCGACGTGGTCGACACGGCCTGCCTCGCGCACGACCTCGGCCACCCGCCGTTCGGGCACAACGGTGAGCGCGCCCTGGCCGAGGTGAGCGCCGCCGTCGGCGGCTTCGAGGGCAACGCGCAGACGCTGCGCCTGCTCACGCGTCTCGAGCCCAAGGTCACGGGCCCCGGCGGGCGCGGCGTGGGCCTCAACCTCACCCGCGCGAGCCTCGACGCGTCGGTCAAGTACCCGTGGCCCGCGCACGAGGCCCCGGCGCGCCACGGTGGGCGCATCTCGCCCAAGTTCGGGGTCTACGCGGACGACGTCGCCGTCTTCACCTGGCTGCGTTCGGGGGCGCCCGCGGCCGTGCGGTGCCTCGAGGCGCAGGTGATGGACCTCGCCGACGACATCTCCTACTCGGTGCACGACGTCGAGGACGCGGTGGTGGGCGGCCGCCTCGACCTCGCGGTGCTCGACCACGGCGACGAGCGCGCCCGCGTGCTCGCGGAGGTGCGTGCCTGGTACGGCGGTGCGGTGCCCGACGGCGAGCTCGAGGCAGCGATGGAGCGGCTGCCGGGCCTGGACCCCTGGGTGCGGGGCCACGACGGGTCGCGGCGCGCGCTCGCGGCGCTCAAGGACATGACGAGCCAGCTCATCGGACGGTTCGCCGGTGCCGCGATCGACGCGACCCGTGAGCGGTACGGGCCCGGGCCGCTCACGCGCTACGCGGCCGAGCTCGTGGTGCCGTCGTCGACGCTCGCCGAGATCCTCGTGCTCAAGGGCCTCGCGGTGACCTACGTCATGGCACCGCGGGAGGCCGAGCCGCTCTACCGACGTCAGCGTGAGCTGGTCGCGGACCTCGTCGCAGAGCTCACGGCGCGCGGCCCGGACGCCCTCGAGCCACCCTTCGCGGCCGACTGGGCGCAGGCGCCCGACGACGCGGCGCGGCTGCGCGTGGTCGTGGACCAGGTCGCCTCGCTCACGGACGTGAGCGCGGCCGAGTGGCACGCACGCCTGGCGCGCCCGTCCCTCGGACGAACCACCTGAGCGCGGCCGGTCGCCCTAGGGTTCCGCCGTGGACCCCCTCGAGATCCTCGGATTCGTCACCGGTGCGGTGTGCGTGTGGCTCGCAGCGCGCGAGAACGTGTGGACCTTCCCCGTCGGCATCGCCAACAACGTCGTCTTCGCCGTGCTGTTCGTCGGCAGCGGCCTGTACGCGGGCGCCGCGCTCCAGGTGGTGTACCTCGTGCTCGGGGTGCTCGGCTGGTGGTGGTGGGTGCGCGGCGGAGAGGACCGCGGGCCGCTGACGGTCCGCACGGCGCCGCGCTGGGCCTGGCCCGTGGCCGTCGTGGCCGCCCTCACCGCGACCGCCGTCCTGACCTGGGTGCTCGGGACGTGGACCGACTCGACCGTCCCGTTCTGGGACGGCCTGACCACCGGGCTCAGCCTGGTGGCCCAGCTGATGCTGAACCGGAAGTGGATCGGCACGTGGTACGTGTGGATCCTCACCGACGTGCTCCTGGTCGGCCTGTACGTCGGCCTGGGGCTCTACGTCACCGCGGCCCTCTACCTCCTCTTCATCGGGTTGTGCGTGCACGGCCTGCGGACGTGGCGACGGGCCGCCGCCGTGGGTGCCGCGGCGGACGCGACCCCCGCCGGTACGCCGCCGTCGGCCCACGCGGACGCCGGCGTCGGGCCCGCATGACCGCCCGCCACGCCCACGGCCTCGTGATCGGGAAGTTCTACCCGTTGCACGCGGGGCACCTGAACCTCGTCCGCACGGCCTTGTCGCGCTGCGCACGCGTGACCGTCCAGGTGCTCGGGTCCACGGCCGAGTCCGTACCCGTCGGCACGCGGGCGGACTGGCTGCGCAGCGAGGTGCCCGGCGCACGGGTCGTGACGGCCGTCGACGACACGCCCGTCGACTACGCCGACCCGCACCTGTGGGACCTGCACGTCGCGCTCATGCGCTCGCTGCTGGACGCCCCGGTCGACGCGGTGCTGACGTCGGACGCCTACGGCCGCGAGCTCGCGCGCCGCCTCGACGCCCGCTGGGTGCAGGTGGACCCCGGCCGCGTCGCCGTCCCGGTCTCCGGCTCGGCGGTGCGGGCCGACCCGGCGGGCCACTGGTGGGCGCTGCCCGCGGCCGTCCGCGCGTGGTTCGCCCGGCGGGTCGTGGTGCTGGGGGCCGAGTCGACGGGGACCACGACCCTCGCCACCGACCTCGCGCGCCACCACGGGATCGCACCGGTGCTCGAGTTCGGCCGCGAGTGGAGCGTCGACCGTCCCGGCGGCCTCGCAGCGCCCTGGCACAGCGCCGAGTTCGACCTCGTCGCGCGCGAGCAGGCGCGACGGGAGGACGCCGCGGCGGCGACCACCCCGCTGCCGCTCGTCGTGTGCGACACGGACGTGCTCGCGACCACCGTCTGGCACGAGCGCTACGTGGGCACCCGGTCGCCGTCGGTCGAGGCGCTCGCGGCCCGGCGCGTCCCCGACCTCTACCTCCTCACGGGTGACGAGATCGACTTCGTCCAGGACGGGCTGCGCGACGGCGAGCACGTGCGTCACGCGATGCAGCAGAGGTTCCGCGAGGTCCTCGCGACCCAGGCGGCGGCCGGCGGGGCCCCGTGGCACGAGCTGCGCGGCTCGCGCGCCGCGCGGCTCGAGGCGGCCCTCGCGCTGGTCGAGCCGCTCGTGGCCACGCCCCGGCACATGTCCGAGCCGCTGCCGCAGCGTGGCGCCGAGGTGCACGAGGTGCACGAGGTGCACTGAACCCCGGCTCGCAGCGTGGTCCGCAACGTCGCGACGACGACCCGCCGTGCCAGACTCGCCCCGTGCCGCAGCCCGACCCGCCCACGCCCGCGCCCGCGGGCACCCGCGAGATGGACCAGGTGTCGCGCGCACCGACCCGGCCGTCGAGCCACCCCGCCGCACGGCCCGGAGCGCAGCTCGACGTGGACAGGCTGTTCGCCGCGGGTCCCGCCGCGAGCGCGGACGCCGGCTCCGGTGCCGGCCCCGCCCTCGACGAGAAGCTGCGCCAGGCGTACTTCTGGATGGTCAACCACGCGATCATCAGCCCCCACTACGACGTCGAGTTCTCCGACCCGTCGGTCGCCCGCACCGCCTACCGGCTCGGGGACACCCGTGCGGTCGTCGAGCTGCCCACCGACCAGTCGTACTCGAGCTTCGTCCTGCTCCCGCTGCTCACGTTCGCTGTGCGAGGCCGCTGCCTGCTCGTCGGGGGCCCAGGCCGGGGCAAGACGGCCAGTGCGGTTCTCATGGGTGTGCTCGCCGGCTACCCGGTGCGGGACGTGCGTCGGGCCATGCAGCACGGCCACCCGCAGCTGACGGTGAGCGACCTCTTCGGCACCCCGCTGCCGCGCGACCTCGTCGCCGCCGAGCGGCTCTCGGACATCGACGTCGCGTGGCGCACCTGGCTCGGCATGCGGGTCAAGATCGTCGACGAGTACAACCGGATCCCGACCAAGACGCAGTCGGCGCTGCTCACGGTGCTCGCCGACGGGTACGTCGAGGTGTTCGACCAGATCTACGAGACGGGCGCCTCGGCCTGGTACCTCACGGCCAACGACGACGCCGGCGGCGGCACGTTCCAGGTGGTCGACGCCCTGCGTGACCGGATCGACGTCGTCGTGAAGGCGCTCGCCTTCAACAGCCGGTTCCTCGGCGACCTCGTCACGCGTGCCGAGCGCGGGCTGCGGCCCGAGGAGAACGTCCCGCCCGAGATCGTCTTCTCGGCCGAGGAGCACGACCGTGTGCACGCGGAGGTGCTCGCGGTCGCGCTGCCGGCCCCGGTGCGCCGTCGGCTCGAGTACTTCAGCTCCCAGCTCGAGGTGCTCGAGCGCGCGGCCTGGCAGCTCGAGTACCGGACCAAGGACACGGCCCGGCTGGCCGGGGTGGACCCGCACCTGCTGACCGCGGCCGACACGGGCAAGGACCGCCTCGCCGATGTGGGCGCACAGACGCTCAACGGCCTGTCCGTCCGTGCCCTGCAGTCGCTCATCCTCTACGCCAAGGCGATGGCCTACTTCCGGGGCAACGCAGAGGTGACTCTCGAGGACCTGCGGGCGGTGCTGCCCTTCGTGCTGCACGACAAGCTCCAGCCCGACCTGCAGGCGCCGAGCTTCGAGCAGGCGGACCGGGAGGCCTTGCGCAGCGACCGGGTGTCGTGGATCCGCGACCTCTTCGACACGACGTGCCGCCAGTACGACGCCGAGGGCCTCGACTCGCAGGACCCGGTGGGCGAGATCCTCGCCGAGCTCGATCGCGGGACGCACGGCCTCACCGAGCAGGAGGTGCTGCGCCGTACCGCCCGGATCGAGGAGCTCCTCGCCCTCTGGCAGGACGCGATCAAGCTCTACGGGAGCGTCTACGACGACGCGCTCGCGCTCAAGTACGCCCACCAGCGCTACTCGAGCTACCTGGCCTGGTTGCGCTGGAGCGGCGGATGACGTCGGACCCGCAGGTGCAGGTGCAGGTGCCGCTGCTCGACCCCGCCTCGCCCGCGGGGGCGGCGGTGCGACGGCGTCGGGCCGCGCTCAACGAGGTGCTGCGTCGCGCTGCCGCCCAGGGCGCGGCACCCGAGGACCTGCTGCGCACCACGGCCGAGGTGGCCGGGCTCGTGCGGGGGCTCGAGGTCGCACTGCCGGAGGACCGGTTCGACGCGACGCTCGAGGCGCTCGTCGGGTCCGCGGCCGCCCTGTGCGCCCAGGGGCGCGCGGGCGCGCACGGACCCGAGCACCGGGCCCTCGCAGTCGCGGCGACGGCGGTCCCGTGGCTCGCGGTCGACCCACGCCCCGTGGTCGGGGCGATGGTCGCGGCGGCACCGACGGTCGCGCGCCAGGGAGACCTGGACGCCTGGCTGAGGCGCGTCGCAGCGGCGGCCACGGCCGAGCAGGGCGTGACGGCCGGTGCCGACCTCGCCGCTCGGGTGCGGTCGGTCGTCGTCGTGGCCGCCTGGCGCAGCGGCCTCGCGCGCTTCCGTGACGCCGCGCTGGCCGCCGTCGACGAGCTGCCCCGGGCGGTCGCGGTCGCCGCGCTCGACCTGCCCGCCGAGCTCGCCGCCGATCCGTCCCGTCTCGGGGAGGCCGTGCTCACGCCGCACCGGGCCGACCGTTGGTGGTGGCCCGGGAGCCGCACCGCTCCGGGGGTGCTCGCACGCCACGGGGGGTTCCGTGGCCTCGGCGGCCCGTGGCTGAGGCGGCCGGTCGTGCTGGGCTGGGTCGGCCCCGCCGAGGGTGGACCGGGGTGGCTCGTCGAGGCCGACGACGTCGCGTGGCTGGTCGTGGCCGACGTCCACGGAAGTGCGATCACGCGGTTCGGTGACGCGGCCGCCGACGGCGTCACCGGGCGGCCCCGCCCGCCCGCGCACGGCGCGCCCCACGTGGGCGTCGTCCCCTGGACCGACGAGGTCACGGGGCTCGTCGCCGTCGACGCCCCGGCGTGGCCGGGCCCCGTGGCCCTCGTGAGCCGCGCCCACTCGTACTGCGTCGACGTCGTGCGGCTTCCGCGACGGGTCGCGGCATGAACGCCCTCGCCGAGCAGTGGCTCGAGGTGTGGCCCCGCGCCCTCGCGGCGTGGGGGCGGCCCACCCGCATGCACCGACCGACCCTGCACGAGGAACCGGTGCCGGACGCCGGCTCGTTCGCCTGGTTCTCGTGCACCGACGTCGAGGTGCACATCGACCTCGCGCAGGTGCGTGCCCGGCGGATCGAGGGGCACGCGCTCGCGGCGCTCGCCCACGAGGTGGGCCACCACGTGCTCGCACCTGGCGACCTGCTCACCGCCGCCCGCACCGCCGCCCGCGTGCGCACGGGCCTCGTCGATGCCGACCGGCTCGTGGGCACGGTCGCGAACCTGTGGGCCGACCTGCTGATCAACGACAGGCTCCAGCGCGCCGCGGACGTGCCCGTGCTCGAGCTGTACGCCGCGCTCGGGCGCCCCCGACCGGACGACCGGTTGTTCCAGCTGGTGGCCCGCACCTACGAGCTGCTCTGGGAGACGTCGCGTGGGACGCTCACCAACCCCGACGGCGCGGTGCCCGAGGACGCGGCTCACCTGTGCGCGCGGCTGGTGCGGGTGTACGCGCGCGACCCCGTCGCGGGGGCGGGCGGCTTCGCGGCCCTCGTGCGCACCACGCTCGCCGAGGAGCTCGAGAGCTGGGAGCCCGACCGCCGCCTGGCGACCTGCCGCCACCGGGAGGGCGGCGACCAGGTCCCGGCGGGCCTCGCGGGGGACCCGTCCCTCGGCGAGCCGGTGGTGCACCCGGCCCTCGATCCCGCCGTCGTCGGCGACGCGGCCACGTCCGACGGGGCCGCGGGGGACGCCGACGGCACGGGCGGGGAAGCCTTCGGTCCCGACCCGGGCGGGGGTGGGGCCGGCTCGGGGCACGGCCAGGGCTTCGCGCCGGCCGACGCCCTCGCGGCCGTGCGGGCGCTCGGGCTCACGGTCGACTCGGCGCAGGTCGCGGCCGCCTGGTACCGCGAGCACGCGACCCCGCACCTGGTCCCCTTCCCGCCGGTCCCGGTGCCTCAGCCGCGTGAGGAGCTGCTCGGCGGCCTCGAGGCGTGGGAGCTCGGCGACGACCTGGCCGACGTCGACTGGACGGCCACGGTGAGCGCGTCACCCGTCGTCGTGCCCGGCCTGACGACGGTGCGCCGGGACGTGCACCGCGAGGACCCGAGCCGCCCCGAGTCGCGTCCGGTCGACCTGGACCTGTACCTCGACTCGTCCGGCTCGATGCCCGACCCGAAGGTCGCGCGTGCGCCGATCGCGCTCGCCGGCGCCGTCCTCGCGCTGTCCGCCCTGCGGGCCGGCGCCCGCGTGCAGGCCACCACCTGGAGCGGTCGGGGGCAGGTGGCGGGGACCGACGGGTTCACCCGTGATGCCGACGCCGTCCTCGCCGCCGTCGTCGCGCACTTCGGTGGTGGCACGTCCTTCCCGCTCCCGCTGCTCGAACGCACCCACCTGACGCCGCGGCCGGCGCTCCGGACGGGGGAGCGCGCGACGCACGTCGCCGTGATCTCCGACGCCGGGGTGATCTCGATGTTCGAGGACGTCGTCGACCCGTTCAGCCTCTACCGTCGGGCCGAGGACGCCGACAAGGACCGGCGCGGGGACCCGAGCACCGGGATCGCGGCGCGTGCGGTCGACGCGGCCGGCGGGGGCGGCACCCTCGTGCTGCGGGGCGCGGCTGCGTACGCCGACCGCATCGCGGCGGTCGCCCTCGGTTACGACGTGCACCTGGTCGACGGCGACGAGGACCTCGTCCGGTTCGCGCGCGCCTTCGCGCGCCGCCTGTGGGCCCGGTCCGCCGGGGAGGCGGCCCGTGGCTGAGGAGCTCCGCCCGGGCCCGGCGCTGGCCAGCCTGCGGCAACGCCTCGCGCGGACCCCGCCCGACCTGCTCGACCGCGCGGCGGACATCCCGGCACTCGTCTGCGACGTGCTCGTCGTGCTCGACGGCACCGTCCTCGACGCACGGGCGCTCACGCGCCTCGACACGTCGCTGGGGGTCGACGCCCCGCGCGTGGTGCGCGCGGGCGCCGGCGTCGCGTGCTGGCTCGTGCTGGACCCGGCGCTGCACGTCCACGCGGGCGTCCGGGAGGCGGTGCAGGAGACGGGTGACCTCGCGCGCTGGGCCCTGCGCGTGATCGAGAGGCTCGCGCACGGTCTCGCGCCGGTGCGCGACCCGCGCACGTGGGTGCACGAGCCGTCGGGTCGCGAGGAGGCTGCGCGTGCGGCGCTCGCCGCGGGTGGGCTCCTGCCCGCGGGCGAGTCCGCCGAGCACGCGGCCGACAGGTGGCTCGCGGTGAGCACCGAGCACCGTGAGGCCGCCTCACGTGCGATGGCTCTCGAGGTGCGTCGCGCCGAGGAGCTCGCGCGCGCCCTCGCCGAGAAGAAGGCGAAGGAGGCGGCGGCCCAGTACGCCAACTACTGATGACCGAGCCCACCCACGCCCGCGGGGCGAGCGAGCAGCCGCCGGCCGACCAGGCGCCACCCGAGCGCGCGCCCGTCGAGCACGTGCTCGACGAGTACCAGCCGATGTCCGCGCTCGCCCTCGACGATGTCGCCCGGTGGCCGACCCTCGACACCGCCGGAGCCCGCGTGCTGACCGCCGTGACGTCGGACCCGTCGGCCCCCACCTGGGTGCACCGCACCGGGGACCGGCTCACGTCGGACGATCTCGCGGCCCTGCGCGGCGCACCCCGTCGACACGCGGCGGCCCCCGGCCCCGACGCTGGCGCACCCCCGGCGTGGGTGGACGCGCTCGTCGCGCGCGCCCACGAGCAGGTGCCGCGCTACCGCCGCCGCGCACGTGAGGGACGGTCGTCGGGCACGACCCCGCTCACGGCGCTCCCCACGCTCGACCGGGACGACCTTCGCGGCGGCGTCGCCGACCTGGTCCCGCTCGACGTCGCTCTCGACCGCGTGCTCGAGGGAACGAGCTCGGGGTCCACCGGCGCGGCGCTGCGCATCCCGCTGCACCCCGTGACGGTCGCGGCCGACCTGCTGCTGCTGCACCGCCTGATGGGCGACGCGGGCGTCGCGTGGCACGCCGAGCCCGACCGCCTCGGCCTGGTCAACCTCGTGGACCAGCGGGCCGCCTTCACCTACGCCTCGGCGATGACGGCGTTCCCGCGACCGGACGAGGTTGCGGCACCGGTGATGGCCCGGGTCAACCTGGACGACGCCGCGTGGAACGCTCCGGGTGACCGTGAGCGCTTCCTCGCCGCCTGGGACCCCCAGGTGGTCAGCACCTCGCCGCTGCCGCTGGTCCGCCTGGTCGAGCTGGTGCGAGCAGGGCTCGTGCTGCACCCCCTCGCCCTCGTCAGCGGTGCCGCGCACCTGACCCCCGCGGTCCGGGCCCTGGTCGGGGAGACGTGGGACGTCCCGCTGCTGGACCTGTACGGGCTGCGCGAGACGGGTCCGGTGGCGGCGCGCTGGGACGACGGTCCGCACGTGGTCCTGCCGCGCCGGGTGTGGGTCGAGGTGCTCGACGCCGACGGCGTGCCCTGCCCCGACGGCGTGCGCGGGGAGATCGCCGTGACCACCGACGAGAACCCCTACCTGCCGCTGCTGCGCTACCGGACCGGCGACCACGGGTCGCTGCGGCGTCGGGCCGACGGCACGGTCGAGGTGCACGGCCTCGAGGGACGGGCACCGGTCCGCTATCAGCACGCCGACGGGAGCTGGCGTCCCTCGGTCGACGCGACGCAGGTGCTCCAGGGGCACGGGCTCGCGGCCTGGGAGCTGCACCAGGACGCGGCTGGCGCCGTCCACCTCACGGCGCTGCCCGCCTCGCCCGGTACACCTGCAGGCCTCACCGCCGCCCGGCAGGCGGGCCAGGCGCTCGAACGCCTCCTCGGGAGACCTGTGGGGCTCGACGTCCTCGCGGACAGCGCGCGGTTCGGGGGACTGAAGCCGCGGCGGTTCTCGAGCGCGCTCGACCCGCTCTCGCGCGACGCCCCGACCTGACCGCGTGCCGCGGTCCGCGGACGTCGCCGCGGTGGAGCGGCGACGTCGGGGCGCCGGCCAGCACCTAGACTCACGCCGTGGCCGGCCGGATCAGACGCGAGGACGTGGCGGCCGTCCGCGAGCGCGCCCGGATCGAGGAGGTCGTGGGCGAGCACGTGACGCTCAAGCCCGCCGGCGTGGGCTCGATGAAGGGGCTGTGCCCCTTCCACGACGAGCGCTCGCCGTCGTTCCACGTGCGTCCTCAGGTGGGCCTGTGGCACTGCTTCGGCTGCGGCGAGGGCGGGGACGTCATCTCGTTCCTGCAGAAGATCGACGGGCTGCCGTTCACCGAGGCGGTCGAGCACCTCGCGGGCCGCGTGGGCATCCAGCTGCGCTACGAGGACGGCGGCGCGGTGCGGCCTGGCGAGGAGCCCGGGCGGCGCCAGCGTCTGCTCGAGGCGCACCGCTACGCCGCCGCGTTCTACGCCGAGCAGCTCCTGACCCCCGGGGCCGCCGCCGGCCGCACCTTCCTCGCCGAGCGCGGCTTCGACCGCTCGGCAGCCGAGCACTTCGGCGTCGGCTTCGCCCCGCAGGGCTGGGACCACCTGCTGCGGCACCTGCGCGGCAAGGGGTTCACCGAGGCCGAGCTCACGGCGAGCGGGCTCATGAGCCAGGGCAACCGGGGCCTGTACGACCGGTTCCGCGGACGCCTCGTGTGGCCCATCCGCGACGTGACGGGAGACGTCGTCGGCTTCGGCGCACGCAAGATCTTCGACGACGACCAGGGCCCCAAGTACCTCAACAGCCCCGAGACGGCGCTCTACAAGAAGGCCCAGGTGCTCTACGGCATCGACCTGGCCAAGCGCGAGATCGCGAAGGCCAAGCAGGTGGTGGTGGTCGAGGGGTACACCGACGTGATGGCCGCTCACCTGTCCGGGGTGCCGACGGCGGTCGCGACGTGCGGCACGGCGTTCGGCCCCGACCACGCACGGGTGGTCCGCCGTCTGGTGGGCGACACCTCGGCGGGCGCGGGCGTGCAGCTGTCCTCGGGCACCTCGGTGGGCGGCGAGATCATCTTCACGTTCGACGGCGACGCGGCCGGGCAGAAGGCCGCGCTGCGCGCGTTCGGCGAGGACCAGCGCTTCTACGCGCAGACGTTCGTCGCGGTCGAGCAGAGCGGGATGGACCCGTGCGAGCTGCGACAGGCACGCGGGCCGGAGGCCGTGCGGGCCCTCGTCGCCGCACGCCAGCCGCTGTTCGAGTTCGTCCTCCGCTCGACCCTGCGCGCGCATGACCTCGAGACCGCCGAGGGGCGGGTTGCCGCGCTGCGCGCGACCGCGCCCGTGGTGGCGGGCATCCGGGACGCGGCGCTGCAGCCCGAGTACGCGCGCATGCTCGCGGGGTGGCTCGGGATGGAGCTCGACTCGGTGCGTTCCGCGGTCACCACGGCAGGGCGGCAGCGCAACGCGCCGGTGGCACAGCGGGACACCGCGCGCCGGGACGATCCGACGATGCCGGGCGCGCGAGGCCCTGGCCCGGGCGGTCGCGAGGCCCCCACGCGCCCTGCTGCCCCCGACCGCACGGACCCCGTCGCGCGCCTCGAGCGCAACGCGCTCGAGGCGGTGCTGCAGCACCCCGGGACGGTCGACCCGGCGGAGTTCGACGCGCTGCCCGGTGACGCCTTCACAGTGCCCGCGCTGCGCGCGGTCCACGAGGCGATCCGCGCGGCCGGTGGGCTCGCCGCGGCCGCAGCGCAGCCCTCCGGCTGGGTCGAGCGCGTCCGCGACGAGGCCGCGAGCCCCGTCGCCGGGCTGGTGACCGAGCTCGCGGTCGCACCCCTGCCCGAGGACCGGCCCGACGTGATCGACGACTACGTGCGCGGCGTCGTCGACGCGCTCGTCGACCTCGGCCTCACGCGGCAGATCGCCGAGGCGCGGGGACGGCTGCAGCGCATGGACGCGACGGCCGAGCCCGACGCGTACCAGGCCGCGTTCGCTGACCTCGTGGGGCTCGAGGGACGCCGTCGGGCGCTGCGCGAGCGAGACTGAACTGCGGGCCGTCGGCGCCGATCTCAGCGACCGAGGTGGATCGCGCGGTGCTCGATCTCGGAGATGTCGTCGGACGTCGCCTTGAGCAGGCGGTCGGCAAGGTCACGCAGCGCGCGAGCCGCAGCGAGCTCCTCGCCCACCTCAGGCACGTCGACGTCGCCGGGGTTGCGGCGCGCGTAGCCGTACCCGTGCAGCGTGGTGTCGCGCGTCGTCAGCACCACGTGCGCCGTGGTCATCGCCGTGTCCGCCCTCGGGTCGTCGGCGTCCGACAGGTGGAGGGTTGCATGCCAGTCGTGAGCCATCTCGTCCTCCTCGCCACCGCGCGGGACGCCGTCGCTCCACGTTCTTGTGCAGGGACCGGCGGTACCCGCCCTTCCTCCCGTCGTACGCCGGGCGACGGACACTCACCAGGGTCTGAGGTCCTGGCCCTCAGCCGGTCGGGCGGTCGCCGTCGCGTCCGGCGCCGAGAGCCGAGCCGATCGCGACGCCCAGCGCCACACCGATGGGCAGCCAGAGGCCGACGTTGTCGGTCGCGACGCCGATCGCCGTCCCGACGGCGACGCCGAGGGCGATGCCGACACCGAGCATCTGCGGCCGTCCCTGGGACGCTTCGGGCGCGGGGCCGGTCTCGTCGTTCTCCATGAGGACGACGTTAGGTGCGCCGGCGTCGGCGGGCCTCGGCCGCACGGTGGAGCCGTGGACGGCCACCTCCCGCTCGCGACGGAGGCGAACCCCAGGATGACGAAGGGCCCCACCACGGGTGGGGCCCTCGGGTGCTCCCGCGACTGGACTCGAACCAGTAACACCGGCCCATCGTCGTGACTGGACCGACCTGCGGATACGGGCCTCTCACCTGCGAATACGGCTCACAGTAACGAGTGTCGGACGTGGACACAAGAGGACACGGGGGTACTCTGTTAGTGCACGCAGGGTGCACGAGAGGTGGTCACGGGTGGCAGCGCGACGAGGATTCGGCAAGCTCCGCAGGCTGCCGAGCAAGCGATGGCAGGCGTCCTACATCGGCCCGGACCTCGCCCGGCACACGGCCACCTCGACCTTCGACACGCAGCTCGACGGAGAGGCGTGGCTGGCTCTCGAGCGGCGCATGATCTCTGAGGGCACGTGGGTCGCGCCTGCCGAGCGCCGCCGCGCCAAGGCGGTCACGACGTTCGGGGAGTACGCGGCCGGGTGGTTGCGCAGGCGCCAGCACGCAGAGAAGCCGCTCAAGCCCCGCACCCTCGAGCACTACGAGCGTCTCCTCGAGCGCTTCATCCTCCCGACGTTCGGCACGCGACCGCTGACCGCTGTCACGCTCGACGACGTCGAGGACTGGCACGACGCGCTGCACGAGCAGACCGGGCCCACCTACCGTGCCCACGCCTACGCCCTGCTGCGGACGATCTACCGTGACGCCGAGCGCCGCGACAAGGTCGTCAAGAGCCCGTGCCGGGTCAAGGGCGCCGGCGCGACCAAGCGGGCGAAGAAGATCGAGCCAGCATCCCTCGAGGATCTGACCGCGCTGGCCGCGGAGATGCCCGAGCGTCTGCGCGCGATGGTCGTCCTCATGGCGTGGTGTGCGCTGCGGTTCGGTGAGGCGGCCGAGCTGCGACGCAAGGACGTCGACCTCAAGAACGGCGTGCTCAAGGTGCGACGTGCGGTCGTGCGCACCAACGGGGCGCTCGTGGTGGGGGAAACCAAGTCCGACGCCGGACGCCGTGACATCGCGATCCCGCCGCACGTGGTGCCTCTGCTGCGCGACCACATCGCGACGCACGCCGCCTGGGGGAGGGACGGCCTGCTGTTCCCAGCCGCTGACGGCGACCACCTGGCCCACTCGTCCTTCCTGTGGCACTTCAACCGCGCTCGGGCCTCGATCGGGCGCCCAGACCTCACCCCGCACGTCCTGCGGCACACAGGTGCCGTCCTCGCCGCTCACACGGGCGCGACGCTGGCCGAGCTCATGGCCCGGCTCGGCCACTCGACTCCGTCGGCGGCGATGCGCTACCAGCACGCCGCGAAGGGCAGGGACGCGCAGATCGCCGAAGCCCTATCCGCGATGGTCGGGGGTGGACAGTGAACGATCCAGTGGTCGACTTCACGCTCGAGGTCGAGTGTCACCACCGAGGCAAGGACGTGGCCGCGCCGCCGGAGATGGTCGCGCGGCTGGCGCATCGTGCCCGGCCGAATGGCGAGCCAGGGTCGACCCGACATGGATTCTTGGCATGGATCGACGCTGCGGGCTCGCAGGCCTTGCAGACCTACTTCGGCGAAGCCCGCAGGCTGGGACGCTCGGGCCTAACTCACGCCCCAGTAGACCTAGTGCCCGGCATGGACTACGGCCATCGCTACCGCTTCGAGTGCCAGACCTGCGGGGAGACCGTGCCCGTCAATGCGCGGAAGCTTGACCCAATCCTGGAAACCCTGAGGGTGCACGGCGTGGCGCGTGTGACTCTCGCGGGGATCGCTGACAGACTCTAGTTGACATCCGGGCAGCCCCGGGCATTTTCGAATGCCCCGGGAGGCTCCCCGTGAACCGATCGACGCTCGCCTTGGTCAGCGTCTCCGCCGCAGCCAAGCGCTACGACGTCCACCCCCGCACGATCCGTCGACGTATCGCTGACGGCACCCTCAGGGCCTACCGCGTCGGCCGCCTGGTCAAGGTCGACCTCAACGAGGCTGACGAGGCCCTGCTGCGCCCCATCCCGGCGGGTGCGGCATGACGGACCCCAGACAGCGAGAAAGCGGCCCGCGGGCAACGGACCGCCTCTCAGATGCTCAGGTGGGCGCCTCAGCTGGAACCAGTCTCCCACGGCGGGTGCCAGCACTCCACGAGATGACACCCCGGGGCCGCGAGGTCGCCACGGCCTACTACGAGGCTGGGTGCATCGCAGGGGCCGAGATGGAGCGGCGCCGCTACGACGCCGAGCTCGCGGCCGAGTGGGCTGCGATTAGGGCGGCCGTGATGCCTTCGGCCCTCGCAGACGACGTCGCCGTGATGGCGGAGCGACGGGGCCAGCCAGAGCGCGCGGCCGCGGCTCGGCGGCTTTGGCGGAAGCGAGGTGTCGCATGAGTGGCGAGATCCTCAACCGCATTCGTACCGGCGACTGGCTCGACGCGCAGAGCTTCCCGCCGCTGTCCTGGGCCGTCCCGGGCATCGTGCCCGAGGGCTTCGGCCTGTTCACCGGCCCTCCGAAGGCAGGCAAGTCCTGGGCCACCCTCGGCATCGTCCTGGCCGTCGCAGCCGGCGGGCGCGCGTTCGGCAAGGTTCCAGTGGGCGAGGCGCGGCCCGTGCTGCTGCTAGCGCTCGAGGACGGCGACCGCCGTTTGCAGGACCGGTGCCGTCGGCTGCTCGGCGAGGAGCCGATCCCTACCGGGCTCCACTACACGACCAGGGCTACCCCGGCCGACGTGCTCGACCTGACTCGGGCGTGGCTCGAGCAGCACGGCGACCGCCGTCCGCTCGTGGTGCTCGACACCCTCGGCAAGGTCACCCCGCCGTCGTTGCCCGGCGAGTCTGCCTACGCACGTGACTACCGCATCGGCGGCCATCTCAAGGCGCTGTCCGACGATCACCCGGGGACGACGCTGCTGGTGGTGCACCACGTCCGCAAGGCCGCGTCCGAGGACTGGATGGACAGCACCAGTGGCACCAACGGCCTCAACGGAGCCGCTGACTTCACCGTGTCCCTGTCTCGGCCCCGCAACGAGGCTGACGGCGTTCTGAGGGTCACCGGCCGTGATGTTCCTGAGTGCGAGTACGCGATCACAGTGGCGGACGGTGCGTGGACGCTGCGCGGGTCCTCACTCGCCGACGCGGCGCGGGCAGCACAGCAGACGAAGGTGACCGAAGGGCTGGGCGACACGTCGGCTCGCGTCGTTGCACACGTCACGGAGCGGCCGGAGGGCGTCAGGGCCAAGGAGGTGGCCGACACCCTGAGCCTCACCGAGAAGGATGCGGGGACTTACCTGCTCCGAGCTGAGCGAGCCGGGCGGATTGTCAGGCTCGGCCGGGGGCTCTACGGGCCTCTCAGCACCCCTGTAGGAACCGTAGGAAGCGTAGGAACCTCCTACACATCCGACGCTTCCTACACCACCTGTAGGGGCTGCGGTGAACAGCTCGATCCGTGGCTGGTCGACAGCGGCGAGACCGCGCACGTCGGCTGCGAGGTGGCCGCATGACCGCCCGCGCCGAGTTCCTGGCCCACCTGGACGTGCTGACCGAGGCGGGCAGCCCGCCGACGTGCTGGACCCTCCCCATGCCCGACCGGGGCTTGTGGACCTCGGAGAGCACTGCTGAGCAGCGTGTCGCGGCCCGCCTGTGCTGGGGCTGCCCGGCGCTGGGCGCCTGCCGCGAGTACGGGACCACCACCGACCCGAGAGAGGTCGCTGGTGTCCTCGGCGGCCTGACAGAGACCCAGCGCCGCAGCGGCGCGTGAGAGGAGACGGCATGAGCAGCAGTGAGTGGCGGCGCCAGGAGACCGACCCGTTCGCGCGGGTGTGGTCCGAGGTCAAGAAGGTGCGTGAGGAGACCCGGCAGCGGGTGAACTACCTGCTGAAGAACGCGGGCCTGAGCGTCGCTGAGGGCGTCCTACGGGTCACGTCGGGTCGCCTGGCGTCCGAGGCCGACACGTGGGAGCTCGACGGCGAAGGCAACGCCCGGTTCGACGGGGCGATGAACGTCGGAGGTGACGCGGTGTTCTCCGGCGATCTCGCCGTACCGAACGGGTCGATCAGCAACGACGCGCTCGCCAACCCCGTCACGTTCGCGGGCAACACCGGCTCGATCAGCGCAGCGTCCCCGCCGGCAACGTTCGGTGTCGCCGTCAGCGCGAACCTCACGATCCCGGCGTGGGCGAGCACGGGCGTCGTCATGGCCTCGGGCTTCGTCGCAGGCGCCGCGGGCCTCTCGGGCGGGTCGATCTCCGGGCGCATCAACATCGCAGGTGAGATGGGGCCGGCCTCGACGGAGAACATTGAGCCCTCGACGAATGAGGCCCGGCCCGTGCTGCACCAGCGCACTCTCGCCCCGTCGGGCACGACGGTCCCAGTGAGCCTCCAGTGGCAGGGCACCGTTCCGACGGGGTCGGCTCAGCTCGTCGTGATCGGAGTGTTCGGGCGATGACCGAGAGAACTCCGATGCATCAGCCCGACTGCGACCAGCCCGGGTGGGACCTCGACCCGGCCGGCTCCGCCCACGGCGTCACGACTGCGCGCTGTCGCGGGTGTGGCGCCACCGTCGAGATCCGACAGGAGCGCCCTCGTGGCTGAGATGCACGCCGGCACTCCGATCACTGCGGCGACAACGACCACACACCGGTCGCGCTGCGAGCGGCCCGGGTGGGACGTCACGCCCTCACGAAGCGTCCGCGGCGTGACCGTGGCCCGGTGCCGTGGCTGCGGCGCCGTCGAACTACGACAGGAGAACCAGGGTGGCTGAGATCCACGTCCGCATCGCCCGACTGTTCACCCCCGACCACCACCACGGCGACACCACGGGACTGATCGACCGCGACCAGCTGCGCCCACCGCGCAGCCGGACCAGCGGCCTCGCCGGTAGCCCCGGTGCGGCGGCAACCCTCGGCCGCTTCGCGACCAACATCCGCGACCGGCACCACGCCGAAGCCGAACGGCAGCAAGCCCAGGCCCGCGACGTCGAGACCATCCGCACCCGACGCGGCGCACTGCTCAACGCGCTGCGCACCCCCGACCGACTCGACGGCGCAACCGGCGTCGTCAACCTCACCAATAAGGAGCAGTGACCCATGAACACCTACCACCGCGCCAACGCCCACAACACCGTCCGCGCCACCCTGGCCCTGCTCACCAGCACCGGCTACGAGCTGCCCGACACCGTCACCGCAGCACTCGACCGCCTCAACCGGCTCGAGAGCCTCAAGCCCCGCGAGGCCACCACCCAGACCCTGCGCGCGGCCTACGCCTCCGGCACCGCCGACCAGGCCGAGCTCGAGGCCCACGCCGCCCGAGTCGCGGCCGAACGCATCGCCATCGACGCCTGGTCCAAGGCCCGCACGGACCTCGCCATCGCTCTCAACCGCGAGATCGAGATGCACGTGGCCGACGTCATCGAGCATCTGCGGCCTGAAGCCGAGAAGGCCCTGGCGGAGCTCGCCTGGTACGCCGACGCGGGAGCGCCCGACACCACCACGCTGCTGCGCGACGGCAAGACCAAGGACGCCCAGCGCGCGGCAGCAATCGAGCTCCACCACGCCCAGCTGCTCCACCTGCGCAAGGTCCGCCGCGAGATCAGCCCCCGCCAGTTCCCGTGGGAGCGACTGTCCTGGGCACACCCCGACAAGGTCCCCGCGACCAAGGCCACAGGCCTGGCCCTGCACATCGAAGCCGCCCAGGCCGGCGCCGAACCGTGGTGGCCCACCTGGGACCAGGCCCTCCGCATGGTCGACCAGCTCGAGCGGCAGGACACCGAAGCCGCCCAGGCCACGCGCCAGCGCGAGCAGGCCGTCCGGCAGATGGCGCTCTGATGACCAGGGGTCGGGGCGTGAACGTCACCGGGCAGACGTGTGAGCGCGCGCCAACCGGAGCGATGCCGAGCGAGGTCGAGTCCTCCTTTCCTCCCGTAGACCTCGGCAGCGCCCCGACCCCGCCTGACAGCAACCGAGGGGGTGGGGGGTGGCCCTCGTCCCCTCGGTCGCCCGCCCCCGGAGGCATAGCGAGATACCTCCGCTGCACCCAAACGATCGGCCCCCTGAGGAGGAGCCATGACCACCGAGAACCGTCCCAAGCGCCCGTCTGGCCTGCGCGCACCGGGCCGCGCCCTGTGGGATGCGATCACCGCCGACTTCGACATGGCCGCTGCGGAGGCTGCCCAGCTCGAGGAGGCGTGCCGCACGCGCGACCGGATCAAGCAGCTCGACGCCGCCGTGGCCAAGGACGGCCTGATGATCCCGAGCTCACAGGGCGCGCGCCTGCACCCTGGCGTCGCGGAGGCCCGAGCGCAGCGCCTGGCCCTGGCGCGCATCCTGGCGACGCTGGGCGTGCCAGGGCTCGACGAGGACCTGCCGCCGGCACGCCCCGCTCGGGGTGTCTACACCGGCAGGGGGCGACGGTGAGGCGCCGGCGCGAGGCTCTGGCGGACGTCCCACGGCACCTGCTCACATTTCACGCGGAGGACTGGCAGGGGTCGACCGCGGAACGGTGGCGCGCCTGGCACGATGCCCGCAAGGACCACTTCGCCGCCTCGCCGGGCGCCTGGTCGGACCTCGTCGCTCTCATGGTGGAGTCCTACGCGGTACGTCGGTCACTGTTGCCTGACGTGTACCGGAGGCAGCGGTGAGGCGCCGCCGGGTCGATGAGCGGAGCGCGATCCCGTTGCGCTTGCAGACGTTCCGGGCCGAGGAGTGGCCGGAGGGCATGACGCACAACGAGTGGTGGGACGAGCGCCGGAAGTGGGCGAGCGAGCGCGGCGTCGAGCTCCCCTCCCGCGTCGGCTCGGACGACGCGGATCTTGCCGAGGAGTGGAGCTGGCACCCGGAGCGCTGGGCGACCCCGGACGAGTGGCGGGCCGCCCTGTTCGCCTGGGAGGACGAGCACGGGCGCCTCCGCCACCTGCCGAGCGTCCCGTTCGAGCCTGCCGGGCGCGGGACGTACGACCTCAGCACCGGACGATGGGAGCCGCTGTGATCGACGTGATTGCGCTTGCGATGGCGATTCTCGCGCTGGTCGTGGCCGCCGAGAGTGTGCGGAACGCTCAGCGGGCGCGACTGGCTCTCATCAAACTCAGCGTTTTGCGGGCAGAGGCGCCGTCCAGTCGTGACGCTCGTCGCTATCGGACTGGCGAGACCATGACACGGTGACATTGCGGTGCGGTGTCGCCGAACTCATGGCCGCTAGGAACGTGTGTGTCGATCCGGCCGACAGGCGGTCGACCGAGTCGACATCGCCGCGGGTGAAGGTGTGGGGTGGGAACTCGATCGTCACGTCGTACACGGTCTCGTCACCACCGTTGACGAGACCGTACGTGTCCCCCTTGACCCACACGAGGTTCCAAGGCGCCGGGTATCGAGCCGCTTCCTGCCGAGCGAGTGCCAGCGCTTCCTCAGCAGCATCCGCCTGCCGCTTCGTGTATACGGCTGAGAGCGCTGCCGTCAGGAGGGCGAGCCCGGCGATGATCAGCGCCGCAAGATCCATGTCCTAGACCTGAAACTCGTGGCCACGGGCGCACTTAGCACTCGTGTAGTCCACGGCGAGATCGCCAGCGGCGTTCTTCTGGTAGATGCGCGTGAAGTGGACGGTCACTTCCTCGTCGCACGCTGCGCAGTAGCGCTCCTCGCGCCACCCTTCGGTGGGAGCCATGACAGCAAGGTACCGATCCTGCGTGCGGCCTGGCGAGGTGCGGTGACCTACCTCCTACCGAACCGCTTCAGCGAACGCTCGAGGTCGTCCATCGCGCTCTGTGCACGGCGTGCGTCGCCGCCCTTGTCCACGAGCTTGATGGAGTGACCGTTGGGGCAGCGCTTGGTGGCCTGCCGCCCGACCTCGGCGACCGTCGCCTTCACCGAGCGCCCGCACTCAGGGCAGTCGAACTTGAAGTCAAGGTCCATAAGCGCCACGGTACGCCGGGGCTCCGACATTCCGATTGAAGCTGGGCATGAGTCCCGGCATAACGCGCAGAGCGCCGCCCCCCATCGTGAGGCAGGGGGCGACAGGCGGCGCCAGTGTGAGCCCTCTTGCTTGTCCTCAAGCGGACGCCTCGCACGTCCGGATCAGTAGGTAGTCCTGCGCCCACGAGAGGGTGTGGTCGTCTAGGGAGTCGTCAACGAGCGCCATCCCGTACTCCGGCAGGTACAGGACCGGTCTCGGCAGGTCTGAGACCCGCACAACCCGGGTGCCCATCGCCTCAACCACGACGAAGTCCTCGTCCATCACGCACCTGCCGTGACGGCCGTCGCAGAGCGGTACTCCGCTGCCCGCGCTGTCAGCCACGCTGCCAGGGCCTCGATCTGGTCGATCGGCACACCCTGGCTCGAAAGGTTGAGCGTGAGCCAGGGAAGCGGGCTCGTGTCGTCCTCGGACTGGGACAGCTCGAGGGTGACGCTGCCCTCCCCGATCTTGTACTCGCTCGCGGGGCCCCAGTGGACCCCTCCGTCGAGGTAGTCGCAGTCCGCTGCGTCGCATCAGGTGGGGTGTGACGCGGTCGTCTCCGTGGTGACGGTCATCGTCCGGCCTCCTCGTCCAGGATCGACAGGACACGGTCCATGAGGTCGGGCGCGCGGACACCGAGCGCAGACGCGATGTCGACGAACTCGGCGAGGCTGAACGAGCGCTTGCCCGTCATGCGCTGCGAGAGCTCGTCAGGGCCGAAGCCCGCGGCGATCGCGCACTCGTTCTGACGCACGCCGAGCTCACGGAGCACGTCTCGGATGGCGCGTGCGGCCGCGGCGTTGACCGCCGCGTCGGCGAGTGCCTCGACAGTGGCTGTGGTGGTGCTCATGGTGGTTCCTCCCGGTGCGGGAGGCCCGTCGTGGTGCACGTGTAGTGCACGCTGGGAACGACTCGGGCCCCTCAGTTAGCGTTTCCGCTGGTGAGGGGCCCGACTCGCTTGCTCCCGCGACTGGACTCGAACCAGTAACCGTCCGATTAACAGTCGGATGCTCTGCCAATTGAGCTACGCGGGATCGCGGGTCGCAATGCTACCCGATGCACGGGGGTGCCTCGCACACCGTCGCGGGCGGTCCGTCACCCACCGGTCAGGGCCGTCCCGGAGCCCGTCAGCGCAGGCCGGCCGCCTCTCGGACGCGTGCCTCGGCGGCGTCGACCGCGGCCGAGGTCGCCGGGTCGGCGAGGTCGACGTCGCCCGTGCCGATCACCTGCGTGAGGAGCTCACCTGCGGGCGTGCGGCGCAGGGCCACCCGCACCGTGCGGCCACCGGGGAGGGCGACGTTCTCCCGGTGCACGACGGACGCCTGCACCTGACCGTGCAGCACGCGCGCGAGCCGCACGTCGCGATCGTCGGCGAGGGGCAGCTCTGTGGCGTGGTGACCGTCGACCCATGTGACGGTGAGTGTCGCCGACTCGGCGTCCAGGCGCGCGCCGTCCACCAGGTGCCAGGGGCGGGCCACCACGGCACCGTCCCGCAGCACGAGGAGCTGCTGCGAGGTGGCCGCCGCCCAGCCGTCGGTCAGCCGCGCGGCCGCGAGCACCCGGCTGCGTGTGTCCAGGCCGAGCTCGGTCCGGGCGTCGTCGGGCAGGCGGGTACGTCGCAGGGGCATGCCTCGAACGTAGCCGGTCGGCGGCGGCCGGGCGGCGTCGCGGCCACGGGATCGGGGCGCGCGGAGCTGCCGGTAGCCTGACGCCCGCGGGCCAGTAGCTCAGCCGGTCAGAGCAGCGGACTCATAATCCGTCGGTCGTGGGTTCAAGCCCCACCTGGCCCACCGTAAAGCCGCAGGTCAGCGCCCGATTCTGCCCGCTAGTGCGTCGGGGCGCACCCTCCGGGACCGCTCGGGGACCGCTTGGCAGGTGTTAGCAGCCCGTAGCAGTGCTGAGCATCGAAGCTGCGCCGACGCCTCGCGCCGCCCTCTGCCTCCCGTGCGCGGCAGGCGTCCCGTTCTGTGTGCTGGTGCCTAGCCCCGCGCGGGAGTGAGCGGGGGAACCGAAAGGCAGCACCATGGACGTCGGCACGCTTGGCACCTACACGATGACCGCCGCAGACGCGGATCTGGTCTACCGCAAGTGGCTCATCACCGGACCCGGCACCGGCACGAACCCGAAGCCCGGCGACGTTCTGCCGGTGCTCGTCGTGGCCGACAACGGGGCGACGGTGAACCTCAAGGTCTTCCTCAACGGCAACGCGGACTTCTGGCTCCCCGGCGTCGACCCGGCCGACGTGACGCCTGCGGCCTGACATGCCGTCGAAGAGCGCCGCGACCACGCCGTTCGTCGCGACGACGTGGCAGCTTCGAGCAGCCTGCCGCGACGCAGACGGTGACTGGGACATCGAACCCAAGGGGCACCCGTCGCCGGCGAACGTCCTCGCGCTGGCGGTGTGCGAGAGCTGCCCCGTGCGGGAGGCGTGCCTCGACTTCGCTGTGGCGACGGAGGGCGCGTGGCCGCGCTGGGGCATCTGGGGCGGCGAGCTGCCCTGGGAGCGCGAGCGCATCACCCGAGTAGGTCGGGGCAACGCCGACTGAGACCGTCGGACGTGGGTGTGGGTAGCCCGGTCGGGCCGTGCCGAATCTAGGCGCACACGAGCGCGCCTGCGGTCCCTAGAACCGCCAGCTCTGACGCCGTGCCAGCTCGAAGAACTTGATGCACTCGACGCTGTGCTCGGCCGCGACGTTCGGCACCTTCTGATTCCGGTCCTCGACGCCGGGCCCTGCCTGACGCTCCTCGGAGACGATCGTGCGGTCGTGCGCGATGGCGTGGGCGATGAGCCACGGGTCGGCGGCGTTCTGCGTCTCGCGGACCCAGCCAGGGTGCTCCGCCGAGATTGCGGCGACTGTGGCGGGCTCGCCAGCGGTCAGGTCGCAGACGAAGCCGGGCAGGTCCTTCGCCCACGTGTGCAGCTCATCTCCGCCGCGCTTGACTTCGACGAGTACCTCGGAGCAGATGCACGCCCACTCCACGTCGACCAGCATCTCTAGGTACTCCCAGAGGGTCGGGAAGATGTCCCGTGGGTACAGGCGGTTCAGGTTGATCAGGATGTTCGTGTCGAGCGTGTACCCGTTGCTCACAGCTCACCCCGCCGATCCATCTCGCTCAGCAGCTTCTCGACCATAGGTACGCGCGCGTCGAGGAGGTAGGACGCGTCGAGCCGGTCGATGCGCGAGTCTTCGAGGGCGTGCAGGACCCCGCGCATGTACTTCTGACCGAGGTTGCGGTACGCGAGCTGCCACTGCGGGGCGAAGCCCTCCCTGTCGGCCTGACGCCGTCGCTCTTCGGCCCAGCGTGCGTCAGATGCACGTCTGACAGCTTCGAGCGCGTCGTCGGAGATGAGGTCGAGCGCGCGCAGTCGCACGGCAGCCGCGAGGCTGCTCACCCCGAAGTGTCTCTCGACGTCGCCGACGAGGTCTCCGGGCTGGGACCTGCGAACGACGGAGAGCACCCGGTCGCGCGGCATCAAGAACTCTGCGCTAAACCGGTTGCACAGAATCTCTTGTTCGGTCGTTTCGAGGGTGAGGCACACCCCGCCGGTCCTATTCGCAAGGTGGCCAACCTCGTGGAATAGCGAGAAAATGCGCGCCGTCTGGGAGTCCGCGCCATTCAGAACGACAAAGGGCAGGCGCTCGTGAAACACCGAGACGGCGCGGAATTCGGCCAGCGCGACGCCGCTGGACTGAAAGACCAGCACTCCGAAGCTCTCGAGAGCAGCGATCCAGTCGTTGAGGCCCGGAGTGTGGGTGGCCTCTGGCAGGAGCGGTGCAAGGGCGCGCCGGAGCTCGGCTGTCCTCTGGGGGATTGTGCTCCACGTGAACTCCGGTAGAGCGAATGGTGCGTCTTGGAGGCCGACCACGTCGAGGTAGTTCTGTCGTCGCCCCTCGGCTCTCTTCAGTTCGCGAAGGACTCCGGGCGACTGCTCCGCATCCTCGTCTCGTCCTCGAAAGTCGGGAGCCCTTGGGATGTCTACTTGCTCCGGCGGGGGCAGGAAGAAGAACGCCACGGTCCGGTCGAGTCTCTTCGCCGTACTGCGGAGCTGGTTCATGGTCGGCTGCTGGTCGCCAGCTTCCCAAGCCGCCACCTGAGCGGGCTTCGTTCCGGCGGCTCGTGCCAGGTCATCGAGGGAGACGTGGAGTGCTTGTCGAGCCCAGGCAAGGGTCGCAGGCACCACAGGGACGCGTACTGCCATGACTCCACCCTCTCGGTATCGGGCTCTACGAACTGTGTCGGCAGCTTCGGGCGCGGACCTGAGCGCACTGAGGGCGACCCTACCGACCGGGCGGCGTCGGCCGTCGGCTCGGCTCGACTGTAGCCGGAGCGGCTGACGCCTTCCCGGCAGCTGAACGGTGCGGTCGATGTCACTTCGACCGGCTGACGGAACCGCCTCGGCCGTTGGTTGAGGAGACGTGCCCGGCCCGTCGACCGCCTTTCCTGCGTCCTGGGCACCCTTCTCCGCACCCGAGGCGTCGATTTCGATTCTGCCTCGGGCCGTACCCAGGTTGTAGTCGGCTATACAGCCACAATGCAGAGTGCGCTACCTCGCGCGCGCGCGCGAGGTTCGACTAGCCGCTACGAATAAGTTGAGGAGCCGCGTCGCCTGGGGCGATCTAGGAAAATCGCTCCGAGCTATCCGAGCATCCCGGCGTACTCGTTGCCGATAACCTGCACGGCCGGATCCCCAGTCTTGACGAAGGAATCGGCCTCATCCATCTCGTCCTTCATTCGTGTCTCGTCGGTCTTGAGGGTCTCCACCTCCGTCCTTTCCGGGATCGAAGCCATCAGAGTGGAAAGGGAGGACGTGAAGTCGAGAGCGCCTCTCTGGCCCGGGTGATAGAACTCGCGGAAGGTTCGAGCGACGCAGAGCCGGGCGTCCACGGAGATTACCTTGACGAAGGTCTTGGGTAGCTCTACGGATCCGAGAACCTCTTTCGTCTCGGGGTCGATGATCTCGTTCCCGCGCCGGTTGAGGATGGCGAAGCGCATACCGACCTCGACGCCTGCGTCGGAGCCACGATTCAGTACCAGTTCACGCGCTGTCAGGATCCGCGCGACCTTCGCCTCAATCCTCGTGTCTGTCATCGCGCTTCTCCTCTATATCCGCCAGAGCCTCGTCGTGAAATTCTCGCCAGTCCTCGATGGCTTGCACTGCGCCCTCCTCGATGAAGCTGAGCTGCGCGCTGACCACTCCGAGTTGCTTCTTGGCATCGCCTGGCGTGCCGGTCTCGTAGCACTGCTCCACGGAGAGTCTCGTCTCGTATGCGCGCCCCGCCATGCTGAAGAGCCGGCGAACGGACGCCCTCGCGAGCGATGGGTCTGCGCGACCAGCGCTGTGGAACCTCGACGCACCGAAGAACTGGAACACGCCAGCCAGGAGCGTAAGCAGCAGCAGGACCAGGGTGTCGGCGGTTCCGCCGAGCAGAGCGATGGCGAGGGTAAGGGCGAAGGCGAGCGCTACGAGCGCACCCGCCTGCGTCGTCGGCTTTCGGACCCAGGCCTTCACGTCAGTGAGACTAGCTGCGCTCTCCGACGCGATCAGGGCGCTTCGGGCCGCGCGTCGGGATCGGGCGAGGGCGGGCGGCTACACGAGTGCAATCGCGCGGACAGCTCTCAGCCACTCCTGCGCGCGTTCGAGAGTACGAACGGTGAGCTCACCTCCCAGGTGCTCCCTGTAGCTGGCCTGCTGGTCGGGCGTGTACTTCGTGGTCTTCGTCGGTTCGGGCAGGTCTTCGAAGGCGACCCACTCGGTGAACGTGCGATAGAGACTGCCGCTCTCGTACAGGGGGAACGTGAGGTAGGAGGGGCCAGCCTGCGCCAAGGCGACCGCTTGGTGCGTCGCGAAGTTCCGTGCGTAGCGCAGGCCAGGTAGAAGCCCGCCATCAGAGTGGCGCGAGCGTTCGGTCTCGTACCAAGCCTCCGGGCGGAGCAGCTCGTCGACCGTCGCGAGCCAGTAGACGCACTCGGCGAGGGAGATGTAGCTCGGACGAAGCCCCTGGGCTGGCTTGTGCCTCTCTAGGGCCTGGTCGAAGCCGTCGAGGGACGCGGCAATGATCTGCTTGCGGTTGATGCGCACGGTCACGAGTACGAGTCGAGCACAGCCGCACGTCGTTCGGTAGGCGCGCTGTAGATCACCGCGCCAGCGGCACGACGTTCGACGGCGAGGCAGCTTCCTGGGCGGCTGCCAACGACGCGTCGAACACGTCGCCCCACTTGCTGTCGTCCTGCTGCCAGGCGTGGGCGTAGGTGCGGAGGACGAGCGTCGCGTTGACGTGCCCGAGGCGCTTGGCAACCTGTACCGGGGTCATGCCGCGCTCGATGCAGAGGGAGGCGTGAAAGTGCCGCAGGTCGTGGAGGCCGATGCCGCCCCTCGTGCGGTGGGTCGGGAGGCCCACGGCCTCGACCGCAGGCGTGAACACGCGCCGCAGGAAGTTGGCGTGGCGGTACGGGTGCGACGTGCCAGCGGCGTCGAGCCAGCCGAACACGTAGTCGTCCGGGCGAAGCTGGGCGACGTGCGCTCCCAGGCCGTCGCAGAGCGCGCGTGGCAGGCCGCTGATTGTGCGGAGCCCCGCGTCGGTCTTCGGAGAGCCGGCGATCTGCCGCCCACCCATCTCGTGCACGACCGACTCGATACGCACGGTTCGGCTGAGGAGGTTCAGGTGCCTCACTCGAAGGCCAGCGATCTCCCCGGCACGGCAGCCGGTGTAGGCGGCGAACATGACGAGGAGCCACCAGCGCTGGTCGTCGTGCGTGCGCAGGTGGTCGATGAGGCGACCCACGTCGCCTTCGGTGAGGACGTACGGCTGCACGGTGCGGAGCTTGGGCGGCCTGACCGACGCCATCGGGTTCGACGCGACGAGCTGCTGGCTCACGGCTTCGTCGAGTACCCGCCGCAGGACGAACGTGACGTGCCGCACCGTGGCGGGTGCCAGGCCGTCGGCGGTGAGGCTCGCGACGAAGCGGCTCAGCTCCTTGTGCGTCAGGCGGTTGACGTTGACGCCGTGGAGAGGCCGGAGTCGCCCGTGCACCAGCAGCTCGTACCCGCGACGAGTGCGCGGCTTGGTCTGCACGACCTGCGGGCTCGCGAGCCAGTCCTCGGCCACGCTGAGGAACGTCGCCTTACCGGCACTCGGCGCGACGAAGCTGCCCTTCTGCTGCGCGCTCTTCGCATTGACCTGAGCCGCGCGGGCTTCGGTCAGGGTGGCGAACATGCCGAGGCTCACGTCCTTGCCGAGCGCGTCCTTGACCCGAACCTCGTACTTCTCGACCTTGCGCCCGTCCTCGTAGCTCCGGGTGATGCGGCGGATGCCGGGAGCGTTCTTGACGGCGGTCTTGGTGACCTTGGGGCGGGCCATCTCAGGCGGTCCTCTCGTGCGATACGTCCGGTTCGGTGGATGCGGTGCTGGCGAGCTGGTCGAGCGCGTGGCCGTGCAGGATGCGGCGAACGCTGCTGGCCGACCAGGCAGCCGCACCGCGCGTCGTGGGCACGCCGTCGGCCGTGAGGGCGCGAGCCACCTGTAGAGGGCTCAGATCGGCGCTGAGGGCCACCACGCGGGCGACCACGGCGTCAGGTGTGGCGCGGGGGCGACCGAGGCGCTGGCCTCGTGCCTTGGCAGCGGCGAGGGCGTCCTTCGTGCGGCTGCCGATCATCTCCCGTTCGAACTGAGCAATCTGGGCGACGAGCCCCGCGACAAGGCGTCCTGTGGGAGTGCCGGTGTCGACCCCGAGGTCAAGGAGCACAACGGCCCAACCCTGCTTCGCCGCGATAGCGAGCGTGTTTGAGAAGTCAACGACGGAACGGCTCAGCCGGTCGAGCTTGGAGCTGACGAGGGCACTCGCCTCCCCGCGCGCCAGCTTCTCGAGCGCAAGGCGCAGGCCCGGACGGTCGAGGTTCTTGGCGCTGTAGCCTTCGTCGGCAATCCACTCGACCTCCCAACCCTGCCGTGCCGCCTCGTCCGAGATGCGGGCGCGCTGAGCCGCGACGCCGAGGCCGCTGTCGGCCTGCTCGGCCGTCGACACCCGTAGGTAGCCGATCACCCGCTGAGCCGTCGTAGACCCGGCCTCGGCCGCTGGGGCGGCTGGCGCGGTCTTGCGCGCTGTGCGTCGGGCGCTGGGGCCGTGAGCGCGTGTGCCGCGCCGCTGGCCCGTGGCAGTGGTGCTGGTCATGCTGGCCTCCCGTAGTGCTTGGGCTCCTGATGACCTCAGGCTCTAGAAGATCGAGCGAGAAGTTCAGCGCGAAGGGGTGGCTTCGCGCCGCTAGTCGCGAACGATCCGCGCCGCACGAGCACGAGGCCGGTCGGAACGCCTGGCGTCGACGGGCACCGCACCAACGACGGGAGGGCTGGGCTCGTCAATCACCTCGGCGTCAACGATGTCCTCGACGGGAGCGGAAGCCTGGTTCGTCAGCTCCGGCACCGTGCCGAGCCGGGTGCTGTAGTCGTGCCTGCGTGTGACCTCCTGGCCGTCGGCGTCCTCGGCCACCACGCCTTCGAGAACGCCGACCCAGGGAGCCACCGTCACGTCGAGCTCGGACTTGGTGCCGATACCCGCGCGGTCGAGGATGGCGGTGGCAGCCTGCCGCCTGTCCGACGGGGAGATGCGGTCGTCGGTCATGATCCTGATGAGGGTCGACACGGCGTCGTCGGCGGCGAGAGCGAGGCGCTCCTTGGCCTTGGCGATCACCTGTGGGGCGGCTCCGCCGTGCATCCGACAGACCGCAGCTCCCTGTACGGGTGAGTTGTTGCATGGCTCTCCTGTCCGCACGCTTCGAGCAGCGCACTTCTGCGGCGACGGCAGGAGACCCTTCTCTTGACGCCGCTTCCTGTTCCCCTTGCTCATCGCTCGGCCCCTTCCTCGACGAACTCACGATCTGCCACGTACTCGACCCACCGGGCCTCGTGGTGCCGGTTCTCCGCGAGCGACGGCACGAAAGACCCCGCCACGGACGGGACCTGGCACGGGCACCCGCAGGCGACGTCCGCCGTTGTGAACCGCTCTGCGACTCCAAGAACTGAGAGCGAGCGGTTCAGGCACTTGTCGTGGTCCGCCCCTGCCCTCTCCGTGCATCGTCCGCACACGGGCTCTGTCCTGAGGACCCTTCTCAGGACGAAGGCGTTCTTCTGGTCGTAGCTACTCATCACTTCTCTCCTCTCGACTGCTGCTTGAAGCTGCTCTGTGGGCCGATGGCACCCGACGCCCCAGACCCGATGCCCCTATAGGGCTGGGGCATTGGGGCACTGCGTGCCCCCAAATGCCTGCCCAGGGGCACCGGACGCCCCGTGGGACGCCCATGCGGGGCATCGGGTCTTTCCCCTGGTAGAAGGCAGAATCGGCCGGACGCCCCGGGGACCCGCGTCCCATGTGGGGCATCGGGCCGCCACACAACGCCCCGCCGGGGCATCGGGTCCCCGCCGCAGGGGCCTACACATCGGCGTGCCCGGTGATCTTCTCGACGTCCGCGACGAGCACCGTCGTCGTTCGCTTGCGGCCCGAGGAGTCCTTGCCCTCGACGTTGTTCGGCACGATCCAGCCCTTGTCGAGCAGGGCGTTGATGGCGTCCTCGCGCTTCTCCTGGCGACCGGTCATGAGCTTCCGTAGGTCTGTCCGGGTCAGCCCTTCCGGCTTGTCCTTGAGGATTTGGAGCGCCTTGGCCTCCTGGCTCGATGCGTCACGCCGGGCCGTTCCAGCCCCGCCACCATTCGACGGGCGCACGTCCCACTTCACGACGCCGTCGTGCTCGCCGGTGTCGTCATCGAACGCGCCCAGGTGCCAGTCGACTTCCCAGGTGCGTCCGCCCCATTGCCGCGAGCCGAACTCCACTTCGAGGTAGAAGTCGCCTTGTTCGACCTGAGCCGGCGAGCGGTGCCGCTGGAGAATCCACGAGTCGGCCCACTGGCTCATGCCGACCTGGGCAATGGAGTCCAGATCGAGGGCACCGGAGCCCGTCTTCTTGAAGTGGTCCGCCACGACGAACGCAGCTTCGCGGCCCAGCAGCCCATTGAGCTCCGTGAGCATCTGGCCCCGGGAGTAGAGGTTCTGCGCCTCGATGTCGTGCGGGTGGAAGGCGTAGAGCGGGTCAAGCATCACGAGGCCGGGCTGGAAGGTGTCGAGGGCCGCGCTGACGGCGTCCTGCCATTCGGGCGTATCCGCCGGGGCCGGGTCGAACGTCATGAACAACGGCAGGTCTTCGAGCGGCAGACCCATCGCCTCTGCGATGCGCTGCAGACGACGAGCCGACGGACCTTGCCCGCCTTCCCCCAGCAGGTAGAGCACGGTTCGTGGAGCGGGGACGGAGAACTGATCGAACATCGGTGTGCCGCTCGCCACGGCGAGAGCCATGTGCATCAGGTTGTACGTCTTGAGGGTCTTCTTCTCCCCGCCCAGCACCCCGAAGCCAGTCGTCGGCCAGACGCCCTTGACCAGCCACTCCATCGGCGGCACAGGGGCAGCCAGGTCGGCCGCAGACACCACAACGAAGCGCGGTCGGCCCGTAGGCGCACGCGGCGGATCTGCGGGCTCGTACGGCACCAGGGCCTTGAGCCCGTACCCGGCATCCAGGTGGTCAACTACGTCGTCCTTCTCGCCCGTCGTGGCGGACTGCACGAAGCGGAGGCGCTTGGCGACGGGGGCCACGTCGGCGGCAACCTTCGCGGCCCAGTCCTCGCCAGCTTCGTCGCGGTCTACGACCACCACCACGTCACGACGAGCCAGAGGGTCGGCGTAGCACGGTCGCCAGTTCGCTGCGCCGTTGCAGTGCGACACCGCGACCCCGCGCTTGCCACGTTCGCGCAGCCACGCGTTGAGCCGGTCGGCGTTCCCCTCACCTTCGACCAGATAGACCTTGTCGTCGGGACGCTCAAGCAGAAGGTGCTCGTTGTAGAGAGGGAGCGCACCGAGCTTCCGCAGGATGCGGTCCTGCGCACCCTGCGGCGTACAGGTGTAGCGCTTGCCGGGGACGCCGCTCTCTTCACGGCGGACTTGGGTGAAGAGCACCCGGTCGGGCTTCGTCGGGGAGCGGTACTCGTACCGACCGGTGACTCTCGTCTCGCCCTTCTTGCGGTCATAGAGGTCGCTCATCTTCAGGCCGAGGGCCTTCACGACAGCCTCCGTCGCACAACCTGCGAAGCACGCCATGACGACGCCCTTCTCGCCCTGTGCCACGCTCAGTGAGGGCTTGACGTCCTCATGCGCGGGGCAAAGGACCTTGCCGATGTCTTCGCCGTGCTCGATGCCCAGCCGATCCAGCGCGCCAGCGACCTTCTCCATCGCCGTCGCGCGAGCCATCAGCCCTCACCGCCTCGGTACGCGTCGAGGCTGAAGAGCTGGCCGAGCTCGCCGGCCTCTACTTCGACGAACTCGTGAAGCCGCGTCATGCGGCCGAATCTGAACTCGCCAGCGTGGGAGTGGAGCAGCGCCATGAAGAGCCAGGGTCGCGCCTGCTCGCGTGGCAGGAAGGGGAAGTCCCCGTACCGCTCTATCTCTTCACCCATCCGGTCGAGAACGACGGTCAAGGTCTGCACGTGTCGCGACGCGCTGTAGAGCGCTGCCCGAAGTGCCACCAGACCGCGACACGCTGCGGTCTTGGAGACCAGGCAGCACGGCTTCGGCTCGGGCCATTCCTTCGAGAAGTGAAAGTCCCATCGGATAGCGATGGGAAGAGGGGCTTGTCCTAGTGCCAGCCCTGAAGCGTTCCCTACCATTGCTGTAGACCTCCCACGGTCTGGCTTGTCCTCGCTTGTCGCGCTAAAGGTGAGCCCCGACTGAGAGCTTCCTCAGCCGGGGCTCACCGACGTCACCCGTAGAGGCCGGGGCGGTCGGCCTGGAGGGCCGGGTACCGCTGGAAGATCGCGTCGGCCTCCGCGTTGGGGTCGGCCGCGATGCGGTCCTGGTTGGCCGTCTGCTTCCGCAGGTCGACGGCGAGCTGCGTCAGCTCGCGGAGGCGCTTCCGAGACGAGGCGAGGGTCTTCTGAACCTCGTCGGTCGTCGCGCCGTAGCTCAGCAACCGCCGCTCGGTCTCGCGGACCTGGGAGCTGAGGGTCTCCGCCTCGTCGATCACCTCGTTTGCCCGCTGCGCCGTCCGAGCGCGAGCCGAGGCAGTGCCCTCCATGATGATCTGGGCGTCCTTCTGCAGCAGGTAGTCGCAGCGGTTCTCGAGCCGCTTGACCTCGGCAGGAGAGATGTCGGGCCGCTGCATCTGCTGGGCGAGCTCTTCGTCGTAGTGGTATGTCATCAGAGCTCACCCACCCTGCCGTCGAGCGCCGGGTACCGCTGACGCAGGGTGGCCTCGTCGGCGGCCGAAGCGCGCTGGTTCAGCGCGTCCAGCTTCTGCCCGCGCTCAGCAGCGGCGAGGAGCGTGTCCTCCGCCTCGGCCATCTCCTTGTTCAGCCGCGCAAGCGTCCCCTCCAGTCGGTCGTTCGGAACGGGAGCCCACTCGGGCTTGTGGTTCTTGTCGGTCAGCATCAGTCCTCGTCCTCCTGCTTCTCGTCGTTGATCTCGTCGTCGGGTTCGGTCGCCTCGTCGTCGCTGTTGATCTCGTCGTTGACGTCGAGCATCGCGGCGTTCTCGGCCTGCTCGACGGTCTGGTTCACAAATGCGTCGAGAATGCTGCGAGCGAATGACGCCCACGAGACCCCGAGCAGCTTCGCCATCGTGGTCAGAGCGTCGTGCGTCTCGTGGCTGAGGTACACCGTCTTCATCACGGGATACTCGGGACCGTTTGGCTTTCGAGGTCGAGCCATTCCCATTCCTCCTTGGGCTGAGTTTGCGCGCATTGCCGCACACCTTCAGTTTGGCACTTCTGCTAATGCGTCTGGGCGACGCATTCCCTTACCGTGGAGGAGGAAATGGGTTCGAGAGGTTCGGCGGGTCATCATCGACCTGCTTCCAATGGCCGACTCCTCGACCTCGCAGCCGCGGAGGGCGAGGTCGAGGCCGCCGAGGGCGTTGACCTCCTCCAGCGGGGCGTCGGTTGAGAACCGCAGCAGTGCGTCGTCGAAGCTGGGGTCGGCTCGCTCGCCTCGCGGCGCTTCATCGCTGCACAGTCCCGCGAGCGATGAGCGCGTCGAGAGAGCTGGCGGTTACTCGGACAGCCCCGCCGATGCGAACGCTGGTGAGCTCTCCTCGGTAGCGCAGGCGTCGGGCGGTCGCGATGCTCACGCCGAGGCGCTGGCAGACGGCGCGGTCATCGAGGAGGACGTCGCCCTCCACGGGGCGGCTGGTGATCTTGCGAGGCATCTCGGCTCCTGGGGCTCAGAGAGCTGGCCCAGGAACAACGAAGCCCAGGACCAGCCCCCTCATTGGGGTGGGGTCCTGGGCTTCCAGGGATGCAGGCGGGCTCAGGTTCAGGACCTGACCGGGACACCGTGCGCGTCGAGCGCCTCTCACGGCCACCTAGCGGGGCGGGTCAGCCTCTCGGCTGCCGCCCCTGGTTGTGGCCGCAACGCTACGGGCAGATCAGCCCTGAGGGCAATCGGGCTGTGTGCATCGCCCCGGATCGCGTCTCGGGACCACTTGGGGACCGCCGCAGCCTGCTCAGGGCTGACAAGCCCTGAGTGCCGCTGAGTAGCAAGAAGGTCTCGATGACCTGCGGTTACGCTGTGAGCGAGCAGGCCAGTCGGGTGCCCCAGATCACGTGAGCAGCGGACTCATAATCCGTCGGTCGTGGGTTCAAGCCCCACCTGGCCCACCGTGCTTTCTCCTGCGTCGGTTGATCCTTGACACCTGCAGCTCGTGTCCGACGCATGCCGCACACGCCCCTGGTGCGCCCGAGATGTCCGGGTCTACCGTGCATGCGAGGGAGGTGGGTGCGATGGCGGGACTCACTGACGACGAGGTCGCGAAGGTGCGAGCCCTGCTCGAGGCGCAGGACGCGGGCGGGGGGTACCAGAAGGTCGAGGGCGTGGAGTGGGTGCCCGTCTACGACAAGGCGGGGGTCGAGGGGCAGATCTCCACCTGGCGCCGGGTCGGAGGCTGGGCGGCTGGGGCCGTGGCCCTGCTCGCGGCGCTCATGGCGGTGCTGCCCGTGGGTGACGGTCACGAGCTGGGGATCCTCGCCGTGGCGGGCGCTGTGGCGGCCGGCCTGCTGCTGCTCGGCGCCGGCGTGGGCCTGATGGCCGGCGAGGCGTTGCGTGCGGAGAAGGTGGTCGCCAGGGTCCCCGACGCCGACGTCAGGGTCCGCGCCCTCTCCGACGACGCCACGGTGAGCGGGTCCTTCCTCGAAGGTGCCTTGACGTCCCTGGGTGAAGGGCTCAAGGGACTGACGGCGGCGCGAGCACTCGTGTTCGCCGGAGCGTTCCTGCTCGCCGTCGCCGCCGTGGCTGGTGGGGTCGCGGGGACGGGTGCCGCCGGGGACGGCTCGGGTGGCGGTCCCACGCCGACACCGTCGCCGAGCGTCACCACCGAGCTCTGACCCGGCGCTTCGCCGCATCAGTCCGTCGGTCGCACGGGGGAGTGGCGGTCGAGGAAGGTGAAGACCTCGGTCTCGTCGACGCCCGGGAACGCACCCGTGGGCAGCGCCGCGAGCATGCTCGCGTGCGGTCGCGCGCTCGGCCAGGCGCGCCCCTGCCAGCGGTCGGCCAGGGCGACGGGCGGACGCCGGCAGCAGTCGGGCTCGGGGCAGCGCGACTGCGCGCGCTCGGTGGTCTCGCGCCCCTGGAACCAGCGCACCTGCGCGAACGGCACTCCCACGCTCACCGAGAACTCGCCGTCGGCCGAGCCCTGCACACGTGACGTGCACCAGAACGTGCCCGACGGCGTGTCCGTGTACTGGTAGTAGGGCGAGAACCGGTCCTCGATGTCGAAGACCACGCGCGCCGTCCAGCGCCGGCACACGGGCTGACCCTCGATCGCGCCCAGCGGATCGCTCGGGAAGCTCACGCCGTCGTTCTCGTAGGCCTTGTGGAGCGTGCCGCTCTCGTGGACCTTCATGAAGTGCACCGGGATGTCGAGGTGCCGCGTCGCGAGGTTGGTGAACCGGTGCGCCGCGGTCTCGTAGGTGACGGCGAAGGCGTCGCGGAGGTCCTCGACCGAGAGCCGCCGCGCGGCCTTCGCCTCGGCGAGCATCGCGACGGCGCCCTCCTCGGGCAGCATGAGGGCGGCCGCCAGGTAGTTGGTCTCGACACGCTGCCGCAGGAAGTCGCCGTAGTCGCGGGGTTCGCGGTGCCCCAGCACGTGGCTCGCGAGGGCCTGCAGCAGCGGCGAGCGCGGGTCGCCGCCCGGGCTCAGGGCGTGCGGCAGGTAGATGCGCCGGTGCTCGAGGTCCGTCACCGAGCGCGTCGAGTGCGGCAGGTCGTGCACGTAGTGCAGCGTGAAGCCCAGGTGAGCGGCGATCTCGGCGGTCCCGCGCTGGGACAGCGGGCCACCAGGGTGCCCGACGGCGGCCAGCAGGTGCCGCGCATGCTCCTCGAGGTCGGGGAAGTAGTTGTCCTGGGCGCGCATGGTCGCGCGCAGCTCGGCGTTCGCGCGGCGAGCCTCCTCGGGTGTCGCGGCCTTCTCGGTGAGCAGTCGCTGCAGCTCGTCGCCGAGTCGCACGAGCGCCTCGAGCGCGTCGGTGGGCAGCGACCGCCCCACCTTGACCGACGGCAGCCCGAGGGCCGAGTAGAGGGGGCCGCGCTGCGCACGCTCGAGCGCGACCTCGAGCGCCGCCCGGCGCGACGGTGGCTCGGGGGCGAGCAGCTCGGTGAGCGGGACCCCGAGCGCCCCCGCGAGACGCCGCAGCACCGAGACCTTCGCCTCGCGGTGACCGTTCTCGAGCATCGAGATCTGGGACGGCGCGCGCCCGACGGCGGCGCCGAGCTCCTCGAGGGTGAGTCCGCGTGCGGTGCGTAGGTGGCGGATGCGTCGACCCAGGACGAGCGCGTCGGCGAGCTCGGGCGTGTCGGCCTCGGCCCCCGTGGGGCGCGGGACGCGGTCGGTGAGTGCCATGCGTCCACGCTGCCAGGGCCTCGCTCGGCCGCCCACCTTCTGCGCAGAAGAAGAATCCCGATTCTTCACGCGATCCGGCCCATGAAGAGCGCTCAGGGTTCCCCCACGGTGGAGGTGCACCGTCCGTCGCGACCGGCACCTGCCGGTCCGGGAACCCAGGAGGACACGCCATGAGCACGACGACGACCCGCCCGACCACGACGTCGCCCGCCGGCGACGCGCGCGCCGCTGCCGCGGGCGCCGTCGTCCGCCCGGGCGACCAGGTGCAGACCGCCGAGGAGCTCGAGCGCTCGTGGCGCGGTGCGCGCTGGGCCGGCGTGCGGCGGGACTACTCCGCGCACGACGTGCTCGCGCTGCGCGGCTCGGTGCGCGAGGAGCACACGCTCGCGCGCCGCGGCGCCGAGCGGCTCTGGGAGCTGCTGCACAGCGAGGACTGGGTGCCCGCCCTCGGCGCGCTCACCGGCAACCAGGCCGTGCAGCAGGTGCGCGCGGGCCTCAAAGCGATCTACCTCTCGGGCTGGCAGGTCGCGGCCGACGCGAACCTCTCGGGTCAGACGTACCCCGACCAGAGCCTGTACCCGGCCAACTCGGTGCCTGCCGTGGTGCGCCGGATCAACAACGCCCTTCTGCGCGCGGATCAGGTGGAGCACGCCGAGCAGGGGCGCTCGACGCGCGAGTGGCTCGTGCCGATCGTCGCCGACGCCGAGGCCGGGTTCGGCGGCCCGCTCAACGCCTACGAGCTCATGAGCTCGATGATCGCTGCCGGGGCGGCGGGCGTGCACTGGGAGGACCAGCTCGCGGCCGAGAAGAAGTGCGGGCACCTGGGCGGCAAGGTGCTGGTGCCCACCTCGCAGCACGTGCGCACGCTGAGCGCCGCACGACTGGCCGCCGACGTCGCCGGGGTGCCGAGCCTGATCGTGGCGCGCACCGACGCCCTCGCGGCGGACCTGCTGACCTCCGACGCGGACCCGCGAGACCACGCGTTCCTCACGGGCGAGCGCACCGCGGAAGGGTACTTCCGCGTGCGGCCCGGCCTGGACGCCGTCGTCGCCCGTGCCGGTGCCTACGCGCCCTACGCCGACCTGCTCTGGGTCGAGACCTCCGAGCCCGACCTGGTGCTCGCGCGCGAGTTCGCCGAGCGCATCCACGCCGAGCACCCGGGCAAGCTGCTCGCGTACAACTGCTCGCCGTCGTTCAACTGGCGTGCGCACCTCGACGACGCGACGATCGCGCGCTTCCAGCGCGAGCTCGCGTCCTACGGCTACGCGTTCCAGTTCATCACCCTGGCCGGTTTCCACGCGCTCAACCACTCGATGTACACGCTCGCCCGCGGCTACGCCGAGCGCGGCATGAGCGCCTACGTCGATCTCCAGGAGGCCGAGTTCGCCTCGGAGGCCGACGGCTACACGGCCACCCGCCACCAGCGCGAGGTGGGCACGGGCTACTTCGACCGCGTGGCGACCACGCTCAACCCCGCGAGCACGACGACGGCCATGGCCGGTTCCACCGAGACCGCGCAGTTCACGCGATGAGGAAGGACGGGACGACGATGAGCACCACCACCGACACGTCCACCCGCACGAGCGGGCCCACCACGGGCGAGCTGCGCGCCGTCGGCCCGCGCATCGAGGTCCTCGGACCGCAGGTGCCGGGGAGCGAGCATGTCCTCACGCCCGAGGCGCTCGCCTTCGTCACCGAGCTGCACGTGGAGTTCTTCGCGCGGCGCAACGAGCTGCTGCACGAGCGGCAGCGCAGGCGTGCGCGCATCTCCGCGGGTGTCGACCCGGACTTCCTGCCCGAGACCGCGCACGTGCGTGCCGACCCGGGCTGGCGCGTCGCGGGTGCGGGACCCGGCCTCGAGGACCGTCGCGTCGAGATCACGGGCCCCACGGACCGCAAGATGACGATCAACGCCCTCAACTCCGGCGCCCGCGTCTGGCTCGCGGACCTCGAGGACGCGACCTCGCCCACGTGGGAGAACGTCGTCGGCGGTCAGCACAGCCTGTACGACGCGATCCGCGGACAGGTCGACTTCACCAGCCCCGAGGGCAAGGAGTATCGCGTCGGGGCGACGACTCCGACGATCGTCATGCGTCCCCGGGGGCTGCACATGGCCGAGAAGCACCTGCGCTTCGTCGACCGCTCGGGGCAGGCGTGCGCCACGTCGGCGAGCCTCGTCGACGCCGGCCTCTACGCGTTCCACAACGCGCGCGCGCTCGTCGAGGCCGGCCGTGGTCCGTACTTCTACCTGCCCAAGCTCGAGAGCCATCTCGAGGCGCGGCTGTGGAACGACGTCTTCGTCCTCATGGAGGAGCGGCTCGGCCTGAGGCGTGGGACGGTCCGGGCGACCGTGCTCATCGAGACGATCACGGCGGCGTTCGAGATGGAGGAGATCCTCTACGAGCTGCGCGAGCACTGCGCTGGGCTCAACGCGGGACGGTGGGACTACATCTTCAGCATCATCAAGACCTTCCGCGACCGTGGCAGCCGGTTCGTGCTCCCGGACCGCGGGCAGGTCACCATGGCCGTCCCCTTCATGCGCGCCTACACGGAGCTGCTGGTGGCGACCTGCCACCGCCGAGGCGCCCATGCGATCGGCGGGATGTCGGCCTTCATCCCGAACCGGCGTGACCCCGAGGCGACCGAACGCGCCCTCGCCCAGGTACGCGCCGACAAGGAACGCGAGGTGGCCGCGGGCTTCGACGGTACGTGGGTCGCGCACCCGGACCTGGTGCCGGTCGCACGCGAGGTGTTCGACGCGGTCCTGGGGGAGCGGCCGCACCAGGTGAGCAGGCTCCGGGAGGACGTGCAGGTGCGCGCCGCGCAGCTGCTCGACGTGCGCTCGGCTGGTGGTCAGGTGACCGATGCGGGCGTCCGCGGCAACGTCTCGGTGGGTCTGCGGTACCTCGAGTCGTGGCTGCGCGGCACCGGAGCCGCGGCGATCGACGGGCTCATGGAGGACGCCGCGACGGCGGAGATCTCCCGGTCCCAGCTGTGGCAGTGGATCCACCAGGGCGTGCGAACGGTCGAGGGCACGCCCGTGACGGCGGCACACGTCGAGGCGGTCCTCGAGGAGGTGCTGGCCGCGCAGCCGCGCACGGAGGTCGACCGGTTCGATGACGCCGCGCAGATGCTGCGCGAGGTCGCGCTCGGCGAGGACTACCCGACCTTCCTCACCCTCGGCGCGTACGCGCGCCACCTGGTGCGACCGGCTCGGCGCTGAGCTCTCCCGGCTCGGCGGCCTCGGGTGCGTCCGTCCCGCGGTGGGGCGGGACGGACGCACCCGCGACGTCGTGGCTGAGCACCACCGCGCGCCGTCCACCGCCGTCGAGCGTGAGGCGCAGCATCCCGAGGAGGACTGCGAGGACGACCAGGCACCCGGTCATCTCGAGGCCCTCCTCGCCGGCCGTGACCAGGTTGTACGCGAGCGCGATGCCGTCCTCGCGTGCGACCCAGCCCGAGATCGCCTCGACGCCCAGCGCGCCTGCGACGTAGAGGGCGGCTCCGACGATCACACCGACGCGCGCACGCCCGGGCAGGCCGCGGACCCACAGCACGACGGCCACCACGAGGCCGAGGGCCAGCAGTGCTCCGGGCATGAGCCATGCGTAGGTCGGCAGATCGAGCCCGGTCGCGTCCGACATCACGACGCCGACGGTGCGGAGCTTCTCGTGCCAGCCCAGCAGCTCGTCGGCGGCCATGGCCGACGCCGCGAGCGCAGCGACGACCCACCGCAGACGGCCCGTACGCGGCCCCAGAGCCCCGAGCGCGACGCACGTGAGCGCGATCGCGAGCAGCAGCGAGGCGTTCCACAGCGTGGGTGCGTTCGCCTCACGGTTCACGTCGAAGTTGCCGGTCCAGAAGTTCCGTTCGAGCGGGTCGTACACGAGCTTGGCGATGACGTTGACGGTCAGCAGCGCGCCGGTGACGGCCGCGAGGAACCCGATGAACGGACGCAGGTCCAGGCGTTCGTCGGGCACGCGGTCGAAGGTGCGGTCAGTCACGTGACTCCTTCGTCGGCGAAGCGGCCGGAGGCGCCGCGCGGAGGGGTGGGTGGCGTCGGTGACGCGTCGTCGTGGCGTGGCAGCGCGACGACAGGCCGTCGTTCGGCACGGTCGGACCCCACGCCACCCCCTGGACACCTGGCCGTCACCGGGCGGTCACCCGCCGGACGCCTGACTCTAGGGGACGCCCCCCAGTACGTGGGCGTGACAGCCCGGTCGCGTCGACGTGGGCCGCAGGCCCGAGGCCGCGGCGCGCGACGAGGGCGCAGGACAGGTCAGGCGGGACCGGAGAGCATGGCCGACGCGAGGAAGCCCAGCGACCCGACGGCGAGCGCGGCGACCGCGAGACGGAACACGCGCCGCTCGTCGTCGGCCCGGCCCGCCTGCCCGTGCCGGAAGGCCAGCACGAGCAGCGCTGCTCCGCCGAGCGTCAGCAGCCCGCCCAGCACCACGGCCACGGTCGTCAGGAGCTCGGTCACGCGGTCAGTCTGCCGGGTGGGCGCGCGAGGCCGCCGCGGGACATGCCGCGGCGGGTGCGGACAGACCGGTGGCCACGGAGTCCGAGGACGTCCGTGGCCACCGGTGGTGCGAGGGTGCTCAGGCTGTGCCGTTGACGGACGAGCCCGAGGGGGAGGTGCTGGTGGTCGACGATCCCGTCGAGCCGGTCGAGCCGCCGTCCGTCCTGCTGCGGACGGTGTCGGTGGCGGTGCGCACGGCCTCGCCGACCTTCTCCTTCACGACGGGGGCGGTGTCGCGTGCGAGGTCGGACACACGGTGCTCGACCTCGGAGACCTTCTCCTGGACCTGCGGGTTCTCCCAGACCTTCTGCGCCTGGAGCCGGATCTTCTCGAACTGCTCGCGTCCGGCGCGCGTGCCGAGCACGTACCCGACGGCGCCGCCGATCAGGAATGCTGCCTTGGTGCGCATGTGGTCCTCCTTCGTCCGTGGTCGCGCCGGCCGACCGGCGCGGCGTCCCTGCCGTCGAGCGTAGGTCGCATCCGCGGAGCACGCGCGGCGTGGGAGCATGGGCGGCATGGCCATGAGAGAGATCCGGGTGATCGGCGACCCGGTGCTGCGGACCCCGTGCGAACCCGTGACCGAGATCGACGCGCGCGTGCGCTCGCTGGTCGAGGACCTGCTCGAGACCGTCGACCACGAGGGCAGGGCCGGACTCGCGGCGAACCAGATCGGCGTGGGCCTGCGCGCGTTCTCGTGGAACGTCGACGACGACCTGGGCTACGTGCTCAACCCGCGCATCGTCGAGCTGTCGCAGGACGAGTACCAGGACGGCGACGAGGGTTGCCTCTCGGTGCCCGGCCTGTGGTACCCGACCACGCGCTCCTGGTACGCGAGGGTCGAGGGCGAGGACCTCGACGGGAAGAAGGTCGTGGTCGAGGGCGTGGAGCTCATGGCGCGCTGCCTGCAGCACGAGGTCGACCACCTCGACGGGATGCTCTACCTCGACCGGCTGGACCGGTCGGTGCGCAAGAAGGCGATGCGGGCCCTGCGGGAGCAGCTCGCCTGATCCCGCACACGCGTCGGCGCGTGGGCTGGTCAAGCACGGGGTGCGTCGGGCATGCTGGCGCCAGCACGCCGCGAGTCCGTGCCGCCTCCCGCGCGGGGGACGAGGTCGTAGGGGAAGACGTACCTCGAACCCGACAGGAGGGCCGACATGGCTGGTGCCATCACCCGCGGTGTCCTTTTCGTGCACTCAGCCCCGCGAGCGCTGTGCCCTCACATCGAGTGGGCAGCCGGCGGGGCCCTGGGCGTGCGCCTGCACATGGACTGGACCGAGCAGCCCGCGGCGCCGGGGATGTTCCGCACCGAGTACTCGTGGCAGGGGGCCCAGGGCACGGGCGCCCGGCTCACGTCCGCGCTGCGCGGCTGGACGCACCTGCGCTACGAGGTGACGGAGGAGGCGAGCCACGGCGCCGACGGCGCGCGCTGGAGCCACACCCCCGAGCTCGGCATCTTCCACGCGACCACGGACGTGCACGGCAACACGATGGTCCCGGAGGACAGGGTGCGCGCCGCGCTCGAGCACGCCGGCGACCCGGCCCGCATGCGTCGCGAGCTCGACCTTGCGCTCGGCCAGGCCTGGGACGACGAGCTCGAGCCGTTCCGCTACGCGGGCGCGGGCGCACCCGTCCGCTGGCTCCACCGCGTCGGCTGACAGCAACCGACCCCAGCCTTCCCGCGGCATCGTGACTCCCGTGTCGGGATCGGGGGACCTGCCTGCCGATCTCGACACCTGCCTCACGACCTCGTCGGAACGGGTCGGGGCGCTCAGGGGGTCGTGAGGACCAGGGCGACGTTGTGGCCGCCGAAGCCGAACGAGTTGTTGATCGCGGCGAGGGAGCCGTCGCGCAGCGTCCGGGCCTCACCGCGGACGAGGTCGAGGACCAGCTCCGGGTCGGGCTCGTCCACGTTGATGGTCGGCGGGGCCGTGCGGTCGCGGAGCGCGAGGACGGTGAAGATCGTCTCGAGCGCGCCGGCACCGCCCAGCAGGTGACCGGTCATGGACTTGGTCGCCGAGAGCGCGACGTGGTCGGCGTCGGCGCCCAGCACCTCGCGCACGCTGCGCGCCTCGATCAGGTCGCCGACGACGGTCGAGGTGGCGTGGGCGTTGACGTGCACCACGTCCGCCGCGGCGACGTCGGCCTGCTCGAGCGCGGCGCGCATCGCGGCGATCTGCCCGCGCCCGCTCGGCTCGGGTGAGGTCATGTGGTAGCCGTCCGAGCTCAGGCCCACGCCTGCGATCCGGCCGTGCACGGTCGCGCCACGCGCGGCGGCGTGCTCGGCGCTCTCGAGGACGACGATCCCGGCACCCTCGCCCAGCACGAAGCCGTCGCGGCTCACGTCGTAGGGACGTGAGGCGCCAGCGGGGTCGTCGTTGCGCGTCGACAGCGTGCGCGAGGCGGCGAAGGCGGCGATCGGCATCGGGTGGATCGCGGCCTCGGTCCCACCCGCGACCACGACGTCGGCGCGGCCCGATCGGATCATCTCGACGGCGTAGCCGATGGCCTCGGCGCCCGACGCACAGGCGGAGACGAGGGCGTGCGCACCGGCGCGGGCGCCCAGCTCCAGCTCGACGTAGGCCGCGGGGGAGTTGGGCATGAGCATCGGCACGGTCATGGGGAGCACGCGCCGGGCGCCCTTCTCGCGCAGCGTGTCCCAGGCGTCGAGCGTGGTCCAGATGCCGCCGATGCCGGACGACACGACCGCCCCGAGGCGCTCGGGCTCCACGTCGGGCGCGCCGGCGTCCGCCCAGGCCTCGCGTGCGGCGATGACGGCGTACTGCGCCGACGGGTCCATGCGCTTGATCTCGGGGCGCGGCAGCACCTCGGCCGGTGGGACCTTGAGCTGGGCCGCGAAGCTCACGGGGATCTCGTACGTCTGCGCCCAGTCGTTCTCGAGCGTGCGGGCGCCCGACTCCCCGGCGCGGGCCGCGGCCCAGGTGCTGGCCACGTCCCCGCCGAGCGGGGTGGTGGCGCCGAGTCCGGTGATGACGACGTCAGGCGTGCTGGTCACGGTTCCTCCAGGGCGTGCGCTCGGTCGCGCGGGCGGACGGTCGTCGCGGTCGCTGCCGGGACGGGTGGAGCGGTGGGGCCTCACCCCGCCCCAGGGACCCGCCGTCGTGCGGCAGGCCCCTGGGCAGGGCGGACGGGCGGTCTCAGCCCTGGGCGCCGTTGATGTAGCTGACGGCGTCGCCCACGGTGGTGAGGTTCTTGACCTCGTCGTCGGGGATGCGCACCGAGAACTTCTCCTCGGCGAGCGTGACGATCGTCATCATCGACAGCGAGTCGATGTCCAGGTCGTCCGTGAACGACTTCTCCGACGTCACCGAGTCCGCGGGCAGGCCCGTCTCCTCGCTGACGATCTCGGCCAGCCCGGCCAGGATGTCCTGCTCGCTGAATGCCATCGTGCGTCTCCTCGTGTCGGTCGTGCTCTCGTGGTCGTCGCCCCGCGGGGCGCTGACGATTGTGGTGCGCACGCGGTGCGCGGTGGGTGGGACCCGCCGGTGCGGGCCGAGACCGTCAGGGCAGGACGACGACCTGGGCCGCGTAGACGAGCCCCGCGCCGAAGCCGATCTGCAGCGCCAGCGCGCCGCTGCTCACCTGCCCCTCCCGCAGCAGCCGCTCGGTCGCGAGCGGGATCGAGGCCGCCGAGGTGTTGCCCGTGTCGACGATGTCACGTCCCACGACGACGCCCTCGGGCAGCTTCAGCTGCTTGATCATCTGGTCGATGATCCGCATGTTCGCCTGGTGCGGGATGAACGCGTCGATGTCCTGCGCCGTCACCCCGGCCGCGGCCAGGGCCTTCTCGGCGACGGGCGCCATCTGCCACACGGCCCACTTGAAGACGCTCTGGCCCTCCTGGCGCAGCGTGGGCCAGGCCCCGCTGCGGTGGGCCTGCTGCCACGACTCGGTCTGGCCGATCGTGTGGGCCATCGAGCCGTCCGAGCCCCAGATCGTCGGTCCGATGCCGGGTGTGTCCGACGGACCCACGACGACGGCGCCGGCCCCGTCGCCCAGGAGGAACGAGATCGAGCGGTCGGTGGGGTCGATGAAGTCGCTCATCTTCTCGGCACCGATCACGAGCACGTTGCGTGCGTTGCCCGAGCGGACGAGGGCGTCGGCCTGGCCGATGCCGTAGGTGTAGCCCGCGCAGGCCGCCGAGATGTCGTAGGCGGCTGCGGGGGTCGCGCCGATGCGGTCGGCAACCACCGCGGCGCCCGCGGGCGTCTGGTGGAAGTACGTGACGGTCGACAGGATCACGGCGTCGATGTCCGCGCCCGTCAGCCCGGCGTGGTCGAGCGCGGCCCGGGCGGCGGCCTCCGAGAGGTCGAGCACGTCGGTGCCGGCTCCGGCACGACGACGCGTCGCGATGCCGGTGCGCTGGCGGATCCACTCGTCGGACGAGTCGATCGGGCCGGCGACGTCGTCGTTCGTCACGACGTTCTCGCCGCGCACCGCGCCGATGCCGAGGATGCGCGAGTGGGCCGGGCCGGTGGCCTGGGTCAGGACGGGACGGGTCACGCCGGGGTCTCCTCCGGGTCGACGGGGCGGGTTCCGGCGTGCCTGCTGATCAGGTCCCGGGCTGCGGTGAGGTCCTCCGGCGTCTTGACCGCGACGGTCTCCACCCCGGGCAGGCTACGCCGGGCCAGGCCGGTGAGGACACCCGCGGGTGCGAGCTCGACCAGCCCGGTCACGCCGAGCTCGACCAACGTCTGCTGGCAGAGGTCCCATCGCACGGGCGCGACCACCTGGGCGCCCAGGCGGGCGAGCACGTCGGTGGCGGCACCGTGCTCGAGGCCGGCGTCGCCGGTGATCCGCGCATAGGGGGCGCCGTCGGCGTTCGACAGGAGCGTGAGCCGCGGGTCCTGCGCAACCCAGTCCTGGGCGACGGGCGCGAAGCGCTCCATGGCGGGCTGCATGAACGGGGTGTGGAAGGCGCCGGCCACCTGGAGCGGGATCACGCGGGCTCGTGCGGGCGGTGCCGCCGCGAGCCGCTCGAGCGCGTCGTGGGCACCCGCCGCGACCACCTGACCGCCGCCGTTGACGTTCGCGGGCCACAGCCCGGCTGCCTCGATCGCGGTGAGCACCTCGTCCGGGTCGCCGCCCACGACGGCCGCCATGCCCGACGGCGCGGCGGCAGCCGCGTCGGCCATGAAGCGGGCGCGGGCGCTCACGAGGCCCACGGCGCCCGCGTCGTCGAGCACCCCGGCGACGGCAGCGGCCGCGAGCTCGCCCACCGAGTGGCCGGCGGTGACGTCGGCCACGTCCTCCGCGGGTCGCCCGTCGAGCAGGGCGCGCAGCGCGACGAGCGAGGTGGAGACGATCAGCGGCTGCGCGACGGCCGTGTCACGGATCGTCTCCGCGTCCGACGTGGTGCCGTGCGCGGCGAGATCGAGACCTGCGGCCTCGGAGTGGGTGGCGACCTGCTCGGCAGCCCCGTCCAGCTCGAGCCAGGGGGCGAGCAGGCCGGGGGACTGGGAGCCCTGACCGGGGCACACGATGGCGAGCACCCGACAACTCTGGCCGAACCGCACGCACGTGCAGGGCTACGACGGGCACCAACCTCGCACCGGCTCGTTGTGCGAACCCGACAAAGGTGTGCCGGCGTGGCATGCGCGGCTCGCCGTGCGCCGCTCAGGTCTCGTCGAGCCGGCCCAGGGCGAGGGCCGTCTGCAGGACGTAGGCCTCGCGCGCGTCGAGCGGGTCCCACCCCGTGACCTCGGCGACCTTGCGCAGGCGGTAGCGGACCGTGTTCGGGTGCACGTACAGGACTCGGGCGGCGGCTTCGAGCGAGCGCCCGTGCTCGACGTGCGCCGCGAGCGTGTCGAGCAGCGACCCGCCGGCGGCGACGAGGGGCCGGTAGGCCTGCTCGACGAGGGTGCGTCGCGCGACCTCGTCGCCCACGAGCACGCGCTCGGGCAGCAGGTCGTCGGCCGCGACCGGCCGCGGTGCCGTGGGCCAGGCGCGCGCGGCCGAGAGGCCCGCGAGCGCCGCCGCCGCCGAGCGGCCCGCCTCGTCGAGGCTCGCGACGCTCGGCCCGATCACCACGGGCCCCGGACCGAAGCGCGCGAGGAGCAGCTCGGCGCCCGCGCGTAGGTCGCCCTCGCCGCCGAGCACGACCACGAGGCGTTCGCCCTGGATGCCCACGAGCGCGTCGTCGGCGGCGCGCCGGGTGGCCCGGCGCAGCTCGGCCGCTCGCACGTCGTCGAGCGGGGCGGACGTCGTGCCGACGAGGACGAGGGCCTTGCCGTGCCCGCTCCAGCCCAGGGCTGCGACACGTGAGCGCAGGGCGTCGTCGGCGTCGCCGCGCACGAGTGCGTCGACCACCAGGGCCTCGAGGCGCGCGTCCCAGGCCCCGCGTACCTCGGCCGCCCGCGCGTAGACCTCGGCCGCCGAGAACGCGACCTCGCGCGAGTAGCGCAGCACTGCCTCACGCAGGTCACGTTCGGCGCCGGGGGCCGCGAGACGGTCGCTGTGGTCCTCGACCACCTCGACGATGAGGCGGACCAGCTGCAGCGTGTGCTGGAGCGAGATGGAACGCGTGAGCTCGGGCGGCGCCGCCGCGAAGATCTCGCTCGCGCCGTGGGGCGGCACCGAAGGGTCGGAGAACCACGAGATGAAGCTCGAGATGCCGGCCTGCGCCACCAGGTTGACCCACGAGCGGTCCTCCGCGGGCAGTGCGCGGTACCACGGGAGGGTCTCGTCGAGCTTGCGCATGGCCGCCGCGGAGAGCAGCCCGCTGCCGTCGTGGAGCCGCCGCAGGGTGTGCGCGTTCTCGCGCGAGGAGCCGCCCATGCCACGGAGCATAGAGGTCGCTCGGCATGCCGTGCGGGTCCGTGCTTGTAGGGACCGTACAACGCGTCCTCGCTGCCGGTGGCGGCGCGTGCTCGACCGGTGCGTCGGGGCCTGTGCGGCTATGGTCGGAGCATGGCACTGCTCCCACGCCTCCGTCGTCTGCTGCGCCGTCCGGTCTCGGCGACGCGTGTCGGCCTCCGCCGGCCCACGTCGGCCCGTCGGAGGGACACGATCCACGAGGACGCGGTGCGCTCGGTGCTCACGGAGGACCCGAACGACGTGCGCGCGTTCCGTGCGCTCGCCGAGATCGTCCGACGGCGTGCGGCCGAGGTCGGGCCCGACGGCGACCCGTTGACCGCCCCGCAGGACGACGTCGAGAAGCAGCGTGCGGCCGACCTCGCGGTCTGGGCCCTGGCCGAGGAGCTCGCCGGGCACCCGCGGGCGTGGTACCCGCTCATCGAGCTCGCACGGCTGTCGGTGCACGACGACCACGAGGGCGCCCTGCGCCGACTCACCACTGCGGCCGAGCGTGACCCCGACGGGCACGCGCTCGTCGAGGGCCTCGCGATGCTGCGAGAGTCCGGCCTGCCCGTCGAGGCGCTCGGTCTGGGCGTCGGTCACTGGCGCGTCCGTGAGCACACGCCCGAGGTCGCACGGCACCTCGTGCTCGCCGCGATCGAGGCCGACCGTCCGCTCGAGGCGCGTCACCACCTGCGGGCGCTCGACATGCACCCGGACCACGCCGCGGCGGCGCGGCTGCGCACCGAGCTCGAGCAGGTGGTCGCCGAGGCCGAGCAGCGCATCCCGGGTACCTGAGCCGAGAGCGTCTCACCCGCTGCTCAGCACGAGACCCCGTCGGCCAGCGGCCGGCGGGGTCTCGTCGTCCCGGGATCCTGGGTCAGGAGTCGCCGCCCGCGACGCCCGAGCTGCCGGCCCGCACGTCGTGGATCTGGTACCGCTCGATCGCCTGCGCGGGTGCCTCGGCGGGCACCTCGCCGCGGCGGGCGAGCAGCTGGAGCACCTTGACCACGGTCGAGGGGCCGTCGATCTTGAAGTGGCGGCGCGCGGCCTGCCGCGTGTCGGAGAAGCCGAAGCCGTCCGCCCCGAGCGTCGCGTACTCGCCCGGGATCCACGTGCGCACCTGGTCCGGGACCATGTGGTTGTAGTCGCTCGTGGCGACGAAGGGGCCCTGCGCGTCGGCGAGCTTCTGCGTGAGGTAGGCCGTGCGCGGCTCCTCCTCGGGGTGCAGGAAGTTGTGCTCGTCGGCGGCGAGGCCGTCGCGACGCAGCTCGTTCCAGCTCGTCACGGACCAGACGTCGGCGCGCACGCCCCAGTCCTCGGCGAGCAGCTCGGCCGCCTCGAGCGCCCACGGCACCCCGACGCCCGAGGCCAGGATCTGGGCCCTCGGCCCGTCACCCTCGGTGGTGTGCACGCGGTGGATGCCGCGCAGGATGCCCTCGACGTCCACGTCCTCCGGCTCGGCCGGCTGGACCATGGGCTCGTTGTAGACCGTCAGGTAGTACATGACGTTCTTGTCCCGGCCGTCGTCCTCGCCGTACATGCGTTGCAGGCCGTCCCGCACGATGTGCCGGATCTCGTACCCGTACGCCGGGTCGTAGTGCAGCACGGCGGGGTTGGTCGCCGCGAGGACCGGTGAGTGGCCGTCGGCGTGCTGCAGGCCCTCGCCGGTGAGCGTGGTGCGGCCCGCGGTGGCGCCGATGATGAACCCGCGGGTCATCTGGTCCGCTGCGGCCCAGAACTGGTCGCCCGTGCGCTGGAAGCCGAACATCGAGTAGAAGATGTAGACCGGCACGAGTGCCTCGCCCTGCGTCGCGTAGGACGTGCCCACCGACTGGAACGCGGCGGCCGAGCCGGCCTCGTTGATGCCCGTGTGCAGGATCTGCCCCGCCTCGGACTCCTTGTACGAGAGCATGAGCTCGCGGTCCACGGCGAGGTAGTTCTGGCCCTGGGTGTTGAAGATCTTGGCGCTCGGGAAGATCGCGTCGAGGCCGAAGGTGCGTGCCTCGTCGGGGATGATCGGGACGATCCGGTGCCCGAACTCCTTGTCCTTCATCAGGTCCTTGAGGAGCCGGACGAACGCCATGGTCGAGGCGACCTGCTGGGTGCCGGAACCCTTGGCGAGCACCTCGTAGGTCTTCTCCGGAGGCAGGGTCACCTCGGTGAACTTCGACCGCCGCTCGGGGACGAACCCACCCAGGGCACGACGGCGCTCGATCATGTACTGGATCTCGGGCGACTCGGGCCCGGGGTGGAAGTACGGCGCCTGGTACGGGTCCTCGATCTGGTCGTCCGTGACGGGGATGCGCAGCGAGTCGCGGAGGGTCTTGAGGTCGTCGACCTTGAGCTTCTTCATCTGGTGGGTCGAGTTGCGACCCGCGAAGTTGGTGCCCAGGCCGTAGCCCTTGATCGTGTGCGCGAGGATCACGGTCGGCTGCCCGGTGTGCGCCACGGCCGCGGAGTACGCGGCGTAGATCTTGCGGTAGTCGTGGCCACCACGCTTGAGCGCCCAGATCTCGTCGTCGGTCATCTTCTCGACGAGGGCCTTGGTGCGCGGGTCGCGCCCGAAGAAGTGCTCGCGGATGAACGCGCCGTCCTCGGCCCGGTAGGTCTGGAAGTCGCCGTCGGGCGTGGTGTTCATCAGGTTGACGAGCGCGCGGTCCTTGTCGGCGTTGAGCAGCGCGTCCCACTCGCGGCCCCAGATCACCTTGATGACGTTCCAGCCCGCACCGCGGAAGAACGCCTCGAGCTCCTGGATGATCTTGCCGTTGCCACGCACCGGGCCGTCGAGGCGCTGGAGGTTGCAGTTGACGACGAAGTTGAGGTTGTCGAGGCCCTGCTGACCCGCGAGCTGGAGCATGCCGCGGCTCTCGGGCTCGTCCATCTCGCCGTCGCCCAGGAAGGCCCAGACGTTCTGCTGGCTCGTGTCCTTGATCCCGCGGTTGTGCACGTAGCGGTTGACCCAGGCCTGGTAGATCGCCGAGGCGGGGCCCAGGCCCATGGAGACGGTCGGGAACTCCCAGAAGTCGGGCATGAGGCGCGGGTGCGGGTAGCTCGACAAGCCGCCGCCGGGCACCGAGACCTCCTGGCGGAACGCGTCGAGCTGGTCGGCCGAGAGGCGGCCCTCGAGGAACGCGCGTGCGTACACGCCGGGGGAGGCGTGGCCCTGGAAGTAGACCTGGTCGCCACCGCCGGGGTGGTCCTTGCCGCGGAAGAAGTGGTTGAGGCCGACCTCGTACAGCGTCGCGACCGAGGCGTAGGACGAGATGTGGCCGCCCACGCTCACCTCGGGGCGCTGCGCACGCGTGACCATGACGGCGGCGTTCCAGCGCAGCCACGAGCGGTAGCGGCGCTCGACGGCCTCGTCACCCGGGAAGTAGGGCTCCTCGTGCACGCCGATCGTGTTGACGTACGGCGTGGTGAGCGAGCTGGGCACGGCGACGTTGCGCTCGCGCGCGCGCTTGAGGAGGTTGAGCAGCACGTAGCGCGCACGCGGACCGCCGCGCTCGTCCACCAGCCCGTCGAACGACTCGATCCACTCGTCGGTCTCCTCCGGGTCGATGTCCGGGACCTGGCTGAGAAGCCCGTTGATCAGAGGGCCTGTCGTGTCACGTGCAGCCACTGCACACCTCACCTCTCGTCCGCACCGTCCGGGACCCGATCGGCCACGGTGCGGTGCACGGTTCGTCCCGGGCCGGGCGGCGAGGTGACGCCGACGAGCCTCGGTCGTCCGACCATTCTCGTGGTAGCGGGGGTGGAAAGTCACACCGGGTCACCGTGCGGACGGACGTGACGTGCATGACACGCCGTCGTGCACCTGCGGACCTGTGGCGCTTGCCACAGGGCGGGTGGATGCTGTGGGCTACCGTGAGGCAGCCGTCGCCACCGGGCGACGGCGAACGACGAAGGGGACGGCACACCAGTGGGATCGACCGCGGAGGCTGCGGGCGGCCAGGGCACCGAGGCTGCACGCCTCGGCTACTCGGCCGGTCAGGTGGTCCAGGAGTTCGGCTACGGCGACGACGTCGACCAGGACCTGCGGGCCGATCTCGAGGGTGTCCTCGGCGGCGAGCTGGTCGACGAGGACTACGACGACGTGTGCGACGGCGTGATCGTGTGGTGGCGCCAGGACGACGGCGACGTCACGGACCTCACCGACACCCTCGTCGACGCGCGGACGGCGCTCGACGACGGTGGCACCGTGTGGCTGCTCACACCCAAGGCCGGGCGTGGCGGTCACGTGGGCCACAGCGACATCGAGGAGGCCGCGACCACGGCCGGCCTGCACGCCACGAGCACGCTCCCCGTGGGCTCGGACTGGTCGGGCACGCGCCTGGGCACGCGCGGGCGGGGTCGCTGATGGCGGCTGCCGGTGCTCCGCGCCCCGGCGACGTCGCCCCGGACCTGACGCTCCCGGACGTGCACGGCACGCCCGTGTCGCTCGCGGACCTGCGAGGCACGCCCGTCACGCTCGTGTTCTACCCGTTCGCGTTCTCGGGCATCTGCACGGGTGAGCTGTGCGAGCTCCGTGACTCCCTCGAGGACTTCGAGGCCGCGGGCGCGCGCCTGCTCGCCGTCTCGTGCGACCCGGTGCCAGCGCTGCGGGCGTGGTCCGAGCAGCAGGGGTTCGGCTTCGACCTGCTCTCGGACTTCTGGCCGCACGGCCAGGCCGCCCGCGCCTACGGGGTGTTCGACGAGCAGAAGGGCCTTGCGGTGCGCGGCAGCTTCCTGATCGACGCCGACGGCATCGTCCGGTGGAGCGTCGTCAACCCGCCCGGGCAGGCGCGCGCCCTCGGCGACTACCGGGCGGCCCTGGCAGCGCTGAGCTGAGCCCATCCGGGGCTGTGCGGCGGTAGTGTGTGCGCCCGTCGTCGGGCCTGTAGCTCAGTTGGTCAGAGCGCCGCGCTTACACCGCGGAGGTCGTCGGTTCGAGACCGGCCGGGCCCACGTGCACGCGACCGTGACGGGGCCCCGGCACGCGCCGGGCGCCCGTCACGGGCGTCCCCTCACTCCTTGGTGAGCTTGTCCTGCACCGCGCCCGCGACCTTCTCGACCGCGTTCGGGAGGTCGGTCGTGCCGTAGAAGCGGCTGTCGGGGCGCGTGGGAGGTGGCATCGGCACGCCGCGCTCGGGCGCCTCGTGGTAGGCGAACTCGCCGTTACCGTCGGGGGTGGGGCCGCTCGCCCACGAGCCCTCGGAGGCGTGCGCGCCGTCGGAGAAGTTGAGGTAGTCGTACGACACCGAGGTCTCCTCCTTCTTCTGCGGGAAGTTGCTCGGCACCGGCAGCTGCTCGTAGCCCTCCTCCTGCAGCTCGCGGGCCGCCGCGATCCACTGGTTCTGGTGCATGGTGTCGCGCGCCAGCAGGAACGAGAGCAGGTCGCGCACGCCCGCGTCGTCCGTCATGTGGTAGAGCCGGGAGACCTGCAGCCGCCCCTGCATCTCGGCGTTGGCATTGGCGGTGAAGTCGGCGAGCAGGTTGCCGCTCGCGGTCACGTACGAGGCCGACCACGGGTTGCCCATGCTGTCGACGGGTCGTGCGCCGGCCCCCGCGACGATCGCGTGCTGCAGGTCCGTCCCGCCCACGACGGCGGCGACGGTCGGGTCGTCCTGGACGGCCTCCTCGGTCACGCCGAGGGGCGCCTTCTCGAGCAGCTGCGCGATCATCGTCGCGAGCATCTCGACGTGCCCCATCTCCTCGGCACCGATGCCGAAGAGCAGGTCGCGGTACTTGCCCGGCAGGTGAGCGTTCCAGGACTGGAAGCCGTACTGCATGGCCACGGTGATCTCGCCGTACTGGCCCCCGAGCACCTCCTGCAGCTTGCGGGCGTAGACGGCGTCGGGACGGTCGGGGCTCGCCTTGTGCTGGAGCTCCTGGCGGTGGAAGAACATCTGAACCTCCGGGTCACGGCCCGCGGGCCGGTGGGTCCTGCGGTGGCTCGGGATCGCGGAGGCGCGCGGCAGCCGCGGCACACCAGCTCGACCTCGAGATGGCGCCGACGGCCTTCCTGCGTCGGTGCTTCTTCCCCGCGGGGCTGCGCGCCCTGCGGCGCTCCCACGCTAGGCACGTGCGTGCGCGAACCGCGACCGGTGGGGCGGTGGGCTCGCGCACCGGATGGGTGCTCGACGCGCGTGCCGGGCAGCCCGCCCGTACGGTCGAGGGACCGACGGAGGAGGAGCGCATGTCCCACGCCCACCCGCCCCGCCTCGACGGACCGGGGCCTGGTCACCACCACGTCGTCGTCATCGGCTCGGGCTTCGGCGGGCTCTTCGCGACGCGCGAGCTCGCCCGGGTGCCCGGCGTGGCCGTGACCGTGGTCGCCGCGACGGGCCACCACCTGTTCCAGCCACTGCTCTACCAGGTCGCGACCGGAATCCTCTCCGAGGGCGAGGTCGCTCCCGCGACGCGTGACGTGCTGCGCCGCCAACGCAACGCGCGCGTGCTGCTCGGGACCGTGACCGACGTCGACGTCGAGCGGCGCGCCGTCACCGCCACGTCGCCGTCGGGCGAGTACGAGGTGCCCTACGACTCGCTCGTCGTCGCCGCGGGCGCCGGGCAGTCCTACTTCGGCAACGACCACTTCGCGCGGTACGCGCCGGGGATGAAGAGCATCGACGACGCGCTCGAGCTGCGGGGGCGGATCTTCGGCGCGTTCGAGCTCGCCGAGCTCAGCGACGACCCCGAGGAGATCGAGCGGCTGCTGACGTTCGTGGTCGTGGGCGCCGGGCCCACGGGCGTCGAGATGGCCGGGCAGATCGCCGAGCTCGCGCACCGCGCCCTGCGCGGCAACTTCCGCCGGATCGACCCGCGGACCAGCCGCATCGTGCTCGTCGACGCCTCTCCCGAGATGCTCGGCTCGTTCGGCCAGGACCTGTCCCGGGCGGCCCAGGACCAGCTCGGGCGGCTCGGGGTCGAGGTACGGCTGGGCGAGATGGTCACGGCCGTCGACGCCGACGGGCTCGAGCTGCGCGCGCGCGACGGCAGCACGCGGCGCATCGACAGCCGGTGCAAGGTCTGGGCCGCGGGGGTCGCGGCCTCGCCGCTGGGGGCGCGGCTCGCCGAGCGCGCCGGGGCCGAGACCGACCGGGCCGGCAGGGTGAAGGTCGAGGCCGACTGCACGCTGCCCGGGCACCCCGAGGTGTTCGTCATCGGGGACATGATGGCCCTCGACGACCTTCCGGGAGTGGCGCAGGTCGCGATGCAGAGCGGTGTGCACGCGGTCCGGCAGATCGCCCGCCGCCTGCGTGGCGAGACGGGGCGGGAGCGCTTCGTCTTCCATGACAAGGGCAGCATGGCCACGGTCTCGCGCTTCCACGCGATCGCGCTCGTCGGTGGCCGTGAGGTCGCCGGGTTCGCGGCATGGGTGCTGTGGCTCGGCGTGCACGTGTTCTACCTGATCGGCTTCAAGAACCGGGTCACGACGCTGCTGCACTGGGCCGTGAGCTTCATCGGCCGTGGGCGGTCCGAGCGGACGGCGACCCTGCAGCAGGTGCGTGCGCGCCAGGCCCTCGCTGCGCAGGAGGAGAGAGCGCGCGCGGCGGCCCACCCGGCTGCCGCCGACGCCTGACCGCCCGGCCCGTCAGCGCGCGCGGTGGCCGCTGCTAGGGTCCGCCCGTGCACGTGACCGAGCTCGCCGTCTACCCGGTCAAGTCGTTGCGCGGGACCAGCCCGCGCGAGGCCGACGTCGAGCCCCAGGGCCTGCGGCACGACAGGCGCTGGATGGTCGTCGACGCCGCGGGGGACAAGATCCGGCTCGAGCACCATCCGCGGCTGCTCTCCGTGACCGCACGGCCCGCGGCCGACGGCGGGATCGAGCTGGTGCGGGGAGGTGACCGCGTGGGCGTCGCACCGCCCACGGACGGCGAGGTCGTGCCCGTGAGCCTCTCCCGCGTCGGGACGGCCCGCCTCGCGGCTTCCGAGGCCCACGCCCTGCTGAGCGACGTCGTCGGCCGTGACGTCCGGCTCGTGTGGCTCGACGACCCGACGCGCCGGTCGGTCTCGCCGTCGCACGGCGGGCGCTCCGGAGAGGTGCTGAGCCTCGCCGACACCGCGCCGCTGCTGCTCACCACCGTTCCCTCGCTGCGGCGGCTCGAGCAGTGGGGGCGCGAGCGCTACGCCGAGCGGTACGCAGCGTGCGGACGTGAGGCGGGTCCCCGGCCCGCACCGCTCGCGATGGAGCGCTTCCGGGCCAACGTGGTCGTGGACGGAGGGCTCGAGCCGTTCGTGGAGGACGGCTGGACGCACGTGACGATCGGTGCGCTGGGCTTCCGGGTGTCCGAGCTCTGCGACCGGTGCCCGATCCCGGGCATCGACCCGGAGACCCGCCAGGTGACGGCCGAGCCCCTGCGCGCGCTCGCACGGCACCGGCGCCGTGACGGGCGGACCTGGTTCGGGGTGCGGCTCGTGCCCGAGGCCACGGGCCGTCTCGCTGTCGGTGACGCCGTGACCGCCATGAGCGCACCGTGACGGACCGCTGCCGGTAGCGTCGCCGTCGTGACTGCAGACCACGCCCCCGACGTGCCGGCCCCGACCCTCGCCGACGTCGTCTCGGCGCTCGACCGGAGGTATCCGCCGTCGTCCGCGGAGTCCTGGGACGCCGTCGGCACCGTGTGCGGTGACCCGGGCGCACCTGTGCGGAAGGTGCTGCTCGCCGTCGACCCGACCTCGGCCGTGGTCGACGAGGCCCTCGCGTGGGGCGCCGACCTGCTCGTCACCCACCACCCCCTGCTGCTGCGTGCGGTCCACTCGGTCGCGGCGACCACGTTCAAGGGCGAGCTGGTGCACCGGCTCGTGCGCGGGGGATGTGCCCTGCACGTCGCGCACACGAACGCCGACGCCGCGCGCGGGGGAGTCGCCGAGGCGCTCGCCGAGCTGCTGGGCGTGGTCGACCTCGAGCCTCTGGTGCCCGTGCCCGGCGAGGCGCTCGACAAGCACGTGGTGATGGTGCCTGTCGATCACGCCGAGCGGCTCGTGGACGCCATGGCGGCTGCCGGCGCGGGTGCGTTGGGCGACTACCGGCGCTGTGCCTGGACCACCACGGGCACGGGAACGTTCGAGCCCCTCGAGGGTGCCCGGCCGTCCGTCGGCCGCGTGGGTGAGCGCACGCACGTGCCCGAGGCAAGGGTCGAGATGGTCGCGCCGCGTCGGCTGCGCGCCGTCGTGGTGAGGGCAGTGCGCGCCGCGCACCCCTACGAGGAGCCGGCGTTCGACGTGCTCGCGCAGGCCGAGCTGGACGGCTCGACCGGAATCGGCCGGGTTGGGCGGCTCGACGAGCCGATGACGCTGCGCGCGTTCGGCGAGCGGGTCGCCGCACGGCTCCCGGCCACCGAGCAGGGCGTGCGGCTCGCGGGTGACCTCGACGCCCCGGTGCGGACGGTCGCCGTCGTCGGCGGCTCGGGCGACTCGCTGTTCGACGCGGTGCGCCGCGCGGGGGTCGATGCGTACGTCACCGCTGACCTGCGCCACCACCCCGCGTCCGAGCTGCGCGAGCGGGCCGAGTTCGAGGCGCGTCGCGCGGGCCGGCCCGCGGCCGCGGGGACGCCGTTCCTCGTCGACGTCGCGCACTCCGCGAGCGAGTGGCCGTGGCTGCGACGTGCGGCGGCCGCCCTCGAGGCCGATCTGGGCGCCGCGGCTGCCACTACGGTGGAGACCCGCGTCAGCACGTTGCGGACCGACCCGTGGACAGGGCGCGTCGCGTCGCCCGGCCCGGACCCAGCCACCGCCGCCGAACCGTCCGGAGGGACCCACCCGTGACCACTGCCCCCGTCACCGACCAGCACCGGCTCCTCGAGGTGCAGGCGCTCGACACGCGCCTTGCCCAGATCGCGCACCAGCGCGCGTCCCACCCGGCGCACGCGCGTGCCCAGGAGCTGAGCACGCGGCTCGCCGACGTCGAGTCCGCCGTGGTCACCTCGCGCACGGCCGTGACCGACCTGCGCCGTGAGCTCACCAAGGCGGAGGGCGACGTCGAGCAGGTGCGTGCGCGTGCGGCACGTGACCAGGCGCGCCTCGAGTCCGCGGCCGTGAGCGCCAAGGACGCCCAGGCGCTCACCAGCGAGCTCGAGGCCCTCGCTCGCCGGCAGGGCGACCTCGAGGAGGTCGAGCTCGAGGTCATGGAGCGGCTCGAGGCGCACGAGAAGGCCCTCGGTGACCTCACGTCCGCGCGTGACGACCTGCTCGCGCAGCAGACGGAGGCGGCGGGCGTGCTCGAGCGCGCGCTCGCGGACCTCGACGCGGAGGCCGCCGACGTGACGCAGCAGCGCGAGGCCCGCGCCGAGGGCCTCGACGCGGGCCTCGTGAAGCTCTACGACCGCTTGCGCGAGCAGCTCGGTGGGCTCGGCGTGGCCGCGCTCCGCGGACGTCGCTGCGAGGGATGCCGGCTCGAGCTCAACCCGCACGACCTCGCACGCATCTCGGCCGCGCCGCAGGACGAGGTGATCCGTTGCGAGGAGTGCGGTCGCATCCTGGTGCGCGGCGCCGAGCAGCCGCGATGACGGGACCCGACGCCGCGGACGACGCGCCGCCGGCCCCGGGGCCCCCGCGCGCGCCCAGACCCTCGGGCGCCGCGATGCGCTTCGACGCGGCCGAGTCGCTGACGGTGCTGCTGGTGCGGCACGGCGAGACCGCGCACACCCAGAGCAAGGCGATGTCGGGCTCGTCCGTCCCCGGTCCGCCGCTCGCGCCTGCAGGGCGGATCCAGGCGGCCAAGGCGGCCGACCTGGTGTTCCGGGTCGGCCGCTCCGTCTGGCCCGACGTGCACCACCCCAGCGCGCTGCTCGCCTCGCCCATGGTGCGCACCCAGGAGACCGCGGCCGCCGTCGGGCGCCGGCTCGGGCTGCACGTCGTGACGGACGCAGCGTTCGCCGAGTGCGACTTCGGTGCGTGGGAGGGTCGCACGGCCGCGGAGATCGAGGCCGATGCCCCGGGGACGCTCCGGGAGTTCTACGAGACGCCGTCGGTCGCCGCACCGGGCGGCGAGGCGCTGCTCGACGTCGGTCGACGCGTCGGAGCCGGCCTCGAGGGGCTGCTGGACGGGGGAGTGGGCCGCACCGTCGTGCTGGTCAGCCACGCGATGGCGATCCGGGCGGCGGTGGGGGTGACCCTCGGGGTGCCCGCCGAGCACTGGGGCTGGGTGCGCGTGCTCCCCGGTTCGGTGACCGCGCTGCGGTGGTGGGCGGACGGCTCACGCGAGGCCGTCGTCGTGGGGATGCCGACGGACCTCTGACCGGCCCCGGTCCGGGGCTCAGCCCACGACGAGCGTGAGGACGTGGGTGCCCCGCGGCCCACGTGCCAGCTCGGCCGTGCGCAGCTCGCTCGTCATCAGGCCGGGCGCCGTGCGGCCGATGGGCCCCGTCCCGACCAGCTCCAGGGCCGCCGCGAGCACCTCGGCCGGTGTGCGTGGCAGGTCGCCGCGCATGAGCAGGTGCCCGGTGAGCGCACCGCGCGCGTGCTTGGCCCAGTGCGAGACCACGGTGCGCCGCCCCTCCACCTCACGCTCGACACGCACGGTGAGCTGCGCCGACGCGGGTGGCACCCAGGCCGCTGCGTAGGCGGTCGAGCGCAGGTCCACCACCAGGTCGACGGGCGCGAGCACGGGTTCGAGCCTCGGGCGCCAGAACCCGGCGAGCGGCCCCACACCGGGGAGGTCCGTGCCCATCGAGAGGCGGTAGGCCGGGATGCGGTCCTCGGGCCCGACGACGCCCCAGAGCGCCGAGACCACCCGCAGCGACTCCCGCGCCCGCTCGAGGGCCGCGCCGTCCAGGTCCCCGAGGCCCGCCGCGGCGTAGAGCACCCCGGTGTAGACCGCGCGGGCCGGGCCCGCGGGTGCGCTGCGCAGCGTCGTGTTCCGGGCGACCTCGTCCGCGAGCGTGGCCCCGACCCCCAGGCGCGCGGGTGCGTCGTCCAGGGCGCTGACCTCGGCGAGCGCGTCGAGCACCTGCTCACGCGCCGGCCGCAGCACGGGCGCGGTCAACAGGTCGAGATCGACGGGGGCGCCGCCGGCGGGGGAGGTCTTGCCCTCGGAGGGCGGCAGCAGCACGAGCACCGGAGCAGGGTAGTCGGGGCACGGCGGTGGGCGTGGCCGCCAGCCCTAGGGTGGTCCCGTCGAGCGAGGGGACGGTGCGCGATGGCGCAGGTCAAGGTGTACGGGCGCAGGTCGATCTGGCAGGGGCGCACCGCCGAGGTGTCCGACGCGATCCACCGGATCGTCGTCGACGCGTGGGCCCTCCCGGCCGAGAAGCGGTTCCACCGGTTCCTCCTGCTCGCGGACGACGAGCTCGTCGCACCCGGGCGCGGGCCTGCCTACCTGGTGGTCGAGGTGGTCGCGTTCGCGGGCCGGAGCGAGCACGCCGTCCGGCGCCTGGTCCACGGCCTCGCGCGCGAGCTCCCGGCCGCGCTGGGGGTCGACGAGCAGGACGTCGAGGCCGTGGTGCTCGAGGTGCCCGCGACGCACTGGGCCATCCGCGGCCGCGCCGGGGACGAACTGGCCCTGGACTACCGCGTCGACGTGTGACCGGTGCCCGACGGCGTTCGGTGGCGCGCCGCCCCCTCGCACTACAGTGGTGTACGGATGAGTCGGCCAGGCGGTCGCGTCGTCGTCGGTTCGCCGGCGACGCCGAGGAACGTCCGGGCTCCGCAGAGCACGGTGGTGGGTAACACCCACCCGGGGTGACCCGCGGGACAGTGCCACAGAGAGAAGACCGCCTCGCCGTCGGGCTCCGGCCCGCGACGGGGTAAGGGTGAAACGGTGGTGTAAGAGACCACCAGCGTGCCGGGTGACCGGCACGGCTAGGTAAACCCCACCGGGAGCAAGGCCAGACAGGGAGCGTTCGAGGGCTGCTCGCCCGAGCTCCCGGGTAGGCCGCTGGAGGCGTGCGGCAACGTACGTCGTAGAGGGATGGCCGCCACCCGCACCGGGGCAACCGGGTGCGGGGACAGAACCCGGCGTACCGGCCGACTCATCCACCACGCGGGTCGCGAGGCGCCTCGGGCGCCGACCTGCAGGTGTCGGCGTGGCCGAGATCACACCACGACATGATCAAGGCGACGTTCTTCTGGGCCGAAGGTCCTAGAGGAGTCGGTCCGGACCGACGCCGGCGACGACGCCGCATCCCGGGTCCGCCTCCCGACAGGTGGCGACCCGTGGTCGGCGACGGGATCGTCGGCTCGCTCCGGGCGTGCCGCCGCGACCGCCCCCGTTCGGAAGGCTGCTCCATGCCCGCACAGTCCTCGTCCGTCCCGCGGCGTCGGTGGTCCCGTCCGGTGGCCGCGCTGCTGGGCAACGCGCTGGCGCTCGCGGGTGTCGTGGCCCTGGCACCACCGGCAGCCGCCGAGCCCGTGATCACGTCCCAGAGCCCCTACGCCGCCGCGCCGAACGTGACCGCGAAGGCACAGTGGTTCTGCCCCGACGACGGCTTCGAGAGCACCGCGATCACGGTCCCGGGCAGCTCGCCCGGCTCGCTCACGCCGGTCCAGGTGCGACTCGTCGCCCCCTACCGGCTCTTCGTGGCGGACGTCGCGGCACCCGAGACGCTCCCGATGACGGTCTCCTGCACGAACCACGGCGTGACGACCGAGGCGACCGGCACCTTCCTGGTCGGTGCGGCTGCGACCGTGTCGGTCTCGGCCGCACCGGTGCCCTCCGCGTACCGCGAGGATGTCATGGTGACCGCGACCGTCGAGCTGGCCGACGCGGCAGGCTTTGAAGGGACGAACGCGGGACTCTACTTCCTCGTGAACGGGTCGCACTTCTCGGGCTGCGGCCGACTGGAGCCGGACGTTCCCGGGGGAACGACGGTGACGTGCACGACGCTCCTCGGAGCCCCGTCCCTGGGGACGCACACGGTCACCGCCCAGCTGAGCAACACGCTGCACCCGCTCCCCAGCGCCTTCGTGGGCGAGACCTCCGCCACCGTGGAGGTCGTCGTCGAGAAGGCGCCGACGACGATCGTCCTCGGTGGGCCGACGTCGTGGTCCGCCGGCGATCCGGTCGAGGTCACGGTGGAGATGACGGCGCCGGCCTACCTGGTGGGCGGCGCCGTGACGCTCGCGGTCGACGGCGTCGAGCGCGCCCCGGTCCGGCGGAGCTCGAGGACCGACTACTTCGACGTGAGCGACCTGCCGCCGGGTCGGTACGACCTCACGGCCACCTACTCCGGCGACGCGAACCACCTGCCGTTCACGACGGCGGTGCGGCAGGTGGAGGTGGGGCGCGTCGCCACGACGACCTCCCTCGTGATCGAGGAGGCAGCGGTGACAGGGGTGGGCGGGCCCACGACGGCGGTCGCGAACGTCACACGACCCGGTACCGGAGCGCCCGTGGGCGAGGGTGCCGTTCGGTTCACCGTCGGCCCGGCGGAACCCGTCGAGGTGCCGCTCGACGCCACCGGTAGCGCTCGGGTCGCGGTGCTGGCGGGGGACCCCGGTCAGGTGTTGCCCGTCCGCGCGGAGTACCTGGGCAACGGCACGTACGCGCCCAGCGCCCAGGACACGACCGCCACGGTTGCCCGCACGACCACCGTCGTCACGATCGGCGGCCCGCGCGAGTGGGGCTACGGGGACAGCGTGGCGCTGCGGGCCGCGCTCCCGGGCGGGGCCACGGTGCCGGCGCCCACGGGCACGGTGACGTACCTCGTCGACGGCGTCGTCGTGGGCGACGTCCACGACGTGCACGGCGACGTGGGCGTGGACCTTTCCCTGCTCGACCCGGGGCCGCACGAGGTCGTCGCCCGGTACTCCGGAGACGACGTCTACCTCCCCGCCTCGGGTGACGCGGCGGTACTCGTCACGCGCGGCGAGGCGCGCGTCCGTCTCGCCGGCCCGCCCACCTGGTCCTACGGTTCACCCGCACGGTTCACCGCCACGGCCACGGGCACCGACGGAGCCGTGGGCCCGACCGGACGCGTCACGCTCTCGGTCGACGGTACCCCCACGCCCCACGGTCGGGAGGCGGGCCCCGGGGCGGCCGAGGTCGACCTCGCGGCCCTCGTGCCGGGCACGTACACGGTGGCCGCGCGGTACGACGGCGACGGCCGGTACGCACCCGCGGTGGCCGAGACCCTCGAGGTCGAGGTCACTCGTGCTCCGACGACGCTCGACGCTCCACCGAGCACGACGCCCGTCGGGACGCTCGGCGTGCTGCCGGTGCGGATCGCGACCGGGCCGGCCCCGGCCGTGGAGTCGGCAGAGGTCGGCGTGTGGCTCGCAGGCCATGAGGTGGGCACGGGCGAGCTGACGGGCGGAGTGGGAGCGGTGCACCTCACGCGTGTGCTGGCCCCCGGTGAGCACGTGCTCGAGCTGCGGTACCGGGGCGACACTCGGTACCAACCCGCCCGCGCCACGGTGTCACTCACCGTCGCAGGCGTGCCGCCGCACGGGGGCACGCCGACCCCGGGGGTCGAGGTCGACCTCGACGCGCTCTCCGTCGCCGCCTCCGAACCGCTGACCGTCCGGGCGTCCGGGTTCGTGCCCGGAGAGACCGTCGTCGTCGTCATGTACTCGACACCGGTGGTCCTCGGAACCGTCACGGCCGACCTCGCGGGCAGGGCCGTGCTCCTCCTGGAGGAGTTGCCCGCGGGCACCGCTCCCGGCCGGCACACGCTCGAGGTGATCGGCGGCACGTCCCAGCGGTGGGCGTCCACCCCGCTGACCGTCCGGGCGGCGGCGAGCCCGCCGTCGGACGCAGCGCCCAGCCCCGCGCGGTTGGCGCTCACCGGGGCTGCATCCAGCGCGGTGCTCACCTGGGCCGCGCTCCTCGTCCTGGCCGGTGCCGCTGCGCTGGTCACAGCACGTCGGCGTCCTGGGCCAGGCCACTGGCTCACCTAGCCGGCAGGCTTCCTGCGTTCGCCCGCACCGCCCGGTCGTCCCGACCCCTGGGCGGTGCGGGTGGGTCGACCGGCGACGCGGGGGTCCGCACTCCTGGGCCCTCCCGTGCGTCGACGTGCCCCGGGCGCCGAGGCGTGCGAGCCTGGACCCCGCCCCCGAGCCCGAGGTGAGTGATGATCCAGGAGCCCGACGCACTCGCGGCGGCGGCACGTGGAGCCGCCGAGCGTCTCGGACCCGACACGTTCTGCAGCATCGTGCTGCGCTCGGGCGAGCAGCTCGCGTACGCGGGCAGCAGCGACGAACGCGCCGAGCGCTGCGACCGGGTCGAGGTCGAGACGGGCGACGGCCCGTGCGTGACGTCGCTCCAGCACATGGCCGGCGTCCTCGTCCCTGAGATCTCGGGTGACCCGCGCTGGCCGGCGTGGCGGGCCGCCGCGCTCGACGCCGGGTTCCGCTCGGCGGCGGCTCTTCCCGCCTACGTCGACGAGACCACGCGTCTCGCGCTCAACCTCTACTCGGACGACGTCGACCCGTGGGACGAGGCGCGGCTCGCGGGGATGGACGAGTACCTGCAGGAGATCGCCGAGGTGGTCCGCACCACGCTGGGGACGTGAGGTGACGGAGATCCTCCTCGAACCCCGCCTCGGCGAGCTCGCCCGCGCGCGCCACTGGGCGCGGGACCTCGCGGCGCGCGCGGGCGCGCCGCGACAGCGACTCCAGGTGGTCGAGCTGCTCACGAGCGAGGCGGTCGCCAACGCCCTCCACCACGGCCCGACGAGCCCCGTGCGCGTCGCGGCTCGCGTGCACGACGGACGGCTGACGATCCGGGTCGCCGACGACGGCGACGCGCTCCCCGTCGTGCGCACGACCGGACCGGAGGTGCCGGGGGGCCACGGCATGCGCATCATCGACCGCCTCGCCGAGCGGTGGGGGGTCGAGCCGCGGCCGACCGGTGGCAAGACCGTCTGGTTCACGGTCGCGCTCGACGCCTGAGACCATCACGCCGTCCTGGGCCCGGCCGGGATGCGCGGCCGGCGTCGCGGTGCGACGGTGGAGTGATGAGCGAGCACCTCCCCGACAGCTTCGACCCGGCCCAGCCCGACCTGCCGACGAAGGCCGTGGACCCCGACCCGCACCCCGATCCGGAGGAGGGTCAGGACACGCGGCACTTCCCCGAGGACGCGTCGACCGACTGAGCGTCCGACGCCCGGGGCTGCCTCAGTCGAGGGCGACTCCCTGCGCCGCGAGTGCGGCCGCCCCGACGATCCCGGCCGAGTTGCGCAGCATCGCCGGGACGATCGGGGTGCGCAGGTCCAGCAGCGGCAGGAACTTCTCGTGCTTCTTCGAGACGCCGCCGCCGACGACGATCAGGTCGGGCCAGAAGAGGTCCTCGACCACGCGGAAGTAGCGCTGGAGCCTCGCGGCCCACTGCTCCCAGTCGAGGTCCTCGCGCTCGCGCGCGCTGTCGGCCGCGCGGCTCTCCGCGTCGTGCCCGTCGATCTCTAGGTGGCCCAGCTCGGTGTTCGGGACGAGAGTCCCGTCCACGACCAGGCATGAGCCGATGCCCGTCCCCAGCGTCACGACGAGCACGACGCCGTCGCGCCCGCGGGCCGCGCCGTAGCGCGCCTCGGCGTAGCCCGCCGCGTCCGCGTCGTTGACGGCGAGCGCCGTGCGTCCGGTCGCCTTCGAGACCACCTGGGTCACGTCGGTGCCGATCCAGGAGTCGTCGACGTTGGCGGCCGAGCGTGCGACGCCGTGCTGGATGACGGCCGGGAAGGTCACGCCGATCGCGAGGTCGGGCGACAGGTGGAAGGAGTCGACCAGCTCGGCGACGGTGGCCGCGACGGCGTCCGGCGTCGCGGGCTGGGGGGTCGGGATGCGCACGCGGTCGGCACTCAGCTCGCCCACGAGCAGGTCGACGGGTGCGCCCTTGATGCCGCTGCCGCCGATGTCGATGCCGAAGGCCCCGGTGGGCGCGGGACGGTGAGGTGTGTGCTCGCTCATGGCAGGGTCAGGATCTCCGCTCCGGTCTCGGTCACCACGAGGGTGTGCTCGAACTGCGCACTGCGCCGGCGGTCCTTGGTCACGACGGTCCAGCCGTCGTCCCACATCTCCCAGTCGGGCGTGCCGAGGTTGAGCATGGGCTCGATCGTGAAGACCATGCCGGCCTCGATCACGGTGTCGTAGTGCGGGGCCGCGTCGTAGTGCGGCACGATCAGGCCCGAGTGGAAGGCCTCACCCACGCCGTGACCGGTGAAGTCGCGGACCACGCCGTAGCCGAAGCGCCGGGCATAGGCCTCGATGACCCGCCCGATCACGTTGATCTCACGGCCGGGCCGCACGGCGCGGATCCCGCGCATCATGGCCTCGTGGGTGCGCTCGACGAGCAGCCGTGACTCCTCGTCGACGTCCCCCACGAGGAACGTCGCGTCGGTGTCGCCGTGGACCCCGTCGACGTACGCCGTGATGTCGACGTTCACGATGTCGCCGTCCTGGAGCACCGTCGAGTCCGGCACCCCGTGGCAGATGACCTCGTTGACCGACGTGCACAGGGACTTGAGGAAGGGCACCTGGCCGGGGTGCGGCTGGTAGTGCAGCGTCGAGGGGTAGGCGCCGTGGTCGCACAGGAACTCGTGGCCGATGCGGTCGAGCTCGTCGGTCGTGACACCCGGGGCCGCGTGCCTCCCGACCTCGGCGAGTGCCTGCGCGGCGATGCGCGAGGCCACGCGGATGCGCTCGACCGTCTCGGCGTCCTTGACCTCGGAGCCGGTGAACGGGAGCTCGCGGTTCTTGCCCACGTACTCGGGGCGGGAGATGTGCGCCGGGACGCTCCGCACGGGGCTGACGGTGCCGGGCACCAGCGTGCCCGTCGGCGCGTGCGAGATCGACATGGCTGGCAGTCTACGGATGGGCGGCGCACCCCGCGCCGCGGGCACCACGGGAGGCGTGATGGCCGACGACGGCGCGAGAGAGTTCTGGTACAACCCGGGCACGGGTGAGGTCGAGGAGGGCATGCAGAGCCCCTGGACCGACCGGATGGGGCCGTACCCCACGCGTGAGGCGGCGCACGCGGCGCTCGAGCGGGCACGCGCGCGCACCGAGGACTGGGACGAGGAGGACCGCCGCTGGCGCGAGGGGTGAGCCTCACCTGCTGCGCAGCACCACCTCGACGGCGCGGTGGTCCGTGCCCGCCGGCGGGTTGAGCACGGCGGCGCGTTCGACCCGCCAGGTGCGGGCGTCCACGAGCACGTGGTCGATCGGCGCACCGAGGGCGCGCGGCAGGCGCGCGGGCCACGTGCCCACGCCGCCCGCTCCGCCCTCGACGGTCGCGAGGACACATCGGCTCAGCCCGGCGAACGCGGGGTGGTCCGGGGTCGTGTTGAAGTCCCCCGCGACGATCGCGCCGGGCGTGGCCTCGCACGTCGCGACGGCGACGGCGCCCTCCTCGTGCCAGGTGGCCGTCGCACCCGGCAGGGGAGGGAAGGGGTGCACAGCCGTGACCTCGGGTCCCTTGCCCGTGGCGGTGAAGCCCGCGAGGGTACCGCCCTGGCGCCCGGTCACCTCGTAGTGCCCGAGCCCCTCGGCGAGGAGCAGCGCGGTCGCTCCCGTGGCGGACGGGCCTGCGCCGTCGTCGGCGAGCACCTGCAGCGGCCAGCCGGCCGCGGACGTGGCCGCGGCCACGCGCGCCGCGTCGCGCGACCGCGTCTCGGGTAGCACCACCACGTCGGCCCGCCGCTCGACCACGAGGCGCGCGACGTCGTCGGGCCGCGCGGAGTCCTGGGTGTTGAGCACGAGCACCACGAGGGCCGTGGCGTCGGCGACGGGGGGTGCATCGGGCCCCACGAGGCCGACCGTCCCACGCTCGAGCAGCACGCCCGTGCCGATCGCGGCGCCCGCCAGCAGCACCGCGGCGGTCGGCCACGTCGCGCGGCGGCCCGGGAGCACCACGAGCAGTGCGGCGAGGCCCGCGAGCGAGAGGCCCACCACGCCGCGCAGCGCGACGGCCTGCGCGAACGGCGTGACACCGTTCAGGCCCAGCAGCCCGGGAAGGACGAGCGCGAGCACGAGGACGCCCGCGAGCAGCACCCCGACGGCGTGCGCGCGACGCACCGGGCGTCGCCGCCCGGGCGCGTCGGTCACTCGGCGAAGCTGTGCTCGGGACCGGGGAAGGTCCCGGCGCGCACCTCGTGGAGGTAGTCGCGCGTCGCCTCGCCCAGCGCCGCACCCAGCTCGGCGAAGCGCTTGACGAAGCGTGGCGACCAGTCGTCCATACCGGCCATGTCGCTCCACACGAGCACCTGGCCGTCGCAGTCCGGGCCCGCGCCGATCCCGATGGTCGGCACCGAGAGCACCTCGGTGACACGTGCCGCGAGCGGGGCGGGCACCATCTCGAGGACCACGGCGAACGCGCCGGCCTCCTGCAGCTCGAGCGCATCCGCCTGGAGCTGGTCGGCGGCCTCGCTGCCGCGTCCCTGAACCCGCTTGCCGCCGAGTGCGAACTCCGACTGCGGGGTGAAGCCCAGGTGGGCCATCACGGGGATGCCCGACGACGACAGCAGCCGCACGTGCTCGGCCACCCGCGAGCCGCCCTCGAACTTGACGGCGTGCGCGCCGCCTTCCTTGAGCAGGCGCACCGCCGTGGCGTGGGCCTGCCGGGGTGACGCCTCGTAGGAGCCGAACGGTAGGTCGGCGACCACGAGCGCGCGGCGCACGGCCCCCGACACGGCCCGCGTGTGGTGGATCATCTGGTCGACCGTCACGGGGATGGTCGTGTCGTGCCCGAGCATGACGTTGCCCACCGAGTCGCCCACGAGCACCACGTCCACGCCCGCGTCGTCGAAGATGCGCGCCGTCAGCGCGTCGTACGCGGTCAGCATGGTGACGCGCTCGCCGCGCTCCTTCGCCTCGCGCAGGTGGTGCACGCGCACGCGCCGGGGCGGCGGTGCGGCTGCGGGGTCACTCATCGACGGGTCCCTTCGGCTCACGCCAGCGGCTGGTCACCGGGAGCCTGCGGTCCCGGCCGAACGCGAGGGCCGTCACCTTGGGCCCCGGCGGGTACTGACGACGTTTCCACTCGGCACGGTCGACCAGCGCGAGCACCTTGTCGACCACCTCGGCGTCGAACCCGCGCGCGAGGAGCTCCTCACGGCCCTCGGCGTGCTCGACGTACGCGTCGAGCACCTCGTCGAGCAGCTCGTACGGCGGGAGCGAGTCGGTGTCCATCTGCCCGGGGCTGAGCTCGGCCGATGGCGGCTTGGTGATCGAGCTCTCGGGGATCGGCGGGATCTGCCCGTTGTCGAGCGCGTGCTGGTTGCGCCACCGCGCGAGCCGCCACACGCGGGACTTGTCGACGTCCTTGAGCGGGGCGAAACCACCCACGGAGTCGCCGTAGATCGTCGAGTAGCCGACGGCGAGCTCGGACTTGTTGCCGGTCGCGAGCACCAGGTGGCCCTCGACGTTGGACAGGCCCATGACGATCACGCCGCGCACGCGCGCCTGGAGGTTCTCGCCCGCGATGCCGGGCAGCTCCATCTGGGCGCGGAACGCGTCGACCATCGGGGCGATGGGCTGGACGCGGTAGTCCGCCCCGATGCGCTCGGCGAGGTCCTTGGCGTCGTCGCGCGAGTGCTCCGACGAGTGCTCGGAGGGCATCGAGACGCCGACGACGTTCTCGCCGCCCAGCGCATCGGCCGCGATCGCGGCGGCGAGCGCCGAGTCGATCCCGCCCGAGAACCCGAAGACGACCGAGCTGAAGCCGTTCTTGTGCGCGTAGCCGCGCAGCCCCGTGACGAGGGCCGTGTAGACCTCCTCGTCCGGGTCGAGCGGTGCGGCGAGCAGACCCGGCTCGGGCGACACGCCGTCGTCGGGCAGGTCCCACACCAGCAGGTGCTCGACGAACTGGGGCGCGCCCGCCAGGGGCGTGCCGTCGGCGCCCACCACGAACGAGCCGCCGTCGAACACCAGGTCGTCCTGGCCGCCCACCATGTTCACGTAGGCGACGGGCGCGCGGACCTCACCGGCCCGGCGCGCTGCGAGCTCGGAGCGCACGTGCCCCTTGCCCTCCTCGTACGGGGAGCCATTGAGCACGAGCAGCAGGTCCACCTCGGCCTCGTCCATGAGCGAGACCGGGCCGCCGTCCTGCCAGATGTCTTCGCAGATCACGAGACCCACGCGGCGCCCTGCGACGTTGACGACGCAGCGCTCGTGGCCGGGGGAGAAGATGCGGAACTCGTCGAACACGCCGTAGGTGGGCAGGTGGTGCTTGTCGTAGGTCGCGACCACCTCGCCGCGGTGCACGACGACGGCGCGGTTGGTCGCCCGGCCGCGCTCGTCCCGCCCGAGCGTGCCGACGACGACGACCGCCTCGCCGAGCCCCTCGGCCACGAGGTCGGCCGCGAGGCGGCGCAGCGTGCGCTCGGCGGCGCGCGCGAACGAGTCGCGCAGCGCGAGGTCCTCGATCGGGTACCCGGTGAGCGTCATCTCGGGGAACGCGACCAGGGCCGCGCCCTCCTGGACCGCCTTGCGCGTCCACTCGAGGACCGTCGCGCCGTTGCCGGCGACGTCCCCGACGCACGTGTCGACCTGGGCCAGAGCGATGCGGAGCGGCGCCATGGCGACCACCCTAGCCGCGGCGAGCGGGCCCGCACCCGACGCGCACCACGCCCTGCGAGACGCTTCCCGCGCCCGGCGCCCGCGTGCGGCAGGATGGGCGCCATGGACAGGCAGCAGGAGTTCGTTCTCCGCACGGTCGAGGAGCGGGACATCCGCTTCATCCGTCTCTGGTTCACCGACGTGCTCGGTGTGCTGAAGTCCGTCGCGGTGGCCCCGGCCGAGCTCGAGGCCGCGTTCTCGGAGGGCATCGGCTTCGACGGCAGCTCGATCGAGGGCCTCACGCGCGTCTACGAGGCGGACATGCTCGCCAAGCCGGACCCGTCGACGTTCCAGGTGCTTCCCTGGCGGGGCGAGCGTCACGGCACGGCCCGCATGTTCTGCGACATCCTCACGCCCGACGGCGAGCCGTCCCTCGCCGACTCGCGGCACGTGCTCAAGCGCGCGCTGCAGCACGCGAGCGACAAGGGGTTCACCTTCTACACGCACCCCGAGGTCGAGTTCTACCTGTTCGAGACCCCGGCAGACCCCGAGCGCCCGCTCGTCCCGGTCGACACCGCGGGCTACTTCGACCACGTCGCGCGCGGCACCGGGCACGACTTCCGTCGGGCGGCGATCACGATGCTCGAGTCGATGGGCATCTCCGTCGAGTTCTCCCACCACGAGGCCGGGCCGGGGCAGAACGAGATCGACCTGCGCTATGCCGACGCCCTCACCACCGCGGACAACATCATGACCTTCCGCACCGTGGTCAAGGAGGTCGCCCTCGAGCAGGACATCTTCGCGTCGTTCATGCCCAAGCCCATGGCCGACCACCCCGGCTCCGGCATGCACTCGCACCTCTCCCTCTTCGAGGGGGACCGCAACGCCTTCCACGAGCCGGGCGCGCCCTTCGAGCTGTCCCAGACCGGCCGTCGGTTCATCGCGGGTCTGCTGCGGCACGCCGCCGAGATCACTGCGATCACCAACCAGTACGTCAACTCCTACAAGCGCATGTGGGGCGGGGCCGAGGCACCGAGCTACATCTGCTGGGGCCACAACAACCGCTCGGCCCTGGTCCGTGTGCCCATGTACAAGCCGGGCAAGGGCAACTCGAGCCGCGTCGAGTACCGCGGCGTGGACAGCGCGACCAACCCGTACCTGTCCTACGCGCTGCTGCTCGCCGCGGGGCTCAAGGGGATCGAGGAGGGCTACGAGCTCCCCGAGGGCGCCGAGGACGACGTGTGGGAGCTGACCGACGCCGAGCGCCGGGCCCTGGGCATCGAGCCGCTCCCGTCCTCCCTCGAGCAGGCCATCACGGTGATGGAGCGCTCGGAGCTCGTGGCCGAGACGCTCGGTGAGCACGTGTTCGACTTCGTCCTGCGCAACAAGCGCGAGGAGTGGAACGCCTACCGGGCCCAGGTCACGCCGTTCGAGCTGAAGCGGTACCTGCCGGTCCTGTGAGCGAGACGTCGAGCGGACGCCCCGCGGGCAGCCTTCGCTCGCGCCTGATCCGGCTCGGGTTCGACGACCCGGGCCGGGCCGAGCGCCTGCTCGCGGACCGCGAGCTGTGCGCCGTCGTCGGGCCCGCGGACGACGGCGGCGGTGTGGCCCAGCTGCTCTCCGCCGCCGCCTCGCCCGACGACGCGCTGCTCGGTCTCAGCCGCGTGTGCGGCGCCGCCCCGCCGGGCACGCCCGACGGCGAGCGGCTCGCGCGTGTGCTCGCCGACGACGGCGAGGAGCGCGCGCGGCTGGTCGCCGTGCTGGGGGCCTCACCCGCGCTCGCCGACCACCTCGCCCGGCACCCGGCCGACCTGGCGGCCCTCGGCGAGCCCAGCCCGATCGGTGCCGACGCGCGCGACGTCAGGGCAGAGCTGCTGGTCGCGGTCGGGGCGGACCCCGCGACCGACGCCCCAGTGGCGACGGTCGCTGACGGCGTCGACGCGATGCGCCGTGCGTACAGGCGAAGGCTGCTGCGCATCGCGGCGACCGATCTCACCTCGACCGAGCCCTTGTCCCTGCTGCCGGCCGTGGGCGCCGCGCTCGCGGACCTCGCCGCGGCCGCGCTCGAGGCGGGCCTCGCCCTCGCCCGGGCCGAGCACCCCGACCACGCCGCCGCCCGTCTCGCGGTGATCGGGATGGGCAAGTGCGGTGGGCGCGAGCTCAACTACGTGAGCGACGTCGACGTGATCTACGTCGCCGAACCCGCCGACGGTCACGACGAGGGCACCGCGCTCGCGGTCGCCGCGCGCCTCGCCACGGCGCTCGCTCGCGCGTGCGCGGGGACCTCCACCGAGCCCGTGCTGTGGCCGGTGGACGCCGCGCTGCGCCCCGAGGGCAAGGACGGTCCGCTCGTGCGGACCGTCGCGAGCCACCGCGCGTACTACGAGCGCTGGGCCAAGACGTGGGAGTTCCAGGCGCTGCTCAAGGCCAGGACGGTGGCCGGCGACCGGGAGGTGGGGCGCACGTACCTCGAGGCGCTCTCGCCGCTGGTGTGGACCGCGGTCGAGCGGGAGAACTTCGTGGAGGACTCGCAGGCGATGCGCCGCCGGGTCGAGGACCACGTTCCGCCCGCCGAGGCGGACCGGCAGCTCAAGCTCGGCGTGGGGGGCCTGCGCGACGTCGAGTTCACGGTCCAGCTGCTGCAGATGGTGCACGGTCGAGCCGACGAGGAGATCCGCAGCCCCACGACGCTCTCGGCGCTGCACGCGCTCTCGGCGGGTGGCTACGTGGGCCGTGACCACGCGGCGCGCCTCGGCGTCTGCTACCGGCTGCTGCGTGCCCTCGAGCACCGCATCCAGCTCCACCGCCTGCGCCGCACGCACCTGATGCCCACGGGGGAGGCGGACCTGCGCCGCCTGGCCCGTTCCCTCCGGCTCGAGCCCCCGGCGCCGGACGCCCTGCTCGAGCGGTGGCGCACCGTGCGGCGCGACGTGCGGCACCTCCACGAGGAGCTGTTCTACCGACCGCTGCTCCCTGCGACCGCGCACCTGACGCGCGAGGAGGCGAGCCTGGCCCCCGAGGCGGCGCGGGCGCGGCTCGCCGCGATCGGCTACCGGGACCCGGCCGGCGCCGTCCGGCACATCGCCGCCCTCACGGAGGGGGTGAGCCGGCGCGCGGCGATCCAGCGGCAGCTGCTTCCCGTGCTGCTCGGCTGGTTCGCCGAGGGCAGCGACCCGGACGCAGGCCTGCTCGCGTTCCGTCGTCTCTCGGACGAGCTCGGCACGACGCACTGGTACCTCAAGCTGCTCCGGGACTCGGGGGCGGCGGCCCACCGCCTCGCACGTCTGCTGTCGAGCTCGCGCTACGCGGCCGACGTCCTGACCCGCTCGACCGAGTCCGTCGCGTGGCTCGACGACGACGCCGAGCTCGCTCCACGAGGCCCCGAGCGCCTCGTGACCGAGGCCGACGCACTCCTCACCCGCTCGGACGACCCGGAGGGCGCCGCGACCCTGCTGCGCGCGCTGCGTCGCCGCGAGATGGCCCGCACCGCGGTGGCCGAGGTGCTGGGTCAGGGCGACGCCACGGTCTCGGGCACCGCACTCACCGTCGCGGCCGAGGTGGTGCTCGCGGGCGTCCTGCGCATCGCCGAGCACGAGGCGCGCGAGAGCGACGAGGGCCTCTTGACCAGGACGGCGATCGTCGCGATGGGCCGGCTCGGTGGTCGTGAGCTCGGTTACGGCTCCGACGCGGACGTGCTGTTCGTCCACGAGCCGCTCCCGGGGGTGGACGAGGCCCGCGCCCAGGCTCAGGCGGTCGCGGTCGCGACGCGTGTGCGCGCCCTGGCGGGGGCCGTGGGCGCCGAGCCGGCGCTCGAGGTCGATGCCGACCTGCGTCCCGAGGGCCGCAACGGGCCGCTCGCGCGCTCGCTCGCCTCGTACGCCGAGTACTACCAGCGTTGGTCGTCACCGTGGGAGAGCCAGGCGCTGCTCCGCGCACGCCCCGTCGCCGGACCGGACGAGCTGCGCGAGCGCTTCGTCGCCCTGATCGACCCCTTGCGGTACCCCCGCGGAGGGGCCGACGCCGCGACCGTGCGTGAGGTACGCCGCCTCAAGGCGCGCATGGAGGCCGAGCGTCTGCCGCGCAACGTCGACCCGTCGCGTCACCTCAAGCTCGGCCGTGGAGGCCTGAGCGACGTCGAGTGGACCGTGCAGCTGCTCCAGCTCCAGCACGCGGCCGACATCCCGGACCTGCGCACCGCGTCGACGCTCGCGGCCCTCGACGCGGCCCGGGAGGCGGGGCTCGTGACCGAGGGCGACGCCGAGGTGCTCGCGGAGGCGTGGACGCTGTGCACGCGGCTGCGCGACGCGCTGGTGCTGTGGTCCGGTCGCGCCGGCGGCGCAGGTGGGGACGTGCTGCCGCACGACCGTCGCGCCCTCGCGGGCCTGGCGCGCCTGCTCGGCTACCCGCCGGCGTCGGGCGCGACGCTCGAGGAGGACTACCTGCGGACGGCCCGCCGCGCCCGAGCCGTCGTCGAGCGCGTCTTCTACGCCTGAGGCCGGGCACGGTGGTCCTTGCGCCGGGACCTGGACCACGACCATGATCATCACCTCGATCGTGACGAGGGAGAGATCGTTGATCTTCGGGACGCACCCGCTCGACGGGGAGAACACCCGCATCTTCTACGGCCGGCTCATGGACGACATCAAGGCCAGGATCGCCGAGGAGCTGGAGCTGATGCGCGACGGTCGGCTCACGCATCCCGACTGCGGGTTCATGGGCTACGTCCACGCGCTCAACGCGCTCGCGACCGAGGACCCCGCCATCCATGGCTTGTCGATCTACACCGACCAGGTCAAGGACTGGCAGCGTGAGTACCTCGCGTGGTTCGAGGGCGTCGCGTCCCAGATCCCGAAGAAGCACCGCGAGGGGTACGCAGCGATGGTGGCGGAGCAGTTCGCGTCGCTCCTCGCCAAGAGCTCGCCCCTGCCGCGCGACATGTGGTGAGCCGAGCAGGGGTGCGCGGACGCGCCGGAGGGTGGACATGACGGATCACGCAGGTGGCGCCCTCGCGCCGTTCAGGTTGATCGGCGACGAGACCTACGACGCTGTGGTCCTCTCGGGTGAGGGCATGGCGGAGCGTGCCGAGGTGTTCGCGGAGCACGGCGACGAGGGGGCGTGGAAGGGCGACGGCTACGACTGGACGTCGGTCGCGCGTGCGCTCGTGGCCGAGCGTCTGCCCCACCTCGAGGACGAGCTGAGCTACGACCCCGAGGCCGGGATGTTCCTCGTGCGCGGCTCCCGCGAGGCCCTCGAGGAGGTCGGCGCGGAGCTCGCGCACATCCACCGCGACGAGGAGCTCCTCCGGGACGTGCTCTCGCGCGCGGTACCCGACGCCTAGAGAAGCCCTCCGGCGAGATCCGGGGATCTAGAGGCCGTGGCGGGGGCCCTCGATGCGCGGGCACGTGTCGGTCACGAGGTCGAGCCCCGCGGCCCGGGCGCGCTGCTCGGCCTTCGGGTCGCGTACCGCGAGCTGGAGCCAGACCGCCGTCGCACCCACGCGGACGGCGTCGTCGATCACCGCACCGGCGCGGCTCGAGTTCACGAACACGTCGACCACGTCGATCTTCCCCGGCACGTCCTCGAGCCGGCGGTAGCCCGGCTCGCCGTGGACGGTCTCTGCGCGCGGGTGCACGGGCACGATCGTGTGCCCCAGCCCCTGCAGGTACGCGGCGACGCCGTGGGCCGCACGAGCGGTGTTGGTAGACAGCCCGACGACGGCCCAGCGTGCGGGCGTGGTGAGCAGGCGTTCCACGACGGCGGGATCGTTCACGCCGTCAGCCAACCACGGCCCGCAGGCCCTCGCCCGGGACGGACGGCCGTCGGGCCACGGTGGCCGTCCCCGCCGGCTCAGCCCTCCGCGAGCAGGTCGCCGTCGGCCTCGAGCCGGTGCAGCACCTCGTCGGGCGAGAGCTGGGTGAGGCCGGGCCCGATCTCGTCCCACGTGCGCGGTGCCGCGACCCGCGGGAGCTCGCGGCCGCGCAGCGAGTACGGCGTCACCGTCGTCTTGGCCGGGTGGTTCTGCGACCAGTCGAGCAGCACCTTGCCTGGACGCAGGTCGCGCTTCATGTTGGCGACCACCTGCCGGGGGTGCGCCTGCGCGAGCTCGTGCGCGACGTCGCGCGCGTACTGCCGCACCTGGACCGCGGTGCGACGGCCGTCGAGCGGGGCGTAGAGCTGCATGCCCTTGCTCCCGCTCGTCACCGGGTAGGTGAGCTCGAGGCCGTCCTCGGCGAGCCTGTCAGCCACCACGTGCGCCACCGCGGCGCACTCGTCCAGGCCCGCGGGCGCCCCCGGGTCGAGGTCGATCACCAGCCTGTCGGGGGTGCGCACGCCGCCACGCGGGCCCACGCGCCACTGCGGCGTGTGCAGCTCGATCGCGCCGGCGTTGGCCGCCCACACCAGGCCCGCGAGGTCGTCGAGGAACGGGAAGTCCACCTGCGTGCCCTCGTCGTCGGTGCCCGGCGAGGCGTGCAGCACCTGGTGCCGCAGCCAGTCCGGTGCACCCCGCGGCACGTTCTTCTCGAAGAACCGCTCGCCCTGCACGCCCTCGGGAAAACGGATGCGGGTCACGGGACGGTCGCGCAGCTGCGGCAGGATCGCGTCGGCCACCTGCGAGTAGTAGTGCACCATCTCGCCCTTGGTGAACCCCTCGGGGTACAGCACGCGGTCCAGGTGGGTCAGGCGCACGCGTCGCCCGCCCACCTCGACCCACTGGCCGTCGTCCTTCACGGTGCCTCCCACGGGTCCACGTCGGTGTCGGTGCGCAGGCCGCGCACCACGGGCTGGCGCAGGCGCCCGGCCCGGGTGCGGCCCAGGTAGGCGACGTCGACGACGACGCGCGGCTCGCACCAGGTCGCGCCGCGCGCGTCGGCCGCGGGCACGGGCTCGTCGAGCACGGGGTGGTCGCGTCCATGACCGGCCAGGGCCCGTGCCACGTCGGCACCCCGCGCGCCGCCCAGGCCGCTGCCCGCGCGGCCCAGCAGGTGCCAGCGTCCGTCGGTGTCGGGTGCCCCGAGCAGCACCGCTCCGAGTCGTCCTCGCCCACCGCCCGGTGCCCGCGGACCCGTCGCGGCGTGCTCGGCGCGCCAGCCCACCACGGCCGCCGTCCGCGTCGCGCGGTGCGTGGCCTTGACCCAGTCGGGCGAGCGCCGACCCGGCTGGTAGCGCGCCGATCCTCGTTTCGCCACGACCCCCTCGAGCCCGTGGTCCGCCGTCACCTGCCACAGGTCGTCGAGGTCGGGGTACACGGGGGAGAGCAGCACGCGCTCGGGCAGCGGGAGCGCCTCGAGCGCCGCGCGTCGTTCGGTCCAAGGGGTGCGCGTGAGGTCCCGGCCGTCGAGCGCGAGCAGGTCGAAGGCCATGAACGTCACCGGTGAGCGGGCCGCGAGGCGGGCCGCCCGGGCGCGGTCGCGCACGTGCATGCGTTCGGCGAGGGCCTCGAACGACGGGACGCCGTCGGCCATGACCACGACCTCGCCGTCGAGCACGGCGTCCGGCACCTCGGTGAGCCCCGCGAGCTCGGGGTAGGCCGCGGTGACGTCCGCGCCCGAGCGCGCGCGTAGCCGGCCCGCCCCCGTCTCCGCGAGCACGCGCACGCCGTCCCACTTGACCTCGTAGGCCCAGTCCGACCCGCGCGGCACCTCGGTGAGGGTCGCGGCCCTGGTCGCGAGCATCGGCTGCACCCACCACATCCTGCCCGCGCGGCAGGTCCCGCGCGACGGCGGGTCGTGCGTCCCCTGTGGGCACGCGGGCCGTCCTGCGCCACACTGGGGGTCCGTGCTCCTGCGACGGGGGCAGCGGTCGACGAGGAGTGCGCGATGCGGGCGATCTGGAAGGGCGCGGTGGCCTTCGGGCTGGTCAACGTGCCGGTCAAGCTCTATGCCGCGACCGGTGAGCACAGCGTGACCCTGCACCAGGTGCACGCCGAGGACGGCGGACGCATCCGCTACCGCAAGGTGTGCAGCGTGGACGGCGAGGAGGTCCGCAACGACGAGATCGTCAAGGGCTACCAGACCGACGACGGCCGCATGGTGGTGCTCACGGACGAGGACCTGGACGAGCTCCCCCTGGCGACCGAGCGCGAGATCGCCGTCGAGGAGTTCGTGCCGGCCGAGCAGGTGGACCCGATCATGCTCGGCAAGACCTACTACCTCGAGCCCGAGAAGACGGCGGTCAAGCCCTACGCGCTGCTGCGCGAGGCCCTCAAGAGCACCGATCGCATGGCCGTGGTCAAGGTCGCGCTGCGGCAGCGCGAGTCGATGGCGGTGCTGCGCGTGCGCGACGACGTGATCTGCCTCCAGACGCTGCTGTGGCCCGACGAGGTGCGTGCCGCGGACTTCCCGATCCTCGAGGCCGAGGTGTCGGTGCGCCCGCAGGAGGCCCAGATGGCTGCCTCGCTCGTCGAGTCGCTCGCGGGGGACTTCGACCCGTCGGAGTTCGAGGACTCCTACCAGCAGGCGCTCGAGCAGCTCATCGAGGCCAAGGTCACCTCGGGCAAGACGGTCTCGACCGGGCCGGAGCGTGAGCGCGAGGACGAGGGTGGCGGCGAGGTCGTGGACCTGCTCTCGGCGCTGCAGCGCAGCGTCGAGAAGGCGCGCGACCGTCGAGGTGGCTCGACCGGTTCGACCGAGCCCGCCGAGAAGGAGGAGGCGCCGTCGCGCACGCGGGCCTCGGGCGGTGGCACGGCCAAGCGGACGTCGACGCGCAAGGCGAAGGAGGAGTCCGCTCCCGCGAAGAGCAGGACGCGCAGCTCCACGGCGTCGGGCACCAAGGACAAGGGCGGGACGTCCGCGAGCAAGACCAAGCCCAAGGACGACGACGCCAAGACGGGCGCGGCCAAGAAGACCACGCGCCGTCGCGCATCCTGACGCCTCGTGGGTCGCACCACGCAGGACGACGTCGTCGCGGCGCTGCACCGCATCGCTTTCCTGCTCGAGCGTCGTCAGGAGTCCGAGTACCGCTCGAAGGCGTACCGCGGAGCCGGGGACACGCTGCGCGAGCTCGACGACGAGGCGTGGACGCGGCATGCCCGGGCGGGCGACTGGTCCACGCTCCCGGGCATAGGTGCGAGCACCGCGGGGGTGATCGCGACCGTCCTCGCGGGCGACGACCCCGAGAAGCTGACGACCCTCGAGCGTGAGCGCACGGCCGCCCTCGCCGACGTCACTCCCGAGGGCGAGCGGCTCCGTGAGGCGGTGCGCGGCGACCTGCACTCCCACACGCTCGCGAGCGACGGCGGGGCGTCGTTGTCCGACATGGCGCTGACAGCCCTCGACCTGGGCCACGGCTACCTCGCGGTGACCGACCACTCGCCGCGGCTCACCGTCGCGAACGGCCTGTCGCCGCAGCGGCTGCGTGCGCAGATCGGTCAGGTCGAGGCGATGAACACCGTGCTCGAACCGCAGGGGTTCCGGCTGCTCGCGGGCATCGAGGTGGACGTGCTCGACGACGGCGCGCTCGACCAGACCCCCGAGCTGCTCGCGCGCCTCGACGTCGTCGTGGCCTCCGTGCACTCCAAGCTGCGGATGGAACGGGCCGCGATGACGCGCCGGATGGTCGCGGCCGTCGAGGGTGGCGAGGCCGACGTGCTCGGCCACTGCACCGGCCGCCGCGTGCGCGGCCGCGCGCGCCCCCCGAGCGAGTTCGACGCGCGCGCGGTGTTCGAGGCGTGCGCCGCGCAACGGGTCGCGGTCGAGGTCAACTGCCGCCCGGACCGGCAGGACCCACCCGACGACCTTCTCGACCTCGCCGTCGAGGTGGGTTGCCTGTTCAGCGTCGACTCCGACGCGCACGCCCCCGGTCAGCTCGACTGGCTCGTCGACGGCTGCGAGCGGCTCGCCGCACGCGGCGTCGGCCCTGACCGCGTGGTCACCACCTGGCCCGTGGACGACCTGCTCGCCTGGACGGCTGGCCGTCGCGGTCGCTGACCCGGCCGTGCCCACTCCCCGCCCGGAAGGGCCGCACGGGAGCCGGCGGGGTTATCGTCGACCATGGGCACGAGCCCTGGACGGCCGGAGATGGTCGACGTCGAGCTCGTCGATGAGCTCGACGCCCGCGCCGTCGCGCCGTCGCCGCTCGCGGCCGGGAGCGACGGTCGTCGGCGTGACCGTCGTGCGCGGGGTCGGCGCGGCCGCCCGGGTGCACGCCGGGGTCGACGGCCTCCGCGCGCTGCGGTCGCGGGCCTCGTGCTCGCCCTGGCAGGCGGGGCCGTGGCCACCGCGCTGCACGTCGGGGGTCGGGACGACCAGGCCGCCCTCCTGGCCGCGTCGGTGGTGGACCTCACCGCACCCCTGCGGGAGGCCTGGCGCATCGAGGCGGGGCAGGCGCCGGCGGTGGCGGGGGGCGTGCTGCTGGTCACGGGCCTCGACGGGCGTGACCTGCGGGTGCGCGCCCACGACGCGCGTGACGGCGGCCTCCGCTGGGAGCACGTGGTGCCCAGGTCGCAGGCCGCGGCCCTGTACTGCCGGTGGGAGGCCGGCACGCCGCAGCGCCCCCTCGCGCTGTGCCAGGCACCGGGTGGGCTCGTGCCCACGAGGCACGCGGGCGTGCTCGCGCAGGACCCGGGCACGCTGCTCGTCCTCGACGCGCGCGAGGGCACCGTGCTGGCCCGGCACCGTCTCCCACCGGGGCACCTCGCGCTCGACACGATCGACGGGGCGCTCGTACTCGCCCGGCTCGCGGACGGGTACGTGCGCATCGAGCGGGTCGACCCGGTCACGCTGGCCCCGGCGTGGAGCACGCGGCTCCGGGAACCCGTGGGGGCGCAGCCGCGGTCGGCGCTGCTCGACGCAGCCGGGGACCGCGTCGCCCTGCGGCTCGGGCCCGACGTGACCGTCCTCGAGGCGGGGACCGGCAGACGGCTGGCCCACTGGGTCCCGCCGGGCAGCGCACGCGCGGCGGTCCACCTCACGCCGCACGGCACGGGGCTGAGCTCGGTCGGGACGTCGTCGCCCGTGAGCAGGTGGGTGCACGACGGCGGTGTGCTGGAGCTCCGGGGCACCGTCGTCGAACCCTCGCTGTCCGACGGCTCCGCGCCCGACGTGGTGCTCGTGCGGCCGCCGTGGGGGTCCTCGGTGCGTGGCCTGGCGGTCGAGGACGCGCGCGTGCTCTGGTCCTACGACTCCGGCCCGCGCGAGCCCGTGGTGCGGCGTGGGGGACTGGTCGTGCTCGCGGGGGAGGACCGCCTGCGTGCCGTCGACCTCGCGACCGGCGACCCGCGCTGGGCGGCCACGGTGCCTGACCTCGTGGCGGTGCACGACGTCTCGGACGGCACCTTCGTGCTGGTGACGAGCCGGACCCTCGGCGTGGGCCCTACTGTCTCGGCGATCTCGCTGCGCGACGGCAGCCTGCTCTGGCGCGTGGCCATGCCCCACGGCGGGCGGTCGCTCGCCGCCGTCGGCGAACGCGTGCTGGCGGTCGGTGCCGGCGTCGTCGTCGGGCTCGACTGAGCGGTTTGTCACGGCGACCACCGGTTGCCGAGGGGTGGCGGCCGCCCCCATGCTGACCGGGCCGGGCCACGACGTCGTCGGCCCGCGCGACCGACGCAGGGGAGGCGCCGTGCCGCAGCGAGCCGACCACACTCCGGCTGACCGGAGCGGGAGGGAGCCCGGACCCTCCGACGCCACCGAGCGCGGGCCCCGCACGCGCGTCCTCGTGCTGTCGACCACCGGCTTCACCCTCATGTTCGCCGTGTGGCTGATGTTCGGCGTGCTCGGCATCCCGATCCGTGACGAGCTCGGTCTCACCGACGTCGAGCTCTCGTGGCTCTCGGCGACCGCGATCCTCAACGGCGCACTGTGGCGGCTGCCCGCCGGGGTGCTGGCCGACAGGTGGGGCGGGCGTCGCGTCTTCGTGCTCATGCTGCTCGCGACGGCCGTGCCCACGTTCCTCGTCTCCCAGGTCACCACGTACGGCATGCTGCTGGTGGTCGCGTTCTTCGCGGGCTTCGCCGGCAACGCCTTCAGCGTGGGCATCGCGTGGAACTCGGCCTGGTTCCCGCGCGAGCGGCAGGGGTTCGCCCTCGGGGTCTTCGGTGCCGGGAACGTGGGGGCCTCGGTCACCAAGCTCGTGGGCCCGGCGCTCATCGCCGCCGTGCCGTCGCTCACGATCCTCGGCCTGAGCTTCGACGGCTGGCGGTTCGTCCCGCTCATGTACGCGGTGCTGCTCGTGCTGATGGCGGTCGCGATGCTGCTGCTCACGCCGCGTCACGATCGCCGACCGGGCCGTGACCGCACCCTCGCGTCGATGCTCGCGCCGCTGCGCAGCGTGCGGATCTGGCGGTTCAGCCTGTACTACGTGGTCGTCTTCGGTGCCTACGTCGCCCTCGCGGCGTGGCTGCCCAAGTACTACGTCGACGTGTTCGACGTGCCGCTGCACGAGGCCGCGCTGCTCACCGCCCTGTTCATCTTCCCCGCGAGCCTGCTGCGTCCCGTGGGCGGCGCGCTCTCGGACCGGTTCGGCGCGCGACGCGTGCTCTACGCCACGTTCGCCGTGATGCTCGTCGCGACCGGGGTGCTGATGATGCCGTACGGCCACATCGTGCTCACGGTGCCCGAGCAGTACGAGCCCGACGGCGTGCGCGAGGTGCTCCCGTACGAGCTCGGGATCTGGGCCTTCACCGCACTGGTCTTCGTGGTGGGCGTCGCGATGGGCGTCGGCAAGGCCGCGGTGTTCAAGCACATCCCGGAGTACTTCCCGGCCGACGTCGGCGCGGTGGGCGGGCTCGTCGGCACGCTCGGTGCGCTGGGCGGGTTCGTGCTCCCGCCGATGTTCGCCTACCTCCAGCAGTGGACGGGCCTGCCGCAGAGCACGTTCTTCCTGCTGTTCGCGCTCACCCTGGTGAGTGCGATCTGGATGCACGTCACGGTGCACCGCATGCTGCACCGTGCGACGCCCGAGCTCAGCCAGGCGATCGAGGAGCCGCGGGCCTGACGCGCACGCGCCACGCGCGGCCCGCCACGCCGGCCGCCAGCACCGCCGCGCCCACGAGCACCGCGACGGCGGGCAGCGTCGCGACCAGGACGACGCACCCGACGGCCCCGACCACCTGCCACGCGCGGTGCGTGCTGCGGTGCGGGTCGCGCTGCGTGCCCGCCGCGAGGTTCGCGACGAGGTAGTAGACGAGCACGCCGAACGACGAGAACCCGAGGGCACCGCGCAGGTCGACCGTGAGCACGAGCACGCCGACGACGGCGGCCAGGGCGAGGTCCGCGTGGTGCGGCACGTGGTGGCGCGGGTGCACCGCGGCGAACCACGCGGGCAGGTCGCCCTCGCGGGCCATCGCGAGGCTCGTGCGACCGATCCCGGCGAGCAGGGCCAGAAGCGCACCGAGCGAGGCGGCGGCCGCGCCCACCCGCACGACGGGCGCCGCGGTGTGCCAGGTCCCGGACGTGACCAGCTCCTCGAGCGGAGCCGCGGAGGTCGCCAGGGCCTCGGTGCCGAGCACCGCGAGCACGGTCGTCGCGACTACCGCGTAGAGCGCGACGGTCACGCCCAGGGCGATCCGGATCGCACGCGGGATGGTGCGCGCCGGGTCGCGCACCTCCTCCCCGAGGGTCGCGAGCCGCGCGTACCCGGCGAACGCGAAGAACAGCAGACCTGCGGACTGCAGCACGCCGTACCAGCCGCCCGGGTCGCCGTCGGCCACGAGCGGTGGCAGGCCCGGGTCGGCGGCACCCGCCCAGCCCGCGACCAGCGTGACTGCGAGGGAGAGCAGCACGACCACGACGATCACGCGGGTGAGCCGCGCGGTGCGCGTGATGCCGCGGTAGCTGACGGCGGTCAGGGCGAGCACGGCGCCCAGGGCGACGGGACGTTCCCAGCCCGGGGGAGCGGCGTACGCCGCGAAGGTCAGGGCCATGGCCGCGCAGCTCGCCGTCTTGCCGATCACGAAGCCCCAGCCGGCCACGAACCCCCACCACGGGCCCAGGCGCTCGCGGCCGTAGACGTAGGTGCCGCCCGAGGTCGGGTACTGCGCGGCGAGCTGCGCCGAGGCGACGGCGTTCGCGTACGCGACCACGGCGGCGACCGCGAGGCCCACGAGCAGCCAGCTGCCCGCTGCGCGCGCGGCGGGGGCGAAGGCCGCGAACACGCCCGCCCCGATCATCGATCCGAGCCCGAGCGCCACGGCGTCGGTGGTGCCGAGCCTGCGGGCGAGGGTCCCGGACGGCCGCTGCGGGGCCGGCGACGTCATGCGCCCATCATGCCCGGGCCGCAGATGGGCGGGCGGCGACGCCCGGCGCGCGGACGGGCGTGCGCGGGCGCGCGGCGACGGACGGCGGTGCGGACGGTGGCGAGGGTGGCGGAGCGGGCCCGACGGCGTCGCTGGGTACAGTCGGGGGTATGGGTGCGGGTGGGGTCGACGGGCGTGCCCGCGACCGCGCGCCCGCGGTGCTGCTGGCCCGCGCGACCGCGGCCGCGGGTCTGACCACGAGCGTCTCGCTCGTCGCGCACCTGCTCGCCGGTGGTGCGATGCCCGGCCCGCTCGGCGTCGGCGTGCCCCTGCTGCTCGCGACGAGCGCCGGCGTGGTGCTCGCCCGCGTCCGTCACGACGTGCTGAGGCTCGTCGCGACCGTGGGTGCCGGCCAGCTGCTCTTCCACCTGCTCTTCACGCTCGGCGCCGCCTCCGGGGCGCCAGCGGCTGCACACGGGCACGGGCACGCCCACGGACACGGCACCCTCGCGGTGACCGTGCCGGCACCGGTCGAGGCCGTGGGCCACGCGGCGCACACGTCGGGCACGATGGCGCTCGCCCACCTGGCGGCCATGGTCGTGACGGTGCTCGCCCTGCGTCGCGGTGAGCAGGCGTGCGCACGGCTGCGGGCGCTGGCCGCCCGCACGGTGCGCCTGCTCGTGCGCGCCGTCGGCCGGGTGCCCGTGCGTCCTCGTCCCGTGGTCATGACGGCGCCCGTCGAGCGCCCGTGGCTGCCCTCGGCGTCCCTGCTCCTCGCGCGCTGCGCCGATCGTCGGGGCCCGCCCGCGCTGGTCGCCGCCCGTCACGCCTGACCCGCGCCCGGCGCGGGTCCCACCCCACCGCACCCGGTGGGCCCGGTCGCGCTGCGACCGCCCGCCGCGTCGCCGTACGCCCCGCCCTCCGGGGTGCCTGCGCGCGCCGTCGTCGGCGTCCCCTTCGCGCTTCAGAACTGGATCGAGACCACTCATGCACGCACGAACCTCCCTGACCGCCGTCGTCCTGGCGACGCTCGCGCTCGCGGGCTGCACCGCGAGCGGCGCCGCGCCCGACGCGGGCACCCCGACCCCCGTCCCCGCCGCCCGGGCCGTCACCCTCGAGGACGGCTGGGTCAAGGCCACCGACTCCGGCATGACCGGCGCGTTCGGCCGGCTCGCGAACGCCGGAGACGCCGACGCCGCCATCGCCCACGTGGCGACGCCCGCGGCCGGCCGCGTCGAGCTCCACGAGACCGTCGAGGACGACCAGGGCCAGATGGTGATGCGCCAGAAGGAGGGCGGCTTCACGGTGCCGGCCGGTGGCGGCCTGGACCTCGAGCCCGGTGGCGACCACCTCATGCTCATGGAGCTCGCCGGCGGGATCGCCCCGGGGGACGAGGTGACGCTGACGATCACGTTCGCCGACGACTCGACCCTCGAGGTCACCGTCCCGGCCAAGGAGTTCGCCGGTGCGGACGAGAGCTACGCGCCCGGGCACGGGGAGGACGGGTAGTGGCCCGGTCCGCACGCGACGCCGCCGCGCACGGCCTCAGCCGGCGGCAGGTGCTGCTGGGCGGCGCGCTCGCGGGAGCGGGGGCCGTGACCGCGCTCGGGGTCGAGCGGGCGGTGGGCACCGCGCCCGAGGTCGGCTCCCCGCGTCCCGGGCCGGGTGCGGTGCCGCTCGCCGACAGCGTGATCCCGTTCCACGGCCCGCACCAGGCGGGCATCGCGACCCCTGCGCAGGCCCACGCGACCCTCGTGGCGCTCGACCTGGGGCCCGCGACCGACGCGCCCGCGCTGCGTCGGATGATGCGGCTGCTGACGGACGACGCGGCGCGCCTCACGCAGGGCGAGGCGGCGCTCGCGGACACCGAGCCCGAGCTCGCCGCGGTGCCCGCGGCGCTGACGGTGACGTTCGGCTTCGGGCCGGAGCTGGTGCGGCGTGCCGTGCCCGACGGCGTGGTGCGACCCACGTGGGTGCGGCCGTTGCCCGCCTTCGCCGTCGACAGGCTCGAGGACGCGTGGAGCGGTGGCGACCTGCTGCTCCAGGTGGGCGCCGAGGACCCGCTGACCGTCGCGCACGCGCTGCGGATGCTGCTCAAGGACGCGCGGGCGTTCGCGACGGTGCGGTGGAGCCAGCGGGGCTTCCGGCGTGCCCACGGGTCGGAGCCCGCGGGCACCACGATGCGCAACCTCTTCGGACAGGTGGATGGCACGGCGAACCCGGTGCCGGGCACGCCCGACTTCGACGAGGTGGTGTGGGCGCGCGACGGCTGGCTCGCGGGCGGCACCGGGATGGTCGTGCGCCGCATCGCGATGGACCTGGACGGCTGGGACCGCCTCGACCGCGGCGGTCGGGAGATGGCCGTCGGCAGGAGGCTCGCGGACGGGGCGCCGCTCACCGGTGCGCGCGAGCGTGACGAGCCGGACCTCGACGCGACCGGTCCGCTCGGGCTCCCCGTGATCCCCGAGCACGCGCACCTGCGGCGCGCGCGCTCGGCGGACCGGCGCGAGCGCATCTTCCGCCGCGCCTACAACTACGACGACGCCCCGCCCGGCGGGACGGTGTCGGGCTCGGGTCAGCTCTTCGTCGCGTTCCAGGCCGACGTCGACGCGCAGCTCGTGCCGATCCAGCGCAGGCTCGCCGAGCTCGACCTGCTCAACCAGTGGACGACGCCCGTCGGCTCGGCGGTGTTCGCGGTCCCGCCCGGGTGCGCGCCCGGCGGGTACGTGGGGGAGACGCTGCTCGGGTGACCTGTGCGGGACGGCGTCAGGCGGCGCCGTCCCGCACCCGCAGCACCACCGTGCCGCGCTTGCGGCCCGTGTCGACGTAGCGGTGCGCCTCGACGACCTCCTCGAGCGGGTAGGTGCGGTCGACCACCGGCCGGATCGCGCCGTCGTCCGCGAGGCGCATGAGCAGGGCGAGGTCGTCGGCGCTCGCGCCCAGATCGCCCGCGACCACGCGGATCCCGGTGCCCAGGCGCTGGAACGGCGCGGCGAGCAGCCCGCCCAGGCTTCCCACCACCACGAGCAGCGCGCCGCCCCGCCGCAGCACGCGCCGAGCGCGACGGAAGGGTGCGTTGCCCACGCACTCGAGCACGGCGTCGTACGTCTCACCCCGGGTGGTGAAGTCCTCGACCTCGTAGTCCACGACGTCGTCCGCGCCCACGCTCCGGACGAGCTCGAGGTTGCGCCCGCTGCAGACCCCGGTGACGTGCGCGCCGAGGTGCTTCGCGAGCTGGACGGCCATGACGCCGACGGCTCCCGAGGCTCCGTTGACGAGCACCCGCGAACCGGGGCCCACGCCACCGCGCCGCAGGAAGGGCAGGGCCGTCTGGCCGCCGAAGACGAGCGCGACGGCGTCCTCGAAGGACATGCCGTCGGGGACGCGCGTGACGGCGCCGTCGGCCCGGAGCCGCGCGTACTGCGCGTGCCCGCCGAACAGCGCGCCCGTCGCGGCGACCACGCGGTCCCCGGGGCGGAAGGCCGTGACACCCGCGCCCACCTCCTCGACCACGCCAGCGGCCTCCATGCCGAGCACGGGGCGGCGCGGCGTGCGGAACCCGAGGAGGAACGGGCCCACGAGGCCGAAGCCGGCGGGCAGGTCGCGTGAGCGCATGCGGTGGTCCGCGACGCTCACGTCGCTCGCGTGGACGGCGATCAGCAGCTCGCCCGCCTGCGGCCGCGGCCGCGGTACCGACTCGACGCGCACGGCGTCCGGGCCGCCGAAACGGTGCGCGACGGCGGCGCGCATCGTGGGGGTGGAGGCGCCGGGGCGGGAGTCGCGTGCCTGGGGCTTGCGGGTGCTCGATGCGCTCATGGTCGGTTCCCCTCTCGTACAGCGGCCGCTGCGGGTGGCCTTACGGCGTAAGACTTACCTCGTAAGGTAGAGCCGTGCCGCGGCTGAGGTCAACGGTCCGCAGCAGGAGCGGTGCGCCACGCACCGACGACGGCGCGACGAGATGAGAGGCTGAAGGAGTGGATGAGGCCGTGACCAGCACCGCGACGCGGAGGCGCACCCCGCTGAGCCGTGAGCGGGTGCTGCGGCGTGCCGTCGAGGTCGCCGACCAGCACGGGGTCGAGGCGCTCACCATGCGTCGCCTCGCGGAGGAGCTGGGCGTCGAGGCGATGTCGCTCTACCACCACGTGCGCGGCAAGGGCGGGATCCTCGACGGCGCCGTCGAGGTGGTGCTCGACGAGATGCTCGACGCCGTCCTGGCCCTCGGCGAGCCCGACCTGCCCGAGCCCCGCGCGTGGCAGCCGGCCGTCCGTGCGCGGCTGCTCGCGGCCCGCACGGTCATGCTGCGCCATCCGTGGGCCCCCCAGGTCATGGAGGCGCGCAACGTCATGACCCTCTCGGCGGCCAGGCACGTCGACGGCGTGGTCGCGCTCATGCGAGCGGGCGGCTTCACGTGGGACCTGGTGCACCACGCGCTGCACGCGCTCGGCAGCCGGATCCACGGGTTCACGCAGGAGCTGGGCGAGCCCGAGGGCGGCGACGAGGAGACCGCGGGGATGCTCGCGCAGATCGCGCCCCAGATCCCGAACCTGGTCGCGATGCTCTCCGAGGTCGCGCACGACGACCCGGGCTCGACGCTCGGCTGGTGCGACGACCAGACCGAGTTCGAGTTCGGCCTCGACCTGGTGCTCGACGGCCTCGAGCGCCTCGCGCGCAGAGGCTGAGCGGCCCGCACGCATCGCCCGGCTGCGCCGCTAGGGTCCGATCGTGCACACGATCGCGGCCGTGGTCTTCGTCGTCGTCCTCGCCGGGCTGGTCGTCTTCCAGCTCGCCCTGGCCTCCGGGCGGCCCTGGGGCCGCTTCGCCTGGGGCGGGCGGCACGAGGGCGTGCTCCCGCGCGGCCTCCGTGTCGCCAGCGCGGTGTCCGTGCTGGTCTACGCGCTGCTCGGCGTGGTGGTGCTCGACCGCGCGGGCCTGGTCGACGTGCTGCCCGACGGCGCGTCGCGCGTCGCCGCGTGGGTGGTCGCGGGCTACCTCGGTCTGGGGGTGCTCATGAACCTTGCCTCACGGAGCCGTTCGGAGCGCGCGGTCATGACGCCCGTGGCCGCGGTGCTGTGCGGGGCGGCCGTCCTCGTGGCTCTCGGTCCCGCCTGAACCGGTCCAGGACCACCCGTTCGGGTGATCAGCGTCACACAGGTTCGTGTCGATGCAGGAAGGGACGTTAGTCCTGCACCGACGAAGGAGCGGCCATGTCAGACCTCACGGGCGGCGCACGTCCCGTCGCCCTGACCTCCGCCTTCAGCCGGCCGGCCGCGCAGGCGCCGGCAGCCCCCACGGGCGGACTCACTGCTGCCGAGCTGCGCGCGGCACTCGCGGCGCTCCCGATGCAGAACCTGCGCCGTGGCTACCGGACCGAGGCCGTCGAGCGGCTCGTCGAGCGTGTGGCACGTGAGCTCGAGCGCAGGCAGCAGGGCATGGCGCCGCTGCTGCGGGCCTCGGACGTGCACGCCGACGGCTTCGCGATGGCGCGACCGGGATACGGCGTCGACCAGACCCGCGCCCTCCTGGCCAGGGCCGCCGAGGCGCTCGGCCCGGACTCGCGTCCCCGTCCGCGCGGCGGCTTCGGTCTCTGACCCCGCACAGCAGGCGTACGAACGCCCCGGTCACCGTGAAGGTGACCGGGGCGTTCGTGGTTGCGGCGGCGGACCGTCACCGGCCCGCCGCCGCGACGGCTCAGCAGTCGAAGTAGAGCTCGAACTCGTGCGGGTGCGGGCGCAGGCGGATCGGGTCGATCTCGTTGGCGCGCTTGAAGTCGATCCACGTCTCGATGAGGTCGGGCGTGAACACGCCGCCCTCGGTGAGGTAGTCGTGGTCGGCCTCGAGCGCGTCGAGCGCCTCGCTCAGCGACGCCGGCACCTGCTGGATCGCGGCGTGCTCCTCGGGCGGCAGCTCGTAGAGGTCCTTGTCGACCGGCTCCGGCGGCTCGATCTTGTTGCGGATCCCGTCGAGGCCCGCCATGAGCATCGCGGCGAACGCGAGGTACGGGTTGGACGACGCGTCGGGCACGCGGAACTCGATGCGCTTGGCCTTGGGATTCGAGCCGGTCACCGGGATGCGGACGCACGCCGAGCGGTTGCGGGCCGAGTAGACCAGGTTGACCGGGGCCTCGAAGCCCGGGACCAGGCGGTGGTAGCTGTTGACCGTCGGGTTGGTGAAGGCCAGCAGCGACGGCGCGTGCTTGAGCAGGCCGCCGATGTACCAGCGCGCGGTGTCCGACAGGCCGCCGTAGCCCTTCTCGTCGTAGAAGAGGGGCGCGCCGTCCTTCCAGAGCGACTGGTGGCAGTGCATGCCCGAGCCGTTGTCGCCGAACAGGGGCTTCGGCATGAACGTCACGGTGCGGCCGTTGCGGTGCACCACGTTCTTGACGATGTACTTGAACTGCATGACCTTGTCGGCCGACTTCGCGAGCGTGTCGAAGCGGTAGTTGATCTCCGCCTGGCCCGCGGTGCCCACCTCGTGGTGCGAGCGCTCGACCTGCAGGCCCGCCTTGTCGAGCTCGAGGCAGATCTCGTCGCGCAGGTCGGCGAAGTGGTCGACCGGCGGGACGGGGAAGTAGCCGCCCTTGTACGGGGTCTTGTGACCGAGGTTGCCGCCGTCCTCCTTGCGGCCCGTGTTCCACGCCGCCTCGATCGAGTCGATGTGGTAGTAGCTCTCGGACTGGCTGGTGTGGAACCGGATGTCGTCGAAGATGTAGAACTCGGCCTCGGGAGCGAAGAACGCGGTGTCCGCGATGCCGGTCGACTTCAGGTAGGCCTCGGCCTTGGCCGCGATCTGGCGCGGGTCCCGGCTGTACGGCTCGTCCGTGTACGGGTCGACGATCGCCATGTTGATGACGAGCGTCTTCTCCGCGCGGAACGGGTCGAGGTACGCCGAGGAGATGTCGGCGAGCAGCTTCATGTCGGACTCGTGGATGGCCTGGAAGCCACGGATCGACGACCCGTCGAACATCTGGCCCTCGGTGAAGAAGGTCGTGTCGACCGTCGAGGCGGGGACGTTGAAGTGCTGCATCACGCCCGGCAGGTCGCAGAACCGGACGTCGACGAACTTGACGCCCTCTTCCTTGATGAAGGCCATGACGTCATCGGCGGAACTGAACATCCGGTGCTCTCCTTGGTAGGACGTGCGCTGACGTGGAGCATGCGCGGGGGCCGCGTCGGTCCGACCGTAGGCCCGGGCGGTTTCCCTGTGGTGTACCCGATGTTTCCGTCGGGTTACCTGGACCGTGCTCACCCGTGCGGCCCCGCGGCCGTGCCACGACCGAGTCGTCGTTAGGCTTCCGGCATGGCGCGACGTGAGGACCTGGGCTCCTGGCTGGAGGGTACCCCTGCAGGCGAGGGGCCCGACGGCGGTTCCGGCAGGGGGCGGCTGCGCCTGCCCGCCGCGGGCGCCGGCTCGCGCGCGGGCGTCGGTCGACGGCTCGTCGCGCTCGCCGTCGACTGGGTGCTCTCGATGCTCGTCAGCGGGGCCTTCTTCCCCGAGCCCGGGGCCGTGGTGCCCCGGGTCCTCGCGGGCGACCCGGTGGCGACGTTGCTGGTGTTCGGCGTCTCGACGCTCGTGCTCGTCATGACCCTCGGCCACACCGTCGGCCACCGTGTGATGGGGCTGCAGGTGGTCCGCGTGCGCGACCTGCCGGGGGCGGACCCCGAGGACGCCCGCGCCTTCGCCCCACCGTCGTCGTGGCCGCCCCCGGGGCCGGTGGCCGCTGCTCTGCGGACGGCGTTGCTGTGCCTGGTGATCCCGCCGGCCATCTGGGACGGTGACGGGCGGGGCATGCACGACGCAGCCGCGGGGACCGTCATCGTCCGCCGCTGAACCCACCGCGCGGGCCCGATCAGGCGGGAGCCTCCCACTCGAGCGTGTAGCGCCAGTAGAGCCGTGAGCGCCGTGAGCTCGCGGAGCCGGGAGAGCCCCGCCTCGAGCGGCACGTGGTGCAGGGTCGCGACACAGGCGACCAGGTCGAAGCGGCCAGCCTGGGGCACGGTCAGCAGGTCACCCTCGACGTACTCCGCGGGGTCCCCGGCGGCGGTGCCCGCGCGGGCGAGGTCGAGCATCTCGGCCGAGGAGTCGACGCCGGTCACGTGACCGGCGCCGGCGGCGACGAGCAACCGGACGGTGTGACCCTCGCCGCAACCCAGATCGATCGCCGTGCAGCCCGGCCGCACGGCGTCGAGGAGCACCGGGAGGTAGTGCGTGCTGTGGTTCCAGCGCGCCTCCGTCCCGGTCATCAGCGGCCGCGCATGCCCTTGCGGTCGGGGCGCACGCGGTAGGGGTCGATGCCCTTGGGCACGGGCATCCGGATGCCGCCCAGCGCCTTGAGGCGCTTCGAGACCTCGGCCGCCTCCTGCTTGGTCAGCGTCGGCTTGAGGCGCTGGACGGTGCGGCCGAGCTTCTTGAGCGGCACCTGTCCCTCGGCGTTGCCGCACTGCAGCGTGTGGATCTGGACGTTCGGCAGCACGCGCGCGACCTTCTTGCGCTCGGCCTCGAGCTGACGCTGCGCACGGTGCGGCACGCCCTCCGCGACGAGGACGACGCCCGGGCGGCCCACGCCGCGGAACACCATCTCCTGCGTGCGCGCGTCCACGGCCACGGGCTCCTCGGGGAAGTCCCAGCCGCGGCGGATGGTGCGCAGGGCTGAGAGGGCCGCGCCGGGCTGGCCCTCGATCTGGCCGTAGGCGGCCGCCTCGGCACGACGGGCGAGCACGAACAGGGCCGCGAGGAACGCGAACGGCAGGCCCAGGATGGTGAAGTAGACCGGCTGGCCCACGGCGATCCCGATCGCGACCGCGACCGCGACGATGCCCACGAACAGGCCGACCATCCACCAGGTGACGGCGGGGTCGGAGCGCCGCGTCATCTGGTAGGCCTGCCAGACCTGGTGGTACCAGCGGACCTTCTTCTGCTTCGGTGCGCCGCCGGGGGCAGCGGAGGACGATGCGGAGTCTCGGGCCATGGGCCAGGAGTCTAGTGGTCCGCCGCCGGGACCCCGACCGCCGTCGGCACCGTCGCGCGGCCGGACAGGCGGCGGTTCAGCGGGCGAGCAGGCTCGACGCCTCCTGGCGGGCCGAGCCCTCCTCGGCGAGGTGTGCGAGCCCGGCGGGGATCTGCTCACCGCGACGGCGCATCGCCTGCGCCCACAGGCGGCCAGCACGGTAGGACGAGCGCACGAGCGGGCCGGACATGACGCCCAGGAACCCGATGCGCTCGGCCTCCTCGGACAGGGCGACGAACTCCTCGGGCTTGACCCACCGGTCCACGGGGTGGTGCCGCACCGACGGGCGCAGGTACTGCGTGATGGTGAGCAGGTCGCAGCCCGCCTGGTGCAGGTCGTGCAAGGCCTCGACGGCCTCGTCGTAGGTCTCGCCCATGCCCAGGATGAGGTTGGACTTGGTGACGAGGCCCTCTTCGCGGGCGGACGTGAGCACCGAGAGAGAACGCTCGTAGCGGAACCCGGGGCGGATCTGCTTGAAGATCCGCGGGACGGTCTCGAGGTTGTGCGCGAGCACCTCGGGGCGGGACGAGAAGACCTCGTCGAGCAGCTCGGGGATCGCGTTGAAGTCGGGGATCAGCAGCTCGACGCCCGTCTCGGGGTTCATCGCGTGGATCTGGCGCACCGTCTCGGCGTAGAGCCACGCACCGCCGTCGGGCAGGTCGTCACGCGCGACGCCGGTCACGGTCGAGTAGCGCAGGCCCATGGTCCGCACGGACTCGGCCACGCGGCGCGGCTCGTCGGCGTCGAAGGCTGCAGGCTTGCCCGTGTCGATCTGGCAGAAGTCGCACCTACGCGTGCACTGGTCGCCACCGATGAGGAACGTCGCCTCGCGGTCCTCCCAGCACTCGAAGATGTTGGGACAGCCCGCCTCCTCGCAGACGGTGTGCAGGCCGCCACCGCGCACGAGCTGCTTGAGCTCGGTGTACTGCGGTCCCATCGAGGCCCTGGTCTTGATCCACTCGGGCTTCTTCTCGATCGGCGTGGCGGCGTTGCGGGCCTCGACCCGCAGCATCCGGCGTCCCTCGGGTGCGATCGTCACCCGGTCACCCTACGTCAGCCGTGGGCCGTCCACCGGTGACGCTCGCGAGGGCCGCGACCAGGTGCTCGCGCAGCAGTGGCTCGACCTCGGCGATCGCCACGCGGCGACCCGTCTCGAGGGTGAGGGACGTCACGTCCGCGTCCGTGATGCCGCACGGGACGATGTGCGCGAACGCCTCGAGCTCGGGGTCGCAGTTGAGCGCCAGCCCGTGCATCGTGACGCCGCGTGCGACACGCACGCCGATCGCCGCGACCTTGCGCTCGCGCCGGGCGCCGTCGGCGGGGAACCACACGCCGCTGCGACCCTCGACGCGCACGGCCGCGAGTCCGAGCGCACCGCAGACGTCGATCACGGCCTGCTCGAGCGTGCGCACGTACGCCACCACGTCCACCGGCTCGCGGAGCGGCACCACGGGATAGGCCACGAGCTGTCCGGGACCGTGCCACGTGATCCGCCCGCCGCGGTCGACGTCGACCACCGGGGTGCCGTCGACCGGCCGGTCCCAGCTCGCCGTGCGGCGCCCTGCCGTGTACACGCTCTCGTGCTCGACGAGCACCACCGTGCCGGGCCGCTCGCCCGCGACGACGTCGGCGTGCAGGCGGCGCTGGAGCTCCCACGCCTCGGCGTAGGGGACGTGGCGACGACCGGGGTCGAGGCTCAGGATCTCGAGCTCGGGGGCCATGTCTGCACGGTAACCCAGGCGCGACGGGCCGTCGTCACACGCCGGTCGCGGCCCGCTCGTCTCATCTCGGCTCGGCGGACGTGCCCTCGGGGACGGGATCGCCGTCCCGCGGCCGCTGCGCGAGCATCACGCCGAGGATGTCGCGCAGCGTGCGCACCTGCTCCGGGCTGAGGCCGCGGATGCTCATCTGCTCGGCCACGCGCGGGTCCCCGGCCTCGAGCAGCGTCTGCCGCCCCTCGTCGGTGAGCACCACCTCGTGGCGCCGGCGGTCCTGCTCGTGCGGACGCCGACGGATGTACCCGGTGCGCTCGAGCCGCACGAGGATCCGGCTCATGGTCTGCTCCGTCACGCCCGAGGCCTCGGCGAGCTCGCGCTGCGACCGCGGCCCTCCGCTGAGCAGGTACAGCACGGGCAGGCTCGCGTGGTTGAGGTCCCAGCGCTCGAGGTGCGCGTTCCAGTCGCGCTCGATGCGCCTGGCCACGGCCGAGACCAGGCGCCCCGTGGGCCACTGGCCAGGAGGGCGTGGTGCACCCGTGGGCACCTGCGGCTCTGGGGCCGTGGGTGCGGCGGCTCGTGCGTCGCTCCCCGTGGACGGGGTGGCGGCGCCCGGGGGAGGAGTGGGCACGCTGCGACCTTCCTGACGCCGCGGGCGGGCGTTCGAGTTGTCGAGCAGGCTAGCCGGGTCCATGATGCTCAGCATGCTGAGCAATGAGTCTTCTCGCACGTCACCCTCCCACGGACGGCGTCGCGGGTTGCTCCGCGGCCTGGTGACCTTGGGGGTCATCCTGGTCTGGTTCGCGATCGGCGGCCTGGGCGGTGCCGCCGTCGGGAGCCTGTCGGAGGTCCAGGAGAACGACGCCGCCGCGTTCCTGCCCGAGCAGGCCGAGTCGACGCGTGCGGGCGAGCTCGCACGCGAGTTCTCCGACCAGTCGACGCTGCCGGCGCTGCTCGTGGTCGAGGGCGATGGCCCTCTGGACCCCGGGCAGATCGGCGAGGTCCAGGCCTTCGCGGATCGGCTGCCGGCCCTCGAGCTCGAGGACGGCCGCACCCTGGGCGACCTCGTGGTGCAGCCGCCCGTCGCGATCCCGTCCGAGGACGGCGAGGCCGTGCTGGTCACGATCGCGCTCGACGCCGACACCGCGAACGAGCAGGTGGGCGAGGAGCGAACGGTCAACGTCGTGGTCGCCGAGCTGCGGGACGCCGCCGCCGACCTCGAGACCGACGGGCTCGAGGCGTGGGTGACCGGCCCCGCGGGCTCGATCGCCGACCTCGTCGAGGCGTTCGCGGGGATCGACGGGATCCTCCTGCTGGTCGCGCTCGGCGTGGTGTTCGTGATCCTCGTGCTGGTCTACCGCTCGCCGAGCCTGCCGTTCACCGTGCTGCTCACGTCCCTCTTCGGTCTCTCCGGGGCCGCGCTCGTGGTCTACCACCTGGCCGACGCGGGCGTCCTCGTGCTCAACGGCCAGAGCCAGGGGATCCTGTTCATCCTCGTGGTCGGTGCCGCGACCGACTACTCGCTCCTGCTCGTGGCGCGCTACCGCGAGGAGCTGCGCCGCGTGACCTCGGTCCACACCGCGATGCGGCGGGCCCTACGTGCCTCGATCGAGCCCATCGCAGCCAGCGCGGGCACCGTGATCGCGGGTCTGCTCTGCCTGCTGCTGTCCGACCTCTCGTCGAACTCGAGCCTCGGGCCGGTCGCTGCGATCGGCATCGTGGCCGCGTTCGTCGCGGCGCTCACCCTTCTCCCCGCCCTGCTGCTGGCGGGCGGTCAGCGCTTCGCGCGCCTCATCTTCTGGCCGCGTGTCCCGCGGCCGGCCGACGACGCCCCGGACACCGAGGCGCACGACGAGACGCTCGAGGAGGTCGAGGCACGCTCGGGCGTCTGGGGACGGGTCAGCCGCGGCATCGCCGCCCACCCGCGTCGCGTGTGGGTGTCGACCGCCGCGCTGCTGCTCGTCGCCGCGGCCTTCGTGCCCACCTTCCGCGCCGAGGGCACCAGCGAGAGCGACGTCTTCCTCACCCAGGTCGAGTCGGTCGCGGGCCAGGAGGCCCTCGCGCGGCACTTCGACGCCGGTCAGGTGCAGCCGATCACCGTGGTCGCGCAGGAGGGCGACCTCGACGCCGTGCTCGAGGCCGCCCTCGGCGTCGACGGCGTCGAGGACGCGGCCGCGGTGGGTGACGCACCGGCCGGCCCGCCGGGCGACGAGCCCGTCCCGCCGCGCGTCGTCGACGGTCGCGTGCTCGTCGAGGTGGTCACGGCCGCGGCCTCCGACAGCCAGGAGGCGACCGAGGTGGTGCGCGACGTGCGCACCGCGGTGCACGACGTCGCCGACGACGCCCTCGTGGGCGGGGCCGCCGCCGAGCGGCTCGACACGCAGGAGACGAGCACCCGCGACCTCACGGTGATCGTCCCGACGGTGCTCGGTGTGATCCTGCTGGTGCTGATCGGCCTGCTGCGCTCGGTGCTCGCTCCCGTCCTGCTGATGGTCGCGAACGTCCTCTCGTTCGGTGCGACCCTGGGGATCGGCGCGATCGTGTTCAACCACGTGTTCGACATGCCGGGGGCCGACGCGGTGGTCCCGCTCTACGCGTTCGTCTTCCTGGTGGCCCTGGGCATCGACTACTCGATCTTCCTCATGACCCGCGTGCGCGAGGAGTCGCTGCGGCACGGGACGCGCGAGGGCGTGCGCCGCGGGCTCGCCGTCACCGGAGGGGTCATCACGAGCGCGGGCGTGGTGCTCGCCGCGACGTTCAGCGCGCTCGCGGTGCTGCCCCTGCTCTTCCTCGCACAGCTCGCCTTCCTCGTGGCGCTCGGTGTGCTCATCGACACGCTCGTGGTGCGCACCCTGCTGGTCCCCGGTCTGGTGCACGACCTCGGTCGGGCATCCTGGTGGCCATGGGGCACACGGATCCGGGACTGACCCTGCGCGTCGGCGTCGTCGGCTACGGCGACGCCGGCTGCGGCATCCACGCACGCCTGCTGCGCGACGCCGGCCACGTCGTGACGGACGTCGTCACGCGCGATCCGGGGCGAGGCGAGGCGGCCCGGGGCGACTGGCCGGGGGTGCGCGTGCACCCCGATCTCGAGCGCCTCCTCGCGGGAGCGGAGGGGCTCGACGCCGTCGTCATCGCCTCGCCCACAGGGCGGCACGTCGAGCACGCGCTCGCGACGGTGGCGGCAGGTGTGCCGCTGGTCGTCGACAAGCCGCTCGGGCTCGACGCCCGTGGAGCCGCGCGGGTCGTCGAGGCCGCAGCGGCCGGTCGCGTCCCCCTCACGGTCTTCCAGAACCGGCGCTGGGACGCCGAGCAGCTCACGCTGCGGGCCCTGCTCGACGACGGGGCCCTCGGGTCGGTGCACCGCTTCGAACGGCGCTGGGAGCGGTGGCGCCCCCGCCCCAAGGACCGTTGGAAGGAGAACGCCGTCGGCGACGGCGGGGGCCTGCTGCTCGACCTCGGCGCGCACCTGGTGGACTCGGCCGTCCAGCTCTTCGGCCCGGTCACCACGGTGGCCGCCGAGCTGCGGGCCCTCACGACGCCGACCGAGGACGACGTCTTCCTCGCCCTCACGCACGCGACCGGCACGGTGAGCCACCTGTGGGCGGGCGGCCTCGTCGGCGCCCCCGGACCTCGCACGCGCGTGCTCGGCGACGCGGGCGCGTACCTCGTGACGAGTTTCGAGGGTGAGCCGACACCGTTCGCCGCACTCGACCCGGGCGAGGGCCACGAGGGGTTCCTGGTGCACGGCGACCGCGCAGTGCCGGTACCGCGCGCACCGGGTGGGCACGCGGACTTCTACCGCGCGCTGCGTCCCTGGCTGCACGACGGCGCCCCGGCCCCGGTGGACCCCGCCGACGCCGTGCGGACGGCCCACGTGCTCGACGCTGCGCGGCTCGCCGCGGTGGACGGGTCGCGTGTGCCGGTACCGGGCGGTCAGGTGGGCTGAGCGGCCGGACGCGAGCCGAGCCGAGGCCTGTGGACGACGCCCACGACGGCCGCGGAACTGCTGACATGGGTAGGTGCCACCCACCTCGCCCTCCCAGCCCCCTGCGGCCGTGCTCGACGCTCTGCGTGACGCCGGCCTCGAACCGTGCGGGGCCCTGCTCAGCCAGGGTGGCGGCCAGGTCTGGTGCGCCACCTCGGTCGAGGGCGTCCGCTTCCGGGCGCGGGTCGCGCCGCCGGCCGTCGCGGGCGCGGCACGCGCGCGAGCCCTGCGGCTGGCGGCCCTCGACCCGCTGACGCACCTGGCCCGGGTGGCCGCACCCGTGCCGCTGGCGGATGACGCGCTGCTTCTCCTCGAGGAGGAGGTCGAGGGCGTCTGCCTCGACCTGCTCGACGGTCCCTGGGAGCCGGGAGAGGTCACCGCCGTGCTCGTCTGCGCCGCGCAGGCGCTGGCCGCCCTGCACACGGCGGGCCTCGCGCACGGCCGGGTCCGGCTGCGGCACCTCGTGCGGCGCCCTGACGCCGCCGTGGTGCTGACGGGGCTCCTCGCCGCGGATCCTGCTCCGGGCCGCGGCCCGGAGCAGGACGCGGACGACCTGGTGCGGCTCGGGTTGAGCCTGCTCGAGGACACCGTGCCGGGGGAGGGGCGGGACAGGCTCGCGTTCGCGCTGACCGAGATGCCGCCCGGCGCGGACGTCCAGGCCATCGCCGAACGAGCCGTCCGTGCGTGCCCGGCCCGGCCGGTCCGTGCCGGTGCGCAGGCGGTGGTCGTCGACGAGCTGCGGAGGCTCGCACGGAGCCGGCGTGCGCACGGGGGCGTGCGGTCGGGCGGTCGCCTCGCGCGCCGCCCAGCGCGCGGGCGCCACCGGGCGCGGCGCACGGGCCTGCGGCCGCCCGTGGTCGTCTCGGCTGTCGGCACCCTCGGTGTGCTCTCCGTGGCCCTGGTGCTCGGCACGAGCGGAGGGTCCCCCTCGGCGTCCGCGAGGGTGGCGACGTCGTCGGGGACCGGTGCGGGCCTGGCGGTCGAACGGCTCGAGGAAGGCCCCGTGGAGGCTGCGCGGCGCCTCACGGTGCAGCGGGCCGAGGCGCTCGCGACCGGGGACGCGCCGCTGCTCGGCTCGGTCACGGTCCCGGGATCACCCGCAGCCCGGGCCGACGCCGCGGTCGCCGCGGACCTCGCGGGCGACGTCGACGCCGCGAGCCTCCGGGTCGTCGTCCACGACGTGGTGCTCCTCGAGCGCGGGGACGGTGTGGCACGCGTCGCGGTGACCGCGAGTGCGGGCGCGCGGCCGGCTGCCGACGAGGGCGCGCGCGAGGAGGCCCCGGCGCGCTCGGTGGTGCTCGTGCTGCACGAGGGGCACGCCGGCTGGCGTGTGCACGACGTGCTCGACTGAGCCGCAGCGGCCGGCTTCCACGGCGCGCAGGTGCGGAGCCCCGGATGTGGTCAGCCGTCGCGCGAGGTGACCCACGCGGCGGCACTCGCGAGGTCCGGGTGGCGGTGACGGAAGCCCGAGCGGGTCAGCACCTGGGGGAGCGCTCGCTGCGAGGCGAGGATGTCGCGTGCGAACTCCCCGAGCACCACCCGGAGCGCGAGCTGCGGGACGCGGAGCACCGCGGGGCGGTGCAGCGCCGAGGCCAGCGCCCGCACGATCTCTCCCTGCGGCGCCGGGGCAGGCGCCGTGAGGTTCACGGGGCCCTCGACCTCGGTGCCGAGGAGGTGCTCGACCGCGCGGACGTGGTCGACGAGGGTGATCCACGCCCAGTAGTTGTCGCCCGGGCCCAGGGGACCGCCCAGCCCGAGCCTGAGGAGGGGGAGCAGGCGGCCGAAGGATCCTCCCGTGCGGGACATGACGATGCCCGTGCGCAGGTGGGCCACGCGCACGCCGGCCTCGACGGCGGGTGACGTCGCTCGTTCCCACGCCTGCACCACGCCGGCGAGGAAGTCACGGCCGGGGCCCGAGTCCTCCGTCAGGACCTCGTCGCCGCGGTCGCCGTAGTAGCCCACCGCTGTGCCCTGCAGCAGCACGCGCGGACCGTCGTCGAGCTCGGCGAGGGTGCGTGCGAGCAGGGCGGTGGGGGCGGTGCGTGAGCGCAGGATCACCCGGCGGTACGCGTCGTCCCAGCGCTTGTCTCCCAGCCCCGCCCCGCCGAGGTTGACCACGGCATCCGCCCCGCGCAGCGCCTGCGCGTCGATGTGTCCTGCCGGCGGGTGCCACGTGATGTCCGTCGCCGAGCGTGCCGCGCCGCGTACCAGCCGGCGCACGTGGTGGCCGTGCGTGGTCAGGTGCTCGACGAGCGCGGAGCCCAGCAGGCCGTGGGACCCGGCGACGACGATCTGCATGGGCTCACGCTAGGGCAGGACGGGCTGGTCCGCCCCTCACGGGACGGGGCCCGGACCGCGAGTGCGGTCCGGGCCCCGTCCGGGCTGTGGTGCGCGTGGGTCAGAGACCCACCTCGGACTCGAAGTCCGCCTCCTCGATGCGCTTCTTGACCGCCATGAGGTAGCGCGAGGCGTCCGCCCCGTCCACCAGTCGGTGGTCGTAGGAGAGCGCGAGATAGCACATGTGCCGCACGGCGATGTAGTCGACGCCGTCCTCGTCGGTCGCGACCACGGGGCGCTTGACGATCGCGCCGGTGCCGAGGATCGCCGACGTGCCACCGGGCACGATCGGGGTGTCGAACAGTGCCCCGCCCGAGCCCGTGTTGGTCACGGTGAAGGTCGCACCGCTCAGCTCGTCCGGGGTGGCCTTGTTGTCGCGCGTGCGCGTCGCGAGGTCGTTGATCTTGCGTGCGATCCCCGCGAGGTTGAGGTCACCCGCGTCACGGATGACCGGCACGACGAGGCCGCGCTCGGTGTCGACCGCGATGCCCACGTTCTCCTGGCCGTGGTAGGTGATCTCCTTGCCCTCGAGCACGCCGTTGACCTTGGGGTGCGCCTTGAGCGCCTCGGTCGCGGCGAGCACGAAGAAGGGCAGGTAGGTGAGGTTGACGCCCTCGCGCGCGGCGAAGTCCTTCTTGGCGCGCGCCCGGAGCCGCGCGACCTTCGTGACGTCGACCTCGACCACCGTGGTGAGCTGGGCCATGCTGTGCAGCGCGTCGACCATGCGCTCGGCGATGATCTGGCGCAGCCGGCTCGCCTTCTCGGTGGTCCCGCGCAGCGGGGAGACCTCGGCGGCGGTGGCCGCGGGCGCCGCCGGCTTCGACGACGGTGCTGCGGAGGGCTTCTCCGCGGAGGCCGCGGCAGCGCGCTGACGCTCGGCGGCGGCCGCCGCCTCGAGCACGTCCTCCTTGCGGATCCGACCGCCCACGCCCGTGCCGGTGACGGCGGACAGGTCGACGCCCTTCTCGGCCGCGAGCTTGCGCACGAGAGGGGTCAGGTAGCCGCTCGATCCGGCCGGGGCCGTCGGCTTGTCGGACTGCGCCGACGAGGCCTGCGGCGCGGGCGCGGGCTGCTGCTCCTGTGCGGGCTGCTGCTCCTCGGCCGCCGGAGCGGGCTCCTCGACGGGCTGCTCGCGCTGGGCCGGTGCCTCGGGCACGGCCTCGGAGACCTTGGAGGCCTGCGCGGTCGACGACGTCTCGGGCTCGGACGGTGCCTCGGCGGAGTCCTCCGAGCTGCCGCCCGACGCCGCTGCCGCACCCGAACCGACGCGCGCGAGCGCGGTGCCGACCTCGACCGTCTCGTCCTCCTGCACCAGGATCTCGACGACCGTGCCCGCGACGGGCGAGGGGATCTCGGTGTCGACCTTGTCGGTCGAGACCTCGAGCAGCGGCTCGTCGACCTCGACCGAGTCGCCCACCTGCTTGAGCCAGCGGGTCACCGTGCCCTCGGTCACGCTCTCGCCGAGCGCGGGCATCGTGACGTCCTCGGTCGCGCCGCCGCCCTGGTCGCCCTGAGGCTCCTCGGCTGACGTGGTCTCCTCGGCCTTCGGCTGCTCGGGCTGGGGCTCCTCGGCGGGCGCCTCCTCGGCGACCTCGTCGGGCACCTGCGCGGCCTCCTGGTCGGTGGCGTCGTCCGCGGTGTCGGTCGCGTCGGCCTCACCACCGCCCGAGCCCTCGGCAGGCGCCTCGTCGGCGGAGCCGACGCGGGCGAGGTCGGTGCCGACCTCGACCGTCTCGTCCTCCTCGACAAGGATCTCCAGGAGCGTCCCCGCGACGGGCGAGGGGATCTCGGTGTCGACCTTGTCGGTCGAGACCTCGAGCAAGGGCTCGTCGACCTCGACCGAGTCCCCGACCTGCTTCAGCCAGCGGGTGACGGTTCCTTCGGTCACGCTCTCGCCGAGCGCTGGCATCTGCACGGAGTCAGGCATGACCTCGTGTCTCCTTCGATCGGGTCAGTTGTGGGCGTGCAACGGCTTGCCGGCGAGGGCCATGAAGGCCTCACCGAGAGCCTCGTTCTGCGTCGGGTGGGCGTGCACCAGGCCGGCGACGTCCTCCGGGTAGGCCTCCCAGTTCACGATCAGCTGGCCCTCGCCGATGAGCTCGCCGACGCGCGAGCCGATCATGTGGACCCCGACCACCGGGCCGTCCTTCTGGCGCACGAGCTTCACGAAGCCCGCCGTGCCCAGGATCTTGCTCTTGCCGTTGCCCGCGAGGTTGTACTCGAGGGTCTCGACGGCGTCCGTGCCGTACTCCTCCTTGGCCTTGGCCTCCGTGAGGCCGACCGAGGCGACCTCGGGCTCGGAGTAGGTGACGCGCGGGATGCCCGACTCGATGATCGGCGGCGGGTTGAGCCCGGCGATCTCCTCGGCGACGAACACGCCCTGCGCGAAGCCGCGGTGCGCGAGCTGCAGGCCCGGGACGATGTCGCCGACCGCGAAGACGTTGCCGACGCCCGTGCGGAGGCGCTCGTCGGTGAGGACGAACCCGCGTTCCATGCGCAGGCCCTGCTCCTCGTAGCCGAGGCCCTCGGTGCGGGGGCCCCGGCCCACGGCGACCAGCAGCAGGTCGGCGTCGATCGTGGTGCCGTTCTCGAGGGTGACGTGCACGGCGTCGTCGTCCGTGGTGGCGCCCTGGAAGCGGACCCCGGTCGAGAACTTGATGCCGCGCTTGCGGAACGCGCGCTCGAACGCCTTGCTCAGCGCCTCGTCTTCGTTGGGGACGAGGTGGGGGAGTGCCTCCACGATCGTCACGTCGACGCCGAACGACTTCCAGACGCTCGCGAACTCGGAGCCGATGACGCCGCCACCGAGCACCACGGCCGACGACGGCACGTGGTCGAGGGTCAGGGCCTGGTCGGACGTCATGATCCGACCGCCGATCTCCAGCCCGGGCAGGGAACGTGCGTAGGAGCCGGTCGCGAGCACCACGTTGCGGCCCGTGTAGCGCGTGCCGTCGACCTCGACGGTGTCCTGGGCGACGAGCTTGCCCCACCCCTCGACGTAGGTGATGCCGTGCGCCTTGACCAGCCCTTGGAGGCCCTTGTAGAGCCCGCCGATCACGCTGTCCTTGTACGTGTTGACGCCGTCCATGTCGATGCCCTCGAGCGACGCCTTCACGCCGAACTTCTCGGACTCGCGCGTGGACTCCGCGACCTCGGCCGCGTGCAGGAGGGCCTTGGTCGGGATGCACCCGTAGTGCAGGCAGGTGCCGCCGACCTTGTCGCCCTCGATCAGCGCGACGCTCAGGCCGAGCTCGGTGGCGCGCAGGGCGGTGGCGTAGCCGCCGCTCCCTCCGCCCAGGACGACGATGTCGTAGACGGTGGGGCTGTCAGCCACGATGGATCTCTCCTCGGCAGAAGGCGTTCGGGCGCTCCGCCCATCTTGTCATCACCGGCGCTCGAGCGTGAACCGGAGGGGCGGACCCAGTCATCCTATGTCTTCTCCCGCCCGTACGCTGACGCCATGGCACTCTTCCGACGCCGCAGGTCGACCCGCCCGGACGGGGAGCCCACAGGTCGCGAGGCCCGGGACGCCGTGGTCGCGCACCTGCGTGAGTTCGTCAGCACCCGCGTGGGGGTCGAGGCGTACGTCGAGCCCGTGACCAACGTCACCCAGACCACGGTCGTCCTCATCGCGACGACGGGCGAGTGGACGCGGCGACGGGTGCCGGACGCCGCCACGGCGTGGCGGGTCGCCCGTGAGCTCGGGATCCCGGTCTACGACGTGCAGCTCACGGGTTACCCGCAGCGCATGCGCGACTGGAACTCACGCCGACGGCGCCGCTGACCCCGCACGGATCAGCGGCGTCCCGCACCTCGTCGCCCCCTCGAGCTCGGACGTCGGCACCGGCTCAGCCCTCGCGCCGGCTCAGCCCTCGGTTCCGGATCAGCCCTCGAGCAGGCTCAGCAGGGTCCGGACGCCCACCCCGGTGCCGCCCACGGGCGTGTAGTCGTGCGCACCGGCCTCGTTGAACGCGGGCCCCGCGATGTCGAGGTGAGCCCACGGCGTGTCGCCCACGAACTCCTTCAGGAACAGGCCCGCCACGAGCATGCCGCCCATGCGGTCGCCGATGTTCGCGAGGTCCGCGACCTTCGAGCTGAGCGACGCGCGCAGCTCGACCGGCAGCGGCATGGGCCAGAACTGCTCACCGGCCCGTGCGGCCGCCTCGACCACCGCGGTGCGCGTGTCGTCGGTGCCCATCACGGCCGACACGCGCGGGCCGAGCGCGACCACCTGGGCGCCCGTGAGCGTCGCGATGTCGACGAGCGTGTCGGGCTTCTCCTCACGTGCGGCCACCAGGCCGTCGGCGAGCACGAGGCGCCCCTCGGCGTCGGTGTTGAGCACCTCGACCGTGGTGCCGCCGCGCTGGGTGATGACGTCGGAGGGTCGCTGGGCGGTGCCCGAGGGCATGTTCTCGGCCAGGCACAGCCAGCCCGTCACCTTGACGGGGAGCTCGAGAGCCGCCGCGGCCAGCACCGTGTGCAGCACGGCGGCGGCACCGGCCATGTCGGACTTCATGGCCTCCATGCCCTTGGCGGGCTTGATGGACAGGCCGCCCGAGTCGAACGTGATGCCCTTGCCGACGAGGGCGACCGAACGCTTGGCGCGCGCGGGCGACCAGGAGACGCGGACGAGGCGCGGCGGGCGGGACGACCCCTGCCCCACGGCCACGAGACCGCCGTAGCCGCCGTCGGCCAGGGCCTTCTCGTCGAGCACGGACACCTTGACCTTGGTGCCCTTGGCCGCGGCCTTGGCACGGTCGGCGAAGGCTGCGGGGAACAGGTCGATGGGCGCGGTGTTCACGAGGTCCCGCGTCCCGTGCACGGCCGCGGCGACCACCTCGGCGCGCTCGGCGGCACGCTTCGCGGCCGCCTCACGGGCGCGCGGCGTGATGAGCTCGACGCGCTCGACCGGGCCGCGCTCGGCCGCGTGGTAGCGCGTGAACGCGTAGGCGCCGAGCAGTGCGCCCTCGGCGACCGCCCCCACCTGCTCGGCCGTCTCGGCCGGCAGCAGCAGGCCGACGCCGCGCACGCCCGCGAGCTGACGCGTCGCGGCCCCCGCCGCACGGCGCAGGGTCTCGGGGTCGAGGCCGTCGCGGCCCGGCGCGGCACCCACGCCCACGAGGGCGACGACAGGGGCCTTGAGCTCGCCGCCCGAGGGGATCCGCGTCAGCGTCCCCGCCTCGCCGGTGACGCCCAGGGCGCTCGCACTCGCCGTGACGGTGAGACGCAGGCCTGCCGGCAGGGCGCCCGCGTCGAGCAGCTCGGGTCCCGACGGTGCGGAGCCCACGCCGATCACGAGGACGTCGACGTCGAGGCGGGCAGGTTCGGCGGAGGTCAGCTTGAGGGTGGTCACCGGTCGATGCTAGCCCGGCGACGACCAGGCCCAGGCACGTATCCTCGTCGCCGTGTGGACCCCCCTGGCCGTCGCGGTCGTCGCCCTCAGCCTCGTCCTCGCCGGGTGGGCCGCCTGGCGCACGCTGCGGGACCAGCCCGTCGTGCTGCGTCAGCTCCTGCTCGGCGCCGCGGTCGAGGCGGTCCTGCTGGCGCAGGTGGTGGTCGCGGTGGTGCGCAGCGCCGGCGGCGACGGGCCGGCGGACGCGTTGACCTTCTGGGGCTACCTCGTGACCACGCTCGCGGTGCTGCCCGTGGCCGCCGCGTGGGCGTTCGCCGAGCGCACGCGATGGAGCTCGGTCGTGCTGCTCGTCGCGGCGCTCACCGTCGGGTTCCTCCAGTACCGCGTGCTCCAGGTGTGGGTGGGCGCGTGAGCGCGCCCGCCTCGACCGGGACGGGAGCCGGCCGCGTCGTGGTCGCCGTGTACGCCGTGCTCGCCACCGCCGCGACCTTCCGGTCGGTGGTGCAGATCGCGCGTGACCTCGACGAGGCGCCGCTCGCGTACCTCCTCTCGGCGTTCGCCGCAGTCGTCTACGTCGTCGCGACGGTCGCGCTCGCCCGGGGTGGGCCGACGGCGCGTCGTGTCGCGAGGGTCGCGATCGTCACCGAGCTCGCGGGCGTGCTCGTGGTCGGGGCGCTCTCGATCGCCCGGCCCGAGCTGTTCCCCGACGCGACGGTGTGGTCAGGGTTCGGTCAGGGGTACGGCTACGTACCTCTCGTGCTGCCGCTCGTGGGGCTGTGGTGGCTCCGCCGGACCCGGACGGCCCGGCCCGACGTCGACCCGGGCCGCTAGGTTGGCGCACGTGTACCGCGTGCTGTTCACCCACGTCCTGCGGCGGCTCGACCCCGAGCTCGCGCACCACCTGGCCTTCGGCCTGATCCGGCTCGTGGGTGCGGTACCTCCGCTGCGCGCCGCCGTACGACGACGCACGGCGACCACCGCGCCCGCGGTCGAGGTCCTGGGCGTCCGCGTGCCGGGCCGCCTGGGTCTCGCCGCGGGCTTCGACAAGGACGCGCGCGGCGTGGTCGGCCTCGCGATGCTCGGCTTCGCCTTCGTCGAGGTCGGCACCGTCACGGCGCGCCCGCAGCCCGGGAACCCGGCTCCTCGCCTCTGGCGCGTGCTGGACCAGCGGGCGCTGCGCAACCGCATGGGCTTCAACAACGAGGGGGCCGAGGCCGTCGCGGCCCGGCTGCGTCGGCTGCGCGCCTCGCGTGCGGGCAGGGAGCTCGTCATCGGTGTGAACGTCGGCAAGAGCAAGGTCACGCCGGTGGACCAGGCTCCCGCCGACTACGCGACGAGCGCGGGCCTTCTCGCGCCCTTCGCGGACTACCTCGTGGTGAACGTCTCGTCCCCGAACACGCCGGGCCTGCGCTCGCTCCAGGACGTCGAGCTGCTGCGGCCCGTGCTGACGGCGGTCCGGGCGGCTGCGGACGGTGCCGTGCCGCGCGGGCAGCACGTGCCCCTCCTGGTCAAGATCGCACCCGACCTCGCGGACGCGGACGTGGACGCGGTCGCGGACCTGGTCGGCGAGCTGGGGCTGGACGGCGTGGTCGCCGTCAACACCACGATCGCGCACGAGCTGGGCGAGGGCGGGCTCTCGGGCCCGCCGCTGCTCGAGCGAGGGGTCTCCGTCGTGGCCCGCCTGCGTGCGCGGCTGGGCGACGGCCCCGCGATCATCGGCGTGGGCGGTCTCACGACGGCGGACGACGCGCGGCGCTACCTCGCCGCGGGGGCGGACCTGGTGCAGGGCTACACCGGCCTGATCTACGAGGGCCCGTTCTGGGCCGGGCGGCTCAACCGTCAGCTCGCGGAGCCCGCGTGACGGCGGGGTCGGCGGTGCCCCGGCCGCTCTGGACGTGGGGGATGCTCGACGACGCCCAGGCGCCGCTCGACCGACCTTTGAGCCCGACGTTCACCAACCGCTTCGACGCCGAGGCCTGGGTGGGTGAGCGGTGGCGCGAGCTCGTCCGGGACGGCGTCCGCGCCGTCCGGCTGTGCCACCAGGGCGCCCCGGTGGCCCCGGTGATGCCGCTGCGCTCGCGTCTCGCCGCCGACGACGACGCGGGTCAGACCACGGGCTCCTGAGCGGGGACGGGGCGTCGACGACCCGCGGTGCCGAGCGTCCGCCACGCGAGCGCGAGGCGCGCGACGCCCTCCTCGAGCTGCTCGGGCGGCAGCGCGAACGGCAGGCGCAGCCGGTCCTCGAACGAGCCGTCGACGCCGAACGCGGGGCCGGGGACCACCCGCACGCCGTGGCGGAGGGCGAGCTCCGCGAGCTCGGTCGACACGGGGGCGCCCAGGTCCGCCCACATCGACAGGCCACCCGCCGGGAGGGGGACACGCCAGGGCAGGGCCCTCGCGAGCGCTCGGTGCAGCGTGTCCCGCTGGGCGCGCAGACGCGACGTGCGCCCGGGGGCGATCGCGGCGTCGTCGGCGAGCAGCTCGGCCGCGACCAGCTGGTCGAGGACAGCGGTGCTGATGTCGTCCGCCGCGCGGGCGGTGGCCAGGCGCGTGACGAGGTCGCGGTGGGCCCGTACCCAGCCGATCCGCAGCCCGCCCCACATCGACTTGGAGGCCGAGCCGACGACGGCGACACCGCGCTGCGTGCGCGAGCCCGTGAAGCTCGCAGGTGGGTCGCCGTCGAGCGTCAGGTCGGTGAGCGTTTCGTCGCCCACGAGCACGATCCGGTGGCGCGCGGCGAGGTCCCGCACCCGGGCGCGCGCGGCGTCATCGAGACTCGTCCCCGTGGGGTTGTGGTGGTCCGGGGTGAGGTGCACGAGCCGCGGTGCGCTCTGGCGCACGGTGGACTCGAGCAGGTCGAGGTCGAGCCCGCCGGCACCCACCGGGACCGGCACGGGGCGCCCGCCGGCCGCGCGCACCGCGCCGATCGTGTTCGGGTAGGTCGGGTGCTCGACGACGACGCGGTCACCGGGCCCGACGAGGGTGTTCAGGAGGAGGCTGATCGCCTGCTGGGCCCCGCTCGTCACGAGCACCTCGTCGGCTGAGGTCGGGGTCCCGCGCCGGGTGTACCTGTCCGCGATCACCTCGCGCAGCTCGGTGAGGCCGAGGAACGTGTATCCCGTGCTCACGAGGTGGCGGGGGAGCGCCTCGAGCGCCCGCATCGCCGCGCCGTGCAGCTGGGCGGGCGCCGCCGGGGCCGCCTTGGTGAGGTCGATCAGCGACGTGTCCGCGTCGTCGTGGGAGAACAGCGAGAGCGCGCCGGCGGTGGGTCGTGGCCCGCTCGGGATGGTCGAGACGCTGCCGGATCCCCGGCGGGTCGAGACGAAGCCCTGCTCGCGCAGGCGCTCGTAGGCGGCGGCCGTGGTGGTGCGCGAGACGTGGAGCGCGGCCGCGAGCTCGCGCTCGCTCGGCAGGCGGGTGCTCAGGGGGAGCGAGCCGTCGAGGATCGCCCGGCGCACCCCCTCGGCGAGGGCCAGGTACGCGGGCCCCTCGCCGTGGCGTCCCACGAGTCGTGCGAGGGCGGGCGCGGCGATCCGACGGTCCGCGGGTCCACGTGTCGGCTGCACCAGGCCACTCTTGCTCAAGTGGCTATGGATGGCAAGGCCAGTTCTCACCGAGCATCGTGGCATGGCCAGTACGCTCGTCCCCGCCGCGATCGGTTCCGCCCTCACGCTGCTCCTGCAGGGGCTGCTGCGCGTCGTCCGCCGTGATGCCGGTGGGCCGCCCGCGGGGACGCGGCACTGGGCTGACGGCACACTCGTGCAGGACGCGCGTACGGTGGGTCGGTGGTGACCTCGGGAGGCCTGCGGCGGGCCGTGCAGCTGCTCGCGGGTCTCGTGCTCTACGCCGCGTCGATCGCGATGCTCGTGCACGCGTCGCTCGGCAACATGCCGTGGGACGTCCTGAGCCAGGGGCTCGGCCGACGGCTCGGCTGGAGTCTCGGCACGGCCACGATCGTCGTGAGCGTCGCGGTGCTCGCGTGCTGGATCCCGCTGCGCCAGCGGCCCGGTGTCGGGACGGTGGCGAACGTGCTGGTCATCGGCCTGCTCGTGGACCCCTTCCTGCGGCTGCTGGGGCTGCTGCCCGAGCTCGGCCTCGTCGCACGCGTCGCCCTCACGGCGGGCGGGGTGCTGCTCAACGCGGTCGCGACGGCGTGCTACATCGGGACGCGGCTCGGTCCGGGGCCACGGGACGGTCTCATGACGGGCCTGGTCGCGCGCACCGGGTGGTCGGTGCGCACGGTGCGCACCTCGATCGAGGTGCTCGTGGTGCTCGTCGGCTGGGTTCTGGGCGGCACCGTCGGGCTGGGCACGCTCGCGTACGCCCTCGCGATCGGTCCCCTGGTGCACGTGCTCCTGCCGCGCTTCACCGTGCCGTCCGGCGCGCGGCTCGCGCCCACGCGGGCGCCTCGGGAAGGGGTCGCGGACGACGACGGCGCCGACCGGACCCAAGACCAGGTCGCGGACGACGCCGTCGTGCAGGGGCGGCCCAGGCGCTGAGCCCGGACTGCCTCCCGGGCAGTGGCTCAGCGCCGGGCGGGCCTCACACCGGGCGCTTCGCGGGCGCCGTGCGCTCCGTCATCGCGGGGTCGCGCACCACGACGTCACCCAGCACCTCGTCGATGCGGGCCATGAGGCCGGGCGGGATCTCGACGCCCGAGGCCTTGACGTTCTCGTGCACCTGCTCGGGTCGTGACGCGCCGATGATCGCGGCCGCGACGTTGTCGTTCTGCAGCACCCACGCGATCGCGAGCTGCGCCATCGACAGGCCGAGCTCCTCGGCCACCGGCCGCAGACCCTGCACGGCCCCGAGCACGTCGTCGTTCATGAAGCGCTCGATCATCTTCGCGCCGCCCTTGTCGTCGGTCGCACGCGAGCCCGCCGGGGGCTGCTCGCCCGGCCGGTACTTGCCGGTCAGCACGCCCTGCGCGATGGGGGACCAGACGATCTGCGACACGCCGAGCTCGCGGCTCGCAGGGACCACCTCGCCCTCGATGACCCGCCACAGCATCGAGTACTGCGGCTGGTTCGAGATGAGCTGGACGCCCAGGTCCTTGGCGAGCGCGTGACCCGCGCGCAGCTGGTCCGCCGTCCACTCCGACACGCCGATGTAGAGGGCCTTGCCCTGGCGCACGACGTCGGCAAACGCCTGCATCGTCTCCTCGAGCGGCGTCTCGGTGTCGTACCGGTGCGCCTGGTAGAGGTCGACGTACTCGGTGCCGAGGCGGCGAAGCGAGCCGTTGATCGACTCCATGATGTGCTTGCGCGAGAGACCCACGTCGTTCGGGCCCTGGGGCCCGGTGGGCCAATAGACCTTGGTGAAGATCTCGAACGACTCGCGCCGCTGACCGGCGAGGGCCTCGCCCAGGACGGTCTCCGCGACCGTGTTCGCGTACACGTCGGCCGTGTCGAACGTGGTGATGCCGGCGTCGAGGGCGGCGTGCACGCACGCCGTCGCGGCCTCGCTCTCGACCTGGGAGCCGTGGGTGAGCCAGTTGCCGTAGGCGATCTCGGAGATCTTCAGACCGCTGCTGCCGAGGTATCGATGCTTCATGCGACCGAGCCTATGCCCAGCATCGGAACGGTTCGACCGGAAGCCCCGCGGGCAGCGGGCACGTCAGCGACTGGGCGTCAGGCGGGCCACTCGCCCCGCTTGACCATCGGCTTGGGCAGGCGCGTGCGCCGGATCTGGAAGGCGCGCAGGATCCCGTACATGAGCGAGCCCTTGGGCACCTTCGCCTCGCCGAAGCGCGCGTTGAGCCGCTTGCGCAGCGTGCGCCCGAGCAGGAACGCGTCGACGATCGTCACGATGACGATGAGGTAGAGCACGCCGACGACGACGAGGCCTGCGGCCGGGTTGTTCGCGGTGAGCAGGGTCGAGAACACCATGACCAGCGACACGGGCAGGAAGTACTCCCCGATGTTGCGGCGCGCGTCGACGTAGTCGCGGATCCAGCGGCGCACGGGCCCCTTGTCGCGGTAGGGCAGGTTCTTCTCGTCGCCCGTCTGCATGGCCTTGTACTCGCGGTCGCGCTGCTCGCGCAGGGCGGCGCGCTGCGCCTTGACGGCGGACTTGCGGTCGACGCCACCCAGCGGGCGTCGTCGTGCTGCCTCGGCCTCGCGCCGCTTGGGCGTGGGGCGGCCCTTGCGCGGCGCACCTGCGGCACCCTCCGTGGGCTCCTCGGGTTCGGGGGTGGCGGGGTCGGCGGACCGGTTGCGCGAGAACACGCGCCCAGGGTAGTCGCTGCCGAGGGCCGTCCGCGGACGCGTCCCGCCCCGCCGCACGTGCCGAGCGCCGCCGGTAGCGTGGCGACGTGACCGAGAACCACAGCCCCGCCCCTGACCTGCACGAGCTGCGCGACCGCGTCGCGGCCGCCTTCCCCGCCCTGCGCGCCGACCTCGAGGGCCTCGTACGGATCCCGTCCGTCTCGAGCCCCTCCTTCGACCAGGCTCACGTGCGTCGCAGCGCCGAGGCCGTCGCGGAGCTGCTGAGCGGCGCTGGGGTCCCCGACGTCCAGGTGCTCACGGCGACCCGTGCGGACGGTCGCGAGAGCGCGCCGGCCGTCGTCGCGCGTCGTCCGGCCCCCGCAGGCGCCCCCACGGTGCTGCTCTACGCGCACCACGACGTGCAGCCGCCGGGGGCCGCCTCCGCCTGGCACTCCGACCCGTTCGAGCCCACCGAGCGCGACGGACGTCTCTACGGGCGCGGGGCCGCCGACGACAAGGCGGGCGTGGTGGCCCACCTGGGAGCCCTGCGCGTGCTCGGCGACGAGCTGGGCGTGGGGGTCGCCGTCTTCGTCGAGGGCGAGGAGGAGATCGGTTCGCCGACCTTCGTGGACTTCCTCACCCAGCACCGTGACCTGCTCGAGGCCGACGTCATCGTCGTGGCCGACTCGACGAACTGGAAGGTCGGTGTGCCCGCGCTCACCACGAGCCTGCGCGGGCTCGTGGACTGCGAGGTCGAGGTGGCGGTCCTCGAGCACGCGGTGCACTCGGGCATGTTCGGCGGCCCGCTGCTCGACGCCCCGACGCTGCTGGCCCGGCTGATCGCGACCCTGCACGACGACGACGGCGCGGTCGCGGTCGCGGGTCTGGTGGTGGCACCCGAGCCCGAGGTCGACTACGACGAGGCCGAGCTGCGCGCGGATGCGTCGGTGCTGCCGGGGGTGCGGCTCGCCGGTGGCGGCACGATCACCGGGCGCCTGTGGACGAAGCCCGCGATCTCGGTGATCGGCATGGACGTCACGACGGTCGCCGCGGCCTCGAACACGATCGCCCCCTCGGCCACGGCCAAGCTCTCGATGCGCATCGCGCCCGGACAGGACCCGGTCGCGGCTGCCGCGGCGCTGCGCGCGCACCTCGAGGGCCACGCGCCGCTCGGCGCTCGCGTGACGGTGCGCGACGGTGAGCTGGGCAAGCCGTTCCAGGCGCCGGGCGACTCGCCTGCGATGCAGACCGCGCGGCAGGCCTTCGCCGACGCGTGGGGGACCGCGCCCGTGGACATCGGCGTGGGCGGCTCGATCCCCTTCATCGCCGACCTGCTCGAGGTGTTCCCCGACGCGGCCATCCTCGTCACGGGCGTCGAGGACCCGGACTCGCGGGCCCACGGCGCCGACGAGTCGGTCCACCTGGGTGAGCTCGAGAAGGTCGTGCTCGCGGAGGCGCTGCTGCTCAGCCGGCTCGCCTGAGAGCTCGTCGCTCGACCGACGTCGCGTCAGGCCGGGCGGTGGGCGACGTCCACGGCCCGGGCCCACGCCGCGACGTCGTCGGGAAGCGGTGGGCTCTGCGGGTCGTGGCCGAGGGCCTGCGCGACGTCGGGCGCCGGGACGCGGTCACCCGTGCGCGCGAGGAAGCGGCCCGCGACGAGACCGCGCGCCACACGGTCGTCGCCCCGCGAGAAGAGCTGCTCGAGGTAGACCACGCGGTGGTCCCAGCCGAGCACGCGCGTCGCGATCTCGAAGCGCTCGCCCAGGCGCAGCGACCGGCGGTAGGTCATCGTCGACGCCGCGACGACCGGGTACCAGCCCCGTCGGGACAGCTCGCCGAACGCGCCGAGGTCCGCGAGCAGGTTGCTCCGCGCCACGTCCATCATCTGCAGGTACACGCCGTTGTTCACGTGCAGGTAGAGGTCGAGGTCGCCCGGGCGTACCCGCAGGTGGGTGGTCGAGACGTCGAGCAGGCGCTGCCCCGGGACGGCCTTGCGCGGGAAGCGCGTCACGCGCGCGAGCTGGATCTGTCGACTCACGACGGCGAGGGTAGCCGTCAGACCGGGGGAGCCGGGTCGTACTGGATCCCGCGCCGCACGCCGCGGGCCGCCTCGACGGACTCGAGCCGTGCGACGAGGTGCAGCGCCATGTCGATCCCGGCCGAGACGCCGGCCGAGGTGATCACGTCCCCGTCGTCGACGAACCGGGCCTCGGTGTCCGCCAGCACGCTCGGGTCGATCTCGGCGAGCTCGTCGAACGCCGACCAGTGCGTGGTGGCCGGACGCCCCGCGAGCAGGCCGGCGGCCGCCAGGACGAGCGCACCGGTGCAGACGCTCGTGACGAGGGGTGTCGTCCGTCGTGTCGCACGCAGCCATGCGAGGTGCGCGGAGTCGTGGACGAGACGGCGGGTGCCCGCACCGCCGGGGTGCACGAGCACGTGCAGCGGGCCGACGTCGTCGGCCGAACGGTCCGGCACCATGCGCAGGCCCTTCGCGAGGACGACGCCGGCGCCGTCGGGCGAGAAGGTCAGCACCTCGGGGTGCAGGGCCGAGTGCGCGGCCCACGAGGCCAGCACGTCCCACGGTCCGACGACGTCGAGCTCCTCGGCCCCGTCGAAGACCAGCACCCCGATACGCAGCGGTGCGGTGGTCACGGAACCTCCACGGGCTCTCAGGCGCCGGGCAGCGCGAGCATCTGGTCGAGGGCGACGCGCGCCCAGTGAGCGTCGTCCGGGTCGACGACGATGCGGTTGACCGTGCGGCCCTCGGCGAGTGACTCGAGCGTCCACACCAGGTGCGGCAGGTCGATCCGGTTCATGGTCGAGCAGAAGCAGACGGTCGAGTCGAGGTAGTGCACGGTGAGCTCGGGGTGCTGCTGCGCGAGTCGTCGTACGAGGTTGAGCTCGGTGCCGATCGCCCACGACGAGCCGGGCTCGGCGGCGTCGAGGGCTCGGATGATGAACTCGGTCGAGCCGACCATGTCCGCCGCCGCGACCACCTCGTGCCGGCACTCGGGGTGGACCAGCACGTTCACGCCCGGTACCGCGGCCCGCACCTGCGTGACGTTGTCGAGCGAGAAGCGGCCGTGCACCGAGCAGTGGCCGCGCCACAGGATCATGCGGGCCTCGTCGAGCTGCTGTGCGGTCAGACCGCCGCCCGGCTTGCGCGGGTCGAACACGACGCAGTCGTCGAGGCTCATGCCGAGGTCCCGGACCGCCGTGTTGCGGCCGAGGTGCTGGTCGGGCATGAAGAGCACCTTGCCGTCACCCTCGGGACCGCCGACACGGTCGAACGCCCAGCGCAGCGCGACCTGCGCGTTCGAGGACGTGCAGACGGTGCCACCGTGACGGCCCGTGAAGGCCTTGATCGCGGCGCTCGAGTTCATGTACGTGACCGGCACGGTGCGCTCGGCGACCCCGGCGTCCACGAGGACGTCCCACGCGTCCTCCACCTGGTCGATCGCCGCCATGTCGGCCATCGAGCAGCCGGCCGCGAGATCGGGGAGCACCACGGCCTGCGAGTCCGCCGTGAGGATGTCGGCCGACTCCGCCATGAAGTGCACACCGCAGAACACGACGAACTCGGCGGACGGCCGGGCCGCGGCCTCGCGCGCGAGCTTGAACGAGTCGCCCGTCACGTCGGCGAACGCGATGACCTCGTCGCGCTGGTAGTGGTGGCCGAGCACGAACGCGCGGTCGCCCAGGGCCGCACGGGCGGCGCGCGCACGTTCGACGAGCCCCGGGTCCGAGGCCGCGGGCAGGGCGCCGGTGCACTCGACGCCGCGCTCGGACTCCAGGTCGGAGCCCTGGCCCAGCAGGAGCAGTGCGCCCGAGGGCGCCGGCTCGACGAACCCGGCAGGAACGGAGGAGACAGCGGTCACGGCGTGATCTTCCCACAGCGACGACGGCGTGCCGAGGGGCGACGCCCCCTCGCGGGCGCGGTGGGGCGTCGGCGGGCGTCCGCACCTGGGGCAGGATGTCCGGGTGCGCATCCTCGTGGCCCCGGACTGCTTCGGCGGAACCCTGACCGCACCCCAGGCGGCCGACGCGATGGTCGTCGGCTGGCGTGCCGGTGCGCCGCACGACGAGATCGCGACGCTCCCGCTCGCGGACGGGGGCCCCGGGTTCCTCGACGCGATCCACCAGGGGCTGGGTGGCGACCTGCACCCCGTGACGGTGCCCGGACCTCTCGGCGAGCCCACGGTCGCGGCCGTCCTCGTGACGGGCTCGCCGTCGGGCCCGGTCGCCTACCTCGAGTCCGCGCAGGCGGTGGGGCTGCACCTCGTGCCGCCAGCACGGCGCGACCCGACGCGCACGTCGTCGGCCGGCCTGGGCCACCTGCTGCGCGCCGCCCTCGAGCTCGGTGCACGACGTGTGGTCGTCGGCCTGGGCGGCTCGGCGACCAACGACGCCGGCGCGGGCATGCTCGCGGCGCTGCGTCCCGGTGACGACGCGCTCGTGGACGGCGGCCTCGCGGACGGCGGGGGAGCCCTCGGCCAGGTGCGGGCCGAGCAGCTCGCGGGGCTCGCGCAGCTGCGTGACGACCTCGCGCACGTCGACCTCGTGGCGGCGGTCGACGTCGACGTGCCGCTGCTCGGCCTGCACGGCGCGAGCGCCGGGTTCGCGGCGCAGAAGGGCGCGAGCCCCGAGCAGGCCCAGGCGCTCGAGCGCGACCTCGGGCACTTCGCGCACCTGGTGCTCGGTGTCCTCGGGCCCGGCGCCCGGGCGGGGACGGGCGGCCTGCGGCTCCCGCTCGCCGACGGCGGTCCGACGACGCGGGATCTCCTCCAGCTGCCCGGAGCCGGTGCGGCGGGCGGTCTCGGGTTCGCCCTCGCGGCCCTGGGTGCGCGCGTCCTGCCCGGCGCGCAGGTGGTCGCGGACGCCGTCGGTCTCGCCCGCCAGGTGGCGGACGCCGACCTCGTCCTCACGGGCGAGGGGACCCTCGACTGGCAGTCCCTGCACGGGAAGGTCGTGCACGCCGTCGCGCAGCACGGCCTCGAGCACGGCGTCCCCGTCGTCGCGGTGGCCGGTCAGGTGTACGCGGGCCGCCGCGAGTGGTCCGCGGCCGGGCTCGCGGGCGTGTACGCGGTCGCGGAACGCCCGGAGGACGTCGACGCGTCCCTCGCGGACCCGGCGGGGACGCTCACGGCCCGGGTGGCGCGCGTGGCGCGGACCTGGTCGCGCTGAGGACGTACCCTGGAGGCAGGTGCGGGAACACCGCACGCCGGAGGGGTGTTGGTACCGACGTCGGCGCGGGCGCCCGCTCCGCTGCACGACGAGCACACGAGCACCTGCCACCACGAGGCTGCGGAGACACGATGAGCGAGACCACCCAGACCGCCACCCACGGCGTCCAGCTGACCGACGTCGCTGCGACCAAGGTGCGCACCCTGCTCGAGCAGGAGGGGCGCGACGACCTCCGGCTGCGCGTCGCGGTGCAGCCGGGCGGCTGCTCGGGCCTGATCTACCAGCTGTACTTCGACGAGCGCATGCTCGACGGCGACGCGGTGCGCGACTACGACGGCGTCGAGGTGATCGTCGACCGCATGAGCGTGCCCTACCTCGAGGGCGCCACGATCGACTTCGCGGACACCATCGAGAAGCAGGGCTTCACGATCGACAACCCCAACGCGGGCAGCTCGTGCGCGTGCGGGGGCTCGTTCGCCTGAGCGCCCCGGGCCGACGGCCCACGAGACTCACGAAGGGTCGGCACCTGCGGGTGCCGGCCCTTCGTCGTCCCCGCCGAGCCGCACGAGCGTGGTCCCGTGGTCGGTGAGGTCCCCTGGGGGCCGGGTCTCGACCACGACGTGCCCACGCATCCGGGCCCAGGCCGGGATGTCGTGCGCGGCCGCAGGATCGGTCCACCGCACGAGCACCGCGCTCCCCGGGGCGAGCCCGGCTGCGAGGCGCGCGAGGTGGATGACCGGCAACGGGCAGCGCAGCCCGCGGGCGTCGAGCTCCTCGGTCCCGACGGGCACCGGTGCGCCGTCCGGGGTCACAGTCCTGCGACGCCGAGCACGCGCCGCACCGCCGCCACGGCCTCGGGCAGCTCGTGGCAGAAGCGGTCCACCTCGTCGTCGGGGAGGTCGCGGGGCAGGGCGATCCGGACGTTGCCGTGCGTGAGGGCGCCCATGGCCGCGAGCACGTGGCTCGGCTCGAGTGTGCTCGACGTGCAGGCCGACCCCGAGCCGACCGCGAAGCCGCGACGGTCGAGCTCGTCCGTCAACGCCTCGCCGTCGACGTACAGGCACGAGAACGTCAGGACGTGGGGGAGGGCGTCGACGGGGTCGCCGAGCACCTCGACGTCGGGCACCGCGGCCGCGGCGGCCCGGATGCGGGCGACCTGCTGCCGCCGGGCCGTGTCCGCGTGCGCACGGTCCTCGAGCACGGCACGCAGGGTGACGGCGGCGGCGAACGCCGCCGGCACGTCGACGCGGCCCGGGAACCAGCGGTCGTCGTCCTCCGGGCGCACGCGACCGGCCCGTACGCGCGTGCGGACGGCGAGCACGGCGACGCCGTCGGGTGCGCCCCAGTCGCCCGGGTCGGCCGCGAGCAGGTCCCAGTGCGGCCCCACGTCGACGTGCCCGAGCGAGGCCCCCGCGTCGACCAGCAGCGGGACACCGGCCGCGGTGGCCGCCTCGTGCGCCGCGGCGACCGGCTGCGACGTGCCGACCTCACCGTTCGCGTGCTGCAGCGCGGCGAGGGCGACCCCCGGTCCGGCGACCGCCCCGCGCCAGGCGTCGAGGTCCACCCGACCGCGGCCGTCCACCGGTACGACGTCGGGCTCCGTGCCGCTCCCGGCGAAGCGGGCCGCCGCGTGCACGGCAGCGCGTTCCACGGCCGACAGCACCGTGCGACGGCCGAACCTGCGGCGACCCTCGACGGCGTGCTCGACGGCGGCGTGCAGACTCGCGGTGTGCTGCGGCGCGAGGTGGACCTCCTCGGTGCGGCACCCGAGCACGTCCGCGAGGGACTCGCGTGCGCCGTCGAGCAGCGCGCGTGCCCGGCGGCCCTCGCTGTGGAGCCGTCGCGGGTCCGCCCAGCCTTCGGCGAGCGCCGCGGCGAGGGCCTGGGTGCCGGCGGGGTGCAGCGGTGCGCGCCCACCCGCGTCGAGGTAGGTCCGTGAGGTCACGGGAGCACGCTAGCGCCCAGGTATCTGACGGCCCGTCGTGACGGCGAACGGTCCCGACGGGCGCTAGGCTGCTCGGGTCGAGGACCAAGGTCCCGGGTGGTGCACGCGGCCAGCAGGGTGCGCGCCCGGCCGGGACGCTGACATGAGAGGCACCCTTGGACGTGCAACACCCCCGCCGGCGTCGTCGCGCCGCACGGATCACGGCCCTGGTCGCAGCGGCGACCGTCGTGCTGACCGGCTGCTCCGCCGAGGTGCAGCGCGGTTGGATGCCCGGGTACGAGGACGGCGAGCAGGTCACCAACCAGACCCAGCGCATCACGGACCTGTGGACCGGTTCGTGGATCGCGGCCCTCATCGTCGGCGTCCTCGTGTGGGGCCTGATCATCTGGTGCATCGCGGTCTACCGGAAGCGCAAGGACGACGACGTCCTGCCCGTGCAGCTCCGCTACCACGTGCCCCTCGAGATGATGTACGTGATCCTCCCGATCTTCATGATCGGCGTGCTGTTCTTCTACACCGAGCGCGACATGTCGGCGATCGAGGACGTCAGCGCCGAGCCGGACGTGACCATCGAGGTCTACGGCAAGCAGTGGAGCTGGGACTTCAACTACCTCGACGAGGACGTCTACGACTCGGGCGTCCACGTGATCGACATCGGCGCCGAGGGCAACCCCGAGACGCTGCCCACGCTGTACCTGCCGGTCGACCAGCGGGTCGAGTTCCAGCTGCGGTCGCGTGACGTCATCCACTCGTTCTGGGTCCCGGCCTTCCTCTACAAGAAGGACGTCTTCCCGGGCCAGAACGTCAACACCTTCCAGGTCGTCCCGACGCGCGAGGGCGTCTACGCGGGCAAGTGCGCCGAGCTCTGCGGCGAGCACCACGCGGGGATGCTGTTCCAGGTCGCCGTCGTCTCCGAGGAGGAGTACGAGGCGCACATCGAGGAGCTGCGTGAGCGCGGGCAGGAGGGCCGCCTCGGCCCCGAGCTCGACCGCAACCAGAACCGCGGTGACGACAACACGATCCCGGCAGGAGAGGGCTGATGGCCGCGCAGATCGAGCAGATCCCTGGCCTCGCGCCGGTGCGGCAGCGCCGCGGCGGCACGGTGGTCAAGTGGATCACCTCGACCGACCACAAGACGATCGGGTACCTCTACCTGATCTCGTCGTTCATCTTCTTCTGCATCGGCGGCCTGATGGCCCTGGTGATCCGTGCCGAGCTGTTCGAGCCGGGCATCCAGATCGTGCAGAGCAAGGAGCAGTACAACCAGCTCTTCACGATGCACGGCACGATCATGCTGCTGCTGTTCGCGACGCCCCTGTTCGCGGGCTTCGCCAACGTGATCATGCCGCTCCAGATCGGCGCCCCTGACGTCGCGTTCCCGCGCGTCAACATGTTCGCGTACTGGCTGTACCTCTTCGGCGGTCTCATCGCGAGCGCGGGCTTCTTCACGCCGCAGGGCGCGGCCTCGTTCGGCTGGTTCGCCTACGCCCCCCTCTCGAGCTCGAGCTACTCACCCGGCCTCGGCGGTGACCTGTGGGTGTTCGGGCTCGCCCTCGCGGGCTTCGGCACGATCCTCGGCGCGGTGAACTTCATCACGACGATCATCACGATGCGCGCGCCCGGCATGACGATGTTCCGGATGCCGATCTTCACCTGGAACACCCTCGTCACGAGCCTGCTGGTGCTGATGGCGTTCCCGCCGCTCGCCTCGGCCCTGTTCGCGCTCGGCGCCGACCGTCGCCTGGGTGCGCAGGTGTTCAACCCGGAGAACGGCGGCGCCGTCCTGTGGCAGCACCTGTTCTGGTTCTTCGGGCACCCGGAGGTGTACATCATCGCGCTGCCGTTCTTCGGCATCGTGTCGGAGATCCTGCCGGTGTTCAGCCGCAAGCCGATCTTCGGCTACAAGGGCCTCGTCTACGCGACCATCGCGATCGCCGCGCTCTCGGTCACGGTGTGGGCCCACCACATGTACGTGACCGGCGCCGTGCTGCTGCCGTTCTTCGCGCTCATGACGATGCTCATCGCGGTGCCGACGGGTGTGAAGTTCTTCAACTGGATCGGCACGATGTGGCGCGGCAAGCTCACGTTCGAGACGCCGATGCTCTGGTCCATCGGCTTCCTCGTGACCTTCCTCTTCGGCGGTCTGACGGGCGTCATCCTGGCCAGCCCCGCGCTCGACTTCCACGTGTCCGACACGTACTTCGTCGTGGCCCACTTCCACTACGTGGTGTTCGGCACCGTCGTGTTCGCGATGTTCGCGGGCTTCTACTTCTGGTGGCCCAAGTTCACCGGCAAGATGCTCGACGAGCGCCTCGGCAAGATCCACTTCTGGCTGCTGTTCTTCGGGTTCCACGCGACGTTCCTCATCCAGCACTGGCTCGGTGTCGAGGGCATGCCCCGTCGCTTCGCCGACTACATGCCCGAGGACAACTTCACCTGGATGAACCAGGTCTCGACCGTCGGCTCGGTGCTGCTGGCTGCCTCGACCCTGCCCTTCCTGTGGAACGTCTACACGACGTGGCGCAACGCGCCGCGGGTCGCGGTCGACGACCCGTGGGGCTACAGCAACTCGCTCGAGTGGGCGACGTCCTGCCCGCCGCCGCGGCACAACTTCACGTCGCTGCCGCGTATCCGCTCCGAGCGGCCCGCGTTCGACCTGCACCACCCCGAGGTCGCGGCCATGGACCACGTGGAGCCCGACTCCGACGGTCCGCTGGACTGGGAGGCCGACCGACGCGGTCAGGTCTCGCTCGGGCGCGAGCGACTCGCGACGGGGGACGCCGAGCCGGAGCAGGCGAGTGCGAGCGTGGTGGACGACCGCGGTGACGACGCCGGGACGGCGGCGCCACCGACCGACGAGATCGACGACGAGGGCGAGGACCGGCGATGAAGATCGAGACGCGGCTGTTCCTCGTGCTCGTGCCGTTCTTCCTGCTGGTCTCGGGGGTGTACGCCGTCTGGACCTACGCGATCACGAGCCAGGTCGAACCGGTCGGCACGGCCGCCCTGCTGCTGGTCGCCGGCCTCGTCGCGATGATCGGCTTCTACCTGGGTCTGGTGGCCCGGCGCATCGACGCGCGTCCGGAGGACGACCCGCTCGGGGAGATCGAGCAGGGGGCTGGCGACCAGGGCGTGTACAGCCCGTGGAGCTGGTGGCCCCTCGTCATCGCCGGCGCGGCGGCCGTGTGCTTCCTGGGCCTCGCGGTCGGCTGGTGGCTCTTCTACATCGGCGCAGCCGTCTCCGTCGTGGGCCTCGTGGGGTGGGTCTTCGAGTACTCGCGCGGGCAGCACGCCCACTGAGCCTCGGGCCGGAGGGTGTTCGGGGGCGGGTCCCCGCCACCTTGCCGGTCGCGCGCACTCAGGCGGCCGTGAACCTGCCTGAACGGAGATGCGGAACCGCGTCGCTGGTTGCCAGCTCGGCGGCCACCGTCACGTCCTCCGCGTAGCCGCGGGCCCTGAGCTCGAGCCCGCTGGTCGTCGTCCGGAGGGCCTCCAGGAGGCCGCGGTCGCATGTCGCCCGGTACGCCGCGACCGCGTCCAGCGCCTCGGGCGACGCGGGCCCGGCGCCGAGCGCCAGCAGGGTCTCGAGCACCGCTCCTGCACCCCAGGTGTCCTCGGACGCCGGGCGCAGGGAGCCGTCCGGCCACCGCTCACCCGCGGGGACGACCGCGACCGTCGCGTCGCGATGCTCCGCGACGACCCAGCGGGCCACCGCGGTGGCATTGCGCAGGCACGCGCCGATCACCGTGCTCCCGCTCGCACCGAGGGCCGCGGAGATCCGCGCGCCGTTGGGGGAGGGCAGCAGGAGGCGGTCAGGTGGCGGTGCTGCGCGGAGCGACGCCGGCGACAGGCTCGGGGGCCCGCTGGCTGGGTCATCGCCGGAGGGCTGGGGCGGGACGCGCCGCGGCTCACGGGGCGCAGCGAGAACCGCGTCCGAGGCCGCAGCGGCTGCTGCTGCGGCGGCGCCCCGCTCCGGGAAGGGGATCACCTCCGTGCCGTTGTCGAGGGCGACGGACACCGCCGTGGTGAACGAGAGGACGTCCACGACGACGACGACGTCCGTATCGGCCGCGAGTGCGGCCTTTGCTCCCGTGGGTCCCCAGAAGAGGCGGAGCCGTCCGTCCGGTTGGCCGAGCCATGCGTCCACACCTTCTCCCTCCCTTGAACGCCGAAGGGGTGCACACGACAGAGCGTGTGCACCCCTTCGGGGTCGGTCCGTCCTCAGGGGACGATGAGGCCCGTCGTCTGCGTGCGCGCACGCTGGAAGCGCTGCTCGGCGTCCGCCCAGTTGACGATGTTCCACCAGGCCGCGATGTAGTCGGCCTTGACGTTCACGTAGTCCAGGTAGAAGGCGTGCTCCCACATGTCCAGGAGGACGATCGGGACGATGCCCAGGGGGATGTTGCCCTGCTGGTCGTAGAGCTGGAACGTAGCGAGCTTCTGGCCCAGCGAGTCCCACGCGAGGATCGACCAGCCGGAGCCCTGGATCCCCGCCGCGTTGGCTGTGAACTGCTTCTGGAACGCGTCGAACGAGCCGAAGAACTCGTCGATCGCGGCCGCCAGCTCACCCGTGGGCTTGTCGCCACCGTCCGGCGAGAGGTTCTGCCAGAACGCGGTGTGGTTGACGTGGCCGCCGAGGTTGAACGCGAGGTTCTTCTCGAGCAGGTTCACCGAGCCGTGGTCACCCTTGTCCCGGGCCTCGGCCATCTTCTCGAGGGCGGTGTTGGCCCCCGTGACGTAGGCCGCATGGTGCTTGTCGTGGTGCAGCTCCATGATGCGGCCCGAGATGTGCGGCTCGAGGGCGGCGTAGTCGTAGGGAAGGTCGGGAAGGGTGTAGTCAGCCATGCATGGCACCTCCGGTCAGGTCGCGCGGTAGCGCGACGGCTCGGTTTCTGCTGGCACGGCGGGATGGACCCGCCACGTCCCACTCTCGTCGTTTCTCAGCGATCCCGCGCGTCGTGTCCACGTGCGGACCTGCCCGCGACCGCCCCACCCGCGGCGGGCTGCGTGTCGTGTGCCTGCGACGCCTCGATCTGCTCCTGGCCGCCTGCACCGCCCTCGAGGGCGTCGTGCTCGCCGTGGGAGTGCGCCGCAGCGAGCTCGGCGGGTGTGACGGGCTCGACGCGGTCCTCGTAGAAGAACCGCGAGACGCGGGCCCGGATCGCGTCGCGGCGGTAGCCCTTGCGGCGCACCCCGCGCTCGTCCTCGGCGGGCTCGAGCTCGAGCGGACGACGCGGCTCGTGCTGGACGAGGGTCCACCGCTCGTACTCGTCGAGGGGCGTGTGCACCTCGAGGTACTCACCGTGCGCCAGGCGCACGATGCGCCCGCTCTCGTGCCCGTGCAGGACGAGGTCGCGGTCCTTGCGCTGCAGGCCCAGGCAGATTCGCTTGGTGACCCAGAACGCGAGGATCGGCAGCGCGATCACGAGCACGCGGAAGATGCGTGTGATGTCGTTGATCGACAGGTCGAAGTGCGTCGCGATGAGGTCGTTGGACCCCGCGAGGATGAGGATGAAGAACGCCGTCAGGATCGCGACGCCCGACGCGGTGCGGACGGGGGCGTTGCGCGGCCGGTCGAGCACGTGGTGCTCACGCTTGTCGCCCGTGGCGAACGCCTCGACGAACGGGTAGAGGGCGAGCATCGTGAACAGCAGCCCGGGGATCACGACGGCGGGGATGAGCACGTTCATCGGCAGCGTGTAGCCACCGATCACCCACTCCCAGCCCGGCCCTGGCATGAGCCGTAGCGAGCCCTCGAGGAAGAGCATGTACCAGTCGGGTTGCGCACCCGCCGACACGGGGGAGGGGTCGTACGGGCCGTAGTTCCACACCGGGTTGATGGTCATCGTGCCGCCCATCAGGGCGAGGATGCCGAAGACCACGAAGAAGAAGCCGCCGGCCTTGGCGACGTACACCGGGAACAGGGGGAAGCCGACGACGTTCCGGTCCGTGCGCCCGGGCCCGGGGAAGTGCGTGTGCTTGTGCACGACCACGAGGAACAGGTGCAGGCCGATGAGGGCCAGGATGAGCCCCGGGATCAGCAGGATGTGCATCGTGAAGAGCCGGGGGATGATGTGCTCACCCGGGAACTCGCCACCGAAGATGAAGTACGACATGTAGCTGCCGATGATGGGGATCGACTTGACGACGCCGTCCGTGATCCGCAGACCGTTCCCCGACAGCACGTCGTCCGGCAGGGAGTAGCCGGTGAAGCCTGCGCCGAGGCCCAGGATCATCAGCACGAAGCCCACGAGCCAGTTGATCTCACGGGGCTTGCGGAACGCTCCCGTGAAGAAGACGCGCATCATGTGCGTCACGATCGAGGCCATGAACAGCAGCGCTGCCCAGTGGTGGATCTGCCGCATCAGCAGACCGCCCGTCACCTCGAACGACAGGTGCAGGGTCGACGCGAACGCCTCGGACATCTCGACGCCGTCCATCGACGCGAGCGGGCCCTCGTACTCGATGAGGCCCATGCTCGGCACGAAGAACATCGTGAGGAAGACGCCCGAGATGAGCAGCACCACGAACGAGTAGAGCGCGATCTCCCCGAGCAGGAACGACCAGTGGTCGGGGAAGATCTTGCGCGCGAAGTTCTTGACCGCCAGGCCGATGCCCGTGCGCTGGTCGAGGTAGTCCGCCGTCCCGCCGGCAGCGCGCTCGGCGGTAGTCGCTCGAGTGCTCACTTCAGACGCTCCCAGTAGCTCGGGCCGATCGGTTCGTTGAAGTCGTCCTGCGCGATGAGGTACCCCTCGTCGTCGACCGTGATCGGCAGCTGCGGCAGTGGCCGGCTCGCGGGGCCGAACACCACCTTGGCGCCGTCGGCCATGTCGAACGTCGACTGGTGGCACGGGCACAGGAGGTGGTGGGTCTGCTGCTCGTAGAGCGCCACGGGGCAGCCCACGTGGGTGCAGATCTTCGAGTAGGCGACGATGCCCTCGTACGACCAGTCCTTGCGGTCGTCAGCCTCGGTGAGCTGGTCGGGGTCGATCCGGACCATGAGGACGACGGCCTTCGCCTTCTCCTCGATCCAGTGGTCGGCCTCCCGCAGGCCGTCGGGGATCACGTGGTAGACCGAGCCACGGGTGACCTCGGCCGGCTTGATCGGGGTGCCGGACGGGTCGCGCGTGAGGCGGCGTCCCCGCTCCCACAGGGTGTGGCGGAACTTCGAGACGTTCCAGTCGCCGCCCACCTCACCGACGAGGGGCACGGCGATCGTGAGCGGGGCGAGCGCCACGGCGGACACCACGGCGCCCTTGAGCAGGCTGCGGCGCTGGATGCCCGAGTCGGCGGCGCCCTCGCTCAGCGCGGCGATCGCCCCCGCGCGGGTCTCGGGGTCGCTCTTCTGCGGGTGGCGGGCCTCGACGCGCTCGTGGTCGGACATGAGGGTCTTGGCCCAGTGCACGGCGGCGACGCCGATGCCGAACATCGCGAGGAAGAGCCCGATGCCCAGCAGCAGGTTGGACAGGCGCATGCTCGCGACCGTCTCACCCGGAGGCACGGCGAAGTACGCCACGACGAACCCGATGGTGCCGATGATCGACAGCGTGAAGAGCGCGACGACCTGGCGCTCGGAGCGCTTGGCGGCCGCCGGGTCCGTGTCTCCCATGCGGTGGACGTGCGGCGGCAGACCAGGGTTCTCGAACCGCTCGGGCACGTGGTCGCCGTGGTGCTCGACCGAGGACGTCGAGGTCGACGACGTCGTCAGGTCGGTGGTCGGCTTGTCCGCGCTCATGAGGACTTCGCTCCGATCCAGACGCTGAGGGAGATGAGCAGGCCGATGCCGACGACCCAGACCCACAGGCCCTCGGCCACGGGACCGACGGACCCAAGGTCCGTCCCACCCGGTGAGCCGGCCTGCTGGACGTCGAGGTAGGCGATGATGTCGCGCTTCTCCTCGGGGGTCAGGTTGGCGTCGTTGAAGACGGGCATCGACTGCGGGCCCGTGAGCATCGCCTCGTAGATCTCGGTGGGCGTGCTCCCGGACAGGTCAGGTGCGTACTTGCCCTCGGACAGGGCGCCGCCCTTGCCGATCGCACCGTGGCACATCGCGCAGTTGGTCCGGAACAGGGCCATACCGTTGGCCGCGTCACCGAGGGCGGGGTCCACCTGCTCGTCGGAAGGGATCGCCGGCCCGGGGCCGAGGGACGCGACGTACGCGGCGAGCTGTGCGATCTCCTCCTCCTCGAACTGCGGGGGCTTGGCGGCCGCCTGCGGCCCGTTCATCTGCATGGGCATGCGCCCGGTCGAGACCTGGAAGTCGACCGCTGCGGCGCCGACCCCGATCAGGGAGGGCGCGCCCTCGCGGCCCTCGGCGTTCGGGCCGTGGCACGTCGCGCAGTTGGCCTGGAAGAGGGCCTCGCCCGCGACGACGTCGTCCTCGGTGGGCGCGGGCGCGCTCTGGGCGCTCGGTGCGAGCACGGCGTAGAGCGCGCCGGTCACGAGCAGCGCCAGCAGGAGCAGGACGACCGGCGCCAGCCGGTGGTGCCTGCGGGCGGCGATGGCCTTCACGGAACGATCCTCATCTCGTCGGTCGTCGTACAGGTGCTACGGCCCCTGAGGGCCGCGTGGATGCGGTCCGCGGTCATCGGATCAGGTAGATCGCGCCGAAGAGGGCGATCCAGACGACGTCCACGAAGTGCCAGTAGTAGGAGACGACGATCGCCGTCGTCGCCTCGTGGTGGCCGAAGCGCTTGGCGGCGAACGAGCGGCCGAGCAGGAACAGGAACGCGATGAGCCCGCCCACGACGTGCAGGCCGTGGAAGCCCGTCGTCAGGTAGAACACCGAGCCGTACGGGCTCGAGGAGATCGTGAGGCCGTGCTCGACGAGCTCGGCGTACTCGAACACCTGGCCCGCCACGAAGATCGCGCCCATGACGTACGTCATCGACATCCACTCGTGCATGCCCCAGCGGTTGACCTGGAGGAGGCCGCCGGTGCGGCGGGGCTGGAACCGTTCGGCCGCCCACACGCCCATCTGGCACGTGATCGAGCTCGCGACGAGGATCGCGGTGTTGATCGACGCGAACGTCAGGTTGAGCTTCGCGGTCTCGACCGGCCAGAGCTCGGGCACGGTGGCCCGGGTCGTGAAGTACATCGCGAAGAGCCCTGCGAAGAACATGAGCTCGCTCGCCAGCCACACGATGGTGCCGACCGACACCGGGTTGGGGCGGTTGACACTCATGTGCGGGCGCGTGCTGGAGGCAGCCGTTGCGGTTGACACGCTGTCATTATGGCGGACGCGCGGCGTTCATGGGTCCAAGGGCCCAGATCGCCCGGCCGTCCGGGCGCGTCGCGGTGCACGGCGGCGGTGTCCGACGCCGACGCCGTGTCCGTGACAAGATTGCCCGCGGTGCAGCGGGGCCGATCACCGGCCCACCGCGAGTCGACGTGGAGGCGAGATGGGCCAGGCCGGGACGCAGGACGAGTGGGACGTCGCGGAGGCCGAGGGCGACCCGCGGCTCCGTGTGCTCCTCTACAGCGACCACCCCGAGGTCCGCGAGCAGGTCCGTCTCGCGGTGGGGCGTCGGGCGGGGCGCGACCTCGCGCCGATCGAGTGGGTCGAGACCGCGACGCACGCGGCTGTCGTCGACAGGGTCGAGGCGGGTGGGGTCGACCTCGTGATCCTCGACGGCGAGGCAGGCAAGAGCGGTGGCATGGGCGTGTGCCGTCAGCTCAAGGACGAGATCTTCCGCTGCCCACCGGTGCTCGTGCTCATCGCGCGGCCGCAGGACGCGTGGCTCGCCTCGTGGTCCCAGGCGGACGGTGTCCTCACGCGGCCCCTCGACCCCATCGTCGTGCAGGACAAGGTCGCCGAGATGCTGCGGGCCGCGGTCGGGGCGTGACGTCGTGACCGCAGGCGAGGTGGCCGCACCCACGTGGCCCGAGGTGCTCTCCCGGCTGGTCGCCGGCCGGGACCTGGGCACCGCCGACACCCGGTGGGTCATGGGTCAGGTGATGCGCGGGGAGGCCGGTCCCGTGCAGCTCGCGGGCTTCCTCGTCGCGCTGCGGGCCAAGGGCGAGACCGTCGCGGAGCTCGGCGGGCTCGTGGAGGAGATGCTCGCCCACGCGCGACGGATCAGTGTCCCGGGCCGATGCCTCGACATCGTCGGCACCGGCGGTGACATGCACCACACCGTCAACATCTCGACGATGGCGTCGCTCGTGGCGGCGGCCGCCGGGGTGCGCGTCGTCAAGCACGGCAACCGCGCCGCCTCGTCCTCGACGGGCACCGCCGACGTGCTCGAGGCCCTCGGGGTGCGGCTCGACCAGGAGCCCGAGCGCGTGGCCGAGCTCGCGACGGAGGTCGGGATCACCTTCTGCTTCGCGCAGGTGTTCCACCCGTCGATGCGGCACGCCGGCGCCGTGCGCCGGGATCTCGGCGTCCCGACGGCGTTCAACTCCCTGGGGCCGCTCACGAACCCGGCTCAGCCCGAGGCCTCGGCCATCGGGGTCGCGGACGCGCGCATGGCGGCTCTGATGGCGGGGGTCCTTGCCGCGAGGGGACGCGACGCGCTCGTGTTCCGCGGGCACGAGGGGCTCGACGAGCTCGCGGCGACCGGGCCCGCGACGGTCTGGTGGGTGCGCGGGGGTGAGGTGGACGAGCAGCGGGTGGACCCCGTCGCCGACCTCGGCCTGGAACCGGTGTGGCTCGAGCAGCTGCGCGGTGGAGCGCCGGAGCACAACGCGGAGGTGGTCCGGCGCTTCCTCCGCGGCGAGCCCGGTGCCGTGCGCGAGACGGTGCTGCTCAACGCCGCCGCAGGGCTCGTGGCCGACGGGACGCTCGAGGGAACGTCGCAGGGAACGCTCGCAGAGCGCCTCGTCGCAGGGCTCGGCCACGCGCGGGCCGCCGTCGACGACGGACGGGCCCAGGAGCTGCTCAACCGCTGGGTCGCGGCCTCGGCTCGCTGAGGGGCTCGGCGGACCCGGCCGGATCAGCCCTCGAGGCCCAGGTCGAAGGCCTCCTCGAGGTCTTCCGAGGAGTAGGCGCGGAACGCGATGTAGGTCTGGGTCCGCAGGACGCCCTCGACCTTGCTGATCGAGTCCGCGATGACGTCCGCGAGCTGGTCGTGCTCGCGCACGCGGACCGTCGCGATGATGTCCACCTCGCCGGTCACCGAGTAGACCTCGGACACCCCGCGGACCTCGGCGACCTCGGCGCAGATCTCGGGGATGCGCGCGGGGTCCGCGTCGATGAGCACGATGGCGGTGATCATGGCCTGCCCTCCGTCGGTACGAGTGGCCCCATCATGCCGCGCCGCGCGTCCCGGCGCCGCCGGCACCGACCCGACGTGCGGGGACGTGGCCGGAGCCGGGGTGGCCGACGGGCTCGTCTGGACCGGCTCCACCCTCGGCGGTGTCGCACCCCGTCGTGGTGGCCGAGCCGACCCGCGCGGCCGCCACGGCGGCTGCGGTGCTCGCAGGGTCCTGCCACGACTCGGCGCCGTTCACCGGGCAGGCCCAGCCCTCGTCCTCGGCGACGTCCACCAGGCGCACGCCCGGCTCCTCGAGCCAGCGCAGCACCAGGTCGCTCTCCTCCGGGTGGGCGGCGGTCGCGGGACTCACGGGGGGTGCGACGTCCTCGGCGACCGCGAGCAGGGCCTCGATCGCGGGGCGGGGGTCGGCGCCGCGCGGCGTCACCATCGAGCCGCACAGCCGGCCATGGCGGACGACGACGACCTCCCAGCCGCCCGCCTGGTCGCGGCGCGCGGCGACGAGCTGGCGGTTCCGTCCGGCGCGAGCAGATCGCTGCGCCCGCGCCGCCCCCCGGAGGAAGACCTGGAGACGGTCGCGCCACGCCGCAGCCTCCTCGAAGCGCTCCTCGGCGGTGAGGGCCGCGATACGCGCGGCGTGCACGCGGACCACCGGCGCCGGGTCGACGAGCATCGCGGCCCGGACGGCGTCCACGACCGCGGTGTACCCGTCGACGTCCTGGCCGCCGGTGCACGGTGCCCCGCAGCGGCCCATGCCGGCGAGGGCGCAGGCCGAGGCGGTGGGTGACGGCACCCGGGGGAGGCGTCCGGTGCACTGCCGCAGCGGGAAGGTCGCGTGCAGGGCGTCGACGGCCTGGAGCGCGGCGGCGCGGCTCGGGAAGGGGCCGATGTAGGCGGGCGGCCCGGCGGAGAGGTCGTCGTGACGCACCTGCCGGGTGACGGTCAGGCGGGGGAACGGCTCCGTGGTGAGGCGGACCCACGGCATCCGCTCGGGGGAGCGGGACCGGCGGTTGTACCGCGGGGCGTGCTCGGCGATCAGACGGAGCTCTCGCACGCGGGCCTCGAGCACGGTGCCGCACACGATGGGCACGACCTGCTCGGCGAGGCCGACCATCTCGTTCATGCGTCGCCGGTGCTCGGCGGCCGTGAAGTAGCTGCGCACCCGGGTGCGGATCGACGTCGAGACGCCCACGTAGAGCACCTCGCCGCGCGCGTCGCGGAACTGGTAGACGCCGGGCGCGTCAGGTAGTCCGTCGGCGAGGTGACGCTTGCGGCGCCGTGCGGCCGGGACCGGGTCCGTGGCCGTCGCGAGGTCCTCGAGGTGCGTGATCCCGAGCGGCGCGAGCCGCGCGAGGAGCGCGTGCAGGACGTCGACCGTGGCGCGCGCATCCGAGAGCGCGCGGTGGTCGGGTGTCACCGTGGCGCGGAAGTAGGCTGCGAGCGTCCCCAGCTTGTGGTTGGGGACCTCGTCACGCGTGACCGCGCGACGCGCGAGCGCGACGGTGTCGACCACCTGGACATCGGGCCAGCCGTAGCCGTGCTCGGCGGCGGCCGCACGCAGGAAGCCCACGTCGAAGCTCGCGTTGTGCGCCACGAGCACCGAGCCCTGCAGGAACTCGAGCAGGCTCGGGAGCACCTGCTCGATGCGCGGTGCGCCGCGCACCATCGACGTGGTGATGCCCGTGAGGGACGCGATGAAGGCCGGTACCGGTCCGCCAGGGTCGACGAGCGTCTGGAGCTCGCCGAGCACCTCGCCGCCCCGGACCTTGACCGCCCCGACCTCGGTGATCCCGGCCGTCGCGGGCGTGCCGCCCGTGGTCTCGAGGTCGAGCACCACGAACGTCACCCGCGACAGGGGCGTCCCCACGTCCTCGAGCGTGGGTTGCACGTGGGTGACGGGCGGGTGGAGCATGCCGCGGACGCTAGCCGGGGGCACCGACACGCGTCGGCACCGCGGGCGGGACGCGCCGCACGAGGCGGCCCGCCGGCCGCTCCCGGCCCTGGAGGACCGGGCCGTGCACGAGGCGTGTCGGAGGCTCTGCGTACGGTCGCCGCATGATCATCGACTGCGGAGGCTGCTCGGTGCGGGGCGAGGCCTGCACCGACTGCGTCGTCACGTTCCTCACCGTCCCCGTGCGTGAAGGTGTCGGACCGTCGGGTCCACGGCGCGGCTCACCGACGGCGACCGAGCACGCGACGGGGCGCACCGTGGAGCTGGACGACGCCGAACGGGGTGCGATCGAGGTGCTCGCACGCTCGGGCCTCGTGCCCCCGCTCAGGCTCGTGCGCACCGGCTGATGCCCCGGGAGGTGGCTCGTGGTCGCCGCCGGGGCGCGCGGCCGTGGCCGACCGGTCACGACCCGGGGCGGCCGCCCGCGCCGCGGCCGGCCGCCCCGAGCGGGAGAGTCGCGCTCAGGCCGAGGTGCGCGACCCGTCGTAGAGCGCCTCGATCTCGTCCGTGAATGCCGTGAGCACGCGCTCGCGCTTCACCTTGAGCGACGGCGTCAGGAATGCGTTCTCGACGGTGAAGTCGGTCGTGAGGACGGTGTAGCGACGGATCGACTCAGCCCGCGACACCGCCTTGTTGGTCCGTTCGACGGCCCGGTCGAGCGCCGCACGGACCTCGGGGTTCTGCGCGGCCGTCGCGACGTCCATCTCGGGCAGGTCGTGCGTCGCGAGCCACCCGGGCAGGGCCTCGGCATCGAGCGTGATGAGCGCCCCGATGAACGGCTTCGCGTCCCCGACCACCACCACCTGGCTCACCAGGGGGTGGCCGCGCAGGCGATCCTCGAGCACCGCCGGCGCGACGTTCTTGCCACCGGCCGTGACGATGATCTCCTTCTTGCGGCCGGTGATGCGCACGTAGCCGTCGGCATCCATCGAGCCGAGGTCGCCGGTGTGGAACCAGCCGTCGACGATCGCCGCCGCGGTGGCCTCGGTGTTGCCGTGGTAGCGGGCGAAGACGTGCGGCCCCTTGACGAGCACCTCGCCGTCGGCGGCGATCCGGATCGAGCAGCCCGGCAGCGGGGGACCGACCGTGCCGATCTTGATCCCGTCGGGCACGTTCACGCTCGTCGGCGCCGTGGTCTCGGTCAGGCCGTAGCCCTCGAGCACCCGCAGGCCCACGCCTCGGTAGAAGTGGCCGAGGCGCTCGCCCAGCGGCGCACCGCCCGAGATCGCCCACTGGGCCTGGCCACCGAGCGCCTTGCGGAGCTTGGAGAGCACGAGGACGTCGGCGACCTTGTGCTGCAGGCGCAGCCACGGGCTCGGGCCCTTGGGCTCGTCGAGAGCCCTCGAGTACACGATCGCGGTCTTGGCCGCGCGCTGGAAGATGCCGCGCTTGCCCCCTGCGGCGGCCTTCTGCTCGGAGGAGTTGTAGACCTTCTCGAACACACGAGGCACGGAGAGGATGAACGTGGGCCGGAAGGTGCCCAGGTCGGCGACGAGGTTCTTGGTGTCGGGGGTGTGGCCGAGGACCGCGCCCGCCGGGAGCACGAGGACCTCGATGAAGCGTGCGAAGACGTGCGCGAGCGGCATGAACAGCAGCGTGCGCGACCCCGGCGGGCAGACGTCCGAGCCCAACCTCGCGACCGCGTTCCGGGTCAGCACGACGAAGTTGCCGTGGGTCAGCTCGGCGCCCTTCGGGCGGCCCGTCGTCCCGGAGGTGTAGATGATCGTCGCGACGTCGTCGAGGTTCGCGAGCGCGCGCCGCCGGGCGATCTCGTCGTCGGGCACGTCCGTGCCGGCGGCGGCGAGGGTGTCGATCGCGCCGTCGTCGATCACGAGGACCTCGCGCAGCGTCGTCGCGGCGGAGCGCACCTCGTCGACGACGGCGGCGTGCTGAGCCGTCTCGACCACCAGGAGGCTGACGTCGGCGTCGGTGAGGATCCACTCCACCTGCTCGGCCGACGAGGTCTCGTACAGCGGCACGGGGACCGCGCCGGCGGCCCAGATCGCGAAGTCGAGGAGCGTCCACTCGTACCGCGTCCGGCTCATGATGCCGACGGTGTCCCCGGGCTCCACGCCGCGTGCCACGAGCCCCTTGGCGACCTGGACGACGCGTGCGTCGAACTCGCGTGCCGTGAGCGAGCTCCAGGTGTCGGTGCCCTCAGGCTTGTGCTCGATCAGCGGCTGGTCACCGCTCGCGGCCAGGCGCGCCGCGAGCAGCGAGCTGATGTTGTCCTCGGGCGCGGACTCGGTGAGGAGGGGGGAGTGGAACTCGTCCATGCTGACTCCATTGACAGACGGAAGGGTGCCCTGACCCTACCCAGTCCGATCGTCCTGACGCGTCAGGCCCGGACCTGGGTAGCCTGCCCTGGCGTCGGCACCCGCCGGCGATCCCTCATCCGGAGCAAGGACGGACATGTACGCGATCGGTGTGGACATCGGCGGGACGAAGATCGCCGCGGGTCTGGTCGACGAGGACGGCACGATCCTCGCCAAGGCCAAGCGGAGCACCGTCGCGGGCGACGCCGCCGAGATCGACCGCGCCGTGGCTGACCTGTTCGTCGAGCTCTCGCAGGGACGTGAGGTCGGGGCCCTCGGGGTCGCGGCGGCAGGCTTCATCAGCTCCGACCGCGCGACGGCGCTCTTCGGCGCGAACATCGCATGGCGCGACTATCCGCTGCGGGACCGGATCGGCGCGCTCATCGGTCGCCCCGACCTGCGGATCGTGGTCGAGAACGACGCGAACGCCGCAGGCTGGGCCGAGTTCCGGTTCGGCGTGGGGCGCGACGTCGACGACATGCTGCTCCTGACGGTCGGCACCGGGCTGGGGGGCGCGCTCGTCGTCGGCGGCCGCCTCGTCCGCGGGGCGTGGGGAGTCGCGGCGGAGGTCGGTCACCTGCGTGTCGTCCCGGACGGCCACCTGTGCGGCTGCGGCCTGAGGGGCTGCTGGGAGCAGTACGCGTCGGGGAGCGCGCTCGTCCGGGAGGCGCGGCTCGCGGCCGCGGCGCGGCCCGGACGTGCCCGGCGTCTGCTCGAGCTCGCGGGGGGCGACGCCGAGGCTGTGGCGGGCCCCTCGGTCACGCTCGCGGCGCAGGAGGGCGACCCGCTCGCGATCGAGCTGCTCGCCGAGCTGGGCCGTTGGATCGGTGCGGGATCGGCGTCGGTCGCGGCGCTGCTCGACCCCGCTCTCGTCGTGGTGGGAGGCGGCGTCGGCGCCGCGGGCGACCTGTTGCTCGCGCCCGCGCAGGAGGCGTACCTCGCGCACCTGTCGGGCCGTGGCTTCCGCCCCGAGGCCCACATCGCGCTGGCGGCGCTGGGCAACGAGGCCGGCATCGTGGGCGCGGCCGACCTCGCTCGGCTCTGACGAGCCGGAGCGCGGTACCCCCGTCGCCGACCTGTGTCAGACGACGGCACCCGGCCCGTGGTCGTCGTCGTCCCTCCGTGCGGGCATGCGCCACACGAGCAGACCGAGCGCGAGCACGAAGGCGGCCCCGGCGAGCTGGAGCACGAGGGCGGGCACGTCGCGCCAGGCGAGCACGGTCACGAGGAGCAGGGCCGGGACGGCGACCACGGCGACCCACGCCAGTGTCAGCAGGGGGTCACCGCCGAGCACGGGCCCGGGGTCGGGTGGCACGAAGTGGTCCTCGGCCTCCTCGACCGCTGGGTCGGGGGACCAGGCCCGCGGTCCGACGGCAGGCCCGGGGAGCCCCTGCTCGTCGCCGTCCGGTCGCGTGCCGCCGGTCGTGCGGCCGTCGTGCCCCTGGCCCGCCGCACGGGGCGGCCCGGCGTCCCCCGTCGCGCGACGTCCGCCGTCGCGCTCGGGTCGTGCGGCGCCCGGAAGGCGTGGGCGGCGTGGCGGGGCTGGGTCCTGCGGTAGGTCGTCCGCGGCGCCGAGGTCGCCCAGCTGCGCCACGATCTCGGCCCAGCGTCGGTCCACGTCGTCGGGATCTGCTGTACCGTCGCGGGGCTCGTCAGGGTGCTCGGCGGGCGTGACCTCGCCGTCGTCGTCGCGGGGCGACCGGTCGGGCTCGTCGGGCGGATCGGCGGCGTCGTGCGGACGTGCGGCCATGCAGAGCACTCTAGAGTCGGACAGACGCTGCGCGCGGATCGCGTGGGCGCCGCGGCGGAGGTGACGGTTTGTTCTACTGGTTGATGAAGCGGGTCCTCGCGGGACCGCTGCTGCGCGGGATGTTCCGCCCGTGGGTGCGCGGGCTCGAGAACGTCCCCGCGTCGGGCGGCGCGATCCTCGCGAGCAACCACCTCGCGGTGATCGACTCGTTCGTCCTCCCGCTCGTGCTCTCGCGCAAGATCCGCTTCATCGGCAAGGCCGAGTACTTCACCGGCAAGGGTGTCACCGGTCGGCTCAAGGCGGGGTTCTTCCGCGGCGTCGGGACGATCCCGGTGGACCGCGGGGGCGGCAAGGCGAGCGAGGCGGCCCTGCGCACCGGCCTGCAGGTGCTCGAGGAGGGCGGACTCTTCGGCATCTACCCCGAGGGGACCCGCAGCCCTGACGGCCGCCTCTACCGCGGCAAGACCGGCGTCGCGCGCCTCGCGCTCGAGTCCGGGGCCCCGGTGGTCCCGGTCGCGATGATCGGGACGAACGTCGCGCAGCCCATCGGCCGCGTCATCCCCAAGCCCATGCGACTGGGCATCGTGGTCGGCGAGCCTCTCGACTTCAGCCGGTACAAGGGCATGGAGAACGACAGGTTCATCCTGCGCTCGGTCACCGACGAGATCATGTACGCCCTGATGAGCCTGTCGGGGCAGGAGTACGTCGACGTCTACGCCGCGACCGCGAAGGCGCGGATCGCCGCGGGCCACCGGCCCGACGAGGTCGCGCCCGCCGAGTCCGGGCAGGCGGCCCCCGGGGGGCGTCCGGCGCCCGACGTCCAGGTGCCGGTCCCGCCCGAGGACGAGGGTTCCGCACCACTAGGATGAGGCCCGCCCCGGATCGGGGTGAGCTGTCGTCCCTACGGAAGGTGCACCATGTCGGTTCGTCGTGTCGCTCTGCTCACGGCCGGTGGCTTCGCCCCCTGCCTGTCGTCCGCCGTCGGCGGGCTGATCGAGCGCTACACGGAGATCGCGCCCGAGGTCGAGATCATCGCCTACGAGCACGGCTACCACGGGCTGCTGACGGGCACCAAGATCGTGGTCGACGACGAGGCGCGCGCCAAGGCGGGCCTGCTGCACCGCTTCGGTGGCAGCCCGATCGGCAACTCGCGCGTCAAGCTCACCAACGCGAAGGACTGCGTCAAGCGCGGCCTCGTGCGTGAGGGCGAGGACCCGCTGCAGGTCGCCGCCGAGCAGCTCAAGGCCGACGGCGTGGACGTGCTCCACACCATCGGCGGCGACGACACGAACACCACCGCGGCCGACCTCGCGGCCTACCTGCACGAGAACGGCTACGAGCTCACCGTCGTCGGGCTCCCCAAGACGATCGACAACGACGTCGTGCCGATCAAGCAGTCGCTCGGTGCCTGGACCGCGGCCGAGGAGGCCGCGGGATTCGCCCGGAACATCATCGGTGAGCACCGCTCTGGCAACCGCATGCTCATCGTCCACGAGGTCATGGGCCGCCACTGCGGCTGGCTGACGGCCGCGGCAGCCGCCGAGTACCGCAAGTGGCTCGACACCCAGGAGTGGGTCCCCAGCATCGGTCTGAGCCGTGAGCGCTGGGACGTGCACGCCGTGTTCCTGCCCGAGCTCGCGATCGACATCGACGCCGAGGCCGCGCGCCTGCGCACCGTCATGGACGAGGTCGGCAACGTCAACATCTTCCTGTCCGAGGGCGCGGGCATGCACGAGATCGTCGAGCAGCTCGAGGCCGCGGGGGAGACCGTCGAGCGCGACCCGTTCGGGCACGTGAAGCTCGACACGATCAACCCTGGCCAGTGGTTCGCGAAGCAGTTCGCCGAGCGCCTGGGCGCCGAGAAGGTCATGGTCCAGAAGAGCGGCTACTACTCGCGCGCCGCCGCGGCCAACGCGGAGGACCTGCGCCTCATCAAGTCGATGACGGACCTCGCGGTCGAGTGCGCCCTCAAGGGCGAGTCCGGCGTGATCGGGCACGACGAGGAGAACGGCAACCGGCTCACGGCGATCGCGTTCCCGCGCATCGCGGGCGGCAAGGCGTTCGACGTGTCGCAGCCGTGGTTCGGCACGCTCCTCGAGGGCATCGGCCAGCCGCTCGTCCCGGCACGCACGTCATGAGCGTCGCGCCCGACCCCGCGCTGGTCGCGGGGCTCGACGCGTGGCGTGACCTCGCGGCCCGCCAGCAGCCGTCGTGGCCGGACCCGACGGCCGTGGTGACGGTCTCGGAGGAGCTCGGCTCGCTCCCGCCGCTCGTGTTCGCGGGTGAGGCGGACGTGCTCACCGCACGGCTCGCCGCCGCGGGCCGTGGCGAGGCCTTCCTCCTCCAGGGCGGTGACTGCGCCGAGACCTTCGCCGAGGCGACGGCCGACAACATCCGGAACAAGATCAAGACCATCCTCCAGATGGCCGTGGTGCTCACGTACGGCGCGAGCCTGCCGGTCATCAAGATGGGACGGATGGCGGGCCAGTACGCCAAGCCGCGCAGCTCCGACGACGAGACGCGTGACGGCGTGACGCTCCCGGCGTACCGCGGCGACGCGGTCAACGCGCACGCGTTCACGCCCGAGTCGCGTACCCCGGACCCGCGGCGCCTGCTCGACGCCTACCACCGCTCGTCCGCGACGCTGAACCTCATCCGGGCGTTCACCACGGGCGGCTTCGCCGACCTGCGTCGGGTGCACGAGTGGAACCGTGGCTTCCTCGCGAACAAGGCGTACGCGCGCTACGAGGAGACCGCGAACGAGATCGACCGCGCGATCAGGTTCATGGCCGCGGCCGGTGCCGACTTCGACGCGCTGCGGACGGTCGAGTTCTTCTCGAGCCACGAGGCCCTGCTGCTGGACTACGAGCGTGCGCTCACGCGCATCGACTCCAGGACCGGCACCGCGTACGACTGCTCGGCGCACTTCCTGTGGATCGGGGAGCGCACCCGGCAGCTCGACGGCGCGCACGTCGACTTCCTGTCTCGCGTGCGCAACCCGATCGGCGTCAAGCTCGGCCCGACGACCACGGCTGACGACGCCCTCGCGCTGATGGACAAGCTCAACCCCACGGACATCCCGGGGCGGCTGACGTTCATCACGCGCATGGGTGCGGGCCGCATCCGGGACGTGCTGCCCGCGCTGGTCGAGAAGGTCACGGCGTCGGGTCGTCCCGTGACGTGGGTGACCGACCCGATGCACGGCAACACCATCACCTCGGCCAGCGGCTACAAGACCCGCCGGCTCGAGGACGTGCTCGACGAGGTCCGCGGGTTCTTCGAGGTGCACCGGGCCGTGGGCTCGGTGCCCGGCGGCCTGCACATCGAGCTCACCGGGGACGACGTGACCGAGGTGCTGGGCGGGAGCGAGGAGATCGACGACGCCGGGCTCGCCCGGCGCTATGAGACCCTCGTGGACCCGAGGCTCAACCACCAGCAGTCGCTCGAGATGGCGTTCCAGGTCGCGGAGATGATCCGGTCGGTGTGACCTCTCGACGGGTCGACGGGTCGATGGGCGGTCGGTGTCGCCGGTCCGGGGGCGCGTGCTGGGCCTACCCGACGCGCTGCGCGCGTCCGCCAGGCCCACCACGGCCGGCGCACGCGCCCCCGGCCGACTACGTGATGGTCAGCGTGATGGCTGAGCCCTTCGGGGCCTGAGCGCCGCCGTTCACGCTCTGGCCGACGACGAAGCCGAGCCCGAAGTAGGCGTCCGCTCGCTGCGTCTCCACGACGAAGCCCGCGGCTTCGAGCGTGTTCGTCGCGGCCTCGACGCCCTGCCGCAGGACGTTCGGCACCTCGACGAGGGGGGCTCCGAGGGACACGGTGAGAGTCACGGTGTCGGTGCGGAACGCGTCGGCCTCGGGCTCGGGCGTCTGCGCCATGACCACACCCGCGGGGTACGTCTCGTAGTCCTCGGTGTACTCCTCGACGATCTCGACCACGAGCCCGTCCGCCTCCAGCACGGCGGTCGCCTGCTCGCGCTCGGCCCCGATGACGCTCTTGACGACGACGGGCTCGGGGCCGCGCGAGGTCGTGACGACGACCTCGGTGCCGACAGGCAGGCTCGCGCCGTCCTCGACGGACAGCGCCACCACGTCGCCCTCGGCGACGGTGTCGCTGTACTGCGGCGTCGGCTCCGGCACCTCGAAGCCCGCCTCGGTGAGCGCCGCCACGGCTGCGTCGGTCGGCGTGCCGACCAGCCCCTCCGGAACCACGCGGAGATCGGGGCCCTTGGAGACGGCGATCTCGACCGTGCCGTCCTTGAGGATCCGGTCGCCCTCACCCGGGTCGACCGCGACGACGTCGCCGGCGGGTGCCGTCGGGTGGAAGACCTCCTCGGACGTGTGCGCGAGGCGCTGCGCGGTGAGCGCCTCCTGCGCCTCCGCGAGGCTCGCGCCCACGAGTCCGGCAGGGACCGTCGCGTAGGCGCCCGGGCCCCAGGCCGCGTACCAGACGGCGAGGATGCCGCCGACGGCGACCACCGCGATGGCGATCAGCAGTGCGCGCACGCGCGTACGCCAGGTCCGCAGCGCGGCGGGCTCGCTGCGCTCGTCCCCGGAGGTCGCCGTGTCGTCGTCGTGCAGGCCCGTGCCGATCTGGAGAGCGACGGTGCGGCCCGGACCCTCGTCGTCGTCCTCGGGCGCGGGGGACCGGCCGGGCACGTCGAGGACCGTGGTCGCGTCGTGGTCGGTCGCCGTCATCGAGGTGGCGGAGGCCACGGCGGACGTGGCCCGCTCGTCCTCGGCGGGTGCGTCCTGCCCCGGAGCGGCGGAGTCGCCTGCGTCCGTGCCGTCGGCGCCGTCGACACCGGCCGGCGCCTCGCCGGGGACGCCGTCGGTGGCCGGGGGGAGCGTGAGCGACGGCTGGACGTCCGCCCGTCTGTCGAGCGTCGCCTCGTCGAGGGCGGCGCGGGTCTGCCGCACGAGCGCCAGCGCGGCACCCGCGTGCACCGGGCGCTCGGCGGGGTCGCGCGCCGCGAGGGCCTCGACGAGCTCGTCGATCTCGACGGGGAGCCAGCGGACGGCGTCGGACGGGCTCGGGATGTCGCTGTTGACGTGCTGGTACGCGACCTGGATCGGAGTGGCGCCGGTGAACGGCTGGGAGCCGGTGAGCATCTCGTAGAGCAGGATCCCGACCGCGTACACGTCGGTGCGCGGGTCGCTCGCACCGTGCGCGACGAGCTCGGGCGCGAGGTAGGCGACCGTGCCGAGCACCGTGCCGGTGGCGGTCGCGGTCACCTCGGTCACCGCCCGGGCCAGCCCGAAGTCGGCGACCTTGACACGGCCGTCCGTCGCGAGCAGCACGTTCTCCGGCTTGACGTCGCGGTGCACGAGCCCCGCCCGGTGGGCGGCGGCGAGCGCGTCGAGCACCGACTCGGTCGTGGCGAGTGCCTCACGCACCGGGAGGGATCCCTGTTCGCCGAGGTGACGTCGCAGGTTCGTGCCCTCGACGTACTCCATCGTCAGGTAGCTCGTGTCGCCGTCGACGCCCTGGTCGAAGACCCCCACCAGGCCCGGGTGCGTGAGCCGCGCCGCAGCGCGGGCCTCTCGGCGGAACCGTGCGACGAACTCGGAACCGGCGCCCCCCTCGGCCAGGTGGGGGTGCATCACCTTGAGCGCGACCTCGCGGTCGAGCCGACGGTCGGTGGCCAGGTAGACCGTGGCCATGCCGCCGCGGGCGATCCTGGACAGCACCTCGTACCGGCCGTCGACCAGATGGCCGAGGAGCGGGTCGGTGAGAGTGGCTGCCACGGGCCGCAGTCTACGTTCCGGGAGCGCGAGAACCCGTCAGGCGAAGCGCGACATGAGCGTGCGGACGTTGGCGACGTACCGGCGCGTGTCCGGGTACATGCCGTGCTTCCGCACGCCGGCCTGGCCCTGGTAGTACGAGGCGATCGCCGTCGAGAGGTCAGGGCTCGTGGCGACGAGGCTGCGCAGGATCGCGACGCCGGCCACCACGTTGTCCTGCGGGTCGAGCAGGTTGAGGTCGCGACCCACGAGGTCGGAGGCCCACTCGCCCGAGCTCGGGATCACCTGCATGGTGCCGATGGCGTTGGCGGGGGAGACGGCGGTCTGGTCGAAGCCCGACTCCTGGTGGGCGATCGCCTGTGCGAGGGCCGGGTCGACGCCCATCTCGAGGGCGGTGGAGCGCACGAGCGCCTGCATCTCGTCTCGGCTGGGGACGCCGAGCTCGAGCAGCGTCGCCTTGTTCTGGTTCGCGGACGCGACCGTGGCCTGCGGGTAGGTGCGACCCGCGAAGGTGCTGCCGACGAGGCCTGACGTGGGGCGCGTGGTCGCGGGGGCCGACGACGTGCCGCCGCCGGCAGGCACCTGGAGCTTCTGCCCGGCGCGGATGAAGGCGCGGCTGTCGAGACCGTTGGCCTGCACGACGGCGGTCACGGTGGTGCCGTAGCGCGCGGCGATCCCCGAGACGGTCTCACCGCGCGCGACCGTGTGCGTTCGCGCACCGGTCGAGCTCGCGGGCGCAGATGCGGCGACCGGCGCGGCACCGCCCGCGCCGGTGGGGATCGTCAGGGTCTGCCCGGCGCGGATGAAGGCGCGGCTGTCGAGACCGTTGGCCTGCACGACGGCGGCCACGGTGGTGCCGTAGCGCGCGGCGATCGCTGACACCGTGTCCCCGCTGACGACGGCGTGCGTCCGTGCGGCCGGTGCCGCCGCGGGTGCGGCCGGGGCCTGCGCAGGCTGAGGGATGACGAGCCGCTGACCGGCGCGGATGGTCGCGCGCCGGTCGAGCCCGTTCGCCGCCACGATCTGGCCGACCGACGTCGACGTGCGCTGGGCGATGTGGGACACGGTGTCGCCCGGGCGGACCGTGTAGTCCTCGGCGGCCTGTGCGGGCGTGGCCCCCGTCGCGACGGACACCACGGCGAGCGCGAGGCCCACCCCTGTCCCGCTGGCCAGGCGGCGGCCCGGTGATGCGGTTGTGGCGGTGAGCAGGGCCTCGGCCATGGTCGTGTTCCCCTCATGGGCCGCGCCCGTCGGGGCGGCTGGTGGCGCTGACGGCGGGTGCGGTCGGGCACGTCGCGCGTCGTGGTGATCGTGTGACAGTTGTGCTTCTTGAGACTGGTGTGACAAGAGTGAACGGTAACGGAGCTCGACGCCACGGGGAAGAGCGGGCGCGCGGGCATTCGGGTGATGCGCCTAGGCTTCGGCCGTGGACCTGGATGAGCTCGTGCCCGAGTGGTTGCCCCTTCCCGACGCCGCCGAGCGGCTCGGTACCGACGTCGGCAGGGTGCGCCGCATGCTCCAGGAGCAGCGCCTCGTAGCGGTGCGCCGGGGTGAGCGACGCATCCTGAGCGTCCCCGCCGCGTTCCTCGTGCAGGTGGAGGAGGGGTGGCAGGTCGTGCCGTCGCTCCAGGGCACGCTCGTGCTCCTCGCCGATGCCGGGATGAGCGACGACGAGGCCGTGCGGTGGCTCTTCACCCCCGACCCCTCGCTCGAGTCGCTCGGCACCGGTCCGGTGCGTCCGCGCACGCCGGTCGAGGCGCTCGCGCTCGGGCACAAGACGGAGATCCGACGCCGCGCGCAGGCTGAGGCGCTCTGAGCCGCTGGTGCGTCAGGAGAGGTCCGGGCCAGGGCCTCTGGCGGGTCAGGCCGAGCGCTCGACCAGCGCGCGCCCGAGGTCGAGCAGCATGGCCCGGCCGTCCTCGGCGAGCGGGGCGGCGGCCAGTGCGTCGAGCGCAGGCCGCGCGAGGTCGTCGATGAGCTCCTCGAGGCCCGCGACCGCTCCCGTGTCACGCAGCCGGTCGCGCAGGTCGGCGACGTCGCCGTCCGTCAGGTCGCGCCGGCCGAGGTCGCGCAGGAGAAGCTCGCGGAGGTTGTCGTCGGCAGCTGCCATCGCGCGTGCGACGAGCACGGTGCGCTTGCCCTCGCGCAGGTCGTCGCCGGCGGGCTTGCCCGTCGTGGACGGGTCGCCGTAGACGCCGAGGAGGTCGTCCCGGAGCTGGAACGCCTCCCCGAGCGGGAGGCCGACCTCACGGCACCGTGCCAGGGCGTCGTCGTCCGCCCCCGCGAGAGCCGCGCCGAGGCTCAGCGGGTGCTCGACGCTGTACCGCGCGCTCTTGGCGCGCAGCACCACGCGCGCTCGGCGCTCGTCCACGGCCGGGTCGACGCCCCACGGGAGGGCCTGGGCGAGCACGTCGAGGTACTGGCCCACCGTGACCTCGGTGCGCATGCGGTCGAACACGGCGCGTGCGCGGGCGAGCGTGGGCTCGGCGGCGCCCACGAGCGCCTCGGACACCTCACGCTCGCTCGCGATCAGCGCGAGGTCTCCCAGCAGGATGGCGGCCGACTCGCCGAAGCGGGCCGGGTCCCCTGCCCAGTCCCGTTCGCGGTGGCGCTCCTCGAACACCCGGTGCGCGGCGGGACGCCCGCGGCGCAGGTCGGAGGCGTCCATCACGTCGTCGTGGAAGAGCGCGGCCGCCTGGAAGAGCTCGAGCGAGGCTCCGACCCGCATCACGTGGGTCGCATCGACACCGGTCGCGCAGCCGTGGTCCGGCGTTCCGCCGTGCGCCCGCCACGACCAGTAGCAGAGGGCCGCGCGGAGCCGCTTGCCGCCGGAGAGCATCGTGGCGAGCGCATCGAGGAGCGGGCCCACCTCGGGGCCGAGGCCCGCGAGCTCGTCACGCAGACCATCGACGTGGGCGGCGAGCAGGGAGTCGACGGTGGAGCGGACACCCTCGACGTCGACGAGTCCTGAGGCGTGGGTCACGTGCCCACCCTAGGTGGAGCGCGTGCTCCGCGAGGTCGTGATCACTCCTGCGTGCGCAGGCGCCCGCCGATGGTCACCGAGCGCAGCCCGTCGTCGTCCAGCACGCCGACCGACACGAGCTCGTCGCCGCCCGACCGGATGAAGGTCGCCTCCGCCGCGAGCTCGTCGTGCGGTGCGTCGGTGGGGAGCTCGGTGAAACCGGCCGACGTGAGCGAGGCGCGGTACAGCTCGAGCACCTCGGCCGGCGTCGCGCGGGTGCGGAGGTTGAGCGAGACCTCCTGGGCTTCGGAGTCGCCGACGGGGACCGCCGAGGTCACGAGGATCATCGCGTCCTCGGGGAGCGGGAGGAGGTCGACCGGGAACCCCTCGACCACCGAGCGCACCGCCGAGCGCTCGGTGGGTACCGTCGTGTCGCCGGCCTCCGCCGCAGGTCCTTCGTCGTCGCTCGCGGGCGCGGGCCCCGCGGTGCCGGTGTCCGCGGTGACGGTGGCGTCGTCCTCGACTCCCGTGACGGTCGCGACCGCGGCGGACGGACCGTCGGTCGGGTCGGGTGCGGTCCCGCACGCCCCGGCACCGAGGACGACGAACGCGCAGAGGACACCGAGTGACGAGCGCGCACGACGCCGTGCACGACGACGTCCCGTCGTCGACTCGGCGCTCCCCGCCTCGGCCATGCCTCGAGGGTATCGCCGCCGGGCGCACGCACCGACCGTGCGCGCCGGGTGAAAGCGATCGTTTGGGGTCGCTCTCGCCGCGTCGCCCACAGCCCCGCCCCTGGCCGCGCGTCCACAGGCGCCGGGGCCCCGTCGCAGCGACGGGTCGCCTGGGGTGTCGGATCGGGACATGCCCATGACGATCACGACGCGCGACGTGCGCGAGCTGCTGTCCCTGATCCCCTTCCAGCTCGGGTTCCGTCCCGAGGAGAGCGTCGCCCTGCTGAGCCTGCGCGGCAGCCGGGGGAGCACCGGGCTCGTCGCGCGGGTCGACCTCGCCGACCTCGCGGATGCCGACGACGGCGCCCGGGTGGCCCGTCAGCTCGTCCACCACCTGGTCGAGGACGGTGCCCGGCGGCTCCTCGTGGCGGTGTACTCCGAGCGGGCCACCGGGCCCGTCCCGGATCCGGACGTGGCGCGCGCGGTCGACGTGGTGCGTGAGGCGGCCGACCACTTCGTCGACGACGTCGGCGTGTGGGCCGTCGGGACGCAGGTCTTCCACGAGCACGGGTGCACCGAGCCCGGGTGCCGGGACGCCTTGCCGCGGTCCGTGCACGAGCTCGAGTCCACCGAGGTGAGCGCGCGCATGGTCGCGCTCGGCGCGAGTGTCGCGACGTCGCGGGACTCGCTGCGCGTCGCGGACACCGCGACGGCCACGGCGAGGAGGTCGGCCCGCCGCGCCCGCTCGCGCTGGGCCGCGCGCGGGCTCGGCGCGCGCAGCGAGGACGACGTGCGCCGGTGGCGACGCGACGGCCTCGAGGTGTGGGCGCACGAGCTCGACCGCGCGACGGCCGAGGTCGGCGGCGCCGTGGCACGCGGGGTGGCGACGGGAGAAGGGTCCGGACGTGGTCCGCACGGGTGGGCGCCGCCGGCAGCCGTGGTGCTCGGGCGGCTGCAGGCCGCACTCGACGACGTGCTGGTCCGGGACGCGGTGCTGCTGCGTCTGGTCCCGGGCACGGAGCGGCTGGGCGAGCGTGTCGTCGCCGGGGACGCGGGGCCCGAGGTGGGCGCGGCGCTCCAGGTGATCGTGGACCCCGTGCGTGGTCGACGTCCCGAGGAGGCACGCGTCGCGGGCGCCCGCGCGCTGCTGGGGGCCGTGAGCGCGCACGCCGCCCGTGGGACGCACGTCCCGAGCGTGACGCTCCTCGGCGTCCTCGCGTGGTGGGAGGGGGACGGCGCACGTGCCGCGGTGCTGCTGGAGCAGGCGCTCGCGGAGGACCCGGGTCACCGGCTCGCGCGGCTCGTGCAGGAGGCGATCGACCACGGCATGCCCCCGGGGTGGCTGCGACGCGGCGTCCCCGCCTGAGCCGCGACCGGTGCGGGGACCGTGGGGTGCAGGGGGCCGTGATCCGGTAGCGTCGAGCGGACATCGAGGCCCGGGAGGACCCATGAGCGTGGTGGTCGGCTACGTCGCGACACCGGAGGGCTCGGCCGCGCTCGAGGCCGCGGCAGCGGAGGCCGCCCGGCGGCACGTGCGTCTCGTCGTGGTGCTGAGCGAGCGCGGGCACCGCTTCGGCAGCGAGCAGGGCCCGCGCCTCGACGAGCAGGCGGACGAGGTCGAACGCCGCCTCGACGAGCTCGACGTCGTCCACGAGGTGCGTCAGACGACGCGTGGCCGCGACGCGGCCGACGACATCATCGCGGCCGCCGAGGGCGAGGGGGCCCAGCTCATCGTCATCGGGCTCCGCCGACGCAGCCCCGTGGGCAAGCTGCTGCTGGGCTCCAACGCGCAGCGCATCCTGCTCGACGCGCCGTGCCCCGTGCTCGCTGTCAAACCCGCAGCAGGCTGATCCCGGTGCGTCAGGGACGCCCCAGGAGCTCCCCGGATGAGCTCCTGGGGCACATCTGAGCGCCCTCGGACGTTACAATGTCTGTCTACCCCCGGACCTTCTCTCCGAGCCTGGCGCTGCCGAAAGGTTCTCTGTGTCATCCCTTCCTTCCCGTCCTGCACTCCCGCGCGAGTTCGAGCACCCCGCTCTCCAGGAGCTGGTGCTGCGCGGTCGCACCCACGGCACCGTCGACGGTGATGCCGTCCGGGTCGCGTGCGAGACCGCGCAGGTCCCTGCCAAGCGGTTGCGCGCCGTCGTCCGCGGTCTGAGCGAGGCCGGCGTCACCGTCACCGAGCCCGCGGCGCGTCCCGCCGTGGCCGCCGCTGCTGCGCGCCGAACGAGCACCACCACCGCCAAGGCGCCCGCCGAGGGCGAGGCCGCCTCGGGCACCGCGACGCGTGCCGCCTCGGCCAAGGCGGCAGCGGGCACCAAGAGCACGTCGTCGACCGCCAAGGGTGCCGGCACCAGGACGGCGACCAAGGGCGCGAGCGCGAAGACGGCGGGTCCTGTGAAGGCGACGACCCGCGGCAAGGCTGCCCCCGAGACCGCAGCCGATGCCGACGCTCCCGAGGTCGAGCCCGGTGACGACGACGTCGTCGCCGAGGGCGACGTGGTCGACGTGGTGACGCCGGCCGAGGAGGAGACCGAGGACAAGGGCTTCACGTACTCGGACGCGGACGACGACGACGCCCCCGCGCAGCAGGTCGTCACCGCGGGCGCGACCGCCGACCCGGTCAAGGACTACCTCAAGCAGATCGGCAAGGTCGCGCTCCTGAACGCGGAGCAGGAGGTCGAGCTCGCCAAGCGGATCGAGGCCGGCCTGTTCGCCGAGGAGAAGCTCGCGAGCGCCGGCAAGCTCGAGCCCAAGCTGCGGCGCGAGCTCGAGTGGATCGCGTCCGACGGCCGTCGGGCGAAGAACCACCTGCTCGAGGCGAACCTGCGCCTCGTCGTCTCTCTCGCCAAGCGGTACACGGGTCGAGGCATGCTGTTCCTGGACCTGATCCAGGAGGGCAACCTGGGCCTCATCCGTGCGGTCGAGAAGTTCGACTACACCAAGGGCTACAAGTTCTCGACGTACGCGACCTGGTGGATCCGCCAGGCGATCACGCGCGCCATGGCCGACCAGGCCCGCACCATCCGCATCCCCGTGCACATGGTCGAGGTCATCAACAAGCTCGCGCGCGTCCAGCGGCAGATGCTCCAGGACCTGGGCCGTGAGCCCACGCCCGAGGAGCTCGCCAAGGAGCTCGACATGACCCCCGAGAAGGTCGTCGAGGTCCAGAAGTACGGACGCGAGCCCATCTCGCTGCACACGCCGCTCGGTGAGGACGGCGACAGCGAGTTCGGTGACCTCATCGAGGACTCCGAGGCCGTGGTCCCGGCTGACGCCGTGAGCTTCACGCTGCTGCAGGAGCAGCTGCACCAGGTGCTCGACACGCTGTCCGAGCGCGAGGCAGGCGTGGTCTCGATGCGCTTCGGCCTCACGGACGGTCAGCCCAAGACCCTCGACGAGATCGGCAAGGTCTACGGCGTGACGCGGGAGCGGATCCGTCAGATCGAGTCCAAGACCATGTCGAAGCTGCGTCACCCGAGCCGCTCGCAGGTGCTGCGCGACTACCTCGACTGAGGGCGCGCAGCCAGGCCGCGACCGACCCGCGCCAGGGCCCTGTCACTCCGTGTGACGGGGCCCTCGGCATGTCCGGACGGCGGCACGCGCGGCCCGCCGCGCGCAGGCGCTCAGCCGCCGACGCCGACGCCGAGCGCCGCGATCGCCCACGTCGCGGCGGCCACAAGCGCGAGGCCGAGCTCGACGACCATCCCGAGCGCCGTGGCCTTGAGCGCGAGGACCGCTGTGCGGCGGGCGGCGAGGGGATCGCCCAGCCGTCGACGCTCGGCGAGGTAGAGCCCGCCCGCGAAGAACAGGAACAGCCCGACCACAGGGATCACGAAGAACCCGAGGATGCCTGCGAGCCCACCCGCGATGATCGACGACCTCGGCACGCCGGCGTTCTGGACCCGCCGTCCGGTGAGGACGTACGTCGCCGACCAGCCCGCCACCAGGAGGAGCACCACCACGGCCAGGACGCCCCAGGCGGCCCCGGCCTCGGCGTCGATCGCCCACACGAGCACCGCGAGCCCGATGATGAGGGAGCCCGGGAGGACCGGGAGCACGATGCCCGCCAGGCCGACGAGGATCGCCAGCCCCACGAACAGGTTCACCAGGTCCACGGCGCCTCCACGAATCGCTCCTGCGGTCGGGAGGACGGTAGCGGCACGGGTGATCGCCGCGCGCGACGTGGGAGCGCGGCGGCGCCTGCAGGACGACGAGAGGCCCGGTCCGTCGACGGACCGGGCCTCCAGGCGTGAGTGTGCTCAGCGAGCCGCGGCTCCGGCGCCGTGCTCCTCGAGCAGGCGGTCGGTCTCGTCCTGGACGTGCACGGCCAGGTCCGAGAAGGCCGGGGCGTGGCGGCGTGCGTGGTGGGCGCAGAACAGCAGCTCACCTGTCGGCAGGACCACACGCACGTACGCCTGGGCGCCGCACCGGTCGCACCGGTCGGCCGCGGTCAACGGGGAGGTCGTCGTCGTCGTCACACGACCATCGTGCCATCGGCTCCGCGGATCGCACGCCGCGGGAGGCGCCGGTTCGCTCACCGCGTAGCCCGTCGCCGCGGCGCGGCGAGGCATCCCGGCGCGCCGGGCGACAGCGTCTAGGCTCGGGCACCGTGACCAGCACGCTGTCCGAGACGAGCTACACCGCCCGCCACCTGTCCGTCCTCGAGGGGCTCGAGGCGGTCCGCAAGCGACCCGGCATGTACATCGGGACCACCGACTCGCGCGGTCTCATGCACTGCCTGTGGGAGATCATCGACAACTCCGTCGACGAGGCCCTGGGCGGTCACTGCGACCGGATCGAGATCGTGCTGCACCGGGACTCGTCGGTCGAGGTGCGCGACAACGGGCGGGGCATCCCCGTGGACGTCGAGCCCAAGACCGGTCTCACGGGCGTCGAGGTCGTGTTCACCAAGCTGCACGCGGGTGGGAAGTTCGGCGGAGGCTCCTACGCGGCGTCGGGCGGTCTGCACGGCGTGGGTGCGAGCGTCGTCAACGCGCTGTCGGCACGGCTCGACGTCGAGGTCGACCGCGGCGGTCGCACGCACCGGATGACCTTCCACCGCGGCGAGCCCGGCGTGTTCGCCGACGGCAGGTCCGGACCCGACCCCGAGTCGCCCTTCACCCCGTTCGTCGAGGCCTCGGAGCTGGCGGTCGTCGGCAAGGTCGCACGTGCCCGGACGGGGACGCGCGTGCGCTACTGGGCCGACCGGCAGGTCTTCCCGAAGAGTGCGGTCTTCAGCTACGACGAGCTCGTCTCGCGGGTGCGCCAGACGACGTTCCTCGTCCCCGGCCTGACGGTCGTGCTGCGCGACGAGCGTGGCCTGGCGGGGACGCCCGGGGCGGACGGCCCGCAAGAGGAGACGTTCGTCCACCACGGCGGGGCCGTCGACTTCGTCGACTTCCTCGCGCCGGACGCGCCGATCACCGAGACGTGGCGCCTCACGGGCGCGGGCACGTTCACCGAGACCGTCCCGGTGCTCGACGGACGCGGTCACCTCACGTCGCAGGAGGTCACGCGCGAGTGCGAGGTGGACGTCGCGCTGCGGTGGGGGACGGGCTACGACACCGAGGTGCGCACCTTCGTCAACATCATCGCCACGCCCAAGGGCGGGACGCACCTCGCCGGCTTCGAGCAGGCGCTGGTCAAGACGCTGCGCAAGCAGATCGAGGCCAACGCGCGTCGGCTCAAGGTCTCGACCAAGGACTCGAGCGAGCGCATCGAGAAGGACGACGTGCTCGCGGGCCTCACGGCGGTCCTCACGGTGCGCCTGGCCGAGCCGCAGTTCGAGGGACAGACCAAGGAGGTGCTCGGCACCGGGCCGGTGCGTGGCATCGTCGCGAAGGTCGTCGAGAGCGAGCTCACGGCCCTGCTCACGTCCACCAAGCGCGACCTGAAGTCCCAGTCCTCGCTCGTGCTCGAGAAGATCGTCGCCGAGATGCGCGCGCGCCTGTCCGCGCGCAAGCAGAAGGAGATCTCGCGCCGGAAGAACGCGCTCGAGACCTCGGCGCTGCCGTCCAAGCTCGCGGACTGCCGCAGCGACGACGTCGAGCGCAGCGAGCTGTTCATCGTCGAGGGTGACAGCGCGCTCGGGACCGCGAAGCTCGCACGCAGCTCGGACTTCCAGGCGTTGCTGCCCATCCGCGGCAAGATCCTGAACGTCCAGAAGGCGTCCATCTCGGACATGCTCAAGAACGCCGAGTGCGCCGCGATCATCCAGGTGCTGGGTGCGGGCTCAGGTCGCAGCTTCGACCTCGAGGCGGCGCGCTACGGCAAGGTCGTGCTGATGACGGACGCCGACGTCGACGGCGCGCACATCCGCACCCTTCTGCTCACGCTCTTCTTCCGCTACATGCGCCCGCTCGTCGACGCGGGCCGCGTGTTCGCCGCGGTGCCGCCGCTGCACCGGGTCGAGGTGCTCGGCCAGGGCTCGCGCAAGGGCGAGTACCTCTACACGTACTCGGAGACCGAGCTCGCGGCGACCCTGCGCCGTCTCGAGAAGTCCGGTCGGCGCTACAAGGAGGACATCCAGCGCTACAAGGGCCTGGGGGAGATGGACGCCGACCAGCTCGCCGAGACCACGATGGACCCCCGGCACCGCACGCTGCGTCGCGTGACCGCGGCCGACGCCGCGGCCGCCGAGCGCGTGTTCGAGCTGCTGATGGGCTCCGAGGTCGCCCCCCGCCGGGACTTCATCGTGGCCGGTGCGGCACAGCTCGACCGTGCACGCATCGACGCATGAGCGGGACGCACCCGCGGCGCGCGGCCCGCGGTGGCTAGGTTGGGGGTGTGAGGACGATGGACCCGATCGCCGACCGCGCCGACGCCCCCGAGGTGCTCGAGCTGCCGCCGCTCCACCTCGAGCTCACGTGGCGCGCGCTCGGCCACGACGACGCCGAGGCGCTGCACGGCCTGCTGCGTGCCTCGGAGGAGCACGACCGGTCGCCCCGCGTGAGCTCGCTTCCCGAGGTGCGCGAGCTGTTCGAGGGCTCGTGGCGCACCCCCCGGACCGACACCCTGGGCGGGTTCGACCACGACGGCGTGCTGCGCGCGTTCGCGATGGCTGAGGTGCGTCCCGACGACGAGCGCACCGTGCGGGCGTTCCTGCGGGGGACGGTGCACCCGCAGTGGCGCGGGCGCGGCATCGGACGCGCGGTGCTCGCGTGGATGGAGGGCCGCGGCCGGCAGCTCCTCGCCGCGACCGGCAAGACCGCGCCCGCGCGGCTGGCCGTCTACGTCGACGAGGACGCACGCGACCAGCGACGCCTGTACGCGGCCGCCGGCTTCAGCCCCGTCCGCTGGTACACCACGATGCGCCGCGACCTGCGTGCGCCCCTTCCCGAGGTCGCCGCTCCGGACGGGGTGCGGGTGCTCCCGTGGTCCGACGAGCTCGACGACGCGGCCCTCCCGGTGCACAACGAGGTGTTCGCCGACCACTGGGGCTCCGAGCCGCAGTCGCCCGAGACCTGGCGTCAGCACCGCACCCACTTCGCCCCGGGCTGGAGCTTCGTGGCGGTCGACCGCGACGGCGCCGTCGTGGGCTACACGCTCGCGGGACGCTACGAGCAGGACTGGCCCGTCCTCGGCTACACGTGCGGCTACACCGACCTGCTCGGCGTGCGACGGGCGTGGCGCGGACGGCGTGTGGCAGTGGCCCTGCTCACGCGCGCGATGGAGGCGTTCCGGGCCGACGGCATGGAGTACGCGGTGCTCACCGTCGACAACGACAACCCCACCGGCGCGCACGGCCTCTACGCGCGCCTCGGCTACGAGGCCGTGCACGGCGAGGTGCTCTACAGCGTCGAGATCTGACGTCGTCGCTCCCCGGCTCGACCCCGGGACGACGGCGCGGCGCGGCCCTCAGCCCACCGCGTGGAGCGGGGCCGCGAGCGGCGTCCCCGAGCCGTCCCGCCGCTGGTCGACCTCGGGCAGCTCGACCGACTGGCCGCCCGAGCCCGTGCCCCGGGCGGGGGACGGGCCGACCCAGGCGAGCAGCAGCGCGTCCTCGCCCCGCAGGAACCGGTGCGCCCGGACGCCTCCGGTCGCGCGTCCCTTGGCGGGGTACAGCGCGAACGACGTGACCTTCGCCGAACCCGCCTGCGTGCCCGGCAGCGCACCCGCCGCGCCCGCGACCGTCACGACGACCGGCGGCGCCTGCGGGTCGGCGAGGCTCGCTGCGGGCAGCACCCCGAAGTGCACCACCCGGCGGCCCTCACCGAGCTTGATGCCGGTCATGCCCCCGGCCGCCCGACCCTGCGGCCGTACCGAGGCGGCACCGAAGTGGAGCAGCTGCGCGTCGTCGGTCACGAGCACCAGCTCGTCGTCGTCGGCGGCGACCGCCGCCCCGACCACCTCGTCACCGTCACGCAGGGTGATGACGTCCCAGACGTCACGCGCAGGTGCGGCCTCGCCGACCACGCGCTTGACCACGCCTCCCGCGGTCCCCAGCGCGAGCGGGGTGCCCGCGTCGAGCGAGACGAGCGCGAGCACGCGCTCACCCGGCTCGAGCTCGAGCACCTCGCTCAGCGGCAGCCCGCCGGAGAGCGACGGCGGGCCGTCGGTCGGGGGCAGGGCCGGCAGGTCGAGCACGGACAGCCGTCGTACGCGCCCACGTGACGTCAGGGCGCCGATCTCGGCGCGGGCGCTCGTCGGCAGCGCCGAGAGCACGACGTCGTGCGAGGACCTGCGTCCTGCGCGCACGGGCTCGGACTCGTCGGCCGTGCGCGCGAGCAGGCCCGTCGCCGAGAGCAGGGCCCAGCAGGGGGTGTCCGCGATCTCGAGGGGTGTCGCGGAGCGGCCGCGGGCGGGTGCCGCGGCACCGACGACGCCGGTGCCGCCCGCGGACTCGAGCAGGATCGTGCGCCGCGGCGTGCCGTAGGTCTGGGCGACCTGCGCCATCTCGTCGCTCACGACCGAGCGCAGCAACGCGTCGTCGGCCAGGATCGCCTCGAGCTCGGCGATCTCCCGCCGCAGCTGCTCGGCCTCCTTCTCGAGCTCGAGGCGCGAGAACTTGGTCAGCCGACGCAGCCGCAGCTCGAGGATGTACTCCGCCTGCGGGTGTGACAGGTCGAAGACGCCCATGAGGCGCTCACGCGCGGCGTCGGCGGTGTCCGACGTGCGGATCACCTGGATGACCTCGTCGATGTCGAGGATCGCCACGAGCAGGCCCTCGACGAGGTGCAGCCGCTCGCGGCGCTTCGCCAGGCGATGGGTCGAGCGGCGGCGGACCACCTCGAGGCGGTGGCCCACCCACACCTCGAGCATCTCGCGCAGGCCGAGCGTGCGCGGCTGGCCGTCCACGAGCGCCACGTTGTTGAGGCCGAACGAGTCCTCCATCGGCGTGTAGCGGTAGAGCTGCTCGAGCACGGCCTCGGGGTTGAACCCCGTCTTGACCTCGATCACCAGGCGGAGCCCGTGCTGCCGGTCGGTCAGGTCGACCACCGAGGTGATGCCGGAGAGCTTCTTGGCCTGGACGCCCTCCTTGATCTTCTCGATCACCTTCTCCGGGCCCACGAGGTACGGCAGCTCTGTGACGACGATGCCCTTGCGGCGCGGCGTGACGTTCTCGATCCGCGTGGTCGCCCGGATCCGGAAGCTGCCCCGACCCGCCGCGTACGCGTCGCGGATGCCGTCGAGGCCCACGATCTTGCCGCCCGTCGGCAGGTCCGGCCCCGGCACGAACCGCATGAGGTCCTCGAGCGACGCGTCCGGGTGGGCGACGAGGTGGCGTGCCGCGGCGACGACCTCGACGAGGTTGTGCGGCGCCATGTTGGTGGCCATGCCGACGGCGATGCCCGAGGCGCCGTTGACGAGCAGGTTGGGGATCGCCGCCGGCAGCACGCCCGGCTGGGTGAGCTTGTTGTCGTAGTTCGGGACGAAGTCGACGACGTCCTCGTCGAGGTCGGCGACCATCGCCATCGCGGCGGGGGCCAGGCGCGCCTCGGTGTAGCGGGGGGCGGCGGGGCCGTCGTCGAGCGAGCCGAAGTTGCCGTGCCCGTCCACGAGCGGCAGGCGCAGCGAGAACGGCTGCGCCATGCGTACCAGCGCGTCGTAGATCGCGGTGTCGCCGTGCGGGTGGAGCTTGCCCATCACCTCGCCGACCACGCGGGCCGACTTGACGTGCGCGCGATCGGGGCGCAGCCCCATGTCGGCCATCTGGAACAGGATGCGGCGCTGCACCGGCTTGAGACCGTCACGCGCGTCGGGCAGCGCGCGGGCGTAGATGACCGAGTACGCGTACTCGAGGAACGAGCCCTCCATCTCCGCGGCGACGTCGATGTCGACGATCGTCTCCTCGACGGGGGCGTCGGCCGGGTCGGTCGTTCCGGTGCGGCGGCGGGCCATCGCTCGGGGGGCTCCTCGGGGTGCGGTCGTGCGGGCGGCACAGGGCCGGGACGGACCATTGTCCACCGTACGGGGCCGTGCGCCGACCCGACGCGCGGACGGAGGGGCCGTCGGACCCGTGACGTCGACGGGGGACCCCCTAGCCTGACTGCCATGGCCGACGACGACCGTCCCGCGTCCCCGCCCCCCGCGTACCCCACGCGGTGGGAGGCCGACGTCGTGCTCCGTGACGGCGGCACCGCGCACGTGCGCCCCATCCGGCCGGAGGACGCGGACGCGCTCCAGGCGTTCCACGTCGCGCAGTCCGAGAGGTCGACCTACTTCCGGTTCTTCGCGCCGCTCGAGCGGCTCGGCCCACGCGACCTCGAGCGCTTCACGGTGGTGGACCACGTGGACCGGGTCGCGATCGTCGCGCTCGCGACGATCGACGAGACCGAGCACATCATCGGCGTCGCGCGGTTCGACCGGATCGAGCCCACGGTCGCGGAGGTCGCGTTCAACGTGTCCGACCACCACCACGGACGCGGCGTGGGGTCGGTGCTGCTCGAGCACCTCGCCGCTGCCGCCCGCGAACGCGGTGTGCGCCGGTTCACGGCCGAGGTGCTGCCCACCAACGGGGCGATGCTGGGCGTGTTCCGGGAAGCGGGCTACGAGCTGCGGCAGAGCCTCGACGACGGGATCGTCTCGGTCAGCTTCGCGATCGACCCGACCGAGCGCTCGATCGCGGTCATGGCCGACCGCGAGCACCGCGCCGAGGCGAGATCGGTGCGCGGGCTCCTGACCCCACGGTCGGTGCTCGTCGTGGCCGACGACGCGAACGCCGCCGCTGCTCGCACCGTCCTGACCCATCTCGTGGCGGGGGGAGGGCTCGAGGTGCACGCGGTGGGCCTCGAGGTGCCCGGCGTGCGCCGCTGCGCCGACCTCGCCGACGTGGAGGGGAGCGTGGACCTGCTCGTGCTCGCCGTCGCCGCGGCCCAGGCGGCCCACGTGGTCCGACGCGCCTCGCGGCTGCGGCCGCACGCCGTCGTCGTGCTGGGCGCGGGGTTCGCCGAGACCGGACCCGAGGGGCTCGAGCTCCAGCGCGACCTCGTGCGGACCGCGCACGCCGCCGGGATGCGGGTCCTCGGGCCCGCGTCCTACGGCTTCTTCCGGCAGCCGACCGCCGAGCACCCCGGCGTCAACGCCTCGCTCGCGGCCGAGCTGCCCGGACCGGGTGGGCTCGCGCTGTTCTGCCAGTCGGCGCCGCTCGCGGTGGGGATGCTCGCCTCGGCCCGCCGCCGCGGCCTCGGGCTGTCGACCTTCGTGTCGTCGGGCAACCGGGCCGACGTCTCGGGCAACGACGCGATGCAGTTCTGGACCGAGGACGAGAGCACCGACGTCGTGGGCCTGTACCTCGAGTCGATCGGCAACCCGCGCAAGTTCGCGCGGGTCGCCCGACGGCTCGCGGCGACCAAGCCGGTGGTCGTGCTGCCCGCGGGACGCTCGGGTCACGTGGTCCCGCCCGGGCACGTGGTGCGGCGCACGCGTGCGCCCAGGCGCGTGCTCGAGGAGATGCTGCGCCAGGCCGGCGTCGTGCGGGTCGAGAACACCCACCAGCTGCTGGACGTGTGCCAGCTCCTCGTGCACCAGCCGCTGCCGGCAGGCCGCCGTGTCGCCGTCGTCGCGGGTTCGGCGCCCCTCGCGGCCCTCGTCGCCGAGGCGGCCGCCTCCGCCGGCCTCACGGTCGTGGAGCAGCGTGCGGTCCGACCGACGGCCGCGGGCGACGCCGACGAGGTGCGTCGCCTCGAGGCGGAGATCGAGGCGGTGTACGCGGACCCGGGCAACGACGCCGTCGTCGTGGTGCACGTGCCGACGACGGGTGAGGTCGACCCGGAGCTCACCCGCCTCGTGGCCGAGGCCGCGGCACGCTCGGGCCGCACCACCGTCGCGACGATCCTCGGGCACACGGGCCTGACGCCCGAGCTCACCGCGACCGACGCGCAGGGGCGCGCGCGCACCGTGCCCGCCTACGCAGCACCCGAGGACGGCGTGCTCGCGCTCGCGGCCGCGGCACGCTACGGCGCCTGGCGCGCGGCCGACCGTGGCACGCCGCTGGACCCGCCCGGCCTCGACCGCGCCGCGGCCCGCGCGCTCGTCGACGAGGCCCTCGCGAGCGTGCCGCCCGGCGCCGAGCTCACGCTGCCACCCGAGCGGGCCGCACGGCTCGTCGGGTGCTACGGCATCGACGTCTGGCCGACCCGCGTCGTGGCCGACGTCGACGACGCGGTCGCGGCGGCCGAGGACCTGGGCTGGCCGGTCGCGCTCAAGAGCACGGCGCAGCACCTGCGCCACCGGATCGACCTGGGCGGCGTGCGGCTCGACGTCTCGGGACCTCAGGCGCTGCGCGACGCGATGGCGCAGATGCGTGCGCACCTGTCGGCCGCCGGCGAGGCGGCCGCGACCGTCGAGGTCCAGCGGATGGCCCCGGCGGGTGCCGCATGCGTGATCCGCAGCGCGGAGGACCCACGGTTCGGCCCGGTGGTCTCGTTCGGCCTCGCGGGCGACGCGGTCGACCTGCTCGGTGACGTGAGCTACGGGGTCGCGCCCCTCACCGAGGTGGACGTCGCCGAGATGGTCCGGTCGGTGCGCGCCGCGCCCCGGCTCTTCGGCTACCGCGGTGTCGCACCCCTCGACGTGCCCGCGCTCGAGGACGTGCTGGCCCGGGTCGCGGTGCTCGCCGACGACCTTCCCGAGCTGCACGGCCTCGAGCTGCACCCCGTCGTGGTGGGCGAGCAGGGCGCTTCCGTGCTCGCGGCGCGCGTCACCCTGGCGAGCGAGCCGGGCGGCCGCGCTGACGGCGGCCGACGCGCCCTGCCCGAGTGAGGAGCGCGCCGCGGAGCGTCGGAGCAGCGCGCGGCACGGTGGACGGGGGCGGTGGCCACACCGCCGGGGATGGAAGGATGGGCCGGTGCCTGACACCACCGACCTGCGCCGCAGCCTGCACCTCGCGGGCTACTACCCCGAGCTCGTGGGCGACGTCATGGACGTCGCGCTCGCGGGCGAGGAGGTGGTCGCCCACCTGGTGCACCCCGAGACGACGTTCGACTCCGCCGAGGTGCGCCGCCACGTCACGGTGCTCGCCCTGACCTCCTCGCGCCTGGTGCTCGCGCATGTCGACGACCACCCTGCCGACAGCGAGCACCCGTCCGCGAGCGCCTCCGCGACCACGGAGTCGGTCCCGTTGCGCAACCTGCGCACGGTCTCCCTGACCCACGTGGTCCCGGACCCGGCGCGGCACCGGCCGGGTGCCCTGCCGGCCGAGGTGACGCTCGCGCTGGGGTGGGGCGGGGTGCAGCGGCTCGACCTCGAGCCCGCGACGTGCGGGGACCCCGCCTGCGAGGCCGATCACGGCTTCACCGGGACGAGCGCGCCCGACGACGTCGTCGTGCGGGTGTCGGCCCACGCGGAGGGCGAGGAGGCGGTCCGGGGCGCGCTCGCCTTCGCCCGCGCGCTGTCGGCCGTCGACGTCGCGTCCCGATGACGGCAGCGCTCGACGCGGCTTTCGCGGCGGCCGGCTTCGTCGCACCCGGGTACGCCGGACCGAGCCTGACGGACGTGCTCCCGGCGTGCGCGCACGCGCTCGGCGCCACCGGGGTCGGGGCGCCCGCGCGCGCGGCGCGGCTCGGCCTCCCCGCGGCGGAACGCGTGTGCGTGGTGCTCGTCGACGGCCTGGGCCACCGGATGCTGACCGAGCGCAGCGGGCACGCCCCGTTCCTGCGCTCCGCCCTCGGGGACGCGCGCGAGCTGACGGCGGCCTTCCCGTCGACCACGGCCGCCTCGATGGGTGTGTTCGGCACCGGCCTGCCCGCGGGACGCACGGGGATGGTCGGCTACACGGTGCGGAACCCCGACACCGGGTCGCTCGCGAACCTCGTCTCGTGGGAGGGCGCGGGGGACCCTCACGGCTGGCAGCGTGAGGCCACCGTGTTCGAGCGTCTGCGTGACGGGGGCCGCGAGGTGACGTCGGTGGGCCCGCCGCGGTTCGAGGGGTCGGGGCTCACCGAGGCTGCGCTGCGCGGTGCGCGGTACGTGGGCGCGGAGGGCCTCGCCGACCGCGTCGACGCGGCCCTGCTCGAGCTCATGGCACCGGGGCTCGTCTACCTCTACTGGGGCGACGTCGACAAGGCGGGCCACCAGTACGGCTGGCGCTCGCGCGAGTGGGCCGACCAGCTCACCGCGCTCGACCGCGAGCTGGCCCGGCTGGCGCGGTCCATGCCACGCGGCACCGTCCTCGTGGTCACGGCCGACCACGGCATGGTCGACGTGCCGCAGGGCGGCGTCGTGGACGTCGCGAGCACGCCCGCGCTCAGCAAGGACGTGCCCCTGATCGCGGGTGAGCCGCGCGCGAGCCACCTGCACGTCGCAGCGGGTCAGGTGGACGACGTGCTCACCCGCTGGCAGGAGGTGCTCGGGGACGCGGTGGTGCTCGCGCGCCGTGACGAGGCCGTCGCGGCGGGGTGGTTCGGCGAGGTCTCCGAGCACGTACGCCCGCTCCTGGGCGACGTCGTCGTCGCGGCCACCGGCGACGGCGGCGTCGGTGACTCGCGCACCCAGACCGCGCGCTCGCTCGAGCTGCGCGGCATGCACGGCTCGTTCACACCCGGGGAGATGCTCGTCCCCCTCGTGGTCGTGACCTGACGGGGGAGGACGCATGGCGGAGCTGGTCTTCTTCAGCGGGACGATGGACTGCGGCAAGTCCACGCTCGCGCTGCAGCTCGACCACAACCACGCGGCACGCGGCCGCGGCGGCGTCATCTTCACGCGCAACGACCGGGGCGGCCCCGACGTCCTCTCGTCGCGGCTCGGCCTGCGTCACCCGGCCGTCGAGGTGACCGACGCCACGGACTTCTGGGACGACGTCGTCCAGCGCCGGACGCGCGGTGAACGGGTCGACTACCTGGTGTGCGACGAGGCCCAGTTCTACTCGCCCACCCAGGTCGAGCAGCTCGCGGCCCTCGTGGACGAGATGGGCGTCGACGTCTACGCGTTCGGCATCACCGCCGACTTCCGGACCCGGCTGTTCCCGGGCTCGGCCCGCCTCATCGAGCTCGCCGACCGCGTCGAGGTGCTCCAGGTCATGTCGCTGTGCTGGTGCGGCGCGCGGGCCACGCACAACGCGCGCACGGTGGGCGGTGTGATGGTCGTCGAGGGCGAGCAGGTGGTCGTGGGGGACACCGATGCGGCCGCCACCGTGGGGTACGAGGTCCTTTGCCGCCGTCACCACATGCGGCAGATGACCGTCGCCGTCGCGCGCGCGCTCGCGCCGCCCGCCGACACGCTGCCGTTCGACCTCGAGCGTGCAGGCGGCTGACGTCGCTCAGTCGGTACGGGCCCCGAAGACGATCTCGTCCCAGCTGGGCACGCTCGCCCGACCCTTGCGGGACCTGCGCGCCGGGGCCGGGGCCTCGTCGGCCGCGGCCTCGTCGCGGGCAGCCTCGGGCGCGGGCTCACCGCCGGGCCCCACGTCGGCGAGCGGCAGCGTCTCCTCCTGGGGCGGCCGCGTCGCGTGGTCGGCCTCCGGGCCGCGCCGAGCGGGCATGTCGAGGACGCGCGCGTCGACGGCCTCCTCGGGCCGCGAGTGGGGTGGGTGCGCCGCGGGCACGGGACCCAGGTCCTCCGCGAAGTCGAAGGTGTGCTGCGGGCCGAAGCCCTCGAAGTCCTCGTCGTCGTCGCCCTCGAGCGAGAGCTCCTGCCGCACCCCGCGGCGGTCGGTGAGGTCGTCGAGCAGCGCGTGGGTGCTGGCCTGCGGGTCCGGCTCGGGCTCGGGCTCGGCCTGGGGTGCGGGTGCCAGGTCGACCGAGGCGAGCACGGGGCGCAGGGCCTCGTCGACCTCGACGTCGAACACCTGGTCACGCACGGCGGCGAGGTGGCGACGCGGGATCGGCTCGTCCGCGAGCTCGGTCTCGGAGAGCCACCGTGCCTCGTCGTCGACGGCGCGTACCGTGCGGGCGCCCGCGTCGTAGACCCACCGGGCGCTGCGCTCGCCGTCGCCGGCGGTGAACGTGACCTGGACCGTCCACGGTCCCGAGCCCTGACGCGCGGCGTCCCACGCGATGGTGGCCGCCTCGACCCCGCGGGTCGCGAGGCGGTCGGTCACCAGGTCACCCAGCACGGGGGCGCTCGCGTCGTGCCCGATGCGCGTGGCGCGCGCCTGGCTCGCGACGAAGTCGCGCTCGGCGAGCACCGGGCCCTCGTACCGGCGGACCACCGCGAGGCTCATGCCGGACTCCTCGGCGACCTCCTCGGCGCTCGCACCCGCACGGATGCGGCTCTGGATCTCGCGCGGCGGGAGGGCGCCCGCGGCCTCGACGCGTGCCTGCTCGAGCTGCGGCCGGTCGCGGCGGACGGCCGCGCGGAGCGCCTCGTCGATGGGCAGGCGGAAGCGCTGACCGTCCGGTCCCTGGAGGACGATGTGCTCACCGTCCTCGTGCAGACCGACCAGCTCGAGCTCGCTCATGGTCACCTCCGACGTCAGGTACGAGAGTGCCACCTGGGCGCGCGCGGCGCGGGGAGGCGGGCCGGTGTGCCGCGGCCGGGCGGGAGCCGTGGGTGGTCGGGCAGGATGGAGGCATGAGCTCTCCCGCGTCCTCGCCCCTGCCCGCCGCCGAGGTCTCCGAGCTGGTCGCGACGGCCGAGCGCCTCGCCCGCGCCGCGGGACGGCTGGTGCTCGAGGGTCGGCCGGACCGCGTGGACGTCGCCGCCACCAAGTCGAGCCCGATCGACGTGGTGACCGCGATGGACCTCGCGTCCGAGGAGCTGCTGCGCAGCGGCCTCGCGGCCGAGCGGCCCGACGACGGCGTGCTGGGTGAGGAGGAGGGGCTGGTCGCGGGCTCGAGCGGGGTGACCTGGGTGCTGGACCCGGTCGACGGCACGGTCAACTACCTCTACGGGATCCCGGCCTACGCGATCTCGGTGGCCGCCGTCGTGGGCGAGCCGGACCCTGCGACGTGGACGGTCGTCGCGGGCTGCGTGCACGCGGTCGCGGACGGCCGCACGTGGACGGCGGGGGCCGCGCTCGGCGCGCGGCTCGACGGCAGGCCCGTGCACGTCAACGAGCCCGCACCCCTCGACCGCAGCCTCGTCGCGACCGGGTTCGGCTACCGGGCCGATCGCAAGCGCGTGCAGGCGCGTGTGGTGGCCGAGGTGCTGCCGCGCGTGCGTGACGTGCGGCGCATCGGCTCGTCGGCGATCGACATGTGCATGGTCGCGACGGGCAACCTGGACGCGTACTGGGAGCGGGGCCTGGGCGCGTGGGACCTGGCGGCCGCGAGCCTCGTGGTCGCGGAGGCAGGGGGAGTGGTGCGAGGCCTGCGCGGGGCCCCCGCCACCACCGAGATGACGGTCGCGGGACCCGCGCCCACGGTCGAGGCGCTCGTCTCGCTGCTCGAGGAGCTGGACGCCGACTCCGACGAGGCCTGACCGTCCGGGCTTCCGTGCGGGGCCCGTCGGCGCGCGTGTTGGTCCTCGCACCCCGGCATGGTGCACAATCCCCTCGCCGATCGCAGCGGGAACAACGGACGCCGGTCGTGCATTGAGTACGTACCGACGTCGGACGGCGACCCGCCGTGACGTCACGGACCTGGACGACACGGAGTGTGAAACGCCTGATGGCCACCGACTACGACGCCCCGCGCAAGACCGAGGAGGACCTCTCGGAGGACTCCCTCCAGGAGCTCCAGGCGCGCCGATCCGACAAGAACTCGGGCGTGGTCGACGAGGACGAGACGGAGGCCGCCGAGGGCTTCGAGCTCCCGGGTGCGGACCTCTCGGGTGAGGAGCTCTCGGTGCGGGTCCTCCCGCGTCAGGCCGACGAGTTCACCTGCTCGAAGTGCTTCCTCGTGCACCACCGCAGCCAGCTCGCGAGCGAGAGGAACGGCGAGCTCATCTGCTCCGAGTGCGCCTGACGCACGCGGCGCAGGTGTCGTGCGGCACCACCACCGACGGGCCCGGGGACGTTCCCCGGGCCTTCGTCGTCCCCGGGGACCGCAGGCAGGAGCCGGTCGGTCGCGCCGCGTCGCCGCCTCGCCGCCTCGCCCGCGCCGCAGCGCCGTCCGTTCAGTCGCGCGCGGCCTCGAGGGCCGAGCGCAGGGCCTCGGGACGCCGGCTCGAGACCAGCCACGCGGGTGTCGGGTCGGCCTGGTCGGCCACCTCGACGTGCACGGCCCCCGGCACCCAGGCGCGCAGCACCGCGAACGTGCGGGCGTCCGATCCGGGACCGAGGGCGGCTCGGACGCCGTCCTTGTCGAGCACGCGGGCGGGCCCGAGCAGCGCCACCGGGATGTGCGCCGGCCCCGCGCGCAGCTCACCGTCGCGCACCTCCACGACCGCGGCTGTGCGCACGGCCACGGCGGCACCTGCCGCCAGGCTCGCTGCGCCGACGACGTACGCGACCGCGGGGCGCACGGGGTGCAGCGAGATCGTCACGAGGACGGCGAATCCGAGGACCAGCGACCAGCCGAGCGGACCGGGCCAGAGGCGCTCGCGGTGCAACGGGCTCGTGGTGCGCGGGGACGGGCTCGTGGTGCTCACGTGCCCAGCATCCCATCCCCGGCCGACGGCGCGGCGGTCACCGATGGCGCCGCGCACCCACGGACGTCCCGGTGCCGACAGCGCCTGCGCACTAGGCTCCCCGGCGTGGACCAGCCCAGCGCCGCACCCGTCGAGGTGCTGCTCGTGCTCCTCGACGACGAGCTGCCCGAACCTGCCTACGCCCATCCCGGTGACGCCGGGGCCGACCTGGTGACCAGGGTCGACGTCGTGCTCGCCCCCGGCGCGCGCAGCACGGTGCCGACCGGGGTGAGCATCGCCCTGCCGGACGGGTACGCGGGCTTCGTGCACCCCCGCTCGGGCCTCGCGGCCCGGCACGGGATCACCGTGGTGAACGCGCCGGGGACCGTCGACGCCGGCTACCGCGGCGAGATCCAGGTCACGCTGCTGAACACGGGTGACGAGGAGGTCGTGCTTCGCCGGGGGGACCGCGTGGCCCAGCTCGTGGTCCAGCGGGTCGAGCACGCCCGGTTCGTGCGTGCCGAGCGGCTGCCCGGCTCGCACCGCGGCGCCAACGGCTTCGGGTCGAGCGGCGGCTGGGGCCCGGGTGGGGCGTCCGAGTAGGGTCCGGATGCCCAGGGCGTCTATCGTCGTGGTGTCCGTTCTTCAGGAGGCAGTGTGAGCGTCTTCCGGCGTGCCAAGCAGCCGGCGCAGGACCAGGAGCCGACGACGTCGGCCGACGGGCCCGCCTCGTCCTCGTCCGACGCGACGGCCCGAGAACGTGGCCCGTGGGACGTCAGCGAGGTCCCCGAGCGCGGTCGCCGGCTCGACCTGGGCGCCCTGTGGCTGCCCGGCCGCGACGGCATGGAGCTGCGCATGGAGGTCGAGAAGAGCTCCAAGACCGTGACGGCGGCCGCGGTGTCGCTCGGCGGCTCGGCGCTCCAGCTCCAGGTCTTCGCCGCGCCGCGCACCGAGGGCATCTGGGACGAGATCCGGGCGGAGATCGCGGAGTCGGTGGTCAAGCAGGGCGGGTCGGTCGACGACCTGCCGGGCCCGTTCGGGCGCGAGCTGCTCGCGCGTCTGCCGGTGCGCACGCAGGAAGGACGCACCGGGCACCGACCCGCGCGGTTCCTGGGCTACGACGGACCGCGCTGGTTCCTGCGCGGCGTGCTGACGGGTCGGGCCGCTGTCGAGCCGGCCGAGGCGACCGTGCTCGAGGGCGTGTTCGCCGACGCCGTGGTGGTCCGGGGCAGCGAGCCGCGGGTGCCGCGCGAGCTGCTCGCCCTCCACCTCCCGGGCCAGCGGCCGGCCGCTGTGCCCCCGCCGCAGCCCGCGGCCGACCCGCTCGAGCGGGGCCCCGAGATCACCGAGACCCGCTGATGGCGACGACGGCGCAGCGGGTCGGGCGCCTCCGGGGCGCGCTGCACGCCCTCGTGGCGTCGCAGGCCGAGCTCGAGGCCACCGAGGAACGCCAGGAGAGCGCGCGGCGCGGCTGCGCGGCGATTGCCGACCTGCGCGACCGGCAGCCCGCCGAGGTCGCGGGCGTGCTGCGCAGCGTCACGCTCCGGGCGCGCGAGAACGTGCCGGCGCTCGAGGCCGAGCTCTACGACGGCAGCGGCGCCCTGCGCGTGGTGTGGACCGGTCAGCGCAGGATCGCGGGCATCGAGCCCGGCAGGCGCGCACGGCTGCGCGGCTTCGTCTGCACGCAGGACGGTCGGCGCACCATGTTCAACCCCCGCTACGAGCTGAGCGCGCGGCCCCATGGTTGAGCAGGCCGACGGCGACCCTCGGGCTCCGCGCACCGGTCGTGGCGTGCAGGCGCTCGCGGGCGACGAGTTCAGCTTCGCCGACGCCGTCGGAGGTGTCCGGGGAGCGGTCGAGTCGATCGCACCGGGCCTGCTGTTCGTCGTCGTGTTCGTCGCGACGCGCGACCTGGCACCCGCCCTCGTCGCCTCGCTCGCCGCGGCCGCCCTCGCCGTCGTGCTGCGACTCGTGCAACGGACGCCGGCCACCCAGGCGTTCTCCGGGGTGGCCGGCGTCGGCATCGGCGCGATCTGGGCCTGGCGCACGGGCGAGGCCCAGGACTACTTCACGTACGGGCTGTGGGTGAACGTCGCGTGGGCGCTGGGGGCCCTGGTGTCGATCCTGGTGCGCTGGCCCGTCGTGGGCGTGCTCGTGAGCCTCCTGCGTGGGCGTGACATGTCGTGGCGCACCGCACCGGGAGTCGCGGCCGCGCACCTGCGTCGTCGCTACGCGTGGGCCACGTGGCTGTGGGTCGGCCTGTTCTCGGCCCGGCTCGCGGTACAGGTCCCACTGTGGCTGCAGGGCGAGGAGGCCGTGGGCTGGCTCGGCACGGCGAAGCTCGCGATGGGCCTGCCGCTGTTCGCGCTCGGCCTGTGGCTCACGTGGCTGCTGGTGGCTTCACCAGCAGCTCGTGCAGAGCAGGAAGATCGGCCTGGGACCCCGCCACGATGAGCAGCTCGTCGCCGGCTTCGAGGGTGTCGTCGGGGCTCGGCGCGATGGGGCGCGGGCCACGCACGATCGCGGCGAGCACCGTGTCCGGGGGCCAGACCACCTGACCCACCCGCACGCCCACGAGCGGGGCGTCCTCGGGCAGCGTCAGCTCGAGGATCTCGGCACCCGACTGGTGGAACGTGAAGATCTTGACGAGGTCGCCGACCGCGACGGCCTCCTCGACCATCGCCGTCATGATCCGCGGCGTGGAGACCGCGACGTCGACGCCCCAGGCCTCGTCGAACATCCACTCGTTCTTGGGGTTGTTGACCCGGGCGACCGTGCGCGGGACGCCGTACTCGGTCTTCGCCAGCAGCGAGACCACGAGGTTGACCTTGTCGTCGCCAGTCGCCGCGACGATCACGTCGCACTCGTCGACCTTGGCCTGGGTGAGCGTCGAGAGCTCGCACGCGTCGGCCAGGAGCCACTCCGCGTCGGCCACGGAGGCGACACGCATCGCGCTCGGCTGCTTGTCCACGAGGGTGACCTCGTGGTCGTTGGCGAGCAGCTCCGTGGCGATCGACCGACCGACCGAGCCCGCTCCCGCGATGACGACCTTCATCCCTCGACCTCCGGCGGCACGTGCGTCAGGACGCGTTCGACCCGCGGGACCTCGGTCGCGAGAACCATGAGGTGGACCAGGTCGTTCTCCTGGAGCACCGTGTCGGGGCCGGGCAGCACCCCGTCGCCGTAGCGGGTCACGTAGGCGACCCGGGTCCCGGTCACCTGCTCGATGTGGGTGAGCGGGAGCCCGATCCAGCCCGGGTGGATGTCCATCTGGGCCATGACCACCTGCCCGGACGCGTCCCGGTACTCGTCCGTCGCGCCCATCGGGAGCATGCGGCGCAGCACCTGGTCGGCCGTCCAGCGCACCGTCGCGACCGTCGGGATGCCGAGCCGCTGGTAGATCTCGGCGCGGTGCGGGTCGTAGATCCGTGCGACGACGTTGGAGACGCCGTAGGTCTCGCGGACCACGCGCGCGGCGAGGATGTTCGAGTTGTCGCCGTCGGAGACCGCAGCGAACGCGTAGGCGTCCTCGACGCCGGCCTGGACGAGCGTCTGGCGGTCGAAGCCGAGACCCGTGACACGACGCCCGGTGAACTCGGCCTCGAGGCGACGGAAGGCATCGGGGTTCTGGTCGATCACCGCGACCGAGTGGCCACGCGACTCGAGCGACTGGGCGAGCGTGGCTCCCACGCGGCCGCAGCCCATGATGACGAAGTGCACAGACGGTGACGCTATACCGTCCGGCGGGCCCGCGCGGGCCTAGCATGGGCTCTCGTGTCTGATGTCGCCGACGCCGCCAAGCGGCTCGTGCTCGGTCGCCCCTTCCGTACGGAGCGCCTGGGCCACACGTTGCTGCGCAAGCGCATCGCGCTGCCTGTCTTCGCCTCGGACGCGCTGTCGTCGGTCGCGTACGCCCCGGACGAGATCCTGCTCACGCTCTCGATCGCCGGCCTGGGTGCCGCCCTCATCTCACCGTGGGTGGGCCTGGCCGTCGCCGTCGTGCTGGTCGCCGTGGTCGCGTCCTACCGGCAGAACGTACACGCCTACCCCTCGGGCGGGGGTGACTACGAGGTCGCCACCGTCAACCTGGGACCGCGCGCGGGCGTCTCGGTCGCGAGCGCGCTGCTCGTCGACTACGTCCTGACCGTCGCCGTGTCGATCTCCTCGGGGGCGCAGTACGCGGCGGCCGCGGTCCCGGCCCTGCGCGGCCACGAGACGCCCTTCGCGATCGGCGTCGTGCTCCTGCTCATGGTGCTCAACCTGCGCGGGGTCAAGGAGTCCGGACGTCTCTTCGCCCTGCCCACGTACCTCTTCATGGCCGCCGTGGGCACGGTCGCGGTCGTCGGCTTCGTCCGCTGGGCGACCGGCACGCTGCCGATGGCCGAGAGCGCCGAGCTCGAGATCGTCCCGCAGTCCGGGTTCGACCAGGGGCTCGTGGGCCTCGCCGGGGCGTTCCTGGTGCTGCGCGCCTTCGCCTCGGGATCCGCCGCGCTGACCGGTGTCGAGGCGATCAGCAACGGCGTCCCCGCCTTCCGCAAGCCGAAGAGCCGCAACGCGGCGACGACCCTCCTGCTGCTGGGCACGCTCTCGACGACCTTCATCATGTCGATCCTGCTGCTGGCGCAGGCGACGCACGCCCACATCGTGGAGGACCCGGCGACGCAGCTCCTCCGCGACGGTGAGCCGGTCGGTGAGGAGTACGTCCAGGACCCGCTCATCGCACAGCTCTCGGAGGCCGTGTTCTCAGGCTTCGGCCCTGCGATCGCGCTCATCGCCGTGGTCACCGGGCTGATCCTCGTGCTCGCCGCGAACACGGCGTTCAACGGCTTCCCGGTGCTCGGGTCGATCCTCGCGCGCGACGGCTACCTGCCGCGCCAGCTCCACACGCGCGGCGACCGGCTCGCGTTCTCGAACGGCATCATCTCGCTCGCCCTGGGTGCGGTCGTGCTCATCTGGGCGTTCGACGCCCAGGTCACGCGGCTCATCCACCTCTACATCGTCGGCGTGTTCGTGTCGTTCACGCTCAGCCAGCTCGGGATGGTCCGCCACTGGAACCGTGAGCTGCGCACCGAGCCGGACACGCAGGCGCGGGCGCGCATGAAGCGCTCGCGCGCGATCAACGCCGTGGGGCTCGGCCTCACCGGCACCGTGCTCGTTGTCGTGCTGATCACCAAGTTCACGCGCGGCGCGTGGATCGCGCTGCTCGCGATGGCGTGCATCTTCGTGGTCATGCAGGCGATCCGTCGCCACTACGCGCGGGTGAGCGAGGAGCTCGCCCTGGGCGACGACCCTGCCGCGGCGCGCGCGCTGCCGAGCCGTGTGCACGCGATCGTGCTGGTCTCGCGGCTGCACAAGCCCACGATGCGCGCGCTGGCGTACGCACGGGCGACCCGGCCGTCCGTGCTCGAGGCCGTCACGGTCAGCGTCGACCCCGACGACGTCGCGCGCCTGCGCGAGGAGTGGGAGGCGCTCGACCTGCCGGTCGCGCTCAAGATCCTCGACTCCCCGTTCCGCGAGATCACGCGGCCGGTGCTGGGTTACGTGCGGTCGATCCGGCGCGCGAGCCCGCGCGACCTCGTCGTGGTGTATGTGCCCGAGTACGTCGTGGGGCACTGGTGGGAGCACCTGCTCCACAACCAGAGCGCGCTGCGGCTCAAGAGCCGGCTCCTGTTCACCCCCGGTGTGGTCGTGGCCTCCGTGCCGTGGCAGCTGCGCTCGGTCGACCCCGCGACGAGCGGCCGCGGGGTGCCCGCACCGCCCGGGGGGCCGGGACAGACGGAGGGCGGCGCGTGATCGAGCTGGAGGTGGGCCCCGTCGCCCACGGCGGGCACTGCGTCGCGCGGCACGAGGGCCGTGTGGTCTTCGTCCGGCACACCTTGCCCGGGGAGCGCGTGCGTGCCGTCCTGACGGACGCGGGGGAGAGCGCCCGGTTCTGGCGTGCCGACGCGGTCGAGGTGCTCGAGGCCAGCCCCGACCGCGTCCCCTCGGCCTGGCCCGCGGCGGGCCCCGGAGGCGTCGGCGGTGGGGAGCTCGCGCACGTCTCCCTCGACGGGCAGCACCGCTGGAAGGCCGCCGTGGTGCGCGAGCAGCTCGAGCGCCTGGCGCGGCTCGAGCGCGACGTCGTGGTCGAGAGCGCCCCGGGGGACGACGAGCGCGCCGGTCTCGGCTGGCGCACGCGCATCGAGCTCGTCGCGGACGCCTCGGGCCGCGCGGGCATGCACCGCCACCGCTCGCACGACGTCGTCCCGCTCGAGGACATGCCGCTCGCGGTGCCCGAGCTGCGTGACGCGGGCCTGTTCACCCGGCACTGGGCCCCCGGCGCACGCCTCACGGCCGTCGCACCCGTGGGTGGTGACCGGCCGCTCGTGCTCGTGGACGGCGTTCCGCTCCACCGTGGTGCCGCGGACACCCGGCCCAACGCGCGTACCTCGGTACGTGAGGTGCTCGAGCTCGACGACGGCACGCGCTACGTGTGGAGGGTGGCGGGGGCCGGCTTCTGGCAGGTCCATCGGGAGGCGCCACGCGTGCTCGTCGAGGCGGTCCGCGCTGCCGTCGGCCCCAGGCCCGGCGCGACGGTGCTGGACCTGTACGCCGGCGCGGGACTGCTGAGCGCGCCGCTCGCGGACGCCGTCGGCGAGGCGGGACGCGTGGTCGCGGTCGAGGGGGACCCGGGGGCCGTGCGCGACGCGCGGCGCAACCTGCACGCGCGGCCGCAGGTGGATCTGCGCCTCGGAGCGGTCGCGGACGTGCTGGACGGGGTGGGCGCGGCCGACGTCGTGGTGCTCGACCCGCCGAGGGTGGGTGCGGGCCAGCGCGTGGTCGAGCGGGTGGCCGCGACCGGGGCCGGGCGCGTCGTGTACGTCGCGTGCGACCCTGCCGCTCTCGCGCGTGACGTGGCTCACTTCGAGGAGCTGGGGTACGGGCTGCGCGAGCTTCGCGCGTTCGACCTGTTCCCCATGACGCACCACGTCGAGTGCGTCGCGGTGCTCGACCGGGGCTGAGCCGGACCACGTCCGGGCCTCGACGGGAACGAGCGCGTCTCGGACCGCAAAGGATTGCATTGCAGCGCGTTGCTTGCCAGACTGGCCCGCACGAACTGTCGCCGCAATCGCTTGCAATGGAGCCGCATGATGACCGACGAGAGCACGCCCCGGATCGGCTGGATCGGCGCGGGCCGCATGGGCGCCGCGATGGCGGCGCGCCTGCTGGCCGCGGGCTACGACGTGGCGGTCTACAACCGCACCCGGGCCAAGGCTGAGGCGCTCGAGCCGCTCGGTGCTTCCGTGGTCGACAGCCCGGTCGAGCTCGCGGACCGCGACGTCGTCCACACGATGGTCTCCACGGCGGCGGACCTGCGCGCCGTCCTCACCGGTCCCGGGGGTCTGCTGACCGGGGACGTGGTGCCACCGGTGGTGGTGGACTCGACCACCGCCGACGTCACGCAGGGGGACGAGCTGCGCGCCCTCGCCGCCGAGCGCGGGGTCCGGCTGCTCGCCGCACCCGTGTCGGGCAACGCGAAGGTCATCGACGCCGGGCGGCTCACCATGGTCACGTCGGGGCCGCGCGAGGTCCACGACGCCGTGCTCCCGCAGCTCGAGGCGATCGCGCGTGCGGTCACCTACGTGGGTGACGGTGAGCGGGCGCGGCTGGTCAAGATCTGCCACAACCTGTTCCTCGGCGTGGTGACCCAGTCGATGGCCGAGATCACCGTGCTCGCGGAGAAGGGCGGCATCGCGCGCCACGACTTCCTCGCGTTCCTCAACGACTCCGTGATGGGCTCGACGTTCACGCGCTACAAGACGCCGGCCTTCGTCAACCTCGACCTCACGCCCACGTTCACCGCGGTGCTGCTGCGCAAGGATTTCGACCTCGGGCTCGCCGCGGGCCGCCGGCTCGACGCCCCGATGCCGGTCGCGGCGCTCGTGCACCAGCTGGTGGGCGCCGCGGTCGCCGAGGGGCGGACCACGGAGGACTTCGCCGTCCTCCTCGAGCTGCAGGCGCGCGCGGCGGGCCTCGAGCTCGTGCCCGAGGACGCGCAGGTGACCGAGGGCCTCGTGCCCGCCCAGGAGGGCTGACCGATGGTGCACATGAGCCTGACCCCGTCCCCGGGCCGCATGGCGGTCGACTTCGAGGAGCGCGTGAGCTTCGACCGCCTCCGCGAGTACCGCCTCGCACGCGCGCGCGCCGCGCTCGAGGCGTCCGAGCTCGGGGCGCTCCTGCTGTTCGACATCAACAACATCCGCTACACGACGTCGACGATGATCGGCGAGTGGGCGCGCGACAAGGTCGCCCGGTACACGCTGCTGATGCGCGGCCAGGAGCCCATCGTCTGGGACTTCGGCTCGGCCGCGAAGCACCACGAGATCTACGCGCCGTGGCTGCGTCCCGGCAACTCACGCGCCGGGATGCTTGGCCTGCGCGGGGCCGTGCACCCCGACGCCGGCCTCGTGCGCTCGGCCGTGGCCGAGCTGGTCGACGAGCTCACGCGCGCCGGCGTGCGAGACATGCCGCTCGGCGTGGACATCGCCGAGCTCCCCATGGTGCTCGAGCTGCAGCGTGTGGGCCTCGACGTGCGCGACGGTCAGCAGGTGATGCTCGACGCCCGCAAGATCAAGTCGCGCGACGAGATCGCGCTCCTCACGACGGCCGCGGCGATGGTCGACGGCGTCTACCAGACCCTCACCGAGGCGCTCAAGCCCGGCATCCGCGAGAACGAGCTCGTCGCGATAGCGAACAAGCAGCTCTACGACATGGGCTCGGACGACGTCGAGGCCATCAACGCGGTCTCGGGCGAGCGCTGCAACCCGCACCCCCACAACTTCACCGACAGGCTCATCCGTCCCGGGGACCAGGCGTTCTTCGACATCATCCAGTCGTACATGGGCTACCGGACCTGCTACTACCGCACGTTCGTCGTCGGGCGCTCGACGCCGTCGCAGGTGGACGCGTACGTCAAGGCGCGCGAGTGGATCGACGCGGCGATCGACGTGATCCGCCCGGGCGTGACGACGGACCAGGTGGCCCGGCTGTGGCCGCGCGCCGAGGAGTTCGGCTTCGCGTCCGAGATGGCCGCGTTCGGCCTGCAGTTCGGGCACGGCCTCGGCCTCGGTCTGCACGAGCGGCCCATCATCTCGCGCCTCGTCTCGCTCGAGAACCCGATGGAGATCAAGGAGGGCATGGTCTTCGCGCTCGAGACCTACTGCCCGGCCTCGGACGGGTTCTCGGCCGCACGGATCGAGGAGGAGGTGGTCGTGACCGCCGACGGGTGCGAGGTGATCACGCTCTTCCCCGCCCAGGAGCTCTTCGTCACGAACCCGTACTGACCGCCGCACGGCGCCCGGGTGGCTGACAGGCGCCGTCCGGGCGGGCCACGATGGACCTGCTCGCACCGACGCGTCGTCGACGCGTGGGCGGGCTGGACAGGGCGCTCGCCGCCCCAGCGAGGAGGAACGATGATCGACGACCTGGTGACGGGCCTGCGTGTGCCGACCGACCTGTACGTGGGCGGCGCCTGGGTCGGGGCGGGCGACGGCGGGCGGTTCGACGTCATCGACCCGGCGACGGGCCTGCCCATCGCCGACGTCGCGAACGGCACGGTGGAGGACGCCCTGCGCTGCGTCGACGCGGCCGACGGGGCCGCCGCCGCGTGGGCGCGCACCGCACCGCGCGAACGTGGCGAGATCCTCCGGCGTGCCTTCGAGCTCATGACCGAGCGCACCGAGCAGCTCGCCGAGCTCATGGTGCGCGAGAACGGCAAGGCCCTCGCGGACGCGCGCGGCGAGGTGCGCTACGCCGCCGAGTTCTTCCGCTGGTACGCCGAGGAGGCCGTGCGGCTCTCGGGCGAGCTGCGCACGGCGCCCGCGGGCACGAACCGGATCATGGTGCTGCGGCAGCCGATCGGCATCGCGCTGCTCATCACCCCCTGGAACTTCCCGGCGGCGATGGCGACCCGCAAGATCGGCCCGGCCCTCGCGGCCGGGTGCACGGTGGTGCTCAAGCCCGCGTCCGAGACCCCGCTCACGGCGCTGGCGCTCGGGGCGCTGCTCTCCGAGGCCGGGGTGCCCGACGGCGTCGTGAACGTGCTCCCCTCGCGGAGGTCGGGAGACGTCGCCTCGGCCGTGCTCGCGGACCCGCGTGTGCGCAAGCTGTCGTTCACCGGCTCGACCGAGGTGGGCCGCTCGCTGCTCGGCCTCGCCGCGCAGCAGGTGGTCTCGTGCTCGATGGAGCTGGGCGGCAACGCCCCGCTCGTCGTGCTCGAGGACGCCGACCTCGACGTCGCGGTCGAGGGCGCGATGCTCGCCAAGATGCGCAACGGCGGCGAGGCCTGCACGGCCGCCAACCGCATGTACGTCCACCGCGCGGTCGCGGACGAGTTCACCCGCCGTCTCGGCGAGGCCATGGCCGGGCTGAGCGTCGGGCCGGGCCTCGAGGACGCCGCCGTCGGGCCGCTCGTCAACCAGGCCGCCGTCGACAAGGTGAGCGAGCTCGTGGCCGCGGCGGTCGACGACGGCGCCCGCGTGGTCACGGGTGGTGAGGCGGTCGAGGGCCGGGGGTTCTTCTACCCGCCGACGGTGCTCAGCGACGTCCCGCCGACCTCTCGCATCCTCGAGGAGGAGATCTTCGGGCCGGTCGCACCCGTCGTCCGGTTCGACTCCGACGAGGAGGCCGTGCGGCTCGCCAACCGCACCGAGTACGGCCTCGTCGCCTACGTGTTCACGCGGGACCTCGCGCGCGGGCTGCGCATGAGCGAGGCCCTCGAGGCCGGCATGGTGGGCCTCAACCGCGGTGTGGTCTCCGACCCCGCGGCCCCGTTCGGCGGGGTCAAGCAGTCGGGGCTGGGACGCGAGGGCGGCCACGAGGGCATGCTCGAGTACACCGAGTCCAAGTACGTCGCCGTGGAGTGGTGACGTCGTGGGCGGGCCTCGCTCGTCTACGCTGACGGGCGTCCCGGGCCGGCCGGGGAGCCCGCGGAGCGGGCCGCGACGCAGGGGGAGGCGCGACGGGACGTGACCGCCACGCTCAAGCAGGTGGCCGAGCGCGCGGGCGTGCACCCGGGCACGGCGTCGCGTGCGCTCAACCCCGCGACGCAGGCCCTGGTGAGCGAGCAGACCGTGCGGCGCGTGCAGGCGGCCGCCAAGGCGCTCGCGTACCGGCCCAACTCGATGGCCCGCGGCCTCAAGACGAACCGCACCACGATGGTCGGCATCGTCGTGCCGGACCTGTCGAACCCCCTCTTCCCGCCGATCGTCCGCGGCGCGGAGGAGGTGCTCTCGCGCTCGGGCTACACGTGCCTGATCGCGGACACCGACAACGACGCGGAGCGCGAGCGTGAGAGCTTCGAGACGCTGCGCGCGCGCCAGGTGGACGGCCTGATCATCGCGTCGGCGCTGCGCGACGACGCGGCGGTGCGCGAGGCCGCGGCCCAGGGCCTGCCGATGGTGCTCATCAACCGACGGGACGACCAGGCGCGGCTCCCGGCCGTGACCGGTGACGACAGGGACGGCATCGAGCAGGCCGTACGTCACCTCGTGGGCCTGGGCCACCGGCGCATCGCGCACCTCGCGGGGCCGTCCTCGCTCTCGACCGGTGCGGACCGGGCGCGTGCGTTCCGGCACCTCGTGGCCGAGCTGTGCGGACCGGACGCGACCGACATGGTCGAGGAGTGCCGCGCGTACGCCGTCGACGAGGGTGCCCGCGCGGCGCGGGCGCTGCTCGACCGTGCAGGACCGCCGCCCACCGCCGTGGTCGCGGGCAACGACCAGATCGCGATCGGTGTGCTCGACGTGCTGCGTGAGCGCGGGCTGCGCTGCCCGCAGGACATGAGCGTCGTCGGCTACAACGACATGCCGTTCGTCGACAAGCTCTCTCCACCCCTCACCACGGTGCGGGTGCCCCACGCGCAGATCGGGGCCGAGGCGGCGCGCCTGCTCATCCGCTGGGTCGGGGGCGACTCGTCCGCACCGACCACCACGACCCTGCCCGTGGACCTCGTGGTGCGAGGGTCGACCGCGGCACCGGCGAGCTGAGCCGCCAGGGCCCGACGGGCGCTCACCCGGGCAAGCGGTGCCGGGTCCAGGTCGCGACGGCGGTGAGCACGAGTGCGGTGAGCAGTCCCGCGAGGAGGTACGGCACGAGGTCGCCGCGCGCGACGAACGGCACCCCGAGCGCCGTCCACGCGGCGCTGCCGAGGAAGAGCGCCGAGGCGAACAGGCTCACGACCGTCGCCCGCAGGGTCGGCACCACCTGGGTCGCCCAGTTCTGCATCGTCGAGTGCATGAACGCCCACGCGCCCGCGAGCAGGACCGATGCCGTGACCACGCCCGGCAGGCCGCGGTCGACCAGCAGCGCGCCGTAGGACCCGAGGCCCATCGCACCTCCGACGGCGATCAGCCGGGCGGGGGAGACCCGCGCGGACAGAGCCTTCACCAGGCGCGCGAAGGCGACGATCGCGAGGCCGTACACGGCGGTCGCGGCACCCGACGCCGCGGTGCCGGTGCCGCCGGCCTGGAGCACCGTCGGCAGGTAGGTGATGACGCCGAGCAGCACCATGCCCTCGCCGCCCGCGAGCACCAGCACGAGCAGCGCGCGCCGGTGCGTGAGCACCTCGCGCACGCGGTGCGCCTGGACCCGCAGCCCCGGTGGGCTCGCCGGCCGTGACGCGTCGGGACCGGACGGCTCGGGCACGCCGCGCAGCACGAGCGAGACGGCGAGGACGGCGACCGCGGGCACCCCGAACGCGACCCTCCAGCTCAGCAGGTCACCCAGGAGCGCCCCGACGAGGGTCGCCGCCGCCATGCCGAGCGCCGTCGCCGTCATGAGGTCGGTGAGAGGCGCGTGCCGACGGACGGCCGGGACCGTGTCGCCGATGTACGTGATCGCGCCGGGCACCGCGGCGGCGTACGCCCCGCCTGCGACGAGGCGTGCCACGACCAGTGCGGCCAGGCCCGGTGAGAGTGCGGTCGCGACGCCAGCGACCCCCGCGACGACCATCGCGAGGCGCATCGTGCGCACGCGTCCGAGCCGGTCCGACACGAGCCCCCAGACCACCTGCATGAGGCCGTACCCGACGAGGTAGACCGTGGCCATGAGCGCGACCTCGGCGACCTCGGCGTCGAGGTCGCGCGCGATCGGCAGCAGGAGGGGTGCGACGAGGAGCCGGTCGAACGAGCTCAGGAAGGTCGCGGCGTGCAGCACGCGCAGGGGCCGGGCCTCAGCCACGACGACGCCGTGCACGTGACCTGGGCATCGCGCTCCTGACGACGTCTGCTGCAAGCGATTGCACGACCCTAGAGACGGGCCGGGTGTGCGGTCAAGGGGCGACACGGGGCGCCCGAGGGCAGATCGGACAGCGCTATCCCAGCCTTGTGAGCGCGCGCGACGCCCCAGATCACGCTGGGGTCACGGGGTGGGCGGAGGCGTTGACGGGGCCGGGTTGCTCCTATAGCGTCGCGGCATCGAGGGCAAACGATTGCGGTCCGTTCATCCCCCTGGAAGTGCTCCTCGCCCTCTATGGCACCGTGAACCCGTCAATGACGACGTAGGAGGGTCCCATGTCCGCACGACGACTCACCCGGAGCCGCGCCCGTGGCGCGGCCGTGGTCGCAGGAGCCGCGCTCCTGCTCACCGCGTGCTCCTCGGGCGGCGGTGGAGGCGCCGAGGAGGAGGGCGACGACGACGGCCCGATCCGCATCGGCATCTCGCTGCCGTTGACCGGCGACTTCTCCGAGCCCGGCAAGGGCGTGCAGAACGGCTACGAGATCTGGCGCGACGAGATCAACGAGGCCGGCGGCCTGCTCGGGCGCCAGGTCGAGCTCGTCATCCTCGACGACCAGTCGAACGCCGACCGCGTGGTGGCCGACTACGAGGCGCTCATCACCCAGGAGGAGGTCGACCTCATCTTCGGCCCCTTCTCGAGCCGGCTCGTGCTGCCCTCGGCGCGCGTCGCGGAGGAGTACGGGATGCTCTTCGTCGAACCCGCGGGTGCGGCCGAGGACATCTTCGCCGCGGGCTACCGCAACCTCTTCTACGCCGCCCCCGCCGTGGCGGACACGCACTACGACTACCTCTTCGACCACCTGATGTCGCTGCCCGACGGCGAGCGTCCCGAGACGGCCTCGTTCGCCTCGATGGACGACCCGCTCGCGATGGGTGCGGCCAACGGTCTCAAGGCCAAGCTCGAGGAAGCGGGGGTCGAGATCCTCGTCGACGAGATCTACCCGCCGAACACGACCGACTTCAGCGGCATCGCGGCGCAGCTCGCCGAGGCCGACGCCGACCTGCTCGTGGGCGGCACGCAGTACCAGGACGGCGTCAACATGATCCTCGCGGTGCGTCAGCTCGGCTACCAGCCGCGCATGGCGGCGTTCACCACCGCCCCGACGCTGCCTGAGTTCGTCGAGGCCATCGGTGCGGACAAGGTGGACGGGATCATGACGCCGAACGGCTACTCGCCCGCGGCCGAGTACGAGGGCAACGCGAACTTCGTCGAGATGGTCATGGAGAAGGAGGGCCGCGAGCCCACCGAGGACGAGGCCAACGCGTACACGGTGGGTCAGGTCGTCACCGCGGCCGTCGAGGCCGTGGGCTGCGCCGAGCAGGGTGACTGCCAGACCGAGCTCGTCGACTGGCTCCACGAGAACGAGGTCGCGACCATCGTCGGTGACCTGCGCTGGGACGAGGCGGGCCGGCCGAACGGCGCGCACTTCATCCAGCAGTACGTGGACGGCTCGCCCGAGATCGTGCTCCCCGAGGACCAGGCGACAGCCGAGTTCATCGCCGTCAAGCCGGAGTGGTGAGCTGAGCCCATGTCCTCCGCACTGCTGCTGCAGAGCCTGATCCTGGGCATCCTGCTGGGTGGTCTGTACGCCCTGCTGGCCTCGGGTCTGACGCTCTACTTCGGAGTCATGCGCGTGGTGATGATCGCCCACTCGGCGTTCCTCATCCTCGCGGGCTACCTGGCCTGGTTCTTCACCGTGCAGACGGGGCTGGACCCGATGATCTCGCTCCTCATCACCGTGCCGCTGTTCTTCGGCATCGGCGTGCTGATGCAGCGGCTGCTCATCACCCGGCTCAAGCCCGCGTCGCTGACGATGATGTCGGTGCTGCTGACCTTCGCGATCGCGCTCGTGATCGAGGGGATGCTCGGCTTCACCTTCACCGGGGTGCAGCGCAGGATCCGGCTGGACTACGGGGCCTCGAGCATCGAGGTCCTGGGGGCGCAGGTCGCCGTCGTGAAGCTCGTCGCGTTCGGCCTCGCCGCGCTCGCGCTCGGCAGCCTCTGGTTCGTGCTCAAGAAGACCTCCTTCGGGCAGGCGCTGCGCGCCACGATCCAGCACAAGGAGGCCGCCGAGCTCGTCGGCATCGACACCGCCAAGGTGGCCAGCTACGGCTTCGGCCTGGGGCTGGCCACCGCGGCGGTCGGTGGCACCGCCCTGGCGCTCGATGCGACGATCTACCCGTCGCTCCACTGGCACTGGATCGGCCCACTCATGGCGATCATCGTCGTCGGCGGCCTCGGGTCGATCCCGGGTGCGGCCGTCGCGGCGATGCTGCTGGGCGTCACGCAGTCGCTCCTCCAGGTGCCGCTCGGGACCACCTGGGCCCAGACCGTCTTCTACGTGGCCCTCTTCGTCACCCTGATGGTGCGGCCGCAGGGATTCTTCGGAGGTCGCCTTGCGCAACGCTTCTGAGACCACGCGGGCGGCCGCGCCCGCGGCCGAGCGCACCGCGGGGAACCGGGCCGCGCGCCCGCCGCTGCTCCGCGACCCGCGCCGACTCGTCGGCGTCGGCCTGCTCGTGGCCCTCGCCGTCGTGGTGCTGGTCTTCCCGATGACGACGTCGGTCGGGTACCTGCTCTCGACCGGCGTCGTGATCCTCAACTACGCCCTCATGGCGACCGGCTGGAACTTCATGGGCGGGTTCACGGGGTACATCTCGCTCGGGCACGCGGCCTACTTCGGGCTCGGCGCCTACGCAGTCGCGATCCTCATCGACCGCACGGGCATGTCGCCCTTCCTGGCCCTCGCGCTCGCCCCGCTGGTCGTCGTCGTCATCGCGATCCCGGTGGGCGTCGCGGCGCTGCGCGTGCGCGGCGCCTCGTTCGTGATCGTGACCATCGCGTTCGTGCTCATCCTGCTGCTCGTCGCGCAGAGCTGGGCCTCGCTCACGGGCGGTTCCACCGGCCTCATGGTCCCGCGGGCGTTCCAGGGGCTCATGCGGACCGAGCACCACCAGGTCTTCTACTACATCTACGTCGCGGCCCTCGTGCTCGCGCTGCTCGTGTGGTGGCGCATCGACAGGTCGCGCTTCGGCATGGGGCTCAAGGCGGTGCGCGAGGACGAGGACAAGGCGCGTGCGCTCGGCGTCCCGACGTTCCGCGCCAAGCTCATCGCGTTCGCCTGGTCGGCGTTCTTCACCGGCCTCGCGGGCGCCCTGTACGCGCTGTGGTTCGGCGACCTCGACCCGGTGTTCCAGTTCTCCATCCTCATGGGCGCGTACATGGTGCTCATGGCGCTCCTGGGCGGGGTCCGCGAGCTCTTCGGGCCGTTGCTCGGGGCGATCGTGGTCGGCCTCGCGATCGAGTTCTTCAAGGCGGAGTTCGGCGACACGCAGTTCCACCTGGTCGCGACCGGGCTGCTGCTCGCACTCGTCGTGCTGTTCATGCCCGAGGGCGTGATCCCCGCGGTCAAGGGCCTGTTCGCGCGGTTCGGGCCGCAGGCGTCCTCGATCCGCGAGGTCAGTGCGCAGCAGCTCCTGGACGGGACGCAGGACGCGCCCGACGACGACGCGCCGGTGGCACCCGGCGGGGTGGGGAGGGTCCGATGACCGCGACGGGGACCGTGACCGGCGGTGCGCTGACCGTCCGGGGGCTGTCGAAGGCGTTCGGCGGGGTGCGTGCGGTCGACGACGCGAGCGTCGAGTTCAAGCCCGGGCGGATCAACGCGATCATCGGCCCCAACGGCTCGGGCAAGACGACGTTCTTCAACTGCGTCACCGGGATGATCCGCGCCGACCGCGGCACGGTGACGCTCGACGGCCGGGACGTGAGCCGCGCGACACCTGACCGGATCGCGCGCCTCGGCCTGGGCCGCAGCTTCCAGGTGTGCCGCGTCTTCCCACGCATGACGGTGATGGAGAACATGCTCGTGGGCGTGCGCTCGACCGCTGCCGACCTCTGGCGCCGGGCCGACGACGAGGAGTCGCTCGAGCGCGCGCGCGGGTGGCTGCGGCGCGTCGGCATCGACCACCTCGAGCACAGCGAGGCGCGCAACATCTCCTACGGCCAGCAGAAGCTGCTCGAGCTCGCGGGCGTGCTCATGGCCGAGCCGCGCATCGTCATGCTCGACGAGCCCGCGGGCGGCGTGAACCCGGCGCTGATCGGGCGCATCTCGGCCCTCGTGCGCGAGCTCAACGCCGAGGGCCGGACGTTCATCGTCGTCGAGCACAACATGGACCTCGTGATGAGCCTGTCGGACCACGTCGTCGTCTTCGACCGGGGCCGACCCATCGCCGAGGGTGCGCCCGCCGAGGTGCAGACCGACCCACGCGTCCTGGAGGCCTACCTTGGTGTCTGAACCGCTCCTCGCACTCGACGGCATCGAGGCCGGCTACGGACGCGCGGCCCTCGTGCTGCGCGGGCTCTCGGTGCACGTGCCGCCGTCGACGATCGTGTGCCTCGTCGGACCCAACGGCGCGGGGAAGTCCACGGTGCTCAAGGTCGCGAGCGGCATGCTGCAGCCGCGGGCGGGCGCCATCCGGGTGGCCGGCGACGACGTGACCGGCCGGACCCCGCAGCAGATGCTCGCGGCGGGCCTCGCGCACGTGCTCCAGGGCCACAGCGTCTTCCCCGAGATGACCGTCGAGGAGAACGTGCGGCTGGGCGCCTACACCGTGCGGGACCAGGCGGTGGTCGAGGAGCGGGTCGCTCGCGTCCAGGAGATCTTCCCGATCGTGGGGGACCGGTGGCGGCAGCTCGCGGGGCTGCTGTCCGGTGGTCAGCAGAAGCAGGTCGAGTTCGCCCGCTCGCTGATGATGGAGCCCAAGGTCGTGCTGCTGGACGAGCCGTCGATGGGCCTGGACCCCAAGACGACCGCGACGGTGTTCGAGCAGATCGTGCGCATGCGCGACCACGGCACGGCGGTGCTGCTGGTCGAGCAGAACGCGCGGCGCGCGCTCGAGGCGGCGGACGTGGGCTGCGTGCTCGACCTGGGCCGCGTGCACATCTCCGGACCCGCTCCCGAGCTGCTCGCCGACCCCGAGCTGTCCCGCCTGTACCTCGGTGGCCGTCCCGCGGGCGTCTGACCCGGGCGGGGCCGTGCCCGTCAGGCGCCGTCGAAGAGCTCGGGGTGGCGTGCGAGCTCGACGCGCGTGCGGCGGATGTGGACGGCGAGGAGCTCCTCGGCGTCACGCACCTGGCCCCGTCGCAGCGCGTCGACGAGCAGGTGGTGCTCGGCGTGCGTCGCGGTGCTGTCGGCGATGCCCACGAGCAGCCCGAAGGCGCGCCGGTAGTGCTGCGTCGAGTTCCACAGGCGCAGCACGAGGTCGCCGAGCGCGTAGGTGCGCGCCGCGCTGAACGAGAGCAGGTGGAACTCCCTGTCCAGGCGCAGGAAGGTCTCGAGGTCGGCCCCCTGCATGCGGTGCGCGAGGTCGTCGAGGCGGTCGAGCGCCTCGGGGTCGAGGTGGGGGGCGGACAGGCCGAGGAGCAGCGGCTCGAGCCGCTCGCGCACCAGGTAGGCCTCGGTGCACTCGGCGAGGCTCAGGCGCTCGACCCACGCCCCGGTGCTCGCCACGAGCCGCACGAGGCCCTCGGCCTCGAGCCGTCGCAGCGCATCGCGCACCGGGAGGCGGCTCGCCCCGAACTCCCGTGCGAGGTCCTCCTGCCGGATGCGGGACCCGGGAGCGCGCTCGCCACCGAGGATCTGCCGGCGCAGGCCGTCGGCGATGCGCGCCGACGCGGGGCCGGCCGCGGTCTCGGTCATGGCTGCTCCGTGCTCTGCTGCGACACCGCTCAGGCGGTCGGGTCGCCAGGATGCCAGAGCCGCCCCGCGATCGAGGGGTCCCGCTCGTAGGCCTTGCCGTCGGGGTAGCTCACGAGCTCGAGCTGCATGCCCCACGGCGTTAGGAAGTACACCCACCGCTGGCCCTCGTTGTGGCTGCGGCTCGCCGTGGGCTCGCCGAGCACCCGGACGCCCCGGGAGCGCAGGTAGGCGACGGCGGCGTCGATGTCCTCGACGTAGAACGCGAGGTGGTGGCCGCCGATGTCGCTGTTGCGTGGCTGAGGTGCGGGCGGCTCGGGGGTCTCGTAGCGGAAGATCTCGAAGTTCGGGCCCGTGCGGCAGCGCAGGAACCTGTTCTCGCGCATCACGGTGCGCGGGTCGACGTTCAGGTGATCGGCCATCCAGCCGTCGTCGGAGGCGAACGGGCCGAGCGAGAACAGCCGCTCGCACCCGACGACGTCGACGAAGAAGCGTTCGGCCTCGTCGAGGTCCGGCACGGTGAAGCCGATGTGCTCGGTGCCGACGAGCCCGGGGATGCCTGCCATGAGTCGCCTCCATGTATCCGATAGACCGTGTCAACCTCGTCAAGCATGCATGCAGGCCGAACAAGAGGCTTGTCACTGTATCCAATCGGCGCGTAGGCTCCAAGGGTCCGCGACGGCGAGGGTGCCGTCGCCGAGCTCCAGGAGGATGCGTGCGCACCACGCCGCTCGAGCCGGCCGTCCCGTGGGTCGAGGTCTCCACCACGCCGGAGGACTGGGACGCCGCCGATCCCGCCCTCCTCGCGACGATGCTCGGCCAGCTGCACCTGGTCCGGGCCTTCGAGGAGACGGTCCTCGAGCTCGCCGGCCAGGGCCTGGTCCACGGTCCGGCGCACTCGAGCATCGGCCAGGAGGGCGGCGCCGTCGGCTCCGTGCTCGCGCTGCGCTCGTCCGACGGCGTCAACGGCTCGCACCGCGGGCACCACCAGTTCCTCGCGAAGGCGATCGCGCACGTCGCACCCCGGCTCGACCTGACGGCGCTCGTCACCGACGAGGTCGCCGTCGTGCTGCGCCGCACGCTCGCCGAGATCCTCGGCCTCGCCGAGGGCTTCTGCCGCGGGCGCGGAGGGTCGATGCACCTCCAGTGGCGCGAGGCGGGCGCGCTCGGCACCAACGCCATCGTCGGCGGGGGCGTGCCCCTCGCGGCCGGCAACGCGTGGGCCCAGCGGCACGCCGGGACCGACGACGTGACCGTGACCTACTTCGGCGACGGCGCCGTGAACATCGGGTCGGTGCTCGAGAGCATGAACCTCACGGCGGCGTGGGACGTACCGCTGTGCTTCTTCATCGAGAACAACCTGTACGCGGTCTCGACCCGGGTCGACGAGGCCACCGGTGAGCCGCGGCTCTCGGGGCGCGGTCCAGGCTTCGGGATCCCGGCGTGGCGCGTGGACGGGATGGACCCGCTCGCGGTGCACCTCGCGACGCAGGCAGCCGTCGAGCACATGCGCTCGGGTGAGGGCCCGACGGTGGTCGAGGCAGAGGTGTACCGGTTCTTCCACCAGAACGGTCCCTACCCGGGCAGCGCGTTCGGCTACCGGCCCAAGGACGAGGAGGCCGGGTGGCGCGCGCGCGACCCGCTCGACCGGGTCGCGGGGGAGATGGCCGCGCGCGGCCTGCTCGACGAGCCCACAGCCGCGGGCGCCCGCCGCCAGGCCCAAGAGGCCATGACCGCCGTCGTCGATGCGCTCCTCGAGCCCGAGCCCGGCGCCAAGGCGGGTGTGCGCCGCATCCGGCCCGAGCTGTGGCCGTCGACCGACTTCGTGGACGTGGGCGTGCGCGGGGACCTGAGCGAGGTCGCGGGTGCACGCACCGAGGAGGAGACGACGTTCGGCGGAGAGCTCGCGCCGACCCGCTTCATCGAAGCCGTCGCGCGGGTGATGGGACGGCGCATGGCCGCCGACGAGCGCGTCGTGGTGCTCGGCGAGGACGTGCACCGGCTGGGTGGCGGGACGAACGGCGCGACGAGGGGTCTGCCCGATGCCTTCCCCGGTCGCGTGCTCGGGACGCCGATCAGCGAGAACGCGTTCTTCGGCCTGGGCGGCGGGATGGCGCTCGACGGGAGATTCCGGCCGGTGGTCGAGTTCATGTACCCCGACTTCCTCTGGGTCGCGGCCGACCAGGTCTTCAACCAGGTGGGCAAGGCGCGGCACATGTTCGGCGGGGACAACGCCGTCCCGCTCGTGCTGCGGACCAAGGTCGCGGCCGGGACGGGCTACGGCTCGCAGCACTCGATGGATCCCGCGGGCATCTTCGCGACGGCACCGGGCTGGCGGATCGTCGCGCCGTCGACGCCGTTCGACTACGTGGGCCTGCTCAACGCGGCGCTCGCGCTCGACGACCCGGTGCTCGTGCTCGAGCACGTGGACCTCTACGGCACCACGGGCCCCGCGCCGGTCGACGACCTCGACTACCAGCTGCCCGTGGGTCGCGCTCTCGTGCGACGCCCCGGGACCGACGTGACCGTGCTGACCTACCTGAGCATGGTGGGTCACAGCCTCGAGGCCGTCGAGGCGAGCGGTGTCGACGCCGAGGTGGTCGACCTGCGCTGGCTCGACCGCGCGAGCCTGGACTGGCAGACGGTGGGGGAGTCGATCCGCAAGACGGGCAACGTCCTCGTGGTCGAGCAGGGGGCTGTGGGCACGTCGTACGGCGGCTGGCTCTCGGACGAGATCCAACGACGATTCTTCGACTGGCTCGACCAGCCCGTGCAGCGGGTCACCGGCCGCGAGGCGTCGCCGAGCATCTCCAAGGTGCTCGAGCGGGCCGCGATCGCGAAGACCGACGAGGTGGTGGCGGGCCTGCGCCGCGTCGTCGAGGGGTTCGGTGGCTGAGATGGCGAGCATCGTGCGCATGCCCGAGGTCCTCGCGAACGCGACCGACGCGGTGATCGCCTCGTGGGCCGTGGCCGAGGGCGCGACCGTCGCTGTCGGCGACCTGCTGGCCGAGATCGAGACCGACAAGGCCGTGGTCGAGCTCACCGCGGAGGAGGACGGCGTGCTCGCCCGGCAGCTCGCGGCCGCAGGCGACCGCGTGGACGTGGGGGCGCCCGTCGCTCTGCTCCTGGCGAGCGCCGACGAGCAGGTGGACGTCGCGGCGCTGCTCGGCCGGGACGCCGACCTCGCGAGCCAGGCGGAGAACCCCACCGACGACGACGGCGCCGTCGCATGTGCGGCCGCAGCCGGGAGTGCCCCCGCTGCCGACGCCACCGCCCCCGCCGACGCCACCGCCCCCGCCGCCGCCACCCCCCCCCCCGCCGACGCCACCGCCCCCCCCCCCGCCA
>NZ_JAACYI010000039.1 GCF_009996735.1 Cellulomonas sp. APG4 | reverse complement strand
GGGGACGGGGAGGGCGCGGGGGCCCCCCCCCCCCGCGCCCGTGCCCCGGCGCGGGGGGGGGAGGGGGGGGGGGGGGGGGGGGGGAAGCGACAGAAGGGGGACCAGAAGACCCGCCGCGCGGAGAACCCAGACGGGGGGTCCCGGGCGGGGCCCCCCCCGCACGCTCCTGCCCGGTCGCGGCGCCCGCCCCCGCCACCGCCTCACGTGGCCAGCGCCCCGCGCACGATGCCGAGCAGCAGCCCGCGCACCTCGTCGCTGCGCAGGATCGCGATGAGCAGCCCCGCGAAACCTGCAGCCGCGACCGTCGCGATCGCGTACTCGGCCGTGGCCATGCCCGCGTCGCGCCCCACCGCGAGCGCGCGCCGCAGCCGACGGCCGGCACCCCGTGGGCGTGCGGCAGCGGGCCCGGGCCCGCGGCCCGGGGGCCGTACCCGTGCCACCGTCGGGGCCGACCCGTGCGGCCCAGGTCCTCGTCCTCGTCCCATGCGTTCCTCCTTCGATCACCGCCGGACCGGCCGACGGACGGCGCGGTGCCGCTCCGCCACGGTCGTCGCCCGCACCACGGCGCGCGGGAGAGGACCGTCGGCCCGGTGGACGCCGCCCCGGCGCGCCGGGCTGTGGGCGAGCGCACTCACCCGAGCGACGCCCCCGCCATGCCGAGCAGCACCGGGACGAGCCCGACCAGGACGAAGGCCGGGAGGAAGCACAGGCCCAGCGGGAGCACGAGGCGCACCCCGAGGCGGCCCGCAGCCTCGAGCGCCTCGGCCTGGGCCTCGACGCGCGCGGTGCCCGCCGCGGAGCGCAGGGCGCCCGCCGGAGGGGTCCCCTGCTCCCACGAGCCGCGCAGCGCGACGCGGACGGGGCGCAGGGCGCCGTCGGCACCCTCCCACGCCTCGTCCCAGGACGCGCCGAGCCGCAGCCTCGCCGCGACGCGCACGAGGCCGAGCCCCCTCCTGCCCCCGATCCCGGCACCCACGACCTCGAGCGCCCGCGGTGCGGCGGCACCAGAGGTGCACGCGGCGTCGAGCAGATCGAGGACGGTGGGCACCGCGACCTCGACGGCCGACCCTGAGGGTGCCGGACGCCCCGTCGCGCGTACCCCGAGGCGCGCCACCCGGCTCACGGTCCGCCGCCCGCACGGGTCGCACGGTCCACGAGCCGCTGCGACCACCGTCGACCCGCGAGTGCGAGGAGCGCGCCCGCCCCGCCGAGCACCGTCCCCGTGCCGCCGTCGAGGAGGACCTCCCACGGCCGGGCACCGAGCGCCGCGCCGAGGACGAGCCCGAGCACGGGCAGCCAGAGCAGCAGTCGCGCCGTGGCACGCGGGCCCGCGAGCGCCGTCCGGCGTGCCACGGCCGCCCGCTCGTCGGCCTCGAGCGCCTCGGCCACGCGCACGAGGACCTCCGCCGGAGGGGCACCGAGCTCGCGCGCGCACGCCGCGGCCGCCGCGATCGCCGCAGCCTGGGCCGCGGTGACACCGAGGCGGGCGACGAGGTCTGCGGTGCGCGGTGCACCGTCGTCGCAGCGCACGTGCTGGGACGCCCACGCGGCCTCGGGTGTCGCCCCGCTGCGCAGGGCGGCCGCGGCCTCGACCACGCCGTGCAGCGCACCCGCGGACGGCCCGGGGCGCACCTCGCGCCGCAGCCCGTCGGGGACCAGGCGCACGGGGCCGCGCCTCACGGCGTGACCTCGACGCCCCAGCGACGCGCGAACGCGGGCCAGCCGGGCGACGTCGCGACCGCCCCGGACGCGCGACGCTCGAGCACCGGTCGGACCGCGAGACCGCCGGGCTCGCGCACGACCTCACCCACTTGGCTCACGTAGCGCAGGCCGCCGTCGCGACGCAGGTGCACGACGGCGTGGACGGCGCTGACCGCCTGGGCCGCGAGCGCGGCCCGGTCCAGGCCCGCGAGCGCCCCGAGGGCCTCGAGCCTCGCGGGCACGTCCTCGACGGTGTTGGCGTGGATCGTCGCGCAGCCGCCCTCGTGGCCCGTGTTGAGCGCCGAGAGCACGTCGCGCACCTCGGCCCCGCGGCACTCGCCGAGGACGAGCCGGTCCGGGCGCATGCGCAGTGCGGTGCGCACGAGGTCGCTCAGGCTCACCTCGCCGGCACCCTCGACGTTGGCCGGCCGGGCGACGAGCCGGACCACGTGCGGGTGGTCCGGGTCGAGCTCGGGCGCCTCCTCGATGCACACGAGGCGGTGGTCGTGCGGCACGAGGCCGAGCAGGGTGCCCAGGAGGGTCGTCTTGCCGGTCCCCGTGCCGCCGGAGACGAGGAGGTTGGCGCGGGCCCGCACGAGCGCGTGGAGGGTCCCCGCGAACGTGGGCGTGAGGCCGCCCGAGGCCAGCAGCTCGGGGACCGTCCACCGGCGCCGCCGGAGCACGCGCAGGCTGAGCACGGCGCCGCCGTCGGCGACGGGCGGCAGGACGGCGTGCAGCCGGGTCCCGTCCGGGAGGCTCGCGTCCACCATGGGGCTCGCGTCGTCGAGCCGGCGACCCGCGACGGCCGCGAGTCGCACGGCGAGCGCTCGGACGGCGCGCGCATCGCCCAGGTCCACCGCTGCCCGCTCGAGCCCGTGGCCGCGGTCGAACCACACCTCGTCGGGGCGGTTCACCAGCACGTCGGTCACGCCCTCGGAGTCGAGCAGCGGTTGCAGCGGGCCGGCCCCCGAGAGCTCGTCGCGGACGGCTCGGACCAGGTGCGCGCGATCGTTGCTGCCGAGCACGCCGGCGACCCGCACGACCACGTCGTCCAGGCGCGCGTCGTCGCCCAGCTCGGCGACCTCGCGACGCACCGCCGCAACCATCGCCGGTGACGGAGGTCGCCGTCCCGGACGCGCGGGCCGCACCTGCACCGCCCGGGGGCCGCTCCGCTCGCTCACGCCGACCGCCGTGGCGCGACGTCGAGGAGACCCGCGACGCGCTGCGCGGCGCGGGCGAGCTGGCCACGTCGACGCACGACGGGACCCAGGCCCCGCTCGATCGCGCCGGCAAGGCCCCGCTCATCGGCCAGCACACCAAGGCAGCCGAGGCCGAGCACGTGCGCGGCCTCGGCCGGGGCGACCCGTGAGCTACGCCGTGCCCGCAGCACGAGCGCGGCGTCCGGGGCCACGAGCGGCGCGACCGCGAGGCCCGCCGCGACGCCGGGGAGGTCCTGCGTCGTGACGAGCACGTCCCGCGTCCGGCTCCGCGGCCACGTGCACGCGGTCCGTACGCGCGGATCCGCGAGCGCCGCGGCCGGGACGTCCATCACCACCGTGCGGCCCGCACGGCGCAGCGCGTCGAGCACTGCCGCGAGGGCGTCGAGCGCGTCCGGGGCGCCGCGGCGGTCCGGCCCCAGCACGTGGACGTCGCCCCAGTGCGGCAGCACCCCGTCGAGGTCGGCCGGATCGAGCTCGCCCTGCACGGCCGCGAGATCGGCCCACCGCGCGCCAGGGGCGTCCTCGATGCCGAGCACCACCTCGGTGCCGCCGCCGAGCAGACCCACGTCGACGAGCACCACCGGGCGGGTGGCCGCGACGCTGCGCGCGACCAGCGCCGCGAACGTCGTCGCGCCCGCGCCGCCCCGCGCACCCACCACCCGGACCAGCCCGCCCGTCGCCACCCCGACGCGGGCCGGACCGGATCCGTCACGCCGTCGTCCTGCCCCTGCCGTTCGCACCTCCACAGGCTGGGCGCCTGCCGCGACGTCGCCGTCGGGGGTCCCGCCCGCCTGGGGACACGACGCGCGCAACCGGGTCCGTGGACACCCGGGTCCGCGTCGTCGCTACGCTCGGGCCGAGCCGAGGAGGGGTTCATGCAGACGCCCGACGCGAGTCCGCCGCGCGCGGCGGCGTTCTTCGACCTCGACAAGACGATCATCGCGACGTCGTCGGCCACCGCCTTCTCGCGGCCCTTCTACGCGGGCGGCCTCATCACCCGGCGCGACGTGGTGCGCACCGCCTACGCCCAGTTCCTGTTCCTGGTGGGCGGCGCGGACGAGGACCAGACCGAGCGCCTGCGGGCCCACCTGTCCGCGATGGTCGCCGGCTGGGACGTCGCCCAGGTCTCGCAGATCGTCGCGGAGACGCTGCACCTGCACATCGAGCCGACCGTGTTCGCCGAGGCCCTCGCCCTCATCGAGGAGCACCACGCGGCCGGCCACGACGTGGTGATCGTCTCGGCCTCGGGTGCCGAGGTGGTCGAGCCGATCGCCGCGCTGCTCGGCGCCGACCACGTGATCGCCTCGCGCATGGAGGTGGCCGACGGGCGCTACACCGGCAACATCGACTTCTACGCCTACGGCCCGCACAAGGCCACGGCGATCGCTGAGCTCGCCGAGCGCGAGGGGTACGACCTCGCCGCGAGCCACGCCTACTCGGACTCGATCACGGACGTGCCGATGCTCGAGGCGGTCGGCAGTGCGGCCGTGGTCAACCCCGACCGCACGCTGCGGCGGCTCGCAGCCGAGCGCGGCTGGGACGTGCTGCGCTTCGAGCGGCCCGTGACGCTCCGGTCCCGCCTGCCCGAGCCCCGGCACGGCCTGCCCGTGCTCGCGGCCCTCGTGCTCGCCGCGGCGCTGGCCGTGCTGCTCGTGCGTCGGCGTCGCGGCCCCGCCTGAGGACCGGCTCGTGGGATGCACGTCCCACGAGCCGGACGCAGGATCGGGCGAACTCGGACAAGGGTCGCCCGTCCCTTCCGTCTGGGCGCCGACAGGCGTACAAAGGAAGCACAACAGCACAGCGGGCAGCGAGAACCCACGCGCGACCAGTCCACGAGCGGACCTGCATGAACGGGGCGTTCCCCGTCACGGCAGATTGTGCAGCGCCTGATACCTCGCTACCCGTGCTGGCGACGACGGCGTCCCTGCGGGGGCGCCGTCCTCGTGCGTGTCAGCGCGTCCCGCTGACCAGCCCGCGCCCCGCGAGCACCGCGTCCGCGACCTCGGTCGCATCCCGCGCCCCCGCCGTGACCGCCGCGGCGCAGTGCACCAGCCAGGCCGCGACCGGCTCGGGCCGCCCGGTCGCGAGACCCGCGGCCCGCGACAGGTGCAGCATCGGCTGCGCCGTCCACGCGAGCTCCGGGACCACGACCCCCACGGGCTCGACGCCGTCGCGCGTGAGCAGGTGGCGCAGCACGGCCCGGGCCACGGCGCCGTTGCCGGCGTCGAACGGCCGCAGCACCAGCAGCTCGCCGTGCACGACGGCGGCCCGGACCAGGGCGGGCACACCGGGCGGCAGCGGCTGGGCGGCCAGCTCGGCCACGCCCCGCAGACGGTGCGCGAGCTCGGCACCTGCGGGGGCCGGGCCGAGGCCCGTGAGGTCCTGGGGCGCCGCCGCCTCGCGCGGACGTCCGGGTCCACCGGTGCCGAGCACCGCGTGCAGGCGAGCGAGCAGCTGGGCCACGGGCACCGCGGGGCCTGCGGGGCCGGCCGCACCGGGCGCCGCCATGAGACGCGAGACCTCGGCCTGGACGCGCAGGGCACCGAGCACCGCGCCGCCTGCCGGGCCCGACGGCGGCTCGGCAGCCCCCCTCGCGACGTCGCGCACCAGGTCGAGCGGGACGCGCACGCCGTCGGCCGCGAGGCCTGCCCACGCGGCCCGGACGTCCGCCTCGGCACGCACGACCGCCCACTGCCGGCGCAGCGCGCGGTGCCAGCGCAGCCGGGTGCACGCCTCGCGCGCCTCCTCGACGGCCTCGGCGACGCCGGGCAGGGCGGCGAGCGCGGCGAGCGGGTGCACGTGCCCAACCTAGGGACGCCGGGCTGCACAATGGGCGCCATGAGCTCAGCGCCGAGTGTCTCGTCCTCGATCACCGTCCGCCTCAAGGTCCAGGCCCGCCCCACGGCGGTGAGCGAGCTGACCACGACCATCGAGCACGCCGGTGGCATCGTCACCGCGCTCGACGTGACGGCCTCGGGGCACGAGCAGATCGGCGTCGACGTCACGTGCGCGACGCGCGGTGAGGAGCACGCCGCGCAGATCGTCGCGGGACTGCGCGGGCTCGAGGGCGTCGAGGTGGACCGCGTGAGCGACCGGACCTTCCTCATGCACCTCGGCGGGAAGCTCTCGATCGAGTCGAAGGTGCCGATCCGCACGCGTGACGACCTGTCGATGATCTACACCCCCGGCGTCGCGCGCGTGTGCGAGGCGATCGCGGCGCGGCCCGCGGACGCACGCAACCTCACGATCAAGCGCAACACGATCGCGGTGGTGACCGACGGCACCGCCGTCCTCGGCCTGGGGAACATCGGACCGCTCGCGGCGCTGCCCGTCATGGAGGGCAAGGCCGCGCTGTTCAAGCGCTTCGCCGACATCGACGCGTTCCCCATCGCGCTCGACACGACCGACGTGGACGGGATCGTCGACGCCGTGTGCGCGATCGCACCCGTGTTCGCGGGCATCAACCTCGAGGACATCTCGGCGCCGCGGTGCTTCGAGGTCGAACGGCGCCTGCGCGAGCGCCTCGACATCCCGGTGTTCCACGACGACCAGCACGGCACGGCGATCGTGGCCCTCGCGGCGCTCACGAACGCGCTCAAGGTCGTCGGCAAGCGCATCGACCAGGTGCGCGTGGTCATGTCCGGGGCGGGCGCGGCCGGCACGGCGGTCCTCAAGCTGCTCATGGCCGCGGGCGTGACCGACACCGTGGTGTGCGACATCGACGGAGTGGTGCACGTGGGCCGGCCCGGCCTGGACACCTCGCTGCGCTGGACGGCCGAGCACACCAACCCGCGCCAGGTCACGGGCACGCTGCGCGAGGCCCTGGTGGGCGCCGACGTCTTCATCGGCCTCTCGGCCCCCGACATCCTCACCGGGGACGACATCGCGACCATGGCGCCGGACTCGATCGTGTTCGCGATGGCGAACCCGCGTCCCGAGGTGGACCCGGACGAGGCCGCGCAGCACGCGGCGATCGTCGGCACGGGCCGCTCGGACTTCGCGAACCAGATCAACAACGTGCTCGCGTTCCCCGGGGTGTTCCGTGGGCTGCTCGACGCGCAGTCGCACCGCGTGACACCCGAGCTGCTGCTCGCGGCGGCCCACGCGCTCGCCGAGGTGGTGGGCGAGGACGAGCTCAACCCGACCTACATCGTGCCGAGCGTGTTCAACCCCGAGGTCACGACGCGCGTGGCCACCGCGGTCGAGGAGGCCGCGCGCGCGGGCGGCGCACCGCACTCCTGAGCGCTGCGCGCCGGAACCCGCTCAGTCGGTGCTGTGCCGGTCGAGGAACTCGAACACCTCGGACTCCTCGACCCCCGGGAACGCACCGACCGGCAGCGGCGCGAGGATCTGCGCGTGCACGGCCGCGCTCGGCCACGCGCGGTCGGCCCAGCGCTCGCTCAGCCGCGGCGCGGGCTGGCGGCAGCAGCCGGGGTCGGGGCAGGTCGACCGCGTGCGCGTCGCGGTCTCGCGACCGCGGAACCACTTGGCCGACGCGAACGGCACACCGACGCTGATCGAGAACGCCCCGCCCGAGGCCGTGCCCGTCTGCGTCGACGCCCAGAACGTGCCCGCGGGCGTGTCGGTGTACTGGTGGTACTCGGTGGTCCGGACCGTCCGGGTGAACGCCTGCCGCGCGGGCCACTGCCGGCACACGAGCTGCCCCTCGATCGCGCCGGTCGAGTCGGTGGGCAGCGGCATGTCGTCGTTCTCGTATCCCTTGTAGAGGGTGCCGTCGTCGCCCACCCGCATGAAGTGCAGCCGCAGGCCCAGGTGCGAGGTGAGCAGGTTGGTCATGCGCTGGGCCGCGGTCTCGTGCGTCACGCCGAACGCGTCGCGGAAGTCCTCGACCGCGAGGTCCTTGGCCCGCTTGGCCTCGGTGAGGAACGCGACGGCAGCCGTGCGCGGCATGAGGCACGCCGCCGCGAAGTAGTTGATCTCGATGCGCTGGCGCAGGAAGTCGGCGTAGTCGGCGGGACGCTCGTGACCCAGCACGCGGTGCGCGATCGCCTGGAGCGCGAGCGATCGCAGGCCGTGCCCGCCCGGGATCGACGCGGGCGGCAGGTAGATGCGGCCGTGCGCGAGGTCGGTGACCGTGCGCGTCGAGTGCGGCAGGTCGTCCACGTGGATGAGCGTGAAGCCCAGGTGCTCGGCCATGCGCGCGACGCTGCGGTGCGTCAGGGCGCCCGACGTGTAGCCGCCGGTGCGCAGCGCCTCCTCGGCCGCGTCCTCGATCTCGGGCAGGTGGTTGTCGCGCTCACGCATCCACCTGCGCAGGGCGGTGGTGGCGCGGCGCGCCTCCTCGGGCGTGGCGATCGCGGCCTCGGCCCGCCGGGTCAGCTCGGAGTGCAGGCCGACGAGCGCCTCGAGCGCCTCGGTGGGCAGCGTGCGCGAGGGCCGCACGGCCGGCAGTCCGAGCCCGCGGTAGAGGGTCGAGCGCTGCGCGCGCTCGAGCTCGATCTCGAGGGCGGCCCTGCGCGACGGCGGCTCGGGCGCGAGGAGGTCCTGCACCCCGACGCCGAGCGCGGACGCGATCGCCTGGAGCAGGCCGAGACGCGGCTCGCGGTGCCCGTTCTCGACCAGCGAGAGCTGGCTCGCCGTGGCGCCCGCCGCCTGGCCGAGCTGCTCGAGCGTCATCCCACGCCGGGTGCGGACGTGGCGGATGCGGCGCCCGAGCGTGAGCAGGTCGTCGCCCGCCTGGGTGGGACCCTCGGGGTGGGGCAGCTCGATCACCGGTCGCGAGGCCATGGATGTGACGGTAGCGAAAGAACAGCGGTTCTTGCGGCCTGATCGGCGTTGAAGATGCGTCGCAGCGTGAGCACGGTGGGGACGAGCCCACGTCCCGAGGAGGCCACGTCCCATGACCGCACTCGACCACCGCCCGCCGTCGGGCCCGCACACCGAGATCGCTCTCGGCGCCCAGGCCACCGCCCCCGAGGTCGCTCCCGGCGCCCAGACCACCGCCCCCGCGGTGCCCCGCGCCCAGACCACCGCCCCCACCGGGCACGCGCGGCTGCGCTCCTGGGTCAGCGCGATCGCCGAGCTCACCCGGCCCGACGACGTCGTGTGGTGCGACGGCTCGTCCGCGGAGTACGAGCGGCTCTGCGCACAGCTCGTCGAGCAGGGCACGTTCCTCCCGCTCGACCCGGTCAAGCGGCCCCGCAGCTACCTCGCACGCTCGACCCCCGACGACGTCGCACGTGTCGAGAGCCGCACGTTCATCTGCTCCGAGCACGAGGCCGACGCCGGACCCACCAACAACTGGCGCGCGCCGGGCGCGATGCGGGCCGAGCTCCAGCACCTGTTCGACGGCGCGATGCGCGGCCGCACCATGTACGTGGTGCCGTTCTCGATGGGCCCGGTGGGCTCACCGCTCGCGCAGTACGGCGTCGAGATCACCGACTCGCCCTACGTCGTGGTGAGCATGCACCTGATGACGCGCGTGGGCACCGCGGTGCTCGAGCAGCTGGGCACCGACGGCGCGTTCGTCCCGGCCGTGCACAGCGTCGGCATGCCGCTCGTGGACGCCGACGGCGCCCGCCGCCCCGACGTCCCGTGGCCGTGCAGCAGCACCAAGTACATCTCGCACTTCCCCGAGACCCGCGAGATCTGGTCCTACGGCTCGGGCTACGGCGGCAACGCGTTGCTCGGGAAGAAGTGCTTCGCCCTGCGCATCGCGTCGGCGATCGCGCGCGACGAGGGCTGGCTCGCCGAGCACATGCTCGTGCTGCGGCTCACCTCGCCCGAGGGTCGCCGGTTCCACGTCGCGGCCGCCTTCCCGTCAGCGTGCGGCAAGACGAACCTCGCCATGATCCGGCCCACCCTCCCGGGCTGGACGGCCGAGACCCTGGGGGACGACATCGCGTGGATGCGCCCGGTGCCCGACGAGGACGGCCGGGTGCGCCTGCGCGCGATCAACCCGGAGGCCGGGTTCTTCGGCGTCGCGCCAGGCACCGGAGAGGCCACCAACCCGACGGCGGTCGCGATGGTGGCCTCGGACACGATCTTCACGAACGTCGCCCTGACCGACGACGGCGACGTCTGGTGGGAGGGCCTGACGGACGAGCCGCCCGCGCACCTGGTCGACTGGCAGGGCCGGGACTGGACGCCCGCGAGCGACCGCCCGGCCGCGCACCCCAACTCGCGTTTCACGGTGCGCGCGGACCGTTGCCCCAGCATCGCGGACTCGTGGGAGGACCCGGCGGGTGTGCCGATCGACGCGATCCTCGTGGGCGGCCGCCGCGCGACGAACGTGCCGCTCGTGGCCCAGGCCCGCGACTGGGCGCACGGCGTCTTCCTGGGCGCGACGATCTCGTCCGAGCAGACGGCCGCGGCCGAGGGGACGGTGGGCGACCTGCGTCGCGACCCGTTCGCGATGCTGCCGTTCTGCGGCTACCACGTGGGTGACCACTGGGCGCACTGGCTGCGGGTCGGCGAGCGGCTGGGAGCGGCCGCGCCCGCGGTGTTCTGCGTCAACTGGTTCCGCAAGGACGCCGACGGGCGGTTCCTGTGGCCCGGGTTCGGCGAGAACTCGCGCGTGCTCGCGTGGGTCGCCGGCCGCGTCGCGGGCACGGCCGAGGCCGTCGAGACCCCGGTGGGCCTGGTGCCCGCCCCCGGCTCGCTCGAGGTCGAGGACCTCGACGTGACGCCCGAGGACCTCGCGGCCCTGCACGACGTCGACCCCGTGGCGTGGGCACGCGAGTGCGAGCTGACCGACGCGTGGTTCGACCACGTGGGCGACCGCGTGCCGCGCGAGCTGCGCGCCGAGCTCGCGGGCCTGCGGTCCCGGCTCGGTGAGGGCTGAGCCGGGACGGCGCCGCGCTCAGCCGAAGAGCGCCGCGGCCTTCAGCACGGTCTGCAGGATCCCGTAGCCGAGCAGCGTGCCGACCACGCCCCACAGGGCGACGGCCATGACGCGCACGGGCGCGCCCGGCATGCTCGCGGCGGACGACGGCGTCGCGGTGACCTTCGTGGGGGTGGTCGCGGGGGTCGTGGCCACGTCAGGCCTCCTGGGGAGCGGCGGCGACGAGGTCGCCGGAGCGGTCGGGGGCCGGTGCGTCGAGCTCGTCGGTCGCCTCGGCGACCTCGTGGTGGCGCTCGTGCACCGGGCGGATGAGCAGGTTCGCGACGAAGCCGACGACCAGCAGGGCGGCCATCACCGTCATCGAGGGCAGGTAGAGCTCGGGTCCCTCGATCCCGGCCTCGCGCCGCCCGTCGACCATCGCGTTGACGATCAGGGGGCCCGCGACACCCGCAGCCGACCACGCCGTCAGCAGGCGTCCGTGGATCGCCCCCACCTCGAGCTTGCCGAACAGGTCCTTGAGGTAGGCAGGCACTGTCGCGAAGCCGCCGCCGTAGAAGCTCACGATCACGAAGGCGACCGTCACGAACAGCGCGGTCGCGGTGCTGCCTGCGACGGCGAGCACGGTGTAGAGGGCCGCGCCGACGCCCAGGTACATCACGTAGGTGAGCTTGCGGCCGATCTTGTCCGACAGGCTCGACCAGCCGAAGCGACCGCTCATGTTCGCGAGCGACAGCAGGCCCACGAACCCGATGGCCGCGGCCTCGGTCACGTCGTCGGGGAAGAAGTCCATGATCATGGGCTTGGCGTCCTCGAGGATGCCGATGCCCGCGGTGACGTTGACGAACAGCACCACCCACAGCAGGTAGAACTGCGGCGTGCGCACGGCGTTGCGGACGCGCACGTCGGCGAGGGTCTGCATCGCACCCTTCTTGACCACCGGCGTCCAGCCCTCGGGCTTCCAGCCCGGCGCGGGGAGGCGGATCACCGCGGCACCCGCGAGCATGAGCACCGCGTAGATCGCCGCGAGCGTGAGCATGGTCGGCACGAGGGCCTCGGCCGGCGGGCCGCCATAGGTGTTGAGCAGCCACTGGGTGAGCGGTGCGGCGACGAGTGCGCCGCCACCGAAGCCCATGATCGCGAGCCCCGTCGCGAGGCCGGCCCGGTCCGGGAACCACTTGATGAGGGTCGAGACCGGCGAGATGTACCCGATGCCCAGGCCCATGCCGCCGATCACGCCGTAGCCGAGGTAGACCAGCCACAGGTGCCCGAGCTGCACGCCGAGCGCACCCACGAGGAACCCCGTGACCCAGAACGTCGCCGAGAGCACCATCGCCTTGCGTGGCCCGTTGCGCTCCATCCAGACGCCACCGAAGGCCGCGGAGAGGCCGAGCATGACGATCGCGAGCGAGAAGATCACCGCGATCGGTGTGCCCACCTGCGTCTCCGGGTAGAACCTGTCCACCAGGGGATCCTTGATCACGCTGAACGCGTAGACCTGGCCGATCGACAGGTGGACAGCGAGGGCAGCGGGGGGCACGAACCAGCGGTTGTACCCCGCGGGCGCAATCGTCCGACTGCGGTCGAGCAGGTTCATGTGTTCCCTCCCAGGACATGGCCGCTCCGGCCGCATCCATGGTCCCGTCGGGCCGTGGCCCTCCACCAGGGGACCTTGGTCCGGTGGACCGCCGCGCGGGCCGTGTCCCACGGCGCTACGTTGAGGCGCGAGGAGCGCGGCCGAGTGACCCGGCCGGCCGCCGCAGCAGTCGCTGAGCGACAGGAGCCGATCGATGTCCACCCCCACGTCCCGACCTCCGAACGGCGAGCCCGAGGACGGCCTGACCGCCGCCGACAGGGCCGCGATGGGCCAGCACGCGGCCCCGCGCCCCACGCCACCCCCGCCGGGTGCGGGCGGCGCGCACGCCGGCGGCCCCGCAGGCCCCGCGACCTCCGAGGTCCCGGCCGGACCGCACACCGGTGCCGCCGGCACGCCGGCGCCGGGCACCGTCCCCACCGGGACGGAGCCCGCCGGGCACACCCCCGGTGGGCAGCCCTCGGCAGCCCCGGCGCCGACGCACGCC